>DATMFF010000012.1:0-448712 GCA_035556735.1 Xanthobacteraceae bacterium | reverse complement strand
ATGGTCGTGTTCACGGTCGTGCCGCGAATACCCATCGTCGCCACGGGCGTGTCGACCCGCATGTTGCCGGTCTTGGCCACCTGGCCGGCCACGAAGGTGATCGTGCCCTTCACCAGGCTGAACACAGCGGAATTGGAACTGCCGCCTGCTTCGTAGATCAGTTCGTTGAGCACCATGCGCGCGTTCGCGCCCATGTTGAACGCGGTCCCGTCGCTGAAGCTGATCGCCAGCAGGGAGCCATCGCGTGTCTCGACGACGTCGCCCTGCAGGACGTTGTCGCCGATCTTGAGCTCCTCCACGACGCCATTCGCGTGCTGGACCGTGGCGCTGCCGCCGAGCCGCTCCACCTTGCCGATGACGACGCCGCCCGCAGGTGCGCCGACCTGGGCGTACTGACCAGGCGCGTTCGGAACCGCAAGACGCTCTACGAGATGGCCGGGAAGGCCCGCGCCTTCGGCGGTGACAAGGTCCGGCAGCTTACCCGAACTGAAATAACCGGAGATAACGACCTTCTGGCCATCCTTGCCCGTGATGATGAGGTCGGGTCCGGACTTCTTGAAATGTCCGCCGAGCAGCAGCTCCGCGTCGGCGATCACGACGCGATCAGGCGCCTGCCCGTCGGCCAACGCCACATGACTGACGCGCGCAGCGCCCACAGCCGTTGGAGACTGGAGTTCACTAAACATTAAGCCTTCTCGCCGGCTAACGCGGGAAATCGATTGTCTGCAAGGCCAGCCCCCGAAAGTAATCGCGTTCGTTTTTCGTTAGTTATGCAACGTAGAGACGGCGATCTTAACCGGTTGTCAACGCAATTCCCGTGCCATTGTTTGCAATTGTAAGACATTGTTAACAATAAGAAAACCTGAATTTTCTGCACGCCCAAACTCTCGTTCTCACAGTGGCCTCTGCGACACGCCTGCCCCTCCGGCCGCCGTCGGGCGGAGACTCGAAAAGACGCACATGCGATTCGGCTCTCATCTGCTTGGACGTGTGCTTATTGGGACACATTCAACCTAGCTGTGACGGGCGTCACATCGCCGAACCAGGGCATGCTCCAGCCTTGCCTTGCGCATGGCTGGGGGCTTTTGGGGAGCAGGGTCGGGACGGACCTGCGGGCGCCTTGATCAGGGATGCCGCGCGACGCGGGCCGCCACGCCGGCCTGCGCAGGCGCGTTCATCCCGATGCAAAACCGGTAGCCACCCGTGCTGATCGCGCGCTAGGACAGACGCACGTTGGGGGTGACGTTCGCAATGGCAATCCGGCTCAAGTTCTGGGGGGTCCGCGGCAGTATTGCCTGCCCTGGTCCCGACACGCTGCGCTATGGCGGCAACACGCCGTGCGTGGAGGTGCGGTGCGGGGAACACGTGCTGATCCTCGATGGGGGGACGGGGTTGCGACCGCTGGGCGATGCCATTCTCAAGACAGGCGCCAAACTGGATGCGGACCTTTTCCTGACGCATTGCCACCTCGACCACGTGTCAGGATTGCCGTTCTTTGCCCCGCTGTTCATGAACAATCATCATCTGCGGATCTGGGCGGGCAATCTGCCCGCCGATGTCAGCGTGAAGAAGGCGCTGAGGACGATGATGAGCCCACCGCTGTTTCCAATCGACGTCGAAAGCTTCAAGGCTGCGATCGAATATCTCGACTTCCATCCCGGAGACACGCTGGAGCCGCGCCCAGGCGTGATTCTGCGCACTGGGATGCTCAACCATCCGGGCGGAGCGATCGGCTACCGGATCGAATACCAAGGCAAGGTGCTGGCCTACCTGACCGACACCGAGTTGCCACAGGAAGCAGTGAACGGCGCCACGCTGGCGCTGGCGCGCGATGCCGATTTTCTGATCTTCGATTGCACCTATACCGACAGCGAGATCGCCTCACGGCGAGGCTGGGGTCACTCGACCTGGAAGGACGGCGTCCGGCTCGCCGACGCTGCACAGGCGAAAACACTGTGCATGTTCCACCACGATCCAAGCCACGACGATGCATTTATGGACGGGCTTGGCGGCGAAGCCGCTGCGGTGCGACCTGGCACCATCGTCGCGCGCGAGGGCCTCACGGTCGAGTTGTAATCCAAGTCGTTGAAATCCTTGCAAGGTGCGCAAGATGCTCATTTCAAGATAGTTGCGCACCTTGCGGCGTGCTGAGCGCCCTGGGGAATTGGGTAACCGATCCGCTGATCAGGATGATCAAGTGCTCATCGTGAATGATAGACACCTTGCTCACGGACTGAGCATCTTGGCCCAGTCTGCCCGCCGGCCTTCGAACTAAGGCAATGCGAGCGATGTGACCGCTACGTCGAGCGTGCCTTCGGCCTCCGCGATCACCCGGAGTGTTTTCGCATCGAACGCGATCGCATCCAGCCGCAAGGCATCGACCTTCGTCCGCACGCGGACGCCGGTCTGGGATTTCTGGAAATCAGCAAGCACCGCCTCGATTTTTTTGCGCGCATCCGCCGCAAAAGGCTTGAGGTCGACTACGGCCTTGCTGGCAAGCATCGGTTTGAGATAGGGCGCCGCCGCAGTCGCCGCCGCATCGATGAGTCCGAAGGCAGCATCGGAGTCGATATCGAGCTCGATATCGGTCAGCCGCATGATCTGCTTCTCGCGATCGAGCAGCGGCTTGCCCCAGACGTAAATGGTGGCGTCGGCGCCGAAGCTGAACACGCCGCGGCGGCGTCCGTTGACGAGGAGCGAGATCAGCAACTGGTCGCCGGAGGCCGCCACCTGAACTTGCCGGATCGTGATGTCGACCGAGCCGCTTCCATCCTCGGGGAAGGTCTTTCCGACCAACTGTGCCTGCAGCAGCTTGTTGACGTCCGTGAACGGAATATCGATCGGAACACCCACGGTCACGCGTCCTGGCGTGAGCTGCGACACGATGTCCAGCTGCGCCGGAAACGGACAGACGGGTTTCGTCTGACTCGGAACCACACGCGTCTGCGCCTCGACCCCGATCAGGAGATTGACCGCCGACGAATCGATGCGTGGTTGCGCCGCGAAGGCACGCGTCGGCTTGATCTCGAGCCACAGGTTGGGCGCGCCGGCGCCTCCAATACCAAGCGGGAATGATCGGCACAGCTTTGTCCATTCGCCGCGGGCCGTCTGCTCGAGCGAGGGGTCGTTGCGCACCCGCGTCTCCAGCAGAGCCACCTGCTCACGCACGGAGCGATCGACGATCGGCCTGACCTCGTTCGCAACGCTCAGACGCAGCCCCGCGACCGGCAGGCTGACGTCGTTGATCACCGCCTGCCCGCTCAGATTCGGCGCAATCCGCCAGTTGGGCAGAATGGTCGGGCGCGCGGTCACCACCACATTGCCGCGCAGCTCGGCCCGCTGGTCGAAAGTCTTGCCTGCGAGATCACCCACTTGCCGGCCAAGGTTACCGCCGATGCTGCCCAGCACGGCGCTGAGCTCACGACCGACCTGCCCGCCCACGTTGCCAACCGCTGCCAGCGTACCATTGGCCCGCAAGGCCCCGTTCAACGGCGTCGACACCATGAGGCCGTCGCTGCGCCCGCTCACCTGCAACGGCCCGCGGTCGATCTGCCAGCCGATGGTGGCGTCGATCGGCAGCTCTCGCGTGGCCCCGCTGCGGCTACCCGACACGTTGCGCGGCGCGGCCGACTCCATCGCCTGCTGAATCGCGCTGATCGCGATCGCCGCCGGAGCCACTACCGTTGAGGTGCGCGTGATCGGCTGCAGCGGCGGGACCTGCGCCAAAGCTGGGCGCTTGTCGATCCTGGGCGCCGGCCACAGCACATTCAGCCCGATGTAAACGCCTGCCGCGACTGCCAGCAGCCCTGCAAGCACGGTCAGAAGCTTGCGCATTCACGCGCCCCCACTCTGCATGATTCGCCGCAGCCGCAGTTTCACTGGATCGCGGTGAATTGCACTAGTTTAAATAGTAGCGCATGGGAGCCGAGAAGGGGAATCGCTGGTCGGACAGTTCCGCGGGCGGGGTCGGAAACGGCTGCGCACGCCTGAGCATCTCGAGCGCCTCCCGGTCGAGTTCGGGGTGCCCCGATCCCCTCGAAATGTGGCTCGAGATGACCCTTCCCTGCCGGTCGAGCGTGAACGTCAGCATCACCGTTCCCTCCTCGCGGCGTGAACGCGCGCTGGCGGGATAGCTCTTGTGCCGATTGAGATGCGCAACAATCCGCTGGCTGTAGCTCGCCCTTGCCGCGCCAGCGGCTCCCGGTGGTGCGCCCGAAATGCGCTCAGATGCGGTTTCGGAGCTCACACGCCGCTTTTCGACGGCCGCTATTTTCTTTTTCTGAACAGACCTCGGCGGCGGCTTGCGCGGCGTCGGCAGCACGACCTCGGCCGGCTTCTGCAGCGGCGGTTCGGGAGGCGGCGGTTCCGGGATGGGATCCGGCTGTTTCTCGACCACTTCCTCCTTCACCGGCTCGAGCTCTTCCTCCTCGACTTTCTCGACCGGCGCCGGATCGGGCGTGAATTCCGCACGTTGATCCACCACGTCGGGCGCGACGTCGGATTTTTCCGCGGGAGGCGCGCCGGACGATGACTCAAGGTCCAGCAAGATAACTGGCTGCGGAGAGCCCGCGGGCAAGGGCTCCGTCCAATTGACCAGGACTGCGGCAGCGCCGCCGTGCACCGCGAGAATGATAGCTCCGCTGACGAGCCAGCGCGCAACCTCGCGTACCGCTCCACGTTCAATCGCGCTCATGGCGCCGCGGTCTTTTCCAACCCGACCAGCGCGACTTTCAGGTAACCTGCGGCGCGCAGCAGATTCATGACCTCCATGAGATCACCATAGGACACGGCCTTGTCTGCCCGGAGGAATATCCGCGCGTCCTTGTTGCCGGTCGTCGCGGCGTCGACCGCAGCCGCGAAGCTGTCGCGCGGGAGGGGATCATTGCCGATGGCCAGCGACAGGTCGGTTTTGACCGTCAGATAGAGCGGCTTGTCCGGGCGCTGCTGCGGCTCTGCGTTGGAGGAGGGCAGATCCACGGCAACGTCGACGGTTGCGAGCGGCGCCGCGACCATGAAGATGATCAACAGCACGAGGATCACGTCGATGAACGGCGTGACGTTGATTTCGTGGACTTCGTCGAGGGTATCCTCGCCGTGATGCAGCCTCACGCTCATGACGTCACTCCGCGGCGGCCACGCGCTGGCCGATCCGGCGCGATGCCGGCCGGTCGAGATCGCGGCTCACCAGCCGCAAGACCTCGGCGGAAGCGTCCCCCAGCAGCGCCCGGTAACCGGTAATCGAGCGGGCGAATACGTTGTAGATGACGACAGCCGGAATGGCCGCGACCAGTCCCAGCGCTGTCGCGAGAAGCGCTTCGGCGATGCCCGGCGCGACGACGGCCAAGTTGGTCGTCTGCGCCTTTGAGATGCCGATGAAGCTGTTCATGATGCCCCAGACCGTGCCGAACAGGCCGACGAAGGGCGCCGTCGCGCCGATCGTCGCCAGGATGTTCGTTCCGCGCGTGATGCGACGGCCATAAGCCGCCTCGATCCGCTCGAGGCGAGACGCGGTCCGCTCCTTGATCCCATCTTTGTCGCTTGCCTCGCCGGACAACTGAACCTCGGCCTGCGCCGCTTCGAGCAGCCGCACCACGACGTTGTTCCCGCCGCCGACCTGATCGAGAGCTTCGCCGAGAGAGCGAGACTGCGCGATAGCTTGCAGCGCCTTGCGTGTCGCGCGCTTGACGGCGAGCAGTTCGATGCTTTTTGCAAGCCAGACCGTCCAGGTGGCGACGGACGCAAAGGCCAGCCCGATCATCACCGCTTTCACGACATTGTCCGCCGACATGAACATCCCCCACGGGGAGAGATCACGCGGCAAGGCGGCGGTGCCAACGACCGGCGCCTCGGCGGCGAAAGGAGCGTCCTGCGCCAGCGCCGCAATGGGGGCAAGACCGACGATGATCGTCGTCGCGAGAACGCGCCATCTGATAACCCCGAACGCGCTGTCAGCTTTCATGTCGTCACTCCGCCGCTTGCAACTGTGTGATCGAGCGGCTCGCCGCCGCCCGCCGTCGCCTACCGCTCAGCCACATGATCAGACCCGTGAGGCCGAGCCCCACCGGCAATAATCCGGTGAGGAAAACGACAAGGCGCCAGGCCAACCCGCCGTGGCTGCCTTCATGCAGCCAACGAATCCACTGGGCTGCGTGATCGCCTGCCAGGGGCGCGGGTTGGCGCTTGGCCGTCTCGCTGTGATCGTCGACGAGCACAGTTATGGTATCCCCGCTTTTGCCTTTCAACTGGATCCGCCAGACCGGCCGCGTGTCGGCGCCGTTCGCCCGCGCCGATGTCGGGAAGAAAAGCGTGACCGGACGCGCGTCCGGAACCGCAGTTTGCCCAGCCTCAAGGACCCTGTCCGGGCCCAGAACAGCTTGTGGGATGGGAGCCGCAAATCCGCGCGGCCCTGCCGGGCGCATATCGGCGACGATGGACATCAGGGTGCGTGCCTGCGGAGGGAACGCCAGATAAATGCCCGTCAAGGCGACGAACGCGAGCGGGAGTGAAATCCAGAACCCGAAGACAAAATGAAGATTTGCCGACGTCGTGGGACGTCTGCGCCAGCGCAAGGCGCGAAGGAGCGAGGTCGTGCGCGGCCACCACAGCACGAGCCCGCTCAAAGCGAGGCAGAAGAGTCCGACGCCAGTCCAGCCGACGATGGCGCGCCCACCGTGCTGCGGAACGGTAAGGTTCTCGTGAAACCGGTGCAGGAAGCCCATCAGCGAGGAACGGAAATCCACCACGTCGAGCACGCGCGCGGACGCAGGGTCCAGGTAAAGCGTGAACAACTGTGGCGGCGTGTTCTCTGATCCCATTCGCCGCGCCTGGAGAGTGACGGGAGATCCATCTCGTTCCGGCAGCCGGACATTGGCCACAATCGCGTTCCCGTCAAGCGCGTTCCGGCCTGCAGCGACGTACGCCGAGATCGGGAGCGCGGCTCCTCCGCTCACTCGATATCGCGCCGGATGGAGCGCGGCTTCGATCTCATCGTGAAAGACCAGCACCGCTCCCGAAAGGCTCACCGGCGCGATGAGCAACAGCAGCGCAACTCCAAGCCAGCGATGCAGCGTCCGTAGCAGCCCGCGTATCCCAGCGGATGATCGCGCCATCGCTGTCAGTCCCACATATCATTCTGCATGCAGAAGGTGTGGGTAGTACGCCCGATCGAGAAGCGCCGCAATCAAAACAGTTTTGAATTGTTACAATGAAAATGTAGCTACTTTGGAGCTATTGTAATTGCGCCCCACCGACCCTCTCGAACAAGTAGAGCATCGACACAACGTCGAGCATTGAAAAAGCTCTAAGGTTCGGGGATTGCGGGAATGGGATCGAGTGCACGGCGCGCAAGCGCAATCCGTGCGGCTGCGCGCGCTCCATTGACACCTGCCGCTGTCGGCGTCGCATCGGCCATCATGGCCGCGTCGGGACATGCGCAGGAAGGGGTGCAGCTTCCAACCATCGATGTGCAGGCCGAAAGCGGGACCGGCTATCAGCCATCGGCTGCTGCGGGCACGACGTCGCGTCTGCCGGTCCCGCTGCTCAGCACGCCCCAGACCGTCAATGTGGTCCCGCAGCAGGTCATCCAGGATCAAAACGTATCGACGGTGAAAGATGCCCTGCGCAACGTCGCCGGCATCACGTTCAGGGCCGGAGAAGGCGGCAATCAAGGCGACTCTCCTTACATCCGCGGCTTCTCCGCCCAGGGCGACATCTTCAGGGACGCCATTCGTGATCCGGGCTGGTACACGCGCGACGCATTCAGCATCGACGCTGTCGAGGTCTACAAAGGTCCGTCGTCCTTCTTGTTCGGGCGCGGCTCCACCGGCGGCGTCATCAATCTCGTTTCGAAGACCGCCGTCGACCGCAACTTCGTCGAGGGG
Source organism: Xanthobacteraceae bacterium (assembly GCA_035556735.1). Lineage (GTDB taxonomy): Bacteria > Pseudomonadota > Alphaproteobacteria > Rhizobiales > Xanthobacteraceae > CANJBX01. Next base: position 440,832 of record DATMFF010000012.1, on the reverse strand, counting down.
ACGATCACGGGAAACACCGGCTTCGGGGCGCGCGCCACCGTGGACGCCAACGCCGTGGCCAACGAGAATGTGTCGGCCCGCATCGTCGTCATGGGCCAGCAGTACGACATCGCCGGCCGCGACAACGTCGAGGAAAACCGCTACGGCGTCGCACCCTCGCTCAAGGTCAAGGTCAACGATCGCACGACGGCGACTTTGGCCTACATCTATCAGCGAGAGCGCAGTATCCCCGACTACGGTATCCCTTATCTGAACCTGGCGGCCGGACGCCCCCGCCACGTGGCACCCGTCTCGCGCAGCAACTGGTACGGGATACTCAGTCAGCCGTTCCCCGATACGCTCAACGACGACGTTCACATCGCAACCGCCAAGATCGAGCATGTCCTCAACAGAAATGTGAAGGTCACCAACACCACGCGCTATTCGGACGTACGGCATTTCCAGCGCAACGTGTTTCCGGAGCCGAATGCGGCGGTCCCGGTCCCGCCCAATCTGAGCGTCAACTGGACCCCCAACCGCGCCCAGGTCGATGCGCATTACACGCTCGCGACAAATCAGACAGACGTGCTGGCGAAATTCGTCACCGGGAGCTGGGAGCACACAGTCGCGGCTGGCTTCGATGTGACGCGCGAGACGCGAGGTTTCCTTCGTAACCAGTTCACGGGACAGGGTGCGACCAACTTCGTGGACCCGAATCCGTGGCGTGCGCCGGGCGTGCCGCTCGCCCCCACCGCAAGCCAGAACGTGATGGGTGAGGCCACTGACGTCGGCGCTTTCGTTGCGGACCAGATCAAGCTCAACAGATATTTCGAGCTTCTCGGCGGCATCCGCTACGAGCAGTTCAGGTTCACGCAGGAAGCTCCGCTCGCAGCGCCCGTCGTGCGGGACCTGTCCCGTACCGACAACTTGCTGAGTTGGCGCGTCGGCGCCGTATTCCACCCGACCGAGAACAGCAGCATCTATGCAATGCACGGCACCTCGTTCAATCCGAGCGCGGAGAACCTGAGCATCAGCGTCGGCAATCCCACCACGGCGCTGAGCCAGTTCAACCTTGCACCCGAGCAGAACGAGACGACGGAGGTCGGCGTCAAAGCCGACGTCCTGGGCGGCAAGCTGAGCCTGGCGTCAGCCGTGTTCTGGACCGAAAAGACCAACCTGCGCGTCACCGATCCGACGACCAGCCTCACCAACCTCGTGGGAACCATTCAGGCACCGGGCTTCGAGGCAAGTGCGGCGGGCAAGATTACGGAAAAATGGCAGGTCATCGCGTCGTATTCCTACGTGCATGCACGCATTGTCGAAACCATCATCCCGACCCAGCTCAACAACGCGCCGCAGGTCACACCGGAGCATGCGTTCTCGCTGTGGTCGACCTATGACATCTTCCCGGAACTCCAGATCGGCGGCGGCGCCTTCTACGTCGGGCAATCCTGGGCCGATCTGCCCAATACGGCGATCGTTCCGGCATATTGGCGTTTCGACGCGATGGCCGCGTACAAGCTGACGCCCAAGTCGACGCTGCAGCTCAACGTCTACAATCTGACCGACGAATACTATTTTGCGTCCGCTTATACGAACTGGGCGGTGCCCGGCCCGAGCCGAACGGTGGCTTTGACCTATCGCATCAAATGGTAGGATGAGTGTATGCGGGCAGGCTGTGAGACCGCGGGAGTGTCGCGACGATGATGGTCCATATTCCGGAGGTCTTGACGCGCGAACAGGTCGCACGCTGCCGCAGCGTCATGGAGGGAGCGGCCTGGGTCGACGGCAACGTGACGGCCGGTCATCAATCCAGCAAGGTGAAGCACAATCTCCAGCTCCCCGAAGATTCGCCGGAGGCGCGCGAACTCGGCCAGATGGTGCTGAGCGCGCTCGCGCGCAACTCTTTGTTCGTTTCCGCCGTGCTGCCCAAGCAGGTGTTTCCGCCGCTGTTCAACCGGTACGACGCGGGCATGACGTTCGGCGCGCACGTCGACAATGCGATCCGCGAGCATTTCAGCGGCGTGCGCATCCGGACCGACGTGTCGGCGACGCTGTTCATATCTTCGCCCGAAGACTATGACGGCGGCGAATTGATCGTCGAAGACACTTTCGGCAGTCACTCGGTCAAGCTACCGGCCGGCGACATGATCGTCTATCCAGGCACCAGCCTGCACAACGTGACGCCGGTCACGCGCGGAGCACGCATCGCTTCGTTTTTCTGGACGCAAAGCCTCATTCGCGACGACAGCCGGCGCCGGCTGCTCTTCGATCTCGACGTAGCGATCATGCGGCTCACGCACGACCACCCGGATCACCCGTCGGTGGTCGAGCTGACGTCCATCTATCACAACCTGCTGCGCCAGTGGGCCGAGGCCTGATCAGGGAAGCGGCGGCTTCGCACCTTCGGGGAGCGGAATCTCGTGGGCATTGAGGGTCATCGCGACCATCGTGTAGTAGCCGATCAGCGCCGTGAGCTCGACCACGCCGACGGCCGCGAAGCGATCGAGCACGCGACGGTAGTTTTCCTCTCCGACGGTGTTCTTCTCGTTCAGCTCCAGGGCGTAGTCATAGATCGCGATGACGTCGGCATCCGCGACATCCGGCCGCCGGCCGGCGCGCGTGCTTTCGATGATGCCAGCACTCAGGCCGGCGGCAAGCGCCATTTCCTCGTGGATGAGCCACTCGAGCTGACAACGGCACTGACGCGCCGTCACCAGGATCGCGAGTTCCGACAGGTGCGCCGGCAGGGACGTCCGGTAACGCAACAACTCGCCGAGCTGTTGCCACTTGTCCGCGAGTTCCGGCCGATGCAAGGCAGCGCGCAACGGGCCACGCAAGGCCCCGCGCGGACCCGATACGATCGCGTCGTACACCCGACGCTGGTCCGGAGTCATGGATTCGGGAGTCGGCAGTGGAATGCGCGCCAAGTTCTGTCTCCGTTGTGGTTATGCGCGGTGCAGAGCCGATCGGATCAAACGCTGTCGTCGATGGCTTCGGTGGCTTGCGCCGACGGGCGTGCGGAAAAGCTTGCATGCCACTGCGTCAGATGGGGGTGCCCCTTGCGCCACGGCAGTGCTGCAAATCGGAAATCAAGATAAGACAGGGCGCACCCAATGGCGATGTGGCCGATCGTGAACGGCCCGTCATGGAGCGACAGAGCCTCTTTTTCGAGCGCCGCGAGGCAAGCCGCGCGTCGGACGGCGAAGCTTGCGAGGTGCGGCTCCGACTTGTGCGGCCTGTCATTCTCGCCACGCCACAGCACGAGAAGATCCAGCATGCCGTCGCCGAGCGCCTGCCGTCGCAGCGCCAGCCAGCGGGCCCTTGATTCGACAGGAAACAGCCTGGGCCCGTCGTGCAGCGAATCGAAATATTCGCAGATCACGCGCGAATCGTAGAGCGGCGTGCCGTCATCAAGCACCAGAGCCGGAATCTTCGACAGCGGATTGTCCTTCATGAGTTCGGCATGCGGCCTCGTCGTGGCGGCAACCGAGCGCACGCAGGTCATCCGGTCGACGAGGCCGAGTTCGTGCGCCGCGATCATCACCTTGCGGACGAACGGCGAACGCGGCGACCAGTGGAGCTTCATCTTGCTATCCGGGAAACAGCGCGGCGGGACGCAATCCTAGCGCATGGCGGTCTTCAGTGGAATCTGCATGCCACACGATACTGGGACAAGCGCCAGCGCTCGCATGTGCACAGCGCAGGTCCAAAGCCCTCCAGTCGGGAACCCACGGACGGCGCCAGGATCAAACGTGCGATGTGTCGTACCACCGCCCGTCCGACGCGAGCCGCTCCTCATGCGGGGGCATTGCCTGATGGTCCGTGGGCGCGCAAAGATCAGGGTCTGTCGCCCCGGCGCCGTCCGGGACCGCGCAAGAGCAGAGTCATGAACCTCGAACACTTCCGCCTGGACGTCTCGGACGGCATCGCCAACGTTACGTTCGACCGCCCGCCGGTCAACGCCCAGAACCGGCAGAGCCGCGAGGAGTTCATCCGTCTGTTCGATGCGCTCAGCGATCGCGAGGACGTACGCGTGGTGATGCTGACGGGCGCAGGCGACATGTTCTCGGCCGGTGCGGACATCAAGGAGCGGGTCGACCTCGTCCACGAGCCGGGTGATTATGTCCGCCATAATCGTACGGTGCGCGAATTCTTCTACGCCGCGCGCGATTGCGCATGGCCGGTCATCGCGGCGGTGAACGGGCCGGCGCTCGGCGCCGGCTTCGCGCTCGCGTTGTCGTGCGATATCGTCTTCGCATCGGACAATGCGTTCTTCGCGATGCCAGAAATCAACGTCGGACTCGCGGGCGGAGCCGGCTTCCTCATGGAGCACTTCGGCCGTTCCAAGACGCGCGCCATGTACTTTACCGGCCGCCGGATTCCCGCCGCCGAGCTCTACCGGCTCGGCGTCATCGAAAGCTGCGTGCCGCGCGCCCAACTCATGGATGCGGCGATGGACCTCGCCCGCGACATCGCCTCGAAGAGCCCGCTGGCCTTGCGGCAGATCAAGCGGACGCTCAACACGATCGAGGAAATGCCCGTGCGCGACGCCTACCGCTACGAGCAGAGCGTCACCGTGGAGTTGTCTCACTCGGAGGATGCACGCGAGGCGCAGCGCGCATTCCTGGAAAAACGCAAGCCCAGTTTCAAGGGACGTTAATCGTTCAATCGATCATTGACCTGAATCAATCCATTTGCTCCGCGAGCCGACTAACGATTTAGTTTATGATGCCAGCGTTGGCGCAAGTTCGACGCAGCACACGGGAAAATGCCCATGCCGTTGCCGCAGCACGTCTTCGACCCCCCCTTCAATGTTATCCGCACCAGTCACGTCGTGCTCGGCGTGACTGACCTCGAGCGCAGTCTCGCCTTCTATGAGGAGACACTCGGGCTTTGCGTCGAGGATCGGACCTCGGATGCGGTCTATCTCCGCGCGGTGGAGGAACGACAGCATCATTCGCTGGTTCTCAAGAAGACAGCCACGCCTGTCTGCGAACGCATCGGTTTCAAGGTCGCGTCGGAGGAAGATCTCGACCGCGCGGCCAGCTTCTTCGCGGCAAAGGGCCTGCGCCACGCATTCGTTGATGTCCCTCATCAGGGTCGCACGCTCCAGTTCATCGACCCCTTCGGGCTTCCGGTCGAGCTCTACTTCAATATGGAGAAGCGGGAGCGACTGCTGCAGCTCTATGACCGCTACAAAGGCGTGCATGCGCAGCGCCTCGATCATTTCAATGTCTTCTCGCCGGAGCTGCAGGATCAGATCGAGTTTTACGCCGAGCTCGGCTTCCGCATGACCGAATACACTGAGGAGGACGGCAAGGACGGCCGGATCGTGGCAGCCTGGATGCACCGCAAGGGCAACGTGCATGATCTCGCCTTCACCAATGGACGGGGACCACGGCTGCACCATCTGGCCTATTGGGTACCGTCGCCCATCAATATCATTCACCTGTGCGACGTGATGGCGTCGACCGGTTACCTCGGCAACATGGAACGCGGGCCCGGCCGCCACGGCATTTCCAACGCCTTCTTCCTCTACGTGCGCGATCCGGACGGGCACCGCACGGAGTTCTATGCCAGCGACTACCAGACCATGGACCCCGATCACGAGCCATTGCGCTGGTCCGTGCGCGACCCCCGCCGTCAGACGCTGTGGGGTCAGCCGGCGCCGCGCTCATGGTTCGAGGAGGGCTCCGCCTTTGCCGGCCAGCCGGTGCGCGAGGCGCTGTTCAAGGCCGACGTGATCATCGCCGCCTGATCGGAGGTTCCGCATACGCGCTCAGATCACCTCGAAAAAGCGAATCATGACGCGATCGGGAAAGCGGACGCCGGAGCACAACACGATCGCCTTCGTCAGCCATGCGAGACCGGGGGCGGACGTCTCGAAACGCGCTACCGAGCGGAAATAGACCTGGGCCGGATCCGCCAGCAGTCCCCGCGCGAGGCGCTCCATCGCCTCAGGCGTGCCATGGCGCACACCTGTGTTCTCCACGTAGATGAGCGCGCCGTCGTCGCTCTCGATCACGTAGCGGGCGTGAATCTCGGTGCACCCGTCGTTCCGCCAGTATTGGAAATCGGCGCCACCCGGCAGCAGTTGTCCGTTCAGGCGCGGCCCTTTCAGCGTGCCGCCGCGCAAAGGAACGATCCGGCGCGTTCCATGCGGAGTGAGGCCGACATCGATCGGCGGGTCCACTTGGACGGTGAGGTCGGCGATCAGCTCCAGACCGGGTGTTGCAATGTCGCTCATTCGGACGTCCTCCCGGCATTCGGGCACGGAAACAGTTCACATGCTTCCGCTTCATGTTCTAACATGCAACGCACAAAACAAGACCAATCGTGAGGATTCGCATGCCGAGGACCACACCGCCGTTTCGTGCCGATCATGTCGGAAGCCTGCTGCGAAGCGGCCCCCTGAAGCTCGCACGCGAGCAGCATGAGAAGGGCGCGTTGTCGGCGGCCGGATTGCGGGCTGTCGAAGACGATGAGATCCGCAAGATCATCAGGAAGCAGGAAGACGTCGGCCTTCAGGCGATCACCGACGGCGAATTCCGCCGCGCCTACTGGCACTTCGATTTCCTCGAGCACCTCGACGGCTGCGCAGGCTACTGGATGGACGACAGCGAGGTGCCGCGCAATTCGAAGCACCACTTCAAAGGCGCACAGCTCAAGCCCTACATGGTCCGCGTGACCGGAAAGCTGGGATTCTCCAGCCATCCCCACATCGACCACTTCAAGTTCCTCAAGGCCAACACGACGCGCACGCCCAAGGCGATGATCCCTTCGGCCAGCATGTTGAACTACCGCGGCGGCCGGAAGGTCGTCAGCGAAAAAGCCTATCCCGATATCGAGAACTACTACGCCGATCTGGCGGAAGCCTACGCCAAGGCCGTGCAGGCGTTCTATGATGCCGGGTGCCGCTATCTGCAGGTCGACGACGTCGCCTTCGCCTATTTTTGCGACGAGGCGCAGCGGCAGATGCTGCGCGACCGCGGCGATGACCCGGACCGCCAGTTCGACGTCTATCGCCAAGTGTTCAACACCGCGATCAAGGGCCGTCCGAAGGACATGGTCGTCACGACCCATCTGTGCCGCGGCAACTTCCGCTCGACATTCGTCGGAACCGGCGGCTATCAGCCGATCGCGGACAAGCTGTTCAACGACCTCGACGTCGACGGCTACTTCCTCGAATGGGACACGGATCGCGCCGGAGGATTCGAGCCGCTGAAGTCACTGCCGAAGGGCAACAAGATCGTCGTGCTCGGCCTCATCACGTCGAAGACCGGCAAGCTGGAAGACCGCGACGCCGTGAAGCGGCGGATCGAGGAGGCGTCGAAGTATGCCCCACTCGACCAGCTCTGCCTGTCGCCGCAGTGCGGCTTCGCCTCGACCGAGGAAGGCAATGTGCTCTCCGAGGACGAGCAGTGGGCGAAGCTGCGTAGCGTCGTCGAAATTGCCAACGACGTCTGGCGTTGAAGCAGCAACAGCAAGAGCGCAACCATGGCAAAGCCTTTCGCATCCACCGGGGACCTCACCGAAAAGAAGGTCTCTTTCACGGAAGTCGGCCGTGACCTCTACGCCTTCACCGCAGAGGGCGACCCCAACACCGGAGTCATCATCGGCGACGATAGCGTCATGATTGTCGACACGCAGGCGACCCCGAAGATGGCCGAGAAGGTGATCGAGCGGATCCGCGCCGTGACAGACAAGCCGATCCGCTACGTGGTGCTCAGCCATTACCATGCGGTGCGCGTGCTCGGCGCCTCCGCCTACAAGGCGGACGAGATCCTCGCGTCCGAGACCTGCCGCGCGATGATCCACGAGCGCGGGCAGGAGGACTGGGACAGCGAATTCCGCCGCTTTCCGCGGCTGTTCCAGTCGCCGGAATCGGTCCCGGGACTCACCTGGCCGACCATGACGTTCCGGCAGAAGATGACGGTCTACCTCGGCAAGCGCCGCGTCGACCTGATGCACCTCGGCCGCGCGCACACAGCGGGAGATATCGTCGCCTGGGTACCGGATGCCGGCGTGATGCTCACGGGCGACATCGTCGAATACAAGTCGGCCTGCTACTGCGGCGACTGCCACTTCGGCGACTGGCCGGGCACGCTCGACGCCATCGGCCGTTTCAATCCGCAGGCGATCGCGCCTGGGCGCGGCGATGCCCTGGTCGGCGCGCCGAAGGTGTCCGAAGCGCTGGCGCTCACACGCGATTTCCTGGCGAGCACCTATCGTCCCGTGGCCGAGGTCGCCGCACGCGGCGGATCGCTGAAGGAGGCGATGGCCGCCTGCCGCGAGCACTGCGACAAGAAGTTCTCGAGCTACGCGATCTACGAGCATTGCCTGCCGTTCAATGTTGCCCGCGCATATGACGAGGCGCTGGGCATCGACACGCCCCGCATCTGGACCGTGGAGCGGGATCGGGCGATGTGGGACGCGCTGCAAGGCTGAGAGGCGGCGCCGATGGCGCGCTACGAATACAGGCCCTTCGATTATCACAAGCCGCCCGAGCTTTCGGGCACGCCGGCACGTCGCCGGCCGGTCATCATCGCCGGCGCGGGCCCGGTCGGGCTCGCGGCCGCGATCGACCTGGCGCTCCACGGGGTCGCCTGCGTGGTGCTTGACGACAACAACATCGTGTCGCGCGGCTCACGGGCGATCTGCTGGTCGAAGCGCACGCTGGAGATTTTCGATCGGCTCGGCGTCGGCGAACGCATGGTCGCCAAGGGCGTCACCTGGAAGGTTGGCCGGCTCTACCACGGCGAGCGTGAGGTTTATTCCTTCGACCTGCTGCCGGAACAAGGTCATAAGAATCCGGCTTTCATCAACCTGCAGCAGTATTACGTCGAAGAATATCTCGTCGATCGCACCCGCGAGTTTCCCGACCTGATCGATCTGCGGTTCAAGAACAAGGTGATCGGCGTGACGCAGACCGCCGACGCCGCCCGTGTCGACATCGAAACTCCCGATGGACGCTACGCACTCGAAGCCGACTATCTGCTCGCCTGCGACGGCGCTCACAGTCCGATCCGGTCGATGCTGGGGCTGACGTTCAGGAGTCGCGTGTTCGAGGAGCAGTTTCTCATCACCGACATCGAGATGAAAGCGGACTTTCCCTCGGAACGCTGGTTCTGGTTCGACCCGCCGTTTCACAACGGTCAGTCTGCACTGCTGCATAAGCAGCCCGACGACATCTACCGCATCGACCTGCAGCTCCCGGCGGACGCCGATCCCGAAACCGAGAAGCGGCTGGAGAACGTCATCCCGCGTATCCAGGCCGTGGTCGGAGAGCGACCGTTCGAGATCGACTGGACCTCGCTCTATCGCTTCCAGTGCGCCCGTATCGACCGCTTTGTGCACGGCCGCGTGATCTTCGCAGGCGACAGCGCGCACGTGGTCTCGCCGTTCGGCGCTCGCGGCGGCAACGGCGGCATTCAGGACGTGGACAACCTGGCCTGGAAATTGGCGGCCGTTCTGCAGGGCCAGGCGCCGGCCGGTCTGATCGAGACCTACAACGAGGAACGAGTGCACGGCGCCGACGAGAACATCCTCAACTCCAGCCGCGCCACCAATTTCATGACGCCGAAGAACGGACTCGAGCACATGCTGCGCGACGAGGTTCTCACGCTCGCCGGGTCTTTGCCCTTTGCGCGTCGCCTGGTGAACTCCGGGCGCCTGTCGCTACCCTGCTCGCTCGCGGGTTTCGCGCTGCAATCCGACGACGATCGCGAGATGCGAGGCCCGATGGTTCCCGGCGCGCCATGTCTCGATGCCCCGGTGCGCGACGCGCAGGGCAGAACCGGCTGGCTGCTCGATCATCTGGGCGGCGATTTTATCCTGCTGAGCTTCGGCGCGCCGCAATCACCGCGTCAGGATCTGCGACATCTCGCAATCGCGCCGCAGCCAATCGCGGGCGTCGAGACGCTGGCGGATGACGAAGGCCTCGTGGCCGAGCGCTACGGCGGACGCGATGGCGCGGCTTATCTCATCCGGCCGGACCAACATGTGGCGGCGCGCTTCGCGCAGCCGACACCGGAGAAGATCGCACAGGCGCTCGCGCGCGCCCGTGGACTGGAGGCGGCATGAGCGCGCTCACGACGGATTGGAACCTTGGCACGTCCGGCGATGACGTTTATGCGGCCCTGGTCGAAGCGCACGAGGGCCTGTCCGATGAAGACTGCCGCCGCCTCGACGTCCGGCTGATCCTGATGCTCGCCAACCATATCGGCGATGCCGGCGTGATCTGCGATGCACTAAAGCGCGCGCGCGAGGGCCTGTAGGGACGTTGCGAGGGACGGCGCTACCGGTCCGCAACTGCATCGCCTGCAGCTATAATGGTTCGTCATACTGAGTTGGCAAGCCTTGGGCAGTCTCAATGGAAATTCCGCCCCTTCGGCATGACCTCGGCATTCGTCCCGAGGAGTTCGCCGGCAAACCCCGGCTGCTCGCGCAGCAGCCGCACCAATGAGTCGCCGGAACGCGGATGCCGCCCGCGGGCGTCGGGGCCGCTACCATGCTTGACGTGATCGCCGCGTGAGACGACTTGTATCGGGTCCTGTTGCGAAAGCCCGCGCAGCAGCGGCGTCAGGTCCTCGAAGTGCTCCGCGACGATGTGGATGACGCCCTGCTCGTTCTGTAACTGACCGGTAATGCTGATGAAGCGGGCGCCGAGCACGATTGGACGATAGGCCTCGTAGGTGCGTAGCCACATGATCGTGTTGGCGATGCCTGTCTCGTCTTCCAGCGTCATGAAGATGGCCCGGCCCTCGCCCGGCCGCTGCCGCACCAGCACGAGGCCTGCGACCGTGACGCGGCGGCCCGGCCGCACGTTCGGCAGATCCCCGTTGGGCGGGATTCCGCGCGCGGCGAGTTCGTGTCGCAGGAACGAGACCGGATGCGCCTTGAGCGACAGGTGCAGATGCCGATAGTCCTCGATCACGTGCTCGCCCGGAAGCATGGGAGGCAGCGCTACGTCCGGCTCGAGCGCCGGCATGGCAACGCGCGCGAACAGCGGCAGGTCGTCCTTGTCGCCTGCGCGCTGCAGCGCGCGCACCGCCCAGAGCGCGTCGCGGCGGTCGAGTCCGAGCGAGCGGAACGCATCGGCCTGCGCCAGACGTTCCAACACCGCCGGCTGCAATTGCGTGCGCAGCCACAGATCGCGCACGGAATCGAAGCCGTTGCCGCGCACAGCCTCGATCATCCTGGCGTGCTGCTCCGACAGACCGGAGATTTGCCGCAAGCCGAGCCGCAGGGCGCATGTGCTTAAGACGTCCTGCTTCATGCCTGTATGCTGCGGCCGCAGGCTTTCCGCGGCCCGCGGTCCCTCTTCCAGAGTGCAATCCCAGCACGACGCGTTGACGTCGACAGGCCGCACCTCGACACCATGCTCCTGCGCATCCCGTACAATTTGCGCCGAGGCGTAAAAGCCCATCGGCTGACTGTTGAGCAGGGCTGCGGCGAACACATCCGGATAGTGACATTTGATCCAGGCCGAGGCGTAAACGAGATTGGCGAAGCTTGCGGCATGGCTCTCGGGGAAGCCATAGTTGCCGAACCCCTCGATCTGGCTGAAGCAGCGCTTGGCAAAGTCGCGCTGATAACCGCGCGCCGTCATGCCGTCGATGAACTTGGCGCGGAACTTGTCGATGGTGCCGACGCGCTTGAACGTAGCCATGGCGCGCCGCAGCCGGTCGGCCTCGCTCGGCTCGAACTTCGCCGCGACAATCGCGATGCGCATGGCATGTTCCTGGAACAGCGGCACGCCCAGGGTCTTCTTGAGCACCTGCTCCAGTTCGTCGGGCGGCCCATGCTGGGGCGCAGGTGATGGGAACACCACCGGCTCGATGCCGAGACGCCGGCGCAGATAAGGATGCACCATGTTGCCCTGGATTGGCCCTGGCCGCACGATCGCCACCTCGATGACGAGATCATAGAAGTTCGCAGGCTTGAGCCGCGGCAGCATCGACATCTGCGCGCGACTCTCGATCTGGAATACGCCGATCGTGTCGGCGCGCTGGATCATATTGTAAGTAGCCTTATCCTCGCCCTGGATGCTGAAGAGATCGCGCGAGACGTCGTAATGGCTGCGCATCAACTCGAACGCCTTCCGCAGGCAGGACAGCATGCCGAGCCCGAGCACATCGACCTTCAGGATCTTCAGATCATTGAGATCGTCCTTGTCCCATTCGACGAATGTGCGATCCTCCATCGTTGCGTTCTCGATCGGCACGACCTCATCGAGGCGTCCTCGCGTAATGACGAAGCCGCCGACATGCTGCGAGAGATGGCGCGGGAAGCCCATCAGCTCCTGTGTGAGCGCCATGACCTGCGCAAGCTTCGGATCGGACGGATTGAGCCCGAGCCGGCGCGCCTCGCGTTCGCTGACGCCTTCCATCGACCAGCCCCACATGGTTCCCGCAAGCGCGCCGATGGTATCCTGCGACAGGCCGAATACCTTGCCGACCTCGCGGATGGCGCTCCGCCCGCGATAGCTGATGACGGTGGCGGCGATGCCGCAGCGCTCGCGGCCATATTTTCCGTAGATGTACTGGATGACGTCCTCACGCCGCTCATGCTCGAAGTCGACGTCGATGTCGGGCGGCTCGCGCCGTTCCGCCGAGACGAAGCGTTCGAACAGGAGATCGATCCGTTCAGGATCGACGTCCGTGATGCCGAGACAGAAGCAGATGACGGAGTTGGCGGCCGAGCCGCGGCCCTGGCACAGGATACCCCGCTGTTTCGAATAGCGCACGATATCATGCACGGTGAGGAAGTACGGCGCGTATTTCAGCTCGGCCGTGACGGCGAGTTCGTGATCCAGCGCCTGGCGCACCTTCGGCGAGATGCCGTGGGGATAGCGCCGACGAGCACCTTCTTCCGCGAAGGCAGCGAGTGCCTCCTGTGGGGTGGCATAACCGGCGCGGGTCTCGTCGGGATATTCGTACTGCAGATCATCGAGCGAGAACTTGCAGCGCGACAAGAACGTCAGCGTCTGCGGGACCGCCTCCGGCGCACGCTGGAACAGGCGAGCCATCTCCTGCGGATCCTTCAGATGCCGCTCGGCATTGGCGTGCAGGCGTCGGCCGGCGGCCTCGAGCGTAACGTGCTCGCGGATGCAGGTGACGACGTCGGCGAGCGCGCGCCGCTCCGGCACATGAAACAGGACATCGTTGGTCGCGAGTAACGGAACGAACGCGTCGTTGGCGATGCTGGCGAGCCGCGCCAGCCGCCGCGCATCATCACCACGGTAGAGCATGCCGGCGGCAAGCCACACCGACTTGTGCGAAGCAGCGGCCTGCAGGCCCTCAAGCAGATTGGTCAGCGCGGCATCGAGACACGCGGGAGGCATCACGATCAGGTTGAGGCCTCCGATATGGGCGATGAGGTCATCAAGCGCGAGGATGCAATCGCCCTTCTCCGCCCGCCGTTTGCCGAGCGTGAGCAGCCGCGTCAGCCGGCCCCAGGCGGCGCGGTCCTGCGGATAGGCGAGAATGTCGGGCGTTCCGTCGCTAAAGACGAGACGCGCACCGACAACAATCCTCAGACCGGACTCCTTGGCCTTGGTATGCGCGCGCACCGCGCCCGCCACGGAGTTGCGGTCGGCAATGCCGATGCCGGCAAGGCCGAGTTCGACCGCGCGCTCAACCAATTCTTCCGGATGCGAGGCTCCGCGCAGGAACGAGAAGTTGGTGGTGACGGCAAGCTCGGCATAGGCGGAGCCGTCTCCATGGTCCATCATCCTCATGCGAACAGGCCATGCAGGAACCAGCGCGGCCGGGCGACCTCACTGCCGTAGAGACCTTCGCGATAGAGCCAGGCGCGCATGCCGCCGTGGTCCTCCACCCGGAAATAGTCGCGGGTCAGCGGCGCGCCTTCGGCGTCATGCCACCATTCCATGGCAATCCGCTCGGGGCCTTCCGCCCGCGCGACCTCGTGCAGCACATGCCGCCAGCGGAACCGCAGCGGCGGGCCGTCCGGCACCAGCGCTGTGACATCCACCGGCTCGGGTCGTTCGAACAGGCGAACGGGACGCGGCGGAGCGAGACTGTCGTGGTGATAGTCGGCCTGTTCCGTGGGCGCATGCGGGGCGCGCGGCGCATGGGCGGGTACCGCCATCACCGCAAACTCGGGGATGTGGGTGTCCTGCGGCTCGAGCCGCGTCACGCGGCGCAGACCGAAGCGAGCGCCCAGCCGGTCGACAAGATGGGCCAGTTCCGCATCGTCCTCGGCATCGCTGCAGGCAAAGCCGGTCTGGGGCGGATCGGTTCGCTCGGTGACCAGCGCCGACAGCCGCACCATGTCGTAGCCGAAGCCGGGATCGCAGGCCTCGCCCAGCGCGGCGAGACGATCGGTGAACAGTCGCCGGATGCGCGCCGGATCGCGCAGCGGCGCCGCAGTGCCGATCTCGAGCCGATGCACCTGCCCATCGGCGCGGAACAGCGCAAGCTGGATGAGACGCGCGCCCTCCCCACGCCGCTCCAGCAACTCCCGCAGATCATGGGCGATCTGCTCGATGGTGCCGAGCACGTCGTCCTCGCGCGCGATGGGTTCGGGAAAGCGTCGCTCGGCGATGGCCGCGGGAATCGGCAGACGCGGCATGATGGACTCGTCCTCGCGACCGAGCGCGCGATCGAGACACCGCAGAAACTCCACGCCGAACCGCGCGGCGAGCGGCGCGCGCGGCTTGTCGAGCACGTCCGCGACGCGCTTGAGCCCGACCTGGGCCAGCGCATCGATCGTGCCCGATGCCAGCCGCAACGCGGCCAGCGGCAGCGGGGCCAAGGCTTCGCGCTGCCCGCCGGGCACGACGACCACGTCGTTGCCGTAGCGCGCCACGCCCCAGGCAGATCCGACCGTGTCGGCCACCGCCACCCGCACCGAGAAGCCCTGCATGGCGAACCGGCGCACGAGGTCGCGGCACAGCGCGGTCTCGCCATGGAACAGGTGCACGCAGCCGGTGATATCGAGCAGCAGGCCATCGGGGGGGCTGAGGCCGACGAGCGGCGTATAGCGATCGCACCATTCGGCGATAGCCGCGAGCAGTCGCGCATCCGCCTCCGGATCGGCCTGCGCCACCGGCAGTGCGGGGTACATGGCGCGCGCGTCGGCGAGCGCCATCCCCACGGACAGGCGCAGACGCGCGGCGGCATCATTGAGCGCCGTGATCCGCAACGCCTGATCGATATTGGCGACGACGGCGAGCGGCGCGTCAGCCGACGCGGCTGAGCGGCGGGCGATCCGATCGGTCGTCAGCCGCCGCAGCCACACCGACAGATAGCGCCGGTTGGAAGGCGCGCTCATGGTGATCCCAGGCGATGAGCCAGCAGCCACAGGAGCCGCGGCGGTTCTTGGTGAGGGAGAGGGCGAAGGTGGTGCGGCCGAGGCCGCCGAACGCGTCGGGAGTGCCGGGCGCCCCGGCGACCTGCCAGCGCGTGGCGGCGGCGCTGGGCGCGAGCGCTGGGCGCGGCCGCAGCAGCAGTCCCAGCCCGCCCGCATCGCGGGCGGTGAAGGCCAGGCGGCGCGCGGCGGTGCCGTCGTCGGCAACGCGCTCGTCGGGCATCTCGCCGACGACGAGCCCAACCGCGCGGCTGCGCAGCGCCTCCTCCATGGCCCACAGCACGCCGTCGCCGTGGGTGGCGGTGAGGATGATCAGCCGGTCGAGCGAGAGGCCGAAGAGGTCGAGACCGGGGCCATATAGCGCACCATTCTCGCGCCGGCCGAAATCACTCTGCAGCCAGAGCACATGGCCTTTGCACCGGGCGGCCAGCGCCAGTGCGAAGCCGGTGGCCGCGGCTGCATCGACCGGCATGGCCGGCGCCAATTCGTGCAGGGCGCCATAAGCGAAGCCCCCGCCGAGGACGGCATCCACGGCGTCGATGCCTAGGGCCAGCGGCGGGCGCGAATCCAGCCCATGGAGACCCGGGTCGATCCGCGCGACCGACTGGCGAAGCTGGCGCAGGGTCTCTGCTCGGACCGGATGCATGGGATCACCATATTGTTCGTGTTTTGTTCTATTGATTCCGAGGGGCCGAGGCGGAGTCAAGCGCATTCGAATCGCTGAAGGATTCCAGTTGCTTACTGGTCAACCCTGACGCGCGGCCCAACGCCGGCGGACCGCCTGCAGGAAGCCGACGACCCCGCCCGGCATCAGAGCCATCATGCCGATCAGGAGCAGACCGTAGACCGCCCCGGTCAGGGCCTTGGAAACCTGGTCGGCGAGATCGGGAACAAACTGGATGAAGATCGCGCCGAACACCGCACCAGAAATCGAGGCGACGCCGCCGATCACGCTGCCCACGAGAAAGCTCAGCGACAGCAGGAACGAGAAGCTGTCCGGCGCGACGAACTGGGCGACCAGCGCTCCGAGCGAGCC
Organism: Xanthobacteraceae bacterium; assembly: GCA_035556735.1. GTDB lineage: Bacteria > Pseudomonadota > Alphaproteobacteria > Rhizobiales > Xanthobacteraceae > CANJBX01. The sequence continues at coordinate 424,481 of DATMFF010000012.1, read as the reverse complement.
GGCGATGCCGGTGTACATCGCGCTCACCCCGAAGGTCAGGGCCTTGGTGCGGGCAACGTCAATGCCCATGCTCGCCGCCGCCACCGGATGGTCGCGAATGGCGACGATGGCAAGGCCAATCGATCCGCGCAGCAGGTTCCACGCCAGCAGGAACAGCACCGCGGCGATGGCCAGCGCGATGAGGTAGAGCCACTGGTCCCAGGCCAACGGCAATCCGAACGGTGCCTGGAACGTCGGCACGAACAGGCCCTGTCCGCCGCCGGTCCAGGACTCGAGCGCACGAAACTTGAGGAGTTGCGGCGTGGCCACCGCGAGCGCAAACGTGCTGAGCGCCAGATAAAGTCCCTCCAGCCGCAGCGCCGGCAATCCGAACAGAAATCCCGCCAGCAGACACACCGTCCCGGCGATCGGGATCGTCGCCCAATAAGGAACGCCGGTGCGATCGAGCAGGACCGCGGTGACATAGGCGCCGATCGCGTAGAACGCGCCGTGCCCAAGCGAGATCTGGCCGTTGTAGCCGGTGAGGATGTTGAGCCCGAGCAGCGCGATGGCATAGACGATCACCATGGTCGCCTGCAGCAGATGGAAGCTGCCAACCACGAACGGCACAAGCGCCGCCAGCGCGAGCAGCGCCGCAAGCCCGACGGTGCGACCGCCGCTCACACGCGCCCCACGATCGACGTGCCGAACAGGCCGGCGGGCCGCGCCACCAGCACCACCACGATGATCACCAAGGCCACCGAGAGCTTGAGTTCGGTGCCGATCACGTAGGCCCCGGCGAGGTTCTCGATCACGCCCACGATGAAGCCGCCGGCCACGGCGCCCCAGGGATTGTTGATGCCGCCGAGCAGCGCGGCGGCAAAGCCATAGAGCAGGATGCCGGCCATCATGTTTGGCTCGATGTAAATGATGGGAGCCGCCATGATCGCGGCGACGGCGCCGATGGCGCCGGCAAGGCCCCAGCCCAGCGCCAGCGTCCAGCCGACGCGGATGCCCACGAGCCGGCTTGCCTCCGGGTTCTCCGCAGCGGCACGCATCGCCAGCCCAAGCCTCGTGTGGCGGAAGAACAGGTAGACCGCGGCGAGCGTCGCCAGCGTCACCAGGATCGTCCCTATTTCATGCCCGGAGAGGAAGCGGTTGCCGAGGCCAGGCGGGAACGGCGAGGGGAACGCCTGCACGCCGTAGGTGAACAGCCAGCCCGCCAGGCTGTTGATGATGAACAGCATACCGAGAAAGACCACCACGACGGACAGCACCGGTGCGCCAATGAAAGGACGCACGACCAGCCGCTCGAGCGCAACGCCGGACACGAAGGCGAATACCAGCGCGGTCGCGAAAGCTGCCCAGTACGGCAAGCCGGCCTGGATCAGAATGAGCGCAACGTAGGCGGAGAACATTGCCTGCTCGCCCTGCGCGAAATTGATGTAGTGCGTGGCCTGGAAGATCATCACCAGCGCGAGGCCGAACGTGGCATAGATGCCGCCGGTCGCGAGCCCGGAGAGGAACTGGTGCAGAAAGGCGTCCATGCTCACGCCTTTCGCCGAAATGCCGACATCGGCGGATGGATTTGCCTCCGCATCGTCAGTAACCGAGATAGGCACGGCGCACGGCCGCATTGTCGCGCACCAACGCGGGCGCGCCACTCAGGACGATGCGACCGGTTTCCATGAGATAGACGTCGCTCGCAAGATCGAGCGCAAGGTTGGCGTTCTGCTCGACCAGCAGCATGGCGACGCCCTCGCTCTCGTTGATCTGGCGCAGGATGCGAAAGATCTCCTGCACCACGAGCGGCGCCAGCCCAAACGAGGGCTCGTCCAACAGCAGCAGGCGCGGCTGCAGCATCAACGCCCGAGCGATCGCCAGCATCTGCTGCTCGCCGCCCGACAGGGTGCCGGCTTGCTGGGCTAGCCGCTCCCTCAGGCGCGGGAAATGGTCGAGCAGACGCCGCATGTCGTCGGCGACCGCAGCACGCTCACGCCGTGTGTAGGCGCCGAGTAGGAGGTTTTCCTCGACGGTCAGATGCGCGAACGTGCCGCGCCCCTCCGGGACGTGGCCGATACCCAGCCGCACGATCTCCTCGGTCGCCCAGCCGTGGATGCGGAGGCCGCCGAACACGATCACGCCGCTGACGCGCACTCGGATGTTGCAGATCGCGCGTAGGATCGTCGTCTTGCCGGCACCATTGGCGCCGAGAAGCGCGGCAATGCCGCCTTCGGCGACCGACATGTCGATTCCGTGGATCACCTGAGACGTGCCATATCCGGCAACAACGGCCGTGAGTTCGAGCAGCGCGCTCATGCGACTGCTCCGAGATAGGCGCGGACGACATCGGGATGAGCCTGCACCTGCGCGGGCGCGCCCTCGGCGATCCGCCGCCCGAAATCGAGCGCCACGACCTTGTCGGACACGCGCATCACCAACCCCATGTGATGCTCGACGAGCAGCACCGTCAGCGCCAGACGCTGGCGCAATGCGAGGATCAGCGTGCCCAATTCGTCGACCTCTTCATGATTGAGACCGCCAGCGGGCTCATCGAGCAGCAATAGGCATGGCCGCCCTGCGAGGGCACGCGCAAGCTCGACCCGCTTGCGCGTGCCAAACGGCAGTTCCTCGACGGACGCGTCCGCCACCGCCAGCAAGCCCATGAGATCGAGCAATGACCCCACCTCGTCCGCGAGCTCGCGCTCCTCCTTGCGCACGAACGGCAGACGCAGCCCATTCGAAACGAAGCCTGCGCGGCGACGTGCATGCGCGCCGACCAGCACGTTCTGCCGGACCGTGAGCGAGCGGAACAGGGCGAGATTCTGGAACGTGCGGCCGATGCCAAGCGCCGCGATCTCGTGCGCCGCGCTGGCGAACAGCGGCCGGCCGCCGAGCACGATCGCACCCGCATCCGGCGCGTACAGCCGGCTGATGCAGTTGAACAACGTCGTCTTGCCGGCGCCGTTCGGACCGATGAGCCCGCAGATCTGTCCGCGAGCGACATCGAACGAAACGCCATCGAGCGCGACGATGCCGCCGAATCGCACACTGACGTCGCGGATGGACAGGAGCGGATCGTTTCCCGCCATGGACCGGTTTCCGCCCTTTTGCGCCGCCTGTCAGCCGTTCGGCCAGACCTTGTCCGCGAGCTGTCCGACAAGGCGCAGCTTTGCGTCTTGCTCGGCATAGGTCATCGTGTCGGCATATTCGCCGGAGGCGAAGCCGCACTGCGGCGACAATGCGAGGTGCTCAAGCGGCACGACTTTCGCTGCTTCGCGGATGCGCGCCTCGACCGCAGCCGGATCCTCCAGATTGCCGTCCTTGGTGGTGACAAGCCCGAGCACGACGGTGGTGCCCTTGTTGACGTGCTTGAGCGAAGAGAAGTCACCGGCTCGCGGAGAATCGTATTCGAGCAGAAGCGTGTCGTAATTGGTGAGGCGCGGATAGAGCTTGTCAGCGATGACGTCGTAGCCGCCGGTGGCGAGGAAGCGTCCGCGCGGCGCGTTGCCGCGGCACAGGTGGATGGCGCGGGTGATTCCGCTTATGCCGTCAAACACCGAATTGTCGATCTCGGCGTCCTCGATCAGCTCCTTCTCCATGTCGTGACCCCACGATTCGAAAGCCGCGCGGATCTTGGGGTCGATGTACCACTGCGCGTAGTTCGGCGCGTCCATGTGGATGTACTCGCAGCCCGCATCGATCAGCTTCTTCACCACGTCGCGGGTATAGTCCCGCATGGCGAGCAGAAACTCGCGACAGGTCGGGTATGCGTCGCGTGAATGCGTCTTGTCCCAGGCGATGCGGTGCCAGCTTGGCGCCGGAAAGGTGTACTTGGCGATTGCCTTCTTGGTGTTCTGCTTGAGGAACGGAAACTCACCGGCCACGATGTCGCGCTTCACGCCGATCTTGTCGACGACGATCGAACGGCGCGCCTTGGTTGGGTCCTCCGGCAGCGTCAGCCCGCCGAACGAGCCGTCCGGATACTTCCACAAGGCGGTCCACTCGGCGTCGATCACCAAGGTCTTGAATCCGCTGAGCGGACCAAGTTCGGCATCGCGCACGCCGATGGTGGCGATGAAGCTCATCCGGCGGAATTCGCCATCTGTGACGGCGTCCATCCCGGCGGCTTCCTGCAGCGCAACAGCCTCCTTGATGGCTTTGTCCTCGGCTGCACGCGCTTCCAGCGCGCCGATTTTGCCCTCCCGTGCGTTCTTGCGAGCCTCTTGCAGGTAGGCCGGGCGCAGCAGGCTTCCGATGACATCGGCACGCGCAATCTTCGTCACGTTTCCTCCACAACCAACTGGTTCTCGACCGTTTGGACTACACCCGATATCATAGCCGCCTCAGTGTTGCACAGGCCACGGGTTCCGATGTCGGTCCAGAGCGTCTCGCCGAAGTTGACATATCCCCTGCCCGTTCCCGAACCGGGCCTCACTCCCGAAGAACTCGTGAAGCGCGCAGCGGCCTTCCGGCCGGCGCTGCGCGCCGCACAGAACGAAGACGACGAGCGCGGCTGCCACTCCGAAGCGATGGAGATGGAATTCCGCCAAGCCGGTTTCTATCGCATCCTGCAGCCGAAGCTGTTCGGCGGCTACGAGTTCGACTACGTCACGTTCTATCGCGTCATCCTCGAGATCGCGCGCGGCAACCCGGGCGTGAGCTGGTGCCTCGGACTTGCGGCGACGCATGGCGCACTGCTGGCGGCGCACTGGCCCGAGCGCGCGCAGTTCGAGCTGTTCGGCGAGACCGGCGACTTCCGCGCGCCCCATCGGGTCGGCGCCATCACAAGCACATGCACGCGCGTCGACGGCGGCTACGTTGTCGACGGCGTGTGGAACTACTGTTCTGGCATTCCCTACGCCACGCATTTCGTCGGCAACGTGGCGCTCAACGAGAACGGCACGCCGAAAACCAAGATCTTCATCGTCGCACGCCACCAGCTCACGGTGCTGCCCGACTGGGGCGGCGACGCGACGCTGGGCATGCGGGCGAGCGGCTCGAACAGCGTGAAGATCGAGAAGGTATTCGTGCCCGAGCACCACGTCATCGACGCGAAGCCCGCCTTGTGGGCGAACGAGCCGGCGGATGACGGTACGCACGGCACGAAGCTGCACGGCAATCCGCTCTACCTCGGACGTGTGATCGCCCCCTACCACATGTCGCTGGTCGTTCCGGTCATCGGCGCGGCGCGCGCCGCGCTCGACGAGTACGACGAGAACATCATGAAGCGCTCGACCTATCATCCGCCGATCATGCCGCGCTACCAGCACTTCGACTATCAGCGCGCCTACGGCTACGCCACCACGCTGGCGGACTCGGCGGAAGCGGTGCTGATCAGCGCGGCAGAGAAGCACATGGCGCTGTTGCGCCGGTGGGGCGACACGCGCGCGCCGGTCACGCTCGAGGAGCAGGTGCGGCTGTTCGGCATGGTGCAGACCGCCGGCCGGCTCGCGAGCGAGGCGGTGGAGCATCTGTTCCACGTCTCGAGTTCGGCGAGCGCCAAGAAGGGCGCGAAGCTGGAGCGCTATTTCCGCGACGTCGCCATGTATCGCAGCCACATGTCGGCGCAGTATCTCGCCATTGCCTCCGGCATCGGACGCGTGCACTTCGACCTGCCGTTCGGCTGGGGCGGACTGTAGCCGCAAGGCCCAGCCTCTTCTCGCCGTGCCCGCCCTTGTGCCGAGCGTTCGCGTCTTTAGAGTTGTCCCGGCGCCGGCAAGACACCACGCGCGGCTGCGAGGGGGACACGCGTGAAGATCACCGGGCTGCGCACGCAAGTCGTCGAATTTCCATACACCCCGCCCATCGGCCTGTCGGCGGGCTACGCGCTGCGCACCGGCAGCTGCGTGCTGGTCTTCCTCGAGTCCGATCAGGGCGAGGTCGGCGAGGGCCTCGTCTATGCCTTCAACGGCGAACGTATCCGGCTTTACGAGCAAATGGTGCGCAGCTTCGAGCCACTCGTGGTCGGCCAGGACGCGCGCCAGTCGGGCGCGATCTTCGCGCGCGCATGGAGCGACATCCGCACGCTCGGCCAATCGGGCTTCGCCGTCAACGCGCTTGCCGCTCTCGATATGGCGCTGTGGGACCTGCGCGCGAAGCTCGCCGGCATGAATGTTTCCGCGCTGCTCGGCGTCGTGCACAGCGCGCTGCCCGCCTACGACAGCGGGAGCTACTGGGCGACGCTCTCGCCCGACGAGCTTCAGCGCAACGCACAGGCGAGCGTGGCGCGCGGCTTCCGCGCCTTCAAGCTGCGCATCACCGGCAAGGTGACGCAGGACGTCGCGCGCGTGCGCGCGATGCGCGAGGTCATCGGCCCGGAGGCCGCGCTGCTGGTCGATCTCAACCAGCGCTCGACCGTCAGCGACGCCATCCGCGTCGGCCGCGCGCTCGAGGAGTTCAACCTCACCTGGTTCGAGGAGCCGCTGCCCTGGCACGACCATCGCGGCGAGGCCGAGATCGCTGCCGCGCTCGACGTGCCGCTTGCGAGCGGCGAGTCGGTCTACACCAGCCGCGGCATCCTGGAGATGCTGCGGCTGCGCGCGGCGGACGTCGTGATGCCCGACCTCCAGCACATGGGCGGGCCGACCGAATTCCTGCGCGCGGCCAATTACGCCCAGGCGTTCGACACGCCCGTTTCCAACCACTGCTTCACCGAGATGAGCATCTCGCTGCTGGCGACGCTGCCGAACGCCACCTGGCTCGAGTACATGCACTGGCTCGAACCGATCTACGCGGAGCGCATCGCGCTCGACGGCAAGGGGAACGCGCTGGTGCCGACGCGGCCGGGCTGGGGATTTGCGTTCGACCGCGACGCGATCCGCAAATATGCGCGCACGTGATCGGGCGGATTTGCGGAAATCAGGAAGCCGGGCGCCGCGATGAGAGGTTTCGGAGGGAGCATGAGATAGGTTGCGGCGGCGGCGGCCTGCCCACGCGGACGCGAAACCGGGCACGGACGCGCACGAGGATGCGCGCGCAGGCACGTTTGACCGGCGCGGGCGGACGGTCGCCGGGAGCGGGCGGACAGGGATCGGCATCGCGCCACTTCGCGCCCGCCGGCGCGAGGACGCAAGCGCCGGCCGGCGCCGGTGTGAACTTCAGGGACAACAAGCCGCCGGACGATGCGCCTGACGATGCGCCGCACCGCCTGCACCACGCTCCCGTCACGATCCTCACGCACGACAGCTGCCGACGCCCTACAATTCCTTCCCCTGCCGAACATCATGCCGAACCCAGCCCCCTCCCTCACCGACGCGCAGATCGCACAGTTCGTCCACGACGGCTTCGTGCGCATCGAGGCCGCGTTCCCGACCGCGCTGGCGCGGGCGGGGCGCGACATCTTGTGGCGCGACACGGGTTGCGATCCGGACGACCGCGCGACTTGGACGAAGCCGGTGATCCGCCTCGGCCTCTACGGCCAGGAGCCGTTCGCGCAGGCCGCCACCGCGCCGGCGCTGCACCGCGCCTTCGACCAGCTCGTCGGCGCCGGCCGCTGGCTGCCGCGTCCCAATCTCGGCACCTTTCCGGTGCGGTTTCCCTCGCCCGAGGATCCGGGCGATGCCGGCTGGCACATCGACGTGAGCTTCCGCGCGGACACCGACGATCCCAATGACTTCCTCGGCTGGCGCGCCAACGTCACGTCCAAAGGGCGCGCGCTGCTGATGCTGTTCCTGTTCTCGGACGTCGGCGAGGACGACGCGCCGACCCGCATCCGCGCCGGATCGCACGTCGACGTGGCGCGCCGGCTTGCGCCCGCCGGCGAGGCCGGGCTCACGCTGCGCGAGCTCGCCGCCGACGATTTCGCCGACACGCGCGAGCGGCCGGAGGTGCTGGCGACCGGCGAAGCCGGCACCGTCTATCTCTGCCACCCGTTCCTGGTGCATGCGGCGCAGCCGCACCGCGGCAGCGAGCCGCGCTTCATGGCGCAGCCGCCGCTGCTGCCGGCGGAACCGCTAAGGCTGGAGCGGGCGGACGGGGCTTATTCGCCGCTGGAGCGGTCGATCCGGCTGGCGCTCGGGCGCGCTTAGCCGGGGCGCGGCGAAACGTCAGGACGCCGGCGGCAGCAGTCCCGCGCTCCGCGCGCGCAGCCTCATCAGCGCCAGCATCAGGTCGAGCAGCGGCGTCGCGACGCCGACGAGCTTGCCGAGCTCCGCCGGCACCGTGAACATGGCGTCGAGCTCGAGCGGACGGCCGCGCTCGAGGTCCTGCACGATGCTCGGCTTGTGACGCGAAGCCTTGGCGAAGGCCTTGTCGATGTCGAGCGCGACGTCGTGGCCGAGCGCGGCCGCAATGGCGGCGCCTTCGTCGGCGATCCGGCGCAACGCCTCGACGCAGGCCGGCTCGGCGAACATGTCGCCGAGCGCACACTGGCCGAGGAAGGTGAGCGGATTCGACGCCATGTTGGCGAGCAGCTTGGCCCAGACGGCCTCGCGGATGCGCGCGCTCACCTCGGCGCTGGCGCCGGCGGCGGTGAGCAGCCCCGCGATCATGTCGAGCCGCTCGGTATGGGCGCCGGTCGGCTCGCCGATGATGACGTGCACGCGCCCGCTGACGTTGCTGATCACGCCCGGGCGCACCACCGTGTTGGACGAGTAGATCACGCCCCCGACCGCGCGCTGCGGACCCACCGCGTTCCACACCGCATCGTTCGGATCGATGAGCGGCAGTCGCCGGCCGTCGAGCGGGCCGCCATGGGCGTAGAAGTACCACCACGGAATCCCGTTCATGACGAACAGCACCGGCGTGCGCGGCGTGAGCAGCGGAGCAATGGTGGCGGCGACCTCGGGCAGCGCCGGCGCCTTGACCGTGACGATGACGAGGTCCTGCGGCCCAAGGTCGCGCGGATCGGCGCTGGCGGCGACCCGTGCCGTGAACGTGCGCTCGGCCGTCTCGACGGTGATGCCGTCGGCCTTGATGGCGGCAAGGTGATCACCGCGCGCGATCACGGAGACTTGCGCATCGGTCGAGGCGAGCCGCGCCGCCAGGTTGCCGCCGATGGCGCCCGCGCCGAACACGCATAGCTTCATGCCGGAAAACCCTTTGTACGATGGCACGCCGCGGTTACGCTTATGGCAAGTGCCACGGCCGGGTGCCGCCGGCAATGGGAAACGCCGACAATAATCCAGGCCGACAACAGTCCAGGGAGTGCACCATGCTCGACAAGCCCGCCGATATCGCCGCCGTGCGCCAGAAGGTCGCCGCCTTCGGCCACGTGTTCGATCCCAACATCCTGGAGGCGACGCGCGCGATCTACGCGCCGCTGGTGCAGGCGGCGCGCACGGGCGTGCGGATCACCAAGGACGTGGCCTACGGGTCTGACGAGCGCCAGAAGCTCGACATCTACGCGCCAGCGCAGGCGGCGGACCGCGTGCTGATCTACATCCCGGGCGGCGGCTTCGTCGGCGGGGGCAAGGACGAAGGCACCGGCGTGTTCTACCGCAACCTCGGCACCTATTTCGCGGATCACGGCATCCTGACCATCGTCGCCAACTATCGCCTCGCCCCGGCGCACGCTTATCCGGCCGGCGCGCAGGACGTGGCGGCGGTGGTGGCGTGGGCGCGCGCCAATGCCGGACAGCACGGCGGCAATCCCGATCGCATCGTGCTCTACGGCCAGTCGGCGGGCGCAACGCACTGCGCAGGCTACCTGTTCGACCGCGCGTTCCATCCCGCAAGCGGCGTCGGCGTCGCCGCCGCCATCCTGATGAGCGGGCCCTACAAGGTGGAGGGCGAGCTGCGCGCGGGACTGCTCGCCTATTTCGGCGGCGACAAGAGCGCCTATGCCGCGCGCTCGCCGCTGACCCACGCGGCGAAGGCAGGCGGCACGCAGCTTCCGCTGCTGCTGAGCGTCGCCGAATACGATCCGGGCTATCTCGCCGCACCGACCTACGAACTGGCGCTCGCGCTCACCCAGCGCGACGGCAAGAGCCCGCACGTCGCCTACTTCGCCGGGCACAACCACGTCTCGACGGTGATGAGCTTCGGCACGGCGCAGGACGACGTCGGCGCGGCGATCCGAGGCTTCATCGCGAGTGCGACATAGGCGGCGCGGCCGCCGTCATCGCGAAGGAATGTGCACCTCCCGCTTGCGCGTTCTTGTGTGACACAAGCGAAGAGGTGAGAGTTCCGGCCGGAAGGTCTGTGCCCCTCACCCGGCATGCTTCGCATGCCGACCTCTCCCCATCGGGGAGAGGTGGGGCCGTGCCGGGTGGCGAGGCGTTGTCCGACCGCACGTCAGCGGGGCCACAGTTACTGCATGTATGCGCGCACGCGGAGAGGTGCGGCATCGCGGAGCGTTCTGCGCCCCCTCACCCGCTCGCTGCGCTCGCGACCTCTCCCCGCCGGGGAGAGGTGCGCCGTGCCGGGTTGCGATTGCATTGCTCAACCGGCATCTCACCAGGAGCACAGTCACTGCAAATTCGGAGCCTGTGGAGCGCACGGCGGCGCCACGGGTCACCTCTCCCCGCCGGGGAGAGGTGGGGGCCGTGCCGGGTTGCGGGGCGTTGCTGAACCTGCATCGCAGCGGAGCCAGAGTCACTGCAAATTCGGAACCTGTGGAGCGCACAGCCGCGCCACGTGTCACCTCTCCCCGCCGGGGAGAGGTCGGATTGCGCGTTCGCGCAATCCGGGTGAGGGGGTGCAGACCTCTCAATTGCGAGTGCCGTCGATGGAGTTCTACGTCCTGGAGGGCAAGGTGTTGTGAATCGCCTCCAGCACCCCGTCGAGGTTTTCATAGACGTCCACGTTGCTGACACGCAGCACGTGGAACCCGAACGCTTCGAGCACCCGCGTCCGTTCCGCATCATGCGTGAGCTCGCCATCGGTGCTGTGCGTGACGCCGTCGACCTCAACGATGAGCTTTCCGTCGAGCGTGACGAAATCGACGATATAGCGATCGATCGGATGTTGCCGCCGGAATTTCCAGCGACCCAACCGCCGGCCGCGCAATGCGCGCCAGAGCGTCGCTTCGGCGCTCGTCTGTGACGACCGCAGCCTGCGGGCGCGTGATCGGAAGCGATCCATCGGCATCGGCATCCCCTCGCCCGCAGGACTATCGCACATGGCATTTCGCCATAAACGCTTGAGGCCCCCTCACCCGGCATGCTGCGCATGCCGACCTCTCCCCACCGGGGAGAGGTGGGGCCGTGCCGGGTTGCGATTGCATTGCTCGACCGGCATCTCACCAGGAGCACAGTCACCGCAAGTTCGGAGCCTGTGGAGCGCAGGGCGGCGCCACGTGTGCACCTCTCCCCGCCGGGGAGAGGTCGGATTGCGCGTTCGCGCAATCCGGGTGAGGGGGTGCAGACCTCTCAATTGCGAGTGCCGTGGATGGAGTTCTACGTCCCGGAAGCGAGGTGGTGTGCATCACCTCCAGCACACACAAGGCGTTTCGTCATCAACGCTTGAGGCCCCCTCACCCGGCATGCTTCGCATGCCGACCCTCGGGTCGTCGCCCGAGGGCAGGCTCTCTCCCCGATGGGGAGAGGTCGGGCCGTGCCGTGTTGCAACGCGTTGCTGCACCAACCCGCGCCCCTGCCGTTCTCCGGCAGATCGGCCTCAATAGCCGCGCGCGCGGTCGACCACGTTCGGCAGCGGCTCCCCGGCGCGCAGGCGGCGGACGGCGTCGCAGATGCGCGGCACCATCGGCCGCCCTTCGATGCGGCGCGAGGCGTGCGGCATGATGGTGATCCTGGGATGCCGCCACAGCGGATCGTCCTTGGGCAGCGGCTCCTGGCGGAACACGTCGAGCGTCGCGGCGGCGAGGTGATCGGACTCGAGCGCCGCGATCAGGTCCTTCTCGACGATGTGTCCGCCGCGCCCGAGGTTGATCACGCTGGCGCCCTTGGGCAGGCGCGCGAACGCCTCGGCATCGAGCACGTTCTCGGTCTCGGGGGTGAGCGGCAGCAGGTTCACCAGGATCTCGCTGCGCGCGAGGAACGCCGGCAACTGTGCGCGCCCGGCGAACACCTCGATGCCCTCGACCGGCGCGCGCGGCGTACGCACCCAGCCGGCGACCTGAAAGCCGATGGACTTGAGCGTCCTGGCCGCCGCAAGACCGATGACGCCGAGGCCCATGACCCCGACCTTGCGCTCGCGCGCCGGCAGGCGCGGCAGGCTGACCCATTCGGCGCGCTGCTGGGCGGCGGCATAGGCCGGCATGTTGCGATGGTGGCGCAGCACGTGCAGCAGCGTCACCTCGTTCATCATGGCGTCGCCGTTCGGATCGCCGGCGCGCACGATCGGCACGTGCGCGGGCACCGCCGGATCGTGCAGCAGGTGATCGGGGCCCGCGAGCAGAGAGACGATCAGGCGCAGGTTGGGGAAGGTCTTGAACTCGCCCTCGGGCAGGGTGCCGCAGGCGATCACGTCGATGTCGGCGCGATTGCCGGCGTCCGGCCAGACGCGGACCTCGAGGTCGGGCATCTCGGCCGCGTACCACGACCTCCAGTCGTCCGGCTTGCCGAAGAAGAAGTTGTGCAGCAGCGCCATGCGTCTCCCCGTCGCGATCCGTGCCGTGCGTCACGGCCGGCGGGGGATCGTACAGGCTCGCAAGACCGCCGCCAGCGCAAAATGCGCAGGCTGCGCCGTCACCTCAGCATCGAGTTCGGCAGCCAGAGCGAAAGCTCCGGATAAGCGATCAGCAGCGTCATGATCACGACCTCACAGGCCAGGAACCAGAAGCAGCCGCGGAAAATCGTCTCGAGCGGGACGCTGTCGCCCACGGCGTTCTTCACCACGTAGACGTTGAAGCCGACCGGCGGCGTGAGCAGGCCGATGCCGATGTACTTGACCACCAGCACGCCGAGCCAGACGAGGTCGAGCCCGAGCGCGGTGAACATCGGCACGAACACCGGGATCGTCAGCAGGATCATCCCGAGCGGATCGAGGAACATGCCGAGCACGAGATAGATGAACGACACCCCGATGACGAGCAGCAGCGGGTTGACCGCCCAGTCGCCGATGACCTGGGTGAAGATGTCGGCGGTGCCGGCAAGCGCCAGGAACTTGGTGTAGATCACCGCGCCGATGCCGACGAAGAACAGTTGCGCCGTGGTGCCGACCGCATCCTTGAAGCTGTCCACGAGCCCCGCCCAGTTCAGCTTGCGGCGCGCCAGCCCGATCAGGATGGCCAGCAGAGCGCCGGCGGCGCCGCCTTCCGTCGGCGTCACGATGCCGGCGTAGAGCCCGCCGATCACGCCCAGGATCAGCACGAGGATCGGCCAGATCTCGCCGAGCGAGGCCCACCGCTCCTTCCAGAGCGCGGCCCTGTCGTCGAACTCGACCGGCGGCGCAAGCTTGGGATTGAGCCAGGCGCGCGTCACGATCATGACCATATAGACCGTGGCGGTGAGGATGCCGGGGATGATGCCGGCGAGCAGCAGCTTGGCGACCGACACCTCGGCGAAGATGCCGTAGATCACGAAGGTGATGCTCGGCGGGATCAAGGCATCGAGCGTGCCGCCCGAAGCGCAGACGCCGGTTGCGAGGCCCTTGTCGTAGCGGCGCTTGATCATCTCGGGGATGGCGAGCCGCGCCATCACGGCGGCGGCCGCGATGCTCGAGCCCGAGGCGGCGCCGAACCCGGCCGAGGCCCAGTTGGTCGCCACCGCAAGCCCGCCCGGCATCCAGCCGAACCAGGCCACGGCGGCGCGGAACATCGCCGTACCGATGCCGGAATTGCCGGCCACCGCGCCCATCAGCAGGAACATCGGGATTGCGGAGAGGTCCCAGCTCGCCGCAAAGGCAAAGGGCGCGTCGCGCACGACGCTGAACGCCACGTTGACGTTGCGCAGCACGACGAAGCCGACGAAGGCCACCGTGCCCATGGCGATGCCGATCGGGAACCGCAGCCCGATCAGGATCAGGATGCAGGCAATGCTGACGAGCGAAATGGAAAGACCACTCACGGCGGGGCGCCTTTCGCGCTAGTCCTGCGGACCGCGCGCGCAATCGCGCACGATTCGCAGGACGAGATAGAGGACCATCATGGCGCCGGAGATCGGCAGCAGCCACCGGCTCGGCCACACCGGGATGAAGAAGCCCGCCGCCTGCCAGACCTCGCCGCTGCGCGTCTGCTGCACGGCGCGCAGGTAGGTCTGCCAGGTGAACACGACCATGTAGACCATCGTGCAGATCTTCACGAAGACCTCGAGCCAGTAGGCGAACCAGCGCGTTCCGATCTGCTGGAAGACGCCGGCGACGATGTGGTTGTCGTAGCGCGTGACCCAGGCCAGCGGCAGGTAGGCGCAGGCCACCATGTACCAGCCGGCGACGATCTCGGTGGTGCCTTCCACCGGCGAATTGAAGACGGTGCGCCCGGTCACGTCGGCGGCGACGTGGATCATCATGGCGAACGTTGCGATCAGCGCGATCCACAGCATCGCGTCGATCGGCCTCTCGATCCACTTAAGCAATTTCTCGACGGTGGCCACCCCGATCCCCCGATCCCCGCGCCGCCCCGCGCAGTCTTGGGCACTTCATCAACGGATCGCCGGCGCCCCGATGCCGACGATCCCCCTGCCAGTTGCGGCACGGGCACGCGGCGGCGAGCCGCGCACCCGTGCCGACGCGTTACATCTTGTTGACGTCGACCTTGTCGTAGATCTCGCGCTGGATCGCGGCCGCGTACTTGTCGATGTCGCGTCCGACCTCCTTGGAGATCTTCGACCACTTCTGCTGGTTCTTCACGTAGGCGTCGATGATCGCCTCCGGATTGGCGACGCCGAACTTCTTGGCGTTGGCGATGTTGGTCGCCCGCTGCTCCGAATCGTACTTCTTGGCGACTTCGAGGAAGGCCTTGTCGTCGCCCTGGACGACCTGGACGCCCTTGTTCTTCTTGATGTCCGCGAGGATCTCCTCGTTCTCGATCACGAACTGGCCGAGCGCGAGCGAGGCGCTGACGAAGGACATCTGCTTGAGGTGGATCTTGCGCTGGTCCGGCGTCATCTGTTTCCACATGTCGCGGTTCCAGACGTTCATGGCCGGGCCAGTGAGGCCGAGCGGCGTCGAGGTCACGTACTTGGCGACGTCGGCGTAGCCGAAGGTGCGCAGCCAGCCGTGCACGCCGAACTGGCAGTCGAGACCGCCACGCTGCAGCAGGCCGACCGCCTCGACCAGGGTGGCCGCCACCGGCACCGCGCCCGCGAACTTCACGAACTCGGCGTTGCCGCCGGTCGCGCGCACGCGCTTGCCCTTGAGATCGGCGAGCGTCTTCACCGGGCTGGTGCAGGCGAGCTGATAGGGCGAGCTGGTCCAGCCGGAGAGCGGGATCGCGTTGATCTTCTTGAACTCCTCCTGGCAGGACGGGCAGTTGAGCGTGACCGTCTCCAGCGCCGCGCCGCTCGCCGCCACGGTGTCGTCGGTGAAGACGATGGTGGAGTAGATCGTGTTGAGCGAGGGCACGAGGTTGGGCACGTAGGTCGAGATGCCGAGGCCGCCCTGCATCAGGCCGTCCTGCACCGCCTGGAAGGTCGCCTTCGGATCGGCGAGCTGGCCGCCGGGGACCAGCTTCCACGTGATCTTGTTGTTGGTCTGCTTGGCGATCTCGCCGAAGGCCTTCGGCAGCGCCACGCGATTGAGCCATTCGCCGGCGGGCGGCCACGCGCCGAACACGAATTCGACGGCAGACGCCGGCCCGGTCAGTGCGAGCGCGAGCACCGCCGTGGTCAGCGACAAAAGACGCTTATTGGACATCTATTCCTCCCTGGATGGACGCTGCGACATTGCCTGCCGCCAGCAACGCGCGATGCCGAAAAGGTACCAGCATGGCCAGAGCCCTTTCAACGCCGCAAAGACGGATATTTCGCCGCTGGATTAACGCCGGCGCGGCAACTTCCGGTCGGCAGTCCCCACGCTGTGCAACGGCGCTGCGGTACATCATCGCCCCCACACCTCGTCCGCGACCCCTTTCACGAACGCGAGCTTGGCCCATTGCTGCTCCTCGGCGAGCTCGTTGCCCTCCTCGGTCGAAGCAAAGCCGCACTGCGGCGACAGGCAGACACGATCGAGGTCGATGAACGCCGCCGCCTCGTCGAGGCGGCGCTTGACGGCGTCCTTGCTCTCCAGCGCGCCGGTCTTGCTGGTCACGAGCCCGAGGACCGCGAGCTTGCGCGGCGGCATCAGGCGCAACGGCTCGAAACCGCCGGCGCGGTCGCTGTCGTATTCGAGGAAATAGCCGTCGATGCCAGGAATGTTGAACAGCCGCTCGGCCACCGGCTCGTAGCCGCCCGCGGCGGCCCAGCGCGAGCGGAAATTGCCGCGGCAATTGTGCATGGTGACGGTCATGTCGGCAGGACGATCGCGCAGGGACTCCGTCACCAGCCGCTCGAACAGCGCCACCAGATTGGCGAAATCGGCGTCCGACAGGCCGCGCGTCCTGCGGAACTGCGGATCGGCGACGGCGACCATGCGCACCTCGTCGATCTGCAGATAGCGGCAGCCGGCGTCGTAGAACGCCCTGACCGCCTTGCGGTAGGCGGCCGTGAGATCGTCATAGAGAATGTCGAGGTCGCTGTAGGCCGGGGCGGCGGCATCCTGCATGTCGAACAGCTTCGCAGGTGCGATCACGCTCGGCGACGGGATCGTCATCTTCGCGGTCGCCTTCGCGTGTGACCGGACGAAGCGAAAATCGGCGAGATGCGGATGATCGGCGGGGAAGTCCAATTTTCCGGCAATGCGCAGATTGAGGGCAGCGCCTTTCACCCCGCCCCAGTCAAAAGGCAGGTCGGTATCGATCGACGCAACGCCGGTCAGGTGCGCGAGGAAGTCGCGGTGCCACATGGCGCGGCGGAATTCGCCGTCGGTGACGCTCGAAAGCCCGATCGCCTGCTGCCGCTCGATGACGCGTTCGATCTCGCGGTCCTCGATCCGGCGCAGCTCGGAGGCGGAAATCGCGCCAGCCGCGTGCCGCTCGCGTGCATCCCGGAGCGCAGCCGGACGCAGCAGGCTGCCGACCTGATCGGCACGAAACGGCGGCGCGTTCCGCTGCATCGCGTCCTTCCCCCCATGTGCCGCCCGCCGCCCCCGCGCGATGCGATAGTTATAGTATAGTACATTTCGGCGTCCGTGCGGAAGCCCGTCCGGCGGTGGCCGGCGGCGCCTGCCGCGCCGCGAGGGCAGGACCCGACCCGGGGGCAGGTATTCGCCCGACCGGGTTGTTCGACGCGCCGCCGTCATGCGAAGACAATCGGCGAACGTCACAATCCCAGCGTGTCACAGGGTTCCGTCATGAAACCACGCATCGTCGTCGCCGGAGCGGGCATCGGAGGCCTCACAACCGCCCTCGCGCTGCTGCGGCGCGGGATCGACGTCGACGTCTACGAGGCGACCCCGGAGCTGCGCGAGCTGGGAGCCGGCCTGCAGCTCGGCGCCAACGGCACGCGGGTGCTCACGCACCTCGGGCTGCGCGCCGAGATGGAGCAGATCGTCTGCCCCGCCGCCGGCAAGGAGGTGCGCCTGTGGAACAGCGGCCAGCGCTGGAAGCTGTTCGACCTCGGCGAGGATTCCGTGCGCCGCTTCAACGCGCCCTATTGGTTCGTGCACCGTGGCGACCTGCACCGCACCCTGCTCGAGGCGGTGCTGCGGGCAAAGCCCGACGCGGTCCACACCAACAAGTTCGTCACCGGCTATCGCAACACACGTGACGGCATCACGCTGGAGTTCGCCGACGGCACCAGGGCCAAGGCCGCGGCCGCGATCGGAGCGGACGGCATCCACTCGCGCATGCGCCACCAAATGGTCGGCGCCGGCAAGCCGCGCTTCGTCGGCATCATCTCCTGGCGCGGGCTCGTGCCGATCGAGCGGCTCAACGAGGACCTGCGCCGTCCGGTGGGCACCAACTGGGTCGGCCCCGGCGGCCACGTGATCACCTATCCGGTGCGGCGCGGCGAACTGCTCAACTTCGTCGGCTTCGCCGAGCGCAGCGACTGGACCGTGGAGTCGTGGACCGAACGCGGCACCGTGGAGGAATGCGCCGCCGACTTCGTCGGCTGGCACCCCTACGTGCACGAGATCATCCGCAACGTCGATGCGCCGTTCAAATGGGCGCTGCTGGCGCGCGATCCGCTGGAGACCATGGCGGACGGCCGCGCCTGCCTGATCGGCGACGCCTGCCATCCGATGCTGCCGTTCCTGGCGCAGGGCGCCAACCAGGCGATCGAGGACGCCGTCATCATGGCGCGCTGCATCGAGGCGTTCTCCGACGACATTCCGCAGGCGCTCAGGCGCTTCGAGGCGCTGCGCGGGCCGCGCACCTCGACCATCGTGCGCGGCTCCGCCGAGAACGCCAAGCGCTTCCACAACGCGACGCTCGCCGATCCGCAGGCCGGCGCCGCCTACGTCGACCGCGAATGGGAGCCCGAGCGCGTGCGCAAGCGCTACGACTGGCTGTTCGAGTACGACGCCGTCACCGCGCCGCTCGACATCGACGAGACCACCGCCAAGGCCATGCGCGCCCGCGCCGGCGATCACGCCGTCGGGGCGTAAGGCGCGCGCGGAGATCGCCGTGGCGGCCCGTCGCCGCCACGCGGGCCATTTCGCCATCAGCTCTTGAGCCCCCCTCACCCGGCATGCTGCGCATGCCGACCCTCGGGTCGTGGCCCGAGGGCAGGCTCTCTCCCCGCCGGGGAGAGGTTAAGGCCGTGCCCCGTCGCGCGCTCCGTGCCCGACCGCGAGCGCGGCGCTTTTATCTATCAATGAACCGCACAGCTTCGCCGCTTGCCGACCTCTCCCCGCTGGGGAGAGGTCGGAGTGCGCGTCAGCGCAATCCGGGTGAGGGGTGCAGAACTCTCCGTCACGCCGTGCCATTGCCGGACGCTAACGATCGCGCTCTTGCAGGGCGCTCTACGCCGCGATGCGCACGTACTCGAAGTCGCCGGGCTTGTTGTCGATGCCGACCTTGGGCGGCGCGATCCAGCTCGCGTAGCGGCCCGGCTCGGTCTGCGGCTGCATCAGGCTCTCGATGAAGGCGGCGTCGTCCGCGGACGGCAGGTAGCGCGGTTTCGCGCGCTCCCATTCGGCCTCGCCGACGAGGAGGCCATCCGGCGTCGCATGGCAGTTGCGGAACTCGCCGATGTGGCGGTGGAACGCGACGTGCGGCAGCTTGAAGCGATAGTCGAGGCCGTGGCTCTCGATGATCTTGTTCCAGCGCACGATGCCGTTCTCGCAGTCGCAGGTGTAGTCGTCGCGCAGGCGCATGTTGAGCGCGGTGAGCGCGGGCTCGTCGACGCGCCGGATCTCGCCGTCGACGAGCTTGAGCACCGGATAGGTCGCGGTGGTCAGGCGGTGGTCGTCGTCGATGTGGGTCTCGCGGAAGCGGCCCTTGAGCCCGGCGTTGAAGGCGTTGGCGGCGTTGGTCGAGACCTCGGAGCCGAACAGGTCGAGGGAGAGCGAGTAGTGCAGGTTGAGCTTCTTCTGCACGGTCGGCAGGTCGATGACGCCGAGCGCGCGCACCTTCTCGATGTCCTGCGCGTCCGTGATGCCGGCCGCGGTCATCGCCTCGCAGGTGCGCTGCACGACGCGGCGGATGCCGGTCTCGCCCACGAACATGTGGTGCGCCTCCTCGGTGAGCATGAAGCGGCAGGTGCGCGAGAGCGGGTCGAAGCCCGACTGCGCGAGGCTCTCGAGCTGCATCTTGCCGTCGCGGTCGGTGAAGAAGGTGAACATGAAGAACGACAGCCAGTCGGGCGTCGCCTCGTTGAAGGCGCCGAGCATGCGCGGCGCGTCCTCGCTGCCCGAGCGGCGGCGCAGCAGTTCGCCCGCCTCCTCGCGGCCGTCGCGGCCGAAGTACTTGTGCAGGAGGTAGACCATCGCCCACAGGTGGCGGCCCTCCTCGACGTTGACCTGGAACAGGTTGCGCAGGTCGTAGAGCGAGGGCGCGGTCTTGCCGAGGTGGCGCTGCTGCTCGACCGAGGCCGGCTCGGTGTCGCCCTGGATCACGATCAGGCGGCGCAGCATGGCGCGGTGCTCGCCCGGCACCTCCTGCCAGGCCGGCTCGCCCAGATGCGAGCCGAAGTTGACCTTGCGTCCCTCCTCCCTGGGCGCGAGCAGGATGCCCCAGCGGTACTCGGGCATGCGCACGTAGCCGAACTTGGCCCAGCCCTTGGGATCGACGGACACCGCCGTGCGCAGATAGACGAGCGCCTCCTGGAAGCCCTCGGGGCCCATGTCCTTCCACCAGTCGAGGTAGCCGGGATGCCAGCCCTCGAGCGCGCGCAGCACCTGGCGGTCCTCGGTAAGGCCGACGTTGTTGGGGATCCTGGTCGAGTAGTCGACGCTGCCGATGTCCATGCTTGCTCCCAAACGGCTCCGTTGCCGCCGTCACACCCGGCGCATGTCGAACTGCGCCTTCTGGCCGCTGCCGTAGCGGCGCAGGGCGCCCGCCTCGCCGACCGCATTGGGGCGCTGGAAGATCCAGTTCTGCCACGCGGTCAGGCGGGCGAAGATTTTCGATTCCATCGTCTCCGGCCCGGCGAAGCGCAGGTTGGCCTCCATGCCGGTGAGCGCGTCGGGCGAGTAGCTGCTGCGCTCCTCGATGAAGAGGCGCACCTCGTCGGCCCAGTCGATGTCGTCGCGCGCGAAGGTGATGAGGCCGAGCTCTTCCGCCTCCTCCGCCTCGATCGCCACGCCGGCCTTCTCGCTCAGGCGCCCGACCTGCTGCGGCTCGCCGAGGAAGCGCGACTGCAGGCGCGTGAGCGCGTTGGACATGGGATAGGGATCGAAGTTCGCGGCGCTCAGCGCGATCGTCGCGGGCGGCTTGTTGTCGCCCTCGCGCCGGCCGATCAGCATGTAGGAGCGGTCGCACGCGAACACGATCTCGGCGAGCGTGCCGGCGAAGCAGGAGCCCGGCTCGATCAGCGTGACGAGGCTGCGCGAGGTAAGGTCGATGCGCTTGAGCAACGCCTTCCAGAGCCCGAGGATCTCGTGCGTGAGCCAGTGCGCGCGGTTGGCTTCGAGGAAGGCGTCGTAGGCGAGCACGTCCGCGACCTCGCCCGCCGACCTGAAGATCAGCGTGCCGATCTCGAACTCGTTGTTGCGCAGGTGCAGGATCGCGTCGTCGAGCTCGCGCGCCAGCGCCAGCGGCCAGAATGCCGCGCCGAGCGCGGCCATCGCCTGCGCATCGGCTGGCGGCGGCGCGTCGGGTCCGCTGATCGTGAGCGTGGCGGTGCGCTGGGCGCGGTCGATGGCGAGCGTGAGATGGCGGTAGGCGATGGTGTCGCCGTCGAAGTTGCGCTGCAGCGGCGCGAGCGCGATCCCCGTGGCATCGGACGGCCGCCGCGAGGTCGCGGCCAGCTCCTTGGCGACGGCGAGAGCGCGCGCCTCGAGCTTCGTCTGCGGCACGGCCTCGTCGACGAGCCGCCACTGCACCGCGCGCCTGCCTTTCACGCCCTCCTCGGTCGTGCAGAACACGTCGGCGAGGTCGCGGCGCACCTTGCGCTTGTCGGTGAGGCGGGTGATGCCGCCGGTGCCCGGCAGCACGGCGAGCAGCGGCAGTTCGGGCAGCGACACGGCGGAGGAGCCGTCGTCGACGAGGAGGATGCGGTCGGCGGCGAGCGCGAGCTCGTAGCCGCCGCCCGCCGCGGTGCCGTTGATCACGCACACGAAGCGGATGCCGGAGGCGGCGCTGGCGTCCTCGATGGCGGTGCGGGTCTCGTTGGTGAACTTGCAGAAGTTGACCTTGTGGGCGTGCGAGGCGCCCGCCAGCATGCGGATGTTGGCGCCGGCGCAGAACACGCGCGGCTTGGCCGAGCGCAGGATGACGGCCTTCACCGTCGGGTGCTCGAAGCGCAGGCGGCGGATCGCGTCGGCGAGCTCGATGTCGACGCCGACGTCGTAGGAATTGAGCTTGAGCTGATAGCCCTCGAACAGCCCGCCGTTCTCGTCGACGTCGAGCGAGAGCGTGGCGATCTCGCCGTCGACGGCGAGCGTCCAATGGCGATAGCGGTCGGGCGCGGTCTCAAAATCGATCCGCCGCTCCTGCCGGGTGTCCTCGCCGTCTGCCATGCGACCTGCTCGCGCTCCTGCCTCACATGCATTATAATGCAGCCTGGATTGCCGCCTCAAGGCAGTTTAATGCAAGGCCGCGGACCGCGCCGTGGAGCCCCCCATGAACCGGACACCGGACGGCGAAGCCCTGTTCCTGGCCGAACTCGGCCAGCGCGTGCGCGACATGCGGGCGCTGCACGGCATGTCGCGCAAGGTGCTCTCGCGCGCCTCCGGCGTGTCGGAGCGCTACCTCGCGCAACTCGAGGCCGGCCAGGGCAACGCCTCGGTGATCCTGCTGCGGCGGATCTCGGCGGCGATGGGCGCGCGGCTGGAGGACCTGCTCGCGCCGCCGGCGCGCTCCGCCGACTGGCGCATCATCCGCGAACTTATCGGCGAGGCGGCACCCGAGCAGGTCGCCGCGGTGAAGGCGCTGCTCTCGGGCGCCGCCGCACCGGCGGTGCAGACCGGCCAGCCGGTCGAGCGCGTGGCGCTGATCGGCCTGCGCGGCGCCGGCAAGTCGACGCTCGGGCGCATCGTCGCGGACCAGCTCGGCTGGCCGTTCGTCGAGCTCAACCGCGAGATCGAGAGCCACCACGGCCTCGCGATCTCGGAGATCTTCGCGCTCTACGGCCAGGAGGGCTACCGCAGCCTGGAGCGCGAGGCCGTGCAGGCGCTGGTGAACCGGCCGGGGCCGATGATGCTCGCCACCGCCGGCGGCGTGGTGGCCGATCCGGTCACCTTCGATCTCGTCTGCTCGTCGTTCTTCACGGTCTGGCTCAAGGCGAGGCCCGAGGAGCACATGCGCCGCGTGCGCGCGCAGGGCGACCTGCGCCCCATGCGCGACGACCGTTCCGCGATGGACGAATTGCGCGGCATCCTGCGCAGCCGCGAGCCGCTCTACGCGCGCGCGCAGGCGACCGTCGACACCAGCGGCCTGCCGGCCAAGGAAGCCGCCGTGCGGCTCCTGCGCGCGGTCGAGGCGCACGGCGCGCGCCGGCGCGGCGAGCCGGCGAAGGCGGCGCGGCCGGTGCGGAGCGGGCGGGCGGTGCGCAAGCAGCGGTGAACACCGCACGCGGGCAGTTCTCGCTCTGCCCCTCACCCGCCCGCCTTCGGCGGTCGACCTCTCCCGCTTGCGGGGAGAGGTGAGCAAGCGGCGCCGTTTGCGACTTCAACACACTCAGCCGAAGTTGCTCTCGTCGAGCCCGGTGCCGCCGTAGAGCCACTGCAGCGTGTCGTACCAGTCGGCCTGGCTCTTGGCGCGCATCACCGCGTTGCGCAATTCGGCGTGCGCCCCGCCGGGGTGATAGACGTGCTCGCCCATGGCGCGCGACATGAGCTGCACGCGCGTCGTGCGCAGCAGGCGGCGCGCACGATAGGCCTCGAGCGCAGCCTCGATGCGGTCGGGATGGGCCTCGACCATGTGCGCGAGGCAGACGCCGTCCTCCATCGCCATGCAGGCGCCCTGCGCCATGTACTGCAGCATGGGATGCGCCGCGTCGCCGAGCAGCGCCACGCGCCCGTCGACCCAGCCCTCAACGGGCTCGCGGTCGCACAGCACCCAGTATTTCCAGTCCTTGCCAATGTCGATGATCTGGCGCGCCTTGGGATGCACGTGCGCGAACCACGGCATCACGTCGGACTTGGCGACGGGCACCCCCGCCGCCGGCTCGCGCGCGTCGTTCTGGCTGGTGATGACGAGGTTGAACACCTTCCAGCCCGACAGGGGATAATGCACGAGATGGACCTTCGGCCCGGCCCAGAGCGTCGCCGCGTTCCAGCGCAGGTCCTCCGGCATCTGCTCGGTCGGGATGACGGAGCGATAGGTGGTGTGGCCGGACACGCGCGGCGGGCTGTCGCCGACCACCTGCTTGCGCACGTTCGACCACAGGCCGTCGGCGCCGATCAGCACCGCGCCGGTGTGGCGCGCACCGTTCGCGGTTTCCACGGTGACGCTTGCGCCGTCCTGCGTGTAGCTCACGACCTCGCTGCTCACCTTAAGCTCGATCAGCGGATTGGCGCGGCAGGCGCGCAGGAACACGCCGTGCAGGTCGCCCCGATGCACGACCGCATAGGGATTGCGGAAGCGCTTTCGGAACGCCTCGCCGAGGTCGATGTGCATGATCTCCTCGGAGGTGAGCGCATCCATCAACCGCAGCTTGTCGATGTAGACGGCCATGGAACGCGCGGCCTCGCCGACGCCGAGGTAATCGAAGGCATGGAACGCGTTGGGCCCGAGCTGGATGCCGGCGCCGATCTCGCCCAGCTCCGGCGCCTTCTCCAGCACCAGCACCGCACGGCCCTTCTGCGCGAGGCCGAGCGCGGCGGCGAGGCCGCCGATGCCGCCGCCGGCGATGATGAAACGATTTGCGTCAGCCATGATCCCTCGCCTCCCGCGTGTCGAGAACCCGCCGCGCGAACGCGCCGATCTCGGCCAGCAACCGATCGGGCGCCTCGCGATGCGGCGAATGCCTGACCCCTTCCATCATGACGGTCTCGACCCGACTGCGGCAGCGGCGCTGCACCACTTTCACCTGCTCCTGCGTACCGTACTGGTCATCGGTGCCCTGCACCACCAGCACCGGACCTCGAATGGTGTCGAGGACCGGCGCGATGTTCCATGCGCGGAAGCCGGGATCGAGCCAGGCGTCGTTCCAGCCACGGAAGGCGACGTCGACGTTCTTGTGCCAGCGCGCCAGCCGCTCGCGCAACCCGCTCGCCGGATCGTCGTACATCGCCTTCGCCTGCGCGATCTCGGCAAGGCCCATATCCTCGGCGAAGAAATGCGGCGCGATCAGCACGAGGCCAGCGACGCGCGGATCGTGAACGCTGCCGGCATGTATGGCGGCGATCGAGGCGCCGTCGGAATGGCCGACCAGCATGCCGCGGCGGAAACCGACGACGTCGAGCACGCGCGGCAGCACGCGTTGCGCCTCGATCGTCATGTAGTCGAGCGGGCGCGGCAGCGCGACCGGCGACGACTGCCCATAGCCCGCGCGCGAATAGACGAAGACGCCGAAGCCGCCGACCTCGCTCAGCCGCTGCGGAAAATCGCCCCACAGGCCGACGCAGCCGAGCCCCTCGTGCAGCAGCACCAGCGTGGGCGCCTCGTCCGGACGCGGCCCGACGAAACGATATTCGAGCTGCTGGTCGCCGAGGTCGAGGAAGCCCGTATCCGGCAGTCCTGCCAAATCAACCACCACGCAACTTGAAGCGCTGAATCTTGCCGGTGGCGGTCTTCGGCAGGCTCTCGACGATCTCGATCCAGCGCGGATATTTCCAGGCGCCGATCGCGCCCTTGACGTGCTCCTTGAGCGCGTCCTCGAGCCCGTCGCGCGCGGCGCCCTGCTTGAGCACGACGAAAGCCTTGGGCTTGGTCAGGCCGTCGTCGTCCTCCTCGGCGATCACGGCGGCCTCCAGCACGGCGGCGTGGCCGGCGAGCGCGGACTCCACCTCGAACGGCGAGACCCACTGGCCGCTGACCTTGAACATGTCGTCGGTGCGGCCGCAGTAGGTGTAGCGGCCGGATGCATCGCGCGTGTACTTGTCGCCGGTGCGCGTCCATTCGCCCTCGAACGTGCGCCGGCTCTTTTCGCGCTGGTTCCAGTAGCCCTCCGCCGCCGATGGCGCGCGCACCAGAAGCTCGCCGACCTCGCCGGGCGCGACTTCGGCACCCTTCTCGTCGACGAGCCGCAGATCGTAGCCTTCGACCGCGACGCCGGAGGTGCCGTACACGACCTCGCCGGGCGCATTCGACAGGAAGATGTGCAGGAGCTCGGTCGAGCCCACGCCATCGAGGATGTCGACGCCGAACCGGCTTTTCCACGTCGTGCCGATGTGCGCGGGCAGCGCCTCGCCTGCCGACACGCACAGATGCAGCCGCCGCGAGCCGGGCCTCTTCGCGAGCGCGGGATCGCCGAGCATGGCGGCGTAGAGCGTCGGCACCGCGAAGAACAGCGTCGGATTGTGCTTCTCCAGAAGGTCGTACATCAGCGCGGGAGTCGGGCGCTCGGGATTGAGCACGGTGGTGGCGCCGACCGACATCGGGAACGAGAGCGCGTTGCCGAGACCGTAGGCGAAGAACAGCTTGGCCGCCGACAGGCAGACGTCGTGTTCCTTGATGCCGAGCACACCCTGCGCATAGAGCCGCGCGGTCGCCATCGGGCTGGTGTGCACGTGCTTGGCCCCCTTGGGCGTGCCGGTCGAGCCCGACGAGTAGAGCCAGAAGGCGGGCTCCTCGGGATGGGTCGCCATGGTCGTGAACTCGACCGGCTGCCGGGCCGCGGCCGTCGCGAAGTGGGTGGTGCCCGCGGGCGCCTCGGCCTCGCCGACGACCACGACATGCTCGAGGTCGGGCAGGTCGGCCAGCAGCGGCTGCAATGCGGCATGCAGCGGCGCGGCGACGAACAGCGCCTTCGCGCGCGAGTCCGCCAGCATGTAGGCGTGCGCGTCGGGCGCGAGCGCGGTGTTGAGCGGGATCGGCACGATGCCGGCGAGGATGGCGCCGAGGAACACGACCGGGAACTCGATCGTGTCGAGCATCACCATGACGATGCGGTCCTCGCGCCGCAGCCCGAGCGACTCCATCAGGTTGGCGGCCTGGCGCGCCTCGCCGCCGAGCTGCGCATAGGTCACCTGGCGCCTCGGATCGATGAAGGCGACCTTGTCCGCGCGCCCGGCCATGATGTTGCGGTCGAGCAGATCGGCTGCGGCGTTGTAGATCGGCAGGTTGATCATGTGGCGCGCCTGAGCTCTCGTTGCAAAAACTACAGTCCGATATAGCGGCGAACAAGCTCGTCGTCGGCGAGCAGGCCGCCGGGCGTGCCGCCGAACACGATCTCGCCGCGGAACATCACGAGCACGCGGGCGGCGATGCGCGCGAGGCGCTTGAGGTCGCGGTCGACGATGATCGCGCTCACCCCGCTCGCGCCGATCTGCGGGATGGTGCGCCAGATGTCGCGGGCGACGAGCGGCGCGAGGCCCTCGGTCGCCTCGTCGATCAGGAGCACGCGCGGGTTGGTCATCAGCGCGCGGCCGATCGCCAGCATCTGCTGCTCGCCGCCCGAGAGCTGCCGCCCGCCGTGGTTGATGCGTTCGGCGAGGCGCGGGAACAGCGCCAGCACGCGCTCGAGGCTCCAGCCATCGCCCTCGCCGCCTCGCACGCACATCACGAGGTTCTCGCGCACGGAGAGCGTGCCGAAGATCTCGCGGCCGGCCGGAACGTAAGCGAGCCCGGCGCGCGCGATACGCTCGGTCGGGCGTGTCGCGATGTCCTCGCCGGAGAAATTCACCTTGCCGCCGCGCACCGGCGTGAGCCCCATGAGGCCGCGCAGCAGCGTGGTCTTGCCCATGCCGTTGCGTCCGAGCAGCGCGATCACGTCGCCGGCTCCGAGTGCGAAGGAGACGCCGCGCACCACCGGAGCCTGGCCATAGGCGGCGGAGAAGCTGTCGGTTTCGAGCAGCGCCGACATGGTCAGTCGTCCTCGACGCCGAGATAGGCGCGCTGCACGGCCGGGTCGTCGCGCACCGCGGCCGGTGCGCCGCTGGCGATGGTGCGGCCGTTCTCCAGCACGGTCATGCGGTCGGCCACGGCGAACACCGCGTCGATGTCGTGCTCGATCAGCATGATCGCGCAGCCGGCCTTGAGCTCCGCGATGAGCGCGACCACGTCGCGGCTCTCGTCGGGGCCGAGGCCGGCGAGCGGCTCGTCGAGCAACAGGATCTTCGGCCCGAGCGCCAGCACCGCCGCGATCTCGAGCCGCCGTTTCTCGCCGTGGCTGAGCACGTCGGTCGCGACCTCCGCGCGATCGCCGAGGCCGACGCGCGCCAGCGCGGAGGCCGCGAGCTGCGTCGCGCGCGCGTTGGCGGCGAGCGGCGAGAGCAGCCCGAGCATCGAGGTCGTCCCATGCAGGGTGGCCAGGCGGACCATGTCGAGCGCGGAGAAGCCCGACACCACCGCGCTGCGCTGGTAGGTGCGGCCGATGCCGAGCCGGGTGCGCGCCTCGACGCTCGCCTGGGTCACGTCGCCGCCGTCGAGGAAGACGCGGCCCGTGGTCGGCCGCACGTCGCCCGCGAGCGTCGCCAGCAGCGTCGACTTGCCGGCGCCGTTCGGCCCGATGACCGCGTGGACCTCGCCGGCGTGCAGGTCGAGGTCGACATTGTCGACGGCGACGAGACCGCCGAAGCGCTTGCCGACGCCGCAGGCGCGCAGGACCGCGTCAGGCATGGCGCACGCGACGGAACTGGAACACGGTG
Source organism: Xanthobacteraceae bacterium (assembly GCA_035556735.1). Lineage (GTDB taxonomy): Bacteria > Pseudomonadota > Alphaproteobacteria > Rhizobiales > Xanthobacteraceae > CANJBX01. The sequence continues at coordinate 396,266 of DATMFF010000012.1, read as the reverse complement.
GCCGCCCACGGGACCAGGCCCTGCGGCGCCACGATCACCACCAGGATGATGATGAGCCCGACGCCGAGCAGCCAGTGCTCGGTGACGCGCTGCAGCATCTCCTCGGCGAGCAGCAGGAGGACCGCGCCGACGGCGGGACCCGAGGTCATGTCCTTGCCGCCGAGCAGCACCATCACGAGCGCGATCGCGGAGGCGTGCCAGCCCAGCATCTCCGGCGCGACATAGCCGTGCTGCGCGGCGGTGAGGTAGCCCATCGCACCGGCCATCGCCCCCGAGATCACGAAGGCGATCAGCCGCGCGAGATAGGGCGAATAGCCGAAGGCGCGGGTGCGCGGCTCGTTGTCGCGCGCGGCGAGCAGGATGCTGCCGAACGCCGAGCGCCGCAGCCACCAGCAGGCGGCGATGACCGCGAACACCACGACCCACACGAACATGTAAAAGTCCGCGGGCTTGTCGAGCGAGACCGTGCCCCAGGGCAAGTTCAGCTCGGGCCGGAAATAGACGTAGGCGCCATCCGCGCTGCCGGCGATGCCGGTGTCGTGAAAGACGTGATAGCCGAGTTGCCCGAAGGCGAGCGTCATCAGGATGAAGTACATGCCGCGCGAGCGGATCGAGACCGCGCCGACCACGCCGGCGAAGGCGGCGGCGCCGGCGATCGACAGCACCAGCGTGAGCAACAGGTCGGCCGCTGCCGACTGCGGCGCGGCCATCGCCAGCAGATAGGCGCCTAGCCCGTAGAAGGCGGCGTGGCCCATGCTGATCAGCCCGGCCGGACCGACGACGAGACCGAGCGCCACCGCGAGTCCGGCCTGGATGGTGATGGTGGTGGCGAGCTTGATCTCGTAGCCCGACAGCGTGAACGGCACGAGCGCCGCGCCCGCCGCCAGCAGGACGAGGATCGCGGCATCGGCCTGTTCGCGCGGCGGGCTCATGCGCCGCGCACCCGGATGAGGCCCTGCGGCCGCACGATCAGCACCGCGATCATCGCCGCATAGACGAGGAAGCCGGCATAGGTCGGGAAGAACTGCTTGCCGAACGCATCGACGAGGCCGAGCAGCAGCGAGCCGGCAAGCGCCCCGCCGAGCGAGCCGATGCCGCCGAGCACGATGACGACGAAGGACTGGATCAGCACGGTGTCGCCCATGCCGGGATAGACCGAGGCGATCGGCGCGGCGATCACGCCCGCAAGGACCGTGCAGGCGATCCCCACCGCCGTCACGCCGAGATAGACGAACTGCACGTCGATGCCCATGGCGCGCGCCATGTCGCGGTTCTCGGCGCTGGCGCGCAGCATCATGCCGATGCGGGTCTTCGCCATCATCAGGCCCATGGCGGCGATGAACAACAGGCCCACGGCGCAGACGAACAGGCGATAGACGGGATAGGAGAGCGTGTCGCTGAGCGGAATCGAGTAGCTCAGGCTCTGCGGCACGTCGACGCCGTGGGCGTCGTTGCCGAAGATGATGCGCTGGGCCTCGTTGAGCAGCAGGATGAGGCCGAAGCTGAGCAGCACCTGCGAGAGATGGTCGGCGCCCTCCAAGCGCGAGAGCAGCAGCTTCTCGACCAGGGCGCCGAGCGCGAGGCCGATCAGGATGCCGACCGGCAGCGCCAGCCAGAAGATGGCGAAGTGCTGCACCACCGCGTAGGCGATGTAGGCGCCGACCATGTAGAAGACGCCGTGTGCAAGGTTGATCACGCCCATGATCCCGAGCAGCAGCGTCAGGCCACTGGCCACGAGATAGAGGATCAGCGCGTATTGCACCGCGTTGAGAAGCTGAACGAAGAAGAAGAACGCCGACATGCCGCCCTGCTAAACGAGATGGCCGGGACGAGCCCGGCCATCGATTGAGACCGGCCGTCGCTCACGTCATCTTGCAGCCGGTGCCCGGATCGGCGAGCGCCGCGTGCGCGACCTTCACATAGGCGTTCTTGCCGTTCTTGACCTCGCGCAGATAGATGTTCTGGATCGGGTTGTGCGAGGCCGAGAACGAGAGCGGCCCGCGCGGCGAGTCGATCTTGGCGGCGCGCATCGCCTTGTGCATGGCGTCGGCGGCCTTGATGTCGCCCTTGACCGCATCCATGCCGATCGCCAGCAGCGCGGCGGCATCGTAGCCCTGCACCGAATAGACGTCGGGCTGGGCGCCGTAGCGCTTGGCATATTCCGCGCGGAACGCCTTGTCGGCGGGATTGTCGAGGTCGTCGGCGTAGTGCAGCGTCGTCTTGAGACCTTCCGCCGCCTCACCCTGCGCCGACAGCGTGCCGTCGGTGAGGAAGCCGGGGCCGTAGAGCGGGATCGACTTCTTGAGGCCCGCCGCCGCGTAATCCTTCACGAACTTCACCGCGCCGCCGCCCGCGAAGAAGGCGAACACGCCATCCGGCTTCTTCTCGGCGATCTGGGTGAGGAACGACTGGAACTCGACCTCGGGGAACGGCACCCACAGTTCGCCCACGACCTTGCCGCCGTGCTCGCCGAAGCCCTGCTTGAAGGCGACGACGTCCTCCTCGCCGGCGGCGTATTTCCACGTGATCGTCATCGCCGTCTTGTGGCCGGCGTCGGCCATGACCTTGCCCACCGGATAGCAGGGCTGCCAGTTGGAGAACGAGGTGCGGAACACGTTGGGCGCGCAGGCAGCGCGCGTCGCGGCGTCGGCGCCCGCGTTGGGGATGATCAGGAGCTTGCCGGTCTCGCGCGCGATCTTGACCATCGCCATCTGCACGCCCGAGTGCACGGTGCCGACCACGACGTCGACCTTGTCGCGATCGACCAGCCTGTTCATGTTCTCGGTCGCCTTCGGCGGCTCGGCCTGATCGTCGACCATGACGTACTCGACCGCGCGGCCGCCGAGCTTGTCGCCCTTCTGCGCGACGTACATGCGGAAGGCGTTGTCGATGTTCTTGGCGAGCGCCGCATAGGTCCCGGTATAGGGCAGCATGAAGCCGACGCGCAGCGGCGCGCCCTGCGCGAGCGCGGGCATCGGGAAGCCGCGCACGGCGAGGCCGGCGACGGCGGCGCCGCCCACGGCCTTGAGCGCCTGGCGGCGGGTGAGCACGAGCTTCGATTGACGCATGACGGAAGTCCTCCCGGTCTCTCTCGGCGGCTGATCTTGGCAGCCGCTCTTTGCTCTGGCTGGCGACGGCGCGGACCATGTGAGACCACGCCAAGTGGCTCATCTTCATACAATTTCCGTCGCCGGGCAAGAATGCGCGGCGGCGGCCTTGCGCGGCGGCGGCAGCGCGGCGCTGCCGATTCCGAACGGCGCTGTCGCGCGCCGGATCTCGCCATCAACGGCGCGCACAGCTCCGCCACATGCGCACCTCTCCCCTCCGGACGGAGCCCGAATTGCGCATCAGCGCACTTCGCTGAGGTGCGGTCGAACGACGCCTGGCCATCCGGCACGGCCCCACCTCTCCCCGGCGGGGAGAGGTCGCGAGCACAGCGAGCGGGTGAGGGGCCTCAAGAGTTGATGGCGAAACGCCGTGCGCTGGATGCGATTCACAACACCGTCCAGGCCTGGAATTCCTTGCGCGGCACTCGCAATCGAGAGGTCTGCACCCCCTCACCCGGATTGCGCTGACGCGCAATCCGACCTCTCCCCGGCGGGACATGTGGCGCCGCCGCGCGCTCCGGAAGCTCCGAATTTGCGGTAACGTTGCTCCCGGCTGAGGGGTGCAGGTCTCTCCGTCGATCGGTTGCGCAGCCTGAGCATAGGTGCACGCGCGATCCCCCTGCCGGTGGGATGCGGTCAGTCCTTCGCGATCAGCACGATGATCTCGGCGAGCATGGCGGGGCGCTGGCCGCCCTCGACCTCCATCACGCAATCGAAGGTCAGGCGCAGGCCGGAGCCGGTCTCCTGCGCGTCCTTGAGCGTCTCGGTGAGGCGCACGCGCGAGCCGACCGGGACCGGCGCGGTGAAGCGGATGCGGTTGGCGCCGTAGTTGAAGCCCTTGCCGCGCTGCTGGATGCGATAGACCGTCTGCGACAGGCGCGGGATCAGCGAGAGCGTCAGGTAGCCGTGCGCGATGGTCTTGCCGCCCGGCATCTCGCGTTTCGCGCGCTCGACGTCGACGTGGATCCAGCTGTGATCGCCGGTGGCCTCGGCGAAGGCATCGATCATCTTCTGATCGATGGCGAACCATTCGCTGGTGCCCAGCGTCTCGCCCACGTGCTTCGCCAGATCGGCGGCGGTCTCGACCGTCAGCATGCGCATGCCCCCTTTGTTGCGGCGCATCTCTGGACACGGATGCAGGCCCGCCGTCAATATCGCGCGGGAAGACGTGCCGGGAGGATGTTCGTGCAGCGCCCGTTCGAAGGAATCCGCGTCATCGACGCCACGCATGTGCTGGCGGGGCCGTTCGCGGCCTATCAGCTCGCTCTGCTCGGCGCCGACGTAATCAAGGTCGAGCATCCCGAGGAGTCGGACCAGAGCCGCGAGACCGGGAGCGACCGCGCGCTCAACCGCGCGCGCATGGGCACCAGCTTCCTCACGCAGTCCTCGAACAAGCGCGCGCTCACGCTCGACCTCAAGACGCCCGCCGGACAGGAGATCTTCCGCAGGCTGATCGCCACCGCCGACGTGCTGGTCGAGAACTACCGGCCCGGCGCGCTCGACGCGCTCGGGCTCGGCTATGACGCGCTCTCGGCCATCAATCCGCGCCTGATCTACGCCTCGATGTCGGCCTTCGGCAGCCGCGGTCCGCGCCGCGAGCACACCGCCTACGACTACGTGATCCAGGCGACCTCCGGCATCATGGCGATGACCGGCACGCCCGACGTCAACCCGATCAAGTTCGGATCGCCCGCGATCGACTACGCGACCGGCACCACCGGCGCCTTCGCGCTCGCCAGCGCGCTCTTCCAGCGCGAGCGCACCGGGCGCGGCCAGCGCATCGACATGGCGATGCTCGACGTGGCGATGATCCTGATGGGCTCGCACATCACCGCCTACCTGCGCAACGGCGCGCATCCCAAGCCCAACGGCAACGCCAACGAATACGCGACCAACAGCTGCTACGAGACCAAGGACGGGCTGCTCATGCTGGGCGCGAGCAACATGCGCCAGTACCGCCGGCTGTGGCGCGTGCTCGAGCGGCCCGAGATGATCAAGGCGAGCCGCGAGGAGCGCGAGCACGCGCGCGCGCAGGAGACGGCGGTGCTCTCCGACATCCTGATGGCGCGCACGGCCGACGAGTGGGAGGCGTTCTTCCAGGCGCGCCACGTGCCGGCGGCGCGCGTGCGCAGCATGGCCGACGCGCTTGCCGATCCGCACCTTGGCGTCCGCGGCATCCGGCACACGCACGCGGGCGCGCAGGGCGTCGAGGGCGCGTTCGGCGTGCCGGTCGCCGCGTTCCAGTTCGCCGACGGCGGCCCGCGCGTCGACACGCCGCCGCCGGCGGTGGGCCAGCACACCGACGCGATCCTGGCGGAGCTCGGCTACGACGCGAACGCGGTGGCGACGCTGCGGGCGCAGAAGGTGGTGTAGGGGCGCACGCCCCTCTTACGCGCTCGCCTTCATGCGGCCCCACAGGCGCTGCGAGGCGATGGCCGCGCCGTCGACCAGCGAGCGCAGCTTCTTGAAGGCGATGCCGGGATCGACCTTGGCGTAGCCGGCGAAGGTGCCGAAGCCGCAGTCGGCACCCGCGATGACGCGCTCGCGGCCGACCGCGTTGGCGAGCCGCTCGATGCGCTGCGCCACCAGCTCGGGATGCTCGACGTAGTTGGTGGAGGAATCGATGATGCCGGGAATGAAGATGCGGTCGTCGAGCCCGGCGTCGCGCCAGACCACCCACTCGTGCTCATGGCGCGGATTGGCGCCCTCGAAGGTGATCGCCTGCGCCTTCGCCTTGCGGATCAGCGGCAGGATCTTCTCGAGCGCGATGTCGTGATCGTGCGGCCCCTCGTAGTTGCCCCAGCACACGTGCATGCGCACCATCTCGGCCGGTACGTTGGCGAGCGCCTGGTTGAGCGCCTCGACGTCGAAGGCGGCGCGCTTGAGGAACTCCTCTTCGGTGAGATCCTGGAAGCCGGTGTGGCGCGACATGGCGATGTCGGGACAATCGACCTGCAATACGAATCCGGCGGCGACGATCGCCTCATACTCGGGCGCGAGCGCCTTGGCGAGCGCTTCGACGTAGGCCTCGTGCGTCGAGTAGTACTGGTTGCGCAGGAACGAGGCGACGACGCCGGGCGAGGCCGCGTTCATGAAGCCCTCGACCACGCGCGCGCCCGCGAGCGCCGCGCGGAAATTCGCGATGTCCTTCTTGAGCGCTTCCGTGTCCTTCGGCTCGATCGGCCCGATGCAGCACAGCCGCTTGAAGGTCTGGGGACCGAGGAACGCGGTCATGCGCTTGCGGAACTCGGGATAGTCGGCGAGGTCGAGGTGCGGCTTGGTCTGATACTCGCCGCCGAAGCCGGTGTAGCGGTCCTTGATGTAGACCGAGTAGCCGATCTTGCTGGTCTCGCCGTCGCTCACGACGTCGATGCCGATCCCGGCCTGCTTGGCGACGATGTCCTTCACCGCGCGCGTGATGACGCGGTCGAACTCGGCCGCGTCGTAGGGCTCGCCCCGCTCCTTCTTCAGGATCAGCGCCACCGCGTCGTCCGGGCGCGGCAGGCTGCCGACATGCGTGGTGAGGATGCGGTCGCGGCTGGTCTTCATGGCGGCGTGGTCCTTCTCAAATAGTCTTCGATGCGCGCAGGCGATCGACGTCGGCCCCGGCGATGCCGATCTCCGCGAGGATTTCGGCGGTGTGCGCGCCGGGCTCGGGCGTCGGCGTCACCACCTTCGCCGGCGTGCGCGACAGATTGACGGGCGTGCCGACCACGCGGATGTCGCCGCGCACGGGATGATGCAACGGCGCGGCCATGCCGAGGTGCCGCACCTGCGGGTCCTCGAACATCTCGTCGACGTGGTAGATCGGGCCGGCGGGAATGCCGAGCGGATCGAGCTCCGCGAGCCAGTCGCGCGTCGGCCGGGTCTTGAGCGCGGCCGCGATCTCGCAATTGAGCTGCGGACGGTGGCGGAAGCGCAGGTCCTGCGTCGCGTAGTCGGGATGATCGGTGAGGTCGGTGCGGCCGAGCACGCGGCAGAAGTCCGGCCACTGCTTCTGCCCGAGCGCGATGTTGATGTAGCCGTCGGCGGTCTCGAACGCGCCGGTCGGGGTGACGTAGGGATGGTCGTTGCCCGCCTGCGGCGGCACCTCGCCGTCGACGAGGTAGCGCGCGGCCTGGAAGTCCATCATCGCGATCTGCGCCTGCAGCAGCGAGGTCGTGATCCACTGCCCCTCGCCCGAGCGCTCGCGCTCGGCGAGCGCGATCAGGATGCCGATCGCCGCATAGTTGCCGGCGGAGGAATCGGCGATGGCGATGCCCGCGCGCATCGGGCCTTCGCCCGGCCTGCCGGTGACCCACATCAGCCCGCCCATGCCCTGGGCGATCTGGTCGAGCCCGGCGCGGTCGCGGTACGGGCCGGTCTCGCCGAAGCCCGAGATCGAGGCGAGGATGATGCGTTTGTTGATGGCGCGCAGGTCCTCGTAGCCGATGCCGAGCCGCGCCTTTACGTCGGGGCGATAGTTCTCGACCACCACGTCGGCGTTCGCGACCAGCTTCTTGAAGATCGCCAGGCCGTCCGGCGTCTTCAGGTTGAGCGTCATCGAGCGCTTGTTGCGGTGCAGGTTCTGCATGTCGAAGCCGTGCCGCGGCCCGCCGATGCCTTCGGTGCCGTCGGTTCCGGGCGGGGCCTCGATCTTGATCACGTCGGCGCCGAAATCCGCGAGCAGGCGCACGCAGGTGGGGCCGGCGCGCACGCGCGTGAGATCGAGGACGCGCAGATGCGACAGGGCGGGAGAGGCCGTGATACGCGGCATGCGGCAAAAGACCTTGGACGTCACGTGCCCGCGAGGCGGGCTTATTGTTGTGCGGCGCGATTTGACCGCATCGCCCGCCGCCTGTCCACGCCCCCGGACGGCACGCGCCTGCAACGCACCCTCCCGCCATCGCGGCTCGCCTCCGGCGGCTCGGCGCGCGATAATGCCGGGCGCAGGCGTCCACGAGAGCGCGAGGGTGGGGAGATGACCAAGATCTACAGCCGCGATGCCACCGGCGTCGGAATGTATCAGTTCAACAACGCGTGGCTGGCGCTGCGCGACGAGGACGTGATCGAGCCGGCGCTGCCCATCATCGATCCGCATCATCATCTGTGGGACCGCGACAACCGCTATCTCTTCCACGATCTCCTCGACGACACCGGCAGCGGCCATAACGTGCGCGCCACCGTCTATATCCAGTGCCGCTCGATGTACCGAGCCAACGGATCGGAAGCGCTGGCGCCGGTCGGCGAGACCGAGTTCGTCAACGGCGTCGCCGCCATGAGCGCCAGCGGACACTACGGCGACATGCGCGCCTGCGCGGGCATCGTCGGCCATGCCGACCTGCGGCTGGGCGCGCGCGTGCGCGACGTGCTCGAAGCGCACATGGCCGCGAGCAGCCGCTTCCGCGGCATCCGCTACTCGACGCCCTGGGACGAGGACGTGCGGCTCACGCCGGTGCGCCCGCCGCAGGGCATCATGGCGGACGCCACGTGGCGCGAGGGCTTCGGACAGCTCGCGCCGCTCGGCCTGAGCTATGACGCGCTCCTGTTCCACACCCAGCTCGGCGAACTCGCCGACCTCGCACGCGCCTTCCCGCAGACCACGATCGTGCTCAACCACGTCGGCTGCCCGATCGGCATCGGCCCCTACGCCAACCGCCGCGACGAGGTGTTCGCCGCCTGGCGCGCGTCGATCGGCGCGCTCGCGCGCTGCGAGAACGTGGTGGTCAAGCTCGGCGGTCTCGGCATGCACGTGTTCGGCTTCCGCTTCGACAAGCGGCCGGACCCGCCGCTCTCGGCGGAACTCGCCGACGCGTGGCGGCCTTATGTCGACGTCTGCATCGAGGCGTTCGGGCCGCGCCGCGCCATGTTCGAGAGCAACTTCCCGGTCGACAAGATCTCGTGCAGCTACAAGGTGATCTGGAACGCACTCAAGCGGCTGGCGTCGGGTTATCGCGCCGACGAGAAGGCGGCGCTGTTCCACGACACCGCCGCGCGCGTCTATCGGCTGGCGGATTAGATCGGGCATAACAGGAGAGGCACGTGCAGGACTTCGCAGGCAAGGTCGCGGTCGTCACCGGCGCGGCATCGGGCATCGGACTCGGGCTCGCGCGCACCTTCACGCGCGCCGGCATGGCGGTCGCCATGTGCGACATCCGCGGCGAGCGCCTGCAGGCGGCGGCGCACGAGGTCGCGGGGCTCGGACAGGGCCGCGTCATCGCCGTGGAGGCGGACGTCGCCAGCCACGACAGCGTCGAGCAGGCGGCGCAACGTATCGAACGCGAGTTCGGCAAGATCCACCTCGTCTGCAACAACGCCGGCGTGGTGCTGCGCGGCATGCCGATGGAAAAGATCGACGACGCGACCTGGAACTGGCTGCTCGGCGTCAACCTCTACGGCGTGATCCACGGCATCCAGGCCTTCGTGCCGCGCATCCGCGCCCACGGCGAAGGCGGGCACATCGTCAACACCGCCTCGATGGCCGGCCTGCAGGTGGGCGACCGCCAGACCGGCGCCTATGCCGCGTCGAAGTTCGCCGTGGTGGCGCTGTCGGAAGCGCTGGCGCGCGACCTCAAGGACACCAACATCGGCGTCTCGGTGCTCGCGCCGGCAGCGGTGCAGACGGAAATCTATACGTCGTCCGCGCAGCACCGCGGCGACCTCGGCGGGCCGAACGCGTTTGCACAGACGCCGGAGGACATCGCCAAGGGCCTCGAGCCCGACGACGTCGGCCGCCGCGTGCTCGATGGCATCCGCGCCGGGCAATTCTACCTGATCACCCACCCCGAGACGCGGGCGTGGATCGAGCGCCGTCACGCCGGCATCATGGCGGCCTACGATTTTGCCGACCGCTGGGTCGCGCAACATGCGAAAGATCCCGCGCGCTAGTCTTCCGCGCACGTCATCGCAGCATAGGCCCATGCGCGGGCGGGCCTTGCGGGCGCGCATGAAAAGGCGCACCAATGGCGCAAATCCTGACCTGAACAACTGCGTGGGGAGGCCGTGATGGACGCCAAGACTCCTGCCAAGAAGCTGCTGCGCAACGATCTCGACCAGTTCCGTCTGCGCACGTTCCTCGAAAGCCTGATCGGCACCGATCAGCTCGAGATCCGCGAGGCGCCGACCGACCTCGCCGACGTGGCGCAGGCGCTGCACGGCAATACCAAGGCGGTGTGGTTCAAGAAGGTCAACGGCGCCGACCTCAGCGTGGTGGGCAACGTCGTCGGCAGCCGCGCCCGCCTCGCCCACGCGCTCGGCGTCACCCCCGACAAGCTGCTGCCCGAGATCCAGCGCCGCCTCAAGCTCGAGCCCGAGCTGGTCGAGCTCGGCCAGAGCGAGGCGCCCGTGCAGGAGGTCGTGCTCACCGGCGCCGACGCCGACCTGACCAAGCTGCCGGCCCACCTGCAGCACGCGCTCGACGGCGCGCCCTACATCTCCGCCTCGATCGACTACTGCGTCGATCCACGCACCGGCCAGACCAACTCCGGCATGCGCCGCATCATGCTGCGCGGCCCGCACGAGGCCGGCATCGACCTCAACGCGCCGAGCGATCTGCGCGCGATCTACCAGGCCGCGGTGGCGCGCGGCGAGAAGCTGCCGGTCAGCTTCGTGGTCGGTGCGCACCCGATCGACACGCTGTCGGCGACGATGCGCATTCCGGTGGACGAGCTCGGCCTTGTCGCCTCGCTGCGCGGCGGCACCATGCCGGTCGTGAAGTGCCGCACCAACGACATCCGCGTGCCCGCCGACGCCGAGCTGGTGATCGAGGGCTATCTCGACGAGCGCGGCTATTGCGAGAAGGAAGGTCCCTACGGCGAGTACCTCGGCTACTACGGCGTGGTGAAGAACAACCCGGTGTTCCACGTCACCGCCATCACCCACCGGCGCGACGCCGTGTTCCAGACCGCGACCATCAGCGGCGGCCGCATGGATTGCACCGACACCTCGAACCTGGAAGCGCTGCGCACCGAGCTCAACGCGTGGCGCGCGCTCGAAAGCGTGGTGCGCGAGCCGATCGCCGTCTATGCGCCGGTCGCCGCCGGCGGCTCGATGAGCGTGCGCTTCTCGATGAAGCCGCGCTTCCCCGGCGAGGCGCGCAGCGCGCTCTACACCGTGCTCGGCAGCGTCGGCGCCAAGAACGTGTTCGCCGTGGACGGCGACGTCAACATCTTCGACGACAAGCAGATGGAATGGGCCTTCGGCACCCGCTTCCAGCCCGACCGCGACCTCGTGGTCGTGACCGGCGTGCGCTCGGGTCCGCTCGACCCCTCCCTGCACGGCTCGCCCGCCGGCTCGCGCGCGGGTTACGACCTCACCTGGCCGCTGCAGCATGCCTCGCGCTGGGACCTCGTGACGCCGACCCCGCCGACGTATCAGGGCAAGAAGTTTGCGAGCGTGCGCGCCGCCGTCGAGGACGGGCCGAAGTGGTTCGAGGAGCTGATGGCGGCGACCGGCTCGCGCGACGGGCGCGAGATCGTGCGCGAATTGCACAAGCTGCGGCCCGAGGGCCTCGATCGCGACGACCAGGGCAAGTATTTCCTGAAGAAGAAATAGGCCGCGAGCCTCTTCGCTGCTTTTGCGAGGACGTCATCCAGTGCTGCACGCCGGCGCTGGATCGCGTCGTCCGTCCGGAGCCTGCGCCCGGGCGGCGCAATAGCGCCGGCCCGGGTGGCGTCCTCGCGATGACGGCAACGGTCAATGTATGAGCGGACGTACGGCCTTCGCGGGTGTCATCATCCGCGCAAGCGGATGATCCAGTAACCCGCAGCGCTCGTGAGAGCCACGGCGTCGGTGGCTCCTGGATGCCCGCGTTCGCGGGCATGACAGCGTTCTGTTCGACGTCATCGCGAGGAGGGCCGAAAGCCCGACGACGCGATCCAGTGCGGCGCCTCGGCACTGGATTGCTTCGTCGCGCGTTGCGCTCCTCGCAATGACCGGGGTCCGCCTCGCGATCCCGCCGCAGCGTCGATCGCTCCTCGATGCCCGCAGCCGTAGGGTGGGCAAATCTGAGTGCCGGCCTTAGCCCAGCGCATGGCCTGTTGTGGCGATTTGCCCACGCGGCGTCGATACGTGGGCGTCGCGCGGGCGACGCGGCACATTGTTGCCGACCTCAGCCAAGCGCGCCGCCCACCCTACACTCTTCTTTCGCGGGCATGACAAACGGAGAGGCCTTCACCCTCACCGCCGGTGCACGCCGCCGGTCCAGCCCTGCGCGGCCAAGTGCTTCTCCCCGACCTCGCGCGCCTCGTCCTCGAGCGGCGTCGCCATGGTCGTGTTCCAGCGCGCGAGGAAGCCGGCCATCGCCACCGCGCTGACGATCTCGACGATCTGCTCCTCGCTCCAGTGCTTGCGCAGCTCGACGAACATGGCGTCGGTGACGGCGTTCGGCACCTGCCCGGCCGCCACCGCGATGTCGAGCGCGGCCTTCTCGGCGGGCGTATAGAGCGCGCTGGTCTTGTAGTTGCGCGCCTCCTTGAGCCGCGCCTCGCCAACGCCGAAGTGCAGCGCGCCGCTCGCGGTATGCGCCATGCTGTACTCGTCCTGCGCGGTGCGGCTCGCGAGGTGCGCCAGGATGCGCTTGAAGCCGCGGTCGACCTTGCTCTCCGGATCCCAGATCGAGCCCTGCATGGCGACGAAGGCACGCACCAGCTTGGGCTTGCGCTGCATGGTCAGCACGCTGTTGGGCACGAAGCCGAGCGACTTGAAGAACGAGTCGAACTCGGCTTTGAGCTCGGGCGAGTGCGCCGGCGGCAGCGGATCGAGGCGCGGAGATTTCGTGGCGGCGTCCATGGCCCTCAGCCTTTGACGTTCTGGAGGAGCAACAGCAGGCCGCCGAAGATCGCGGTGTTGCTCAGCAGCGCGAGCCGCATGCCGTTGCGCGCGATCGGGTTGGGCGCCTGCCAGAAGCGCAGCAGCAGCGCGCTCGCCAGCACGATGAACACCATCAGCCCGTAGACGCCATAGACCGCGTTCCAGCCGGTGAGCACCATCAGCGCGCTGACGATGCTGAGCGCCTCGCCGACCCAGAACAGCAGCGAGGGAAACGGCGCGCCATAGAGCGTGAGCCGGTCGACGTGGTCCTTGATCCGCGCCTGCGAGAGATTGGTGATCGCGACCCACAAGAAGAACAGCGCGATGATCGCGCGTCCCGCGGTGTCGAGCCAGCTTGCGTCCTGATGCAGCAACATGTGCCCCTCCGTTCAGTGCTTTATTCAGCGAGCAGGCCCGAGCCCCCTCACCCGCTCGCTTCGCTCGCGCCCTCTCCCCACAGGGGAGAGGTGGGGCCCTGCCGTGTTGCACCCTCCGCGCTTGATGGCGAGCGCCACGATCTCATCCATCACGGGCGGGCGCGGCGGCGCCACGTGCTCAGCCTCTCCCGCCCGGAGAAAGGTCGGATTGCGCGACTTGCGCGCAATCCGGGTGAGAGGGATGCAGAACTCCGTGGAACAGTCCCGCACCGGACGAGCCCGACGACGACGGCTCCCGCCAAGTCGCAGCCGCGTGCCCGCCCTTGGAGCGGCGACTTCACGCCACCTTTTCGGATTTTCCGGCCTTGGACTTCGCCCAGTAGTCGGTGGCCGACTTGGTGGCCTTGAGCTTCTGCATGTCCTCGTAGCCCGGGGCCATCGAGGCGTCGGTGCCGGCCAGCACCTCGTGATGCTCGATGTTGAGGAGGCGCAGCCAGCTCTGCTGGCCGAGCGTGAGGCCGATCATGCAGCCGATCTCGACCAGCTCCGGCTCGGAGAAGTGCTTGTGCAGGCGCTCCCAGAACGCATCGTCGGTGTTGAGGTGCCAGGTGATGGCCTCGGCGTAGGACAGCACGGCCTTCTGGCGGTCGTCGAAGCGCGGCGAGGATTCGAAGTTCAGGAGATCCATGACGTGATCTTCAATCACCTGCCCGGCCTTGGTGGCCTTCACCGAACGCTGGTTGCCGCAATACTCGCACTGCACCGAACGCGAGACGTACAGCCGGCAGAGCTCCTTGAGCCCGTGGTCGGCGACGCCGTTGCGGAAGAGATCGCGCCATGAGTTGGCGAAGAACCAGAAGGCGGCGGGCACGTGCGCGCGCACGGCGGACGACTCCGGCCGCGGCGTGCCCTCGCGCTGGCAGCGCTCCATCTCCTTGCGCATCTCGGCGTCCATCTTCTCGAGCGGGACGTAGCTGATCCGTTGCTTGGCCATTTCAATCTCTCCTGGTGTTCCTCGAAAGGGATGATGTCGTTGGTTGTCGATTGTACTTCTTGCTTTGAGCGTGATCTCGTCCGAAAACCGGTCTCCACTTTTCGGGATCATGATTGTTTGAGCATGATCTTGTCCGAAAACCGGTCTCCACTTTTCGGGATCATGCTCTACTCAGCGGCTTGCACCGCGACCTTGGCATCGGCGCGGCGGCCGGTGTCCTGGGCCTTGGCGTAATCCGCCGTCGCCCTGTATTCGGTCATGCCGGTGCACGCGACCTCGAGGCCGCAGACCCTGCGGGCGAAGGCGGCGAACTCGCCCGTGCCCGTGAACTCCGCCCGCTTCATGGTCAGCGACAGCAGGGTCGAGAGCGGCGTGCCGTTGAAGTTCTCGAACATGAAAAGCCGCCCGCCCCAGTCCGTCAGGTAGAGGTCACGGATGACGCGCGCGATCTTGATGCGGTCATAGGCCTCGCCGACGGCTCCCTTGTTGAGCTTCTCCAACCAGGGCCGCATCTCACGATTCTGCCATTGCGCCTCGGTGGGGAACATGACGGCGCTGCGGCCGCACAGGTCGATGAGCTCGTCGACCATGGGCCCGAGGTTCTGCAGAAAGTAGACGCGGCCCCAGTTGAAGAGCTGGATGTCCGGCTTGTAGAGGCCGCCGGGCGTGTAGAAGCCCTGGTCCTCGGCGGCGAGGACATGGGCGAAGGTGGTCTTCTGGAAGCCGACGATCCTGGCGAGACGCTGCTGCACCGCGTCGATCTTGGCCGTGCCGAGGTGCTCGGACATGAGGATCGCGAGGCCGGCCAGCAGCTCGGCGCGCACCGCCTGGCGGATCAGCGCGTAGTAATGGCCCCAGTCGAACACGCGCTGCGGATAGAGCCGCGCGTGGTCGGGATTGCCGATGTGGAACACGTATTTCCAGGGGATCAGCACGTTGTCGAACAGGATCGTCGCGTCGAGCTCGTCGCCCTGCGACGACAGCGGATGCTCGACCTTGTCCTCCGAGACGAGGCTTTCGCGGCAGACGATCGTGATGCCCTTGAGGTTGGCCGGGCAGACGCCGTAGATGATCTGGTCGCCCTTTGCCCCGGGCCGGAAGAACACGCCGAGATGCAGGAAGTCGGCGAAGGCCGACGCGGTGCCGATCGACTTCACGCCGTTGACGACGATGCCCTCGTCGGTGGTCTCGACGACGCGCAGCGCCGGCGAGGTGGCGTGCGCGTTCGGATCGGAGCGGTCGGCCTGCGGATCGACGAAGTGCGGCGCGACCACGAGGTCGTTCTCCACCGCGTGCTTCCAGAAATTGCGGATGTTGTCGGCGAGGCCGCGTCCGTCGGCGCCGATCGCCGCCTTCTCCCACGGCTCCGGATCGTCGATGTAGGTGACGAGCATGTAGTTCTGCGAGTCGGGCGTGCGCGGCATCGAGGCCGCGACGAAGTGCCTCATGATGAACTCGTGGTACTGCCGCTTGCGCACGAGCTGATCTTTGCTGCGGTGCAAGAACCACATCATCGAGCGCCGCTCGCCGCCCTCGTCGACGAAAGTGAGTTGATCCTGCAGATCAGGCCTGCGATGCAGATCGAAGAATTCCGCGGTACGCTGCGCGTAATCGCGGGTCAGCGGATGCGTGGCGACGTTGTCGATGCGGGTGTTCCCCACCCACACCACGCGTCCGTCGTTCAGCGAGTCCAGATAGTGTTTGCCGGTGCGCAGCACGGCTCTCTCCTTGGCTGTTTCCCTCTTCGACCTGCCGGGCCGAATTTTCAGCTAGTGTCCCGATTCCGAAGTTCGCGGTACTTTGCAGCACGCTCTGATGCGAACCTCGGAATCGCAGGGACACTAGAAAAACTTATGATTCTAGTGTCGTTTTGGTTCAGAAATTCGCTTGAGCAACGAGCGGCAAGGACGAAGCGAATTTCTGAAACACGACACTAGCGTACGCGCGCACTGCCACGTAGACTATAAAGCGAACGATATGACTTCCATTCCAGGGTCTCATACAGAACTCGACCTGCATCACCTGCAAGTGCTCGAGGTTCTGCTGCGGGAGCACAGCCTGACGCGGGCTGCGCAAGCGCTCAACGTTACCCAGCCCGCGCTCAGCAAGACGCTCGCGCGGCTGCGGCGCTACTTCGATGATCCGCTGTTCGTACGCGTCGCGCTGCGCATGGAGCCGACGCCGAAAGCGCTCGAGCTGCAGGCGCCGGTGAAGGCGATCCTCGAACGCATGCGCGCGCTGCGCAGCGAGCACGTGCCGTTCGATCCCAAGACATCCAATCGCGTGTTCAACTTCTGCGTCGTCGACGCGGGCGTGATCAAGCTGCTGCCGACGCTGGTCAACCGGCTGATGCAGGAAGCGCCGAACGTGCGGCTGCGCGTGCTGCAGCTCGATGCCGAGAACCTCGAGTCGTGGCTGGTGTCGGGCAAGGTCGACTTCGCCATGGGCGCATTTCCCTCGCTCACGAAAGCGATCCGCCGCCAGGCGCTGTGGGCGGAGACTTACGTCAGCGTGGTGCGCAAGGGCAATCGGCGCATCAGCCGCAACCCCACCATCGAGGAATTCGCACGCGAGAAGCACGTGCTGGTGTCCTCCCTCGGCACCGGCCACGCGCATCAGCAGGCCGAGCGCGCGATCGAGGCCGTCGTCCCGGAGGCGAACATCATGTGCCGCGTACCGATGTTCATCAGCGCCGCCGTGCTCGCCAAGCACACCGACGCGGTCGCCACCCTGCCGGCGTCGATCGCGACCGTGCTGGCCGACGACCTCGACCTCGAGATCTTCACGCCGCCGGTGAAGCTGCCGAAGCTGGAAATCTACCAATACTGGCACGAGCGCCTGCACCGTGAGCCCGGCACCAAGTGGATTCGCGGCGTGTTCCTGAGCCTGTTCAAGGAGCCCACGTCGGAGGGCCGGCGGTGATCTTGTCCGACGAGCAAGTCATGCTGCGCGACACCGCGCGCAAGCTGACGCAGCGCGTCGCCACGCCCGAGTACCTGCGCCGGCTCGATCGCGAACGGCTCTACCCCTACGAACTCTACGACGCCTGGATCG
This sequence comes from Xanthobacteraceae bacterium, assembly GCA_035556735.1. Classification (GTDB taxonomy): domain Bacteria; phylum Pseudomonadota; class Alphaproteobacteria; order Rhizobiales; family Xanthobacteraceae; genus CANJBX01. Next base: position 378,945 of record DATMFF010000012.1, on the reverse strand, counting down.
AAGCCGGACTGCTGGCGCTGCCGTTCCCCGAGGAGTACGGCGGGCTCGGCCGCAGCCTCGTCGATCTCGCCATCGTGGCGGAGGAAATCTCGGTCCCGAGCTCGGACGTCGTCATGGCGTTCGGCGGCAGCATGTTCTGCGGGCTCAACGTGCTGCGCATGGGCTCGAACGCGCAGCGGCGCACGTGGCTGCCGAAGCTGCTCGCCGGCGACATCCGCATGACGATCTCGATGTCGGAGCCGGATGCCGGCTCGGACATCGGCGCCATGCGCACGAGCGCGCGGCGCGACGGCGACGACTACGTCATCAGCGGGCAGAAGATCTGGGCGACCGGCGCAGGCGCCAGGGACAATGTCATCAACGTCTATGTGAAGACCGACCCCAAGGCCAACTATCGCCAAGGGATGTCGCTGTTCCTCATCGACAACACGTCGCCGGGTCTGGAGATCCGCAAGCTCGACATGCTGGGCCGCCGCTCGGTCGGCACCTACGAGCTCACCTTCAACGACGTGCGCGTCCCGGCCGACCGCCTGATCGGCGGCGAGAACAACGGCTGGAAGGTGGTGCTCGCGGGCCTGCAGGCCGAGCGCGTGGTGGCGGCGGCCTGCGACTGCGGCAGCGCGCGCGGCGTGTTCGAGCTGGCGCTGCGCTATGCGCAGGAACGCAAGCAGTTCAATCGCGCCATCGGCACGTTCCAGTCGATCGCCCACGCGTTCGCCGACATGCAGACCGAGATCGAGGCGGCCTGGGCGCTCACGCTGCGCGCGGCAGCGATGGTGGAGGCCGGCGAGGACGCGCTGCGCCAGATCACCATGGCCAAGCTGATGGCGTCGGAGACCTACGTGAAGGCGGCCAACACCGGCATGCAGATCATGGGCGGCTTCGGCTACAGCATGGAATTCGACATGCAACGCCACTATCGCGACGCCCGCGCCGCCACCATCGCGGCCGGCACGTCGCAGATCCAGCGCAATTTGATCGCCGGCCTGATGGGATTGAAGGTGACCTAGCGGCGCGCGCTGGCGTCAAGTGTTGAGCCCCACCTCTCCATAGGGAGAGGCGAACCGAGGGCGCGCCAGCTTCGGGGCGGACCTACGGCAACACGCCCTGATGGGTCAGGCCGCCGTCGATGGTGACGATGGTGCCGCTCGTGTAGCCGGACAGGTCGGATGCGAGGAACACCGCGGCCGCCGCGATCTCGTCGACCGTGGCCGGGCGGCCGAACGGCATCTTCGAAAAGCCGTCCTTCCAGCGGCTCTCGTCGCCGGCCTTGGCGGCGCGCTGGCGCGCGAGATATTCGGCGCGTTCGGTGGCGACCGGCCCGGGGTTGATGCCGAGCACGCGCACGCCGAAGCTCGGGCTGGTGCCGCCGATGGCGCGCGTGAAGGCCATCAGCGAGGCATTGCCGGCGCTGCCCGCGATGTAGCCGTAGGTCAGCTTCTCGCCGCCGGCGCCGATGATGTTGACGATGACGCCGCGGCGGCGCTCCTTCATGCGCGCGAGGTAGAGCCGCGTCATGCCGATGTAGCCGTAGACCTTGAGGTCCCAGCCCGCGCGCCACGCCGTTTCGTCGACGTCCTGGATGTCGCCGCCAGGCACGGCGCCGGCATTGTTGACGAGGATGTCGACGTCGGGAAAGGCGCGGAACACGCCCTCGCGCGCGCCCGCATCGGACATGTCCGCCGCCAACGTCTGCACGTTCACCTGCGCGGCTGCGCGGATGGCCTCCGCTTCCGTCGCGAGCAGGTCGCCCGAGCGCGCGACGAGACAGAGGTTCACTCCCTCCCTGGCGAACCACCTGGCGATGGCGAGGCCGATGCCTTTCGAGGCGCCGGTGACGAGCGCGGTGCGTCCCGCGAGACCGAGATCCATGTCGCCCTCCCCCGAAACCTATGTCTCGTCGCGGCGATAGTTCTGAAGGCCCGGACGATAGGACTTCTCGTCGAGGAATTGATCCATGCCGTGCTTGCGCCCGAGCTCAGGGTCGGTCGAATAGGTCTGCTGCGCCTTGGCGTAGAGATAGTCCTCGGATTCGTCCCAGGTCATCTCCTTGACGCGCCGGTAAGCGAGCTTGATCGCCATCAGCACGTGCGGATTCTTCTCCATCAGCTTCCTGGCCAATTCGGTGGTGCGCGCACGCAGTTGCGCGCGCGGCACCGCCTCGTTGACGAGGCGCGTCCGCGCGGCCGTGCGTCCGTCGAAGGTCTCGCCGGTCATCAGATAATATTGTGCGTCGGCGGGGCTCATCTTCTCCGCGACCGCGCGCATGACGTTGCCCGCCGGGATGATGCCCCAGTTGATTTCGGACAGTCCGAACTGCGCCTCCTCGGCGGCGATGGCGAGATCGCAGGACACCAGCGGCGTGAAGGCGCCGCCGAAGCACCAGCCGTTGACCATGGCGATGGTGGGCTTGGGAAAGAACATCAGCCGGCGCCACTGCCAGCCCATCGAGTCGCGCTGCACGCGCATCACGCCGATCGGCGTCGCCTTGTCGACCTCGCGGAAGTATTCCTTGATGTCCATGCCGGCGGAGAAGGACTCGCCCGCGCCGGTGAGCACCAGCACCTTGCAGCGGTCGTCGACCTCGAGTGCGTCGAGCACGCCGAGCATTTCGCGGTTGAGCGCGGGGCTCATGGCGTTGCGCTTGCCCGGCCGGTTGAGCGTGACCCAGGCGATGCCGTCCTCGAACGCGACGGACACATTCTCGCCACCCGGCACGGGGCGCTGATCGGCTGACATCTGTTTCTCCTGACGATGACTTACTGCGAGAGCTGGAGCTGCTTGAAGCCCGAGCGCCGCACGACCTCGGCCCATTCCTTCATCTCGCGATGATGCTGCGCGGTGAAGTCATCCGCACTGCGGTTGGCCGGCGCAAGGCCGATGGCGCGCAGCTTCCCGGAAATCTCCGGCGAAGCGACCGCTTTGTTGACCTCGGCGTTGAGCCGCTCGACGATCGGCTTCGGCGTGGCGCCGTTGGCGAACACCGCGTACCAGAACTCGATCTTGTAATCGGGCAGCCCGGCTTCTGCGCTGGTCGGGACATCGGGAATCTCGGCGATGCGCTTGTCCGCCGCCACCGCGAGGCCGCGCAGGCGGCCGGCCTTGATGTGCGGCACCACCGACGAGCCGTCCATGATGACGACGTCGGTCTCCCCGCCCGTGGTCGCCGAGACGGCGTCGGCGACACCGCGGTACGGAACGATCGGCAACTCGATACCGGCCTGCAGGCGGAACATCTCCAGCATCAGCGTGCCCGACCCGGTGGCGAAGGAGCCGCCCTTGTGGCGGCGCGGATTCGCCTTGGCGAGGGCGATGAATTCCGCCATCGACTTCGCCTCCACCTTCGGTCCGACGGCGATCACCACGGGGACGACGCCGATCTGCGCGACCGGCTGGATGTCCTTGATCGGATCGTAGGGCAGATCCTTGTAGATCGACGGATTCATCGACATGCCCAGCGCCTGCGTCATCAGCGTGTAGCCATCGGGCTTCGACTGCGCCAGCGCCACGGTGCCGATGAAGCCGGAGCCGCCGGTCTTGTTCTCGACGATGACGTTCTGCCCGATGTTGTCGGCGAGCTTGCTGGCGACGATGCGCGTCACCGCGTCGAGGCCTCCGCCGGCCGGGAACGGCACGATCCAGCGGACCGTGCGGTCGGGAAAGTCCGCCCGCGCGGAGCCTGGCAGGCCCGCAGCCGCCAGGGCGGCGCCCGACGTCAGGAGCAGATGGCGGCGTGACAGATTTCGTGCCATGGCGGGCGGCCCTCCCATTCGTTTCCTCAGTTCCGTCACGCATGCCATCGAAGCACGGCAGCATCGTGCGGCGCGTGTTGCGCGCGCCGCATCATCCGGCAGAATGCCAAGCGGAACAAGGCGACTGCAGACATGGGGGAGTGATGCCGAAGGCATTGGTGGTTGGCGCGCTGGGCGTGGTCGGTCGCGCCAACGTGGAATATCTGACGACACTCGCGGACTGGGAGGTGGTCGCCCTCTCGCGGCGCGCACCCGACTTCGAGACACGCGCGCGCTTCGTCTCCGCCGATCTCACCGACGCCGCATCCGTGCGCGCGGCGCTGCGCGGGCACGGCGACATCAGCCACGTCGTGTTTGCGGCGCTGCACGAGCAGCCCTCGCTGGTCTCGGGCTGGACCGAGGCCGACCACGTGCGCGTCAACCTCGCCATGCTCGAGAACCTGCTCGATGCGGTCGAGGAGGTCTCGCCCCAGCTCAGGCACGTCGCATTGATGCACGGCGGCAAGGCCTATGGCGTGCACCTCGGCCCGCCCCCGCGCGTGCCCTCGCGCGAGAGCGATCCGCGCCACATGCCGCCGAACTTCTACTTCGACCAGGAGGATTTCCTGCGCGAGCGCCAGCGCGGCAAGGCCTGGAGCTGGACGGTGTTCCGCCCGCCCGCCGTATGCGGCTTCGCGGTCGGCAGCCCGATGAACACGATCCTCACCGTCGGCCTGTTCGCCGCGATCAGCCGCGAGCTCGGGCTCGCGCTGCGCTTTCCCGGCGCGAGCGGGCATTTGAAGGACGCGTGCGATGCACGCCTGCTCGCCAGGGCGGTGCACTGGGCGGGCGGCAGCGCCAGCGCGGCCAACCAGATCTTCAACGTCAGCAACGGCGACTGCTTCCTGTGGGAGCAGGTGTTCCCGCGCATCGCGCAGGTGTTCGACATGCCCTGCGCCGAGCCGCATGCCATGTCGCTCGGGCGCGTGATGGCCGACAAGGCGCCGGTGTGGGACGCGATCGTAAAGAAGCACGGGTTGCGGCCTTATGCGCTCAAGGAGCTCGTGCCCTCGTGGGAATACGCCGACTTCACGTTCCGCTACCGCCAGGCGCCCTACGAGTCGCTGCAGAGCACGATCAAGATCCGGCAGGCCGGCTTTGCCGACTGCGTCGACACCGAGGAGATGTTCGTGCGGCAGCTGCGCGAATTGCAGCAGGCGCGGGTGCTGCCGAACTGACGGTCAGCGCCGGCGGCGTGGCGGAAGAGAGTGGGAGTCGAACCCACCAAAGACCGGCTGGCGGCCTCCCCCGGATTTGAAGTCCGGACGCCCCACCGGGGGCGATTCTCTTCCACGCTGCGGCGCCGCCGCGGTGTCCGGCGCGGGCACGGCCGGTGGGCCGAACGCGCCAAGCTTCTGCGGATTCATGCGGCGCAGGTCACCGCGCCGCAGGGTGACGCCGTGGCGGTCGAAGAACTCCAGGATCTGGATCGCGACCTTGCGGCCGTTGTCGAGCCGGTCGCGGAACTCCGCCGCGCCGAACTCGCCGCCCTGCGCCTTGCCGGCGATGTCTTGCGCGATCCCGACCATCTCCGCAACCGTGTCGCGCCGGAAGAAGTGGTCGGTGGCGACTTCGGTGACGAGCCCCAGTCGCGCAAGCAGCTTGAGCAGCCGCCGCACATTGGCTTCGGGCTGGCCGGCCTCGCGGGCGATGTCGGCGACGCGGGGCGGACGGAAGCGCGCGGCATCCGAGAGCAGCGGCGCGATCTGCCGCCAGGCCTTGTCGTCCGCCGGCGCGAGGCGCGCCGTGTGGCCGGGCAGGCCCACGGCTGCGCCGCTGAGCGAGACGTCGCCCGCCTTGGCGAGCGCCTGCACGAGGGAGGGAAAAATCCGCGCGGGCAGCCGCGGCTCGACCTGCCGGCGCAGGCTTTCGACCGACATGCCGGACGCGGCGGGATTGGCGGCGTGGAAGGCCTTGAGCGCCGAAGCGACCGCGCGCGTCACCGCGCCCCAGCCGTCCGGCGCGAACACGAGCTGCGTCTCGCCCGCCGGCACGACGATGAAGCCCTGCGCGAGGGCATCGCACTGCGCCGCTGACAGCGCATGGTCGCGGGCGAAGGCTTCGAGATCGACGTGGAACGGCGCACGCGCCAGCAACGCGACAAGCGCGGCGCGCGGGTCGGGCAGCGCCAGCGCCTCGAGCTGCGCGAGCCGCTCCGGCGTACGCCGCCTTCGCGCGGGCGCGCGCAGGTCGAGGAAGGTCCCGCCACCGATGGTGCGCTGCGCCGACGTATCGCGCAGCACGAAGCGGTCGCCGGCCGCGGCCGCGATCGGCCGTTCCAGCACGAGCTGCACCGTGCCCGATGCCCCCGGCGCGAGCGGCTCGCCCAGCAGCACGATGCGCGCGCCCACGTCCGCCGCGCCGTGATGCAGGCGCACCGGCATCCACTGGCCGATGGGCTTGGGCTCGGAGGCAAGGACGCGCAGCATGGCGTCGATGCGTTCGGTCGGCGCGTGCAGCGCCGGATCGAGCACGACATCGCCGCGCGCGACGGCGTCCCTGGTGACGCCCTCGCCCGCAAGGTTGAGCGCGCAGCGCTCGCCGGCGGCGCCGCGCGGCGCGGCGCGGTTCTGCGCGTGGATCGAGCGCACGCGCGCGGCAAGGCCCGACGGGCTCACCACGACGCGGTCGTCGAGCGCGACCGTGCCCGACAGGACCGTGCCGGTGACTACCGTGCCTGCGCCGCTCAGGGTGAAGCAGCGGTCGACGGCGAGGCGGAAGCGGCCATCGGCGGCACGCGCCCCGAACCGCCGCGCGGCCGCGAACAGCTTGTCGCGCAGCGCATCGATGCCCTCGCCGGTCACGGCCGACACCGGCACGATCTCGGCTTCGCGCAATCCCGTGGTGGCCAGCGCCGCGGCGATCTCCGCAGACGCTTCCGCGCGCCGCTCGGGCGGAACGAGGTCGACCTTGGTGAGCGCGACGAGGCCATGGCGGATGCCGAGCAGGTCGACGATCGCGAGATGCTCGCGCGTCTGCGGCATCACGCCGTCGTCGGCGGCGACGACGAGCAGCAGGAAGTCGATCCCGGTCGCGCCGGCGAGCATGTTGTGGATGAACTTCTCGTGGCCCGGCACGTCGACGAAGCCGAGCACCGCGCCGTCGGGGGCCGGCAGATAGGCGTAGCCGAGGTCGATCGAGATGCCGCGCGCCTTCTCCTCCTTGAGGCGGTCGGTGTCGACGCCCGTGAGCGCGCGCACGAGCGCGGTCTTGCCGTGATCGATGTGGCCGGCGGTGCCGATGATCATGTCATCGACCTCCATCCGGAAGACATGTTGAAACGCACCGGCATCACATAAGCATTCGCGCGCGGCTAGCGTTCAATGCCGCCGAGGTTGGCGAGAAAGCCCGACTCGTCCTCCAGACACCGCAGGTCGAGGACGAGCGCGTTGTCCTCGATGCGGCCGATGACGGGAACGGGCAGCTTGCGCAGACGTGCCGCGAGCGATGCGACCGCGCGTCCGCTGGCGCGCGCACCCGCGGGACGCAGCGCGAGGGCCGCGCTCGGCAGCGTGGCGAGCGGCAGCGCGCCGGAGCCGATCTGGCTGGCGCAGGCGATCACGTCGACCGTGAAGGCATCGCCAAGCCGCGCGGCGACCTGCGGCGCAAGGCGCGTCGCGCTCGCCTCGATGTCGGCCTGCACGCGCGCAAGCAGCCGCAGGGTCGGCAGCCGCGCGGCGAGCCGATCGGGATCCCGGTAGAGCTTGAGCGTCGCCTCCAGCGCGGCGAGGCGCACCTTGTCGACGCGCAGCGCGCGCTTCATCGGATTGCGGTTGATCTTGGCGACGAGATCGCGCCGGCCAACGATGAATCCGGTCTGCGGTCCGCCGAGCAGCTTGTCGCCGGAGAAGGTCACGATATCCGAGCCCTCGGCCACGGCCTCCGCCACCGTCGGCTCATGGGCGAGGCCGAAGGGCGCGATATCGACCAGTGTGCCCGAGCCGAGGTCGTTGACCAGCGGAACGCCGTGGCTGCGCGCGAGCTGGGCGAGCTCGCGCGCCTGCACCTCCTTGGTGAAGCCCTCGATGCGGTAGTTCGAGGTGTGGACCTTGAGGATCAAGCCGGTCTTCGGCCCGAGCGCGCCGGCGTAATCCTTGGCGTGGGTGCGGTTGGTGGTGCCGACCTCGACGAGCCTGGCGCCGGCGCGGCTCATGATCTCGGGCATGCGGAAGGCGCCGCCGATCTCGATCAGCTCACCGCGCGAGACGACGGCCTCGCGCCCCTTGGCGAGGCTGTTGAGCACCAGCAGCACGGCGGCGGCGTTGTTGTTGACGACCGTGGCGTCCTCCGCTCCGGTCAGCTCACACAGCAGCGCACGCACGTGGTCGTCACGCTCGCCGCGCCCGCCGCTCGCAAGATCGAACTCGAGCGCCACGGCCGAGCGCATGGCGGCGGTGGCGGCCTCGATCGCCTCCTGTGCGAATAGAGCGCGGCCGAGGTTCGTGTGCAGCACGGTGCCGGTGAGGTTGAACACCGGCCGCAGGCTGGGGACGGCCTCCGCTTCGAGCCGGTCGACCGCGTCGGCGGCGAGCGCGGACGCCTGCCGGACGGCACCGGCTGCGCGCGCATCGGCGAGCGCGGCGCGCACGGCGCCGACCATGGCGGCGCGGCCGAAGCGCTCGGCCCCGGCGCGGGCCGCATCGTCCTGCAGCACCTGGTCGACGGAGGGGAGCCTGCGCAGGTCGGCGGCGGGGGTGGACATGGCGCTCAACGCGGCTGGAACCCGGTACGGACGGTCATGGACCGGACATTAGCACGCGCAGGCGGGCGGGGGCACGACCGGGGTTCGGGGCGCTGGATTGCGGCAGGCGCCAGCGATGGAGGGCAAATGCGAACGGCCGGGCGAACCCGGCCGTCGTCGCACCGTCAAAGTTTCGCCGGCAGTTGCGCCCGCGCCTACTCGGCGGGCTGCATCGCCGCACGTGGGCCGCCGGCTCCGGTGCGCGCCTGCTGCTCGTCCAGCCACAGCGGATGGTGCTGGCGCGCCCAGTTGACGTCGACCTCGCCGGTGCCCATCGACTCGAAGGCGCCCTCCATGCCGATCGTGCCGATGTAGATGTGCGCCAGCATGATGGCGATGAACAGCACGGCGACGATGCCGTGGATGCTCTGGGCGGTCTGCATGCCCGCGACGTCCGTCGCATAGAACGGGAACATCAGCAGATAGCCGGTGACCGCCGCCGCCGCGCCGCCGAGCACGACGACCCAGTAGATCGCTTTCTGGCCGGCGTTGAAGCGCTTGGCCGGCGGATGCTTGTCGCCGACGAGGCCGCCGCCCTCGCGCACCCATTGCACGTCCGTGCCGTCCGGAATGGCCCAGGCGAGCCACATCAGGAACATCATCACCACGCCGATGGCGAAGGGGAAGCTCAGGAAGTTGTGCGCGTACTTCGCCGCCTCCGAGAACGTGCTGAAGGCGTCGGGGCCGATCAGCGGCAGCAGCAGGCTCTTGCCGAAGGTCACGTTGAGGCCCGACAGCGCCAGGATGACGAAGCAGGTCGCGGTCATCCAGTGCACCGCGCGCTCGAAGCCGGAGAAGCGCACGATGCTCGTGCCCGCCCTGCCCTTCTCGATCCGCACCATGCCGCGGATGAGATAGAACACGACCAGCAGCGCCAGCATGCCAAGAATGGCGATGCCGCCCACCCAGCGCAGCGTGCCCTCGTGGAACGCGCGCCACTCGCGCCCGTTCGGCTGGATCAGCGTGCCGGCCTTCCGGTCGGGAATGGACACGCGGCCCGAGAGCGCACCGCCGCTGCCGAGCGCCTGCAGCAACTGCTGCTCCTTGACCGCGCTGGCGGAAGGATTGACCGATGACGGCTGCTGCGCGAGCGCCGGGGCGGCAACGAGCGCGAACAGCGCGACGGCGACCGCCAGCATGGCGCAGCGGATCATTGCAAAGCGTGTCTGGTGCAACCGCATGGCCATGACACTTCCTCCTGAATGAGCCTTTTTTGGCCTCACCGGCGGATGACGTGGCCGCCGATGAGAGGTTTCGGAGAGATGACGAGAGCTAGGTGGCGATCGACTCCCGATAGGCCGTCTGCCAGCCCCAGGCACCCGAGCCGTAGCCGCGCTTGGCCACCCGCTCCTTGTAGATCTGCGCGATGATCTCGCCGTCGCCGGCAAGCAGCGACTTGGTCGAGCACATCTCCGCGCACAGCGGCAGCTTGCCCTCGGCCAGGCGGTTGGCGCCGTACTTCTCGTATTCGGCCTTGCTGCCGTCCGCCTCGGGACCGCCGGCGCAGTAGGTGCACTTGTCCATCTTGCCGCGCGAGCCGAAGTTGCCGACCTTGGGATACTGCGGGGCGCCGAACGGGCACGCATAGAAGCAGTAGCCGCAGCCGATGCACAGGTCCTTGGAGTGCAGCACCACGGCGTCGGCCGTGGTGTAGAAGCAGTCCACGGGGCACACCGCCGCGCAGGGCGCGTCGGTGCAATGCATGCAGGCCATCGAGATCGAGCGCTCGCCCGGCTTGCCGTCGTTGAGCGTGACGACGCGCCGGCGGTTGATGCCCCACGGCACCTCGTTCTCGTTCTTGCAGGCGGTGACGCAGGCGTTGCACTCGATGCAACGGTCGGCGTCGCAGAGAAATTTCATTCGAGCCATGATCGTTTCTCCTTACGCCGCTCTGACCTGGCAGAGGGTCGCCTTGGGTTCCTGCATGCCCGTGACCGGGTCGAAGCCGTAGGTCGTGAGCGTGTTGACGCTTTCGCCGAGCACCACCGGATCGGCGCCCTGCGGATACTTGCTGCGCTGATCGACGCCCTCGAACCAGCCGCCGAAGTGGAACGGGCACCAGGTGACGCCCTTGCCGACGCGCTCGGTGACGAGCGCCTTCATGCGCGCCTTCGAGTTGTTCTCCGCGCCGGTGACCCACACCCAGCCGCCGTCCGTGATGCCGCGCTCGGCCGCGTCCGCAGGGTTGATCTCGATGAACATGTCCTGCTGCAGCTCGGCGAGCCACTTGTTGGCGCGCGTCTCCTCGCCGCCGCCCTCGTATTCGACGAGCCGGCCGGAGGTGAGGATGAGCGGGAACTGCTTGGCGATCCCCTTGTCCACCGCGGCCTTCTGCACGTCGAAGCCGACGTTCGGCACGCGGAACTGCCGCGCGTTGGGGAGCGTCGGATATTTCGACACGAGCTCGGGCCGCGGGGTGTAGATCGGCTCACGGTGCACCGGAATGGCGTCCGGCAGGCCGAACGCGTTGGCGCGCGCCTTGCCGTTTCCATAGGGGATGCAGCCGTGCGTGATCGCCACGCGCTGGATGCCGCCGGAGAGGTCGAGCGACCACGACACGGCGTCGGGATTGGCCGCGTTGACGCGGTTGATCACCGCCAGCTCCTGCTCGGTCAGGTCCTTGTCCCAGCCGAGCTTCTTGAGCACGCCGAGGGTGAACTCGGGGTAGCCGTCCTGGATCTCGGAATCCTTCGAGTAGGAGCCCTCGGCGAGCAGATTGTGCCGCTCCTCCTTCTCGACCTCCTGCCCGTTCTCCATCACCTTGGTCTTGACGACCCGCTCGACGCCGAAGCGCGCGCGGAACGTGCCGCCGCCGTCCTTCACCGCGAGGTTGGTGTTGTAGAGCGTGTGCGTGCCCGGATGGCGGAACTCCGGCGTGCCCCAGCACGGCCACGGCAGGCCGTAGTAGTCGCCGCCGATCTCGGGCAGGTCGGCCGGCGCGCGCAGCGTCACCAGGTCGAACTTGTCCTGGTTCTTCATGTGCGCCTTGAGCCGCTCGGGCGACTGGCCGCAGTAGCCGGTCGACCAGCCGCCGCGGTTGATCTCGCGCAAGATATCCTCGGCCTCGGGCAGATTGTTCTCGACCTTGATGTGCTTGAACATCTCCTCGGCGAGCCCGAGCTTCTTGGCGAGCAGGTACATCACTTCGAGATCGTCCTTGGCCTCGAAGATCGGCTTGACGATCTGCTCGCCCCATTGCAGCGAGCGGTTCGACGCCGTGCGCGAGCCCTTGGTCTCGTAGCTCGTCGCGACCGGCAGCAGGTAGGTGTTGTCCTTGCGCTCGGAGAGCACCGACCAGGTGGTCGGCACCGGATCGGCGACGACCAGCAGGTCGAGCTTCTCGATGCCCTTGGCCGCTTCCGGCATGCGGGTCACGGTGTTGCCGCCGTGGCCCATCACGATCATCGCCTTGAGATTGTCCTTCTGCGAGACCTGGTCCTTCGGCAGCAGGGTCGCGTCGAACCAGCGCGTCGAGGGGATGCCCGGCGTCTCCATGATCTTCTTGGAGTCGAAGCGCGACTGCATCCAGTTGTAGTCGACGTCCCAGACCCGGCACCAATGCCGCCACGCGCCCTCGGCGAGGCCGTAGTAGAGCGGCAGCGTCACGACATCGAGGCCGAGGTCGGTCGCGCCCTGCACGTTGGTGTGGCCGCGGAAGATGTTGGCGCCCGTGCCGAACTTGCCGACGTTGCCGGTGGCGAGTAGCGCGACGCAGAACGCGCGCACGTTGGCGGTGCCGACGGTGTGCTGGGTCGCGCCCATGCACCAGATCAGGGTCGCTGGCTTCTCGGTGGCGAAGGCCTTGGCCACGCGCTCGAGCTGCGCGCCCGGCACGCCGGTGACGCGCTCGACCTCCTCCGGCGTCCACTTCTCGACCTCCTTGCGGATGTCGTCCATGCCGTAGACGCGCTGGCGGATGAACTCCTTGTCTTCCCAGCCGTTCTTGAAGACGTGCCAGAGCATGCCCCAGACCAGCGGAATGTCGGTGCCGGAGCGGAAGCGCACATATTCCGTCGCATGCGCCGCCGTGCGCGTCATGCGCGGATCCATGACGATCATGTTGGCGCGGTTGGTCTCCTTGCCCTCAAGGATGTGCTGGACCGCCACCGGATGCGCCTCGGCCGCATTGCTGCCGATGAAGATCATCGTCTTGGCATTGCGGATGTCGTTGTAGGAGTTCGTCATCGCACCGTAGCCCCACGTGTTGGCCACGCCGGCGACGGTGGTGGAGTGACAGATGCGGGCCTGGTGGTCGGAGTTGTTGGTGCCCCAGAAGGCCGCGAACTTGCGATTGAGGTAGGATCCCTCGTTGGTGAACTTGGCGGAGCCGAGCCAGTAGACCGAATCCGGTCCCGACTTCTGGCGGATCTCCATCAGCTTGTCGCCGATCTCGTTGATCGCCTGATCCCACGAGATGCGGGTCCACTGCCCGTTGACCAGCTTGAGCGGATAGCGCAGGCGGCGGTCGCCATGCACGAGTTCGCGCGTCGCCGCGCCCTTGGCGCAGTGCGAGCCGCGGTTGATCGGCGACTGCCAGCCGGGTTCCTGTCCGACCCAGACGCCGTTCTGCACCTCGGCCATGACCGTGCAGCCGACCGAGCAGTGCGTGCAGATGTTCTTCCGGATATCGACCGGAGCGCCGGGAGTCGGGCCCGCGGCCTGGGCCTTGCGCACGCTCGACAGCGACACCGAGCCGAGCGCGGCGAGACTGCCGGCGGCGATGCCCGAGCGGCGCAGGAAGGTGCGGCGGTCAACCGAGCCGCCGGCCTGCGCGGCGAAAGCCGCGGCGAGCGAGCCGCGGCGCGCCTCACGGTCTGTTCTCTTGATGAGCACGGGTGCCTCCCTCAGCGCGGGTAATAGCGGTTGACGCGATAGAACGCCTTCACGTGGTCGGTTTCCTTGTAGCGGGCCTTGCGCTTCTCATCGCTGGTCTCCGTGTCGGCCTGCGCCTCGGTGGCCAGCGGAGCGGCGATGGCGGTCGTGGCGGCACCCGCGCCGACGACCCGAAGGAATTCACGGCGGCCGACCGCCGTCTTGTCTTTCGATGTCATCGCGTTTCCTCCTCGCGAATTGGCGCGTGGCCCGTCAGCCGGGCAGCGCGAAAGCTTGCGTCTCGATTTCGATGAACGTGCGGCCGAGCGTGCCGACGGCGCGATAGAAGTCCGCCGCCTCCGCCTTCTCCAGATCGGAGAAGAAGCGCGTGAACCACGACGCGATGTGCTTCTCGAACATCTTGCGCTGCGCGTCGTCCGGCGCCGGCATGCGGCCGGCCACGATCTCAGCCATCACCTCGCAGAGCGTGGCGGCGTGATCCTCGGGCTCGAGGTTGTTCTCGGCGCGCTCGATGCCGAGCGCCTCGAGGTCCGCGCGCAGGCGCGCCAGCGGGCGCTCGTAAAGGAAACCGGTGAGATAGTAGGAGCCGTAGGGCATCAGCTCGCCACGGCCCACGCCGATGAAGAGATTGAAGTACTCGCGCTCGACGCGCGGCGCGTCGCTGCGCGCCGCGGCCTCGGCGAGAGCACGATGCGCCCGGCCGAGCGGCGTCTCGTCGCCTTCGAGCTTGGCCAGACGACCGAGCAGCCGCGCGTCGGGCGCGCGCACGAGCAGCGCCGAGAGCAGCGCGTATTCCTGGGCACGCGCGGCGTCGATCTCGTCAACTTCGGACATCGGTTGCTCGCGATAGAGATCCGGACGCAGCCGCACGCGCGGCACCCCGCTGACGGCCTCGACCGCCAGCACGCGCTCGGCGGGGACGCGGTCCCAGTTGGTGACGGCGGGTTGGGAGATGCCGATACGGCGCGCGAGCTCACTGACGCCGCCCACGGCGTGGATCGCTTCGCTGAGCCCCATGTCGCGCATTTTCTTCTTCGCCCGGCTTCTTGGAGGCGCCTTGAAGGGTGGGCACCTCTTAAGAACAGTTCCAAAGCGTAGGGCCTGCCAGCACAACTGGCAATAGGTCCGCCATAACCTGCGGCTATAGGTGTGAACTACCGAGGAAGTGCCGCGCCGCGTGCGCGGCGAGGACGCGGATAATCGCGCTGCGGTGCGTCCGATTCGTTTTGCGCTGCGATATCAATGGGCGAGTCGCCGCGCGGCGTCGCCGCGTCCGCCGGCGCGTCACCAGTCGCGTCATCGGCACGGCGCTCCGGCGACGCACGCTCTGTGACCTGCGGTTGCGGTGATGTCGCGGCCCCTGCTGCGTTTTGCGCCACCGGCGATGGCTCGCCCGGCAGCGCCTGCGCAGCCTCGCGCACGTTGCCCACGATGCGGTCGACGAGCGCGCGGATCTCCGGAGTGTCTTCCAGTGGGCCGAAGCCGGGGATGGAGTCGGGGGCGGTGAAGTCCCACGCATTTTCCGAAAGACCGACGAAATCCCGGATCGCCGGATCGGCGCTCCAGGCGCGGCGAAGCGCCGCACGGGCCAGCTCGGCCGGCACGCCCGCGCGCAGGAAGTCGCGCACGTCGGAGAGCGCCGTGATCGAATCGATCGGGGGCAGTGCGGAGACGTCGAAGGGCTCGCCCGCCGTCTCGGGCAAGGCTTTGTCGGGCGGCGGCGGCTGCTGCGGCGCCGGCTCGTCCTTGACGCGCTTCGCCTGCGCCGCCTCCTGCTTGCGGCGGGACCAACGCGTGAGGAAGTCGTCAGACTCGCTCATCAATCCTCATGATCGCCGTAGCCGCGGCGCGCCAGCGATTCCGGGTTGGCGCGATCACGCTTGCGCTTGAAGAACTGCCGTTCGACATGGTGCTCGGCGACGAACGCCGCAAGCACGTCCTGGATCGCGGGGGGCATCGGCACGCGCTCGACGAGATTGCTGGCCGCCTCGGTGAAGGCTTCGCCCTCGGCCGGATCGGCCGTCACCGCCAGCACCCGATAGGGCGGATCGGAGTCGGTCGGCGCCAGCGCGACCCACAGCGACGGCTGACCCGAGGCGAGATTGTCGCGGTAGTAGGTGGTCTCGGTGCGGTAGAGCTCGATCGCGGCGGCGCCGGCATAGAAGGTCACGACCTCGCCCTCGCTCGCGAGCTGCGTCCACGGCGCGGCTTCGGGCACGCCGTTGAGCACGGCGCTGGGCCGCCACAGATAATCGACCCATTGCGAGGTGGCCTTGCGGCGCTCGATCACGACGCCGACGGGAATGCTGACGAGCGGAGCCGCGCCGGAGCTCATCCGACCACCTCGAGATGGCGGATCGGCAGGCCGGTGACGAGGTTCTGCGGCTTCATGCGGATCAGGCGGTCCTCGCCCATGGCGAGGATCAGGAACACGGGCTCGCCGCGCACCTGCTCGCTGACCACCGACGGATCGCGGAACGTAAGGCGGAACAGGCCGACGACGTGCGCGAGCACCGCGTCGTCGATCTCCTCGCCGTTCCACAGCTTGTCGCCGATGTGCGTACCCTCGACGTCGAGCCCGACGTACCAGGTGAAGGCGGCATCGCGCACCTCGGTGAGCGCCTCGACGTCGACCTCGACGCCGAGGAGGTGCTCGACCCAGCGCGCCAGCACCTCGCCGAGGGCGGCAAGCCCGCGCTTGCCCGCGGTGAGGTCGATGGCCATGTCGAACAGGTCGCTGCGCTCCCAATAGTCGCCGGCGTTGGCCTCGTTGAGGACGTCGATCTGCGCCTCCGCGGGCAGGCCGAGCATGGACACGAGCGGCGACACCGGCTGCTGGCTGGCGCCGGCGATCGTCTCCTCGTCGGCGGCGATCAGCGCGTCGTCGTGGACGGTGAGCAACTGCGGGCGGAAGAAGATCTCCCCGGCGCGCGCGAGGAAGGCGTCGTCGCAGCCGTCGAGCACGTTGCGCAGGATGACGTGGGCGAGCTGGTTGACGAACAGCGGCGGCGTGCGGCGCGCGCCGTTGCGGATCAGGTCGGAGTAGGCGGCCTCCAGCGTCGGATGGGCCAGGAGATGGTCGCGGAAGGCGATCATCACCTCCCAGTTCTCGCGCGCGTCCTCGTCGGCGATGGCGGCGATCTCGGCGGCCGCGATCGCACGGCGCGGATCGGCGAGCAGCGCCGCATGCAAGGCGCGCTCCGCCGCGCAGGCGTCCGCCGGCGGCGCCAGCTCGGGCCGCGCCAGATAGGCTTTCAAAAATTCATCGGTGACGACGAGGTATCCGTCCTCGTCGCGGTCGAGCAGATGGTGCCCGCAGGAGAGCCAGAAATCCTTCATGCGGAGGTTCTAGCACGGATGCGCAGGCGCTTTCAGCACGGCTGTACCGGTGGCGCGGCCCTTGCGTCCCGCCCCCGACAACGCGGAAGGGGCGCAAGGGCCGCGTCATTCGCGCCCGCCGAACGGCGCGGCCCGTCGGCGCCCGACCGCGTCGCCGCTTCACGCCCTTGCGACGGCGGGAACGCGGCCGCTCGTCACTCCAATTTGATGTTGGCCTTGCGGATCACGTCGCCCCAGCGCTTGGACTCGGCGGCGATGAAGGCCGTGAACTCCTCGGGCGTGTTGAGCGGCATGACGAGGTTCTGTGTCTTGAAGCGCTCCTGCACCTCGGGCGCGGAGAACGTCTTCTTGGCTTCGGCGTGCAGCCAGTCGACGATCGGGCGTGGCGTGCCGGCGGGCACCAGGATGCCGAACCAGGGGCCGCCCTCGAGCGCCGGCATGCCGAGCTCGGCGAAGGTCGGCACGTCCGGCACCGCCGGGATGCGCGCCGGCGCGGCCACGGCGAGCGCGCGCACCTTGCCCTGCCTGATCTGCGGCACGGCCAGCGTGAGGATCTCGAACGACATCGAGACGTGGCCGGCGACGAGATCCTGCATCGCGGGGCCGGCGCCGCGATACGGCACGTGCACGATGTCGACGCCGGTGACGTCCTTGAACTGCTCACCGACGATGTGGCCCGAGCTGCCGTTGCCCTGCGAGGCATAGGTGAGCTTGCCGGGATTGGCCTTGGCGTAGGCGACGAGATCCTTGAGCGTCTTGGCCTCGACGGACGGGTGCGTGATCAGGATGTTGGACGAGCGCGCCACCAGCGTGACCGCCTGGAAGTCCTTGGCCGGATCGTAGGTGAGCTTGGTCAGGTGCTGCAGGATCGCCTGCGTGTTGTGCAGGCCGACATAGACCGTGTAGCCGTCCGGCGCTGACTTGGCGACGAGATCGGCCGCGAGTGCCCCGCCGGCGCCGGTCTTGTTCTCGACCACCGCGGTCTTGCCCTGCTCGGTGAGCTTGCCGGCGAACGTGCGCGCGACGATGTCGGCGACGCCGCCCGGCGGGGTCGGCACGACGATCTTGATCGGCTGGCTGGGATAGGACTGGGCGAGCGCCGCACCTGCGGGCGCAACGGCCAGGGCGATGGACAAAGCCGCGGCGGCAAGCCGCGCAGACGACAGCAACATGGTTCCTCCCGGATCGCTTCTTATGTGCGGCGACGGGCTTGCCGTCCGGCCGCCCCGCCGACAGCCACGTTCGCGGGAAGTATCGCCCGTTGCAACGGCCGCTGTGTCGCATGGGGGGATATGGCGCGGCGGCGGGAGCGCGGCGCGCGGCGGACAGCGCCGACGTCGCTGCTAGTCCCGCGTCTTTTTCGCCAGCGCCGCGAGGTCGATCTCCTCGACGGGGTCCTCGTCCTCGCCCTCGACGTCGAGGAAGGAGAAGGCGCGGAACGTGCGCTCGCCCTCGCGCGGACGCAGGGTGCGGAAGGTCTCGCGGATGTCGCCATCGTCGTTGGCGCGGTGCAGCGCGACGAGGGTGCCGGACGGGTGGTCGCACAGCGAGGCGGCGAAGGCGACCTCCTCCTCCGCCGCGGGACGCGCGGCGGCAAGATCAGGCGCGCCGAAGCGGGCGACGAGCTGCGCGGCCAGCGCCTCGACCAGCCCGGCACGATCGGCCTCGCTCGCCTCGACGACCTGCACCAAGGTCGACCAGCCGAGCGAGGCGACGCCGAGGAAGCCGGCGCGGAACGCCGTGCGGGCCTTGCCCTGCAACGCATCGGGATCGCTGCCGAAGAACACGAACCCGCCCGGCACCGCCCATTCGCCGGGCTCGGCGGCGCGCTCGAACACGAAGGTGTCCGACGGGTCGAGGCGGATGGTGCGCAGGAGCTTCATCCGATCGTGCCCTGGCGCGGGGACATGGCCGCCGTTCTCCGCCGAACCGTCATCACGCGAGCTTCGGGCCGCCGGTTGCGGGATCGAGCCACGACGGGGCGGCCAGCAGCGGCGCGAGCCGGTGCCGCTCCACCTCGGCCTTGCCCACGCGGCGCACGAGCAGATCGCCGGTCTCGTCGATGTCGCGGCGCACGCCCGACGCGCGCGGCAGACGCGCGAGATAATCCTTCGCGACGGCGCCGAAGCCGTGCTCCTGGCAGGCGTCCACCGCGACCATGAGGTGGCGCGCAAAGCTCTCGACCAGACGGTCGGAGCCGAACTCCTCGAACCCTTCCTGCTCGAGCGCGGCGGCGAGCGGCGTCATGCCCGGCTCGGCCTCGCCCATCGACACGGTGCGGATGCTGGCGGCGAAGACCATCCAGTCCGGCGTCTCGTCTTCCTTCGTCCCCTCCGGCCAGGCGATGCGGCCGCCGCCGACGAGGCCGAGATCGACGAGGACGGCGTCGGGCCAACGGACCTCGATCGGCTTCTCGGGCGGCGCGTGCGCGGCGAGCGCATCGACGAGCGCGGTCATGCCGAGGTAGAGCGTGCGGCGCGCGCTGCGCAGCGGCTCGTCGGGCTCGAGTACCACCGCGAACTCCGCGAGGTCGAAGCGGCCGACATATACCAATGTGCCGGCGCCCTGCTCCGGCGCGATCGCCACCGCGTGCGCGAAGGCGTCGCCGACCTCACGCAGGGTGACCAGCGTGTAAGGCGGCGGAAGCTCGAGCCGGTCGTCCGTTCGCGCGCGTTTCACGCCTGCGGTCATGGGCGCTTCCTGGTGACATCGACGGTTGTGGCCTATAAGTAGCCCGCAAGGGAAGTTGAGGCCAGTCCGGCGCCGCTGGCCTGGTCCCCGGGGGCGGAAACGTCAGGTACGAAGCGAGATGACCCAGGCGAGATGAACCAGGCGAGATGACCGAGGAACGGCGCACCATCTTCCTGTGCTCCTGCGACGACACGATGGAGATCGACGTCGCGACGGCGCGCAAGGGCTGCCGCGATGCCGACGTGAAGACGGCGCGCCAGCTCTGCCGCGCCGACCTCGCGCAGTTCCGCGCCGCGCTCGGACGCGAGGATCCCATCGTCGTCGCCTGCACGCAGGAGGCGCCGCTGTTCGGTGACGTCGCCGACGAGGCGACGCGCGAGGGCGCGCTCGACTTCGTCAACATCCGCGAAACGGCCGGCTGGTCGCGCGAGGGCGGCAAGGCCGGTCCCAAGATGGCGGCGCTGCTCGCGGCCGCGGCCGAGCCGGCGCCGCCGGTGCCGCTGGTGAGCCTCGACAGCGAGGGCGCGACGCTGATCTACGGCCGCGACGAGCAGGCGATCGAGGCGGCGCGGCTGCTGGCCGACCATCTCGACGTCACCGTGCTGCTCAACCAGCCCCAGGACGTCGCGCCCGCCCGCGTCGACGACTTCCCCGTGGTGAAGGGCACCATCCGCAACGCCACGGGCCACTTCGGCGCGTTCGAGATCACCGTCGACGACTACGCCATGCCGCTGCCCTCCTCGCGCGGCGCGCTCGTCTTCGGCCCTTCGCGCGACGGCGCGGTGTCGCGCTGCGACCTCGTCATCGACCTGTCGGGCGGCGCGCCGCTGTTTCCCGCGCACGACCTGCGCGACGGCTACCTGCGCGCCGATCCCGGCAGCCCGGCCGACGTGCTCAAGGCGGTGCTCAAGGCGCGCGACCTCGTCGGCGGCTTCGACAAGCCGCGCTACATCACCTTCACCGAGGACCTGTGCGCGCATTCGCGCTCGCGCATCGTCGGCTGCCGGCGCTGCCTCGATCTCTGCCCGACCGGCGCGATCACGCCCGCGGGCGATCACGTCGCCATCGATCCGCACATCTGCGCCGGCTGCGGCCAGTGCGCGTCCGTGTGCCCGACCGGCGCCGCATCCTACGCGCTGCCGCCCGCCGACATGATGATGCGAAAGCTGCGCGCGCTGCTCACGACCTATCGCGAGGCCGGCGGCGCGCAGCCGATCGTGCTGATCCACGACAACGATCACGGCTCGGACTTGATCGACGCGCTCGCGCGCCACGGCGACGGGCTGCCCGCCAACGTGCTGCCGCTCGCCGTCAACGAGGTGACGCAGGTCGGCCTCGAGGCGGTGGCGGCGGGCTTCGCCTATGGCGCGAGCGCGCTGCGCATCCTCACGCGCGCGCGGGCGCGCCACGACACGGCCGGCCTTGCGCGCACGGTCGCGCTCGCGGACACCGTGCTGACCGGGCTCGGCTTCGGCCAGGGGCGCGTCACGACGATCGAGACCGACGACCCCTTCGCGCTCGGCGAGACGCTGCGCGCGATCGCGCCGGCCGCGCCTGCGCCGCGGCCCGCGTCGTTCCAGCCCATGGGCGACAAGCGCGGCGTGCTGCGCCTCGCGCTGCGCGAACTGCACCGCGCGGCGCCCGCGCCGGTGGACGTGATCGCGCTGCCCGCCGGCGCGCCCTTCGGCACGGTGGAGGTGAACGTCGAGGGCTGCACGCTGTGCCTCTCCTGCGTCTCCGCCTGCCCGACAGGCGCGCTCGCCGACGATCCCGAGCGGCCGATGCTGCGCTTCGCCGAGGACGCCTGCGTGCAATGCGGGCTGTGCCAGGCGACCTGCCCGGAGAAGGTGATCTCGCTCACGCCGCGGCTCGACTTCCGCGCCGCCACCGCCGCGAGCCGCGTGATCAAGGAGGAGGAGCCGTTCCACTGCATCCGCTGCCACAAGCCGTTCGGCGTGAAGAGCACGGTCGAGCGCGTCGCGGCCAAGCTCGAAGGCAAGCACTGGATGTTCGCCAACTCGGCCAGGCGCCTCGACGTGATCAAGATGTGCGCCGACTGCCGCGTGATCGCCGTGACCGAGGAGAACTTCGATCCGTTCGACGCGCCGGGCCGCCCCAGGCCGCGCACGACGGACGACTACCTGCGCGAGCGCGAGGGCAAGGGCGAGGGCTAGGTCACTTCGTCGCCTTCGCCAGGAAATCCATCAGCGCCTTGCGGTCCGCCGCCGAGCCGATGGTCTGCTCGGGCATCTTGGTGCCGGGCGTATAGGTCGCGGGGCCGACCTCGAACAGCTTCGACACCGTTTCCGGCGTCCACACGATGTCCAGGTTCTTGAGCGCGGGCGAGAAGTTGTAGCCCGGCAGCGAGGCGATGCGGCGGCCGAAGATGCCGGCGAGCGTCGGCCCGGCCTTGTTGCCCTCGTCGGGACGCAGGGTGTGGCAGGCGACGCAGGCGCGGAACACCTCGGCGCCGCGCTCGCCCGCGTAGGCCGCGAGCACGTCCTGCGGCCCGTTCATCACCGCCGACCCGATCGGCTCGCCGGTCGCCGCGTTCCAGCGCCGGATCATCGTATCGTTGCCGCCGGTGAGGAGCGTCGCGCCGTCGGGCAGGAACGCCGCCGACCACACCGGCATGCCGGGACCGACCAGCGTGCGCTCGGGCGTGCGGGTCTTGCGCGCGAGGATCGCGACCGAGCCGCGAATACCGGCCGCGGCGATGCGCGCGCCGTCGCGCGAGAGCGCGAGCGCGATCACGGGCGTCGGCCCGGCCTGCACCTCGCCCGTGCGGGCGCCGTCGGAGTTGAGGAAATAGAGCTTGCCATCGGCGGCGCCCGCGACGATCTCGCCGTCGGGCGCGACCGCCACCGCGTTGAGCGGCGAGGGCAGCGTCACGATCGTCGGCGCGGCGTTGCCCGCGAGCGGCCACAGGCGCAGCGTGAGATCATAACTTGCGCTCACCAGCGTGCGCCCGTCCGGCGAGAAGGCGACGCCGTTGACGTTCTGGCCATGGCCGTCGAGCACGCGCGGCGCGCTGCCCGGTTGCGCGAGCGGCCACAGCCGCACGCTGTGATCCCAGGAGGCGGAGGCGAGCGTCGCGCCATCGGGCGAGAGCGCGAGCGAGACGATCGGCGCGGTGTGGCCCTGCAGGATCGCGTCGGGCTGCGGCCTGCCGGCGCTCCAGATCGCGATGCGGCCATCGGCGCCGCCGGTGACGGCGCGGCCGTCCGGCAGCAGCGCGACCGCGTTCACCGCCTCGTCATGGCCGCGCAGCACCTGCTCGGCGACGCCGCGCGTGAGCGACCAGCGGATCGCGGACGTGTCGAACGAGCCGGACAGCGCCGTCTTGCCGTCGGGCGACACGGCGAGCGCGCGCACCGGCCCGCCGTGGCCACGCAGCTGCGCCCGCGCCGGCGCGGGCAGGCCGACGAGCGCTGTGCACAGCAGCGCGGCGAGGCCAGCGCCGACCCGTTCGAACCTGCGGCAATTGCGTCGCACCGGCGGTCGCGTCCCTTGATCTTGCGGAGAGGGCGCCAGAAATCTACTTTAATATAGTGCTGGCGCATGATCTTGGCGAAAGCGAGAGCCGCTGTCGCGATCATGCCGGCGAGCTGGGGAGGATTACCATGCGCAGCTTCATTGCCGCCTGTGTCGCCGCCGTCGTCATCGCCGTGATCGGCGCCGCCGTGCTCAACATTTACCAGAAGCCCGCGGACGTCGCGTTCACGACGACGAGCGTGCGGCTGTAAAAGAAAGCGCCGGACCCAGCCGGCGCTGAACACATTGGCCGCCGCGACATCTCAGGTCGCGGCGGCGATAGGATCGACGAGCCGCGAGGCGAGCGCCCTCACCCCTTCGGCTCGATGCCCGCGATCTTGATGAACCCGGCCCATTCCTTGACGTCCTGCAGGAAGCGCTTCTGCGCCTCGGCCGGGCCGACGACCCAGGGATCGCCGCCGAGGTTGGACAGCCACTTCTTGGTCTCCGGCTTCTCGGCCATCTTGCGGAAGGCGTCGGCGATCTTGTCCTTGACCGCCTGCGGCGTGCCGGCCGGCACGGCCGGGCCCCACCAGCCGACGATGTCGACGCCGGGCACGCCGCTCTCGTGCATGGTCGGGATGTCGGGCGCCGTGCTCATGCGCTCCTTGGCGCTGATGGCGAGCACGCGCAGCTTGCCCTGGCGGTGGCGCGGCATGGCGAAGATCGGATCGTACATCACGTAGTCGACGGCGCCGCTGTCGAGGTCGTTCACCGTGTCGGCGGCGGTGCGGTAGGGCACCTCGACCGCCTCGAGCTTGAGGGTCTTCTTCATGATGGCGCCGGCGACCTGCCCGGTCGGCGCGGTGGTGCCATAGCTCGCCTTGGCACCCTTGGCCTTCACCGCGGCGATCAGCTCCTGCAGCGTCTTGTGCGGGCTGTTGGCGGAGACGCTGACGGTGAACGGCAGGCGGCAGACGCTGCCGAGTATCGCAAACGCCTTTTCGTCGAAGCCGGGATTCTTGAACAGCGCCATGTTGCCGGCGATCGCGCTCGGCGCATGGATGAAGATCGTGTAGCCGTCGGGCTTGGCCTTGGCGACGTAGTTGGCGGCGATGTTGCCGGACGCGCCGACCTTGTTCTCGACGATCATGGTCGGGTTGCCGAGGAAGGGACGCATGTTGTCGGCGAAGTAGCGCGTGAAGACGTCGGCGCCGCTGCCGGCGGGGAAGGCGGCGACGATCTTGATCTCGCGGTTGCCGGGATAGTCGTCGGCGAAGGCCGCGCCGGCGGGCAGCGCCGTCGCGGCGGCGAGCGCCGCGCCCGCTTCGAGCAGGCGGCGGCGGGTGAGCATGGTATCGACGGTCATCGAGGTTCCTCCCCTGACGGTTGTTCGTTGTGCGGCTCGCGCGAGCCGACATGGGATAGTTCTAGCGCATTGTTCACCGGTTGCGCAGCCGACGGCAAGTTGCATGGCAGATGCGCGCGCCCTCTCCCGCCGCTCCGGGAAAGACCGACGGGCCGCCGGCCCGGCATTCGCCGTGCGCCAGTCGATTTGTCGTGAGCCAATCGACGCGGCGGATGAAGTCGTCGCCGCGCGGGCGTAACCTGCGGTCGGCAACGGCAGAGGTGATTCATGCGCGGCGTTCACAAGGAAACCCATCTCGTCGAGCGGATCGGATGGCTGCGCGCCGCCGTGCTCGGCGCCAATGACGGCATCATCTCGACGGCGAGCCTCATTCTCGGCGTGGCATCGGCGGCGACGGCGCCGGGCGAGGTGCTGCTGGCGGGCGTGGCCGGCCTCGTCGCCGGCGCGATGTCGATGGCGGCGGGCGAATACGTCTCGGTGTCGTCGCAATCGGACACCGAGCGCGCCGATCTCGCGCGCGAGCGCCGCGAGCTGGCCGAGATGCCCGAATACGAAGCCGAGGAGCTGGCGCAGATCTACGTGGGACGCGGCGTCGAGGTCGGCCTCGCGCGCCAGGTGGCGCGGCAGCTCATGGCCAAGGATGCGCTCGGCGCCCACGCGCGCGACGAGCTCGGCCTGTCGCAGATCAGCACCGCGCGTCCGGTGCAGGCCGCCTTGGCCTCGGCCGCGACGTTCTCGGTGGGGGCGGCCGCGCCGCTGCTGCTGGTGCTGGTCGCGCCGACCGCCTGGCTGATCCCGGCGGTCGCCGCCGGTTCGCTGATCTTCCTGGCGCTGCTGGGCGCGATCGGCGCATGGACCGGCGGCGCCGGCGTGCTCAAACCGACGGTGCGGGTGACGTTCTGGGGCGCGATTGCGATGGCGCTGACGGCGGCGATCGGTGCGATGGCGGGAACGGTGGTGTGACGGGCGGCGGACAGCCGTGATGCGGCTGCAGCGCCACGTCACGCGCAGGTCGAGCCTGCGGCCCCGCCACGAACTCGCTGGCGCACGCTAGCGCTTCCAATCCCCGATCGTCGGCCTGGGCAGGCCGAGATTGTCGCGCAAGGTGGGGCCGGCGTAGTCCTTGTGGTAGAGGCCGCGCCGCTGCAGCTCGGGGATGACGTGCGTGACGAAATCGGCGTAGGCGCCGGGCACGTGCGTCGCCGCCACGACGAACCCGTCGCAGCCGCGGCTTTCGAACATGTCCTCAAGCCTGTCGGCGATCTCCTTCGGCCCGCCGACGATCGAGCCATGGGTCTGGCCGCGGTTGTTGTGCTTGAGGAAGTCGCGCACGGTCGGATTCGCCTTGCCGCTGACCTTGAGCACGTGGTCGCGGATGGTCAGCATGCCCGAGAAACTGTCGAGCTCGGCGCTGGAGAGCGGCTCGTCGATGTCCTTGCGGGCGAAATCGAAGTTGAGACCCTCCGCGAGCAGCGAGAGCGCGTCGATCTCGAGCGGCAGCTTTTCGATCGCGGCCATCTTGTCCTCGGCTTCGGACCTCGTCGCGCCGGCGACACACATCACCCCGCAGCACACGAACATCTGGTCGGGATCGCGCCCGAGCCGCGCGGTCTCCTCCTTGAGCGCCTTGTAGGAGGGGATCGCGAACTCGGTGGTGTGCGCTGAGGAGAAGATCACCTCGCCCCAGCGCGCCGCGAACTGCCGCCCGCGCCCTGACGCGCCGGCCTGGATGATGACGGGATGGCCCTGCGGCGAGCGCGGCACCGTGAACGGCCCGCGCGAGCGGAAGAACCTGCCCTTGTGATCGAGGCGGCGCACCTTCTTCGGGTCGGCGAAGCGCCCGCTTCTCTTGTCGATGATGAGCGCGTCGTCGTCCCAGGAATCCCAGTGGCCGAGCACGACCTCCATGAACTCGTCGGCGCGATCGTAGCGCTCGTCGTGGTCGAGGTGCTCCTCGCGCCCCATGTTCTGCGCCTCGCCGTCGTTCACCGAGGTGACGACGTTCCAGCCGGCGCGCCCACCCAGCATGTGGTCGGCGGTCATGAAGCGGCGCGCGACGTCGAAGGGCTCGTAGTAGGTGGTGGACGCGGTCGAGGCGATGCCCATGCGCGAGGTGGCGAGCCCCATCGCCATCATGGTGACGACCGGGTCCATCTTGATGCAGCGGATACCGTATTCGACGGTGTGGGCGTGATCGCCGCCATAGCGGTCGGGCATGGCGAAGCGGTCGTCGAAGAACGCCATGTGGAACTTGCCGGCTTCGAGGATGCGGCCGATCTCGGCGTAGAAATCGGCGCTGGTCGCGTCGGTGCGCGAGTCGGGATGGCGCCACGAGCTCGGCAGGTTCGTGCAGTTCTGCGCCTGCAGGAAGCCGACCATGACCATCTGGCGAGTCATCGCGGTGTGTCCTTGTGTGGTCCGGACGGAGCAAGGAGACGCTTGCGCGTCATCGCGAGGAGCGCAGCGACGACGCGATCCAGAACGGACGCGGATCGACCGTGTGCGTTGTGTGTGCGAGCACCCCCCACCCTGTCCCTCCCCCACAAGGGGGGAGGTAACGATGGGGCAATGTCTCTCGCATCATGTTTGTCGCGACATACCTCATCGCAGACGAGAAGAGCGCGCATCCGCATCACGCCATGTCGAGCTGCGCCGCGAGGCCGTAGCCGGCCGCGAGCGTACGCAGCTTGTCCCAGGTGGCGGACTCGACCTCGATGCCGTGGCGCGCCCGCTCCCGCTCGCGCAGGTGTTCGAGCTCGCCCGGGTAGAACACGCCGGGGCTGCCCTCCGACGGCGGCGTCGCCTTGAGATAGCGCGCGAAGTCCGCCACCTCCCGGCGGAACTCCGCGAGCGGGCGGAATGCTTCCACGTTGAACACGGCGAGGAAGCAGCCGTCGTTGTGACGGCCGGTCGGCTCGACGCCGTAGCCCAGTCCGGTGAGCAGGCCGCACAAGATCTCCACCATCACGGCGAGGCCGGAGCCCTTGTAGCCCTCGGTGCCGCCGAGCGGCAGCAGCGCGCCCTTCGAGCCGGGGCGCACGCCGGAGGGGTCGGTGGTCTGCCGCCCCTCGCCGTCCACCACCCAGCCGAGCGGGATCGTCTCGCCGCGCGAGGCGGCAAGCTGCACCTTGCCGAAGGCCACCGCCGAGGTCGCCATGTCGAGGTAGAGCGGACCGTCGAGGTCGGACGGCACGGCGATGGAGATCGGATTGGTGCCGAGCCGCGCCTCGCGCCCGCCGAACGGCGCCACCACCTTGGGCGAGCGGCCCGAGTCCGCGGTGATCAGCCCGACCATGCCGGCCTCGAGCGCCATCAGCGGATAGGCCGCGAGCCGGCCAATGTGGCTCTGCCGGAAGACCGTGGCGGCGGCGACGTTGGACGTTCTCGCCTTCTCGATGGTCAGGCGCATGGCCTCGCGCGTGACGACGTAGCCGAAGCCCCAGTGGCCGTCGATCACCGTCGTGGTCGGCGACTCCTGCACGATCGTCCATTTCGCGCCCGGCGCGATGTGGCCGACCTTGATGCGCTCGATGTAGTTCGGGACCATGATGATCCCGTGCGAGTCGTGGCCTGCGAGATTGGCGTTGACGCAGCCGCGGGCGACCGCGTCAGCCTCCTCCGCCGCGGCGCCGGCGGCGCGCAGGAGCGCGGCCCCGATACTGGTGAGCCGGTCGGCGGAGACTTTCGGCATGGCGTTTCCTTGTGGTCTTGTTGGCGCCGATGTTCGAAGCGCAAGAAGGCAAGGTCAAGTCCGCGCAGATTGTGACGGAGCGCATTCGCGGCGGCGCATGTCTTCCATGCGCGAGCAGGCCGCCGGCGGGCTCCCTCGTCGCGCGGCCTCTCGGTTGTCATCATCCGCGAAAGCGGATGATCCAGTACGCCGTAACGCCCGCGATCATCCGGAGCGTTGGTGGTTACTGGATGCCCGCTTTCGCGGGC
Organism: Xanthobacteraceae bacterium; assembly: GCA_035556735.1. Lineage (GTDB taxonomy): Bacteria > Pseudomonadota > Alphaproteobacteria > Rhizobiales > Xanthobacteraceae > CANJBX01. Next base: position 350,768 of record DATMFF010000012.1, on the reverse strand, counting down.
ATGACGAGCCGGGACGCCAGAGATGCCGCCGGCGTCATCCGACGGACATCGCGCCGCGTCCGACCGCCGGCCGCAGCAGCATTCAACGAACGACGCGAACCTCAATAGATACCGAGGTGCTGGTGCAGGTCCACGCCGCTGGCCTTGAGGTCGGCGGCGCGGCCGGAGAGCGCGACGTGGCCGCTGTTGAGGATGACGATATCGTCCGCGATGTCGAATACGAGCTTGGCGTTCTGCTCGACCAGCACGATGGACAGGCCGTCCTGCTTGAGGCGGCGGATGGTGGCCATCACCTCGGCGACGATCTGCGGCGCCAGCCCTTCCGAGGGTTCGTCCATCAACAGCACGCGCGGATTGCCCATCAGCGCACGGCCGATGGCGAGCATCTGCTGCTCGCCGCCGGAGAGATAGCCCGCGATCTGATGCTGGCGCTCCTTGAGGCGCGGAAACGTCGCATAGACGCGGGCGGCATCCCAGGGCGTGCCGGCGCTGCCGGGCTGCGGCGCGCGCGCCGCCACCAAAAGGTTCTCGGCGACGCTGAGACTGCGGAAGATGCGGCGGCCCTGCGGCACCAGCGCGACGCCGCGCGCGGCGATCTCCTCGGGGGCGCAGCCGGTGACGTCGCCGCCGGCGAGCGCGACCGTGCCGGGGCGCGGCGTGAGGATGCCCATGGCCACGTTCATGCACGTGGTCTTGCCGGCGCCGTTGCGGCCGAGCAGGCCGAGCAGGCGCGCCTCCCCGAGCGCGAAGGAGACGCCGTGCAGGACATGGCTGTCGCCGTAATAGGCATCGACGCCGGAAAGCGTCAGCGCGTCAGTCGCCAAGGTAGATCTCCTTGGTGCGCGGGTGGTTGACGACCTCGGCGCGCGTGCCCTCCACCACGATCTCGCCGAAGTGCATGACGCTGATGCGCTCCGCGAATTCGAGCGCAACGTCCATGTCGTGTTCGATCATGACGATGGTCACGTCGCGCGGGATGCCGGCGAGCAGCTTCTGGACGTCGCGCCGCTCGTCGATCGAGAGGCCGGCGAAGGGCTCGTCCAGCATCAGGAGCCTGGGGCTCTGCGCCAGCGCCATGGCGATCTCGACGCGGCGGCGCTCGCCGTAGGAGGTCTCCGACAGGGGACGCATGGCGAGATGGGAGAGATCGACGCGGGCGAGCGCGGCGCGCGCCTTGTCGACGAGATCGTGCTGGGCGTCGAGCCGGATCAGCGGGTTCCAGCGCCGCCGGTCGAGGCCGAGCAGCGAGAGCACGACGTTGCGCAGCAGCGTGTCCTTCGGAAACAGCGTGATGATCTGGTAGGTGCGCGAGAGCCCCATGTGGGCGCGCCGACGGCTGGCGAGGCCGGTGAGCTCGGCACCGAACAGCGAGATCGAGCCGCCGTCCGGGCGGAATTCCCCGCAGATCAGGTTGAACAGCGTGGTCTTGCCGGCGCCGTTGGGCCCGATGATCAGCCGCCGCTCGCCCGGCTCGACCGCAAGATTGACCGCGCGGGTGACGCGCAGCCCGCCGAACGATTTCTCGAGATCGCGGACCGCGAGCGCCGTCATGGCGATGCCTTCTTGGCGTTCGCCCCGCGTGGGCGGCGCGCCCAGCGCCACAGCCGCACCGAGCCCGGCACGAGCCCTTCGGGCACGAAGACGACGATGGCGACGAAGATCGCGCCGAGCAGAAAATTCCAGCGCACGATATAGGCGCTGGCGACGTTCTTCATGATGACGACGAGCGCGGCGCCGACGATCGGGCCGAGCAGCGTCCCCGCCCCGCCCGAGATCACCATCAGCACCACCTCCGCCGAGGCGGTGAGCGCCAGCGCCTGCGGGCTGATGAACTGGTTGTAGTAGACGAACAGGATGCCGGCGAGCGCGGTGAGCAGCCCGGAGAACAGGCAGGCGAGGAAGCGCACCAGGAAGACGTTGAAGCCGAGCGCGTTCATGCGCGCGGGCTGGTCGCGCGTGCCGCGCAGCGCCGCGCCGAACGGCGAATGCACGAACACCGCGGCCAGGGCGAGACTGAGCAGGAATACGACCAGCGTTGCGTAATAGAAGGCATTCGCCGAGGCGAGCGAGAGGCCGAACGGCGCGGGGCGCGAGGCGAGCGAGAGCCCGTTGTCGCCGTTGGTGACGCTGATCCAGCGGTAGGCGAGGCCCCACAGGATCTGCCCGAGTGCGAGCGTGATCATCAGGAAGCCGATGCCGGTGGCGCGCAGCGCCACCAGGGCATAGACGGCCATGCCCGCGAGCGTGACGCCGATCCCCAACAGGATCGCGGCGACGTGGCCGTAGCCCGCGCCGAGCGCGACCGCGACGGTGTAGCAGGTGATGCCGAAAACACCGGCGTGGCCGAGCGAGACGAGGCCGCCGTAGCCAAGCAGCACGTCGATGGCGAGCGCGAAGACCGCGTAGAACAGGATCTGGCTGGCGATGTTGACGTAATAGCTGCCGGGCATCCACAGCGGGAGCAGTGCGAGCGCAAGAAGCGCAAGCGCCAGCGCGGCGCGCCGGCCGGTGAGCCAGGCGACGGCGGCGGTTTTTCCGGGCACGGCGAGATCGGTCACGGCGCCACCCGCCCGAACAGGCCCTGCGGGCGCACCAGCATCATGATCACCATCGGCAGGAACAGGACGAAGTAGGCGAGCTCGGGAAAGTGCGCCTGGCCGTAGTTGTAGAGGAAGCTGATGACGAAGCTGCCGAGGAAGGAGCCGAGCAGGCTGCCGGTGCCGCCGAGGATGACGACGACGAGCGCGAGCGGCAGCATGTCGAAGTCGAGCCCGGGATAGACCGACAGGATCGGCGCGCCGATGACGCCCGCGAAGCCCGCGAGCGCCGCGCCCAGGCAGAACACGAGCGTGAAGAGACGCGAGACGCGGATGCCGACCACGCGCGCCATCTGCGGGTCGTCGACGCTGGCGCGGATCATGGCGCCCAGACGCGTGCGGTCGAGCAGCAGCCAGAGCGCGGCGGCGAACAGACAGGCGATGAGGATGATCAGGAGCCGGTAGATCGGGAACACGAGGTCGCCGGCGCGCACGACGCCGACGAACTGGCGCGGCGTCTCGACCGTGATCGGATCGCCCGTCCACACCATGAGGCAGAAGTCGGCGATCATGAAGGCGATGCCGAGCGTGACCAGCACCTGCGCGAGCTGGTTGCCCGCGAGCCGCCGCAGCAGGAAGCGCTCGATGATGCCGCCGAACGCGGCCACGACCAGCGCGGCAAGGACGGCGGCGACCCAGAAGTTGAGCCCGTACCAGACCGCGAAGGTGACGCCGAGATAGGCGCCGAGCATGAACAGCGAGCCGTGCGTGAGGTTCGGGATGCGCATCAGCCCGAAGATCAGCGAGAAGCCCGCGGACAGCAGGAACAAGAGGCCGCCGAGGGTGATGCTGTTGATGGCCAGGATCAGGTTCTGATTCATGGCCGGTGCGTGCTCATGTGGATGTCGGAAGAATGAAGTGAGGCCAACGTGGCCGGCTCACGACTGGATCGGGTCATCGGCGCTCGCGCGGCTTATTGCGGTGACGGCGCCACGCGGGCCGTTGCGGGAAGGGCGCCGCCCTCCCCGCAACGATGACCGCCTCAGCTCTTCATCGGCGGATAGTCGCGCGAATAGACCGGCTGCTGCAGGAACCACTTCGGGTCGTAGGTCCAGAACTGGCTCACCTTCGGATAGGTCTTGATCGTCTTGTTGACGATCTTGCCGTTCACCTTCTCGGCGCGGCGGATGTAGACGTTGAAGGTCATGTTGCCGTATTCGTCGAAGGAAACCGGGCCGCGCGGCGTATTGGCGAGCGACACCGACTTGACCGCCTTGATGAAGGCGTCGGGATCGTCGAGCTTGCCTCCGGTCTTCTTGAGCGCCTCCTCCAGCACCATGCCGTTGACGTAGAAGGCGGCGTTGTAGAGCCCGATCGCGACGTCGTTGCCGTAGTGCTTGCGGATCGAGGCGAGGAAGCGCTTGTTGTCGTCGGTATCGAGGTCGATCGAATAGGGGATCGACGAGTACATGCCGATGGCCTCGTCGCCGAAGCGGTTCATGATGGTGTCGTCGGCGAAGGTCGAGCCGCCGAGCACCGGCTGCTTGAGGCCGAGATCCTTGTACTGCTTGAGGAAGCGCAGCGGATTGGCGCCGGTGAGCCCGGAGGCGACCATGTCGCAGTCCTGGATCTGCGAGATGAAGGGCGTGTAGTCCGGCGTCGCGAGCGGCGTCCACAGCTTCTTGACGACGCGCCCGCCCTGCTCCTCGAGCACGCGCTGGAACCCGCCGACCTGCTCGTGGCCGTAGGCGAAGTCGTCGCACAAGGTGACCGCGGTCTTGAGCTTGAGGTCCTTGATCGCGAAGTCGGCGAGCGGGTGCATGAACTGCGCCGCCGAGGTCGAGGTGCGAACGACGTAGGGGTTGGCCTTGCGCTGGGTGACGTCCTCGGCGCCGGCGTAGCCGAAGGTCGGCATCTTGTTCTGCGCGAGGTAGCCGACGATGGCGAGATGCTCGAAGGCCGCGAACGGGCCCATGATCATGTTGACCTTGTCGCGCTCGACGAGCTCGACCGCCTTGGTCTTGGCACCGGCCGGATTGCCGCCGCTGTCGGCGACGATCATGTCGATCTTGCGCCCGGCGAGCGTGAAGTTCTTGTCCTTGAGGAAGGCGGTGATGCCTTCCTCGCAATGGATGCCGCCGGCCGCGAGCGGCCCGGTCTTCACCGTCAGCACGCCGATCTTGATGGGCGCGGCCTGCGCGATCGCCGGCATGGGAAAATGCGACGCGCCCGCGAGCGCGGCGGTGCCAGCCAGGAATCTGCGACGATTCAGCTTGAGTGTCATGGACGTTCCCTCGGGTGGTGCCGACGTTGCGGCGAATTTTTATGGCGGCGCCGCGCGGGCCGGCTTCTGCCGGCGATTGTGACTGCACGCACTGCCCGCCTGGAGGACAATTACATGGCGGATCGCGCGCATGTGCAACCGGGAAATGCAATCGCGACGACGTTGGGCGAGCGCCCGCGTTTGTCTGCGAGGAGCAAATCGACGTGTCCGTCCGCGCATCCTCAGGGCGCGGCGTCTCCGCGGCCATGCCCGCGAAGACGGGCATCTGTACTCACTGCGACTGCGGTGTACTGGATCGTCCGCTGTCGCGGACGATGACAGCGGCAGACCCCGTGCAGTGCAGCACGCGTTCGCCGCCTACTCCGCGGCGATGCGCAGCACGCCGGTCGGATTCCTGGAGGCGCGCATCTCGTCGGAATAGGCCTGCAGCCAGCCGATCGTGTCGGGGCCGACGAAGTCGCCGCCGCGCGCACCCTGGTAGGTCTCGGGATTGTCGACGCCGGGCGGCACGATGCCTTCCGCATGGGCGCGCACCGCGCGCACGATGCGGCGACGCGTGCGGCTCACCATCAGGTCGCTGATGGCGAGGTTCTCGAACGAATGGTCGACGATCGGGCCCATGCTCTCGGTGATGGCCTGGTCCTGCAGGTGCAGGCCGTCGATGCCGCAGTAGTTGATGTTCTTCGCCTGCTGCTCGCGGTTGATCATGTAGTCGTTGGTCGCATTAGCCTTGAGCCGCCAGCGGCCGTGCCAGTCCGTGGTGTTGGGCAGATAGTCCTGCGGCCGCATCATGCCGACGCCGGGGATCGGGCTGCCGTCCCGAAGCTTGCGCAGGCCGGGCGAGTTCTTCGTCCACATGCAGTGCACGAACATGGTGTGCTCGTCGTCCATGGGGACCCAGGCGCGCGCGATCACGTGGTCGCGGAAATTGCCGTCGGGCGGGATCGTCCAGAACGGGAACATGAAGTGCGCGAAGCGCCAGTAGATCTCGTTGGGCCCGCCCGGCCGGTAGGCCGCGTACATGGTGCCCCAGTCGGTGTCGGCGACGTGATATTCGGGCGCGCGGTGTTCGAGCGCATAGCGGCCGGGGTGGCTCTGGTCGGCGCCCTCCGACGTGACGCTGCCCATGTGCAGGAAGCCGAGGTGCGAGGTGTCGATGTCGCCCTCCAGCGCCTGCAGGTAGTTGCACGCGCGCTGCACCATGAACTGCGCGCGCTCGCCGTCCTCGGGGATCATCACCGCCTCGAAGCACGGCAGCGGCGGGGGGGCGGCGCGCTTGCCCATGTAGGTCCAGATCAGGCCGTAGCGCTCGACGGCGGGATAGGCCTTGGCCTTCACCTTGCTCTCGAACGCCTGGTGCTTGGGCACGTTGGGCATGTCGAGACAGTTGCCGGCGACGTCGAACTTCCAGCCGTGATAGGAGCAGCGGATGCCCTCGTGCTCGTTGCGCCCGAAGAACAGCGAGGCGCAGCGGTGCGGGCAGCGATGGTCCATCACGCCGACGCGGCCCTTGCTGTCGCGGAAGGCGATCAGCTTCTCGCCCAGCAGCATGAGGCGGAGCGGCGGCCCGTCGGCGACGAGCTCGGAAGACAGGCACGCGGGAACCCAGTATTCCCGCATGAAGCTGCCCATCGGCGTGCCCGGGCCGACGCGCGTGAGGAGCTCATTGTCGCTGATCGCCGTCATGATCGTCCTCCCTTGTGTGCTCAAAAGCCTCAGGCCGGCGCGAATTCGTAGTCTCCCGGCTTCACGGCGCGCGTGCGCCACAGATAGACCGTCGCGTAGGTCGGCCAGTTGGTGGTGATCTTGCCGTTCTCGTCCTTGTAGTAGGTGAAGCAGTCCGGCCGCGCCTGGATGGTCTGCGACAGGATCTCCTGCTGCTCGGCGTTGAACTGCTTCTGCACGTCCGGGCGCACGTTCATGAAGCGCGCGCGTTTTCTCTGCAGTGTCCTGATGGCGCTGACGATGTAGCGCGCCTGGCACTCGAGCATGAAGATGATCGAGGAGATCGCGTTGGTGTTCGGCCCGTAGAGCATGAAGAAGTTGGGAAAGCCGGTCACGGTGATGCCGAGATAGGCCTCCGCGCCCTTGCGCCAGGCGTCGTTGAGGTCGCGTCCGGCGAGCCCCCTGATCTTCATCGGCGTGAGATAGGCCGTGGGCGTAAAGCCGGTGCCGTAGATGATGGCGTCGACCTTGCGGTGCACGCCCTCGCTGACGAGACCGTCGGCGTCGATGCGCTCGATCGGCGTGTCGATCAGCTCGAGGTTGGGCCGCGTCATGGTGTCGAGCCACACGTCCGACACGAGCTGCCGCTTGCAGCCGATCGGGTAGTTGGGCGTGAGCTTCTTGCGCAGGACCGGGTCCTTGACCTTGGCCTCCAGCATCTTGCGGTAGCCCTCTTCCGCCTTGAGCCGCAGCGCGGGGCGGAAGCGGCGGCGGAAGATGAAGCGCTCGAACATCAGGTAGATCTTCAGCCGCGCCAGCCAGCGCAAGTTGCGGTGCTTCTGCAGCCATGCATCGAACTTGCCGGTGCCCGGGAAGATCGACTTGGGCAGCACGTACTGCGGCGTGCGCTGGAACAGGTAGAGCTTGTCCACGACCTCGGCGATCTTGGGGATGAACTGCACCCCGCTGGCGCCGTTGCCGACCACCGCGACGGTCTTGCCGCGCAGGTCGAAATCGTGGTTCCAGCGCGCCGAGTGGAACTGCACGCCCTTGAACGTGTCGCGGCCCGGGATGTCGGGGATGTTGGGGTTGTTGAAGAGGCCCACCGCCGACACCAGCACCGGGGTGGTCAGGCGCTCGCCGCCCGCCGTCTCGACCGTCCAGTTGCCGGTCGCCTCGTCGAAGGTCGCGTTGCGCACCTCGGTGTTGAAGCGCACGTGCGGCACGATGCCGTGGCGGTTCGCGACCATCTTCGCGTAGGTGAGGATCTCCTTCTGCGGCGCGAACGGCGCCGACCACTCGTAGTCCTGGTCGTAGGAGAAGGAATAGAGCCGCGAGACCACGTCGCAGGCCGCGCCCGGATAGCAGTTGTCGCGCCACACCCCGCCGATCTCGCCGGCCCGCTCGAGGATGACGAAGTCGTTCATGCCGGCGTTCTTGAGCTCGATGGCGAGCGCCATGCCGCCGAAGCCGCAGCCGATGATGACGATGGGGACGTGCGTTGCGCTGGTGCTGGTCATTGCCGTGATGTTGCTCGTGTTGCCGGAAATCGTTGCGAGGCGCGCGGGAGCCTCATTGCGGCTCGATCTTCGCCTCCTTGGCGACGCGGCCGTAGAAGGCGGTGTCGTGCTTGATCTTGGCGGCGAAGTCCTCCGGCGTGCCGCCCGCGACCTCGAGGTTGCCCTTGCGCAGGAAGGCCTTCACCTCGTCCTCCGCCAGCACCTTGTTGAACGCGGCGTTGAGCTTGAGCACGAGGTCGCGCGGGGTGTCGCGCGTCACCATGATGCCCTGCCAGCCGACGAGGTCGAAGCCGGGGATAGTCTCGGCGATCGGCGGCACGTCCTTGAAGTCGCCGGTGTTGCGCTCCTTGCTGGTGATGGCGATGGCGCGCAGGCGGCCTTCCTTGACGGCGCCCGCCGACGAGGACGTGAAGTCGAAGGCGCTGGCGATCTCGTTGCGCTCGAGCGCGGCCAGCGCCTGCGCGTTGCCCTGATACGCAACCATCAGCATCGGCCCGGCGTAGGCCTGCAGCAGGTGACAACTCACGGTCGAGAGCGCAACCGCGCCGGAGTTGCAGCCGACCTGGCCGGGCGCGGCTTTGATCTTGGCGACGAGATCGGCGACCGTCTTCACGTCGCTCTTCGGGTTGACCAGCAGCAGGAAGGCGCCGCGGTTGAGCTGGATCACCGGCGCGAGCACGCCCGGATCGAGCGCGTGTTTCTGGAAATAGGGATTGGTCACCAGCGCGGGCACGCCGAAGAACAAGGTCGTGCCGTCGGGCGCGCTGCGCGCGACGTATTCGATCGCGATGTTGCCGCCGGCGCCGGGCTTGTACTCGACGATGACGGTGGTGCCGAGGTGGATGCTGGCCTTGTTGGCGAGCAGGTGGGCGATGACGCCGCCCGGACCGCCCGGCGGCCCCGGTACCACGATGCGCACGGTCTTGCCGGCGAAGGCCGCGTCCTGCGCGGCGGCGGGTGCAGTGCACACCAATCCCGCCGCGAGCGCGGCCAGCAGCGAGAACATCCATGACCGCATGGCGTTTTCCATCCCCGATATGATTGTGTTTGCCTTGGTTGGCCGAGACACTAGCATGGGATTGATCGAAGATCAGCGCCGGGCCGTTGCAAGAACGGTGCGCCATCCATGCGCCGGGGCCGATTGACGATCGTGCCCGCTGTTGTCTTCGCTGTCGCGGCAGCGCCTCACGCCAGAGACAGGATCTCGCATGCGCCTTGGTTTTTTCACGATGCCGATGCACCCGCCGCACCGGAACTGGGTGGAGACCCTGAAGGAGGACCGTCAATCCTTCATCCTGGCGGACAAGCTCGGGTTCTATGACGCGTTCTGCGGCGAGCACATCGCCGACGAGATCGAGAACGTCACCAACAGCTTCCAGTTCCTGGCGACGCTGATCCACGAGACCAAGCAGATCAAGCTCGCGACCGGCACGGCCAATTTGTCGCAGACCCATCCGGTGCTGATCGCGGCGCATGCGGCGATGTTCGACCATCTCTCGGAGGGGCGCTTCATCCTCGGCATGAGCGCGGGCGCGCTGCCGGCCGACGCCGAATTGCTCGGCACGCTGGGAGAGGACCGCAGCCGCATCTTCCACGAGGCGCTCGACGCCATCATGGCGCTGTGGACCACCGACGCGCCCTACAACTTCGATCAGCCCGACAACCGCTTCAAGATCTCCAGCGCCAAGATGGGCAAGCGCGAGTTCGGCCTCGGCCAGGTGGCCAAGCCCTACCAGAAGCCCTACCCCGAGCTGGTCGGCACCGTGGTGGCGCCGCATTCCTCGAGCGCGACCTGGTACGGCGAGAAGGGACTGCACCCGCTCTCCGCCAACTTCCTGCTGCCGCGCTGGGTGCGCACGCACTGGGACGCCTATGTGACGGGCGTCAAGAAGACCGGCGGCACGCCCGACCACGCCCACTGGCGGGTGGCGCGCACGATCTTCGTGGCCGACGACGACAAGACCGCCAGGCGCTATGCGCGCGAGGACGCGAACAGCCCGTACCGCTTCTACTACTTCAACATGATGCGCAAGTTCGCCTATGCCAAGCGCATGTACGTGTTCAAGGAGCACGAGCAGCAGGCCGACGCGGAGATCACCGAGGACTACGTGCTCGACCGGCTGGTGACGTTCGGCTCGGTCAACAAGGTGGTCGACGAGATCCTCGCCTTCCACGACGAGATCGGCCCGTTCGGCGAACTGGTCTACGCCGGCATGGACTGGGTCGATCCGGCGCTGACCAGGCGTTCGATGCAGCTGATGGCCGAAGAGGTCATGCCGCGCGTCAACGCCGCCCTCGCCTCCTCCGGCCGCAGCACCCGCGCCGCCGCGGGCTGACGGGGCTTTACCCAACATGCGTCTGCACCCCCTCACCCGGATTGCACGCAAGCGCGCAATCCGAGCGACGCGAGCCGGGTGAGGGGCGCAGACCTTCGAAAACATACGCCACCGAACTCACAGGCCAGCCATGTCCACCCGCATCCTCACCTGCGCCCTCACCGGCGGCGCGCCGATCCAGAACAATCCCGCGGTTCCCGTCACGCCGAAGGACATCGCCCAGCAGGCGATCGACGCCGGCAAGGCGGGCGCGGCCATCGCCCACATCCACGTGCGCGATCCCAAGACCGGCCGATCCAGCATGGAGCTCGACCTCTACCGCGAGGTGGTGGAGCGCATCCGCGACAGCGGCAGCGACGTGCTCATCAATCTCACCACCGGCACCGGCGCGCAGTTCGTGCCGGGCGCGGACGATCCCAAGGTCGCGGGGCCGGGCACGGAGTTCTTCACGCCGCAGGTGCGCGCGCGGCACGTGGCGGCGCTCAGGCCCGACATCTGCAGCCTCGACTTCTGCACCATGTGGTTCCGCACGCGCGCCTTCATCAACTCGCCCGAGCATATCGCCGAGATCGCGCGCCTCGCCCAGGAGGCGGGCGTCGTGCCCGAGCTGGAATGTTTCGACTCCGGCGACATCAACCTCGCCAAGCACATGATCGCGCAGGGCACCGTGCGCGCGCCGTTCTTCTTCCAGATCGTGATGGGCGTGAGCTACGGGGCGGCGGCGACGCCGGAGACGATGATCTACCTGCGCGATCTCCTGCCCGAGGGCGCGGCCTGGGCGGCCTTCGGCATCGGCCCGCATGCCTACCCCATGCTGGCGCAGGCGCTGCTGCTCGGCGGGCACGCGCGGGTGGGGCTCGAGGACAACTATTATCTGGAGAAGGGCGTGAAGGCCCCGCACAACGCCGCGCTGGTGGAGAAAGCGGTGGGCATCATGCGCTCGCTCGGCCACGAGCCGGCGACGCCCGCGCAGGCGCGCGAGATCCTCGGGCTTGGCGTGCGCAAGGCCGCGGCATAACGCGGTCCAAATACCGTCACCTTTCTCATGCCTAGGCTATGTAGGGCGCGCCGCCACTCGGGCGGACTTTCCCAACGCGTCTCGACGAAAGGCGGCATCGTGACGGCACGTCACCTGATTGCACTCATGCTGTTGGCAGTGCCCGCCGCCGCATCGGCACAGCCGGACGGCGAGATGCCGCTCGGCTTCTCCAACACGCGGCGGATCGAGAGCTTCGCCAACGGCGACATCCGCCATTCGCCCGCATCGGACATCTATTTCTTCGTGGTCGGAGCCACCGACAAATCCGGCCGCTTCTGGCTGCAGTGCGAGCGGCGCGGCCCGTTCACCGTGGCGATCGCGCTTGCGGGCGCGGGCGACAAGCCGCAGCGCTCGCAGCTCGTGACGCTGCAGGCGGACGGCGGCCCGCCCCGCACGCTCGACCTCGTCGTGTTCGACAACTTCGTCGCGATCGCCAGCCGCCACGAGGGCAAGCCGAGCGAGAACGCCTCGATCTTCATGCAGATGCTGGAGGGCGCCCAGCGCACCTTCACCGTGTCCTATGGCGGGCAGAGCCACGAGTTCAACGTCGGCGGGCTCGCGGCGCCGCGCAAGCGCTTCCTGGAGCTGTGCCGCCGCGTCGCGCCGTGATCCGAGGCTGGCGGGTTCGGGCAAAGATTCCACCGCGCTAGGTGTGCCGCATGGCGGTGGTGATCGCCGACATCAGCTCGGTGTCGTTGAGCGGCTTGAGCAGGAACGCGCTGACCTCCGCCGCCTCGCACCAGCGGCGGAACCCCGGCTCGTTGTGCGCGGTGATGATGATCGTCGGGATGCGGCAGCCGGCGCGGCGCAGGTAATCCTGCAAATCGAGACCGTTCATGTCGGGCATCTGCAGGTCGACGACGAGGCAGTCCGGTTCCCCCTCCTCGTCGAGCGAATCGATAAAGGCCTGCGCCGACACATAGGTGCGGACCTGAAACGACCAGGTCTCGATCAGGCGCCCGAGCGCCCGGCACACCGACGCGTCATCATCGACGATTGCGATTTCACCCAGCGGCTCACCCATGCCCCATCATTTCGCGGAAGCGCCGAGAGTCGAGTTGACCTTTAGGGAAATCAGCGTGTCGGTGCAGACCGGACGATAAGGCTGGATGCCCACCTTGTCGGCAAGACGCACGAGCTCGGCGACGGAGCGAACGCCCATCTTGTCCATCATGCGTCCGCGATGCACCTTGATGGTCTTCTCGACGGTGCCGAGATCGCCGGCGATCTGCTTGTTGAGGCGGCCGGCGATGACATGCGTCAGCACCTCGTATTCGCGCGGCGTGAGCTTCTCGACGAGCGCATGCAGGGCATCCATTTCCTCGCGGGTGGCGCGCACATGCGCGTCGCGCTCGTGCGCGCGCCGGATTGCCCGCAGCAGGCCCTGCGCATCGACGGGCTTGGTGAGGAAGTCGATCGCGCCGTTCTGGATGGCGCGTACGCTGTCGGGAATCTCACCCTTGCCGGTCACGAAGATGACCGCGCGCGCCACGCCCTTCTCCAGCAACGCCGCTTGAAGCTGCAGCCCGTCGATGCCGGGCATGGCCAGATCGAAGATCGCGCAGCCCGGCACCGCCGGATCGTGGCGGTCGAGGAACGCCTGCGGCGAATCGAAGGCCACCACGTCGTAACCCGCCGTCCGCACGAGCCGCGACAGCGCCCTGAGGACGCCGGCGTCGTCGTCAACGAGAAAGACCGAGAACTTCTTGTCCTCGTCGGTCTGGGTCATCCTGTACCTCCACCTGTGCTGCCGGTGCCGGCAGCCGCATGATCGCCGTGGCGCCGCCCTCCCTGTTGTTGGTCAAGACAAGCTCGCCTCCATGCGTCTTCACGATGGTCGAGCAGATCGACAGCCCGAGGCCGAGTCCGTGCTCTTTCGTGGAGTAGAACGGCTGGAAGATCGTCGACTGGTCACCCGCCGGAATCCCACGTCCGCGGTCCGCCACGGTCAGCTCGATCCCGCGGTCGGCCGGCCGGCTGCGGACGGTGAGCACGCGGCGGTCGGCCGGCACCGCGCTCATCGCCTCCATGGCGTTCATCATGAGATTGAGCAGGACCTGCTGGAGCTGCACGGGGTCCCCCAGCGGCTGCGGCAGGCGGTCCGCAAGCTGGATCTTCACCTTGACGTTGCGGCTGACCAGTTCGCCATGCAGGAGCCGCAGCGTGGAGCGGACAAGCTCGCCGAGCTCCACCGGCTCCACCCGCCCCTCGTCCTTGCGCAGAAGCTTGCGCAGCCGATGGATCACCTCGCCCGCGCGGTGTCCCTCCTGCACGATGTCGGCGAGCGCATCACGCACATCCGCCACGTTGATACGTCCGGCTGCGATCATGTTCTGCGCCGCCTGGGCATTGGACAGGATCGCCGTGAGCGGCTGGTGCAGCTCGTGCGCCAGCGTTCCGGATAGCTCGCCCAGCATCGACACGCGGGTCAGATGCGCAAGCTCTCTGCGCTGCAGCTCGGCCTCCGCTTCGGCCGCCTTGCGCGCCGTCACGTCGATGAAGACGCCGCTCACGCGCACCGGGACCTCCGCCTCGTCGCAATGGGCCTGGCCGCGCACCTGGATCCAGCGTGCGTCGCCCTCGCCCGAACCGACTCGGAACTCGATGGCGATCGACTGTCCCGACCGCAGCGCGATGCGAAACGCCTGCGTCACCGTGGCGCGGTCGCCGGGATGGATGGCGGCCAGGAACAGCTCGCGCGCGAACGGCGCATCGCGGGGGAACCCGAAGAGAGCGCGGCAGGCTTCGCTGCCCCAGAATGCGTCGCTGGCGATGTCGTAGTGCCACAGGCCGATGTTGGCGGAGGCGGCGGCGGAGGCCATGCGCACCTCGCTCTCGCGCGTCGATCGCTCGGCGCTGCGGGTCTCGTCGATCGAAGAGCCGAGCAGCAGCACCGGCACCGTGAGCCCGACGAGAAGCACCTGAACCGCGAGGACGTTCCCCTCGGGAGTGCCTGCCGCGAACAGCGGCGGCCCCTGGAGCGTGCGCCACACCAGCACCGTCGCAACCGCGAAGATGGCCGCACTCGCCCCCTTCACGCCGAAGCGCTCGGCCGCCCAGATGACGATCGGCAGCGGCGCATAGAGCAGAACCGCGGCCAGCGCATTGGCGCCGCGCGCATCGTGCACGTTGAAGACGGCCGCGCATACCGCCGCGAGAACGAGCGCGAGCACGGCGGCCTCGACCTGCAGCGCCGGTGGCGCCGGCTTGAAAGGCCGCATGCCCTCGCTCACCAGGATCAGCGCAAGCGGACCGAGGGTGATGCCGGCGAGCGCGTTGGCGGCATACCATTGCGCCCAGAACAGCGGATAATCGGCCATCCCGCTGCCGCCGAGGATCGGCACGAAGCCCCCCGCCAATGCGCCGATCGCCGGCGCCACGAAGCCGGCCGCAGCGACGTAGATCGAGGTCTTGCGCAGGCTCCCGAACCAGGGAGGGCGCCTGATCAGGCGCCGCACGGCGAGGGCGTTGACGCCCGCAACGAGGCTGTTGGCGAAGAAGGCGAGCGAGAGTTGCGGCGCATCTGCGCCGATCTGCCATTCGAATGCCGCATGGGCGAGGAAGGCGGCCAGCAGGAAGACCCACCAGCGCGCCGGCGGCGCGAACACCAGCGCGCACAGCAGCACGATGTTCGGCGGCCAGAACGGCGCGAAGCTCGTCCCGGGCAGCGTCCCGACAACGAGCGCGATCCTTGCTGCGACGTAATACGCGAGGGCGACGACGATGCCGCGCCAGATATCGTCCAGCCGGACCATCGTCCCGCGCCCGAGGGACAGCACCTGACCGCCAACACGCATGATGCGCTCCGCAGCGAAGTCGAGCGGCCCGCCACCGCAGCCTGACTACGCCGTTCCTGCGTCACACATGAGGCCAAGGTCTAACGATCACGTGAGCGCACGCGCGGCATTTCGTGTCGAGGTGTCGGCAGAATTGCCTCAACAGCGCCGCCGGATCGCACGCGCCCGGTAATGCGGAACCATTGGACCACAGTCCAATGGGGCTGCGGGCGTGAAGACCGATAGCCTGCGCCACCGGATCCGATCACAGGAGGCACTGATGTCGATTACCTTGCGCGCAATTCTGATCGCAGGCCTTGCGGCCGCTCTCGCAACACCGGCCGCCGCACAGATGGCAGGCAGCGGACAACAACAGCAGCAGCCGCAGCAGAAAGCGGCCATCGGCAATCTCGACAACCACGAAGGCATCTTCGTCGACGCCAAGTCGTTCCAGATCACCAAGGGCGCGGCCAAGGGCGACGCATCCGCCGCCGTCGCCAGGCTGAACGCCAGGGAGATCTCGCCGGGCGCGATCCTCTTCCGCGTCGGCGAGAAGCTCTACCTGGTCGAGGGCCGGCCGCCGACCACGTCGGGCGCCGCGGCGACCAAGGACTTCGATGATTCGCTCGCGAGCATGATGAAGGATTTCCAGGACCAATGGTCCGTCGGATACATGAGGTGAGCAGCAGCGGCAGGACGGACGGCCGGAAGCCTGAGCCCGGCCGGCCGCGTCCGCGTTGCATGACCGAAAGCCGCGCTTCTTCTGGGGAAGCGCGGCTTTCGCCATCGAAGCCCGCTGCCGTTCGCGCCGCGCTGTGCGCCGCCGCGTTCGCGGCCACGCTATCTGCGGCGATCCCCGCGCTGGCGCAGGATGCCGGCAGCCCCGACCGCATCAAGATCAATTACGTCGCGCCGACCAATCCGGCGCACCAGGAGCTGTACGAGAAGCTGAAGGACCACAAGGCGCTCGAGATCCTGCGCGACATCTTCAGCCCCATTCGTTTCCCGATCGACGTCACGCTGACCATGCGCGGGTGCGACGGCGTGTCGAACGCATGGTATCAGCGGTTCACGCTGACGATCTGCTACGAGTACGTCGACGACATCCGCAAGAGTCTGCCGAAGGAGCCCACCCCGGCCGGCATCACATCGGCGGACGCGATGCTCGGCCAGCTCCTGTACGTCGCGGCCCACGAGATGGGGCACGCCACGTTCGACCTGCTCAACGTCCCGATCTTCGGACGCACCGAGGACGCCGCCGACCAGTTCGCGACCTACATCATGCTGCTGTTCGGCAAGGAGCGCGCCCGCCGCCTGATCGGCGGCGCCGCCTACGGCTACAAGAACTACGTCCAGAACCCGACGGTGACGGTTCCGCTGTCGGCCTTCGCCGACGAGCACAGCGCGCCGATGCAACGCTTCTACAACCTGCTGTGCATCGGCTACGGCGCCGACCCCGACACGTTCGGCGACCTGATCAGCAAGGGCTATCTGCCCGAGCGGCGCGCACCGCGCTGCAAGTCCGAGTACGGCGAGGTGGCGTTCGCCTTCAAGCAACTCATCCTGCCCTACGTGGACGAGACGCGCGCCAAGGAGGTCATGAACCGCGAGTGGCTTCCGGAGCCGAGCATCTCGTCGGTCTCGCCCGCGACACCCGCGGCCGCAGCGCCGCCCGCGCCGACGACGTCTTCGTCGGGACGCTAGAGCGCACTCAACCGGAAGGACTCGATCCGCCGCGATCCATCGACGTCGCCTGCGAACCTATACTCAGGTTTACCGGGATCGGACCAAGGTCCCATGGATTTGCGCAGCGCCGTTGCGTAGCGTCGCCCTCGGTGGTGCGCCACCGGACGAGCGGCGCGAGGCGCTTTCCACATCCGCACGACGCTCCGGCGCCTCGCGCTGCCTCGTTTTCCGCCCCGCGCCGCGCGGCCTGTCTGCGCGCCGGGCGCGGCGAGGCCGCCGCTCCGAGGCAGCCGCTCTCCCTGCGGTTACCGCATTGGACCTCTGTCCAACTCGAAGCCGCCTCTCCGGCTCGATAACTTTACCTCGAAGACGGCGCCGCACGGCAGCGCCGCCACTGCTTCCGGTCAACGTCGCACGCGGAGCATGGCCCATCGGCCCAAGATCGTTGCGACATCAGATGGAGCACGTCATGCAAGCCGACGCACGTCTGTCGATGAATCCGCCGTCCTCGCTGCAGCATGCACTGGCGCACAGCTGGTGGGTGCTCGCGCTGCGCGGCGCGGTGGCGATCCTGTTCGGAATCCTGGCGCTGTCATGGCCCGGCCTGACGCTGGCCACGCTGGTGCTGCTCTACGGCGCATTCGCCTTCGCCGACGGCATCATCTCGTTGTGGGCCGCGTTCTTCGGCAGCGCCAAACCCGCCCCGACATGGTGGCTGATCGTCGTCGGCCTGCTCGGGATCGCAGCCGGCGTCGTGACTTTCGTCTATCCCGGCATCACCGCGGTGCTGCTGGTGCTGTTCATCGGCGCCTGGGCGCTGGTGCATGGGATCTTCGAGATCATCGGAGCCATCCGCCTGCGCAAGGAGATCGAAGGCGAATGGATGCTGGTGCTGTCCGGCATCGTGTCGGTGATCTTCGGGGCGCTGGTGCTGGTGGCGCCCGGCGCCGGAGCGCTGGCGCTGGTCTGGATCATCGCGGTCTACGCGATCGTCTTCGGCATCCTGATGATCGGCCTCGCATTCAGGGTCAGGAACCTGGCGTGATGCACGGCCCGGCGCGCGGGCGGACCGCAAGGCGGCTCCACCCGCGCCGTCGCACCGACCGAATGGACCGAGGCCGACCGTCATGATCAGGACCCTGCTCTCCAGCTTCGTACTGGCCATGCCGGTCGCCGTCGCCGCCGATGCAATCCCCGTGCTCGATGTCGAGGCGAGCTGCCGCCAGGTGGCCTCCATCGCCGGCGGGCAAGTGACCTCCAAAGACCGGTGCATGGCGCAGGAGCAGGGCGCGCGCGAGGACCTGCGCAAGCAGTGGGCGACCTTCAGCCGCGCCGATCAGCAGACCTGCCTGGACCAGACCAGGATGGGCGGCCTGCCCAGCTATGTCGAGCTGCTCGAATGCATGGTCATGGCGCGCGACGCCCGCGCGCTCGAAGCCGGCAAGCCCGACGGCAAGTAGGCCGCGCGCGAACCTGGGAACCGTTGCGTTTCCATCTTTCAGGCTTTGCAGAGACCTGTCGCGCCCGCGGCGCGGCCCGGGCTAGCATGCGGGCGACCCGAGCCTGAGGAGCCGCGCCATGAGCCTGCAGCCGATCGAGTACTCAGCCGCCTCGCCCGAGGTGCGCGCCGTGTTCGACGACATCAAGACGACCCGCAACGTGCCCGACGTGAACAACTTCTGGAAATACCTCGCGCACGACCCGGCCGGGCTCAAGCGCACATGGGAGAGCGTCAAGGAGATCATGGCGCCCGGCGCGCTCGACGCCCGCACCAAGGAGATGATCTACCTCGCGGTCAGCGTCACCAACGGCTGTGGCTATTGCATCGCCAGTCACGGCGCGGCCGCGCGCAAGGCCGGGATGAACGATGCGATGTTCGCCGAGCTGATGGCCGTGGTCGGCATGGCCAACGAGACCAACCGCCTCGCCAACGGCTATCGCGTGCCGATCGATCCGATGTTCGGCGGATGATGCCGCGCCCATGGCCGGACACGACATCATGCATCCGGGGCTGCGCCGCATGCGGCCCGGGAATGCCGCGGGCGGCGCGCACTGACAGCGGGATGCGGCTCGCGTATGATCCGGCAAACAACGGACTACGCCCATGACCAGCCCCGCACGCCCGATGATGAGGCTCGGCCTCTTTTTCGAGGGCATCGGCCACCACGTCGCCGCCTGGCGCGACCCCGACGTCGACCCGCGCGCCAAGCTCGACGTGAAGCACTATATGCAGATCGCGCGCACCGCCGAGCGCGGCAAGTTCGACCTGCTGTTCACCGCCGACACCAACGCCACCTTCGGCTCGGACGACGTCGAGGTGTGGAAACGCCAGACCTCGGCCTCGCGGCTCGAGCCCCTCACCCTGCTCGGCGCGCTGTCCGCGGTGACCGAGCGCATCGGGCTCGTCGCCACCATGACGACGACCTACTACGAGCCGTTCAGCGTCGCCCGCTTCTTCGCCTCGCTCGACCACATCAGCAACGGCCGCGCCGGCTGGAACCTCGTCACCTCGCTGGCCGCCGCCGAGGCGCTCAACTTCAGCAAGGAGAGCCACATCCCGCACGCGGAGCGCTACGCGCGCGCCAAGGAGTTCGCGCATGTGGTGCTCGGACTGTGGGATTCGTGGGAGGAGGACGCGGTCGTCGCCGACAAGGCGGCCGGGCTCTACTTCGATCCTGCCAAGCTGCATTTCCTCAACCACAAGGGCAAGCACTTCTCGGTGCGCGGCCCGCTGATGATCCAGCGCACGCCGCAGGGCCGCCCCGTCATCGTGCAGGCCGGCCAGTCCGAGGACGGGCGCGACCTCGCCGCGGAGACCGCCGAGGTCATCTTCACCGTGCAGCAGGATATGGAGCAGTCGCGCGCCTTCACACGCGACATCCGCGCCCGCGCCGCGGCCCACGGCCGCTCGGCAGACGAGATCAAGGTGATGCCGGGCGTGATGACGGTGGTCGGGCGCACGCGCGCCGAGGCGGAGGACAAGTACGAGAAGCTGCAGGAGCTGATCCATCCGGAATTCGGGCTCAAGCAGCTCTCGAGCTATTTCGGCTTCGACCTCTCGAAATTCCCGCTCGACGGCCCGGTGCCGGAGCCCAAATACGCCGACGCCGAGCGCGGCCGGCTCGCGGTAATGATGGACCTCGTCAAGCGCGAGAACCTCACGCTGGGCCAGCTCATGCGCCGCGTGATCGGACAGCGCGCGCACCGCACGGTGTGCGGCACGCCGGCCGAGATCGCCGACGCGCTGCAGAGCTGGTTCGAGGCGGGCGCCTGCGACGGCTTCAACGTGCTGCCGCTGACCTTCCCGAAAGGCCTCGACGACTTCGTCGATCTCGTCATCCCCGAATTGCAGCGGCGCGGCGTGTTCCGCACCGAGTACGAAGGCCGCACGCTACGCGAGAATCTCGGCCTGCCGGTCCCGGCCAACCGCTACACGCGCGCGCGCCACGTCAGCGCGGCGGAGTGAAGCGCCGCGCGGTGGCCGCGTCCTGGACCATGATCCGATCAGAGCGAATCGCGATCATGGTCCGGCCTTTTGCTTGAGCATGATCTTGTCCGAAAACGGCTTCCGCTTTCGGAATCATGCTCTAGACGTTGCGGGCGTCGGCGAACAGCGAGTCGATCTCATTCTGCGACAGCGACGCGCCGTCGCTCTCGGCGACTTCGACCGGCAGGTCGCCCTTGCGCTTGCCCTGGCCGTCGGGAAAGCCCTCGATCTTGAAACGGCGGTCGGGGCCGTAATAGTTCGGCGTCTCGACGAAGGCGCGTGCGTCGAACGCCACCCACACCAGGCGCTCATAGAGGTTCTTCGGCGAGAGCGGCTTCATGATGATCATGTTGGCGCCGGCGTCGCGCGCCGCCTTCACCGTGCTGACCCGCCCGTCGTTGGTCATGAACAGGATCGGGATCTTGCGGTAAGGCGCCGTGCTGTCGGTGCGCAGCCCGCGCACGAAGCGGATGCCGCCGCCGGGCGGCAGCCCGGAGTCGCACAAGAGCACGTCGACCTTGGTCGCGGTCAGGGCCTCGATGGCGGTGCCCCAATCGCGGGTCTGCACGATCTTGTCAGCGCCGAAGCCCTTGAGCATCGAGAACAGCAGCGACGAGAAATACGAGTTCGCGTCCGCCACCAGAAACGAAATGCCCCGCAGGCTCTTGTGTTGCTTGCTCACGCCCTGCGCACCGGCCCGCAAGGGCCGGATCCCTCGTTCACACGACGCGGCGGCGTCGCGAGGGGACGCGCGCAGCCGGCTTGCCGGACCGACGATGCCCGCCAATGATTATTTTTGCGCGAACGCCGCCTGTCGGGATTTCCCCCATGCAAAACCCGCGCGGGACGCGCCCGTTGAGACTTCCTTAAGCGCGGGGCGTTCCGGCCGTGCCGAATCATGCGCACCCCACCTGCCTAGAATTCCGCGCTCAGGTCATCATCGGCCGGCGGAAGCGGTTCCTCCATCAACGACGCCACCGTGGGCTCGGCGGGCGTGAGCTTGAGGTGCGTGAGCATCCGGTCGCGCAGCTCGGCGATCGAGATCGCGCCGATCACCTTGTGTCCGGGGTGGTCTTCGCCCTCGTTCATCGTCCACGTGCCGGTCATCGACGAGCCGGTGCGGGTCAGCGCATCGGAGATCGCGGCGAACTCCTGGTTCAGCCGGTCGAAATCCTGCAGCGCGACCACGAGCTCGCGGTCCGTCTGTCCGGGCTGGGTGACGATGAGCTCGGTGACCTTGGAGGCGGTCTGCTCGAACTTCGTCGTGGTCTCGCGCAGCATCGCCGCCAGCGTGCCGAGAAATGCAGCCAGATCGTCCGCCGGCTCCGCGAGCACGCTCGCGTCGTGCGGATCGTCGTCCCCAGCGTAGGTCTGATCCAGCCGCATCGAGGTCACGTCAGCTTGCCGACGACCTGTTCGATCTTCTCGCGCAAAATCGCGGTCGTGAACGGCTTGACCAGATAGTTGTTCACGCCGGCTTGTGCCGCCTTGACCACCAGCTCGCGGTCCCCGCGCCCGGTGAGCAGGATGAACGGCAGCTTGCGGATGGCCGCATGGCCGCGCACCGCGCGCAGGAGCCCGAGCCCGTCCATCTCGGGCATATTGAAGTCCGAGATGATCAGGTCGATCGGCTGGAGCGTCGCCGTCTGGAAGGCGGACACACCGTTCTCGGCCTCGTGCACGAGGCTGATGCCGAGCTCCTCGAGCGTCATGCGCGTCATCTGGCGGACGCTGTTTTGATCGTCGACGATCAGGACTTTCAGGGTGGATGCTACAGGCATTTGGCTCTCTTCTTTTCTGAACGTGCGGGTTTCGTTGCTGGGATCAGTTTCGCATTGCCATCGCGGGGGCGTCGTATTTCGCCGCGGCCATTGCCGACGGCGGAGGCTGGATCGCCGCCATTTCGTAGAGCTTCTCCGTGTCGAGGATGAACGCCACCCGGCCGTTGCCGAGGATGGTCGCCGCGGAAATGCCCGGGATCGAGCCGTAGCTCTCCTCGATGCTCTTGATGACCACCTGCTGGTGACCGCAGAGCTCGTCCACGCGCAGGCCAAAGCGGATGTCCTCGCCGGCCTCGGTGATGATCACGACGCCGCCGCCCTCGGCCTCGGTGGAGCGCACATCGAGCAGATCGCCCAGATCGACGATCGGCAGCAGCTCGCCGCGCAGCTTGAGCATGCCGCGGGTGCCCACGAGATCGTGGATGTCGGAGCGCGGCGGACGCAGGCATTCGACCATCGCCGACATCGGCACGACGTAGGTCTCGCGGCCGACCCGGATCACCATGCCGTCCATGACCGCGAGCGTGAGCGGCAGGGCAAGCTGGATGATCATGCCGCGTCCGCGCTCGGACTTGAGCGAGATGCGGCCGCCGATGTCCTGGATGTTGCGGCGCACGACGTCCATGCCGACGCCGCGGCCGGAAATGTCGGACACGGTTTCCGCGGTCGAGAAGCCGGGCATGAAGATCAGGTTGTTGATCTCGTCCTCGGTCAGGTTGGCGTCGGGCGCGACCAGGCCGCGCTCACGCGCCTTCTTGAGCACGCGCTCGGGATTGATGCCGGCGCCATCATCGGCGATTTCGATCACGATGCGGCCGCCGCGGTGGCCGGCGGAGAGACGGATCGTCCCCTCCTCGGGCTTGCCCGCGGCCGTCCGGTTGGCCGGAGATTCGATGCCGTGATCGACCGAGTTGCGGATGATGTGGGTGAGCGGATCGCTCAGCATCTCCACGATCGAGCGGTCGACCTCGGTGCTCTCGCCGGTCATCTCCAGCCGCACCTTCTTCGCGGTCTTGGCCGACAGCTCGCGCACGAGACGCGGCATGCGCTGGAACACCGCGCCGACCGGCTGGGCGCGCATCGACATCACGCTGTCCTTGAGCTCGCGCGTGTGATGCACGACCTCGTCCAGGGTCTGCTGCAGGCGGGCGCTCACGCTCTCCGGCAGCTCGTGGACGATCTGGCCGAGCATCGCCTGCGCGATCACCAGCTCGCCGACCATGTTGACGACGCGGTCGATCTTCTCGAGCTCGACGCGGGTGGTGGTCGCCGCCGCCTTGGGCGGGGCAGCGCTCTTCTCGCCAGGTTCTGACGCGCGCGTCCCCGCGGCAGCGGCCTTGGGCTTTTCGGCCTCGGGCGCGATCGGAGGCGCGAAATCGACGGACGGAAGCGAGGTCTCGCCGGCCGCCGGCGCGGGCAGCCCGATGTCGAGGGCCGGAACCGGCGTCGTGTTCACGATGGCGAGTTCGCAGTCGCCGGCCACGAAGTCGAACACGCCCTCGACCTCGGCCTGCGGGCGCGTGGTCTCGAGCCTGGCGGTCCAGCCGATGTAGGGACGGTCGAACTCGATCTCCGAGAGGACCGGCAGCCGGTCGGTCTCGGCGGTCAGCTCGAGTTTGCCGAGCTGGCGCAGCTCGCGCAGGATGTTGAGCGGATCGCTGCCTTTCCTGAGCATCTCCGGCCCCGGCCGGAACGTGATCTCGAACTGCTGCTCGCCGGCGATGCCTTCGTCGAGGTTGATCTGCACCGGGGTGAACTCGATGTCGAAATCGCCAGCGGCCTCGCCGTCGTCGGCGACGACGTCCTCGTCGCCCCCGCCCATGAGCTGCTGGAGCGCGGTGCGGCATTCGTTGCCATAGTCCGCCGGCGGCGTCTCTCCGGCGCGCGACATCGCGACGAGGTCGGTCAGCACGTCGCTGGAGGCGAGGAGCGTATCGACGTTGTCGGACGTGACCGCCAGCCGGTCGCTGCGCATGGCGTCGAGCACCGTCTCGAAGACATGCGCGAATCCGACGAGGTGCTCGAACCCGAAGATGCCCGCCCCGCCCTTGACCGAATGCACCGCGCGGAACACGGCGTTGATCGTGTCATCCGAGTGGCTGCCCTCGCGGATGTCGGTCAGGCCCGATTCGATCTGCTGCAGCAGGTCGCCGCATTCGTCGAAGAAGGTCTGTTTCAGCTGCTCGAAGCTCGACATGTCCCGACCTCAGCCTTACGGAATCACCTTGCGCACCGTCTCGACCAGACGGTCGGGATCGAACGGCTTGACCATCCATCCGGTCGCCCCGGCCTCGCGCGCGAGGTTCTTCTTGTCGCTGTCGCTCTCCGTGGTGAGCACGAGGATCGGCAGGCTCTTGTGATTGGGGTTGCCGCGCAGGTGGCGGACGACCTCGTAGCCGTTCATGCGCGGCATGTTGATGTCGGTGATCACGAGATCGACCTTCTCGCGGTCCATCACCTCGACGCCGTCCTGGCCGTCGACGGCCTGCAGCACCTCGAAGCCCGCGCCGGCCAGCGTCATGCGCAGCATGTCGCGAATGGTCTTGGAATCGTCGATCGTCAGGATTCTTTTGGTCATCGCGGCATCTTGGGTTGGAGCGGCAGGAGCGGCCGGCGGATCATCCGCCGGCGCTTGGGACAATTCGGCCGCCGGAGCGGGCGCATCGGACGGCGCGGCTTCGGCAGCGGGCGCCTCATCAAGAGGCACGTCGTCGCGCGGCCAGTCGAGCGCCAGATCGGCGAAGGCGGCGGTGAAGGCCTCGGACGGATCGATGACCGCGATCTTGTGCCCGCCCTTGGCGGCAGCGAGGATGACCTGGATGCACGGCAGCGTCAGCAGATCGACCGCCGATGCGTCGATGCGCGTCCCTGCGGCCGCCTGTGCGCGCTGCTTGAGCGTCGCAAGCAGGCCTTCGGCGGCGGCAAGGTCGAGGACCGGACCCAGCTTGAGCGCGTCTGCCGTTGCACCATTCATCATCGTATCCACTTCGAGGGCTTGTCGGATCAACCTGCCTTGCGGGCGTGCGAACTGTCGTGTGCGGGATGCGGCACGCCGCAGGCGTCGAGGATCGCGTCGGCGACGTGCGAGAGCGGGAGCTGCTTGGCGACGCCGCCGCGCTCGAACGCGACGCGCGGCATGCCATAGATCAGCGCGGTTGCCTCGTCCTGGCCGATGGTCACCGCGCCCGAGCGGCGCAGCTCGACCAGGCCATCGGCGCCGTCCTTGCCCATGCCGGTGAGGATCACGCCGACCGCCTTCGCGGCGGCGCTGCGCACGCCCGAGCGGAACAGCACGTCGACGGACGGGCGATGGCCCGACACCGGCGGGCCCTCGTTGATGGCGCAGGCGAAGCCGGTCCCCTTGCGCACCAGTTCGAGGTGATGCGAGCCGGGTGCGATATAGACGTGGCCCTGCTCGACGACGTCGTCCTGCCTGGCTTCGGAGACGGTCATCGGGCATTCGCGGTTGAGCCGCTCGGCGAAGGCGGCGGTGAAGCGCGGCGGCATGTGCTGCGTGATGAGGATCGGCGGACAGTCGCCCGGCAGGCCCATGAGCACGGCCTTGAGCGCCTCGACGCCGCCGGTGGAGGCGCCGATGAGCACGATCTTGTCGCCGGACGACACGAACTTGTGCGCGCGCGGGGGACGCGGCGCCACGGCGGCCGCGGCCGCGCGATGCGCGCCGATCTTGGTGCGCGCGGCGGCCTTGACCTTGGCCTGCAGATCGCCGGCGATCGCAGCCAGTTCCTGCGCGACGTTGTTGACGGGCTTGGCGATGAAGTCGACCGCGCCGATCTCGAGCGCCTCGAGCGTGATCTCGGCGCCGGCCTGGGTGAGCGTCGAGATCATCACGACCGGCATCGGCCGCAGCGTCATGATCTTGCGCAGGAAGGAGACGCCGTCCATGTGCGGCATCTCGACGTCGAGCGTGATCACGTCGGGATTGAGCTCCTTGATCCGCTCGCGCGCCACCAGCGGATCGGGCGCAGTGCCGACCACCTCGATCTCCGGGTCCTCCGCGAGCAGCGTCGAAAGCAGCTGCCGCATGAGGGAGGAGTCGTCCACCACGAGAACTCGAACAGGCGAAGGCATCAGATCGTCCCCATATTATTCGAACAGTTCGATTTCCCCGGCGACCTTGCGCGACTTCAGGCGGCCAGCGTATTCCGACTCCTCGCGCGCGATCGCGGTCGTCTCGCTGCCGGCCAGGAGGCGGCGCACGACGCGGCCGGTCGACGGGTAGTAATGGATACGCCGCGGATATTGTCCGCCCAGGTCCTGGGCTGCGATCGGCAGACCCTCGCTTTCGAGATAGCGCAGCACGAACTCGCAGTTCTGCGTCCCGATGAGATTTCGGGTGTCGGTGACGTTGCCGCCGCCGAACACCTTGATCTCGAGCGACTGGCGCGAGCAGCCGGCCTTGAGCAGCTCGTTGATCAGCTTCTCCATCGCGAAGTTGCCGTAGCGCGCCGACTCAGGATCCCCGTCCCAGCTCTGCGACTGGCCTTGCGCCAGCATGAAATGGTTCATCCCGCCGATGCCGGTGCGCGGATCGCGGATGCAGGCGGACACGCAGGACCCGAGGATCGTGACCAGCACCTCGTCCGAGCGCGAGGTGACGTAATACTCGCCGGGGAATACCTTCACCATCCACACGCCATTGTTGGCGTCGAAGAAGCGCCGCCCGCTCGAGCTCGGGCCGCTCTCTTCGGGACCGGCGGTCGCCGCCGGGCGCAGCGCGGCTGCGGTGATCACGGCTCTCTCCGGTAGATGGTGCGGCCGACAAGCTGCAGCCCGGGATGCGACCCGATCAGCGATTCCGAATGGCCGATGTAAAGCCAGCCGCCGGGCTTGAGCTGCTGCGTGAAGCGCTCGACCAGCTTGGCCTTGGTCGGCCCGTCGAAATAGATCATCACGTTGCGGCAGAAGATCGCGTCGAACAGGCCCTTCATCGGCCAGGCGCCGAGCAGGTTGAGCTGCCGGTAGGCGATCAGCTTGCGGATTTCCTCCGCCATGACGACCGTGCTCGCCGCGCGCGCGCCGCCCGCCTTCTCGAAATAGTCCTGATAGGCCGCCGGCACCTCGTCGAGCACGTTGGCGGGATATTCGCCGCGCACGCCCTTGGCGAGGATGTCGGTGTCGATGTCGGTCGCCAGAATGCGCGCATCATAGCGCGCGATGTCCGGGACCTGATGGCGGAGCACCACAGCGATCGTATAAGGCTCCTCGCCGGACGAGCAGCCGGCGGACCAGATGCGCAGGCGGCTCGCGGCGTTGCCGCGTGCGAGCTGGGCGAAGTGCCCGGCGACATGGCTGCGGAAATGGTCGAAATGATGGGATTCGCGGAAGAACTTGGTGTGGTTGGTCGAGATCGAGTTGACGAAGTTCTCGACCTCGCGCGCATTCTCGTTGAGGTATTCGCGGTAGACGGCAAAGCTGTCGAGGTTCAGCGTCCGCAACCGGCGCGACAGCCGGCTGTACACGAGATTGCGCTTGCTCTCGCCGAGCACGATCCCCGCATGCTCGTAGGCGAGCCGGGCAAGGTCCTGAAAATCGGCGTCGGAGAATGCGAACTCGCGACGGGGGTCGGCGATAACCGGCGCACTTGGCGCAAGCGCTGCAGCCGACCCACGCTGAACTGGTGACATTGGAAGTCTTTCCGCTCCGAAAAGGGTGGAAGTTGAAGGGTTGGAAACGAGGATGGACGGACGCTAGGCGGGCTGGTCCTTGCTCTGGAGATCGGAGAACGACAGCAGGTTGGGAAGGTCGATCAACGCGATCATCGCCGCGTCGACCGTCACCAGCCCGGACAGGAAGTTGATGCGCGAGGCCTGCGCAATGCGCGGAACGGCCTGAATATTGGCGCTGTCGACCGAAACGATATCCAGAACGCGGTCGGCCAGCAGGCCCACCGGGCGCGCGCCGATCTGCACGATGATCACGATGTGGGTCGGCGTCGCCTCGGTCAGGCCCTGGCCGAAGCGGCAGCGCAGGTCGATGATCGGCACGATGACGCCGCGCAGGTTGAGGACGCCGCGCACGTATTCCGGCTGGTTTGGCAGGTGGGTGATCTCCGACCAGCCTTTGATCTCGCGTACGGCCATGATGTCGACGCCGTACTGATCGTTGCCGATGGCGAAGCTGATGAACTGCACCAGATCCGACGAATTGCGGTCGGCGCCGGCGGGTTGCCAATCGATCGGCGCAAGCGGGCTATCGGCTGCGGGTTGGGGAGCGGGCTGAGAGGTCATTTCAGATGTACGCGTTCTGCGTCCTGCGAGTGGCGAAGCTGATTCTGCCTGATACCCATTCCTACGAGGTTAACGATGATGAACCCTTACGTGTTGATTTCATGTGCATTCGATCTTTCGCGCGGCTCAGCCTAGCAATGACCGTTAAAACTTTTGGCTGGTGCTTCCGCGCCGCGGTCAGGGCAACCCCGGACACGTTTACGTTTTGGTTACGAATCGGAACCGGCACGGAAAAATGGCCGCGCGCGGACGCGGCACCATCGCCGCGCCGGATCAAACGCGCGGTTGTTGCAAGGCGCCCCCAGACCGCGAGCGGGTCAGACCGGATCGAAATTCGCGGGCGCGGGTGTCTTGAGCATGATCTTGTCCGAAAGCCGGCCGCCACTTTTCGGGATCATGGTCTGTAATTGCTTGAGCATGATCTTGTCCGAAAACCGGCCGCCACTTTTCGGGATCATGCTCTGTAATTGCCTGAGCATGATCTTGTCCGAAAACCGGCCGCCACTTTTCGGGATCATGCTCTAGAGATCCATCAGCCAGCCTTCGGCCGAGGCAAAGCGCACGATCTCGGCCCGGCTCTTGAGGCCGAGCTTGTCGGAGCCGCGCGCCTTGTAGGTCTCGACCGACTTGATGCCGACGCCGAGGCGCCCGGCGATCTCCTTGTTGGTGAAGCCGAGCGCCGCCATCTTCAGGACCTCCGCCTCGCGGTCGGTCAGCGAGATGGTTTGGCGGTTCTCCAGCGACTTGCCCGCGCGGCCCTCCTTGCCCTCGAACAGGCGCCCGGCGACGGATGGGTCGACATAAAGGCCGCCGACATAGACCGCGCGGATGGCGTGCAGCAGGGTATCCGCCGCCGTGCGCTTGAGAACGTAGCCGCGCACCCCCGCCTGCAGCGCCTGATGCACATAGGCGCGGTCTTCATGGAACGTCAGCACGAGGATGCGGACACTCGGCGCTTCCTTCGCGATCCGCCGCGCGATCAGGATGCCGTTGAGCTCGGGCATCGAAATGTCGATGACCGCCACGTCCGGCTGCAGCTCGCGGATCCCCTTGAGCGCGGCCCAGCCGGCGGTCGCCTCGCCCAGCACCTCCATGTCGGGCTCGCCCCGCACCAGCTCGCGCAGGCCCGCGAGCACGATGGGATGATCGTCGGCCAGGAACAGGCGGATGTTGCGAGTCACGCGACTTGCCTCCTCTCTTGCAGCGGCACCCGCACGAAGACTGTCGTGCCGACGCCAGGCGACGATTCGATCTCGACGTGCCCGCCGACGAGCGCCGCCCGCTCGCGCATGCCCGCGAGGCCCAGGCCCGAACGGCGCGCGCGTTCCGGGTCGTCGCCCGGATCGAACCCCCGCCCGTCGTCCTCGATCGTCACCTGCACAAGATCGTCGCGGCAATTGACGACGAGGCTCACCGCCGTGGCTTCGCGTGCGTGCCGGGCGACGTTGGTGAGGGCCTCCTGCACGATACGGTAGACCGAGGTCCTGACCTCGTCGGGAAGACGCTTGCCTTCGGCGCGCTGGCAGTTGAACTGGAAGTCCGTGCAGATGCCGTAGGTCGCGCCCCAGTCGGCGAGGTGGCCGGACAGCGCGACCCGCAGGTCGATGTCGAGTGCGGGCGGCCGCAGCTCATAGGCGATCCGGTGCGCGGTCTTGGCCATGTCCTCGAGCTGGCTGCGCAGCCAGGCGAGGCGGGTTGCCGCGCCGGGGCCGAGCTCGGCCTCGATGCGCTTGAGCTCGAGCTGCGCCGCGGTCAGGCTCTGGGCGGTCTGGTCGTGCAGCTCGTGCGCAAGCCGCAGGCGTTCCGCCTCCTGCGCGCACGTCAGCCGGCGCAGCAGCACCACCCGCTCATGCTCGCCCGTCCTGCGGTCCGTGATGTCCTGGACCGCGCCGTGGATGCTCACCGGCGTGCCCGAGGCATCGCGCTCGACACGGCCCTTGAGGCTGAGCCAGCGGTCCGAGCTGCCGTCCGCGCCCAGCACCCGGAACTCGGCTTCGCAGGTCTCGACGCCCGCGAAGCATCGCCGAACCGCCTGGCGGATGAGATCGCGGTCGGCCGGATGCACCGCGCTGATGAGATAGTCCATCGTCGGCTCGGCGCTCGCAGACAACCCGTACAGTTCACACGTGCGCGGCGAGGCGATGAGGCGGCTGCTCACAAGGTCCCAGCTCCAGGTGCCGATGCCCGCCGCCTCGATCGCGAAGCGCTGCTGCGCATCGGTGGAGCGCAGATCGAGGGATGCCGCCTTGAGATCGTCAAGCAGGCGATTGGCCTCGAGGAAATGCGAGGAGACGCTTTGCGGCGGCGGACGCCGCGGCAATTCGCGCGCGGCATGGCCGATTTCCGACACCGCGCGCGAGAAGCCGCCGCCGATGCAATAGGCCGCCGTCAATCCTACGGCGAACAACGCGAGGGCGGCTCCCGCCAGGAGCTTCGACATCAGCTTGAACGACTGCTCGAACACGTCGCGCGGCGCGCCGATCAGGACGGTCCAGCCGGTGATGGGCGACCGGTGGTAGAACCAATGGAAGTCGACGCCGTCGGCGCTGGGACCTTCGAACTCCCCCTGCATGCCGGGCGGAATGCTGTGGTGCTGCACGCGCGTGCCGACGAGCTCGTGATGCCTGCTGGAGCGCGCGACGATCACGCCGTCACGGTCGACGACCGCGGCGACGTAATGCGGCTGCAGCGGCGCGACGTTGAAGACCTCGGCAAGCTTGTCGGCGTCGATGCTGGCGCTGATAAGATAGTCGAGATCGGGGGCGGGGCGCACGGGCAGGACGACCGCCACGCTGTAACGGTTGCGGATCGGGCTGAGCATGACGCCGGTCACGATCGGGGCCCTGGTTCCGACGATCTGCTCGACGAGCGGCTGCGGAAACGAATAGCTTGTCAGGTGTGCGCCGTAGGGCGCGGCGGTGTTGAGGACGTGCCGCCTCTCGAGCCGGTCGAACAGCGCGATCTGCAGCCCGAACTGCTGCGAAATCCCGACCGCCTTGGCATGGAAGCCCTGGAGGTTTCCGTTGTGCAGCGACGCCGACGTGCCGAGCGCCGTGAGCATCCCCTTGATGCCCGCGACCTCGCGGTCGAGCACGACCGAAATCTCGCGCGCATGCTGCTCGATGTTGCGCTCGATCTGCGCGCGTTCGGCGTCGGCCGCGAGCGTGGCCAGCCACCCCGCGACCATGAGCGTCGGCAGCAGAACGGCGACGACCACGACGCCGAGGATCGTGCGTGCGGGAAGCCCGCGTTCGGCCGACGGGAAATATAGGCCACTCAGCGACAAATAAGCCTCGCAGCAGTGCGAATCAGTATGACGCCGAACACGGGAAGAAGTTAACGGATCGCGCAGCCCGTGGGGTTGCGCGCAATCAACATGTTGCAAGTTTTTCGCAGCTATATGCGCGCGCCACAACCAGCGGACGAAAATTCCGGTTGTTGTGGTTGCAGCGGACGCGCGCGCTGCGGCGCGCTGCCGCGCACGGTTCCACCTTGTGAAACGCGGCGGCTACTTGGCTGCGGCCGGTTCGGCGTCCTGCCTGTGGGCGCGATCGCGGTAGTGGCGATCGGCCTGATGCATCAGGTCCCAGATCACCGGATCGCGGTCGCGCGTCGGCAGCGGGTCGTGGTCCCAGTGGCCGTAGCGGTCCTCGCCGCTGATCAGCGTCGCCGAGCGGCGGCCGAGCGTCGATTCCACGTGCGCAGGAATGAACATCATTGCGAACCCGATGCGCCGGTCATCGGAGACGTTCGGTTCGGACGAGTGGAACAGGTGGCCGTGATGGAGCGAGAACTCGCCCGGCTTGAGCACGATGTCGACCGCGCTCTGCTCATCCACGTCGGCGAGTGCCTGGCCGCGCGAGAGCAGGTTGTCCTTGTCGAAGGTCTCGACGTGCCTGTGGGTGCCGCTGCGGTGCGAGCCGGGGATGACGCGCATGCAGCCGTTGTGGCGGGTCACCTCGTTGAGTGCGAGCCAGGCGGTGATGATGGTCGGCGGCTTGAGGCCGAAGTAGGCGTGATCCTGATGCCAGCTCACGTACTTGCGGTCCTGCGGATCCTTGATCCAGAAGCGCGAGGCCATGATGAAGAGGTCGGTGCCGGCGATGTCCGCGATGGCGCCGACGAGCCGCGGGTTGCGCGCCAGCCGCCAGGCCCAGTCGAAATAGAGATGGCCCTTGATGTGGATCGTGTCGACGGCGGGCTTGCCGGTCTCCGCCTCGAAATCCTCCAGCCGCCGCCGGCAGTCGGCGGCCTCGGTCTCGGCGACGGCGCGGATCGGCGAGAGATAGCCGTTCTCGTTGAAGAAGCGGACCTCGTCCTCGCTGAGAACTTGCGGCATCGCGGCCTCCCTGATCGTTCGCATGTTATCCCGCAACGCTAACCCGGCGCGGCGCGGATGCAACCGCTCGAGCACGGCGTTTTCCGCCGCCACGCATGTGTCCAGCGAATGACGCGCGCGTTGAACTGCGCCACGCCAGGTGTCAGGCTTGCCGAGCCGACGGCACGACAGAACAGAAAGGCCGAGGCGAGGAAACGATCGGGCGAGGCAACGGCATGACACGGCGTGCAGCCATCAGCGTTCTTGCGGCGGCGGCGATCGCAGCTGCGTTCACGGGCGGCGCAACGGCGCAAGGCGCCGGCGACTATCCGAACCAGAAGATCACGATCATCTCGGGACTGGCCGCAGGCGGCGGCGCGGATCTCATCACGCGCCACTTCGCGGCCAAGCTGCAGGATGCCTGCGGCCAGAGCGTGGTCGTGGTGAACCGGCCGGGCGCCGGCGGCAATCTCGGCGCGGGCGCCGCGGCGCAGGCCAAGCCCGACGGCTACACGCTGCTGGTGGCGCCGAACGTCGCCTTCGCCGGCAACCTCTACCTCTATAAGGACGTGCCGTACCATCCGATCAAGAGCTTCGCGCCGGTCACGACGCTGGCCAGCCTGCCGTTCGTGTTCGCCGTGCCGCCGAACTCGCCGGTCAATTCGATGGCGGACCTCCTCGAGCTCATCCGCAAGAAGGACGGCAAGGCGACCTATGCCGCCAACACGACGACGGCGATCATGGGCATCGAGTACCTGCTCAAGCTCACCGACACGCGGATGACGCGCGTTCCCTATAAAGCGCTGATCGATGCGGTGCCGGACGTCGCGCAAGGCACGCTCGACCTCGTGTTCGGCGACGCGACCTTCCTGCTCGGTCAGGCCAAGGCCGGTCGCGTGAAGCTGCTCGCGGTGTCGACGCGCGAGCGCTCGCCGTCGGTGCCGGACCTGCCGACCATGCGCGAGCTCGGCTACTCCGATTTCGACATCACCGCCTGGTTCGCCGCCTATGCGCCGGCCGGCACGCCGCCCGCGGCGATCGCCAAGCTGGAAGGCTGGCTCAACGCGGCGGTCGCCTCGGAGGATACGCGTGCCTATCTCGCGCGCGTCGCCACCGACCCGATGCCCGGCAGCACGGCCAGGCTCAAGGACATGCTGGCCGAGGAGGTCGTGAAGTGGCGCAAGCTGATGGAGATCGCCAAGCTCGAGCCGCAATGAGCACACCGCAGTGAGCACGCGGGGCGCGTCGGCGGCGCGAGGCGTCCGCCTCACACCTGCAGGTAGCGCTCGCGCACCGAGGTGTCCGCGGTCAGTTCCGCCGACGTACCGCTCCACACCACGCGGCCCTTTTCGATCACCACGTGACGGTCGGCGATGCGCTTGAGCGCCTCGATGTGCTTGTCCACCACCAGAATCGACAGCCCCTCGCCCTTGAGCCGCGCAAGGCACTGCCAGATCTCGGTACGGATGAGCGGCGCCAGTCCTTCCGTCGCCTCATCGAGGATGAGCAGCTTGGGATTGGTCATCAGGGCGCGCCCGATCGCCAGCATCTGCTGCTCGCCGCCCGAGAGCTGGTTGCCCATGTTGCGGCGCCGCTCGGCGAGGCGCGGAAACATCTCGTAGACGCGCGACACGTTCCAGCGCGCATCGCCGAACCGCGCGGCGGCAGTGGCGATCAGGTTCTCCTCCACGGTCAATGTCGGGAACACCTGGCGTCCTTCCGGCACAAGCCCGAGACCGGCCTGCGCAACGCGATACGGCGGCAGTCCCGTGAGCGCGCGGCCCTCGAAGGTCACGCGGCCCGCGCGCGCCGGCAGCAGGCCCATCAGCGTGCGGATGGTCGTGGTCTTGCCCATGCCGTTGCGGCCGATCAGCGTGACGACCTCGCCCGCGCGCACCTCGAACGTCATGCCGAACAGCACCTGCGCCGGACCGTAGGATGCCGCGAGATCGTGCACGCCGAGCATCGCTACTCCATCTCCTCGCCGAGATAGGCCGTCACCACCTGAGGGTCTGCGCGCACCGCGTCGGGCGGGCCGCTCGCCAGGATCCGCCCGTAGATCAGCACCGAGATGCGGTCGGCGAGCGCGAACACGGCGTTCATGTCGTGCTCGACCAGCATGATCGGCACGCGGCCCTTGAGCCGGCGCAGCAGCACGATCAGCCGTTCGGTCTCCTCGTGGCTCGTCCCCGCCATCGGCTCGTCGAGCAGCAGGAGCCTGGGCTGCATCGCGAGCGCGATGGCGAGCTCCAGCGCGCGCCGCTCGCCGTGCGAGAGGTGCGCCGCCAGGACGTGCGCGCGCGCCGCAAGTCCCGTCTCCGCCAGCGCCTCCATGGCGGGCGCGTTGAGCGCCTGCTCGGCGGCGGCGCGCCCGAAGAAGCGGAAGCTCGTTCCCGAGCGCGCCTGCACCGCGATGGCGACGTTCTCGAGCGCGGAAAAACCCGGC
This sequence comes from Xanthobacteraceae bacterium, assembly GCA_035556735.1. GTDB lineage: Bacteria > Pseudomonadota > Alphaproteobacteria > Rhizobiales > Xanthobacteraceae > CANJBX01. The sequence goes on along the minus strand of DATMFF010000012.1, from coordinate 315,642 downwards.
AGGATCGAGGTGATCTGGAACGAGCGCGCGATGCCGAGCGCCGCACGCGCATGCATCGGCAGCCGCGTCACGTCGGCGCCGGCGAACAGGATGCGTCCGCCGTCGGACGACAGCATGCCGGAGACCTGGTTGATCAGCGTGGTCTTGCCCGCGCCGTTCGGCCCAATCACCGCGTGCAGCTCGCCCGCCACCACGTCGAGCGTGACGTTGTCGGTGACGGTGAGGCCGCCGAAGCTCTTGCGCAGGCCTTCGAGACGCAGCACGGGCTCAGTCATGGCGCGACCTCGACATGAGCACGCCGACGAGACCGCCGCGCGCGAACAGCACGACGATGATCAGCAACGGTCCGAAGATCATCTTCCAGTGCTCGGTCAGGCCGGACAGCCATTCCTCCGCCAGCAGGAACGCCGCCGCCCCGACGATGGCGCCGTAGAGCGTGCCCATGCCGCCGAGCAGGACCATGATGATGAGCTCGCCCGAGCGCTGCCAGGACATGTAGGCCGGGCTGACGAAGTCGGTGGCGTTGGCAAGCAGGAAGCCGGACAGGCCGGCGAGGCCGCCCGCGATCACGTAAGCGACGAGCTGATAGCGGAACACCTCGAATCCGATCGTGGCCATGCGCGTCGGGTTCTCGCGCGCGCCGCGGAACACGCGGCCGAAGCGCGAGGCGATCAGCGCGCGGCAGAGCGCATAGGCTCCGAGCAGACAGGCGAACACGACATAATAGAGAGAGTGATCGCCCGCGAGCAGCGGCAGCCCTGCGACCATGTCGCGCGTGCGCAGGGTGAGGCCGTCGTCGCCGCCGTAGGGCGCGAGCGAGCTCGCGGTGAAGAATGCCATCTGGCCGAAGGCGAGCGTGATCATGATGAAATAGACGCCGCGCGTGCGCAGGCAGACGATGCCGGTGGCGAGCGCGAACAGCATCGACACCGCGAGCGCGACCGGCAGCGCGATCAGCGCCTCGTTGATGCCGTGCGAGGCGAGGATGCCGGCGGCATAGGCGCCGAGCCCGACGAAGGCGGCGTGGCCGAACGACACCAGCGCCCCATAGCCGACCAGCAGATCGAGCGCGAGCGCGGCGATGGCGAAGATCATCACGCGGGTGACGAGGGCCAGCAGGTAGCTCTCGGTTCCCATGCTCGCGCCCAGCGGCACCGCGGCCAGCAGCAGGAAGATCGCGGCGGCGATGACATCGGCGCGCGAGACGCGGCGTGCGGGCTTGGCGCCGGGCTTGCTCATCCGCGGCCCTTGGCCGGGAACAGCCCGGTCGGCCTGATGTAGAGGACCACCGCCATCAGCAGGTAGATCAGCATGGAGGCAAGCGCGGGCCCGACCGTGCGCGCGGGCGAGGGCGCCATGAACAGGCGCAGCAGGTCGACGGCGAAGGAGCGGCCGAGCGTGTCCACGAGGCCGATCAGCAGCGCCGCCAGCAGCGCGCCGCGGATCGAGCCGATGCCGCCGATGACGATGACGACGAAGGCGAGGATGAGGATGGTGTCGCCCATGCCGGGCTCGACCGAGAGGATCGGCGCGATCATGATGCCGGCGAAGCCGGCGAGCATGGTGCCGAAGCCGAACACGACCATGAACAGCCGGCGGATGTCGACGCCGAGCGCGGACACCATCGGCGCGTTCGTTGCGCCCGCGCGCACCAGCATGCCGACGCGTGTGCGGCTGACAAGGAGATAGAGCAGCAGCGCGACCGCGAAGCCCGATCCGATGATGACGAGCCGCCACACCGGATAGAGCAGCCCGGGCATCAGCACGACCGAGCCGGAGAACAGCTCCGGCATCGGCAGCGACAGCGGCGCCGCGCCCCACACGAACTTGACGCCCTGATTGAGGAACAGGATGACGCCGAACGTGGCGATCACCTGGTCGAGGTGATCGCGGTCGTAGAGATGGCGGAAGACCGCAAACTCCAGCAGCAGCCCGAACGCCAGCGCGGCGAGGAGCGCCAGCACCAGTGCGGCGAGGAAGCTGCCGGTCAATCCATAGAACATCACGGCGAGATAGGCGCCGAGCATGTACTGCACGCCGTGCGCCAGGTTGATGAAGTCCATCACGCCGAACACCAGCGTGAGGCCGGCCGCGATCAGGAACAGCAGCACGCCGAGCTGCAGCCCGTTCAGCGTCTGGACGATCAGGAGCGAGGTGGACATCGGGCAAGATCCCGCGCCGTCATCGCAAGGTGGCTGCGAGCAGGCTCACGACGATGAGGCGCCGTCACCCCGAAAACGGCTCAGGGTGACGGCAAGGACAGATCCGCGAGGACGCGGATCACTTCATTGCGCAGTCCTTGACGTGCGGATCGGCGTAGTCGGTGAACACCTTCTGCACGATCTCGGTCTGGAACTTGCCATCCGGCCGCTTTGCGACCTTCACAAGATAGAAGTCCTGGATCGGATAGTGGTTGGTGTTGAACTTGAACTTGCCGCGCAGCGAGGTGAAGTCGGCCTTGGCGAGCGCGGCGCGCAGCGCGTTCTTGTCCGCGGTGCTGCCCTTGGTCGCCTTGAGCGCGCTGTCGATCAGCATCGCCGCGTCATAGGCCTGGAAGGCGTACGTCGCCGGCACGGCTTTGTATTCCTTCTCGTAGGCCGCGACGAAGGCCTTGTTCTGCGGATTGTCGAGATTAGGCGCCCAGTTCTGGCCGCCGAAGAAGCCGAGCGCCGCGTCCTGCTGCGCGGGAAGCGTCGACTCGTCGACGGTGAAGGCGGACAGGAACTTGATCTTGTCGGCGAGGCCGGCCTGGCGGAACTGCTTCACGAAGTTGACGCCCATGCCGCCGGGCAGGAACACGAAGATGGCGTCGGGCTTGGCGGCAGCGATGCGCGAGAGCTCGGCCGAGTAGTCGAGCTGGTTGAGCGGCACGTAGACCTCGTCCACCACCTCGCCCTTGAAGTAGCGCTTGAACCCGGCCAGCGAGTCTTTGCCGGCCTGGTAGTTCGGCGCCATGATGAACGCCTTCTTGATGCCGCTGTCCTGCGCGTACTTGCCGAGCACCTCGTGGTTCTGGTCGTTCTGGTAGGACACGACGAACAGGTTGGCGTTGCACTGCTTGCCGGCGAAGTTCGAGGTGCCGGCATTGGGGCTGATCAGGAACGCGCCGCCGTCGGTGACCGGCTTGAGGATCGCCTGCAGGATATTCGAGAAGATCGGGCCGACGACGAAGTCGACCTTGTCGCGCTCGACCAAGGCCTTGGCCTTGGTGACGGCGACGTCGGGCTTGAGCTCGTCGTCCTGGATGATGAGCTCGACCTCGCGGCCGCCGAGCTTGCCGCCCAGCGTCTTGAGCGCGAGTTGGAAGCCGTTGCGCTGCTGGGTGCCGAGCGCCGCCGGCGGTCCCGAGAGCGTGGTCAGCAGGCCGACCTTGACCTTGTCCTGGGCCGCGGCCGGATGCGCCGCCAGTCCGAGCGCCGCGGCAGCCGCGAGCGCGCAAAGCACCTTGTTCATGTCGAATTCCCCCTGGAACGGTTCGTCGTTGAGCCGCGATTATGGGCCAGCCGACGGGCTTGGCCAACATCCTGGCACGGGCCTGCGGCATTGACAAATTGTATAACGGCGTCAGGTGCTTAAATGCAGGACGTCGAAAGCCCAAGAACTCGCCAGAGGAGCATTTACGCTGCCCCCACTTCGCGCGCGCCAGGACGTGCGAAAGTGTGGTTCAATGTCGCGCAGTCGAAGGTTCGGATCCCAGGGAGTGGATGGAAATGCAGTCGCTGACAGCGGGTATCACCAAGGCCGGTACCGGCGTTGACGGAATCGTCTGGAGCATCCTCGGCCAGACCTACGTGCCCAAGAGCGTGAGCGAAACCTGCTTCTCCTGGCACGCGACCTTCCCGTCGGGCACCTTCGTGCCGCCGCACATCCATCCGACCCAGGACGAGTTCATCTACATGTTCGAGGGCCGCCTCGACCTGCAGCTCGACGGGCGCGACTACGTGGCGACCGCCGGCGACCTGATCCGTCTGCCCATGGGCATCTCGCACGGCATCTTCAACAAGAGCGACCAGACCGTGAAGTGCTTCTTCTGGGTCACGCCCACGCGCAAGCTCTACGACCTGTTCTGGGCGATCCACGGCATGAAGGAGCAGACGCCGAACGAGGTCGTCGCGCTCGCCGCCAACCACGAGGTGGTGTTCCTGCCGCCGCCTCCGGGCGCGTGACGCCGATCGACCTCTCGATTGTCTTCGCCCGCGAAGGGCGGGCGATCCGGTCCTGTGCAGCGTTTATGATGACTGGATGCTCCGCGTTCGCGGAGCATGACAAGCTGAGAACTCGCGACCTCAACTGAGCGCGCGCTGCTCCGACTGCTGCTGCAGGCGGACGTACCGCAACTCGGCCGCACGATCAGCCCGCTTTCGCCGGCCTGTTCACCTGCTCCTTGGCAAAGCCCGCGGTCGAGGCATAGCCGCGCACGATCGCCTTGCGCTGCTCGTGCGTGAGGACATCGTCGATGTTCGAGAAACCGTCGGGCGCGCGGTCCTCGACGGCGTCGATCACCTGCTCCGGTCCGCCGACCCGGTTCATGCGCACGATCTGCGCGGTCGGCGGCAGCCGCTCCTGCTCGTAGGCCCATAGCGCGGCAGCGGGATGCTCGGCGCTCACTAGGTGATCGCCGAGCGCGCGCGCATCGAGGATCGCCTGCGAAGCGCCGTTGGAGCCGACGGGATACATCGGGTGGGCGGCGTCGCCGAGCAACGTCACGCGTCCATGCGACCAGCGCGGCAGCGGATCGCGGTCGCACATCGGATATTCCCAGAACTCCGGCGTCGCCTCGATCAGCGCCTGCGCGTTGACGAGAGGAATGTGCACGCGCTGCACGTAGGGCCGCGCGTCCTCGAAGCGCCCGGGACGCGACCAGTCCTCCTTGCGCGGCGGCACGCCGCCCTCGCCGACCTTGGCCTGCACCGCCCAGTTGGTCAGCACGTAATCGGGGCGCGTGCCTTCCGCGATCGGATAGACGACGATCTTCGCGGTCATCCCGCCGGCGATCACCATCGAGCGGCCGGTGAGGAACTTCGGCCATTCCATCGCGCCGCGCCACAGCATCAGCCCGTTCCAGCGCGCAGGGCCCTCGTTCGGGTAAAGCACGTCGCGCACCTTGGAGTGGATGCCGTCGGCGCCGATCAGGATGTCGCCGCGCACGGACGTGCGGTGCGAGCCGTCGCGGTCGAAGAAGTAGGCGGTGACGCCGCCCTCGTCCTGCGTGAAGGCGCCGAGGCGATGACCCGTGAAGATCTTCGATTCGCCGAGCCGCGCGCGCACAGCCTGGTAGATCACCTGCTGCAGGCGTCCGCGGTGGATCGAGAACTGCGGCACGTCGAAGCCGGCATCGGTCCCGCGCGGCTCGCGCCAGACCTCCTGCCCGCGCCCGGTCATGTAGATCAGCTCGTAGGTGCGCACCGCGACCTGATCGAGCCGCTCCAGCAGCCCGAGCTGGGCCAGTTCCTTGATCGCGTGCGGCAGCGTGTTGATGCCGACGCCGAGCTCGCGGACGGCGTCGGACTGCTCGTAGATCTCGCAGTCGAGGCCGCGCGCATGCAGCATGAGCGCGGTCGTCAGACCTCCGATGCCGCCGCCGACGATGATCGCCTTCATGTCACTCCAGAACCACCTGTTTTGCCGGCATTGTCCGGGGCGGGGCGGCGCGATGCAACCGCCCCCGGCGGGTATATCGCCGGGTATGGTGAGTGGCCGCGTTAACGATTGGAGGAGATGCCTATTTATTCCGCCGCCTGCTTCCAGGTGGTGGCGTGGCTCTTGGGGCGGGCCTTGAGCTTGAGCTCGGTGAGGTCGGCGCGCTCGCGCGCGCTGTTGCGGAAGAGCTGGTCGCGCCCGGCGAGGTACTGGGGCTGACAATATATATGTGTCGCGCCGTACCAGGCCGCGGCCTTCATGGTGAACGAGGGGTCCATCAGGTGCGGGCGCGCCAGCGCCACGAGGTCGGCGCGCCCTGCGGCGACGATCGTGTTCACCTGGTCGGCGGTGGTGATGGCGCCGACGCACAGGGTCGCGAGGCCCGCCTCGTTGCGGATCTGGTCGGCGAAGGGCGTCTGGTACATGCGCCCATAGATCGGCTTGCCCTCCGGCACGGTCTGCCCGGTCGACACGTCAATGAGATCGCAGCCCGCATCGGCGAACAGGCGCGCGACCTCGACTGCGTCGTCGCCGGTCAGCCCGCCCTCGGCCCAGTCGGTCGCGGAGATGCGCACGGACATCGGCTTCTCGTCGGGCCACGCCGCGCGCATGGCGCGGAACACTTCCAGCGGAAAGCGCATGCGGTTGGCGAGCGAGCCGCCATAGTCGTCGGTGCGGCGGTTGGTGAGCGGCGAGATGAAGCTCGCGAGCAGATAGCCATGGGCCGCGTGCAGCTCGACCATGTCGAAGCCGGCGCGCTCCGCGCGCGCCACCGCCTGCACGAAATCGGCGATGACCGCGTCCATGTCCGCGCGCGTCATCTCGCGCGGCACCTGGCTGTGCGGGAAGTACGGGAGCGGCGACGGCGCGATCACCGGCCAGCCGCCGTCGGCGAGCGGCTCGTCCATGCCCTCCCACATCAGCTTCGTCGCACCCTTGCGTCCGGCATGGCCGAGCTGCAGGCAGGCCTTTGCCGCCGAATTGCCGTGCACGAAGGCAACGATGCGCCGCCACGCCTCCTCCTGCGCGTCGTTGTACATGCCGGTGCAGCCGTGGGTGATGCGCGCGTCGGGCGAGACGCAGGTCATCTCGGTGAACAGAAGGCCGGCGCCGCCGAGGGCGCGCGCGCCGTAGTGCACGAGATGCCAGTCGGTCGGCAGCCCTTCCACCGCCGAATACTGATCCATCGGCGAGACCACGAGGCGGTTGGCCAGCGTCATGCCGCGCAACCGGAACGGCTGGAACATCGGCACGGCGGGCGGATCGACCGGCACGTCGAAGCCCTGCCGGCGTACGTCGCGCGCCACCGCCCTGTCGATCTCGTCCACGAAGGCCGGCGCACGCAGGCGCAGGTTGTCGTAGGTGATCGCCTTTGAGCGCGTCATCAGCCCGAAGGCGAAGCGCGTCGGCTCCATGCTCCAGAAACGGTCGACGTGCTCGAACCAGACCAACGACACGTCGGCGGCATGCTGGGTCTTCTCCACCTCCTCGCGCCGCACGGTTTCGAAATAGCTCAGCGCCCTGGCGACGTCGCGGCCGCCGACCGCGCGGAACGCATCGAACAGCGCGCCGGCATCCTCCATCGCGAGCTTGGTGCCCGAGCCGATGGAGAAATGCGCCGAGGCCTTGGCGTCGCCGATCAGCACGACATTGCCGTCGACCCAGCGCTCGTTCGAGACGCGCGGGAAGTTGCGCCACATCGAGCGGTTGGTGAGCAGGCGATGGCCCTGCAGCTCCTTCGCGAACACCTTTTCCAGGAAGCGCGCGGACGCGGCCTCGTCCAGCTTGTCGAGCCCGGCGCGCGCGAAGGTGTCGGCCTGCGTTTCCATCACCCAGGTCGAGCGGTGCGGCTCGTACTGATAGCAGTGCGCGATGAAGATGCCGTGCTCGGTCTCGCGGAAGAAGAACGAGAAGGCGTCGAAGCTGCGCGTCGAGCCCATCCAGGCGAACTTGTTGGGCCGGTAGTCGATCTTTGTTCCGAACGCGTCCTGGCGCGCGGCGCGGATCGCGCTGTTGATGCCGTCGGCGGCGACGATGAGGTCGGCGTTCTCGTGCGCCGAAAGGTTCGCATCGACGTCATGCTCGAAACGCAGCTCGACGCCGAGGCCGCGTGCGCGCTCCTGCAGCAGGCGCAGCAGCGTGACGCGCGAGCAGCCGCAGAAGCCGTTGCCGCCGATGCGGTGCACCGTGTCCTTGAAGTGGATCTCGATGTCGTCCCAATAGGCGAAATTGTCGACGATCGCGCGATAGGTCAGCGCGTCGTATTTCTCGAAGGTTGCGAGCGTCTCGTCGGAGAACACGACGCCAAAGCCGAAGGTGTCGTCGGCGCGGTTGCGCTCGAACACGGCGATGCGCAGGTCCGGCCAGGCCGCCTTCATCAGGATCGCGAAGTAGAGACCCGCCGGGCCGCCGCCGATGACATGGATGTTCATGGCCTGCCTCCGCGTCCGCGCGCCGCGCAGCGGCGGGGTGAACGCCCCCTCAAATTACGCCTCCGGCCGCTTGCCGGCAAGAAACTTTAAGCTTAAAGTATTTTGCGATACGAGATCTCACGCGTGCATGGGCAGGGCCATGGCGGCGCTCACGGGTCATCACGCAGTGGTCACCGGCGGCGGACGCGGCATCGGGCGCGCCTGCGCCAGGGCGCTCGCGCGAACCGGCGCCACCGTCACCGTGCTCGGCCGCACCGAGGCACCGCTCAAGGACGCGGTGAGCCGGGGCGACGCGCAGGGCTACGCCGTCGCCGACGTCACCGATCCCAAAGCCGTCGCCGCCGCCCTCGCCGACGCGGCAACGGCGCGCGGCCCCGTCGCCATCCTCGTCGCCAACGCCGGCGCGGCGGAAAGCATGAGCTTCGCCAAGTCGCCGCCCGATCTTTTCCGCCGCATGTTCGAGACCAACACCATGGGCGTCGTGCACGCGGCACAGGCCGTGGTCGGCGGCATGATCGCGCGCGGCTTCGGCCGGATCGTGGTCGTCGCCTCCACCGCCGGGCTCAAGGGTTACGGCTACGTCTCGGCCTATTGCGCCGCCAAGCATGCGGCGGTCGGCCTCGTGCGCGCGCTCGCGGCGGAAACGGTGCGCACCGGTGTCACCGTCAACGCGGTCTGCCCCGGCTACACCGACACCGATCTCGTGAAGGCGAGCCTCGACACGATCACGGCTGCGAGCGGGCGCTCGCGCGAGGAAGCGCTGGCCGCCCTGCTCAAGGCGAGCCCGCTCGGCCGCCTGATCAGGCCGGACGAAGTCGCCGCGGCGGTCGTCTCGCTCTGCCTGCCCGAGGCGGCGGCAATCACCGGCACAGCCTTGCCCGTCGCCGGCGGAGAGATTTGATGGAAGACACGACGCTCATTCCGCTCGATGCCGAAACGAAAGTCGCCGAGCGTCCGGGTGACCACAAGGCGGAGCTGCGCCTGTGGCTACGGCTGCTCACCTGCACCAACCTGATCGAGGCTGAGATCCGCCGCCGCCTGCGCGTGCACGACGTCACCCTGCCCCGCTTCGACCTGATGGCGCAGCTCGAGAAAAATCCCGCCGGCATGCCCCTGGGCGAGCTCTCCTCGCGCATGATGGTCTCGAACGGCAACATCACCGGCCTCGTCGAACGCCTCGTCGAGCAGGGCCTGATCGACCGCCGCCCCTCGCCGCGCGACCGCCGCGCGCAGATCGTCAGCCTCACCGCCGAAGGCCGCCGCACCTTTCGCGCGATGGCGCGCGACCACGAGGGCTGGATCGCGGAGATCTTCGCGGGGCTCGATGCCGCCGACATCGACGCGCTGATGGCGCTGCTCGGCAAGGCCAAGCAGTCGGCGCAGCAGGCCACGGGAGACGCCGCATGAGCGCCGCCAATCCGGTCACGCTCCCGCTGTCCGGCTATACGGCACGGCACGTGCTGCTCGCCATCGAGGGCAAGGTTGCGACGCTCACGCTCAACCGGCCCGAGCGCAAGAACCCGCTCACCTTCGAGAGCTACGCCGAGATCGTGAGCATCTTCCGCGCCGCGGCGAAGGACGACGGCATCAAGGCGATCGTCGTCACCGGCTCGGGCGGCAACTTCTCCTCCGGCGGCGACGTGTTCGAGATCATCGGCCCCCTGGTCGAGATGGGCACCGCGCAGCTGCTCGAATTCACCCACATGACCGGCGACGTGGTGAAGGCGATGCGGGCCTGCCCGCAGCCGGTCGTCGCGGCAATCGACGGGGTCTGCGCCGGGGCGGGCGCGATCATCGCCATGGCCAGCGACCTGCGCATCGGAACCGCCGGCGCCAAAGTCGCGTTCCTGTTCAACCGCGTCGGGCTCGCGGGCTGCGACATGGGCGCCTGCGCAATCCTGCCGCGCATCATCGGCCAGGGCCGCGCCGCCGAGCTGCTGTTCACCGGCCGCACGCTCGGCGGCGAGGAGGCCGAGCGCTGGGGCTTCTTCAACCGCCTCGCCGCGCCCGGCGAAGTGCTGGCCGAGGCACACAAGCTCGCGCGTGAGCTCGCCGCCGGGCCCACGTTCGCCAACGCCATGACCAAGCGCATGCTGGAGATGGAATGGGCGATGTCGGTCGAAAGCGCCGTCGAGGCCGAGGCGGTGGCGCAGGCGCTGTGCATGAAGACCGAGGACTTCGCCCGCGCCTACCGCGCCTTCGCGGCCAAGCAGAAACCCGTGTTCGAGGGCAACTGACATGCTCGGCGATACGCTGGCCTGGCCGTTCTTCGAGGAAAGCCACCGGCGCTTCACCGACACGCTCGCCCGCTGGGCCGACGCCACGCTCCCCGGCTTGCCGCATGACGACGTCGACGCCGCCTGCCGCGCGCGCGTCGCCGCCCTCGGCGCCGCCGGCCTGCTCGACGCGGTGGTGCCGAAGGCCTATGGCGGCGCGCGCGAGACGCTCGACGTGCGCACGCTCTGCCTTGCGCGCGAGTTGCTTGCCTTCCGCGACGGGCTCGCCGACTTCGCCTTCGCCATGCAGGGGCTGGGCTCCGGCCCGATCACGCTGTTTGGATCAGATGCGCTCAAGCAGCGCTATCTGCCCGCCGTGCGCCAGGGCCGCGCCATCGCCGGCTTCGCGCTGTCCGAGCCGGAGGCCGGCTCCGACGTCGCCGCGCTCGCCATGACGGCGACGCCGGACGGCGAAGGCCACATGCGCCTCGACGGGCGCAAGACCTGGATCTCCAACGGCGGCATCGCCGACTTTTATGTCGTATTCGTGCGCAGCGGCGAGGCGCCCGGCGCCAAGGGCCTCTCGGCCTTCGTGGTTGATGCGGCGACGCCCGGCCTCTCGGTCGCCGAGCGCATCGAAGTGATCGCGCCGCATCCGCTCGCAACCCTTGCCTTCGATGGCGTACGCGTGCCGCTCACGCAACGGCTCGGCAAGGGCGGCGACGGCTTCAAGGTCGCGATGACGACCCTCGACGTGTTCCGCTCCACCGTCGGCGCGGCGGCGCTCGGGTTCGGCCGGCGCGCGCTCGCCGAGATGCTCGAGCGCGCCGCCACCCGCAGGCTGTTCGGCGCGCCGCTCGCCGAGCTGCAGCTCACGCAGGCCGCCATCGCCGACAGCGCGACCGACGTCGACGCCGCCGCGCTGCTCACTTACCGCGCCGCCTTCACCAAGGACATGGGCGCGGCGCGCGTCACGCGCGAAGCGGCGATGGCCAAGATGTTCGCCACCGAGATGGCGCAGCGCGCGATCGATCGCGCGGTGCAGGTCTTCGGGGGGCTGGGCGTGACCAAGGGCGTCAAGGTCGAGGAGCTTTACCGCGAGATCCGCGCGCTGCGCATCTACGAGGGCGCGACCGAGGTGCAGAAGGTCGTGATCGCGCGCGAGACGCTCAAGCAGCGAACATCCAACCCGGCGCTGGCCGCCGAATAACGGGAGAAGCCAATGACCGCTTCCGCCCATGGCGCTTCCACCCAAGGCGCTTCCACCCAGGTCGCTTCCGCCCAAAGCGCTTCTGCTCATGTCGACACCTTCACCCGCGACCATCTCCCGCCGCGCGCGCAGTGGCCGGAGTTCCGCTTCACGCTGCCCGAGCTGGCCTATCCGGAACGGATCAACTGCGTGCGCGAACTGCTCGACCGCTGGGTCGCGCAGGGCGACGGAGAGCGGGCGTGCATCGTCTCTCCGGGCGGCACGCTGACCTACGCCTCCGTTCAGGAGACGGTGAACCGCATCGCCAACGTGCTCACGCGCGACCTCGGCATGGTGCCGGGCAATCGCGTGCTGCTGCGCGGGCCCAACTCGCCGATGATGGCGGCGGCCTGGCTGGCGGTGATCAAGGCGGGCGGGGTCGCGGTCGCGACCATGCCGCTGCTGCGCGCAAAGGAGCTCTGCTATCCGATCGAGAAGGCACGGATCGCGCTGGCGCTCTGCGACCAGCGCCTCGCCGAGGAGATGGAGAAAGCGAAGACCGCGTGCGAGCACCTGACGCGCGTCGTCTATTGGAACGACGGCGGCGCCGAGCTCGAGTCCCTGATGCGCAAGCCGGGCTACGAGCGGTTCGAGGCCTGCGACACCGCGGCCGAGGACATCTGCTTGATCGCCTTCACCTCCGGCACCACCGGCGAGCCCAAAGGCACCATGCACAACCATCGCGACATGCTGGCGACCTGCGACAGCTACGGCCGCCACGTGCTGCGCGCCGAGCCGTCCGACCGCTTCATCGGCTCGCCGCCGCTGGCGTTCACCTTCGGACTCGGCGGACATCTGCTGTTCCCGCTGCGCATCGGCGCGTCCACGATCCTGATCGAGAAGGCGCCGCCCGACGAATTGCTCGCCGCAATCGAGCGCTTCAAGGCGAGCGTGTGCTTCACCGCGCCGACCGCCTACCGCGCCATGCTGCCGAAGCTCGCGGGCCGCGACATCCGTTCGCTGCGCCGCTGCGTCTCCGCCGGCGAGACGCTGCCGAAGGCGACGTTCGAAGCCTGGCGCGAGGCGACCGGCATCCGCATCCTCGACGGCATCGGCTCGACCGAGATGCTGCACATCTTCATCGGGTCCCCGCAGGAGGAGACCCGCGCCGGGTCCACGGGGCGCGTCGTGCCGGGCTACGAGGCGCGCGTCGTCGACGCGCAGGGACGCGAGGTGCCGGCGGGAACGGTCGGACGGCTGGCGGTGCGCGGCCCCACCGGCTGCCGCTATCTCGCCGACAAGCGCCAGCGCAAGTACGTCGAGAACGGCTGGAACATCACCGGCGACACCTATGTCATGGATGACGCGGGCTATTTCTGGTACCAGGCGCGCTCGGACGACATGATCATCTCCGCCGGCTACAACATCGCGGGACCCGAGGTCGAGGCGGCGCTGCTCGCGCACCCCGCCGTCGCCGAGTGCGGCGTCGTCGGCGTGCCCGACAGCGAGCGCGGAATGATCGTGAAGGCCTATGTCGTGCTGCGCGCGGACCACACCGGCGACGACGCACTCACGAAGGCGTTGCAGGACCACGTGCGCGCGAGCATTGCCCCTTACAAATACCCGCGCGCGATCGAATACGTCGCGGCGCTGCCCAAGACGCAGACCGGCAAGCTGCAGCGCTTCGAGCTGCGCCGCATGGCCGCGGCTGCCGCCCCCGCACTCGCATCGTGAGGAAAGCCGCCATGTCCGACAGGCACGTCACACGCCGCGGCGCGGCCACGCTGCTGCCCGCCGGTTGGCCGCAGCCGAAGGGCTACGCCAACGGCATCACGGCGCGCGGGACGATGATCTTCATTGCCGGCCAGATCGGCTGGGATGCACAGGGCCGGCTGGCCGAGGGCTTTTTGGCGCAGGCGCGCAAGGCGCTGGAGAACATCGTCGCGGTGCTCACCGAAGGCGGGGCCGAGCCGCAGCACCTGGTGCGGCTGACGTGGTACGTCACCGACATGGCGGCCTATCGCGGCGCCCTCGCCGAGCTCGGCGCGGTCTATCGCGACGTGATCGGCCGCCACTACCCGACGATGACGCTGGTCGAAGTGAAGAGCCTCGCCGAGCCGGGGGCGCTGATCGAGATCGAGGCGACGGCGGTCATGCCGGACTGAGCGCGGCTCTGTCTCCTGAAGTCGGCGCTCCCTCACCCGGCATGCGCAGCACGCCGGATGAGGGGAGCGAGTGTCGGGGATCGTCCGAGGGTGCAGTCGTCAAGCCACCGCAGCTTCGAGCGCCGCGATGTCGATCTTCTTCATCGTCATCATCGCCTGCATCGCACGCTTGGCCTTATCGCGATCAGGGCTGGTGGTCAGTTCCATCAGCCGCTTCGGGGTGATCTGCCAGGAGTGGCCCCAACGGTCCTTGCACCAGCCGCAGTCGCTCTCCTTGCCGCCGTTGCCGACAATGGCGTTCCAATAGCGGTCGGTCTCTTCCTGGTTGTCGGTCAGCACCATGAAGCTCACCGCCTCGTTCGGCGCGAAGACCGGGCCGCCGTTGAGGCCGAGGAAAGGCCGGCCGAGCACGGTGAACTCGACGGTCAGTTCATTGCCTTCCCGGCCGCCGGGGTAATCGGACGCGGCCGCCATCGCCCGGCCGACATGGCTGTTTGGAAAGGTCGCGGCGTAGAACTCGGCCGCCTTGCGGGCTTCGCCGTGGTCGTACCAGAGGCAGGTCACGAGGTCGGTCATATCCGTTCTCCTTCCATGTTGGTCTTCAGGTCTTGCGCGGCCACGCGGGCTCCCGCGGCCGGCGCTTCAGAGCGGGAGATCACGCCGCCACGTCGTCGAAAGAGCCGGTCCGCAAAGGTCCGGTGGGTCGGTAGGTGCTGATGATCACGCCCGATGCGGCAGCCTTGGTGCTCACGAGCGCGAGCTCGCGCGGGGCCACTTCGTTCGAGAAGATGCGTTTGCCCTTGCCCAGCAGGACCGGATAGACGAGCAGCACGACCTCGTCGGCGAGGCCATGGCCGAGCAGCATCGGCGTTACGGTCGAACTTCCCCAGACGATCATATCGGGACCGTCCTTCGCCTTGATGCGGCGGAGTCCCTCGACGATGTCCGGTCCAAGGTCCGCGACCGGACCCCATCCAAGGCTGTCCGGCCGATGGGTCGCGACGTATTTCGTCGCGGCGTTCAGACTGTCCGCCAGCGGACTGCTCCTGGCCTTCGGCCAGTAGCCCGCGAAGATGTCGTAGGTGCGCCGGCCGAGCAGCAGGTCGAAGCCCTTTCCCTGCGCCGCGATGATCGCCTCCCCCACGGCCGGGTCGACATGCGGGACCGTCCATCCGCCGTATTCGTAATCACCGTCTTCGCCCGGTCCGCCGGGGGCCTGGATCACGCCGTCCAACGAGATGTGCTCGATGATCCTGATCTGCCTCACGTCGCGTCTCCATCCGTTTGGTCTGCCCGGATTCGACACCGAACAGCATTTCGATGTAGCGGCGCAGATGATCGATGCTGTCTGCGGCGATTTTTGCTCCGCCCGTGGCCTTGGCGAGAATGAAGGCGCCCTGGATGACGGCCTGCATGTGCAGCGCGAGCGATTTCGCCGTCCAATCGGCGGCGATGCTGCGCTCGCGCATTGCCGCTTCGATGTCGGCTTCCAGCGTTGCGGCATGGCCTGTGATGCTGCGTTTGCAGGCATCGCGGATGGCGGGCGCCGTCTCGTAGGTCTCCTGCACCATGGTGCCGACAAGGCAGGTGAAATCCGGCAACGGGCCGCGCAGAAGCCCCTTGCGAAAATCCACATAGGCCAGGACGCGCTCGAGTGCGTCGGCATGGTCGTGATAGGGCGCCGCGGCAAACAGCGCGCCGGTCATCTCGGACCAATGATCCGCCGCCGCGACTCCGAGCTCGGCCTTGCCCTTGAAGTGGTGGAAGAAGGCGCCCTTGGTGACACCCGCCGCCGCACACAGTTCATCGACGGACGTTGCCGAGTAGCCCTTGGTGCGGATCACCGACAGCGCGGCCTCCAGCAGCTTGGTTCTTGCATCCGTCTTTGCGGTCGGCCGGGACATGGCGTCTCCTCACGGCGAGTGACATACCAACTGGTCGGTATGCCGTCAAGCCGCGGAATTGTGCGAGCACGGGATACGCTCGCAACGGCTAACGATCGAATCGGACCAAGGCTGGAGAAATCGCAACAGGGATGAAAGGGTGTTGCGGCGACGCCGACACCGCGACCGCAGAACGATGCACATGGACCGAGAAGGTCGTCCGATGGTTTCGATCAGACGATGGGTCCTGGCCCGACCTGTCGGCGTTCGCAGCACCACCATCGCGGCGGCTGCGAACGCCTTCACTCGATGCGACGTCCGATGCGGCGTCGAAGCGGCCGATTACCTGCCGCCGGCCACCTTCACGCGGCGCTCGGCCTTGCGTTCCGCGATGCGGCTGCGCGACGACTTGCCCGTGCGGCTGCGCACGTTGGCGACGCTGGTCGACTTCGACTTGCCCTTCGCCACCATGGCGCGGCGGCCCTTGCTGGTGATCGCCGCCTTCGCCGCCGCGACGCTCGCGCCCGACTTCACCGGACGCACCGATGCACGCAGCTTGATCTCGCGCTGCTCGGAGCTGTCGGTCGGGTCGAAGCGTTCGATCTCCGCGAACACGCCGAGTTGGCACGGCAGGCCCTTGGCCATGGCGAAGGCGCCATCGCTCTTGGCGGAGCGCCAGTGCTCGGCCGGCTTGCCGGTGATCCGGTGCACGTAGTTGCGGGTTTCCTTGGGCAGGCCCTTGCCGCTCTTGAGCCAGTTGCCGACGCGGGTGGGGCCCGCGTTGTAGGCGGCGGTCGCAAGACCGATGCTGCCGAAACGCTCGACCAGCCCGCTCAGGAAGCGCGCCGCGGCGGGCAAGGCCTCGAGCGGATTGAACGGATTGCTCAGGCCGACTTCCTTGGCCACGGCGGGCATGAACTGGGCGACGCCCAGCGCGCCGGCATGGCTGACCGCGTGCGGATCGAACTTGCTCTCCTGCCAGATCAGGTTGGCGAACAGCGCCACCGGCAGATTGTGCTGCTGGGCCGACTCCGCCAGTTGGCTGCAAAACTCGGCACGTGAAATCGCGGGCACCGGACGCGGCTCGACCTTGCGCACCGGCTTCGGCGGATCGTCTCCCGGCTTCGACGTGTTCTCGGTCGGATCCGGCTCGCTGGGCAGCCGCGACTCGTCCTTAACCCCGGTGAGGTCCTTCGCGGCCTGCTGCACGGGATCGGCGACTGGCGAGCTGGTATCGGAGTCGGTGCTCGTCCCGCGCAGCTCGCTGATCAGAGATTCGTCGGGCATCGGCGCCGCCGATGCGGAACCAAACGAAACGATGAGAATTGCAATCAGTCGGGAAAGAAACGGCAAACGAAATCCTGTCTGCATCCCGGCCCTCACCTTCGGTTGGCACAGACGCGCGCCTGCGCCGCCTGCGCGATGTTGTTTTTGAGCGGAGAAGTCCCCTCGTGTGAGGCCGGTGATGACCAGCGAAGTGGGGCGCGAATGTGAATACTTTGCGCCTTTAAGCTGATTTGTTGCGATTGATAAAAAAATTCGAGCAACGGCGGTACTACAGCAACGACGTTAACTACAGATCATACCGACTGAAAGAAGAGACGGTATTTCCGCAAGTAGAACGCGTGTAATACCATCAGCGCCCGCTGACCTCATGTGAGGTCTCCTTGCACCGTCAGACTTCTGCAGCTGCCCGCGACTCCACCGCCTGTCGCACCATTGCAATTTCCCATGGTGCAGATGACATCTGCGCGAGCGCTCAAACATTCACTTTTCGGTCGCGTTCCGATCGCTATAGTGCCGCCCATGAATCGGGGGCTCGCCATCGCATTGTGGAGCGTGCTGACCCTGGCGCTGATCGCGTTTGCGCCGGGAGCGGCGAACGCGCATGTCGGTCACGCCGGCCACGACGCGCACCCCCATCAGGCCGTCGCAGCCAAGCAGATTGCCGGCCACCACACATCGCTGCAGCAGCAGGCGCCCGACCGAGCCGCGGCGGCCATCGCCCCCGCGTCGGCCGAGGTGGGTAGCCTTGCGCCGGATGAGCCGCCGGTCACCGCCGCGGGAGCCTGCGCGGGCGCGTGCTGCACGGCCGGATCGTGTAGCGGGCATGCGATGGCGGCGATGACGTCAGCGCTCGGCCCCTCGCGCCTGCGTTCCCTCATGCTGGCCTTGAGCAGCGGGCCCTCCGATCCGGGCATCGACCCGGAAACGCTTCCCGAGCCGCCGAAGTCCTCCGTCTAAGTCGAGCGTCGCGACTGCGCGCATGCGCGGGCGCCGACGCCATCCGCGCGGCCGGCATCCGCCGGCCGTCGACACCGGCTTTACGAAGGAATTCTTCAGATGTTGGCGCTCCTGCGCACGTGCGCACTTGCAGCGGTTGTTGTGATGATCGGGTCCGCGCCGATCGCCGCCCACGAGGGTCATGATCATGGCGAGCCCCCGCCGGCCGCATCCGCCGTATCTGCTGCGCCGCGCGCGGAAGCTGCGTCGGACAATTTCGAGCTCGTCGCCGTCGCGCGCGAGGGCCATCTCGACATCTATCTCGACCGGCTGTCGAGCAACGAACCGGTGTCCGGCGCGACGATCACCGTCGATACCTCCGCCGGCAGCGTTGCCGCCACTCCCGCCAAGGAGGACGGCACCTACGCGCTGCCCGCACCATGGGCGCAGCAGCCGGGACGCTACGACCTGATCTTCACGGTCGTGGCCGGCGATCAGGCCGACGTGCTGACCGCCACGCTCGACGTGAGCGAGGCCCCTGGCGTCGAGGGCGCGCACGCGTCGCCATTCGATCGCTTCCTGCACGACATCACCACGTCGGCCTTCCCATTGAACGGCACCCTTGTCGCCATCGCGCTCGTCGCCGGGCTCGTGATCGGCGCCGGCCTGACGCGCTGGTCGGCGAGCGGCACCGCCAAGGTCCTCGCCATTGCGGCCGCGCTCATCATCTCTGCTCCCGACGCGCGGGCGCATGAGGATGACGAGCACGACGAAGCCGGTCCTGCGGCCCATCTGTCGCACAAGCAGGATCTGGCGCGCCGCGCGCCGGACGGATCGCTGTTCGTTCCCAAGCCCACGCAGCGCATCCTCGCGATCCGCACCGCGGTCGCCGCGCAGGCGAGCTATCGGCGCACGATCGAGCTTCCCGGACGCATCATTCCCGATCCCAACGCCAGCGGACACGTGCAGACGTCGGTCGGCGGCCGGCTGTCGCCGCCGGAGGGCGGCTTCCCGCGGCTGGGGACGCGCGTCGCGAAGGGAGACGTGCTCGCCTATGTCACGCCGCCGATCCAGGCGATCGACGTCTCCGACATGCGCCAGCGCCAGGGCGAGCTCGACCAGCAGATCAGCATCGTGGAGCGCCGCATTGCGCGCTATGAGCAACTGGCGCAGCGGGGCGCAGTGACGCAGGTGCAGCTCGACGAAGCCAAGCTCGAACTGCAGGGCCTGAACGACCGGCGCGCGGCGCTCGACCGCACGCGCCGCGAGCCGGAAGCGCTGGCCGCTCCCGTGTCGGGCGTGGTCGCGGAGATCAACGCCACGGCCGGACAGATGGCGCAGCCCAGCGTCGTGCTGTTCCAGATCGTCGAGCCGAGCCGGCTCTGGGTCGAAGCCCTCAGCTTCGATCCGCTGTCGGGCGCGCGCAACGCCACGGCCAAGACCGGCGCTGGCCGCACCCTCCAGGTGAGCTACCAGGGCGCCGGATTCGCCGCTCGCAGCCAGGCGGTGCCGGTACATTTCCGCGTCGAGGGCGACGCCGGCGGCCTGCGGCCCGGCCAGTTCGTCACCGTATTCGCCGAAACCGACGAGGAACGCAGCGGCATCGCCCTGCCCCGCGCCAGCGTGGTGCGCACCCAGAACGGGCAGGACCTCGTGTTCGAGCACGTTTCGGCCGAGCGCTTCGTGGCACGACCGGTGCGGGTCGAGCCGCTCGACGGCGCCCGTGTGCTGGTCGTTTCCGGCATCACCGCCGCCAGCCGCGTCGTCACGCAGGGCGCCGAACTGCTGGATCAGGTGCGCTGATGTTCCGCCTCATCGTCACGCAATCGCTGCGCAACCGCTTCATCGTCCTGGCGCTGGCGGCGATCCTCGTCATCTACGGCGGCCTGGTCGCGACCAGGCTGCCGATCGACGTGCTGCCCGACCTCAACCGGCCGACGGTCACGATCATGACCGAAGCCGAGGGCTACGCCCCGCCGGAGGTCGAACAGCTCGTCACGTTCCCGATCGAAGCGCAGATGAACGGCGTGCCAGGCGTCATCCGCGTGCGCTCGGTCTCCAGCGTCGGCCTGTCGATCGTCTACGTCGAGTTCGACTGGGCGACCGACATCTACCGCAACCGCCAGCTCGTGGCGGAGAAGCTCTCTCTGGTGCGCGACCAGCTTCCGGCAGACGCGCGCTCCGTGATGGGTCCGATCAGCTCGATCATGGGACAGATCCTGCTCGTCGCGGTGACCAGCGACCGCGCCAGCGCCATGGAGCTGCGCGAGGCCGCCGATTTCGTGCTACGACCGCGCCTGCTCTCCGTGCCCGGCGTTGCGCAGGTGATTCCGATCGGCGGCGAGGTGCGGCAATATCGCGTGTCGCCCAACCCGTCGGCGCTGCGCGCCCTCGAGATCAACTACGACCAACTCGAGCGCGCGCTCACGCAGTTCGGCGTCAACAGCGGCGGCGGCTACACCGACCAGCATTCGCGCGAGTACCTGATCCGCAACATCGGACGCACGCTCAGCCTCGACGACCTGCGCAACCTCGTGATCGGCACGCGCGACGGCGCCCCGGTGTACCTGCGGCAGGTCGCCGACGTGGACTTCGCGCCCAAGTTCAAGCGCGGCGACGCCGGCTACATGGGCAAGCCCGCGGTCATCGTCTCGGTCGAGAAGCAGCCGAACGTCGACACGGTCACGCTCACGCGCGAGATCGAGCGCACGCTCAAGGAGATCGCGCCAAGCCTGCCGGCTGGAATGAAAGCCGATCAGGTGCTCTTCCGGCAGGCGAACTTCATCGAGGCGTCGATCCGCAACGTGCAGACGGTGCTGCTGGAAGCGATCGTCGTCGTCGCAGTGGTTCTGTTCGCGTTTTTGATGAACTGGCGCACCACCGCGATCTCGCTGACGGCAATCCCCGTCTCCATCCTCGCGACGGCCATCGTGTTCCATTTCGCCGGACTCACGATCAACACGATGACGCTCGGCGGCATCGCAATCGCCATCGGCGAGCTCGTCGACGACGCCGTGGTGGACGTCGAGAACATCTTCCGCCGCCTGCGAGAGAACCGCGCCGCCGGCAGCCCGCGGTCCGCCTTCGAGGTCGTGGTCTCGGCCTCGCAGGAGGTGCGCTCGGGCATCGTCTATGCGACCCTGATCATCGTGCTCGTGTTCCTGCCGCTGTTCGCGCTCACCGGGATCGAGGGCCGCCTGTTCGCTCCGCTCGGCGTCGCCTACATCGTCTCGATCGCGGCCAGCCTGCTCGTGTCGATCACCCTGACGCCGATCCTCGCCTATCTCCTGCTGGGCAATGCGAGACATCTGCGACATCGCGACAACCGGTTCGTCCGCTTCCTCAAGGAGCGCAACCGCGCCCTGCTGGCCTGGGCATTCAACCATCAGGGGCCCTTGATGGGAGGCGCCGCGCTCGCGGTGCTGCTCGCGGTCGCCGGAGCGTGGGCCCTGCCGCGCGCCTTTCTCCCTGCGTTCAACGAGGGCACGCTGACCGTCACGGCGACGTTCAATCCGGGCATCTCGCTCGCCGAATCGCACCGCGTGGGGCTGATCGCCGAGCGTCTGGTCCTCGACGTGCCGGAAGTGAGAACGGTCGGCCGCCGCACGGGCCGCGCCGAGCTCGACGAGCACGCCGAGGGCGTGCACTCGTCCGATCTCGAGATCGACCTTGCGCCGTCGGACCGCGATCGCGCGGCGATCATCGCCGACATTCGCGCGCGGCTTGCCGTGCTGCCGCTGTCGGTCAATGTCGGGCAACCGATCTCGCACCGCCTCGACCACATGCTGTCGGGGGTGCGCGCGCAGATCGCGCTGAAGATCTTCGGCGACGATCTCGACACACTGCGCGCGTTGGGCGAACGCCTGCGCGAGCGTCTCGCGGCCGTGCCGGGCGTTACCGACCTGCAGGTCGAGAAGATCGTGCGCATCCCGCAGCTCGAGATCCGCGTCGACTATGCGCGCGCCGCGCTCTACGGCGTGCAGCCCTCGGCGGTCGTGGACCAACTCGGGCGCCTGTCGAACGGGCGCGTCGTATCCCGCGTCGTCGACGGCTATCGCCGCTTCGACGTGACCCTGCGCCTGCCGGACCGCCTGCGCACCACCTCGCGGCTCGCCGATCTGCTGATCGAAACGCCGTCGGGGTGGATTCCCGCGCGGCAGATCGCGGACATCCGCGAGACGGACGGCCCCAACCAGATCCTGCGCGAGAACTCGCGCCGGCGCCTCGTCGTGTTCGCCAACACCGACGGACGCGCCGACATGGCGCAGGTGATCGCGGGCATCCGCCGCGAACTCGGCGCCACGGCGCTGCCCGAGGGATATTTCACACGCCTCGAAGGCACCTTCCAGGCGCAGGAGGAGGCCAGCCGGACCATCGCCGTGCTCGCGCTGCTCTCCCTCGCCCTGATCTTCGCCACGCTCTACAGCCGCTACCGCTCCGCCGTGCTCAGCCTCGTCGTCATGGGGAGCGTGCCGCTCGCGCTCATCGGTAGTGTCGCGGCGTTGTGGATCGCGGGACAGCCGCTCTCGGTCGCGAGCATGGTCGGCTTCGTGACGCTCACCGGCATCGCCACCCGCAACGGCATCCTCAAGATCAGCCATTACATCAACCTCGCCATCGACGAGCGCATCCCCTTCGGACGCGAGCTTGTGATCCGCGGCAGCCTCGAGCGGCTCACGCCCGTGCTGATGACCGCGCTGTCCGCCGGCGTGGCGCTGATCCCGCTGCTGATCGACGCGCACGCGCCCGGCAAGGAGATCCTGCACCCGGTGGCGGTGACGATCTTCGGCGGCCTGATCAGCGCCACCGCGTTCGACACGGTGCTCACGCCCATCCTGTTCCTGCGCTTCGGCCGCCGCCCGCTCGAGCGGCTGGTCGCGGCCCGCACCTCCGCGCAGGAGGTCGCCGCCGACAAAGGCGCAACCGCATCCGCCTTCTGACATCCACCAAAGGAGAACGACACATGAAGATCAAAGCGCTCGTCATCGCCCTCGCTGCGTTGGCGGTTTCGACGGCCGCCCAGGCGCACGCGCCCAAGGTCGGGCACAACGGCGGACCGCAAGCCGACGCCGGCAGCTTCCACGTCGAGGTCGTGCCGAAGGGCAAGGCGCTGCAGGTCTTCCTGCGCGACCACGGCGACAAGGCCGTGAGCACGGCCGGCTTCAAAGGCACGGCCGTGTTCGTCATCGACGGCAAGCCGCAGCGCATCAACCTCGCGCCAGCCGGCGAGAACACGCTCAAGGGCGAGGCCGAGGTGGAGCTGCCGGCCCAACCCAAGGGCGCCGTGCAGATCACGACGAAGGCCGGCAGCACGGTGCAGGCGAAGTTCTGAATCCGGGTCGAGGCGGGCGGCCGAACCAGCCGCCTGCCGCGCAATGAGTCAGGGCGCTGCGGACCTCGCCTGCAGCAGCTTCACTCCATAGGCGGGCAGCCGCAGCCCGCGCCGCAGGTCAATCTTCTCTCCACTGACGAGGTCGACGAGCGGGCCGCGCGCCGCGCGTGGAGCCTCAGGCCCCCGGTTGCGGTCCGCAGAATCCATATCGACGCAGAGGGGATTCGCCTGTAACGATCCGGCATGACGATCGACGAGAGGCAGATGCTGGCCGCCGCGCTGCTTGGGGTGGCCGCGTTCGAACTGCTGCTGTGGCTCTCCGCGGTGCCGATGGGGCTGACCACGCCCTGGCGCCAGCTCCCGCGCGAGACGGCATTCGTGCTGGTGATCCTGCCGCTGCCGGTAGCCGTCGCCGCCGTGTTCGCTGCCAGAACGCAAAAGCTGTGGCTGGCTGCCGCCGCGCTGGCGCTGCCCGCGGCGCTGTTCGTCGCTTACAACATGTGGCTCTGGATCGCGGGTTCGCGGCTGGCCGCCTCGACGCTGGCCGTCATGACGCGCATCGGCCGCATGTTCTGACCGCGATCGTACGGCGGCATGCCTCGACGCGAGGCTGCCGCCGCGCTCCGCTCACCTTCGGATCGACTCCTCAGGAACAGACGCGCGTGCGCACGACGCGCCAGCCCCAGCCATCCCACACGGACCGCCGCGTCCAATAGCAGGTCGGATAGGCAGCGGAGGCGTAGTAGGGCGGATAGTAGGCATAGGTTCGACGGTACGTGGTCGGGTAATAGGCGTAGGCGGGCGCGTAGCCATAATAGGCGCGCGGGTAGTAGTAGGAGTAGTTGTAATAGGGATAGGAGGCGTAACCGTAATACGGCGCGTAGCCGTAGTAGGGGCTGGCCAGCGCCGAGCCGACAAGCGCCGCCGCTGCAATGCCTCCGACGATGCCGAGCGCGATCGCACCGTTACGGGCCTGCGCATCGCTGGGCGCAGCCAGCAATGTTCCCGACAAGGCAACCGCTGCGACGGTGAGATGAAGCTTTTTCATAATGCACCTCGATGATGGACTGCGGCTCGACGTTCCGGCTCCGCAGACCTAGCCGCGGGTGCCCCGAACAACGTTGCGGGAAATCAACCGCTGGAATTTTCGGCGAATGTGCCCGTGCGTCACAAAATCGGACAGGTGAGGAGCTCGCGCCAGCTTACCGTGCAGGCGCCTCAGGCTCGACCAGCAGGACCGGAACCGAGCGCTCGCCGGCGAGCGCCGCGCCGATTGCACCGTCGAACGCCGTCCGCGCCATGACGATGATGCGTTCGTGGAGCGCAGCAAGGCGCGTGCGCACGGCGGTCAGGTCGGACGGCCCACCTCCGGTCGGCTCAAATTGAACCTTGACGTTAACGCTGTCCGCGCTGCGCCGGACTGCGGTACGGGCATCCTCGTCGAGCGGCCCGATGACGACGGCGCGCTCGCCCATCGCAGCGCCGATCGCCAGCCCGGCGCGGATGCCCGGGTCAGTTCCATTGGCGGCGACGATGGCCACCGGACCGGCCGCGCGCGCGATCCGCGAGGGAAAGATCAGCACCGCGGCATGCGACTTGATCGCCATGTCCGCGAGCTGCACGAACTGCTGGGTGATGCGGTCTACCGGGCTCGCCGGCTGCACCACGACGATGATGTCCCGCGCCGTCGCGGAGGCCGCGATCGTCTGCGCGGCGGTTCCCTGCGCGAGACTGAATCGCGCGGCGATGCGCGCCTTGTGCACGGCCTCGTCGAACAGGCCGCGCGCCAGGGCGGCCGACTGCTCGATCTGCAGCTTGAGCTGCGCCAGGTCGACCGGCTGCCAGCCCGCGCCGAGACCGCGGAACTCGCGCGCCTTGGGGAAGCTGGCAAGCCGCAGCAGCGCCTCCTCCTGCACGAACATCGCGTCGAGGTCGAGCTCGAGCTGTTCGGCGAAGCGGACGAGCGTGTCGAGGAATGCGTAGTCGCCCGTGCTCTGCGGCAAGCCCAGCAGCAGCCGCTTGAAGCGGTCACGGGCGAGGTCGGTCGGGTCCATTGCCGGAATGTCCGCTGAAGGTCTGGCGGATGCGGGCGAAGGCGCGCAGGCGATCCTCCACCAGGCGATTGATCGTGTTCGGGGGATAGGCGCCGCTCGCGCCGTCGCGCTCGCCGGCCGGACATCCGCTCAGGAGCGCGATGCCCTCGTCGACGGTGGCCACAGGATAGACCGTGAACCGTCCGGCCGCGCAGGCGTCGATCACGTCCTTGCGCAGCATCAGGTGCTGCACGTTCGCCGCCGGAATCAGCACGCCTTGCGAACCGGTCAGGCCGCGCGCACGACACACGTCGAAGAACCCCTCGATCTTCTCGTTGACGCCGCCGATCGCCTGCACCTGGCCATGTTGGTTGACCGACCCGGTCACCGCCAGATCCTGCCGAAGCGGCAGCTCCGCGAGCGCCGACATCAGCGCGTAGAGTTCAGCGGACGACGCGCTGTCGCCCTCCACGCCCGCGTAGGACTGCTCGAACACCAGACTCGCGAACAGCGACATCGGCACGTCCATGGCGTAGCGGCCGGCCAGGAAGCCGGACAGGATGAGCACGCCTTTCGAATGGATCGGGCCGCCCAGCTCGACCTCGCGCTCGATGTCGACGACCTTGCCGCTGCCGGGACGCACGCGGCAGGTGATGCGGTTGGGGCGGCCGAAGCGGAAGTCGCCGAGCTCGAGGACGCTGAGCCCGTTGACCTGGCCGATGCGGCTGCCGCTGGTGTCGATCAGCGCGACGTTCTCGAGGATGGTCTCGCGGCCGCGGTCGCGGATGCGCGAGGCGCGGCGCGCACGCTCGTCGATGGCGCGCTGCACGTCGGCGCGCGTGATGACGGCGCGCCCGGCCTCGCCGGCCCAGTGATCCGCTTCCGCGAGAATGTCATTCAACTGATCGACCAGCAGCGTCAGCTTGCCGGCGTGGTCGGCGATACGCGAGGCATGCTCCACCAGCAGCGCAACGCCGTCGCGATCGACCGGTCGCAGGGCCGCCCGAGCCACGATCGTCGCGATCAGCCGGGCATGCGTGGCCTCGCTCTCCGGCGAACGCGCAACGTCGTCCTCGAAATCCGCGAGCACCTTGAAATGCTCGCCGACCTCGGGATCGAGCTCGACCAGCAGGTAATAGAGCAGGCGATCGCCGAACAGCACCACCTTGACGTCGAGCGGGATTGGATCCGGCTCCAGCGACACCGTGCTGGTCAGCCCCATGAAGCGCGCCACGTCCTCGATGCGGATCTCGCGCTGGCGCAGCGTGCGCTTGAGCGCGGCCCAGCTCAAAGGCTCCATCAGCACGTGCCGGATGTCGAGCAGCAGGAAGCCGCCGTTGGCGCGATGCAGCGCGCCTGGCTTGATCAAACGGAAGTTGGTCACGAGCACGCCATGCTGCGACACGTATTCGATGCTGCCGATGAGGTTTGGGAGCGTGGGATGCAGCTCCTCCACGATCGGCCGCGCGCCGGCCGGCTCGGTGCGCCCGACCAGCACGTTGACCTCGTAGCGCTCGAACGGATTGCCGGTGCGCTCGTCCGGCGCCTCCCTGGCCTCACCTTCCGAATGCATCACGAACATCGGAACGTTCTCGATCAGGTCGATGCGGACCTGATCGAGATGCTCGACCACGCGCGGGATGTCCGAGAACTTGGACTTGGCGTCGTCGATCGACTGCCCGACCGCGAACCTCGCCGTCTCGCGGTTGAGCTTGCGGATCTCGTCGCGCCGTTCCTTCTCCCACTGCGGGATGCGGCGCATGATCTGCTCGAGATCCTGCTCCAGTTCCTCGATCTTCCGCTCCACCGCCTGGCGCTCGGCCTCGGGCCACTTGCTGAATTCCTCGGGCGGCACCACCTGCCCGCCGCGGGCGGGCGCGAGCGCGAAGCCGAGCGGCGTGCGCAGGATGACCACGCCGCGGGCGGCGGCCTTCTCGCGCAACGCGGAAAACGCCTCCTCCTGCCTGCCCTGGAACGTCTGGTCGATCGCGCCCCGGCGTGTGCGATAATCCTCGCTGTCGAAGACGGCGGGCAGCGCGGCCCTGAGGTCGTCGATCAGCCGATGCATGGCCTCGTGAAAGGCGACGGCGCGGCCGGGCGGCAGGCTGATCGCGATCGGCCGGCGCGGCTCCTGGAAATTGTTGACGTAGACCCAGTCCGGCGGGAGTGGCTGCTCTCCGACCGCCTCCTCGAGCAGGGCCTGCACCGCCCGATGCATGTGTGGACCATCCGATCCGATCACGAACAGGTTGAAGCCAGGCTTGCGGACCTGCGTGCCGAAGGTGATGGCGTCGAGCGCGCGCTGCTGGCCGACGAGGCCCGCGATCGGCTTCAGCTCCGCCGTGGTCACAAACGGCAGTGCGGACAGATCCGCGGTGCGATACAGCCTCTCGACGGAAAGCGGCGCCCCCGTCACAATTTCCGTCGCCGCGCACGAGGCGCTCGGCGCCAGCAGCGCCTGAGCGGTGCGCGCGACGGAACGAGGCTCGGCGGGCGGAACGGGCGTAACCATGGACGTGTGCTAAAGGAGCCCGGCTGAGCTGCCTTGACCTGAGTCAATGCCATGCTACCGCCGCGGGTTATGCGTTGGCCGACTGCGAGGACCACATGAAGCTCAAGCTGCAAGTCGAGAAGCGCGGCCACACGCTCTTCGAGGACACCTACAGCATCGTGGATGCGGAGAGCTTCGCGAGCGCCTGCGCCGACATGTTCAACCGGCTGCGCGAGCAGAGGATGGCGGCGGCCCCGAACGTCGGACAGGTGTTCGAGGAGATCAACGAGTATGCACTCGACGAGCTCGTGGATGCGCGGATCGGCCTGACAAAGGTCTAGCCGGACTGGCGGCGCACAGGACATCCCCGACCATGGCGGACGAGCGGCCGCTTGCAGACAAGGTGGCGTTCCTGAGCTGTCCGGCTGCCTACGGCGGCGCGGTGACCGTGCAACGCCGCGAGACCCACATGTCGTGGATCTTCCTCACGGACGAGACCGTCTACAAGCTCAAAAAGCCGGTCCGGTTTCCCTATCTCGATTTCTCCAGCCTCGCGCGCCGCGAAGCCGCCTGCCGTGCCGAGCTCGCGCTCAATCGGCGGCTCGCGCCCGATGTCTATCTCGATGTCGTTCCGCTCATGCAAACACCGGCCGGGCTTGCGCTCTCGGGCAGCGGCGAGGTCGTCGACTGGCTGGTCAAGATGCGCCGCCTCGACGAGGACGAAACGCTCGAGCACGCGATCGCCGCGCATACCCTCGCGCCCTGGCAGATCGATCGCCTCGCCCGCACGCTCATCGATTTCTATCGGCATGCCAAACCCGTCTTCGTCGCACCGGCGCTGCACCTGTCCGACTGGCGGCGCGCGTTGGTGGACAATCGCAAGGTCCTGCTCGATCCGAGCTTCGGCCTGCATCCTGGCCTCGTCAACTTCGTCGACGCGGCGCTGCGCCGGTTCCTCGCCGTGCACCGCAAGCTGCTCGTCGCGCGCTGCCGCGCGCGGCTGATCCTCGACGCCCACGGAGACCTGCGGCCCGAGCACATCTGGCTGGGGGATCCCGTCCGCGTCATCGACTGCCTGGAATTCAATCCGCGGCTGCGCGCCATCGACCCCTTCGACGAGATCGCGTTCCTGGGGCTCGAATGCGAGCGGCTCGGCGCGCCATGGATCGACGAGTACCTGTGGCGGCGGGTGAGCGGCGCGCTGCACGGTGCCCCGCCACGCGAGCTGTTCCTGTTTTACCGCTGCTACCGCGCCATGCTGCGCGCCCGGCTGGCGATCGCGCACCTCGTGGAGCCCAATCCGCGCACGCCGGAGAAATGGCCGCGCCAGGCCCGCACCTATCTGCGACTGGCGCAGGCGGACGCGCGACGTCTGGAGCCTTACCTGACGCCGCGGCCGGGGCGCGCTGCATGAACGAAATCGTACGCTCTCCACTTGCCAAAAAACATCACGCTAGAACACGAGCAGGTCGGTCAGGTCGCGGTTCTCATGCAGGCGGCGGATCGCCTGCGCCAGCAGCGGCGCGCAGGGAAGGATGGTGAGCTTGTCGCGGGCGGCGGCGGGGCTCAGCCGGAAGGCCGGGACGCTGTCGGTGATGATGAATTCGTCGATCGCCGGATCGCCGAGCACCGCTTCCGCGCCCTGCATGAACAACCCGTGCGTCACCAGCGCAATCGCGCGGCGTGCGCCCGCCTGCCGCGCCGCCCTGGCGGCGCGCAGCAACGTGTTGCCCGTGCTCAGGAGATCGTCGACGATCAGCGCGGTCGCGCCGGCAACCTCGCCGACGAACAGGTCTCCCGACACGACTCCGGCGCTGCGATGCTTGTCGGCAAAGCCCTTGCCGACCGGCTTATCGATCGCCGCCTCCAGCGCCTCGCGAAAGAGCTCCGCGCGCTTGGCCCCGCCCGGGTCGGGCGAGACGACGCACAGGATCTCCCCCGCATAGCGGCGCGCGTGCTCGACCAGCAGCGGCGCACCGGTCAGCGTCACGGTGCGGCAGCGGAAGGCGTTCTCGAAGGCCACCGGGTTGTGCACATCGAGCGTGACGACGCAATCGGTTTCGACCGCCTCGAACATGGCGGCGACATAGCGCGTCGTCACCGGATCGTGCGGCTTGGTGCGGCGGTCCTTGCGCGCGTAGGACAGATACGGAACCACGGCGGTGACGCGGCCGGCGCCTGCGTCCTTGAGCGCGCCGATGAAGAACAGCAGGCGGCATAGCTTGTCGTTCGCGCTCTCGGTCGGTCCGCCGTGCAGGCTTTGCACGACATAGACATCGGCTCCGCGCACGTTCACGAGCGGACGCGTCTTGTGCTCGCCATCCTCGAATGAACGTTCCTCATGCGCCGACAGCTCGACGCCGAGCGCCGACGCCACCCGAGTCCCGAGATCGCCCGTGGCCTGCAGCGCGAAGAGATGCATCCCGTGCCCCATGCCCACGCCGGGCCGCCGTAAAGATCACGCCGCCTCGGAACGGTCCGGCCACAACACGCGCACGTCGGCCGGCAGCGACTGGCGGATGTTCTCCAACTCGCCAGACGAGATCTTCGTCGTCAGGAACTGCAGCGTGACCGCGATCGCAGCCGCTGTGTTGCGGATCGGATCCTGCACGAAGGCGTGATCGACCCGGGCGACGAAATCGGCCTTGGAGCGATGTTTGGCCGGAGTCGTCGCCGGCCGCCAGTGCTCGTAATAGACGCCGCGCAGATGCGTCGGGAGCTGAGCGGCGAGATCGACCGCTTCGTTGACGGGAACCCAGTCGCGCAGCGCCTGCAGCACTGTCCGCAGCAGGCGATAGGAGCGCGCCTTGTTGTCCCAGCGCAGGCGCGCGTCCAGCTCGTTGATCCAGACGTGGGTGAGTTGAACGGAATGATCAATGCTTTCCAGGCCCGTTGCACTCATCGGAGCATCTCCTGTGTTGCATGCCTCGGCTCGACGCCGGCACGGCCCGCCAGACATCCCTAGAAACTGCAACGCACGACCGTGCTCCCTGATCCAGATCAAGTCCGCGCCACGGTCGCGCCAGGTTGATGGAGATCAAGGCAAGTTTGACGCATTTGTCGATTGGTATCCGAAACTGACCGGAGCTCGTCATGCCCGCCCACAACACGCAGCAAATCGGCCGGATCGATCACCTGTGTTTATGGACCATGCTGATCGGAATTGTCGTGGGCGCACTGCTGACGGTCGCAATCTAGCGGATTCGTTCGACCGCCGTGTGGCGGCAAAGAGGAAAAGAGGACATGACATGGCGCATAAGCACGTTCTGTTCCGATCCGCAGCGCGCGAGAAAATCCTGCGCGGAACCACGCAGCTCGCGGATGCCGTCCGTGTGACCCTGGGCCCCAGATCCAAGGCCGTGCTGATCGAGCGCAAGTGGGGACCGCCCATCGTCTGCAACGACGGCGTGACGATCGCCAAGGAATTCGACCTCAAGGACCCGGAGGAGAACCTCGGCGCGCGCATGCTACGGCAGGCCGCGGAGAAGACCGGCGAGCTCGTCGGCGACGGCACCAGCACCGCGACCATCCTGGCGCATGCCATTTTCAGCGACGGCCTGCGCAACGTGGTGGCGGGCGCCAGCGCCATCGACATCAAGCGCGGCCTCGACCGCGGGGCCAAGGCGGCGATCGAAACGCTGCGCGCGCTGTCGCGGCCGGTTGCCACCCGCAAGGAGAAGTCGCAGGTAGCGGCCATCTCCGCGCACAACGATGCCGCGATCGGGGAGCTTGTG
Organism: Xanthobacteraceae bacterium; assembly: GCA_035556735.1. Taxonomy (GTDB): domain Bacteria; phylum Pseudomonadota; class Alphaproteobacteria; order Rhizobiales; family Xanthobacteraceae; genus CANJBX01. Next base: position 284,304 of record DATMFF010000012.1, on the reverse strand, counting down.
GCCGACGCGATGGAGAAGGTCGGTGGCGAAGGCGTCATCACCGTGGAGGAATCGAAGACCACGGAGACCACTCTCGACATCGTCGAGGGGATGCAGTTCGACCGCGGATTCCTGTCGCCCTACTTCATCACCAACGCCGAGAAGATGGAGGCCGTACTCGAGGACGCCTTCATTCTGCTCTGCGACCGCAAGATCAGCGCGCTCAAGGACATCATCCCGCTGCTGGAGCAGGTGGCGAAGTCGGGCCGGCCATTGCTGGTCATCGCCGAGGACGTCGAAGGCGAAGCCCTCGCCACGCTTATCGTCAATCAGCTGCGCGGCTCGCTCAAAAGCTGCGCCGCCAGGGCGCCGGGCTTCGGCGACCGGCGCAAGGCGATGCTGGTGGACATGGCCGAGCTGACCGGCGGACAGGTCGTCTCCGAGGAATTGGGTCTCACGCTCGAGCACGTGACCATGGCCCAGCTCGGGCGCGCGAAGCGGGTGGTCATCGACAAGGACACCACGACGATCATCGGCGGCGCCGGCGACCGCAAGCGGATCGACGGGCGGATCGAGCAGATCCGGCGCGAGATCGACAAGGCCACCAGCGACTACGACCGCGAAAAGCTGCAGGAGCGCCTCGCAAAGCTCGCGGGCGGCGTCGCCGTCATCCGCGTGGGCGCGCCGTCAGAGGCGGAGATGAAGGCGCGCAAGGAGGCGCTCGACGACGCCATCAGCGCCACCAAGGCGGCCGTCGCCGAGGGCATCGTACCCGGCGGAGGCCTCGCGCTGCTGCGCTGCATTCCCACGCTCGAGCAGGAGGAGGCCAGGTGCAGCGGCGACGAGCGCACGGGCGTGCAGATCCTCAAGCGCGCGCTCGAGGCGCCGACGCGCCAGATCGCGGAGAATTCCGCCGTCGACGGCGGCGTGGTGGTGGCCCGCATGCTCGCGGGCGAAGGCAATTACGGCTTCGACGCCGGGCAGAAGACCTACCTGGACCTGGTCGAGGCCGGCATCATCGACCCGACCAAGGTGGTGCGGGTCGCGCTCGAGAACGCGGTGTCGGTTGCCAGTGTGCTGCTGCTCACGGAGGCGACAATGACCGAGATTCCCGAGGCGGTGAAGGAGCCGGCCGCCGTCGCGCCCGAACTGGCGATGTGACGCTACGGCGCACGGATTGACCTGGATCATGGTCCGGGCGGGTCATATCTGGGACATGCAGGTCCTCGATGATCTGCATTCCAGATGAGGGCCGCATGGACGAGCCGACAACGGCATCGCTGACCCTGGTACGGAGCCCGCAGCCCGCCGCGCCGACCGCCCCGGAGCCGCCGTCGCAGCGCCCGGCGGCCGCGCATCCCGCTGCTCCGGGCGTCGCGCTCACCGAACCTGGCGCGCGCGATTCCTACGCCGTGACCGCCCTCGCCGACATCACCGACCGGTCGCTGCACGCGGCGATGGCGCGGTTCACCGCCGGAATCTCGCCAGCCGCGCTGGCCTACGCCTATCTCGACTGGGCGACCCACCTCACCTACGCCCCCGGCAAGCGCTTCCAGCTCGTCGACAAGGCCGTGCGCAAGGGCGTGCGCTTCGGGACCTATGCTTGGCACTGCGCCATGAACCACGAGCGGGCAACGCCGTGCATCGAGCCGCTGCCCCAGGACAGGCGCTTCGTCGGCGACGCCTGGCGCGCGTGGCCGTTCAATTTCGTCTCGCAGGCGTTCCTGCTCAATCAGCAATGGTGGCACAACGCCACCACGGGCATCCGCGGCGTCTCCCATCGCCACGAACAGATGGTCGAGTTCGGCGCGCGGCAACTGCTCGACATGGTCTCGCCTTCGAACTTCCCGCTCACCAATCCGGAAATCCTGCAGCGGACGATCCACAGCGGCGGAACCAACCTCCTGCGCGGCATGCAGAACCTCGTCGAGGACTGGGAGCGCGCCGTCAGCGGCAAGAAGCCGGTGGGCGCGGAGGAATTCCAGGTCGGCCGCGACGTCGCGGTCACGCCCGGCAAGGTGGTCTACCGCAACCGCCTGATGGAGCTCATCCAGTACGCGCCGGATACGGATCAGGTGAGGCCGGAGCCGATCCTCGTCATCCCGGCCTGGATCATGAAATACTACATCCTCGACCTGTCGCCGCAGAACTCGCTGGTGAAGTACCTTACCGGCCAGGGCTTCACGGTGTTCATGGTGTCGTGGAAGAACCCCGGCCCCGAGGACCGCGACCTCTCGCTCGACGACTACCGCACCCTCGGCGTGATGGCCGCGCTCGACGCGGTGACCGCCGTCGTGCCGGACCAGCCGGTGCATGCGGTCGGCTATTGCCTCGGCGGCACGCTGCTCGCAATCGCTGCGGCAGCCATGGCGCGCGACGGCGACCACCGCTTCAAGTCGCTCACGCTCTTGGCGGCGCAGACCGACTTCACCGAGGCGGGCGAATTGATGTTGTTCATCAACGACAGCCAGCTCGCCTTCCTCGAAGACATGATGTGGGAGCAGGGCTTCCTCGACAGCCGGCAGATGGCCGGCGCATTCCAGATGCTGCGCTCCAACGACCTCGTCTGGTCGCGCATCGTGCGCGACTACCTGATGGGCGAGCGCGGGCGCATGAGCGACCTCATGGCCTGGAATGCCGATGCCACCCGCATGCCCTACCGCATGCATTCCGAATACCTGCACCGGCTCTTTCTCGATAACGACCTCGCGGAAGGCCGTTTCACCGTCGCCGGACGGCCCGTCGCCCTGGCCGACATCCGTGCGCCGATCTTCGCAGTCGGGACCGTGCGCGACCACGTCGCGCCCTGGCGCTCGACGTACAAGATCAATCTGCTCACCGACGCCGACGTGACCTACGCGCTGGTCAGCGGAGGCCACAACGTCGGCATCGTGGCGGAGCCCGGCTCGAACGGGCGCAGCCTGCAGCTCATGACCAAGGCCGCCACCGATCGTTTCCTCGATCCCGACACCTTCCTCGCACAGGCGCCGCAGCAGCCGGGCTCGTGGTGGCCGCACTGGGTTGCGTGGCTTGAAGCCCGGTCGGGCGCCCTCGCCGCACCACCCACGATGGGTGCGCCCGATGCCGGCTACCCGCCGCTCGGCGATGCGCCCGGCACCTACGTGTTCGAGGAATGAGCCGGCGCGACGAGCGCGATGCTCGTTCCGCTCCGTCGTCCGCGAGCGGCACACACGGCGCGCCCCTGCTGGCTGCGCTGCTTTGGCCCGTGGCCGCCGCGCTGGCGTTCCAGTCCGCCGCGCTCTCGATCATGACGCCGCGTGCGGCAGACCGGCACGAACCGCCTCCCGCGCCGGACTGGCCGACGCCCCACCGCATCACGCTCGAGCTTCAGACCATGCGGCTGCGCGACTTCTCGCGACGCCCGGAGGGACCGCCCGCGCTGATCTGTGCGCCGCTCGCCCTGCACGGCGCGAGCGTCGCCGACTTCGCATCGGGCCACAGCCTCGTCGAAACGCTGCTCGATGCAGGACTTGCCCGCGTGCTCGTCACCGACTGGCGCTCCGCGACGCCGGACCTGCGGCACCTCACCATCGACAACCATCTCGCCGAGCTCAACGTCGCCGTCGACGATTGCGGCGCACCCGTCGATCTGGTCGGGCTGTGCCAGGGCGGATGGCTGGCGCTCCTCTACGCGGCGCGCTTTCCGCACAAGGTACGCCGGCTGGTGATCGCCGGCGCGCCGGTCGACATACGCGCGGGCGCGTCTCCGCTCTCGCGCCTCGTGGACGACCTCCCGCTCGCCGCGTTCGAGGAGATGGTGCGCGCCGGCGGCGGCCGCCTGATCGGCGCGCGCGCACGCGAAGCGTGGCCCACACTTGCGCCTTCGCGTGTCGCGACGGACGTGCTGCAGGCGCCCGCCGCGATCGACGAAGGCGCATTGCGTGCCCTGCTGGACCGCTTCGCCACCTGGGACGCGGCGACGGTCGATCTGCCGGGCCCGTATTACCTGCAGGTCGTACAATGGCTGTTCAAGGAGAACCGCATCGCGCGCGGCACGTTCGTGACGCTCGGCCGTGCCGTCAACCTGCGCGACGTGCGCTGCCCGGCCTATCTGCTGGCCGCGCGACGACCAAATCGTGGCGCCGGAGCAACTCTTGGCGGCCGCGCGCCTGCTCGGCACGCCGGCGCACGCCATCGAGACTGCCGTCGAGCCGGGCGAACACCTGAGCCTGTTCCTCGGGGCCCAGACGCTGCGCGGCCGCTGGCGCCGCATCGCCCGCTGGCTCCGGGACGACCAGCTCGAGCCCGGCAGCAAGGCCGCATGACCATGCGTGCAAAAGAAAAAGCCCCGGCGCTCGGGGGAGGAACGCGGGGCCGGCCAAGGCGGGGGCATCCCAGGGGCGTGGGGTGTCGCTTGGCCGAACCCAGGGGCGCACGGCAAGGCGGGCGCCGCATTGATATGGATCAAGCCCGCACGCCGCACGGCGCGTGAGCGGTTGCAGGGCACCGGCGAGGCTTCCCGCCGGCCGCGCGCCCGTGCGACAAAGACGGACCGACCCGAGGGGCGACATGGACGCGGCAAGCCCGCTGCTCACCGATCTCTACCAGCTCAACATGATCCAGGCCTACCTGGACCATGGCGAGAGCGAGACCGCGGTGTTCGAGTTCTTCGTTCGCAAGCTGCCGCGCCGCCGCGCCTTCCTGATCGCGGCCGGGCTCGCGCAGGTGCTCGACTATCTTGAGACGCTGCACTTCCGTGACGAGGACATCGCGTGGCTGGCCTCGACCGGACGCTTCGGCACCGCGATGCTCGACTATCTGGCGGCGCTGCGCTTTTCCGGCGACGTGCACGCCATGCCGGAGGGCACGGTCTTCTTCGGCAACGAGCCGATCCTGCGCGTCACCGCGCCGCTGCCGCTGGCGCAGCTCGTCGAGACGCGCATCATCAACATCTTGCACTACCAGACGCTGATCGCGTCCAAGGCCGCGCGCATGGTGCTGGCCGCCCCGGGCAAGCTCCTCGTCGACTTCGGCCTGCGCCGCGCGCATGGCGCCGAGGCCGGGTTGATGGCGGCGCGCGCGAGCTACGTCGCGGGTTTCGCCGGCACCGCCACGGTCGAAGCCGAGCGCGCGTTCGGCATCCCGACCTTCGGCACCATGGCGCACTCCTATATCCAGGCACACGACGACGAGGCGGTCGCCTTCGAGCACTTCGCGCGCTCGCGCCCCAATAACCTCACCTTCCTGCTCGATACCTACGACACCGTAGCCGCCGCGCGAAAAGTGGTTGCGCTGGCGCCGCGCCTGACGGCGCTCGGCATCACCATCCGCTCGGTGCGGCTCGACAGCGGCGACCTCGACGCGCTCTCGAAAAGCGTGCGCGAAATCCTCGACGCCGGCGGCCTCACCGAGGTCTCGATCTTCGCCAGCGGCGGGCTCGACGAGGACTCCGTCGGCGCGCTGATCGCCGCGGGCGCGCCGATCAGCGGCTTCGGGCTGGGCACCAGTCTCACCACGTCCTCGGACGTGCCGGCGCTCGACTGCGCCTACAAGCTGCAGGAGTATGCCGGACGCGCCCGCCGCAAGCGCTCGGCCGGCAAGGCGACCTGGCCCAGCCGCAAGCAGGTGTGGCGCAGCCACGGACCCGACGGCCGCATGCGCGGCGACGTCGTCTCGCTCGAACGCGACGAGCAGGCGGGCGAGCCGTTGATCGTGCCGGTGATGCGGCAGGGACGCCGCCTCGCCCCGCCGCGCACGCTGGCCGCGATCCGCACCACGGCGCAGGACAATCTCGCCCGCCTGCCGGACGCGCTGCGCCGTCTCGACGCCGCGCCGGACTATCCGGTGGAGATCGCAAAACCGCTCGCCGACCTCGCCGCCGACCTCAACCATCGGTCGGAATAGGAGCCGCAGATGGCCTCGCAAATCACCATCGGCGATCGTGACGTCCTCCTTGTGGTGGACATCCAGAACGACTTCTGCCCCGGCGGCGGGCTCGCGGTGCCGCGCGGCGACGAGGTGGTACCTCTGGTCAATCGCCTGGCGCGGGCATTTGCTCATGTCGTGCTCACGCAGGACTGGCACCCGCCCGGGCACCTTTCCTTTGCCTCATCGCATGCCGGCCGCAAGCCCTACGAGACGATCGAGGTGTTCTACGGCACGCAGGTGCTATGGCCGGACCATTGCGTGCAGGGAACGCCGGGCGCACGCTTTCGCGACGACCTCGACATCCCTCATGCCGAGCTGGTGCTGCGCAAGGGCTATCACCGCCACATCGACTCCTACTCCGCCTTTTACGAGAACGACCGCGCGGCGCGCACCGGCCTCGCCGGATATCTGCGCGAGCGTGGCTTCGCGCGCGTGTTCCTCGCCGGACTCGCGTTCGATTTCTGCGTGCGCTATTCGGCCGAGGACGCCAGACGCGAGGGCTTCGACGTGGTTGTGGTGGAGGATGCCTGCCGCGGCATCGACGTTGACGGCTCCATGGCCGCAACCCGCGCGCTGTTCGATACGCTCGCGATCCGGCGCGTCGGGGCTGCCGCGATCGTGCCGGCCTGAACACGCCCGCCTCCGGGAAACCCCGTAAGGGACTCATCTGAATTTCCGTCGGGGCCGCCGCCTGCCATTGAGGACGCAGGGTATCCGACACGGCGGGGGTTCCGATGAACAGCACGATCGATCATCTCGACCGCAGCACGCATCTCAAGATCGTCGCGGTCGCCATCATCGCCGCCGCGCTGGTGCTCGCCATCGGCAAGACGGCGCAGCTCGACCGGCACGATGGCACGTCTCCCGCGGCGCAGGCGCAATCCACGGACCTCGCGGGCTAAGCGCACGCCGCCTGGCTCTTCTCACGCCCCGCCTCAGATCGCCCCCGCCGCCCACGTCACCAGTTCGGTGACCACCGCGCCGAACGCCTTGTCGAAAGCCGACACCGCCGAGGCGGCATCGGTGAGCTGAGCGGGCACGACCTTGCGGAAGGAGCGCGACGCGACGATCTTGCCGTCCTTGCCCATGATCTTGGCGCCGAGCTCGACCTCCGCAGACGCTTCGCCCGCCGTCGAGATGCGGAAGCTGCGGATGTCCAGGAGCAGTTGATAATCGCTCTCGAGCCCGTCCACAGGACGCGACACCGACTCGACATAGCCCGCGTTCTCGAACGCCTGGATCACCTTGCTCTGGATCAGCTTGGGAACGTTGTCGGACCATTGCGCGCGCGCGAACGAGGGATCGTCGGGTGCCGACGGCTGGATCAGCAGCTTCTGCGTATCGAACGCCAGCAGCGCGGTCGGCTCGGGCACGACGAGCGTGCCGCTCTTCTTCGCCATCGCCGGCGGGAAGTCGCGCGGCGCCGTCAGGTCGTAGCTCACGGGTGGAGCGGCGGCGGGGCCGCCGCCGGTCATCCGCTCGAGCCCGACGACGATTCCGTCGATCCGGTCGGAGTTGCGGGCAAGCGCCTGCGCGAACGTGTTGAGGCTGGCGATCGTGCCGCGCAGATTGTCGGCATTGTCAGTGATCACCGTGTCGAGCCGCTGCATCACCGTGCGCGCCGCCTGCGTCATGGTCTGCCACGCCATCGGATCGGCCTTGATCAGCGGCGGGCGCCCGTCCTTCGAGACGAGCGGCGCGCTGCCGGTTCCGCCCGAGAGCGACACTACCGCCACGCCGGTGAGCCCCTGGAAGTCGATGCCGGCCTGCGTGTCGGCGCGGATCGGCGTCGCCGGAGCCACCGCGATCGTCGCGGTGATCTCGTTAGGATCGTCGGTGCCAAGCTGCAGGTTGATCACCTCTCCGACGCGAATCCCGTTGAATAGCACGGCCGCACCGTTGAGCATGCCGGCCACCGAATGCTCGAACCGCACGCGGTAGGTCGTGCGCTCGCCGATGCCGCCGACGTTGTTGAGCCAATAGACGAAGCCGAACACCGCCACGATCGCGGCGAGCACGAAAAATCCGATCACCGCATAGGGCGCGCGCGTCTCCATCAGACCACCTCGTTGATGTTCGGAATGCGCGAGCGCGGGCCTCGGAAATAGGCCTTCACCCAGGGCTGCTCGCATTCCAGGATAACATTCATCGGACCTTCGACCGCGACCTTGCCGTCGACCAGCACCGCGATGCGGTTGCAGATCGCGTGCAGGCTGTCGAGGTCGTGCGTCACCATGAAGACGGTGAAGCCCAGCGTCTGCTGCAGGGTCCGGATCAGCCCGTCGAAATCTCCGGCGGAGATCGGGTCGAGGCCCGAGGTCGGCTCGTCGAGAAACAGGATCTCCGGATCGAGCGCGAGCGAGCGCGCGAGCGCGGCGCGCTTGGTCATGCCGCCGGACAGTTCGGCCGGAAATTTCGCGCCGTCGCGCGCGGACAGGCCGACCATCTCCAGCTTGGCGGTCGCCAGTTCCTCGAGCAGTCCCTCCGAGACCTGCAGCCGCTCGCGCATGGCGAACTGCACGTTCTGCAGCACGGTCAGCGAGGAGAATAGTGCGCCCTGCTGGAACAGTACGCCCCAGCGCTGCTCCAGAGCGCGGATGTCCTCGCGCGTCGCGCGGTCGCGGTTGATGCCCATCACCTCGATCGTTCCCTGCCGCTTCGGCAGCAGACCGATGATGGTGCGCAGGAGAACCGACTTGCCGCTGCCGGAGGCTCCCACGACGCCGAGGATCTCACCCCGGCGCACGTCGAGCGACAGATGGTCGAGCACCACGTTGCGGCCGAAGCCGACGACGAGCTCGCGCACCCGGATGACGATGTCCTGCGAGGGGTGCATACGGTCACATCCCGATCGACGCGAAGAAGATCGCGAAGAAGCCGTCCAGCACGATCACCAGGAAGATCGATTTGACGACCGAGGTCGTGGTGTGCAGGCCGAGCGATTCCGCGCTGCCGCGCACCATCAGTCCTTCGCTGCAGGCCACCACCCCGATCACCAGCGCCATGAAGGGCGCCTTGATGATCCCGACCTTGAAGTGCGTGACCGATACCGCCTCGTGCAGCCGCGCGATGTAGATCGCCGGACTCATGTCGCCGTAGAGCCAGGCTACCAGCCCACCGCCGTAGAGCGCGGCCATCGAGCCGATGAAGGTGAGGATCGGCAACGCGACGATGAGGGCGAGGACGCGCGGCAGGATGAGCACGTCGACGGGATCGAACCCCATGGTGCGCAGGGCGTCGATCTCCTCGCGCATCTTCATCGAGCCGAGCTCGGCAGTGTAGGCGCTGCCCGAGCGGCCCGCCACCATGATCGCCACGATCAGCACGCCGAGTTCGCGCAGGACGAGGATGCCGACCATGTCGACGGCGTAGGAGTCCGCGCCGAACTTGCGCAGGTGGAAGAATCCCTGCTGCGCAATGATCGCTCCGATCAGCAAGGTGATCAGCAGGATGATCGGGATCGCCTGCCAGCCGACGCGGTAGATGAAGTGCACCGTCGAGGTGAATCGGAAGCTGCGCGGATGCATGATCGCGCGGGCGAGCGAATCGCCGAGTGCTCCGAGCATGTCGAGGAAGGCGGTTATCATCGGCCAAAGGCCGACGGTCGCCGCGCCCGTCGCATTCAGGATCGCCACCGCGCGGTTGAGCGGCCGGAGTTGCGCCGGGCGCCCGCGATTGACCTGTGCGACCTCGTCGAGAAGCCCGCGATAGCGCTCCGGCAGGCTGCCGAACCGCACCTCGCGCCCCTGGTCGCGTCCGCCGCGGACCAGGCGCTCCAGCAGCCAGGCGCCGAGGGTGTCGAGCTCCTGCACGGCCGCCATGTCGATGGTGACGCTGCGCGCCTGCGCGAGCGTACCGGCGACGCCGCGCACCAGCTGCTCGGCCGCGCCGGCGTGAGCGGTGGTCCAGGCGCCCGACGCCGTCAGGTTCAGACGATCGCCCGTGATGTTGGTCTGCAACGCCGGTGCACTGGCCGCCATTCGTCCCTCCGGGTGGAACCGTCAACCTACCTGCTGCCGCGAACGTCGCCCTTTGATGTCGCTCAAATCCATTCGATAGCTGGGCAGCCAACGGACACGAGCAAGCTAACAGATATGTGATTCTCCCGCCGTTTGGGACGTGAGCTGGCAGGCGGCGTCCGCGGGATGGCGCAAGTTCGGCACGTCGACACGCGCGTTGACCGTCCCGCCCCGAGGGGCTGCAAGGTCACGGCGACGGCAGCGTCGAATAGTAGATGACGATCTGCTCGATCTCGCGATCGGTGAGATCGCCCGCGACACCCTTCATGTCCGGATGCTGGCGTCGGCCGGCGCGGAACGCGCGCAACTGCGCGTAGAGATAAATGCTGTGCTGACCCGCGAGGTTGGGGACTTCGACATTGCCGCTGCCTCCGTCCGTTCCGTGACACGGCGCGCAGAGCGCGACCACGGGCGGCGGCGCCTGCGCGTATCCCTGGCCGGTGGCGGCGAGCACGGCGCCCGCCGACAGCAGCAGGATGGACGGCGCGCGTGATCCCATCACATGAGCGCGGCGGGCGACTCGCCGGCGGGCCCGATGGTCGCGCCGGAGACCGGCTCCACCCAGACGAGGTGGTCCTCGACGGCCTTCGCGCCGGGCGTGTTCTCGGCGGCGACGCGGATGCCTTTGCGCTGGCGCTCGTCGAAGATCGTGCCCCACAGGTGGATGACGCCGTTCCGCACGACGATGTCGATCAGCCCGGCGGGGACCCACGGCTGACGACGAAGCTCGGCCAACAGGTGGTCGCGGATTTTGGCGTCGTCCGTGGTCGTCGGCCGGGTCTCGCCCGCGATGCTGGCAAGCGCCCGCAGCAGGTTGGCGCGACTCACGATGCCGACGAGCGTGCCGTCGCGCAGCACGGGCAGGCGCTTGACCCGGTGCTGCTCCATGATTTTGACGATCTCCTCGAGCGAGGCGTTCTCGCTGACCGTGTGCACGGTCTGCGTCATGACCTCGTTCACCTTGCGCCCGTGCGCATGCGCGAATTCCTCGGCCAGACGGCCGGGCCCGAGAAAGAATTCGATGTAGCGCGGCCGCCGCCGTTGCGTGCCGGTTTCCGCGCGCCGCATCAGGTCGCCTTCCGTCACGATGCCGACCAGCCGGCCGGCCTCGTCCACCACCGGCAGGCCGCTGAACCTGCGCTGCAGCATCAGGCGGATCGCCGCAACGATCGACGTGTCCGGCTCCACCGTCACCGGATTCGCCGTCATGATATCCGCAGCTTTCATGGCGTTGCCCCTTCCGCCTTCAGGCTTCAGTCGTCGAGCTCGGTCAGCGCCGACGGGTTGCGCACCACGATCCGGCGCGAGCCCATCAGCTTGATGGCGGCCTCGCCCTGCAACTGGGTCAGGGTGCGCGACACGGTTTCGATGGTGAGGCCGAGATAGTCGGCAATGTCCTGACGCGACATCGGCAGCTCGATCTCGGACTTGTTCGAGAGGCGATGCGCCATTTCGAGCAGGAACGAGGCGACGCGCTCGTGCGCGCTCTTGATCAGCAGCAGCGAGTGATCGCGGGCGCGCTGCAGGTCCTGCCCGGTCATGGTCAGCAACACGCGCGCGATCTCGTGATTGCGCTGCGAGGCCGCGAGCAGCGTGCTGCGGCGCACGAACATGATGTTGCAGTCGGCGATGGCCTCGGCCGAGTCCGAATGCTCCGCGCCGAGCTCGAACCCGAAGACGTCGCCGGCGACGTGGAACCCGCTGATCTGGCGGCGCCCGTCGCTCAGGACGCGGTAGGTGCGCACGGTCCCGCTCACGACCTTGTAGACGTAATCCGCGGGCTCGCTTTCGCCGTAGATCTCGCTGTTGCGCTCGGCCGGCATCACCGCGGCACCCAACTCGGCCATCCCGAACAGATGGAATGCTTCGGCCGCACCGCTCCTCTCGCCTGAGCGCGCAGCATCGGACCGGTGGAGCTGGGAGTTCGCCTGGGGGGACATGACCGTCTCCTTGTGATGGATCATGGCGTCGAGCTTACGGGGATAATCCATCGGCAAAATTCCGATATTGCCCCTAAGGGAATTCCCCTAGGGCACCCGCTCCGAGCCGCACAAACATTCGTAAAATCCGCGCAGTTTGCGTCTTGCCGAGGAAATCGGCCGTTGAGATGCGTCAACTCAGTCGTGTCCGAGCCGCGCTACTCAATAAGCCTGCTTGTTCCGCGAGCCGGGGTCTCAATCGAAAGCAGCGGCTCGACCATATGGGGAGACCTCATGCAAACGCCGCTCGAAATCGATTTCCAGGGCATGCCCGCCGACCCCGCCGTCCGGTCGGTGATATCCGAGCACGTCGATGAGCTGGAGAGCCGCTTCGGGCGCATCACAGCCTGCCGCGTCGTGCTCAAGTCGCCCGGAAGCCACCACCAGACCGGCGGCCTCTACGAGATCAACATCCGCGTGCTCCTGCCGGACGGACGCGAGGTCAACGTCGCCCGCACGCCGTCGACGGATGAGCGGCACTCCGACCTGACCTTCGCCGTCAACGACGCGTTCAAGCGCGCCCGACGTCTGCTGCAGGACAAGGTGCGCGTCATGCGCGGCGACGTAAAGCAGCGCGAGGCGCAGCCGGTCGGCACCGTGGCGAGCCTCGATCCGCTCGGCGAGTTCGGCTTCATCGACACTGGCGACGGCCGCGAAATCTATTTCCATCGGAACAGCGTGCTCAATGGCGGGTTCTCAGAACTGACCGTCGGAGCACGTGTCTCCTTCGCCGAGGAAGTCGGTGACAAGGGCCCGCAGGCGAGCACCGTCAAGCTGCTGAACAAACACACGCTGCGCACATGAACCGATCCGCCGCCACCGTCGTCGCTCCGCCGATGTGGGAGCATTTTCCCCACGACGCCGACGTCGGGGTGCGCGGACGCGGAGCGACGCCCGAGGCGGCTTTCGAGCAGGCGGCCTGCGCGCTCACTGCCGTGGTCACCACTGCGGAGGTCCGGCCGATCACGGCGGTGGACGTCGCCTGCGAAGCGCCCGATATGGCCCTGCTGTTCGTCGAGTGGCTCAACGCCATCATCTACGAGATGGCCGTCCGCAGGATGCTGTTCGGCCGATTCTCGGTGCGCCTCGATGGCACGCAGCTGCAAGGCACGTTGTGGGGCGAGCCCGTCGACGTGGGCCGGCATGCGCCGGCGTGCGAGCCGAAGGGCGCGACCTATACCGCGTTGCGCGTAGCCCAGGAGCCGGACGGATCGTGGTCGGCGGCTTGCATCGTGGACGTCTAAGGCTGAGTGAGCCGCCATGGATCCGAGCCGCTTCACCAAGGTCGACCCCACTGCATGGCGCATCGAGCCCCATGGCGATATGCGCGTACCCGCGATCATCTACGCCGACGAGGACCTGATCCGCGACATGGACGACAAGGTCTATGAGCAGGCGGTGAACGTCGCGACCCTGCCCGGCATCGTGCAGGCGTCCTACGCCATGCCGGACGCCCACTGGGGCTATGGCTTTCCGATCGGTGGCGTCGCCGCCTTCGATCCCGGCGCGGGCGGCGTGGTGTCCGCCGGCGGCGTCGGCTTCGACATCTCCTGTGGCGTGCGCACGATGCTCACCGGCCTCAAGGTTGCCGACATCCTGCCGGTACAGACGCAGCTCGCGGATTCGCTCTATCGCCAGATTCCTGCCGGCGTCGGCAGCACCGGCGCGATCACGCTCGATCCCGCGGAGATGCAGGCGATGCTCGGCGGCGGCGCGCGCTGGGCGGTGGAGCGCGGCTGGGGCGAGGCGGCCGACCTCGAGCGCATCGAGGAGCGCGGATGCATGGCAGGCGCCAAGCCGGAGCACGTGTCCGACAAGGCCAAGGAGCGGCAGCGTCGCGAGATGGGCACGCTCGGGTCCGGCAATCATTACCTCGAGATCCAGGCGGTCGCGGAAATCCTCGACGGAAAGACCGCCGATATCTTCGGGCTTGCGCAGGACGATGTCGTCGTCACCATCCACTGCGGTTCGCGCGGCCTCGGGCACCAGATCGGCACCGAATTCCTCAAGGAAATGGTCATCGCCGCGGAAGCCTCCGGGATCACGCTTCCCGACCGCGAGCTGGCCTGCGCGCCGATCACCTCTGAGGTCGGACAACGCTACCTCGGCGCCATGCGCGCGGCGATCAACTGCGCCCTCGCCAACCGCGAGATCCTCGGGCACTACGCCCGGCGCGTCTTCGGACATTTCTTTCCGAACCATCCGCTGCGCCTGCTGTTCGACGTCTCGCACAATACCTGCAAGGTCGAAGCGCACGCGGTCGACGGCAAGCGGCGTGAGCTGTTCATCCATCGCAAGGGAGCCACCCGCGCGTTCGGCCCCGGACACGAGAGCCTGCCCGAGCCGTTGCGCGCCGTCGGGCAGCCGGTGCTGATCGGCGGCAGCATGGGCACGGGTTCCTATATCCTGGTCGGCACGGCGCAGGCCGAGGAGAAGGCCTTCGCATCCGCATGCCACGGCGCCGGACGCGCCATGTCGCGCCATGCCGCGCTCAAGCAATGGAGCGGACGCAAGATCGTCGACGATCTCAAGGCGCACGGCATCCTGATCCGCAGCCCGTCGACGCGCGGCGTCGCAGAGGAAGCGCCCGGCGCCTACAAGGACGTGGGCGCGGTCGTCGCCGCGGCGGAACATGCCGGGCTCGCGCGCCGGGTCGCGCGCATGCGTCCGCTCATCTGCGTAAAGGGATAAACTGGCGAAGGAGCATCAGCGATGGCCACAGCAAGCAGGGAAGTCGCGAGCAGGACGAAGTCGGGACGCGCCAAGCCGGGCGCGCGCGGCGGCGGCAAATTCTTCCACGTGGAAGTGCGCCCGCCCGCGCAGTTCGTGACGTTCCGCGTGCAGGACGTCGGCGGCAAGGGCGGCATCGAGCGCCTGGCCGGACAGCGCGCGAGCGGAAGCTGGGACACCCAGAAATGGCTGATCGCCAAGGATCAGGCCCATGTCGAGGACGGCAGGCTGGTCGGCGACACGCCCGAGGCGCGCAAGGTGCTGCGCTCGCTCGCCTCGGAGGCGGAGCACGTCACCGGCGACCGCTTCCGGGCGAAGCCGCGCCGCGACGTTCCCGAAAAGGAGAAGCCGACGCCGGCGATGCGCAAGGCGCAGCAGCGCAACATCCGCAAGGCGCAGGCCGCCACCCGCAAGCGCAAGGCCGGCGTCGCGACCAAAGACACCCTCAAGCGCGCAACCAAAAGCGCATCCAAGGGCATCGGCAGGACGAAGACGCCATGATCAGGAAACTTCCCTCAGGCAAGTATCGCCTCTATTCGCGCAAGAAGGACCCGCGCACCGGCAAGCGCCGCAACCTCGGGACCTTCCCGACCCGCGCCGCCGCCGAGAAGCACGAGCGCGAGGTGCAGTATTTCAAGCGCGACTGACGCGCCCGCATCCCGCCCTCTCGCGCGGCCGGCGGCCCCGGCCATTGCCTCCCGCACGTCCGACGCGCCAATATCACGACTGCCTGCGCCACAGTCGAAGACCGAGATGAAAGATCCCGTCCAAAGCAAACTGGAGCGGCGGCTCGGCCGCCTGCATGCGCGGCAGCGGCTCGGAATCGAGATCGATCATGAGGCGCAGATCTTCGGCCAGGGCATCAACTTCTTCCACATCGAGAACTGGTACTCGATCCACGGCGCCATCCGCGCCGCTTTGACGGCGACAGGCCTCTATCAGCGCGGCCTGCGCAATGCCGCGCGCATCCAGGTGAGGCACAACGAGGTGCGCTCGCACCAGCTGCCCGCGGCCTTCGACGGCTATACGCTGCTGCATATCAGCGACCTTCATAGCGACATCAGCCCCGGGGCGATGGCGCGGCTGGCCGAGCTGCTGCCGTCGCTGACCTACGACATCTGCGTGCTCACCGGCGATTATCGCGGCGCGACTTTCGGCCCCCACGAGCCCGCGCTGGAAGGCCTCACCAGGCTGCGCCCGCTCATCACCCGGCCGGTCTATGGCGTGCTCGGCAACCATGACACGATCCGCATGGTGCCGGCGATGGAGGAGATGGGCATCCGCATGCTGCTCAACGAGTGCGACGTGATCACGCGCGCAGGCGAGTCGATCCACCTCGCCGGCATCGACGATGCGCACTTCTATCGGGTCGACAACATCGAGAAGGCCGGCGAGGGCATCCCCGACGCGGCGTTCTCCATCCTGCTCTCGCATACGCCGGAGATCTACCGCCAGGCCGCCCACGCTGGATTCGACCTGCTGCTGGCGGGGCACACGCACGGCGGCCAGATCTGCCTGCCGCGCTCGATCCCGATCACGCTCGACTCGGTGCTGCCGCGCCGCATGGGCGCGGGCGCCTGGACCTATCACAAGATGACCGGCTACACCTCGGTCGGCGCCGGCACGTCGATCGTCCCGGTGCGGCTCAATTGCCTGCCCGAGATCACGCTGCACCGCCTGCACCGCGCGCTCTGAGCGCGTCAATAGGGCCGGTCGCGCACGTGCAGCGCGAACAGCACGCGCGAGACGATCAGTTCGCCGGCGAAGAACAGCAGCGTCACCCCGAGCATGTCGGGAATGGTGAGGCCGAGCGTGCGCGCCACCACGAGCTGCGGCAGCAGCGATTCCGGCACCTGATCGAGGCCGAGCGCCTGGCTGCTCGATTTGAGCCCCAGCCGCCGCTTGAGGAAGCTCGAGAGGAGATCGCCGGCCATGGCGGCCGCGCCGATCGCAAACCCGGCCTGCCAGGTGAGGCCGACGAGCGGCGCGACAACGGTCGTCGCCAGGACCGCCGCTGCGAGGCCGCGCCAGGTTTTCGACGTGCCGAACAGCGGCCGTCCGTCGCGCAACGCGAGCCCGCCGTCGATCGGCCAGGCGAAGCGCTCGCCGAGCACGCGCTTGGCGATCACCGGCGAGCCGTTGGCGGCGGTGAGCAGGATCAGCAGCGTGACGATCAGGTCGGGGTGCATGCGCGCTAATGCTTGAGCAGCTTGCGCAGCTCGGCGAGGGGGCGCGTGTTGATCACGTCGTCCGCGGTGAGCCAGCCGCGCCGTGCCTGGTCGACGCCGAAGCGCATATAGGCCAGCGCGTTGATCGAATGAGCATCGGTGGAGATCGCGAGCTTCGCGCCCTTCGTCTTGGCGGCGTGGATATGGATATCGTTGAGGTCGAGCCGGTCGGGCTCGGCGTTGACCTCCAGCCCGCAGCCGAGCTCGTGCGCCGCCGTGGTCAGGCGATCCAGGTCGACGTCGTAGGGCTCGCGCTCGCCGATCAGCCGGCCGGTCGGATGCCCGATGATCGAGACATGGCGGTTCTGCATCGCCGTGATGATACGGTTGGTCTGCGCCTGGCGCGAGAGGTCGAA
The DNA here is from genome assembly GCA_035556735.1 of Xanthobacteraceae bacterium. Taxonomy (GTDB): domain Bacteria; phylum Pseudomonadota; class Alphaproteobacteria; order Rhizobiales; family Xanthobacteraceae; genus CANJBX01. Next base: position 267,124 of record DATMFF010000012.1, on the reverse strand, counting down.
ATAGGAGTGCACCGAGGCGACGACGACGTCGAGCTTGGCGAGGCTCGTGTCGGGCAGGTCGAGGCGGCCGTCCTCGAGGATGTCGACCTCGATGCCCTTGAGGATCGTGAACCCGTCGAGCTTGCCGTTGATCTTGTCGACCTCGCGGATCTGCCGGCTGAGCCGCGCCGGATCGAGCCCGTGCGCCATCGCAACGCGGCGGCTGTGATCGGTCAGCGCCATGTACTGATAGCCGCGCGCCATCGCCGCGCGCGCCATGCCCTCGATGTCGACGGTGCCGTCGGTCCAGTTCGAGTGCACGTGAAGGTCGCCGCGGATGTCGGCGAGCGTGACGAGTCTTGGCAGCGCGTTCTTGCGCGCGAGCGCGATCTCGCCACGGTCCTCGCGCAGCTCCGGCGGTACAAAGGCAAGGCCGAGCTTGCCGTAGACCTCCTCCTCGCCCGCGCCGGCGATGCGCCGCTTACCGGAGAACAGGCCGTACTCGTTGAGCTTCCAGCCGCGCTCGTTGGCGAGCGCGCGCAGCGCGATGTTGTGCGCCTTTGATCCGGTAAAATACATCAGCGCCGCGCCGTAGCTCTTCTCCGGCACGACGCGCACGTCGACCTGCAGGCCCGAGCGTAGCACCACGGTGGTGCGCGTCGGGCCGTGCGCCAGCACCTGCGCGACGTTCTCGTAGCCGACCAGCCTGTCGCCGACGGCGGCGCCCTTCTTCGCAGTGATGAGCACGTCGAGGTCGCCGACGGTGTCGCGGCGGCGGCGGTAGCTGCCCGCGACGACGACGCGGCCTTCATCATGCAGGTGCGCCACCAGCGCCTCGGCCTCCGCCTCGGCGGCCGACAGCTTGAAGCGTTTCTCCGCGCGCGGCTTCTCGAGCGCACCCAGCAGCTTCGTCTCGATCACCGGGCCGAAGCCCTTGAGCTCACGCAGGCGGCCGGCGCGGATTGCGCGCCGCAGGTCCTCGAGCGTGCGCACCTTGAGCTTGTCGTAGAGCAGCTTGATCCGCTTTGGGCCGAGGCCGGGCAGCGCGGCCATGTCGCCGAGCTGGCCGGGGAGCTTCTTCTTGAGCTGCTCGAGCAGCTTGAAATGGCCGCTCTTGACGATGTCGGCGATCTTGCCGGCGAGGTCCTTGCCGATGCCGGGCAGCTCCGAGAGATCCTCCTGCGCCGCCAGCATCGCCTTGACGCCGCGCGGCAGGCCCTCGACCACCCGCGCGGCGCGGCGGTACGCGCGCACGCGAAACTGGTTCTCGCCCTGGATCTCCAGGAGATCGGCGGCCTGGTCGAACATCGCCGCGATCTCCGCGTTCTGGACTGGCACGGCTGCGCCTCGGCAGATCGATAATGGGGCAATCTCGCATCCCGGCCATGGCCGGCCTTGATGCAGATCAGCCCCCGCCGAAGGCGGCCCGCGCCTCCGCCAGCATGCGCTCCTCCTCGCCGGCGTAGCGGGGCGAGAAATGGAACGGCTCGATGCGGCGCACGCCCGCCGCCCGCGCGATCCGACCCGCCGCGACGGTGGTCAGGTGGGCGCGGTCGGCGGCGAGCACGGTATCGGCCTCGGCGAAGGCCGCTTCGATGAACAGGAGGCCAGCCTCGCGCGCGAGCGCCACGATCGCCGCGCGGTTGGCGGGCGTATCGGCGGCGTCGGTGACGTAGGCGATCTTCTGTCCCGCCGTCACGGTCAGCACCTCGCGCAGCGTACCGAGCGCGACGTCGCGGCCCGCGTCGGCCCGCGCTGCGGCGGCGTGGACGACGTGATCGTCCGCCTTGCCCTCGAGGACCGCGCGCTTGAGCTCGCGCAGCCACGGCCCCACCGGCAGGCCGAGCGCGGCGAGGCGGCTTTTCCAGATGTTGACGTGCCGGCTTTCCTGAACCGCGAAGGCAAGCGAGGGCGTGCGATGCTCGAGCACCGCGACCGACACGCGGAAGGCCGGCTCGCGATGCACAACGCCCTGTTCCGCGTGCCCGCTCGCGACGCTCTCTTCGCCGAACGCCTGCTTGAACCGCATCCGCACGGTGCGCGTCGAAAGATCCGCCTCTATCTCCGTCACCACGAAGACGAGATCGCAGACGTAGCGCCCAACCAGGTTCCAGCGGTAGGCCTGCAGCTTGTGGCTCACCTGATCGATGAAGCCCGGCGGTCCGTAGAGGTGGATCGTCTTCTCGCGCCCCACCATCAGGCGCAGCAGCCGGTCGAATCCGATGAAATGGTCGATGTGGGTGTGCGAGACGAAGACGTGGTCGATGCGCTGCATCTTGCGTGGGCTCAGCGCCGCGATGTCGCCGAGATCGAACAGAATCGCGCGATCCTCGAACTGGCTGTCGACGTACAGCGCCGGATCGCCGAACCGCCCGTTCACCAGACTGGGGTGCAGGAACGGGCGCATCGTCTCTCCCGGCGAGCCGGCGGACCTACGGACCGATCCAGCGGATCTGCGGCTCCTTGCGCGGCACCGGCACGGGCTGCGCCTTCGGCCGCCCCACGATGATCGGCGCGACCGGCACGCACGCCGCCGGCAGGCCGAGCGCGGCCTTGCCCTCTTCCGTGCGCAGCCAGCCTTGCGCGAAGCCGATCCAGCACGTGCCCAGCCCGGCGTCGCATGCAGCCAGCATGAGGTTCTGCGCGGCAAGCGCACAATCCTCCACCGCCCACGGACTCTCGCTGGCGCTCGAGATCAGGATCAGTGCCGGCGCGTGATAGAAGATGTTAAAGCCTGTATCGTTGAGCAGATCCTCGAGATGGTGCGACACCAGTCCCGCCGGCGAGGCGTGCAGCGCGTGTGCCTTGGCCTCGCGCGAGATGCGCTCGAGCAGCGTCTGCTCGCGCACGACGCAGAACAGCCAGCCCTGCCGGTTGACGGCGCTGGGCGCCTGGATCGCCGCGTCGATGAGCTGCCGCAGCACCGCCTCGTCGACCGGATCGCTGGTGTAGGCGCGCACGGCGCGCCGCGTGTAGATGGCTTGCCTGAGATCCATGGCGCTGCCTCGCTTGTGAGTGCCATTCTCCCGCAGGCCGCCTGCGATCCCTTGAGCGAGATCAAGTGCATCGCCTCGGATTGGCCTGATGGTGCGTGCAAATGACCGAACGCACGTCGTCAGCCGCACCTATGCGGCGCATTCTGGCCGTAACCGACGGGTCGCCGGGATCCGAGCGCGCCCTCGATGTTGCCGCCGCCCTCGCCGCGGCCACGCACGGCACCCTCTCCATCGTAACCGTGGAGGAGCCGCTCTCGATCGGCCAAGAGCGCCAGCTCATGCGCGCCGGCGACGGCGTCGGTGACGTGCTCGACGCCGTTTCCGATCAAATTTTACGCAGTGCCGCCGATCGCGCGCGCGCGGCCGGCGCCGCCGACGTGCAGTGCCAGACTGCATGGGGCGACCCCACCATGATGCTGATCGATATTGCCAAACGCCTGTCCTGTGACGCGATCGTCGTGGGACGGCGCGGGCGCGGCCAATTGGCGGGCCTCCTGCTCGGCAGCGTCTCACAAAAACTCGTCTGCCTCGCTCCCTGCACCGTCATCGTCGTGCCATAGACCGGCGTCGCCTCCGTGCACGTGAGGCTCCCGCGGCTGTGACTCGACTTGGCGCGCGCCAGGGTGCAGCATGCCGCAGTTGGATCGGCTTTGAGGAGGTCGTGATGGACCGCTTCATCCATCGGCAGAACATCGAACGCTATCGACGCCTCCTCGATCGGACGACCGATGAGGCGCAGCGCCAGCAGGTGCTCAAGCTGCTCGCCGAAGAAGAAGAGAAGCAGCGCCAGCCCGACGACCAGAAATAGGCCTGACCTGCCCGGACGCGCGTGGACGCCCGTTTGATCGAGATCAATGCGCCTTCGCACCGTGCGCGTTGAATGACATTCGCCTGCCATGCGGAGGCAAGATTGGTGAAGTACGGCGGAGAAGCGTCGTCAGACGTGGATCTGGCTCATGCGATGGACCGGTCTACCGATGAACCATGGCGGACAGGCCCGCGTCTGCTTGGCCCGGTGCTTGATCCGGCGAAGTGGACGCCGGTTCGCCGCAAGATCATGCGCCGATTCAAAAAGTCGGCGTGCGATCGAAGGCAAAACCGGCAGCCGCTTTTGCTGATCTCGCGCCAGCCCCTGAGGAAACTCCAGGGTAAAGGGCAGGCAGCGCGGGCTGTTGCGTTCCGACCCGCACATGACGAGTGACGCGAAGCCCGAGCGGCGCGACATTACCCGCATTGTCCTTGGCGGCGACGTGATGATCGGCCGCGGCATCGACCAGGTGCTGCCGCATCCCTGCCCGCCACGCCTCTACGAGGGCTACGTCAAGTCGGCCATGGACTATGTCCATCTCGCCGAAACGGTGGACGGCACCATCCCCAAGCCGGTTGCGCCATCCTACGTCTGGGGCGAGGCGCTGTGCGCGCTCGATCACCTGCAGCCCGACGTGCGCATCGTCAATCTCGAGACGGCGGTCACACGCAGCGAGGATGCCGAGCCGAAAGGCATCAACTATCGCGTGAGCCCCGAGAATGCCGAGTGCCTCGCGGCGGCGCGGATCGACTGCTGCATCCTCGCCAACAATCACGTTCTCGACTGGGGCCGGGCCGGCCTGTCGGAGAGCCTCGAAACGCTGCATCGCATGAAGATCCGCACGGCCGGGGCGGGCGAGGATCCGGCGCGGGCGCGCGCCCCGGCCATCCTCGACCTCGGCGGCGGCGCGCGCCTACTCGTGTTCGCCTTCGCCTGCCCCGACAGCGGCGTGCCGCGCCATTGGGCAGCGACCGACGGTCGCGCCGGCGTCAACCTGCTGCCCGATCTGTCGCAGGACGCGCTCATAGAGGCGGCGAGCGATATCCGTCGCGTCGCCAAGCCCGGCGATATCGTCATCGTCTCGATGCACTGGGGCCCCAACTGGGGCTACGACGTTCCCGCAAACGAGCAGCGTTTCGCGCGCGGTCTGGTGGACGAGGCCGGCGCGACAATCGTGTACGGCCACTCGTCCCACCATCCCAAGCCGATCGAGGTGCATGGGGGCGGCTCATCCTTTACGGCTGCGGCGACCTGCTGAACGACTACGAAGGCATCGCCGGATACGAGGAGTTCCGCAGTGACCTCGCGCTGCTGTACGTCGTCGACGTGACGCGCGCGACCGGCCGGCTGGCCGCGCTGCACATGATCCCCTTGCGAATTCATCGATTCCAGCTCCGGTCCGCGTCGGGCGGCGAGACGGACTGGCTGGCTTCGCGCCTCAACCTGGAAACCCATGCATTCGGGACCGTCGTGAGCCTGAACGGCGACGGCTCGCTGCGCCTGTCTTGGCGCGACAGCTCCACGCCGAACGCACCCCGTTGACTTAGGTCAACGCTGCTGCCGCTTTTGCAGCGAAACTAACCTGGAAGGCGGGCGTTAGCCCCGCCGTAACAGCTGCGGCCACCGGCTTGACAAGAGGCGCAGATGGCACCGAAACCCGACAGCCAGCTACCCACGGCGGCCCAGGCCGCGGACGTCCGGCGCATCTTGGGCGACCTCGACGAGGACAAGCTGATGGCGATCCTCGACCTCGCGCCGAGCGTGGAGGACCTGGAGCTCGCCGCGCAATGGCTCGGAGGCGATCCGGACGTGTTCGGCGCCGGCGAGCCCATCAAGGGCGTCGCGAGCAGCATCGTGACCCTCCTCACCGCCGAGGAGGACGAGGAACTGCGGGCGCATTGAGCGTGGCCTGCTTTCCCCGGCCGACGGCCGGCCCGGCCTGCCGCCGCCATCGATAAAGGCGACCAGTGGGAACCGTGCGGCCCGCCGCGACTTCCGTTATGGTGTCCTGATCCGAGGCGAGCGGCTTCGCATCGCCCACAACCCGCGACGGAACGGCCCCCATGAGCGATACCGTCAGCAAGCCGCGCGCCAAGAGCAAGCTCAAAGTCGAGCGGCCGCGCCTGCACAAGGTCATCCTGCTCAACGACGACTACACGCCGCGCGAATTCGTGGTGAAGGTGCTTGAGGCCGTGTTCCGCATGAATGAGGCCCAAGCCCAGCGGGTGATGATCACGGCGCATCAGAAGGGCGCGTGCGTCGTCGCCGTCTTCACCCGCGACGTCGCCGAGACCAAGGCCACGGAAGCCACCGACCTCGGCCGCAGCGCCGGTTATCCCCTCGCCTTCACCACCGAGCCGGAAGAATAGCGTATCCGCGGCGCCTCGGTTGTCATCACCCGTGAGGGCATGAGCCTCCCGCCAACCTTACCATTTTGACAGATGTTGACTTGAATCAGGGCGCCGCCGCTTCATGAGCCGGAGCATTATCAAAATATGTGACCCAGGAGCCGTCAGATGCGCCTTCGCAATACACCCGACCACTATGGAGCGATCCCGCTGGCCTTGCATTGGGCCGTGGCGATCCTGGTGATCGGCGCTTGGTTGACGGGCGACCTCGACGACCTGCTGGCGGCCGGTGCGCCTCGCGCGGCCGGGCTATTCGCGCACATGTCCATGGGTCTCGCCATCGTTGCGCTCGTCGTCATCCGGTTGCTCTGGCGCATCGGCGATCCGCCCCCCACGCCGGAGCACACCGTTCTCGGCCAATGGCTCGACCACGCGGGCCGGCTCACGCACTACGCACTTTATGCGCTGCTCGTCGCCATCCCGATCGCCGGCATCACGTTGCAGTTCGCCCGCGGCAATGCCGTGCCCGTGTTCGGATTGTTCGAGATCGCCTCGCCGTGGCCGGCCGACCGCGCCTTTGCGCGCAGCGTCAAAGGCGTGCACGAGCTGCTGGCCAACGCGCTGCTCGTCCTCGCCGGCCTGCATGCCGCCGCCGCCCTCGCCCATCATGTGATCCTGCGCGACCGCACGCTCCTGCGCATGCTGCCGGCGTCAAGGCGCTAAGGCGAGGCGTCGCGCACCGCCGTGCAACGCGTGGGTGCAGAACTTTCCGTCACGCCGCGCCGGCGCGCGACCTCATTCAACTCAAGCCGCCGCGCTCTCCGGCTTGCCGTCGTCGCGCAGCACGATGTAGATCGCCGGGATCACCAGCACGGTCAGCAGCGTCGATGACGCGAGCCCGAACAGCAGCGAGATCGCGAGGCCCTGGAAGATCGGGTCGAGCAGGATGGTGGCGGCGCCGATCATGGCGGCCAGCGCCGTCAGCAGGATCGGCTTGAAGCGCACCGCACCCGCCTCCAGCAGGATGTCGCGCAGGCTGCGACCTGCGCCGGCGCCGTGGCGGATGAAATCCACCAGCAGGATCGAGTTGCGCACGATGATGCCGGCGAGCGCGATGAAGCCGATCATCGAGGTCGCCGTGAACGGAGCGCGGAAGATCCAGTGCCCGATCAGAATGCCGATCAGGGTCAGCGGGATCGGCGTCAGGATCACGAGCGGCAGACGGAAGCTGCCGAATTGCGCGACCACCAGCACGTAGATCGCGAGGATGGCCACCATGAACGCCGCGCCCATGTCGCGGAAGGTCACGTAGGTGATCTCCCATTCGCCGTCCCAGAGCAACGTCGGCTTCGACTCATCGCTTGGCTGGCCGTGCAAGCCGATGGTCGGCTTGGGCAGCGTGCCCCAGTCGTGGGCGTCGATGCGGTTCGCGACCTCCAACATGCCGTAGATCGGTGCCTCGAAGTCGCCGGCAAGCTCCGCCATGAGCATGTCGGCGAAGCGCCCGTCGCGGCGGAAAATCGTGGGCGAGCCGGCCTCCGAAGTGGCGCGCACGACCTCGCCGAGCTCGACCACGGTCTTGTTGCCGGGCAGTGTGTTGGCCGGCACTGGCGTCGCGGCGAGTACTTCGGTCCACGACAGGTCGCTCTTGGGCAGCCGGACGGAGATCTCGATCGGATTGCGGTCCTCGCCGCGATGCGAGTAGCCGACCGGGATTCCCCCGAACAACATCTGGATCGTGTCGTAAACATCCTTCTGCTCGACGCCGAAGAACTCCAGACGGTCCTGGTCGATGGAGAGACGCAGCCGCGGCCGCGGCTGGCCGACTGAATCGTCGACGTCGACAATGAACGGCACCGAGGCGAAGATCTTCTTGAGCTCCGCCAGCACCGCGCGCCGCGTCGCCGAATCCGGGCCGTAGATCTCCGCGAGCAGCGTCGCCATCACCGGCGGGCCGGGCGGAACCTCGACCACCTTCACCACCGTGCCGTCGGGCGTCTCGAGCGCCTTGAGCTTCTCGCGCAGTTCGAGCGCCACGGCGTGGCTGGCGCGGTCGCGCTCGCCGCGCGGGGCAAGATTGACCTGCAGTTCACCCAGTTCCGGCGACTGCCGCGCATAATAGTGTCGCACGAGGCCATTGAAGTTGAACGGCGCGGCCGTGCCGGCGTAGGCCTGCACCGAACGCACCTCCGGGAGCCGGCGCGCAAGGTCGGCGGCCGCGAACAACACCTGCTCGGTGCTCTCCAGGCTCGCGCCTTCCGGCAGGTCGACGACGACCGCGATCTCCGACTTGTTGTCGAACGGCAGCAGCTTGACCGTCACCTGCTTGGTGGCGAACAGCAGCATCACCAGCAGCGTCGCGACGCCGACCCCGATCAGGAAGATCCAGGCAGACTTGCGTGTCCGGATGACCGGGCGAGCGATGCGGCGATAGGCACGGCCGAGCCAACCGCCGTCGGCGGCGTGATGCACGCCGTGGGCGGCCTCGCCCCGCGGCGCCAGCCGCAGCATCAGCCAGGGCGCGATGATCACGGCGACGAAGAACGAGAACAGCATGGCCGCCGAGGCGTTGGCTGGAATCGGCGCCATGTAGGGGCCCATCAGGCCGGAGACGAACAGCATCGGCAGCAGCGCAGCGACCACGGTCAACGTTGCGACGATGGTCGGATTTCCGACCTCGGCGACCGCCTCGACCGCGGCGTTAAGACGCGAGCGCCCGTCGTCCATCGCCCAGTGCCGCGCGATGTTCTCGACCACGACGATCGCATCGTCGACCAGGATGCCGATGGCGAAGATCAGCGCGAACAGGCTGACACGGTTGATGGTGTAGCCCATCAGGTTGGCGGCGAAGAGGGTGAGCAGGATCGTGGTCGGGATCACCACCAGGGTCACCACCGCCTCGCGCCAGCCGATGGCGAAAGCGATCAGCACGACGATGGAGACGGTCGCGAGGCCGAGGTGGAACAGGAGCTCGTTGGCTTTCTCGTTGGCGGTCTCGCCGTAGTCGCGCGTGACCGTGACGGCAATATCGTCGGGAATCAGGCGGTGCTCGAGCGTGTCGAGCCGCTCGCGCAGTGCCTCCGAAACAACGACCGCGTTGGCCCCTGCCCGCTTGGCCACGGCGACGCTCACAGCCGGCGTGGTCAACCAAGCGGCCTCCTTCGATGCGCTCTCCTTCGTCGCAGCGTCGCCGGCCCGCGGCGCGATATTCCAGACGCGGTCCTCCTGCGGGCTCGGCCCGATCACCACTTTGGCGACGTCGCGCACGTAAACCGGACGGTTGTCGCGCGTCGTGAGCAGCAGCAGGCCGATGTCGGGAACGCCGGCGAGCGTCTGCCCCGCCGCCACCGTGCGCATCTCGCCGGCATCGCGCACCAATCCGGCCTGGAACGAGCGGTTGGCGTCACGCACCTTGCCGACGAGCTGCTGCAGGGTGACGCCGTAGAGGGCGAGCTTCTCGGGATCGGGTTCGACCCGGATCTGCTGCGCATGGCCACCGGAGATATATGTCAGGCCGACATTATCGACCTTGACCAGCTCGGCCCGCAGCTTGTCAGCAAGCTCGTAGAGATCCTTGTCGGTCCAGCGCGAGGCCGCCTCGGGCTTGGGCGAGAGCGTCACCACCATGACCGCCACGTCGTTGATGCCGCGTCCGACCACCAGCGGCTCGGGGATGCCGACGGGGATACGGTCCATGTTGGCGCGGATCTTCTCGTGCACGCGCAGGATAGCGTCCTCGGCGCTGGTCCCGACGAGGAAGCGCGCCGTCACCATCACGCGGTCGTCCTGCGTCTGGCTGTAGACGTGCTCGACTCCGTCGATCGACTTGACGATCGTCTCGAGCGGCTTCGTCACCAGCTCGACTGCATCCGGCGCCTTGAGGCCTTCGGCGCGCACGCTGATGTCGACCATCGGCACGCTGATCTGCGGCTCCTCCTCGCGCGGGATGGCGAGCAGCGCCACGAGGCCGACGGCCAGCGCCGCCAGCAGAAACAGCGGCGTCAGCGGCGAGCGGATGGTCGCCTGGGTGATCCGGCCGGAAATTCCGAGGTTCATGGCTTCACCAAGCGGTCGCCGGGTTTGAGGCCGGAGAGGATTTCGATCCCGTCAGGCAGGTCGGTGCGCGGCAGTTCGCGTCCACGCTGCACGGGAACGTCGATGGCGGGCTCGTTCGGGTTCGCCTGGACCTTGACGTAGTCGACGCCGAAGCGGGTCGTGACGAAGCTTGCCGGGACGACGAAGGCCAGCCGCTCGCCCGCGGAGATCCAGACACGGATGCGCTCGCTCACGAAATAGTCGCCCAGCCCTTCGACCTTGGCGTCCGCAACGACGCGGCCGTCCTCGATGCGCGGATAGACCAGCGTGATGGTGCCGAAGCGCGGCTCGGTGTCACCGAGCTCCGCCGCATCGACGCGGACCGTGTCGCCGGCCTTGAGGAAGCGCGCATGGCGCTCCGGCACGCGCAGGCGCAGCACGAAATTCTGCTCGGCGATCTCGGCGAGTGGTTCGCCCGCCATCACCACCGCGCCGCTGGTGAGCGGCACGCGCAGCACGCGGCCGGCGGCGGGCGCCAGCACGTTGCCCTCGGTGAACTGCTGCTGGACGACGGACCGCTCGGCCTGGCGCGAGCGCAGGGCGTTGCTCGCCACATTGAACGCGGTACGCGCTTCATCCAGTCGCACGCGTGGGATCGTGCCCCTGCCGACCAGTTCCTCGGCGCGTGTCAGATCGGTCTGCGCCTGCGTGACCTGGGCTTCGAGCCCCGCGATCTGGGCATCGAGCGATTTCATCTGCAGCACAAGCTTCTCGTCGCCGACGGTCGCCACCACCTGCCCGAGCTCGACATGATCGCCTTCCTTGACGGCCAGGTCGGCAACGATGCCGGCGATGCGCGCGCGCGCGGGAACCACGCGACGGCTTTCAACGGTCGCGAACACCGCTTTCTGGTCCGGAACGGGGGCAGGCTTGACGAGGTAGCTCTCCGCGGCGTTGGCCGCCTGAATGAAAGCCATCCCGATCGACAGCGAGGCTATCAGGGTCAGGCGCATCTAAGTCTCCTTGGCCGCTCGTCCCAACGGCATCTTGTTCCGGAATTCCGGCGTTGATCCTTGATCTAGTTCAAAGCGCGGACGGCGCTTGCGGCTAACGTCAAGCTAAAGTCCCCGATCCGATGTTCGGCCGCAGTAGGCGCGATACAGCGTCTCCACGAGCGAACGCGCCGGGGCGCTGCTGATGGAGTACCAGATGGTCTGCCCGTCCCTGCGCGCAGCCACGAGCCCGTCCCGGCGCAGCAATGCGAGATGCTGCGACACCGTGGAGTCGCGGATGTCGAGGAACTCGGCGAGCTCGCCGACCGACCGCGGCCGCTCGCAAAGCTGGCACAGGATGAGCAAGCGATGGGGGTTGCCGAGCGCCTTGAGCAGTTCGCTCGCCTCCCCGGCCGCCGCCCGCATGCGTTTGGTCTCAATCTTCATACTTGCATATATGCGAATATACGAATATGTTGTCAAGCGAAAGGGTCGCTGTCCGGCGCCAAGCGGCGTCTCGGGTTTCTAAAGCGCGAGGAGGAAAGTCATGGCAGAGGTGGTGGTGCTTGGAGCGGGTCTCAGCGGAACGCTGATGGCCTACGAGCTGATCCCGCAATTGCGGACCGAGGATCGCCTGACCGTCATCGGCCAGGGATCGCAGTATCATTTCGTGCCGTCGAACCCGTGGGTCGCGATCGGCTGGCGCGAGCGGACCGACATCGAGGTCGATCTCGATGACGTGATGCGGCGCAAGGGCGTGCGCTACCTGTCGCAGGGTGCCAAGCGCGTCCATCCGGCGGAGAACCGGGTCGAGCTCGAGGACGGCACATCCGTGCCCTACGATTACCTCGTCGTCGCCACCGGCCCCGACCTCGCGTTCGATGAGATCGCGGGCCTCGGACCGAAGGGGCACACGCAGTCGATTTGCCACGTGGACCATGCGGTCGAGGCCAAGGACGCATTCGAACGCTTCGCCAAGGCGCCCGGGCCGATCGTGGTGGGCGCGGTGCAGGGTGCATCGTGCTTCGGTCCCGCCTACGAATTCGTCTTCATTCTTGACACCGAGTTGCGCAAGCGCCGCCTGCGCGATCGCGTGCCGATGACGTTCGTCACGTCAGAGCCCTACATCGGTCATCTCGGCCTCGACGGGGTCGGCGACACCAAGGGCCTGCTCGAGAGCGAGATGCGCGAGCGCCACATCAAGTGGATCACCAATGCGCGCGTGAAAGCCGTCGAGGCGGACAAGATGATCGTCGAGGAGCTCGGCGAGGACGGCACGGTGCGCAAGACGCACGAGCTGCCGTTCGCCTATTCGATGATGCTGCCCGCCTTCCGCGGGGTGCCGGCGGTGCGCGGGCTCGAAGGCCTCACCAATCCGCGCGGGTTCATCGTCATCGACAAGAACCAGCGCAACCCCGCCTATCCCAACGTGTTCGGGGTCGGCGTGTGCGTCGCGATCGCGCCAGTCGGCGCGACGCCGGTGCCGACCGGCGTCCCGAAGACCGGCTTCATGATCGAATCCATGGTCACCGCCACGGCGCTCAACATCGGCGCCCTGCTCAACGGTCGCCAGCCGGATGCAGAGGCGACGTGGAATGCCGTCTGCCTCGCCGACTTCGGCGACGGCGGCGTCGCCTTCGTGGCGCAGCCGGAGATCCCACCGCGTAATCTCAACTGGTCGGCCAAGGGCGAGTGGGTGCATTACGCCAAGATCGGCTTCGAGAAATACTTCCTGCGCAAGATCCGCCGCGGCGAGAGCGAGCCGTTCTACGAGCGCTTCGTGCTCGAGCGGCTGGGCATCCGCAAGATCAAGGAGCCGGCGTGAACGAGCGGCTACGCGAGGTCAGGTCATGACCACCATCCATGTGGTGTGCCCGCATTGCGCGGCGACCAACCGGATTCCGCTCGAGAAGCGCGCGACGGCAGCCAACTGCGGCGCCTGCCACCGCGCCCTGTTCGAGGGTCATCCCGTGCCCGTCGATGCCGCGGCATTCGAGAAGCACCGGCGCGGGAACGACATTCCCGTGCTGGTGGACGTCTGGGCGCCCTGGTGCGGGCCCTGCCGGACGATGGCGCCCATGTTCGAGCGCGCGGCGGCTGAACTCGAGCCACATGTGCGGCTGCTGAAAATCAACGCGGATGAGCAGCCCCGGATCGCTTCGGAGCTGGGCGTCGGCGGAATTCCGGCACTGTTCCTGCTGCGTGGCGGCAAGGTGGTGGCGAAGACGGTCGGCGCCATGGACGCCCGGCGCATCGTCGCCTGGACCTACGCGCAACTGGGCGAGGCGGCGTGAGCCGCCGCGAGATTTGCGACAACCGAAACGAAGGAGAGTGACATGAATGTCGATCGTGCCGTGATGGCCTTCGCCGGACTGGTGATCCTCACCAGCCTCGTGCTGGCGACCTACGTGAGCCCCTGGTGGCTGCTGCTGACCGCCTTCGCCGGCCTCAACATGCTGCAGGCCGCCTTCACCGGCTTTTGTCCCGCGGCCATCGTGTTCCGCAAGCTCGGCTGCAAGGCCGGCTGCGCGTTCCAGTAAGCTGAGGAGATCGAAACTCTCGGCGCTAGTTTTTCTTGCGCGCCGCGGCACGCGCGTCCTTGATCGCCTGCTTGAAAGCGGCGGCGTTGAGCACGCCCGGCACGCGGAACGTCCCGACGATGAAGGCCGGCGTTCCCGGGAAGCCGAAGGCGGTGGCCTGCGTGTCGTTGCGTTTGAGCAGGCTGTCGATCTCCTGGCCGTTGCTCTCGAGATCGGCGAGCGCCTTTGCGACGTCGACGCCTCCCTCCGCCAGCAGGTCGCGCATCGACTGATCGGTCAGCCGCGACGTTGCGGAAAAGAGCGCGACATGCGCCTGCTCGTACTTGCCTTGATACTTCGCGGCCAGGGCCAACCGGGCCGCGTTGCGGGACATGTCGCCGAAAATCGGCCAATCCTTGAGCACGAGGCGGATCTTGCCGTCCTCCTTGACCACCTGCTGCAGCACCGGGCGCACCTGTTTGCAGGCGGGGCACTGGTAATCGAAGTACTCGACGATGGCGAAGTCGGCGCTCGCGTTGCCGACCACCGGGGCGGCCGGATCGCGCAGCACGCTGTCGCGTGAGAGCACATCGGCCTGCTTCGCCTGGGCGAAGCTGCGCCTCGGCAGCACACCGGCCGCGCCGGCGGCTGCAAGAGCAAAAGCGACATGGCGTCGCGACATCATTGGCGGCCTCGCTGGGTTGGGCGACAATCGCTGCGGCGCGGATGCGCCTGCCCGGGCTTATACACCAGCTTCGGCGCCGGTCTTGAACTTCACCGGAATTTTAAGATAGCGCACGCCGTTGTTCTCCGCGGCCGGGAAACGCCCGGCGCGCATGTTGACCTGGATCGAGGGCAGCAGCAGGGTGGGCGCGGACAGCGTTGCATCGCGCGCATTGCGCATAGCGACGAACTCCTCCTCGCTGACGCCCCGGTGAACGTGCACATTCTTCTCGCGCTCGTCGCGCACCGTCGTCTCCCAGGCATAATGGTCCCGGCCGGGCGCCTTGTAGTCGTGGCACATGAACAGCCGCGTGTCGGGCGGCAGATTGAGCAGACGCTGGATCGAGCGGTAAAGAGCGTGGGCATCGCCGCCAGGGAAGTCGGCGCGGGCCGTGCCGTAGTCGGGCATGAACAACGTGTCGCCGACAAACGCGGCATTGCCGATCCTGTAGGTGATGCAAGCAGGGGTATGGCCTGGCGTGTGCAAGACCTCGACATCGAGACTACCGATCTTGAAGTGCTCCCCGTCGGCGAACAGGTGGTCAAAATCGCTGCCATCGGTCTTCAGGTCGGTCGCGTCGAACACCGGCCGGAAGATGCGCTGGACCTCTTTGATGCGCTCTCCGATGCCGATCTTGGCGCCGGTCTTCGCCTTCACGTACGGCGAGGCCGACAGGTGGTCGGCATGGGCGTGCGTTTCCAGCGACCATTCGATCTCGTATCCCAGGTCGCGCGCGTCCGCGAGCATCTCATTGACCGACCGCGTGTCGACTTCGCCCGACTTCGGGTCGTAGTCGAGAACGGGATCGATCATGGCCGCGCGTCGGGTCTGCGGATCGGCGACGAGGTAGCTGACGGTATTCGTCGGCTCGTCGAAGAAGGCGCGGATGACGGGCTTGGCGGACATGGCGGGCTCTCCTCTCGGGCGGCTCTTGCGCTATATATTAGCCTTCACTAAATAAGCAACGCCTAAAAGACGGATCGGTTCATGAGCATCCAGGATCATTTCGACACAGCCGCGCTCGAGCGCAAGGCCGCCCCCGTTGCCGAGCTGCTCCGCACGCTGGGCAACGAACGCCGTCTGATGATCCTGTGCCAGCTCGTGGAACACGGCGAAGCCAACGTCGGTGCGCTCAGCGACGCTGTCGGACTGTCCCAATCGGCGCTCTCGCAGCATCTCGCCAAGATGCGCGACGAGGGCGTCGTCGCGTTCCGCCGCGAAGCCCAGACGGTCTGGTACCGCATCGCCGATCCAAGGATCGAGCAGCTTTTCGTCACCTTGCACGATCTCTTCTGCGCACCCTCTGCCAAGACCACCAAGAAGGGAACACGAACATGAGCCTGCGAACTCTTCTGCGCGCCCTCCGCCAAGACCGCCAAGAAGCGAACACGAACATCAGCCTGCGATCCATCTCTCCAGAGGAGGCCAAACGTCTTGTCGACGACGGCGCGCTCCTCGTGGACGTGCGCGAGCCCGCGGAGCATGCACGCGAAAGTATCCCGGGCGCCAAGCTCGTCCCGCTGTCGTCGCTGGATGAGGCGGACCTTGCCGCGCACCGCGGGCAGACCGTCATCTTCCACTGCAAGTCGGGCGCACGCACGCACTTGCATGGCCGCCGACTGGCGGCCAAGGCCAGGGAGTGTGAGGCTTACGTCGTGGCAGGCGGGCTCGACGCCTGGCGCCGCGCCGGATTGCCCACGCGCTGATCCGCGGTTTGCGCCGCATCGCCTGCATCAGGTCCGAGGAGAGCCATGACGCTGCTGCCTGATATCCTTGGCCTGCTGTCGGGTTCCGCCGTCGGCTTCTCGCTCGGGCTTGTGGGTGGCGGCGGGTCCATTCTGGCCGTGCCGCTGATGATCTACGCGGTCGGGGTCCCGAGCGTGCATGTCGCCATCGGAACAAGCGCTTTCGCAGTCGCCGTCAACGCAGCCGCAAACCTGATCTCGCATGCGCGTGCCGGTAACGTGAAATGGCGCTGCGCGTCGGTCTTTGCGGCCGCCGGCATCGTCGGCGCATTTGCCGGCTCGACCGTGAGCAAACAGGTGGACGGCCAACATCTGCTCGCGGCGTTCGCCATGCTGATGCTGGTCATTGCCGGCATCATGTTCTTTCGAAGATCGAACCTCGGCAACCCGGACGTGCGTCTCAATCGCGAGAATCTGCCGTGGCTGCTGATATCCGGCTTTGCGGCCGGGAGCCTGTCCGGATTTTTCGGCATCGGCGGCGGCTTCCTGATCGTGCCCGGACTGATGTTCGCCGCCGGCATGCCTGCGCTGTTCGCGATCGGCTCCTCGCTCGTGGCCGTCAGCGCGTTTGGCGCGACTGCGGCATTCAACTATGCGCTCTCCGGCCTGGTCGACTGGCGTCTCGCCCTCGTATTCGTCCTCGGAGGCGCCGTGGGCGGATTGCTGGGCGGACGCGCCGCGCGCTGGATCGGCAAACGGCGCGGCGCGCTGAACATCCTGTTTGCCGCCGTGATCTGCCTCGTGGCGATCTATATGCTCGTGCGCAGCGTGCTGGGCTGACCCGCCCAGCCCGATACTGGCACGAAACGATTGCGGGGTCGAAAGCTGACGACCGGGTCCCCATCCTGGAACCGCCAAGTGTGCCCGCCGAGGGATATTCCCGACAGGATCTGCTCGCCGCCCGGGTCGGGACGGCGGGGCGCCAATTGCATTCGCCGGGGGATGGTTTATTTAGCCGCTCGAGGCCACGCGCCGCTCTGAGCAGTCTGGATGAATCGTCTCTCCAAAGCGAAAACGCGTGGTGGCGCCAGCGAGGCCGACCGGCTGATCGCCAACGCACAGGACGCGAGCGATTTCCTCAAGGCACTATCGCACGAGGCGCGCCTCGTGATTCTCTGCCTGCTGATGGACGGCGAAAAGTCGGTGACCGAGATTGAAGGAATGGTGAGTCTGCGCCAGCCTGCCGTGTCGCAGCAGCTCGCCCGTCTGCGTGCAGATGGCATCGTCGCTGCGCGCCGCGAGGGCAAGAACATCTTCTATTCGCTCGGCCGGCCGGAAGTGCGCGAGGTCATCAGCACCTTGCACAAGGTGTTTTGCGACCCGGACCGCCCGCGCTGAGGCACCTGTCACCGCAGGTCAGGCGACCTTCGCCGCCGCGGGACTCTCCTGCCGCAGGAAGCATTTGATTTCCTCCAGCGGGCGCGGCGGGCTGAAAAGATAGCCCTGGACCTCGGTACACCCTTCCGCGCGCAAGCGTTCGAGCTGCTCCTGCGTCTCGACGCCCTCCGCCGTGGTCGCAATGCCGAGGCTGGCCCCCAGCCCGGTAATAGCGCGCACAATCGCCATACAGTCCGGCCGTTCGGCCAGCTCGCGCACGAACGACTGATCGATCTTGATCTTGTCGAACGGAAAGCTTCGCAGATAGCTCAAGCTGGAATAACCGGTACCGAAGTCATCCATCGAAATCTGCACTCCGAGCTCGCGCAGTTGGTGGAGCGTCGCAAGATTGGCCTCGGTCTCACCCAACAGCACCGACTCGGTGATTTCGAGCTCGAGCCGCCGGGCCGGCAGCCCTGAGTAGGCCAGCGCACTCGTCACGGCGAACACCAGATTGCGGCTCTTGAACTGGACCGGGGAGAGATTGACGGCGACTTTGATGCCGTCCGCCCACCCTGCCGCATCCTCGCATGCCTTGCGCAACACCCACTCGCCGAGCGGAACGATCAAGCCGATCTCCTCCGCCACCGGAATAAATTCAGCGGGCGGCACCATGCCTCGATGCGGATGTCGCCAGCGCAGCAGGGCCTCAAATCCGCTCACCTCGCCGGAGCACAGATTCACGAGCGGCTGATAGTGCAGTTCCAGTTCGCCGTTCGCGAACGCCTTACGCAGGTCGAGTTCAAGCGAGCGGCGCAGCTTCAGGCGGCGATCCATCTCCGGCTCGAAGAAATGTAGTCGGCCCCGACCGTCCGCCTTCGCCCTATAAAGCGCGATGTCCGCGTTGCGCAGCAAAAGTTCGGGTGAACTGCCGTCGCTCGGCGCGAGCGCAATCCCGATGCTCGCGCCGATGATCACTTCGTGGTCGTGAATATCGTAGGGCTGTCCGAGTTCATCGACGAGCTTGCCGGCGAGCGCCTGCGCGGCGTCGGCATTCTCGATCGCCGGCATGACGATCGCGAACTCGTCGCCCCCGAGGCGCGCGACGAAGTTTTCCTCGCCGACGGCCCTCTCCAGACGTCCGGCAACACGCTTGAGCAACAAGTCGCCGACGGGATGGCCCAGCGTATCGTTGACTCCCTTGAACTGATCGAGGTCGAGACAGAGCACGGCGAGCATGCGGCCGCCGGAAGCGGCGCGTACAAGCGCCGCCGTCAGATGTTCATGGAATAGGACGCGGTTGGGCAGCGCAGTGAGGGCGTCATGATGCGCCATGTAGGCGATACGCGCCTCTGCACGTTTGCGCTCTGTAACGTCGACCACCGCCACCAGGATTGCTTCCTGTCGGCCGAAATTGACCCGCCGCGCGTAAGTCAGCACTTCGATCTCGGACTTGTCGTGCTTGAGGTGGCGCCAGGTGCGTTCCGACTGGTAGGAGAGACCCACACGGCGTGCTGCCTGCTCGTGCTCCTGCCACTCGTCGCGCGGCCAGATCTGCAGCAGCGTCATCGCCAGAAACTGCTCGCGGGAGAACCCGTAGTGGGCCACGGCGGCGTCGTTGACGCCGAGGAAGCGCAGGCTGTCCGCGTCGTAGAGCCACATGGGCACTGGATTGCCATCGAACAGGAGGCGGAATGACGTCTCGCGCGATTTGAGATCTCCGATATCGGTGGCCGTGACCGACAGCAGGTCGCCTGTCGAACTAATGCCGAGCTTCAAGTGCACATCTTCGCCATCGAGCCGCACTGCAAGCTCGAGATCGCCGTGATCGCCGGTTTCCAACGTATTCAGCAACCGCTCACGCACACCCGGACTGTTGAGCCCGCCGCTCACTTCGGAAAGCCGCCGCCACAATAACGTCTCGGCGGGCGTGCGCAGCAGGCGCGGCGCGGCGTCGTTCAATGCGACGATCTGAAAGTCGATTACCTTGTCGTCGCTATCGCGGATCGCAGCGAGCGCCAAGATGCCCTCGTTCGTCGATCGGAAGATCGAATCGATCAGGTCGTAGCGCAGGTCGTTCTCGCGGATATAAACGCCAACGACCGGAGGCCCCCAGCGGCTCGACATCGGCAACGCGAGAATTTCATATCCGGTGACGATACCGTCGCGAACTCGGTGCGACACCGTATAGGTCGGCTCGCGCGCTGCGAGGGCCTGCACGATGGCGTCGGAGATCGACATCGCGCAGTCGGGCGGAAAGTCAGCGACTTTGCGCCCACGCACCTCGGTGCCTGTCCACTTCCCAACTTCGGCGCCCACCTGCAGCGCCTCGAATGACTCGACGCCGTCGCCACCGATCAGCATGAGACGATCCGCCAGCTTGCCGAGGCTGCCGAGGACCACCTCTTCGTAGCGGGGGAGCGTGCTGTCACCGGTAAGCGCCGCGTGCCACTTGATGCGTAACACGGAAATATCGCCGCCGAGAATTCGAACGGCTGCCTTGCTCATCAACGTGCTCATTCCGCGCCCGCCCCCAGCCGAAGCTTGCGACTTCGGCATCCGAGCGCTACCGGCGGACGGTTAAGCGCGGTTTAACCGGGAGCTCCCGGCGGGCTGGCGCATGTCATGTGACAAAAACATGACACGTGTGCGGAAAGAAATCCAAGTTCGCGGAGGCGTTTATCGCCGTTATCCGGGCGTTAGTAACGCCACACCATGACTAGATCAGATCTTGCTGATGCGCGCGCCAGCGGGCAGAACGCAACGACCACACACCGACGAAGGATTGTATCAAGCGCTTCCCAGCCCTCGCTAGTCCTCCCGCCAGGCACGACCCAACGCATCGCTGACGGGCTGCAACAAATAGGCGAGCGCCGTGCGCTCGCGCGACTTGATGACGATTTCCGCCGGCATTCCTGGTTGCGGCACTTGCGGCGAGATTCGAGCAAGCTCTTCATCGGAGATCTCGGCACGCGCTATGTAGTATGCTTGCCCGTTGCGCGGGTCGGTCACACGATCGGCCGATACGTAGATCAGCCGTCCGGTCAGAACGGGCATCGTGCGCTGTTTGAAGGCGGTGAGGCGCAGTTCGGCCTCCTGGCCGACGGCGACATTGTCAATGTCGGTCGGCAGAACTTGCGCTTCGACGATGAGCCGTTGTGCGGCGGGCACGATCTCGAGGATCGTCTCGCCGGGCTTGATGACCCCGCCGACCGTGGAGGCGTTGAGACTTACGACGGTTCCCGCCACCGGAGCCCGAATGTCGATGTGATCCAGCGTGCTGCGCGCTGCCGTGATCCGTTCCTCCAGGTCTGCGATCTGGGCCTGTGTATCGCGCAGTTCCCTGATCACTTTTTCCTGGAACTCGTGCTCGGCCTGGATGATCTCAAGCTGCGTCTTTCCGATCGTGATCTGGGCCTTTGCAATATCGGCGATACGCTCGCCCCGCGCGCCTTTCAGACGGGCAGCCTCGCGCTCCAGAGTCAGAACCTTGGTGATGGGCGCCAGGCCCTGCTTGAACAGCTCGCGTAGACCGGTCAGTTCCTGCTCCGCAAACTCGATCTGTTGCTCGATCGACGTCAGCTGCGCCTCAAGTCCGGCGATTTCCTTGTCCGTCTGCGTGATGCGTTGGCGCAGAATCGACTGCTGTCCCCGGAACGATGCCCGGCGGGCGGCAAGCAGCGCTTCTTGCGTGCGCATCATTTCGGCGACGGTCGGCTCTTCTCTGCGCTCGACCAAGCTGTAAGGGTACTGAAGTTGCTCGTGACCATCGCGCTCCGCGATCAGCCGCGCCTCCAGGATGCGCGCCGCATCGAGCGCAGTCTGATGCACGCCAAGCGTCGCCCGTGCGCGCGCCTCATCAAGGCGGACCAGTAAGGCGCCAGCCTCAACGCGGGAGCCATCCTGAACCGCGATGCGCTCGATCACGCCGCCTTCGAGGTGCTGAATCTGCTTGCGCTTGCCATCGACGACGAGCGTTGCAGGAGCGATCACCGCACTGGCGAGAGGCGCCGTCGCCGCCCAACCGCCGAACCCGACGACGATCGAGACGATCACGATCAGCCCGCCCATGATTGCCGGCCGCGGATCAAGCCAGCGGGCATCCGCCGGGCGGGAACGGATGGAATTCACCGCAGTCATCGGCTTGCGATCTTGGTCACGACGCTGCCGGGCTCGCGCACCGGAGCAGGAGGCCGCGTGAAGCGGGCGAGGATCTCACTGCGGGTGCCCAGCGCTTCCACCGCGCCGTCGCGCAGCACAAGGATACGGTCGACGGCGGCGAGTGTATTCGGACGATGCGCGATCATGATGACGGTGGCCCCGCGTTCCTTCAGCGCAGCCATCGCCGACAGCAGCGCCTCCTCGCCTTCGGCGTCGAGATTGGCATTGGGCTCGTCAAGGATAACGATTGCCGGATCACCATGTAGGGCGCGCGCGAGCGCGATGCGCTGGCGCTGCCCCCCCGACAAGGCCTCGCCGCCGGGTCCAATGCGCGTGTCATAGCCCTGCGGCAGCCGAAGAATGAGGTCATGCAGGCCAGCCATCCGGGCGGCGGTCACGACACGGTCGGCATCCGGCACGCCAAACCGCGCAATGTTCTCGGCGACAGTGCCGTCGAACAGTTCGACGTCCTGCGGTAGATAGCCGATGCGGGGACCGATCCTCGCGCGATCGAGATCGGCGAGCGAGGCCCCATCCAGCCTGATCTCGCCCGAGACGATCGGCCAGGCTCCCACCAGCGCCCGCGCCAGAGTCGATTTGCCCGACGCACTCGGCCCGATGACGCCGAGCGACTCGCCTGGCGCCAGTGCGAACGAAATGCCCTTGAGCACGGGTTTGACCGCCCGCGGGGGCGCCACGAACAGGTTCGATACCCGCACCTCGCCGCGCAATTCCGGTAGCGGCATGCGCGGCTCGGGCGTGGCGTGGCGCGCAAGCACGTCGTGCACGCGCCGATAGGCACCACGCGCATTGACGAAGCCGCGCCATGAGCCAATTGCACCTTCGACCGGCGCCAGGGCGCGCGCCATGATGATTGAGGATGCGATCATGACGCCCGGCGTGATGAGATTCTCGATGGCGAGCCAAGCGCCCGTCGCCAGCAGCCCAACCTGCAGGAACGGCCGCCAAAACTTGGCAACGGCCACGAATGCGCCGGCCAGGTCAGCCGCGGCAGCGTGCGCGACGGCGGCGGCATCCTGCCGCGTGCGCCAACGGCCGACGACCGCGGGCCGCATGCCCATGCCTTGGATGACCTCGGCATTACGCAAGGCCTGGTCCGCGAGAGCGGCGGCGGCAATGGTTTCGACAGCGGCGGCGCTAATCTGCCGACGGCTGACCCG
Organism: Xanthobacteraceae bacterium; assembly: GCA_035556735.1. Lineage (GTDB taxonomy): Bacteria > Pseudomonadota > Alphaproteobacteria > Rhizobiales > Xanthobacteraceae > CANJBX01. Next base: position 244,319 of record DATMFF010000012.1, on the reverse strand, counting down.
CTCGTTGATGAGCGCGGTCACCAGCAGGAACACGGCGCCGCCCAAGCCAACGAAACCAAGTGCAGGGTGCAGGAGGAACGTGACCGCGATGAACACGGGCGCCCAGGGTGCGTCGAACAGTACCGGCAGCGCGCCGCTGCTCACGAACGTGCGTAGCGTATCCAGATCGCGCAGCGCCTGCCCCGGATTGTCGGAACGGCCGAGAAGACGGTCGGCGACCGCGGCGGCGAACAGGGCCTCTCCGAGGCTGCGGTCAACGCGCGCCGCTACGCGCACCAGTACACGCGTGCGAAACAGCTCGAGAAATCCCAGCCCCGCCAGCAACCCGACGGCCAGTAACGTGATGAACAACAGCGTCGCGCCGCTGCGCGACGTCAGCACATGATCATAGATGTGCATCATGTGGAGCGGCACCGTCAGCGCCAAAATGTTGATTGCGAGACTGAATCCGGCAACCGCGGCAAGCAGCGGCCGCATCTGCGCCACCGTCTTGTCGAGGAGATTGTGCCCCGCGGGCCTTGTCACAAGCAGCTCCGTGGCTATGTCGCTTCAGTTCCCAAGTTCGCCCGGGTTTCGACGGTCCAACTATTGCAGCGCTGCGACGCCCCTGTGACAGCGCGGCCCCGCCGGCCCTGTCAGACGCCAATCAAGGCAGACCCACCTGTTGATAACTCGCGCCGATGATCGGGTTTGCGCGGGCGTCACCTGTCCGTCACCGCACGGTCAAGCGCCGCGCCTATTCCGCGTTGCGGTGAGTATTGCGCCTAGCCAACAGAGGAGCTGCAGCCATGGCAATATGCGGGAAATTCATCTTCGGGAATTTCGGGTTCGGAAAATTCATCTTTGGGACCAATGATCCCGAGTTCCTGAACGGATCGAACAGGAACGACTTCATTTTCGGTTTTGACGGCGACGACTACCTCCTCGGCAACAAGGGCAACGACGTGATCGTTGCCGGTGGCGGCACTGATACCGCCGAAGGCGGAAGGGGCAACGACACCATCCTGGGCGGGACCGAAGACGACGGTCTCTACGGCGATGGCGGCAATGACAGGTTGTTCGGCCAGACCGGCAACGATGGGCTCTCCGGCGGCAACGGCAATGACGTGCTCAGCGGCGGCGCCGGAAACGATATCTTCGTCGGCGGCGCCGGCAAGGACCAGTTCTTCGGCGGCGCCGGCAGCGACAAGTTCGTCGTCCGCCACCAAACCGGCCAGGACATCATCAAGGACTTCGAAAGCATCGACCGCATCGATGTCCGCGACTTCGGCTTTGCGTCCGGGCAGGCTGTGATCGACGCATTCCGCCAGGTCGGCCACGATGCCGTCCTCAAGCTGCCGGGCGGAGACAAGCTGATCATCGAGGACACGCGCTTGGCCGACCTCTCGGCCGATCAGTTCATCGTCTCCAACGCCGCCCAAGGCGTGTCCAGCTCGGCCACCCCATACATCGTCGGCGTCGATCCCAGCATCTCCACGGTCGCCATTGCCACCGTCGGCGACGTGATCGGCGTCAAGTCCGACGGCACGACTCCTTATCGTATGGTCGGCATCCCGGACGGCCTCGGCGCATTCGACAACGGCGACGGCACGTTTACCGTCTTGATGAACCAAGAACTTGGCGGTTCGGCGGGGGTCGTGCGCGACCACGGCTTCGCCGGCTCATTCGTGTCCAAGCTCATCATCGACAAGGTGACGCTGCAGGTCACCGATGCGTCGGACCTGATCCAGCACGGCTTCCAATATGACGTCGGCACTGGAACCTACGTACCGCAGACCGGCGCATTCAACCGCTTTTGCTCGGCGGACCTTGCGGACAGCACCGCCTTCTACAATCCGGAGACCGGTCTCGGCTATGACGGCGGCCGCATCTTTCTCAACGGGGAGGAGAACGGTGCGGGAGGTCGCGCCTTTGCGCACTTCGTCACTGGCGCCGAAGCAGGGAACAGCTATGAGCTGGCCTGGCTCGGCAACATGTCCTACGAGAACGTGGTCGCCACCGCCTTCACCGGCGACAAGACCGTCGTGGCCCTGACGGACGATTCCAGTGGCGGCCAAGTCTACTTCTACTCGGGCGACAAGCAGGCGAGCGGGAGTGCGCTGGAACGGGCCGGCCTCACCGGCGGCCACATGTTCGGCCTCAAGGTCGACGAAATCATCGACGAGACGTCGGCTGCCAACCCCCTCGGGGCCGACAACGAGTCGACCGCATCGCTGATCGATCTCGGCGACGTGAGTCAGTTGAACGGCGCCCAGCTCGAGGCCGCGAGCGAAGCAGCCGGCGTGACCTCGTTCCTGCGTCCGGAAGACGGCGCCTGGGATGTCTTCGATTACAATCGGTTCTACTTCGTGACCACGAACGGCTTCGATCAGCCGAGCCGGCTGTGGGCCGTAGATTTCGTCGATTCGAGCAACCTTGCGCTCGGCGGCACCGTCAAGCTGCTGCTTGACGGCACCGAAGGGCAGCACATGTTCGATAACATCACCATCAACAGAAACGGCCATGTCCTGCTGCAGGAAGATCCCGGCAACCAGGACTACATCGCCAAGATCTGGGACTACGATCCGGACACTGATCAGCTCACGCTGATGGCACAGCACGATCCGAACCGGTTCGATCCCAACCTGAATGGTCCCGGCGTGCCCGGCGCGGACTTCATCACCCGTGACGAGGAATCGTCCGGCATCATCGACGTGACCGACATCCTCGGCTCCGCTGGCCAGTACGCCTACCTGCTCGACGTCCAGGCCCACAAATCGCTGGGCGGCGAGCTGGTCGAGAACGGCCAGCTCGTCGTGATGTACCAGGATCGCGTCTGATCCGTTCCCCCGCGTGACTGAAGGGGCATGCCGCCACGGCATGCCCCTTTTTCATTGCGGCTGAATGTTCCCCGCCTTGGCGATCTCGGCCCAGATCTTGATGTCGTCATCGAGCTTCTTGATCATCTCGGCGGGCGTTCCGGTCAGCGGGTTTGATGCGACATTAGCAAGGAAGGCCTTGGTCTCCGGCATCGCAGCGATCTTGTTGAACACCGCGTTGAGCTTTCCGACAACGTCGGCCGACGTACCGGCCGGCACCATCGCCATCCACCAGACGGCAAAGCTGTAGTTTCCAACTCCGGCTTCACGCATCGTCGGCACACCGGGCGCGGCATCGAGATGCGTGTTGGTGGTTGCGAGAATGCGGATCTTGCCGGCCTTCTGCTGCGCCAACGCGAACACTCCGTCCAGAAACATGAAGTCGAGCGTGCCGTCGGCAAGATCACCAAGCGCATCGCCGGTGGTCTTGTACTGGACCTGTTGTGCCTCGATCCCCATCAGCGTCTTGTAGACCTGTGTTGCGGCGATACCCGTCGAATTGGCCGTCCCATAGCGCGCGGTCTTCGGCTTGGATTTGAGCAGCGCCGTCAGGTCCGCGACCGATTTCGCCGGTGACTTGGTGCTGACCGCCAACGTAAACGCAACATCCATCAATGGCGCCGCGATGATGAAGTCCTTCTGCGGATCGTAAGGCAGATTGGCATAGAGAAACTTCCCGCCCGCCATGCCGGCGCTGGGGGAAAACAGGATCGTGTAGCCGTCCGGCTTCGCCTGCTTGACCGCCTGGGCCGCGATCATCCCGTTCGCGCCGGGTTTATTCTCGACCACCACCGTCTGGCCGGTCACGTCAGCGAGTTTGGTGGCATAGAAGCGGGCCAGGATATCGGCGCCGCTTCCTGCGGCGAATCCGACCACCATCGTGATCCGGCGGCTCGGATAGTCCTGCGCCCGCACAGAGCTGATGGCGAGCACCATGCAAGCCAGGATCAGCACAGAATGACGCAGCAAAGAAACAACACGTGGCATTGTAGATCCTCCCTGATGTTTTGTTGTTCGGTGACGTTACTTCACGAGGTCGCGGCCTCGTGCGGATCGTGCCGGGGCGCGGCAAGCGCACCGTCGCGATCGGAGAACTGCGGGGCTCGCGGCGCGCGGCGACCGAAGGCTTCCACAAGCGGAATGTCAGCGTGCGCCACGGGCACAAGCGGCGGCTTGCGGGCGAGCGCGGCAGCAATATAGGGCGCCAACTGGCGCTCCTTCTCGGCCTGGCGTGCAACCTCGCGCGCGCGAAATTCCGGCATGACTGCGGATGCAAACAGTTCGAGCGATTCACAGATGTCCGCGTGGCGGTTGAGACCGCTCTGTTGCACGAAGATGATCTGATCGACGCCAGCCTGCTCGTAGCGCCTCAAGTGATCGCGCACCTCGTCCGGCGTGCCGATGCCACCTTGGCCAGCGTCGCGCGGCAGCGTATCCTTGATCTCGGCAAAGCGCGCCCAAAGATCCGTCAGCGACGGCTGATGCGCGCCGAACATCGCATAGTGGCCGAGCGAGTAACCGAAAAACTTGAACCCGTCCAGACCGCGGCGGACCGCCTCGTCATGGTCGGGATGACACGAGAGCCCGCTGACCAGCGCGACGTTTGCATTCACCGACCAACCGAGCGGCACGCACTCGTCCGAGCGGATGATATCGTAATACTCCTCGATCCATTTCGCCGCCTGCTCCGGTTCGACGAAGGCGAAGGCAAGCGCGCCCATCCCGAGCCGCGCAGCTCGATGGATGCTCTCACGCTTCGAGCAGGCGAGCCACAGCGGTGGATGCGGCTTCTGCACGGGCTTTGGCACCACGTTCCGGCACGGCATCTCGAAGTACTTGCCCTTGAAGCCGGGATAAGGCGACATCATCGTCATCCGGATCGCCTGCTCCGTGGCCTCCCGCCACATCGCGCCCTTCTCCTCGCGCGAGATGCCGAACCCGCCGAGCTCCATCATGCTGCCGGACTCGCCGGTGCCCCAGTCGATTCGACCGTTCGACACGAGGTCGAGTGTGGCGATGCGCTCAGCGGCGCGCGCCGGGTGGTTGTAACTCGGCGGCATCAACATGATGCCGTGGCCAAGGCGCATGCGCCGCGTGCGCTGCGAGCAGGCGCCAAGAAAGACCTCCGGCGCAGAGGAATGCGAATATTCCTCGAGAAAGTGGTGCTCGACCTCCCAGAGATAATCGATGCCGAGCCGGTCGGCGAGCTCGATCTGATCGAGCGCGTCGCAAAACAGCCGTTCCTCCGCGTCCTCACTCCACGGACGCGGCAGTTGGTGCTCGTAGAACAGGCCGAACTTCACGCGGCGCCCTCCTCTTGCAGCGGCCTGTGGGCCGCGCGATCGTTTCCGATGAAACGATATTGTTACATTTGCAACGATCGGTCTATACCCTTTCGGCGGGACCACGCCAAGGGGTGTGGGCATCCACGCGGAGGATGAAATGAAGGCAGGCCGACGCCGAGCGGCGATCCGGAGCGAGGGCCGGCTTCGGCTCGATTTGCCGAATTATGTCCCCTATCGCATCACCAGTTTGGCGGCGCTGATCCGCCGGGCCTTCGCGCAGATCTATCGCGACGATCCCGGCCTGAACGAGCCCGAGTGGAAGGTGATGACGACTCTGGCGCACTATGGGCCGCTTCCGTCGGGAGACATCGGGCATTACGTCACGCTCGACCGGGTGGCGGTGAGCCGTGCCTTGGCACGCCTCATCAAGCTTGGGCTGGTCACGCGCGCCAGAAACGATGCCGATCAGCGCACGTTCCTCGTGGATCTCACACCGCGGGCCGCACGCGTCTACGACCGCATGGCGGCGGATGCTTTGGCGATTGAGGAGCGCGTCCTGACCGCCCTCGATGAAGACGAGGTGCGCTCGCTGTTGGCGTTGCTCGACAAGGTGGAAGGCTGCTTCCTGAGCCCCGCCGACCAGCGCCGCGTCAGGCTGATGCACGCGGCGAGATCGGCCGTCGATCAGGGCGCCGGCCGCGCAGGAAGGAAAGGGCGAAAGCGTTCCGCCGTCAGGTAGCGACGTCAGGCGAACATCAGCACCGGTTTGATCGCCACGCCGCTCTCGGAATCATGAATCGCATCGTTGATGCGCTCGAACGGATAATAAGTCACCAGGCGATCGATCGGAAAACGTCCCTGCTGATAGAGCGAGATCAGCGCAGGGATGAACAGGTCCGGAATGCTCTCGCCTTCCACGATGCCGCGCAGCTTGCGCCCGCCCAGCATGAGATGGCGGATATGAATTCCCACCAATTCCTGCGGCGAGGCAACGAAGCCGGCGGTTCCCAGCGGCGCCAGGCTGTTGACGGCCTGCTGGATGACCGGCGTGATTGCAGTCGTGTCGAACGCAAAGTCCACGCCGCGCGGGACGATCCGCCGGATCGCCTCCAGGGCATCTTCATTGCGCGCATTGATGACGTCGGTTGCTCCGAGTTCTCCGGCCGCCTTGAGCCGCGCAGGCTGCACGTCGATAGCGATGATACGCGTCGCGCCAACGACGCGCGCGGCCATGATGGCGCTCAGGCCGACCGAGCCGGTGCCGAAAACGGCGACGGACTGGCCCATCCCGACCTTGAGGGCGTTGATGACCGCGCCGGCGCCGGTCTGCAAGCCGCACCCGAGCGGTCCGAGCAACTCAAGCGGAACGCCCTTGGGTACTTTCACGACATTGCGTTCGTAGGCGAGCGCAAACGTCGCAAAAGATGATTGCCCGAAGAACCTGCCGGCGACCGGAGTTCCGTTCTGGGTCAGCGGCGTCGTGCCGTCCGGCCGGAAGCCTCCGAAGCTGAGCGGTCCGACCTCGTCGCAATAGGTGCGCGCGTTGACCTGACAACTCGGGCAACGGCCGCAGTAGTCGTAGGTCATCACCACGTGGTCGCCGGGGGCGACCTTGGACACGCGGCTGCCGACGCGCTCGACGACGCCAGCTCCTTCGTGTCCGAGCACGATCGGGCGCGGGGAGAGATCGCCCAGGCTCACCTTGATGTCGGTGTGGCAGACGCCGACGGCGACCATGCGCACGAGGATCTCGTCGTCGCGCGGCTCCTCGAGGTCGAGGGTCTCGACCGAGGCGTGTCCGGACTTGTCGCGAAAGATGGCCGCCTTGATTTGCATTCCGTTTTCCTGCGCGCGGGGTATTCGATCAGGCCTTTCGGCCCTGTCGCCAGTCAGTGCAATCCGGAGGATCGATTGGTCAAGCGCCGCGTTCCGGTTCGGCGCGCGGGCCAAATGGCGAATTCGCGAGGTATTTAATAAGGTATTCATCAATATAATCTCAAATTTTATGAATATTGTATGGTTAACCAATAGTTAATACTTCGATTTACTGGCCTCTTTGGCCCGATACAGTGCCCGCCGTCAGAGATGAGGCGGACCAATGAACAACAATCCAAAAGAACTTCGCGTCTGGACCTTCGTGATCGGCGCGGCCGCTTTGGTTGCCCTGCCCGCCGGCTGGCTAGCGGCTGCCGGCGACGGCAATCCGGCGCGCGCGCAGGCGCCCGGGCCGGCCGCCACCGACCGGCTGCTCGTGTTCCTGCGCGAGACGGAGTGTCCCGCGCCGGCCGACACAAAGGAGAGCGGCGACCCCGCGACGACGTCGGCGGTGCCGCGCGAGTTCGTCGCCGGCGTCCATTTCAAGGAGGACACCTCGACGGCGGCGACGGTGCAGATCGCGTGGCTCGGCGCCGCGTTCCGGCAGCACTTCGTGAGCAAGACCGAGCCCGCCCTTGAGGGCGCGGTGAAGCTGCGTGTGCACGAGCTGCGCGTCCCCGCGCGCGACCAGGCGATCATCGCGGAACTCGGCGACACGCACGAGACGATGCTCGGGCATCTGTGGTGCCTGCTGCGCCGGCAGGGCAAGGGCGAGGACGGGGCGCTCGCGACCGACGGCGTGCCGAACGTGTTCTATGTGCGCGACGGAGGCGGCACGCTGCGCGTCGTCGACGCGCTGTGGGGCGGCGCGGGCTGGGAGATCGGCGCGAGCACGACGGACAATCCGTATGCGTGGAGCGCGGGGCGGCGGGTGATTTCGCGATAATCAGAAAAGCGCGGGCTCCGATGAGAGGTTTCGGAGGGAGCATGACATAATGGCGCCGGCCGGCAGCCGGATCCCCGCGGCGGCATCTGAGAAAAACCGCCGCGGCAAAGCTCCGCCAGGCGGGTGTCGCGCCTTTGCGCCCGCCGCACGTCGCAATGCTGGTGATGCCCCTCGGTGATAGCGCAGGCCCGCGACACGTCGAGCAGGCTCGCGGCGCACCGTGAATTGCGAGGACAAGCGGAGCCGTTCTCAGTCCCAGTTCCCAGTCCTCAGCCCCAATCCTCAGCCCCAGTCCTCAGCCCCAGTCCTCAGTCCTCAGTCCTCAGCCTTCAGTCCTCGTCGTCCAGCAGGATGCGCTCGGCGGCGCCGTCGAGATCGTCGTACTGACCGTTGCTCAGCGTCCACATGAAGGTCGCGAGCCCGACGGCGCCGAGCGCCAGCGCGATCGGGACGAGGTAGAGGAAGTCCGTCATCGCGCGCCTGCCTGCGCCGCCGCCGCGCCACCCAGCCCCGCGGCGCGCGGACAGCCGATCGCGCGATAGGCATGCCAGCTTCCGTGCCCCAGCAGGGGAAAGATCACGATCAGCCCGACGAGCCCCGTCGCGAGCGCGACGAGGAACAGCGCGAGCACGATCGCGCCCCACGCCAGCATCGCCGCGAGATTGTTCCAGACCAGCGCGACGCTCGTTCCCATCGCGGTCAGCGCATCGACGCGCTCGCTCAGCAGCATCGGGATCGAGAAGGCGCTGATGGCGAAGCCGAAGGCGGCGAACAGGGCGCCGACCACGCCGCCGGTCGCCAGCATCGCCCAGCCGACGGGTGTCGTGAACAGCATGGGCGCGATATGATCGAGACCCGGAAACGGCCGCAGGCCGAAGAACAGGGCGTAGATGATGACCGCCGCGCGCATCCACAGCAGCATCAGCAGGCACAGCAGCACGCCGGTGAACAGGATTTGTCCGCCGGATCTCGGCTGCACCAGGATCATGGCGCGCAGCCGCACGGGCTCGCCGGCCGCGAGGCGCCGGCTCTTCTCGTAGAGGCCGATCGCCACGAGCGGCCCGAGCACCATGAACCCCGCCAGCGCAGGGAAGAGGATGTAGTCGAGCCCGAAGGCGAACAGGCCGACGACGACGCCGACCGACACCAGGAAGACGAGCAACCCGTAGCTCAGGCTCGCGAACGGCTGGATGGTCAGATCGCGCCAGCCGGCGGCGAGCCAGGCGAGGGCGGCGCCGGCGGGCAGATCGCGGCTCCACACGCGCGGGCGGGGCGTCGGAGGTATCACGGCGGGAATGATGGTCATGGCCGCTCTCGTTCCATCAGAGTGTCATCGCGCAGCGCACGCGGACTTGGCGGCGCTGAAGGTGGCCGGCGCGGCGGGCGCATCGCCCAGCCGCACGTGGCCGACGCAATCGGGCTGCGAGGTCGTCGCGACGTAGAGGAGATGCGCGTTGGCGCCGAGGATGACGAGCAGGCCGAGCGCCAGCAGCACCAGTGCGGAGGTGCGCCCCATGATCCGGCCCATCGGGCTCATCGGCGTGCCGCCCGCAGGTCCAAGAGGTAGAGCGTGAGGATCTTGCGATCGAGCTCGGAGAGGCGGCCTTCCCATGTCGGCATCTGCCCCTGCCGTCCGCCCCAGACCGTCTCGTGCACGGTTTGCAGGTCATCGCCGTAGATCCAGGCGCGGTCCGTCAGATCGGGAGCGCCGACCTCGACGTTGCCCGTGCCGCGCTCGCCATGGCACGCGGCGCAGTTGGCGGAGAAGATCGCCCGGCCCGCGGCGACCGCTTCGTCCTTTGCCTTTGCCGCGCCCGACAGGGAGCGCACATAGGCGACGACGTTCTCAACGTCCTTGCGGGCGAGCATGCCATCGTGGCCGAACGCCGGCATCTGCGAGCTTCTGGTTTGCGGATGCTCCGAGTTGACGCCGACGCGGATGGTCTGCGCGATGGCGTCGGGCGAGCCGCCCCAGAGCATCGAGGCGGCGGTGAGGTCCGGGAAACCGCGCGCGCCGCGCGCGTTCGCGCCGTGGCAGGCCGCGCAGTTGTCGCCGAACAGCGTGCGACCGCTCTGACGCACCATCTCCATGAGCTGGCGATCCTTGCGGATGTCGTCGAAGCTTTCCGAAGCGATCCGTGCCGTCCACGCCCCGCGCGCCCGCGCGGCCTCCCGCGTCGCCTGCGCCACCGCGCTGCGCTCGTCGATGCCGAGCAGGCCCTTGGTGTAGGTCGTGCCCAGCGGCCACGCCGGCATGAGAATCCAGTAGGCCACGGCGAACAGCGCCGCCGCGGTCAGGAAAACGTACACGGCACGCGGCACCGGCGTGTTGAGCTCGGTGATGCCGTTCCACTCATGTCCGGTGGTGAGGTATCCGGTGTGCGGATCGCGCTTCTTCAGCGCCACGGCTTGTCCTCCCCGCTGAGGATGGAGCTGCCCGCCTCCTCGAAGCGCTTCCTGTTGGCGGGCCAGCAGGCATAGACGAGGACCGCCACCGACAGCGCGATCAGGTAGAAGAGCCCGAACGACTTGGAGAGCCAGACCATCGTGCCGTGATCGAGGTCCATCGTCATTTCCCCGCGGCCGCGGTCCGCGCGGCATTGGTCAGGCGCCCCAGGATCTGCAAGTAGGCGACGAGCGCATCGACCTCGGTCAGCCGGTCGGGATGGCCGTCGAAGGCCCGCACCGTCGTGGCATCGCCGTAACGTGAGGTGACGCCGCCAGCCAGCGGCGAATCGGGCGCGGCCTGCCCGTAGGCGTCGGCGGCCGCGTTGGCGATCATCTCGTCGGTGTAGGGCACGCCGACGGCGCGCATCGCCTGCAAGTGGCGGGAGAGATCGCGCGTCTTAAGGTCGGTGCGCGCGAGCCAGCCGTAGGCCGGCATCACCGACTGAGGCACCACGTCGCGCGGATTCGCCAGATGGACGACGTGCCAGTGGTCGGAATATTTGCCGCCGACGCGGGCGAGATCGGGGCCCGTGCGCTTGGAGCCCCACAGCATGGGATGGTCGTACTTCGACTCCACCGCGAGCGAGTAGTGCCCGTAGCGCTCGACCTCGTCGCGCAGCGTGCGGATCATCTGCGAATGGCAGGCGTAGCATCCCTCGCGCATGTAGATGTTGCGTCCGGCAAGCTCGAGCGGCGTATAGACGCGCATGTCGGGCGCGTCCTCGACCGTCCGATGGATGGTGAACAGCGGCGCGATCTCGACGAGGCCGCCGATGCTGGCGACGCCGATGATCGCGAGCACGAAGCCGACCGCCATCCGCTCCAGCCTGTAGTGGATACCGAACATGGATCACTCCCCGGGCTGCAGCGCGGGCACGCCGGCGCGCGGCTCGAGCCCGCCGGCGACCGGCTCATCGGCGGCGCGCGGCGCCGTGCGGATCGTCATCCAGATGTTCCAGCAGCCGACGAGCGCGCCGGCGAGGAACAGGAGGCCGCCGACGGCGCGCGCCACGTAATAGGGCTGCATCGCCACGAGCGAATCGACGAAGGAATAGGCGAGCGTTCCGCTGTCGTTGTAGGTCCGCCACATCAGCCCCTGGATGATGCCGGAGTTCCACATGGCGAACACGTAGATCAGCGTGCCCGCCACCGCGAGCCAGAAGTGCGCCTCGACCAGCCGCGCCGAATACATCGCCTCGCGCTTCCACAGCCACGGCACGGACGCATAGATCGAGCCGAAGGTGATCATCGCGACCCAGCCGAGCGCGCCGGCATGCACATGCCCCACGGTCCAGTCGGTGTAATGCGAGAGCGAGTTGACGGAGCGGATCGCCATGAACGAGCCCTCGAAGGTGGAGAGCCCGTAGAACACCGCCGCCACCATCATGAAGCGCAGCGTGGCGTCGTCGCGCACCTTGTGCCACGCGCCGTTGAGCGTGAGCAGCGCGTTGCCCGCCGACGCCCATGACGGCACCAGCAGCATCACCGAGAAGGTCATGCCCAGCGTCTGCACCCAGTGCGGCAGCGCCGTGTAGTGCAGGTGGTGCGAGCCGGCCCACATGTAGAAGAACGTGATGCCCCAGAAGCTGATGATGGACATCCGGTAGGAGTAGATCGGCCGGCCGGCGCGCTTGGGCAGGTAGTAGTACATCATCCCAAGGAAGCCGGCGGTCAGGAAGAACGCGACGGCGTTGTGGCCGTACCACCACTCGGTCATCGCGTCCTGCACGCCCGCGAACAGCGAGTAGCTCTTGGCCTGCCCGAACGAGATCGGCACCGCCAGATTGTTGACGATGTGCAGGACGGCGACGACCAGGATGAACGCCAGGTAGTACCAGTTGGCGACGTAGATGTGCGGCTCGCGGCGGCGGGCGAGCACGCGCACATAGAGCGCGAAATAAACCACCCAGACGATGACCAGCCAGATGTCGGCGTACCATTCGGGCTCGGCGTATTCGCGCGACTGGGTGATGCCGATGAGATAGCCGCTGACGGCGAGCAGACAAAACAGGTTGTAGCCGGACAACACGAACCACGGGCTGAGCTGGTCCGGCAGGCGGGCGCGGCAGGTGCGCTGCATCACGTAGAACGACGTCGCGATCAGCGCGTTGCCGCCGAAACCGAAGATCACCGCCGTCGTATGCACGGGACGGATGCGGCCGAAGCTCGACCAGCCGGCATCGAAGGTCAGATCGGGATTGACCAGCAGCCACGCGACCCAGTCGCCGACGAACAGGCCGAACACGGCCCAGCCCATCGCGACGAGAATGCCGACCTTGCTGGGATCGTCGTAGTAGAGATCGGGACGGCGCGCGACGGGGAGATAGTAGCCGGAGATGACGACAAGCGCTCCGGCGAGCGCGGCCGCCAGGACCAGTGCGCCGTGGACGCCGAACGGGTCGTCGCGTCCGACCGCCGCCATGACCAGCCCGCAGAGGGCAAGCGCCAGCAGGATGATGAGCGCGAGTTGGCGTTCGCCTCTGGTGAGATGAGCAAGCATGGCAGGGAGAACGGAGGTTCCGGGACGCGGGGGTGGCGGCAAAGATCAGACGGGGAGCGCCGTGCTCACACGAAGGCGAACACGGCGGCCATTCCGATGACGATCATCACGAGCCCGCCGATGAGCATCGGCACGAGGCTCGCGCCCGAGCGCGGATCGGCGGACGCCGCGACGAACTCGGTGTCACTCTTGAACTCGGCCATCGCGGCCCTCCTCGTGTGTGTTGTTGCCGACTGTTCTCTCAGGCGCGGGGCGGCCCCTCGAAGGCCGGAAACAGGACATTGTTCTCCAGATGGATGTGGTCCATCAGGTCGTCGCGCAGCTTGGCCGCGCCAACATAGAGTGCCTGCCAGGAGCGGCACGCGCCCTGCGGCGTCACGAGATCGCCGGTGAGCTCGGCGAGCCTGCGCAACTGCTCGCCGTGATCGTCGTGGTCGTGACGCATCTGCGCGATCGGCGCGTCGAGACCGCCGCCGGCGCGCCGGCGCATCGCCGGAAAGAGGATCAGCTCCTCCTTCTTCATGTGGACCTCGAGCTCGCCCAGCATCTGCGCCAGGAGATCGGCAAGGCCGCGCGGCGCGTTCGGATGGCCGGCGTGAACGGCCTCGACCTTGCGCGCGAGGTTCATCAGCTCGGGCAGCTCGCGGCGGTGGACCTCGTGATAATGCGTCAGGATGTGGTCGATGAGCTCGCCCGCCTTGGACACGTCGAAGGTTGCCGCGGCGGACGGAGCCAGCGCAGCAAGCGCCCGCTCCACCTCGGCGACATCGACGCCGCCCTCGCGCGCGGCCTCCTCCAGCGCGACGTCACCTCCGCAGCAGAAGTCGAGGTTGAACTGGCGGAAGATCCCGGTGGCGCCCGGCATCGTCGCGGCGATGTCGCCGACGGTGCGGCTGCGCAATGGCGTCTGCTGCTGGGTGGCGGTCATCGGGTCTCTCCTGTCTGGCGGCCAAGCTGGCCGTTTCGGAACCGTTCGCCGGGCGCGAGCATGACGCCGTGGCGGCCGGCGATGCCGAGCTCGAGGCTCTCCGCGATGCGCCGCGCGCGTTCGAGGAAATGCACCTGCGCGGCGGGCGGGCAGAGCTCGCGCGCGGTCTCCTCGAACAGGGCAAGCCAGCGATCGAAATGGGCGGCGTCGACCGGCAGCGGCATGTGCTTCGCCATCGGGCTGCCGTGGTAGCGGCCGGTCATCAGCGCGACCGACGACCAGAAGGCGCACATCTGCCGGAGGTGCGGCTCCCAATCGCGAATCCGGGCCTCGAACACCGGGCCGAGCAGCGCGTCCGCGCGCACCTTGGCGTAGAAGCCGTGCACCAGCCGCTCGATCATCTCCTCCGTGATGCCGGTGCGGGCCACGATCTCCGCCGTGATCCGCTCGCGCCGCTCTCTGGTATCCAAGGCTGCCTCTAAATAGGTATTTGAAATGCATATTTAGCGCAGTATAATCCGCCTTGGCAATACCGATTCTCGAGGATGCGCTATGCGCCTGACGGCATTCACGGATTTCGGACTGCGCGCGCTGATGCGGCTGGCCGGCGAACCGAATCGCTCGTTCTCGACCAACGAGATCGCGAGCGAGTTCGGGATCTCGCGCAATCACCTCACCAAGGTGGTGCGCGACCTCGCCGACGGGGGGTTCGTCGTCACCCAGCGCGGGTCCGGCGGCGGCTTCCGGCTGGCGCGGCCGGCGCAGTCGATCACGCTCGGCGACGTCGTGCGCACGCTCGAGCAGCGCTATGCGCTGGTCGAGTGTTTCCGCAGCGACGGCGGCACCTGCGTGCTGTCGCCGCGATGCCGCCTGAAGTCACGGCTCGCGGCCGCGCGCGAGGCCTTCATGCGCGAGCTCGACGGCACGACGCTCGCCGAATGCGCCTACACCGGAACGGGCGGTGGCCTGTTGCCGGCCGCCGGGTGATGCCGGATGAACAGGAGGATGCGATGACCAAGCAACCGTTGGACGTGCGCGAGGACGGCGTCGAGGTCGACGCGTCGATCATCGCGCAGGGCCTCGGGCTCGCGCCCGCGCAGTTGCGCGAGAACATGCGCGCGGGCCGGGTGACCAGCATCTACGAGAGCGGAGCCGACGCCGACCACGGGCGGCATCGTCTCACGTTCTTCTTCGGCAACCGGCGCTTCCGCCTGGTCGTGGACGAGACCGGGGCCATCGTACAGCGCTCGACCGTGGACTTCGGCGAGCACGGCCCGCGAGCCTGCATGCCCTGACGCAGCATCCGCCCCGCATGAAATGCAGCGGCCGCCGGTTCGATCCGGCGGCCGCACCAGCCCCACGAAACGTGTCTTGCGTCAGGCGGCGTCGCGCTCGCGCGCGGCCTCGTCCGCCGTGCCGCCCAGCCGCAGCGCCGCGAGGAGGTTGTCGACCTCCATGCGCGCGGTGGCATGCGAGAGCGTCGGGCGCGTGCCGAGCGTCTTCTCGTCGATGGTGTCGAGCGCGGTGAGGCCGCGCGGATAGAATTCGCGGAAGATCAGTCGCTCCGCGAGGCCTTCGACGCAGCGGAAGCCGAGCCGGCGTGAGAGCTCCTCGAGCCCCTCGCCCACGCTGCGCTTGTTGCGCGAGCGCAGCATGGAGAGACGGTTGCGCATCACGACCCAGTCGGTCGGCGCCTCGCCGCGGCTCTCGCGCTCGCGCCGTGCCGTTTCCACGGCCTGCGCATAGTGGCTGATGCCGGTGACGCCGAGGCTCACCGGATCGACCGAGCCGAGCACGTCGAGATCGACGAAGCTGTCGTTGAGCGGCGTGATCAGCGTGTCGGCCAGCGCATGCGCCACCTGCCCCAGCGCCGTGTTGTGCCCGGGACTGTCGATCACAATGTAATTATAGAGACGGCGCAGCATGTCGACCGTCTCGGTCAGCTTGCGCGCCTCCGCCGCATCGCTGTCCGCGGTGCGGTATTCCGGCGTCTCGTCGAAAGCCTGATGCTCGGGAATCTCGAGCGTGCGGCCGATGTGCTCGGCCCAGGCGCGCCGGTTCTCGACATAGCGCGTGAACGTCTTCTGCCTGGTGTCGAGATCGATCGTCGCGACGCGATGGCCCTGCTTCATCAGAGCGATCGCGACATGCATTGCGACGGTCGACTTTCCCGATCCGCCTTTTTCGTTGCCTACAACGATTACTCGGGACTGGGTCGTTTGATCCGTCGACATGAGTGCCCTCGATGTAATTGCGTCGCCTACCCGAATCATACTTGTGGAAATTAGCGCTGATTCTGCAAAGCGTCGCAACCGCTAATTGACTCCGCGCGCGCGATCGGACTCACGCGAGTCCTCCGCGTGACTCATCGGCCACACAAGGCAATCGTGTCGAACGCGTGACGAGAATGTGACGCACGCAGGTGCAGCACGGCGCGAGCGGCGCGCGGCACCGCGCGAGGATTTCGCGGGTTGGATGCAAGTTCAGGCGCACGGCCGCGCAACTTGCACTGCTGTCATCGCCGCGAAAGCGGCGATCCAGTACGCCGCAGCGCACTGCGATGACGCCGCAACGCCGGCGGCGACTGGATGCCCGCGTGCGCGGGCATGACAGTGGAGAGGCCGTCGCCTGCCGGCGAGCGTGATGGCAGGGCGCGCCGCATGGTGAGGAACCGACGCGAGACAGCCGTCATCATGACAGCGGAGAGTGGATCACCGGGGCGCGCATCCCAGCACGGCCCGGTGAAACGCATGATCGCTTATTCCGCCGCTTGGCGGAACGCGTTGCGGCGCAGGCATTCGATCAGGTAGTCGGTGTCCATCACGTCGCCGAAGGTCGACCAGATGCTGCACAGCGTCGCGTTGTGCTCGGCGTCGGTGAGGGCCGCGTTGGCGTCGCTCACCATGATGGTCTTGAAGTTGAGCATCATGGCGTCGCGTGCCGACGACTCGCAGCACACGTTCGTCACCGTGCCGGTGATGAGCACCGTGTCGTAGCCCTGCGTGCGCAGCATCTCCGGCAGGCCGGACGATCCCTGGATGAAGGCGCTGAAGCGCTGCTTGAAGACGGTCTGGTCTTCCGGCTTCACGATCAGGTCCGGGTGCAACTCGTGGCCCCGCGAGCCCACCTTCATGTGCTGGACGCGCCGCTTGATCTGGTCGGGGTTGGCCTTCATCATCGCGAACCATTGCGACCATGTCGTCAGCGTGTCGTCGTTGACGGTGTTGCGGATCCAGAACACCTTGCCGCCGGTCTCGCGCACCGCGGCGGCAAGCCGGTTGACCGCCGGCACGATCTCGACGGCCACCGGCACGTAGGCCGAGGCCACCTCCTCCACCATGAAGCAGTTCTGCAGGTCGATCACGATCAGCGCCGTCGTGCGCGGATCGAGGTTCTCGTGACAGTGCAGCACGCCCCGCCGCTCGATGACGCGGTCGATGATGTGCTGCGGGATGTCGATCTTATGCATGGTGCTCTCCTGTTGCTTGCCTCATAAAAAAACCTGCGCCGGACCGCCCGCGCGGGCGGCCGGCCTCAGCCCGCGGCCGGAATCTCGCGCGCGCGGAAACAGCGCGTGAGCGTTCCGTCGACGTCCGTGATGCCCGGCGGCTCGCCCTGCGCGCAGGCGGGCGCCGCGAAGCGGCAGCGCGGCGCGAAGCTGCAGCCCGGCGGCAGCGCGCGCAGGTCGGGCGGGCTGCCGACGATCGCCTCGATGTCGCGCTCGCGCGGCTGGCCCTGCACCGTCGATGCGAGCAGGCCGAGCGTGTAGGGGTGGCGCGGCTGGCGCAGCACCTGCTGCGCCGTGCCGTATTCCACGATCTGTCCGGCGTACATCACCGCGACGTGGTCGGCGACCTGCGCCGCCACGCCGAGGTCGTGAGTGACGATAATGACGCTCATGCCGAGCTCGGCCTGAAGCTTGCGCAGCAGGATCAGCACCTGGATTTGCACCGTGGCGTCGAGCGCCGTCGTCGGCTCGTCGGCGAGCAGCAGGCTCGGCCGGCACGAGAGCGCGGTCGCGATCGTCACGCGCTGGCGCAGCCCGCCCGACAGTTCGTGCGGGTAAGCCTTCAGCCGCTGCTCCGGCGAGGGCACGCGCACCAGCTTGAGCAATTCGAGCGCGCGCTCCATCGCCTGTGCGCGCGAGCAGCCTTCGTGGCGCACCACCGCCTCGGCGATCTGGTCGCCGACGGTATAGACCGGATCGAGCGCGGTCATCGGCTCCTGGAACACCATGGCGATCTCGGAGCCGCGCAGGTCGATCAATTCGCGTTTGCTCAGCGACAGGATATCGCGCTCGCCGACGCGGATGCTGCCGCCGAACACGGTCTTCTTCTCGGGCAGCAGGCGCATGAGCGCGCGCATGGTCACCGACTTGCCCGAGCCCGATTCGCCGATCAGGCAGAGCACCTGCCCCGGCATCAGGCTGAACGAGATGCCGTTGACCGCGCGCACCGTGGCGTCGCGGCTGACGAATTTGACGTGCAGGTCCTCGACCTCGACCAGCGGACGGCCCGGCGCCGCCGCGGCGGAGCGGATCGGCGCCGAACTCAGTGCCGGCATCGCCATGGCGGCGTCCTTTCATTGTCCGGGAACGGGTGCGCGCTGTTCGGGTGCATGCTCATGTGTTCGAGCATGATCTTGTCCGAAAACCGGTGTCCACTTTTCGGTATCATGCTCATTCCGCCGGAACCGCGAGCGAAGTGACGGCATCGACGCGCGGCAGCGCCGTGCCGGCGCGCGAATGCCCCGAGGCGGGGTCGGCCATGTGGCAGCGGGCGAGATGGCTTGCCGTGTCCGACCAGTCACCGAACGCCGGCGGCGTCGACGCGCAGACCGCCTCGGCGAAGGGACAGCGCGGATGGAAGCGGCAGCCCGCGGGCGGATTGACGGGACTGGGCGGATCACCCGAGACCGGCGCCGTCTCCAGGCGCTCGGCCGGGTCCATGCTGAGCTGCGAGGCGAGCAGCGCGCGCGTGTAGGGATGCTTGGGCGCACGGCAGAGCTCCTCGGCGGGGCCGATCTCGACGATCTGGCCGAGGTACATCACCAGGATGCGATCGGAGAGATACTGCACCACCGCGAGGTCGTGCGAGATGAAGACATAGGTGAGGTTGAGGTGGCGCTTGAGATAGCGCAGCAGGTTGAGCACCTGCGCCGCCACCGACTTGTCGAGCGCGGACACGGCCTCGTCGAGGATGAGCAGGCGCGGCTGCAGCGCGAGCGCGCGCGCGATGTTGACGCGCTGCTTCTGCCCGCCCGAGATCTCGTGCGGATAGCGCCCGGCGAACAGCGCGGGCTGCAGCCCGACCTTCTCGAGCAGGGCGCGCGCCGCCTCACGCGCGGCTTTCTTGCGGGTGCCGTGCGCGCGCGGACCGAACGCGATGGAGTCGACGATCGGCAGGCGCGGGTTGAGGGAGGACGCGCTGTCCTGGAACACCATCTGCACGTTGCGGCGAAACTCCTTGAGCGAGAGCCCGCGCATGGCCGCCACCGGATCGCCGTCGAACACGAGCTGGCCGGCGGTGGCGGGGATGAGGTTCATCAGCAGGCGCGCGAGCGTGGACTTGCCGCAGCCCGACTCGCCGACGACGCCGAGCGTCTCGCCCTTGAGGATCGCGAACGACACATCGTCGACCGCGCGCACCGCGGCGTGCTGGCGGCCGAGCAGCCCCGTCTTGAGCGGGAAATGCTTGGTCAGCTTCTCGACGATCAGCAGCGGCTGCGCCGCGCCGCCGCGGTCGCGCGGATCGCCCGGCGGCACCGTGTCGAGCCTGGGGCGTCCCGGCCGGACGCCCGCCGCGTCAGCAATGGCCATTCGCTGCCCTCACGATTTGACGTCCATGGCTTGCCGCAGACCGTCGCTCACCATGTTGAACGAGAGCGAGGTGACGAAGATCGCGATGCCGGGCAGCGCGCAGACCAGCGGCTGCACGTAGATCGCCTGGCGCAGGTTGGCGAGCATCTGGCCCCAGTCGGGCGTCGGCGGCGTCACGCCGAGCCCGAGGAACGAGAGGCCGGCCGAGAGCAGGATCGACACCGAGATGAGGCTCGAGGCGTAGATGAAGACCGGCGCCGCGACGTTGCTCAGGATGTGATAGACGACGATGCGCCAGCCCGACGCGCCGCTGGCGCGCGCCGCATCGACGAAGTCGAGGTGGCGCACCTGCGTCGTCGCCGTCTCGGAGACGCGGCAGATCGGCGGGATGAACACCAGCGTCAGCGCGATCAGCCCGTTGAGGACACCGCCGCCCATCGTGCCGGAGATCGCGACCGCGAGCAGCACCGAGGGGAAGGCGTAGAACACGTCCACGGTGCGCATGATGACGGTGTTGACGCGCCCGCCGAAGAAGCCGGCGACGACGCCGAGGCAGCCGCCGACGACGCTGGCGACCGCCACCGGGGTGAGGCCCATCAGCAGCGACATGCGCCCGCCATAGAGGAGGCGCGAGGCCATGTCGCGGCCGAGCTCGTCGGTGCCGAGCAGGAAGTTGCGAAAGCCGATCGGCTTGAGCCGGTAGGCCATGCTGGTCTTGAGCGGATCGAACGGCGCGATCAGCGGCGCCAGCAGCGCGGCGGCCGCGATCAGCACGATCACCGCGAGGAAGACCAGCGTGACGTAGTCGTAGCGCAGGCGACGCCCGACGGTCGCGAGATAGCCGCGCGATTTTGGGAGCGCGGGGGCGTCGACCGGGACGGATGTCAGGGCGATGTCGGTCATGTCAGGCGCGCTTGATGCGGGGATCGACCGCGGTCTGCAGCAGGTCGACCGCGAGGTTGGTGAGCACGAAGCAGAGCGCAAGCACGAGGATCGTGCCCTGCAGCAGCGGGATGTCGCGCGTGAGGATCGCCTTGCTGAGCAGGAAGCCGGTGCCCGGCCAGGTGAAGATCGTCTCGATCAGGATCGAGCCGCCGACGAGGTAGCCGAACTGCAGGCCCATGATCGCGAGGATCTGCGGCAGCGCGTTGCGCACCGCGTGGCGCATCACCGCGAAGGACCCGAGCCCCTTGGCGTAGAGCATCTGGATGAAGTCCTGCGCCAGCACCTCGGCCACCGCCGAGCGCGTGCTGCGCATGATGACGCCGAGCGGCACCAGCGCCATGGTGACGATGGGCAGGATCGCGTACTTGAACTGGTCCCACTTGGTGAGGTCGAAGCCCTCCGAGCCCTTCGAGCCCATGCCGGTGGCCGGCAGCCAGCCGAGCTGCACCGCGAACACGATGATCAGCACGATGCCGAGCCAGTAGTTGGGGACGCTGACACCGAGCACCGAGATGCCGGTGACGACGCGGTCCGCCGGCTTGCCGAGCTTGAACGCGGCGATGGTGCCGAGCCCGACCGCGAAGCCGAAGGCGAGCAGCACCGCGCCGCCCGAGATCACCACCGTGTTGGACAGGGCGCGCATGATCTCGGTGAAGACCGGCTGGTTGGTCTGCAGCGAGAGCCCCAAGTCGCCCGTGAGCGCGCGCATGAGCCAGCGGGCGTACTGCACCGGGATCGGCTGGTCGAAGCCGTACATGCGCTTGAGCATCTCGATGTCGGCCTTGCTGGCGTCGGCCGGCATCAGCGACTGCATCGGATCGCCGGGCGCGAGATAGACGAGCGAGAAGCACACGATCGTCACGCCGAGCGCGATCGGCACCACGAACAGGATGCGGCGGGCGATGTAGAACCACATGGGTTATTGCCCTTTCATGGGACTGCGTGCCGCTGGCAGCTCATAGCCCCCTCACCCGCCCGCCTTCGGCGGTCCACCTCTCCCCGCCGGGGAGAGGTGGGCTGTGGCACCGCCGTGCCCCCCGCTGACCTTTCCCCGGCGGGGAGAGGTCGGCATGCGCAGCATGCCGGGTGAGGGGGCCAGAGGGTCGGCGGTGAAAGTCCGTACGAGATGTGCTGCGACGAATCTCATTTGCGCGTCGCTCCCTCGGTTCACTTCTCGCCGACGACGATCGGCGTGACGTCCTGGAACCAGCTCTGCACCTGCACGAAGCCCTTGAGCCTGGGCGAGAGCGCGCGCGGATTGAGGTCGGAGACGATGAACACGCGCGCCGCGTCCTTGGCGGTGATCTCGTTGATGCGCGTGAGCAGCCTGTTCTGCTCGGCCTCGTCGAAGGAGTTGAGGGTCTTGGCTGCGAGCTCGTCGACCTCCTTGTTCTCGTACCAGCCCCAGTTGGGACCGGCGGGCGAACGGTAGGTCGTGGCGTAGGTCTTGATCACGCCGCTGAGCGGATCGATCGCGCCAGAGCTGAAGTTGAGCGCGTCGAAGGTCGGGTACTTCTGCCAGCCCTTGATGAAGGCATCGAGCACCGTGTTCCAGTCGAGCACCTCGAACTTGACCTTGAAGCCGGCGGCCTCGAGCTGCGCCTTGACGAGCTCGTTCATCGGCAGGGGCTGCATCTGGCCGGAGCCCGAGGTCGAGATCGCGATCGTGACCTCGCAGGGATAGCAGCCGGCCTCCTTGAGCAGCGCGGTCGCCTTGGCGGCGTCGAACTTGTACTCGAACGGATGGCCGTAGTTCTTCTGGTACTTGGTGTAGGTGGCGTAGCTCGGGATGGCGACGCCGCCGAGCATGTCCACCACCTCCTCCCGGTTGATGGCGTAGTTCGCCGCCTGTCGCACGCGCAGGTCCTTGAACGGGCCGCGCTGGAAGTTGAGGAGGTAGGGCCACACGTGCGGATAGGGATGGGTGATGACGTTCATGCCGGCGGACTTGAGCCGCGGGATGATGTCGGGCGACGGCGCCTCGATGAGATCGACCTGGCCGGCAAGCAGCGCGGCCGCGCGCGTCGTCGCCTCCGGCATCGGCAACAGCACCAGGCGGTCATGCTTGGGGATGCGTTTGGCGTCCCAGTATTCGGTGTTCTTGACGAGCTCCAGGCGCTCGTGCGGCACGACCTTCGAGAAGCGGTAGGGACCGGTGCCGGACGGCGCGTTGGCGTAGACCTTGTAGTCGTTGCCGGCCTTCTCCATCGCGCACTTCGACATCATCAGGATGAAGGGCGTGTTGTAGAGGAACAGCGAGACGACGTTCTTGGTGTAGATCGCGATGGTATGGTCGTCGATCTTCTCGGCGTGATCGATGTCGTTGGTGCGCGAGCGCGCGCGCGCGAAGTTGGCGGGGCTGAAGGCCGGGCTCTTGTCGGACGTCAGCCGCTCGATGTTCCAGACCGCGACGTCGGCGTTCCACTCGCAGCCGTCGTGGAACTTCACGCCCTTGCGCAGCTCGAAGATCCACTTCTTCTTGTCGGCCTCGTCCACGTACCACTTGGTCGCGAGGCCTTGCTTCAATCCGACCTCGACGCCGGACTTGGAGAGATCCCAGTTGAGCAGGCCTTCATAGAGATTGAAGCCGACGAAGCGGTAACCCTCGAAGCCCTGATCGGGCTGGCCGGACCAGTCGGGAATGTCACCCGCCGTCATCGCGACGCGCAGCACGGATTCGGCTCTGGCTTGCGGCGCCAGCAGCGCGACACCCGCGACGCCGGCGAGCGCGGCAACAAACATTCGAACGCGATTGGATTTGAGCACGATCACGATCTCACCCTTCTGGTTAACGCCGAGGGAATGCAGACCTCTCGCGCAACACCAAGCAATCCCGGTGCCAACGCCGCGACGCGGCGACAGCCGCGTTTGGAATGGCTCCCATTCACGCCATGGAATCGAGGCTTACCCGCCGCGGCATCCGCGACGCGCCGGCGCGACGCGTGCGGACGACGTCGCCGCCGCGCACCGCCATGCCGCCGGCTTGCGCAGGCTTTGCCCATGCGCGTCTCGCAGCGCACAAGATTTGATCGGCTGCGATCGCGCAGCCGCGCACGGCGCGCGCCGCATATAGACTCGCGCGCACGCGCGAGCGCACGCCGCTGCTGCGCATGCCTAACATTTCCGCGCCGCGCGATGTTGCGCGCACGGCAACAGCAGCGCTAGCATTTGAACGCGCGATGATACGGCGTCGCGCCGGGCAGACTTCGTTCTTCATCAGCGCAGCACGTTGGCGCATCGCGGTTGCGATGGCGCGCCGGGGACCTCTTTGCTTTCCGAAGTTCGTGCAAGAGGCGGCCGACGTATCACGCGAACTTCGAAAGAGCGGGGCGGCGCCGCTCGTTGCCGCCGCGATGCAAGACAGCAAGCGAGGACCTCCGCCGTGACGCATCACCATCTCAAGGCCAGCCCCGAGACGTGCCACTGGGGCTTCTTCGATCCCAACCAGCCCAGCGTGCTGACGGTAAAGTCGGGCGACACCGTCACCATCGACTGCGTCTCGGGCAATCCCGAGTTCATGCCGGACGCCGCGAAGTTCCGCATCCCGCCGGAGCTCACGGAGATCCACGCGCGCAGCGAGCACGGCCACGGCCCGCACATCCTCACCGGCCCGGTCAAGGTGGAAGGCGCCAAGCCCGGCCAGGTGCTGGAGGTGCGCATCCACGACGTGAAACTGCGCACGGACTGGGGCCACAACATCATCCGCCCGCTCGCGGGCGCGTTGCCCGACGATTTCGACGAGCCGCGCAACGTGATCATCCCGCTCGACGAGACGCGCATGGTCGGAACCATGCCGTGGGGACTGGAGCTCAAGCTCAAGCCGTTCTTCGGTGTGATGGGCGTCGCCCCGCCCGCCGGCTGGGGCCGCATCACCTCCGTGGTGCCGCGCGCGCATGGCGGCAACCTCGACAACAAGGAGCTCGGCGCAGGCGCGACGCTCTACCTGCCGGTGTTCCGCGAGGGCGCGCTGTTCTCGGTCGGCGACGGCCACGGCGTCCAGGGCGACGGCGAGGTCTGCGTCACCGCCATCGAGACGTCGCTGCAGGGCACGTTCGAGTTCATCCTGCGCGACGACATGCAGCTCGCCTATCCGCGCGCCGAGACGCCCACGCACTACCTCACCATGGGCATGGACCCCGACCTCGACCAGTGCATGGTGATGGCGCTGCGCGACATGCTCAACCTGCTCAACGAGAAGGCCAACCTCTCGCGCGAGGACGCCTACATGCTCTGCAGCCTCGCCGCCGACCTGCGCGTCACGCAGGCGGTGAACGGCTCGCGCGGCATCCACGTGATGATCGAGAAGTCGGTGGTCCACCCGACGCGGCTCGCAGCGTGAGCAACGATGCGATGGGATCGAGGCCTCTCGCCTTGTCGTGCTCCGCGCAGGCGGAGCATCCAATCGGCGGTGCCTCTGAACCTGCAATCAATCGCTGCGGAGTACTGGATCGCCCGCTTTCGCGGGCGATGACATCTCAAGCTCTGCTGCCCACTGCACAGATGAAACCAAACGGCCGTCTGCAAGGAGTAACCCGATGGCAATGAACGCAAAGGCCCGCATCGCGCATCTCGCGGGCCCCACGGCGACGATCCAGAACACCCCGCCGCTGGTCACCTCGAACAAGGCCCGCGCCATACGCGGGCTGCCGCCGCGCAAGAGCGCGGACGGAACGGAGCTGGCGTTCGACGCACTGCGCCCGCAGCGGCTGGCGGCGCCGGCCAAGATCTATGTCGAGCAGTTCTCCGCGCATCCGCTCGAGCGTGATGCCTCCGAGCTCTACGGGCCGCCGGACGGCTACATCGGCGCCGACGGCGTGTTCCGCAAGACGGCGGCGGGCCCGAGCGACAAGCCGGTCTACGAGATCGACCTGTTGCCCGAGGACGGGCTCTACCCGCTGCCCTACATGGCGCTGCAGGCCGACGGCAGGCCGTGGGAGGAGGAATGCGCGAGCCCCGACGCGCCGGGGGAGAAGGCGCGGCAGGGCTTCTTTCCCGACGGCTCGCGCAGCTTCGAGGAGATCGACCGCCTCTCCATCGGCGTCGACGGCCTCGCCGGGATGATCTCGGCGAAGGCCAGCGTCGACTTTTACCGCGGCGTGCCGCCGAGCGGCTTCACCAAGGGCGTGCCGGCGCACCGGCGCACGGACAAGGGCGAAGGCGACATCCCGCCCGAGGTGCGCGGGCGCGACTTCTATCCCTACAAGCCTTATCACCTCGCCTCCGCGCCGGCGGGGCCGATGCTGGCGAAGTTCACCAACGACATGCAGGCGCTGGTGTCGAGCGGCGACTACGACGGCGTGATCTTCACGCAGGGCAGCCCGCAGGTCGAGGAAAGCGCCTATTGGTTCAGCCTGCTGATCGACACCACGCTGCCGATCTGCGGCAACGCCGCGCAGCGCCCGCAAGGGCAGATCAGCAACGACGGGCCGAAGAACATCGTCGACTCGGTGAACTTCATCTCGTCCGGCATCTGGAAGGACGGCGACGGCCGCAACCGCTGCGGCGTCGTCGTGATCCAGGAACAGCAGATCTTCGCGGCGCGCGAGGTGGCCAAGGTCGACGCGCGCCCGGGCGGCTACGTCGCCACCGGCGGCCACGGCGGCATCGTCGGCCAGGTGAGCCACACCGGCCGCCTCGCGCTGACCTACCTGCCGGCTTACAAGCACACGTATCTGTCGGAGCTCAAGCTCACCGAGCTGCCGGCGCAGGTGCAAGCCGTGAAGAAAGGCGCGAAGGGCATCGAGCGCGTCGACGTGATCGTGAAGGACGCGCAGGGCAAATTGCAGCCGGACGCCATCCCCGTGGTGTCGATCGTCAAGGACGGCAGCTACTCGGGACTGGAAGTCGGCGACGATCCTGCGCTCGAAGTCGATCTCATCGCCTCGATCGAACACAAGCTGTCCCTCGGCAAGCTCGCCGGCTTCATCATCGAGGGTCTCGTGCCCTACGGCTCGACCCCCTCGCAGGCGCGCCACAAGCTGATGATCAAGGCGGCGCTCTGCGGCATCCCGGTGGCCAAGGTCGGGCGCAACGCGCCCGAGGGCTTCGCCGATCCGCACGAGTTCCAGATCGCGGCGTCCAACCTGACGGCGACGAAGGCGCGCCTCCTGTTGATGGCCTGCCTCCTCAAGTTCGGCAGCTATCCCGCCGCGAAGGATCCGGAGAACCCGACCAAGGCGGAGCTGGACACCATCCGCAAGTACGTCGCCGCCTACCAGAAGGTGTTCGACACGCACTGAACCCGAGTGAGGCGCGACGTGCGATGCCGCCGCGGACCGCCGCGGCGGCATGCATTCATTGCATCCAATTGCGCGGGACGGCTTAGGCGCGTGTTAGCCAAGACCGGAGGCGGCGCGAACGATTGATCGAGAGCAACCGGCACGGAACCGGTCCCGGTAGAAGATCTCCGACTTGAGACACTTCGACCCGCAGGACCGACCATGCGCAAGATGCTGCTGTTCGGCGCGACGCTGCTTGCGTGTGCGCTGTCCACCGCCTCCTCGGCCACAGAGAAGCCGCTGACGCTCAAGCTCGCGAGCACCTTTCCCGGCAGCATGCCGATCCTCGGAGACGCCGCGCATCAACTCGCCGAGCGCGTGAAGCGCGCCACCGGCGGCGGGCTCGTGTTCGATTTCTACGAGCCCAACACGCTCGTGCCCGCCGCGCAGAGCGTGAATGCGGTCGCCGCCGGCAAGGTGGCGGCGGCCTGGGCCGGCGCCGGCTGGTTTGCGGCGACCGACAGCGCGTTCAACTTCTTCTCCAGCGTGCCGTTCGGCCCGGACATGGGCGAGTACATGGGCTGGATGTACCACGGCGGCGGCCTCGCGCTGGCGCGCGAGATGTTCCACGCGCGCGGCGTCCACAACATCCCCTGCGGCATGATCCCGCCCGAGGCCTCCGGCTGGTTCCGCAAGGAGATCAAGTCGCCCGCCGACCTCAAGGGCCTGCGCATCCGAATCTTCGGCATGGGCGCCCTGGTGATGAAGAAGTTCGGGGTCATCACGCAGCAGGACGCGCCGGGTGAGATCTTCGAGCGGCTCAAGGACGGCTCGCTCGACGCCGCAGAGTTCTCGCTGCCGGCGATGGACGAGCCGCTGCGCCTCTACGAGGTGGCGAAGTACTATTACTTCCCGGGCTGGCACCAACAGGCCACCTTCTTCGACCTCGACATCAATCTCGACATCTGGAATGCACTCAGCGAGCGCGACCAGGCGGTGATCGAGCTCGCCTGCGGCGACATCATCCGCGAGGAGATTGCCAAGAGCGAAGCCGCGCAGGGCAAGGCGATCAAGGACCTGCAGGCCAAGGGCGTGCAGCTTCGCCGCTGGCCGGCGCCCATGCTGGTGGCGTTCGAGGAGGCATGGAACCAGGTCGTCGCCGAGGAGTCGGCCAGTAACCCGAATTTCAAGCGCGTCCACGACTCCTACGCCGCCTTCCGCAAGGATTACGCGACCTGGAAATACCTGAGCGCGCTGGACTAGCGGCGAGACCCGCGCGATCACCTGCGATAAGCGCGCCTTATCCGGCCATCATCGCGTCCATGGGTCGATCTCGCGGCGACTGCACGATTCTTCGCCCGCGCTCGGCGCGCGGGCGCGGGCTGCCCGCCGCGAATTGTATGCAATTGCGCGACTTTGCCTATTTTCTCCCGTGGCACGTCTCTTGCTGACCCGAACGCACGGAGAGACGTGCGTTCATGAGTGCGCAGGCGAAGAGAACCATTCGAATTCCGACTGGCGTGATCGGCCCGCTGGCGCTGTTCGCCGTGTGGTGGGCGGCGTTCCAGCTTCAGCTCGTCACGCCCAAGCTGCTGCCCTCGCCGATCGGCACGATGCAGTCGCTGGTCGAGCACATGCTCGACGGCTCGCTCACCGTTGACTTCCTCTACACGCTCGTGCGCACGCTCTACGCCTTTGCGCTCGCGGTCGTCACCGGAGTGCCGCTCGGTATCGTTGTCGGCGCCAACCGGCGGCTCTACAACTCCGTCGAGTTCCTCGTCGACTTCTTCCGCTCGACGCCGGCGACGGCGATGTTCCCGCTGTTCCTGCTGATCTTCGGGCTCGGCGACTTCGCCAAGGTGGCGGTCGCCGGCTTCGCCGCGTTCCTGATCGTCTTCTTCAACGTCGCCTACGGCGTCATGAACGCGCGGCAGACACGCCTGCTTGCCGCCAAGGTCATGGGCGCCTCGCGCGCGCGCGTGTTCCGCGACGTGCTGTTCTACGAGACGCTGCCGCAGACCTTCATCGGCCTGCGCACGGGCGTCTCGCTCGCCCTCGTCGTGATCATCGTCGCCGAGATGTTCATCGGGTCGGACGACGGGCTCGGCAAGCGCATCATCGACATGCAGATCGTGTTCGACCTCAAGCAGATGTACGCCACCATCATCATGTCCGGCGTGCTCGGCTATGGGCTCAACCTGCTGTTCCTGGTGGCCGAGAAATTCCTCGTCCATTGGGCGGGACG
Organism: Xanthobacteraceae bacterium; assembly: GCA_035556735.1. Lineage (GTDB taxonomy): Bacteria > Pseudomonadota > Alphaproteobacteria > Rhizobiales > Xanthobacteraceae > CANJBX01. Next base: position 215,313 of record DATMFF010000012.1, on the reverse strand, counting down.
TTGAGCGAACAATCCCATCGCCACACAGGAGAAGCGAATGAAGACGCTGTTGCAGGGACTTGTCGTGTCAGCCCTGGCGCTGTCCGCCGCGGGCGCGCGGGCGGAGGAGAAGGTCACGGTGTCGTGGCTGCCGATCATGCAGACGACCGCCTACTACGTCGCGCTCGAGGAGAAGCTGTTCGAGAAGGCCGGCATCACGGTCGAGTCGGTGAAATTCCAGTCGCCGAACCAGATCATCGAGTCGCTGGTGTCCGGCCGCGCCGACTTCGGCGCACCCGGTGCGGCGGCCGGCATCACCGTTCTCGCGGAAGCGCAGTTCCCCGGGACGTTCAAGGTGTTCGGGCTGCAGGGCGGCGGCATAAAGGTCAACCGCATCAACGACGGCCTGATCGTCGCCAACGACTCGTCGATCAAGTCGTTCGCCGACCTCAAGGGCAAATCGCTCGGGCATCTGCCGGGCGTGCAGTGGCGCACGGTGTCGCGCCACATGGTGCGCAGCGCCGGGCTCGATCCCGACAAGGACGTCTCGCTCAAGGAACTGGCGGTCGGCCTGCAGGTGCCGGCGGTGGTCAACAAAACCGTCGACGCCACGCTCTCGCTGGAGCCGGTCGGCTCGATCGCCGTGGCCTCCAAGGAGGCCAAGCGCGCGATGACCAACCCGGTCGCATCCGTGATCGCCGATCCGTTCTATTCGGGCGCCTCGGTGCTGACCACGAAGTTCATCAAGGAGCGGCCGGAGGTCGCCAGGAAGGTCGTCGCCGTGCTCGACGAGGCGACGAAGCTCGCCAACGCGAACTTCGACAAGTACCGGCCGATCGTCGCCAAGTACACGCCGATCCCGGCGAGCCAGGTGCATCTCGTGGCGCAGCCCTACCTGCGCGGCTGGGCCGAGCTCAACGAGGTCGACCTCAAGTCCTACCAGGCGTTCGTCGACGTGTTCACAAGCGAGGGCGCGCTCAAGCAGACGTTCAACGTCAAGGACATCATCCTCACCAGGCAGGACCTCGGCATGTGAGCCGGGCGCAGCAGCACCGATGAACATGGCCCTGCCCCACCCCGCCGGCGGCCGCCTCGCGGCCGTCCTGCCGGACGCGCATATCTCGGTGCGCGGCCTGAGCAAGGCGTTCGGCGGCGCACCGCTCTACTACGACTTCGATGTCGACTTCCCGCGCGGCAAGATCGTCACGATCTTCGGGCCGAACGGCTGCGGCAAGAGCACGCTCATCAACCTGATCGCCGGGCTCATCCCCTACGACAACGGCATCGTCACCATCGGCGGCAAGCCGGTGAGCGCGAGCCGCATCGGCTATGTGTTCCAGAACTACCGCGAGGCGCTGTTCCCGTGGATCCGGGCGATCGACAATATCCATTATCCACTCAAGCTGCTGGGCATGTCGCGCCAGGCGCAGAAGCAGCGCACCGACGAGGTGCTGGCGAGCTTCGACCTCAAATTCGACCTCAACCGCTACCCTTACGAGCTCTCGGGCGGCCAGCAGCAGACAGTGTCGATCATCCGCGCGCTGGTGGTGCAGCCGGAGGTGCTCTTTCTGGACGAGCCGTTCTCCGCGCTCGACTACGAGATGACGCTGCAGATGCGCGACCAGCTCCAGCGCGTGTTCATGGCGACCAAGACCACGATGATCGTGGTCAGCCACGACCTCGAGGAAGCGGTCTATCTCTCCGACCACGTCCTGCTGCTCACGCGGCGGCCGACGCAGATCGCCGACTACGTGGCGTTCGACGCGCCGCGCCCGCGCGCCATGGCGACGCTGTCCGATCCGCAGTTCGTGCGCGTGAAGGCACACTGCCTCGACGTGTTTCAGCGCGAGGTGCGCAAAACCGAGGCGCTGCCGGAGTGAAGGGCGGGCAGGCGCGGGGGCGACAGAGCGGCGCAGGTGTTCTTTCGACGACGCCGGCGATGGCGCGCATGGAAATCGGAGGCCTGCACCCCCTCACCCGCCCGCCTTCGGCGGTCGACCTCTCCCCAGCGGGGAGAGGTGGGCAAGTGGCTCAGCCCTGCACGACATCGACGGCTTGATCGCGATCGCGCCGCCTGCGTGAATCGATCGCGCAATCGCGGCGGCGCTTGTTGCGAGCCCCGCGTGCGCACCACGGCACGGCCTCACCTCTCCCCGCCGGGGAGAGGTCGGATTGCGCACATGCGCAATCCGGGTGAAGGGGCGCAGAACCCTGCGCGACGCTTGTTCAGCGCTCGCAACGTCGCGGGGAGAGGTGGGCAAGTGGCTCGGCCCGGCGCGACATCGACGGCTTGATCGCGATAGCGCCGTCTGCGGGAATCGATGGTGCAATCACGGCGGCGCTTGCCGCGAGCCCCGCGCGCGCACCACGGCACGGCCTCACCTCTCCCCACCGGGGAGAGGTCGGATTGCGCATCTGCGCAATCCGGGTGAGGGGGTGCAGAACCCTGCGCGACGCTTGTTCAGCGCTCGCAACGTCGTGAGGCGGCGATCACATAGCCACTCACGCCGGCTACCCCGCATGGATCTCCGCCGGCTCGCCGCGCGGGGATCGCGGCGGCGCGAGTCCTGGCGCGAGTCCTGGCGCGAGCGCGCGCCATTGCTGGATCGCGACGCGGCGCGCGTTGCGCGCGAAGCGACTGTCGGGAATCGCCACCCGATCGGGATCCGCGCCCGCGCGCAGCGCCGCGAGCACGCGCCGTTTCACGTCGAGGAGCACCGGATCGCCGTAACGCGCGAGGATCGCCTGGAACGCATCATGCCGGTCGGGTTGGAACGCGATGCGCGCGCCGGACATGTCCTTGACCGCGTGCGGGGGATAGAGATGCGCGCAGGGAACGAGGCCGTCCGGGATCGGCTCGGTGGCGGCATGGGTGAGGCCGTGACGCAGCAGGCTCGGGAGGAGATGGGTGTGCGGCCCTTCCGGGCTGCGGCCGTCGGGCGGTGGAATGGGCTGGAACACCTCGATGCGGCCGAAGCGGCAGACGAACACGCGCTGCGGCGAGGTCGCGAGGATCGCCGCCATGGCGGAGCTCGCCGGATCGAACACCGAGCGCCCGGCGCCCGCGCGCAACGCCGCGATCAGCGCGGGATCGCACGTGCGCACGCAGACGTCCACCTGCAAGGTGCCGAGCCCGACGTCGAACAGCACGGCGTCGCGGTCCTGCGCCCGCACGGCATCGACGTCGGGACCGAGCTCGGTGAGCACGGTGCGCCGCCCCATCGCGGCGGCGGCGCGCGGCAGGCAGAACGCCACGCGATGGCTCCAGCCGCTGCGCGTCGCGGTCTCGGACGCGACCGCGGTGACGCCGTCCAGATTGCGAAAGCGCAGCGCGCCGCGCGCGGTGCGCGCCTCGAGCGCGTCGCGGCGCAGGACGAGATGAACCGCCTCGCCGCGGTCGCGCACGAATTCGGCGATGGCGCCGAAGGTGCCGAGGCTCCAGTGGCCGGCGGGATCTTCGAGTTGCGAGCGGATGAAGGAATGAAGATCGTGCATGTGGGCTGTTCAGCTCGCGACCCGCTCACCCGACCTTGCGCAGTCCCGGCTGCGCGCCGCTCGGCGCGTAGCTGCGCGTGGGCGCCGGGAAGCCGCAGCTCGTGCCGTCGACGACCTTGATCTCGTCCTCCCACGGCAGGCGATAGCGACCGGCGACCATGTCCTGCATGTAGGTGTAGGGGCAGTCCTGCGCGCCGCCTTTCACGGCGACATAGCCGCGGTGGCCGAACTGGTAGATGTTGTTCTCGACGCCCCAGAGCTTGCGCGCCTCGTCGGCGAGGCGCGGGCGCACCTCGGCGGTGATGATCTCGTCGGGCTTGTTGTTGCCGGCGACGAGCGGGACGCCGTCGTAGTTGACGATCATGCCCTCGCCCATCGAGTTGAAGCTGCCGTCGTCGCCGCACAGGCACACGCTCGCGGTGTACATGAGGTTGCAGAACGCGTTGGCCTGGTTGGTGACGTGCCAGGCATGGCGGATCGGCGCGGTGTAGCCCGCCGTGCGCAGCATGACGTTGGCGCCCTTGTAGGCCGCCTCGCGCGCCATCTCGGGGAACATGCCGTCGTGGCAGATGATGAGCGCGAGCTTGCTGCCGTTCGGCCCGTCGCAGACGGGAATGCCGATGTCGCCCGGCTCCCACGGCTCGACCGGCACCCACGGGTGCATCTTGCGGTAATAGAGCCGCAGCGCGCCCTGATCGTCGATGATGATGCCGCTGTTGAACGGGTTGCCGTTGGGGTTGAGCTCCATGATGGAGAAGCAGCCCCAGATCCTGTTGTCGACGCAGGCCTGCTTGAAGCGCGCGACCTCGGGTCCGTCGAGGCTGCACATGATCGCGGGATTGGTGTCCATGCTCAGCCCGTGCAGCGCGTATTCGGGGAATACCACGAGGTCCATCGTGGGCAGGTTGCGCCGCGCCTTGCCGACCAGCTCGCAGATGCGGTCGGTCTGTTTGGCGAGGTCCTCTTTGGTGACGACCCACGGGTTCTGCAGCTGCACCACCCCGATGACGACGCCGTCCGGCGCCTTGTTCAGTCCGCCAAGCCCGCTCATGTGCTGTCCTCCTGCTGGCAGGGTCCTGCCGCGCACATGCAACTCGCGTACCGTTTGGACGGCGGGCGCCACGGCGCGATCGCCCCGCGACTTCGCCCGTTTACCGCCGCCCGCGCCGCACCCGGGCTTCGCCATCCCGCGAGCCGCCCACGGCGGGCGCCGCCCGCTGCCGGATCGCGCGCCAGCCTCGGGCAATCGCGCGATTGGGCGGGCTTATCGGCCTGGAAATGCAGGGGTGTGCGCGCCGCCGCGCGCCCGGGACGGCTTGGCACCGCAGTTGCATGGAGGGGTGCAACTGCACCGGACCAGAGGGCAACGATGAGCGAGCATGACCACGAGTTGAAGTTCGGCCCAGCGCACGACTGCGCCTGCGGATGCGGCGGATCGATCGCGCAGCATCGCGCCGAGCTCGGCAGCGCCACGCCGCAGGACGGCTACGACGGCAGCGAGCACTACGTCGACCGCCTCGTCGAATCGACCGTGCTGCAGGCGATGTTCCCGAGCGACCTCGGCCGCCGCGCCTTCCTGCGCTCGGTCGGCGCCGCCACCGCGCTCGCCGCGATCGGCGACGTCTTCCCGCTCGGCACCGCCAAGGCGATCGCGCAGCAGGCGACGGCGCTGGAGAAGACGAAGCTCAACATCGGCTTCGTGCCGATCACCTGCACGGTGCCGATCCTGCTCGCGCACGCCATGGGCGAGTACCAGAAGGAGGGGCTCGACGTGTCGCTCGCGCGCACGCCGGGCTGGGCGATCGTGCGCGACAAGATGAACAGCGGCGAGTTCGACGCCTCGCATCTCGTGCTGGCGATGCCGCTGACCATGAGCATGGGGGTCGGCTCGCTGCCGACCAAGACCTACGTCTCGACCGTGCAGAACGTGAACGGCAACGCCATCACGCTGCACGTCAAGCACAAGAACCGGCGCGATCCGAAGACCTGGAAGGGCTTCAAGCTCGGCATCCCGCACGACCATTCGATGCACGCGATGCTGCTGCGCTACTATCTCGCGGAGAACGGCCTCGACCCCGACAAGGACGTGGAGCTGCGCGTCTACGCGCCGCCGGACTCGGTCGCCAACATGTCGTCGGGCAACCTCGACGGCATGCTGTTCGCCGAGCCCTGGGGCCAGCGCGCGGTGTTCGAGGGCGTGGGCTTCCTGCACATGCTCACGCGCGACATCTTCAAGGACCATCCCTGCTGCACGCTCTCGATCACCGAGAAGTTCATCAAGGAGAACCCCAACTCCTACGGCGCGATGTTCCGCGCGGTGGTGCGCGCCACCGAGTTCGCCGACAAGCCGGAGAACCGCCCGAAGGTCGCCGAGCTGCTGGCGCCCGTGAACTACCTCAACCAGCCCAAGACCGTGCTCGAGCAGGTGCTGCTCGGCCGCTACGCGGACGGCCTCGGCAGCATCGTCACGGTGCCGGACCGCATCGGCTTCAAGGCCTTCCCCTACGAGTCGACGGCCGTGTGGCTGCTCACGCAGCTTCGCCGCTGGAACATGATCCCGGCCGACGTGAACTATCAGGAGATGGCGAAGACGGTGTTCCTGTCGACCGACGGCGCCAAGCGCATGCGCGAGATGGGCCTTTCGCCCCCCGCCTCGCCGATGATCAAGCACACGATCCTCGGCAAGGAGTTCGATCCGGCGAAGCCGCAGGACTATCTCAACAGCTTCGCCATCAAGCGCGCGTAACCTCGCACAGGTGACCACATGACCCGCGGCTATCACGACATCGGCGGCGACGCGGCCGGGCCCGTCCCCAAGGACGAACTGCCCTGGCTGCACTGGGAGAAGCAGGTCGAGGCGGTGCGCAACCTGCTCGGCGACGGGACGCGCCGCGTCATCTCGCTCGACGAGATGCGGCGCGGCTTCGAGTCGTTCGGCGTCGACAAGTACGCGTCGCTGTCGTTCTACCGGCGCCGGCTCGAGGCGATGATCGACATCCTCATCGAGAAGGAGGTGATCACGCGCGAGGAGCTCGACGAGGAGATCGCGGCGGTGCGCGCGCGCTGGACGAATGTGTCGTAGGCGGCGCAATGAAGGCGCGATTCCGGGCCGGCGATCGGGTGCGCGTGCTGCACCTCGGCAAGGCCGGCCACGTGCGCACGCCGTTCTACGTGCGCGGCAAGGTCGGCACGGTGAGCGAGCTGTGCGGCTACTACCTCAATCCGGAAGACCTCGCGGTCGGCAATACCGGCGGGCCGGTCATTCCGCTCTATCGCGTCAGCTTCCGGCAGCACGACCTCTGGCCCGACTACCACGGGCCTGCGCACGACACGCTTTCGATCGAGATCTACGACCACTGGCTGGCAGCGGAGTAACGCCATGAGCGACCTGCACGGACATGACCATTCTCATGAGCACTCGCACGACCACGCGCACGCGGCGCATCCGCCCCTCGTCGCCGAGGACGAGGCCGGCAACATCGAGGGGCAGATCATCATCGACGCGCTGCAGAACATCCTCGTGCGCAAGAACCTGCTGGCGCCCGAGGAGGTGACGCAGGAGATCGAGAAGATCGAAGCGCCCGGCCTGCATCTCGGCGCCAAGATCATCGCGCGCGCCTGGGCCGACCCGGCGTTCAAGCAGCGCCTGCTGGAGAACGGCAAGTCCGCCGCCGCCGAGCTCGGCATCAAGGTCGGCGAGGCGCAGCTCATCGTGGTGGAGAACACGCAGGGCCTGCACAACCTGATCTGCTGCACGCTCTGCTCCTGCTACCCGCGCTCGATCCTCGGGCAGCCGCCGTCCTGGTACATCAGCAAGGCCTATCGCGCGCGCACGGTGCGCGAGCCGCGCCAGATCCTGAGCGAGTTCGGGCTCGACCTGCCCGACGACGTCGAGCTCATCGTGCACGACAGCAACGCCGACATGCGCTACCTGGTGCTGCCCGAGCGGCCGGCCGGCACCGACGGCTGGAGCGAGGAGCAGCTCGCGGCGCTCGTGTCGCGCGACAGCATGATCGGGGTCGCGAAGGCCAATATGGCGTAGGGCGGACGACCTGCCGCCGCCCTCCCCTGTCATGCCCGCGTGCGCGGGCATCCGGTACTCCCGGCGCCCGTGCGCGCATGCGAACCTGCGGGTTACTGGATCATCCGCTTTCGCGGATGATGACAACCGGAGAGACTTTGCGATCACGGGGCCGCCGTCGCGAGGCCGCCCACGACGCCCGGCGCACGGTACTGATCTTCACCCCACCAGCCGTTCGGCGTCGAGCACGGCGCCGATGCGGACCGCGACCGCGGCCGACCGTGCGCTCACGCACAGGCCATCCGCCGCGCCGGGCGCCGTGGGCGACATATATAAGTGTGCAGCGCCGCCATGGGCCGCCCGCGCCACGACGGCGTCATAGCGCGCGAGCAGCGCCGCATCGGCCGCCTCGATGCGCTCGAACGCCAACGACGGGCGCCCGCCGCCCAATGCCACCTCTCCGACGACCGCGATCCTGAGCGCGCCCGCCCCCTGCCCGACGGAGTCTGTCAGGCGGCGGCAGAGGGCATCGCCGGCATCGGCCCCGCCGGAGGCGACGGCGTCCGCCGCCAGCGCAAGGTCGCGCGACGTGCGCGCCAGCAGCGCGGCCTCGTGCCCGGCAATCGCGAGCGCATGCACGCCGCAGCCCACCAGTTCGTCCGTGCGCGCCGCGGCGAGCGCGATCGCGGCGACGCCATGGACGACGGCGCTGGCCGCCTCCGACAGCCCGGCCGCATCGGGCGCAAGCAACGTCACCTCGACGGCGCCGGCGCGCGCGAGCGCCGCAATCGCCTGCGGCGACGGCGCACCGGCTACGACGAACGGAACCCCGCGCAAGGACCCGCCGCGATCCCCGGGACCGTCGAGCACGGCGGCGCGGCGCAGCAGCGCGGCGGCGTCGATCGGCCGCCACGTCTCCTGCGCGCGCTCCGCTACGCGCTCCGCGATCTCGCGCGCGGAGAGCGAGCCCTCGCGCACGGCGGCGGCGAGGAACGCCGCCTCCTCCAGCAGCGGATCGGGGATGAACATGGGCGTCAGGCCGCCGGCTGGCGCAGGTTGCGCAGCGGCGCGACCTTGCGCAGCTCGTCGCCGATGGAGAGGCCCTGCGCCACCTCGATGAAGGCGCGCGTGAGCGGCGGCAGCGGGTCGCGCTCCTGGATCAGCAGCCCGATCTCGTTGGTCTCGACCGGCTCGACCAGCGGGACCGGCACCGTGCGCTTCCAGTCGCCGACGAGATAGAAGAAGGAGTCGGGCACGATGGTGAACCATTGGCCGGAGCGCACGTGCGAGCACAGCGCGACGGCGCAGTTGGTCTCGATCACGGTGCGCGCCGACGTGCCGACCTCCTCGAAGATGCGGTTGACGATCAGCCGGTTGAGGAACTCGGGCGTGAGCAGGCAGAGCGGGAGCGCGCTCGCCTCCTGCCACGTGATCGTCTCGCGCGCGGAGATGGGGTGGCTGGCAGGCGCGAGCAGGTAATAGCTTTCGCGGTAGAGGACGTAGGGCCGCAGCGTGCCGAGCGGAGTGCCGTCGAGATAGCTCAGCCCGACGTCGAGCGCGAACTGCTCCAGCTGCCGGTTGATCTCGACGAAGGTGTGCGAGAGCACCGAGATGGTCACGCCGGGATGGGCGCGATGGAAGGCGGTCGTGAGCAGCGAGACCATCGGCGTCGTGACCGGGATCAGCCCGAGCCGGATGTGCCCGGTCAGGCCCTGGTCGCCGAAGCTGCTGATCTCCTGGCCGAGGTGCTCGTAGCCGGCAAGCACGGTGCGCGCCCATTCGAGCACGCGCTCGCCTTCCGGCGTGAAGCCATGGAAGCCCTGGCTGCGGCGGTCGATGATCGGCACGCCGAAGCTCGCCTCGATCTGGCGCAGCGCCTGCGAGAGCGCCGGCTGGCTGACGTTGCACACGCGCGCCGCGCGGCCGAAGTGCTTCTCACGCGCAAGCGCGGTGAGGTATTCGAGGTGGTGGATCTGCATGATACCCTCCTGCGCGCGGTGCGCGCGGATGACGCGGGGCGACATGGTTTCGGTCAGCGGACATCGGCGGCCATGACGGTGGGCTGCGCAGCCGCAAGCGCGGCGAGAATGTCGTCGACGCCCGACGTCCAGCCGACGATCGCGCCCTGCGCGCGGATCATGGCGAGCGCGGCCTGCTTGAACTCGGGGAAGTAACTTTCGGTCGCGTCCTCCGCGATCAGGCAATCGTAGCCGCGGTCGTTGGCCTCGCGCATCGTCGTCTGCACGCAGACCTCGGTGGTGACGCCGGCGAACACGAGCTGACGCACGCCCTGCCGGCGCAGCACGGCGTCGAGGTCGGTCGCGTAGAACGCGCCCTTGCCCGGCTTGGCGATGACGGTCTCGCCTGCCAGCGGCTCGAGCGCGTCGACGAAGTCGGTGCCGGGCTCGCCGTCGACGAGCAGACGGCCCATCGGGCCGGGATCTCCGATGCGCCGCGCGGGACTGCCGCGCTCGCGCTTGGCCGGCGGGCAGTCGGAGAGATCGGGCCGGTGGCATTCCTTGGTATGGATCACCGGCAGACCGGCAGCGCGGAAACCGTCGATCAGGCGACGCGTCGCCGGGACGATCGCGGCGAGACGCGAGACGTCGTTGCCGAGGCTTTCTCCGAATCCGCCGGGCTCGATGAAGTCGCGCTGCATGTCGATGACGATCAGCGCCAGGCTGCGCGTCTCGAACGGGAACGGGAATGGCTGTGCCGCGATCGTGCGCATGTCAGTGATGCCCGGCCATGTGCGAGCCGATGGTGGCGACGTCGGCGCTCTCGATGGGGGTCTCGTAGACGATGCGCCCCTCCGACATCACCACGATGCGGTCGGAGAGTTCCAGCAGCTCGTCGAGGTCCTCGCTCACCAGCAGCACCGCGGCGCCGCGATTGCGCGCCGCCATGATCTGGCTGCGGATCTCCGCGACCGCGGCGATGTCGAGCCCGAAGCACGGGTTGGCGACGATCAGCAGATCGACGTGGCCCGACAGCTCGCGCGCCAGCACGACGCGCTGCACGTTGCCGCCCGACAGCGTCTGCACGGCCGCATCCTTCGACGCGGTCTTGATCGCGTAGCGCTCGATCAGCGTCCGCGCCTGCGCCGCGATGCGCTTGCCGTCGAGCCAGAACGCCGCCCTGCCCTTGCCGGTCGTGTCGAAGTTGCGGAAGGCGAGGTTTTCGGCGACCGACATTTTCGGCGCGCAGGCGTTCTTGAGCGGCTCCTCGGGCAGGCAGCGCACGCCGGCCGCCTGCGCCTCCGGCCGCGTCGCCCCATACGGCACCCCGTTCACCTCGATGCGGCCCGCGAGCCGCTCGCGCTGACCGCCGAGCACCTCCACCAGCACCTTCTGGCCGTTGCCGGAGACGCCCGCGACCCCGACGATCTCGCGGCCGCGCACATCGAGCGCGTCGATCGAGATACGGCGCTGGCCGCTGTCGTCGGCGGCCCGCAACCCGTCTACCGCGAGCACCGGCGCACGCTCCTGCGCACCGCCGACGCGCGCGGTGCTCTGCGGCAGCTCGCTCTTGCCGATCATCATGGCGGCGAGGTCGCCGCGCGAGAGCTCCTGCGAGGCGCCGCTGCCCGCGAGCTTGCCGCGGCGGAGCACGGTGACGCGGTCGGTGTAGCCGGTGACCTCGCGGAACTTGTGGGTGATGAGCAGGATCGAGAGAGATCCCGCCCGCGCCATGGCGCGCAGGTGGGTGAGCATCTCGTCGGCTTCGCCCGGCGTGAGCACCGAGGTCGGCTCGTCGAGGATCAGGAAACGGCGGTCGAGATAAAGCTGCTTGAGGATCTCGGTCTTCTGGCGCTCGCCGGCCGAAAGATCGCTGACCCGCGCGCCGAGCGGCACCTTGAAGGGCGTCGCGTCGAGGAACGCGTCGAGGGCCTTGCGCTCGCTGCGCCAGTCGATCACCGCCGGCACGTTGGCGCGCGACATCACGAGATTTTCCGCAACCGTCATCGAGGGCACCAGCGTGAAGTGCTGGTAGACCATGCCGATGCCGAGCGCATGCGCGTCGCGCGGATTGCCGACGCTCTGCTCGAAGCCGTCGATCAGCACGCTGCCCTGGTCCGGCGTGTAGTAGCCGATGATGCACTTGACGAGGGTCGACTTGCCCGCGCCGTTCTCGCCGAGCAGCGCATGCACCTCGCCGGGAGCCACCCGCATGGACACGCCGTCGAGCGCCGCGAACGCGCCGAAGCGCTTCGACACGCCGACGGCTTCCAGTGCGATGGCCTTGCTCATGGAAGCTGCCGCACCAGCGTGTCGGAACTGGAAACCGCGCCGAACACGCCGCCCTGCATCTTGATCATCTTGATCGCCGCGTCGTGGTTGCCCTTGTCGGTCGCGCCGCAGCAATCTTCCAGGAGCAGGCATTCGAAGCCGCGGTCGTTGGCCTCGCGCATCGTCGTGTGCACGCACACGTCCGTGGTGATGCCGGTGAGGATGATGTTGTCGATGCCGCGCTGGCGCAGGATCAGCTCCAGGTCGGTCGCGCAGAACGAGCCCTTGCCCGGCTTGTCGATGACGGGCTCGCCCGAGAGCGGCGCAAGCTCCGGGATGATCTCCCAGCCGGGCTCGCCGCGCACGAGGATGCGCCCGCACGGGCCGGGATCGCCGATGCCGGCGCCGATGCGCTGCGAGCGCCAGCGCTTGTTGGCGGGCAGGTCGGCGAGATCGGGGCGGTGGCCCTCGCGCGTGTGGATGATGTGATAGCCCTTGGCGCGCATGGCCGTGAGCACGCGCTTGATCGGCTCGATCGGCGCGCGCGTGAGCGAGATGTCGTAGCCCATGGCGTCGACGTAGCCGCCCAGCCCGCAGAAATCGGTCTGCATGTCGATCACGATCAGGGCCGTGTTCTGGGGCCGCAGGTCGCCGTTGTAGGGCCAGGGATAAGGATCGGCGTCGATGGTGTGCGAGGCCGATGGGGCGCTCTTGATGGCGGCGACGGGGGCGGACATGGGGTTCCTCCGGCGTGACTTATTTGGTGATGGACAGTTCGCTCGGGGCGCCGGCGAAGGCGCGCGTCGGCGAGCTCATGGCGATGATGATGGCGAGCGTGAGCACGTAGGGCGCGGCGTAGAACAGGTAGTAGCCCGAGGTGACGCCGACCGATTGCAGCGCGGGCCCGAGCGCGCCCGCGCCGCCAAACAGCAGCGCCGCGCCGAAGCAGGCGAGCGGGTTCCAGCGCGCGAAGATGACGAGCGCGATCGCCATCAGGCCCTGGCCCGACGACAGGCCTTCGTTCCAGCTTCCGGGATAATAGAGCGAGAGATAGGCCCCGCCGACACCGGCAAGGAAGCCGCCGGCCGCGGTCGAGAGCAGGCGGATGCGGTCGACGCTGTAGCCCATGGCCCGCGCCGCGTCGGCGCTGTCGCCGACCATGCGCACGATCAGGCCGGCGCGCGTCGCGCGGAACGCCCACCACAGCAGCACGGCGACGGCGATGCCGGCGAGGAACAGGACGTTGATCTCGAGCGCGGCCTCGAGCTGCGGGATCGACGACCAGCTTCCGAACGGGATGGCCGGCAGCCGCGGCGCGCTCGGCTGGATGTAGGCCTTGCCGAAGAAGAACGCGAGGCCGGTGCCGAGCAGCATCATCGCGATGCCGATGGCGATGTCGTTGACGCGCTCGAACTTGCACAGCCAGCCGTGCAACGCGCCGAACAGGCAGCCGGCGACGCCGGCGGCGAAGACGCCGATCCAGGCCGAGCCGGAGTGATAGGAGAAGGCGTAGCCCGAGATGGCTCCGATCACCAGCGTGCCCTCGAGGCCGAGGTTGATGCGCCCGCTCTTCTCGGTCAGGCATTCCCCGAGGCTGACGAACAGGAACGGCGTGCTCACGCGGATCGCGCCGCCGAGCACCGCCAGAGGAACGCCCCACCAGCCGATGTCGGTCATGACGTGCGCTCCGTGCTCAAGGGCGGCTGCAGCCACGGGATGCGTCCGTACAGCGTCTCGGACATCAGGATCACGACGAACAGGATGCCCTGGAACACCAGCATGGTCGCATCGGGCAGTCCCATGCGGCGCTGCACGAGACCGCCGGCGGCGGCGATGCCGCCGAGCAGGACCGCCACCGGCATCACGGCGAGCGTGTTCTGGCGCGCGAGGAAGGCGACGAGGATGCCGGTGTAGCCGTAGCCGACGATGAGCGAGCCGTTGGCGCGGCCGTGCACCGCGGCGACCTCGATCATGCCGGCGAGCCCGGCCATGGCGCCGCCGAGCGCGCAGAAGCCGACGATGAGGCGGCCGACCGGCAGGCCCTGCAGGCGCGCGGCGCGGATGTTGCCGCCGGTCATGCGCGCGGCGAAGCCGAGGCTCGTGCGCTCCATCAGCACCCACGCGGCGATGCAGGCGATGACGCCGACGACGAGGCCCCAGTGCACGTCCATGCCCGGCAGCGTGCCGATCATGTTGGCCTGACCGACATGGGCGGTGGACGGCTTGTTGAGGCTGGCGGGATCGCGCAACGCGCCTTCGACGAGGTGGTTGAACAGCGCGACCGCGATATAGGCGAGCAGCAGGCTGGAGATCGTCTCATTGACGCCGCGATAGGCGCGCAGCGCGCCGATGCCGCCGATCCAGAGCGCGCCCATCAGCATGCCGGCGAGCGCCATCAGCGAGATCACCAGCGCGGGCGGAAGTCCCTGCAGCGGCGCAGCCACGGCCGCGGCCGCGAGTCCGCCCAGCGCCAGCGCGCCCTCGCCGCCGATCACCAGCAGGCCGAGCCGCGCGGGCAGCGCGACGCAGAGCGCCACCAGCAGGAGCGGCGCCGCGCGCAGCAGCGTGTTCTGCCAGGAGAACCAGCTTCCGAACGCACCGGTGTAGATCAGGCGATAGAGGTCGAGCGGCGACTTGCCGAGCGCGGCGATGAAGGCGCCGAAGATCGCCGCCGCGACCAGCAGCGCGAGCAGCGGGATGGCGAGCGCCTCCGCGGCGGCATAGGCGCGCACCACGAGGTCCTGCCGCGTGGTGCGCGACACCGCAACGGACGGCGCCGACCGATCCGCGATGCTGGTCACGCCCGGCCCCGCGACGTTCAGCTCGTCGAGCCGATCACCCCTTCGACGAGGTAATCCATGCTTTCGAGCTCGATGGCGGTCTCGACATAGGCCTTGCCGGCCGGCACGACCACCTTGCCGCTGTTGCTCTTGAGCGGTCCCTTGATGACGGAGAAGCCGCCCTTCATGATCTCGGCCTTGACCGCGTCGGCGCGCTTGCGCGCCTCGGCGCTCACCGCCGGGCCGTAGGGGCTCATCTTCACGAAGCCGTCGGCGATGCCGCCGCGCACGAAGTTCGGCAGCGGCTCCTTCTTCATCGCCTTGGCGACGAACTGCTTGTAGACCTCGGCCCAGTTCCACTCGGCGCCGGTGAGATATTTCTCGGGCGCGAGCTTGGACTGGTTGGCGTGATAGCCGCACACGAAGGCGCCGCGGCGCGCCGCGGTCTCGACCACGACCTTGGGGCCGTCGACGTGGCAGGTGACGACGTCGACGCCCTGGTCGGCGAGCGCGTTGGTGGCCTCCGCCTCCTTGACGGCGAGCGACCATTCGCCGGTGAAGATCACGTGCGTGGTGATGCTCGGATCGACCGAGCGCGCGCCGAGCGCGAAGCTGTTGATGTTGAGCAGGACCTGCGGGATCGGCTTGGCAGCGACGAAACCGATCTTCTTCGACTTGGTCGCATGCGCGGCGACGATGCCGTTGAGGTACTGGCCCATGCCGATGTAGCCGAAGTAGGAGCCGGCGTTCTTGGGATGCTTGCCCTCGCTCCACAGGCCGCCGCAGTGGCGGAACTCGATCTTGGGATACTTGGCGCACATCGCCAGCATGTGCGGATCGAAGTAGCCGAAGGAGGTCGGGAACAGGAGAGTCGCCTGATCGAGATTGATCATGCTCTCCATCGTCTTCTGGACGGCGACAGTCTCGGGGACGTTCTCCTCCTCGACGACGGTGACGCCGCTCATCGCCTTCACCGCGGCGGCGCCCTCGGCATGCGCCTGGTTGTAGCCGTAGTCGTCCTTGGCGCCGACATAGATGAAGCCGACCGTGAGATTGGCCGCTGCGGCAGGGCCGATGCTCCAGGGGGCGGCGGCCACGCCCAGGCCAGCGAGCGCGGTGCTCTTGAGAAACGTACGGCGATCGAAATTGGCTGACATGACGCGACTCTCGGATTGAGGAGTGGTTGATGGGGCCGGCATTCGCAGCCTTGTGCGAAGCAACGCCCGTGCCACCCGCAAACCCGAGTGTTTTCAATGCCGCCCGCGCGTGGGGATGCGATGACGCGCGCGTCGATGCACAAAGTTTGAGCGCCCGCCGGCCAACTGCATACAAATGGCGGCTCAAATCGCGGATTTTCGCCCAAGGCACAGCCCGTGCGCCGACCTGCGTGCCTGCGAAAACGGCAGAGCAGGCGTCATTGTATGCAATCGAGCCGCGGGCACACGGCCGCACGCCGGACCGGGGCCCATTCCCGGCTGCAGCCATTCGCTCGCCGGGCCTTTTCCGCAGCGGCATACGGCATTCCTGTGCCGGCTGCGCGATTGGCACGGCTTTGGCAGGGCCCTGGCGGCGACGCCCGATGCGCAGCACGCCGTTCGGATCGGACTGCGCGCGGACCGGGACAGCAACGGGAAAGGAGCTGCGAGCGTGGACGTGAACATTCCCGAGGTCGTCGCCGAGGTGCAGGCGGCGTTCGAGCGCTACGAGCAGGCGCTGGTGACGAACGACGTCGCCGTGCTCGACGAGCTGTTCTGGAACGATGCGCGCACCATCCGCTACGGCGGCGGCGAGAACCTCTACGGCTATCAGGAGATCGAAGCGTTCCGCGCCGCGCGCCCGGCCGCGGGCCTCGCGCGCACGCTCGTGCGCACGCAGATCACCACCTTCGGCCGCGACTTCGCCACCGCCAACACGATGTTCACGCGCGAGACGAGTCCCGGCAAGATCGGCCGCCAGTCGCAGACGTGGGCGCGCACGGACGCCGGCTGGCGCGTGGTGTCGGCGCATGTCAGCGTCATTCCCGATCCGGCGGCAGCGTCATGACCGGCCGGCGCGGGAGAGGGCGATGAGCCAGCAGACCGGCTCGCAGGCGGGGACGCGGCGCGGCCGCACGCTGGCCGAGGTGCTGCGCGTGCAGATCGCCGACGACATCGTGGACGGCAAGCTCGCACCCGGCGCCGCGCTCGACGAGCAGGCGCTGGCGCAGCGCTTCGGCGTGTCGCGCACGCCCGTGCGCGAGGCGATCCGCGAGCTCGCCGCATCCGGCCTCGTCGAGGCGCAGGCGCATCGCGCGGCGATCGTCGCGCGCCCGACGGTCGCGCGCCTCAAAGACATGTTCGACGTGATGGCCGAGCTCGAGGCGCTGTGCGCGGGGCTTTCGGCGGCGAGCATGACGCTCGCCGAACGGCGCGAATTGCAGGCGCTGCATGCGGACCTGCGCACGCTGGTGAGCCGCGGCGATCCCTCGACCTACAACGAGGCCAACGAGGCGTTCCACGCCGCGATCTACGCCGGCAGCCACAACGCCTATCTCGCCGAATTGACGCTCGCCACGCGCAAGCGCCTCTCGCCGTTCCGCCGCGCGCAGTTCCGCAGCCTGGGCCGCCTCGCCAAGTCCTTCGAGGAGCACGACCAGGTGGTGACGGCGATCCTGCGCGGCGACCGCGACACCGCGTCGGCGGCGATGCGCGCGCACATCCTCACGGTCGAGGTCGCCTACGAGCGCTACGCCGACACGGTGTGAGGAGAATCATATTGGAGCATGATCTTTTCCGAAAACCGGTTCCCTCTTTTCGGGATCATGCTCTAGAAAACTACGCCAGCCGCCGAAGCGGGTGATGTCGCGCGCGCCGGCGACGCCGGCCTGCTCGGCGAGGAAGCCCTTGACGCAGGTGCCGTCGGAGAGCGCGACGGTGCCGATGCCGAGCGGCGCGGGGATCGCCGCGACGAAGCGCCCGAACGCGTCCGCGGGCATGGCCCAGATCTCGGCCTCGATCGTCGCGCCCGCGCCGGGGGCGACGCGCACGAGACCGGGCCGCAGCGGCGGGCCGCCGGGCAGCAGATAGAGCCGGTAGGTATCGGCCGTGCGCACGGAGCGCACGAGGCGCGCATGATGGGCCTCAAGCTCGCGGTTGAGCGGCAGGCCGGACAGATGCGCGCCGAACACGGCGACCTCGATGTATCCGTCGGGAACGCCCGCCGTCTCGCCGCGCGAGACCGTCGGCGGATGGCGCAGCGCGGTCGCGCCGAGCGGAAGATCGCAGGCGGCATGCAGCGCGCGCCCGAGCGAGGCGACGAGCGCATCCTCTCCCGCGGGCGCAAGCAACGTCACGCCGAACGGCGTCCGGTCGGCCGCGAGCGCGGTCGGCACCGCGATGCCGCACAGGTTGAGGAGATTGACGAAGTTGGTGTAGGTGCCGAGCCGGCTGTTGAGGCGGATCGGATCGGCGAGCACGGCCTCGCGCGTGTAGACGCAGGGCGCGGTCGGCACCGCGAGCGCATCGACGCTGCGGAACACCTGCTCGCTCACGCGGCGCAGCGCCTCCAGGCGATAGAACGCCGCGAACGCGTCCGCCGCGCTGGGCTTGCCGCCGCCGGCGACGATCTCGCGCGTGACCGCATGGATTGCGTCGGGATCGCGCGCGAGCAGGTCGCGCACGACGAGATAACGCTCCGCGACCCATGGCCCTTCATAAAGCAGGCGCGCGGTCTCGTAGAACGGCGCGAAGTCGATCTCTTCGATCGCAGCGCCGAGCGCGGCGAGGCGCGCGAGCGCGGCGTCGTAGGCCTTGGACGCGCCGGCGTCGCCGAAGAACTCGCGCGAGGCCGGCGCCGGCACGCCGAGACGCAGGCCCTTGGGTACGCCGTCGATGTCGCCGAACGCGAGCCGGCGCGAATAGGGATCGGCCGCATCGTAGCCCGCCGCGACCTTGAGCACGGCGAAGGCATCGTCCGCCGTGAGCGCGAAGATCGACACGCAGTCGAGCGAGCGGCAGGCCGGCACCACCCCGCTCGTCGAGAGCAGGCCGAGGCTGGGCTTGAGACCGACGATATTGTTGAGCATCGCCGGCACGCGGCCCGAGCCCGCCGTGTCGGTGCCGAGCGCGAAGGGCACGAGGCCGGCGCCGACGGCCGTCGCCGAGCCGGAGCTCGACCCGCCGGGGATGAGATCCTCGCGCAGCGCGTTGCGCGGAATGCCGTAAGGCGAGCGCACGCCGACGAGGCCGGTGGCGAACTGGTCGAGGTTGGTCTTGCCGATCACGATCGCGCCCGCCGCGCGCAGACGCCGCACCACCGCCGCGTCCTCGCGCGGCGCATAGGAATAGGCCGGGCACGCCGCCGTCGTCGGCAGGCCGGCGACGTCGATGTTGTCCTTCACCGCGAAGGGAACGCCGTAGAGCGGGAGCGCGCGCGGATCGCGCGCCGCAAGGCTGCGCGCCTCTGCGAGCGCGTCCGCCTCCGGCCGCAGGCTGATGAACTGCGCACGGTCATCATGTTTCTCGATTGCCCGATAACATCGTTGGATCGTGTCGTGCGGACTGACCGCGCCGGTGCGATGTGCGTCGAGGATGGCAGCGATGGTCGCGTTCACGGCAAGCTCCAGCTCGCGATTGGCATAGAGCAGGTTGGAACGGCCCGCAACATGAGAGGAGATCGGTGCTCTCAGCTTGTCATGGCCGCGCACGCGGGCATCCAGTGATCACCGGCGCTGCGGAGTACCGGAGCCCGCCTATGGGCGATGACACCTGCGAGCTCGGTGATCCGATCGGATGCGGCGGTCCCTGAGCGACCCGCTAGAAGCAGAGATGCGTGACGACCTTGCCGCGCTTGTCCTTGACCACCCAGGAGCACTCCGCGCGCTTGAGCGCGGCCTTGGCCTCCTCGCTGCCGAGCGCGGCGGCCTTCTCGTAATACGCTTTCGCGGCATCGGCATCCTTCGGGCCGCCGCGCCCCGACTGCGCGAACGCGCCCATGCGCTCGAGCGCGCCGGCGTGGCCCTGCGCCGCCGCCTGCTCGAACAGGGCGCGCGCGCCGGCGTCGTCGCGGGGGCCGCCGACCCCGTCCGCCATCATCAGGCCGAGCTGGTACTGCGCCTCGGCGGAATTCGTCTCCACTGCCTTGGCGAGCAGCGCGCGCGTCTTGACCGGATCGGCCGGCGCGCCGCCGCGCTGCGCGAGCACCGCGAGGTTGGCGACACCGCGCGCGTTGCCTGCCGCGGCCGCGCGCTCGAACAGCGCGCGCGCCTGCGCCTCGTCCTTGGCGACGCCCGCGCCGTTGGCGTAGAGCACGCCGAGCTCCACCATCGCCGAGGTGCTGCCCTTCTCGGCCGCCTTGCGATAGGCCGCGATCGCCTGCGCGGTCTGCTTGCCCGCGGCATAGGCGCGACCGAGCTGATAGAGCGCCCGGCGCGCATGCGCCGACGCCGCCTTGCAGTACTTGATCGCGATCGCGATGTCGGACGCGGCCACCGCCGATACGCCCATGATGTCGGCCGGCTTGTCCGGGTCGGCGGGATCGGCGGCGACGCGGTCGCACAGCACGAGCTCGGCGGACTCCCCGACCGTGCGCGCATGCGAGGGCGCAAGCCCGGCCGCCCATACGCCGATGCTCAGGCAAGACAAAATGACGGACAACCGCTTCATCGTGAACCCGCGACCACTCTCGCCCCGCACGTCGGGAGGAAGCTTAGAGTCGCGCGTGCGGGCCGGCAAGCGACGCCGCGGCACAACGGGAAAGGAGCACGCCGCCCGCGCTAGGACGCGCGGGCGACGTCGCCGGGCTGAGGAGATATCTTTCCGCTGCGCAGCAGCTCCTCCGCACGCGCCGCCGGAACCGGCTCGCTGTAGTAGAAGCCCTGCACTTTCGCGACCGGGGACGTGGCGGTCAGGAACGTCCACTGATCCACCGTCTCGACGCCCTGGGCGATCAACTCGATGCCGAGCTCGCGCGCGATCCCGGCGATCGCGCGCAGGAGGGCGGCGCTCTGAGGATCGCGCGCGGCGGAACTGGTCAGGGAGCGCGGAATCTTGAGACGGTTCACGCGATACATCCTGATGTAGTCGAGGGTGGAGTACTTTGTTCCGAACTCGTCGATCGAAATGTTCACGCCGGACGCCTGCAGGCGCTCGAGAACGTCGTTGCGGGCGGCGGTGGCGCGCGCCAAGGTCGACTCAGTCACGTCCAGTTCGAGGTCGTGCGGAGCAAGCTGCCACTTCGCGAGCGTCGCCGTCACCAAGTCGACGAACTCCGCGCCACCCTTCATCTCGTTGTAAGAGACGTTCACGGCGATCGTGGGCGGCGCAATCCCGGCGAGCCGCCACAGGTGCATCTGCTCGCACGCGCGATCAAGCGCCCATTGGCCGATGGCATGCATCAGCCCCGTCCGCTCGGCGATGTCGAGAAACGCGGACGGAGCCAGCAGCCCGCGCGCGGGATGCTTCCAGCGGATGAGCGCCTCCATCCCCACGATCCGATTGGTTGCGAGCTCGACCTGCGGCTGGTAGTGCAGCTCGAACTCGCCGCGGTCGACCGCGTGCCGCAGCTCTTCGGTCATCTCCACTTCCGCGCGGACCTGCCGGTCGATCTCATCGGTGTGGAAGCGATATTGGTCGCGGCCTTCCTCCTTGGCCCGGTACAGCGCGATGTCGGCATGCGACAACAGGTCCTCCGGCACGACGCAGTCCGGCCCGTACATGGCGATGCCGAGGCTGGCGGTGACGTGAATGTCGTTGCCGCTGATCCGGACCGGCTCGGCCAGCGCCGCGCGCAGCTTGGTTGCCATCGCTCCCGCCTGCGACGGATCGCTCGTATCGGCTTGCAGGACCGCAAATTCGTCGCCGCCCAGCCGGGCCACGAGGTCGGTTTCCCGGATGCCGCCGGACAGCCGCTCGCTCGCGACGACGAGCAGATCGTCGCCCACCGGATGTCCCAGCGTGTCGTTGATGTCCTTGAAGCGGTCGAGATCGAGGTAGAGCACGGCGAACGGAGCGCCGCCGCGCCGGGCCGAAGCGAAGAGCTGCCGCAGGCGCTCGATGAACGTGGACCGGTTGGCAAGTCCGGTCAGCGGGTCGGTGCGGGCAAGCCGGGCGATCTTCTCCTCGGCCGCCTTGCGCTCGGTGACGTCGACCGCGAGGCCCTCGATCTCGACGAGCCGGCCTGCGGCGTCGCGGACCGGCGTGTAGCGGATCTCGACCCAGCGATAGTCGCCGCGGCTCGTGAGAAGGCGGTACTCGATGACGCCCGTGCCGGTCGCCTCCAGCAGATACGCTTGCGCCTCATTGAACTTTTCGATGTCGTCCGGATGAACGAGGCTCTTATAGAGCTGCGGCGACTTGAGCATCATCGACGGCTCGTAACCGAACAGCCGGACGTTCTGCGAGACATAGATCATCGGCAGACCCGGCTCGCCGGCGAGCCGGAACAGGATCGTCGGCGTGTTCTGCACGATGCGATTCGCGTCGGCGATCTCCCTGACATAGCGATCGCGCTGAATCAACGTGCCGATCAGCTCGGCCAGCGTCTGCATCACCTCGATCTCGAAGTCGCTCCACACGCGCGTCTGGTCGCCGGTGTCGATCCCGATCTCGCCCCAGTACTTGCCGTCAACCATGATCGGGATCATGAGGTTCTTTTTGACCCCGATGCTTTCGAATAGCTCCTTGACGACGGGAGGCGCAGTGCGCACGTCGGTTGCCATTGTTCTTCCGGCAGCGACCGGCGCGCTCCACGCGGAGAATTCCCTGGTCTGGAAGACCGGCTGCTCGAAGAAGCCCGGCCCGAACTTCACGGGCACGTTCTCGCTCTCCCATGCGTAACGCAGTGTCGGCGCACGACCCTGTTCCGGGTGACGCTCGAACACGTTCATCCGATCGATTTCCATCGCCGTGCACACGAGGTCCAGCGATTTATGGACGCCTTCGTCGATGTTCGCGGCCTTTGCCAGTTCGGCCGCGCCGACCGCAGCCGCGTGGAGCAGGGCATCGCGCCGCCGCAGGGCCCGCTCCGTCTCCTTGCGCCGGGTGATGTTGCGATCGATGCCGCGGTAACCCCGATAGGCGCCGTCGTCGTCAACAATCGGCATGCCGCTCGTCTCGAGCACGATCCGCCGGCCGTCCTTGGCGATGGCGGTGTTCTCCAATTGTGAAAACGGCTGATGCTCGGCCGCCAAGGCCGCAAACGCCTGCGCGACCCGGCGCGACTCGTCCGGATCCATGAAGTCGAACGGCGACTTGCCCAGCATCTCCGCGACCGAGTAGCCGAGCATCGCGGTGGTGTTCGGGCTGACGTAGGTGTAGTTGCCTTTCTCGTCGACCTCCCAGATGTAGTCGGTCGTCGACTCCACCAGGTTGCGGTACTTCTCCTCGCTCCGTCGAACCGCCTCCTCGGCCGCCTTGCGGTCCGTGACGTCACGCACCACGGTGAGCGCGTACGTCCGGCCGCCAAACGAGACTTCCGAGGCCGTGATGTCGGCAAAGAGCACGGAGCCATCGCTTCGGCGAAACGCCACGTCCATGACCACGTGCTGGGTTCCAGGCTGGCGCTCGGCAAATTCCCGCAGGACGCGAGGCACCTCGCTCGCCGGATGCAGGTCCGCGATACGCAGGGTGGCCAGTGCTTCGAGGGAGTATCCGAGCATCTCGCACATCCGGGCGTTGCCCGAGAAGACGGCCTTCGTCTCGGTATCGACCAGCAAAATTCCGTCGCGCACGTTGTCGAAGATCGCCTTGAAGCGCTCCTCCGACTGCTTCAATGCCGCTTCGGCCTCACGCCGGCGCCGGCTGACGACCGCAATCCCGATCTTGTCGGCCAATTGGGAGACGAAGGCGATCTCATCCGGCTCCCAGTGATGAGGCCGGTCGACATGATCCAGGCAAAGCAGCCCGAACGTCCGGCCGGACGCCTGAATCGCGACGTCGAGCATCGACGTGATCCGCAGCGGCTTCACGTAGGACTCGACATAACCCCTGGTCCGAGCATCGGTCAGCGCATCGTCGGCGTTGACGTATTTCTCCGCCTTGACGACGCGCATCTCGTTGGCGAATTCCTGCTCCCTGAGCACGAGACCTTTGGAGTGCTTCGCCGGAGTCGTCTCATAGAGGTCGATGCAGTGCAGCTCGGTCTCGGCGTCGTTGAACAGCCAGACGTTGGCGCGCTCGCATCTGGCGGTCCGTGCCGCGATCTCGGTGATGTCGCGCGCAAGCGCGTCGACATCGCCCGACAACAGCGCTTCGGCCTGGCCGATGCGTCCGGTTGCTTCGAGCTGGGCCTGAACCCGCGCGAGGGCATCCTTGACGGCACGATCCGCACGTTTGCGCTCGGTGACGTCGCGGAACAGGGCAAGGATGAAAGGCTTGTCGGCGATCTCGACACGCGCGGAGGTGATGTCGACGAACAGGACGGAACCGTCTTTTCGGATGGCCGGGGCGTCCATCAACGCCTGTGGCGCACGGGGCACGTGCCGCTTGAATTCGTCCAGGATGTGGCCCAGCGCGTCGGCGGGATGGATGTCGTCGACCCGAAGCGTCCTGATCTCCTCAAGCGAGTATCCGAGCATGGCGCAGAAGCTGGGGTTGGCGGTCGAGAACGTCCGGCTGTCGTAGTCGACGAGCACGATGCCCTCGCGTGCGTTGTCGAAGATCGTCCTGAAGCGCGCCTCGGACTCGCGCAGGTCCGCGATGGCCCGCTCGGATTGCGTGATGTCGCGGAAGAACCAGATGCGGCCGAGATATTCGCGGCCGGACCCGTACAGGCCCTTGGTGTAGCGCTCGATGGCGCGTCCATCCTTTCGGCTGAGGCGCTCGTGGCCGGATTCGTCCGGGCGGGCGTAGAGGTGCTCGATCCGCGCGAGGAAGGCGGCGGGCTCCGGCATCTGCGCTGCCATGGCCGCCTGCACCGCGCCGTCCAGCCGCGCAGCCGCGATCTCCGGCGTGATCCGCCAGAGGTCCAGGAAACGTTGATTGCACGAGATGACGTGGCCGGTCGCATCCACCACGAGCACGGCGTCCGGGGAGGCTTCGACGGCCGCACTGACTGCGGATCTCGCAAAGACCAGCGATACATCGCGCTCGCGGCCCGCCTCGCCGATGCTCCGAAACTCGGCAGCCGGCGTCTGTTGCAGGCGAGGTGCCGCCCGAGCCGTTGGAGGCGCGGCTGGCGCCTCGCGGTTTCCGGTCCAGCGCCGCGCGACGCGATATGCGACATACCACACCGCGATCAGAACGATGGCGGCCACGACCGCCAGGATCTGCTGCGCCGTCGCACCTTCGCTCAAAGCGGTCCTCCGCGTTGCATCCCGTGTCGAGTCATCGGCGATCCACGCCGCGCGGCGGCGACACGCGGCAACGCCATCAGAATGGCTACGGCGCCCAGGCCGTGCGGCCGCACATCTCGAACGCAGGCGCGACCTGCGCCGCCCGCGCGATCACAAATCTGCAACGCTCAACCCGCGCCGTGGTTGATTCTTCTCAACGCTCAGGGCGCATAGCGACCTGCCCGCTCCATTCACAATTGATTAAAACTGCGCAACGCGAGGCGCGCCGGGATCGCGATGTCGTTCGCTGCGCTTCGTTCAGCGTGACACGCGCCGGGCCGCGACACGGCGCGAGGTCCCTTCGAGCACGTTGCGCTGCTTGACGATCTCCGCGGCCAGGATGTCGAGGAACACCCGCACGCGCGGCGTGTTGCGCAGGTCGGGATGGGTGAGGAGCCACAGTCCGTGGCCATCCCGGGCTCGAGCGGCGAGAGCCGCACGAGATCGGCGCGCGTATCGCCGATGAAGCACGGCAGATGGCCGATGCCGATCCCCTGCCCGATCGCCTCGGCCAATCCGAGCACGGTGTTGACGCGATAGCCGACGCGTTCCGCCGCGACGTGCTCGCGCACGAACTTCACCGCGTTGAGCGAAGCGAGGTCGTCGCCGAGCGCGACCCAGGCGCGTTCCAGCAGGGCGTCCTCGCGGACGTCCTTCGGCCGCGGGAATTCGACCGCGCGCCCGTAGAGCGCCCAGGCGATGGTCGCGACGCGGCGACCGACCAGGTTCTGCGGCGGCCTGTCGGTGGCGCGGATGGCGACGTCGGCGTCGCGCTTCGTGAGATTCAACGCCTGGTTCGCGAGCACGATGTCGAGACGCACGTCCTTGCACCGCTCGCGGAAGCGCGCGAACAGCGGCGTGAGCAGATGGACGAGCAGGGAGTCGTTGGTGGTCACGCGCAGCTCGCCGGCGGGCGAGACCGTCCGGCCGGCGATCCTTCGGGTCAGGCCGGTGATCTCCTCGTCCATGCGCGCGGCGAGCGCCACGACCTCCTCGCCCGCGCTGGTCGGCGCATAGCCGCTGCGGTGGCGCTCGAAGAGCTGCACGCCGAGCCGGCGCTCGATCTCGCGCAGCCTGCGGAAGACGGTGGAGTGGTCGACGCGCAGCCGCGCCGCGGCGGCCGGCAGCGTGCGTTCGTCGGCCACCGCCTTGATCAGGCGGAAGTCGTCCCAGGCGAGATCAGAACGCGCATCCGCCATTTGCCGCCTCCGTCGCGCCTTTCACATATGCAATTCAGATTGCCGATAAGCAGGTTATATATTGCATAGTTGCAATCGCAACGGGGACCGATCTCGCCTATCTGGAGGCCGACAGACCCGCTGGAGGACTTCCGATGACACACGGCATCCATCACGTGACGACGATCGCCGGCCCGGCCCCGCGCAACCTCGACTTCTACACGCGCGTGCTCGGCATGCGGCTCGTGAAGAAGACCGTGAACTTCGACGATCCCGGCACCTATCACTTCTATTATGGCGACGAGGCCGGCCGGCCGGGCACGATCCTGACGTTCTTTCCCTGGGAGCACGCGGCGCCGGGCCGGCTCGGCATCGGCGAGACGCAGGAGACCGCCTTCCGCATCCCGCAGAGCGCGGTCGGCTACTGGTCGCACCGCCTGCTCGAGAAAGGCGTGGCGGTCGAGCCCGCGGAGAAGCGCTTCGGCGAGACCGTGCTGCCGTTCAGGGACCCCGACGGCACGCGGCTCGCACTGGCGGCGCTGCCCGGCATCGAGAGCGAGGGCGCGTGGAGCAACGGCGAGATTCCCGCGGAGACCGCGATCCGCGGCTTCCATGGCGTGACGCTGCTGCTGAAGGAGGCGGCGCCGACCGCGGCGATCCTCACCGACGTGCTCGGCTTCTCGGAGGCCGCGCGCGAGGGCACGCTCGTGCGCTACGGGTCCGGCGCGGCCGCGGGCGGCATCGTGGACATCCGCGAGGCGGGCAACTTCCTGCGCGGGCAGCCCGGCGCCGGCTCGGTGCACCACATCGCCTTCCGCGCACCGGACGATGCGGCGCAGTTCGCGATGCAGGACAAGCTCGCGGCCAACCACGGCATCCGCACGACCGAGCAGAAGGACCGCAACTACTTCCGCTCGCTCTACTTCCGCGAGCCCGGCGGCGTGCTGTTCGAGATCGCGACCGATATCCCCGGCTTCGCCGTGGACGAGCCGGCCGCGAGCCTCGGCCAGAGCCTGAAGCTGCCGCGCTTCCTGGAGGCGCACCGCGGCGAGATCGAAGCCGTGCTGCCGAAGGTGGCCGCCTGACCTGAAGATGCTCGTTTCGCGGCCTGCGCCGCGGAACGAGTCCCGCCCGACCGAACCTGCCGACGAGGCATCCCATGACGATCGAGCACGATCTGTCCTTCGTGCACCGCTTCATCCCGTCGCCGGACGCCGGTGCTCCGCCGCTTCTGCTGCTGCATGGCACCGGCGGCGACGAGAACGACCTGCTCGAGCTCGGGCGCACGATCGCGCCCGACGCCGCCCTGCTCTCGCCGCGCGGTAAGGTGCTCGAGAACGGCATGCCGCGATTCTTTCGGCGGCTGCGCGAAGGCGTGTTCGACGAGGACGACGTGCGCCGCCGCGCCAACGAGCTTGCCGGCTTCATCGACGAGGCGCGCGCGGCCTACGGTCTCGCCGCCCCGGTCGCGGTCGGCTTTTCGAACGGTGCCAACATCGCCGCCGCCGTGCTCGCGCTCAGGCCGGACGCGCTCGCCGGCGCCGCGCTGCTGCGCGCGACGGTGCCGCTGCAGGATCTGCCGGCGGCCGATCTCGCCGGCCGGCCGGTGCTGCTGCTCTCGGGCGCCATGGACCCGATGGTGCCCGCCGCCAGTGCCGCGCGGCTGGCAACGCTGCTCGAGGAGCGAGGCGCGCGCGTCCAGCATCGCACGCTGCCGACCGGACATGGGCTCACGCAATCCGACGTGTCGCTGACCAAAGCCTGGCTCGCGCAGCACGGCGAGTGAGTGGAACTGAACGCG
The DNA here is from genome assembly GCA_035556735.1 of Xanthobacteraceae bacterium. Classification (GTDB taxonomy): domain Bacteria; phylum Pseudomonadota; class Alphaproteobacteria; order Rhizobiales; family Xanthobacteraceae; genus CANJBX01. Next base: position 187,521 of record DATMFF010000012.1, on the reverse strand, counting down.
GTCCGCGTGCGGCGAGCCGTCAGACGCGGACGGGCGCATCCGAGCGGCGCGCACGCCCGCTGCGCGGACGGGCGAAATTCTTGATCGCCTCGGCCGCCGCGAGATAGACGGCCACGATGCCGGCGATCGCCAGCAGGAGATGCCAGGGCACCGCGACGAAGCCGAACACGTGGCCAACGGGACTTAGCGGAACGAGGCAGGCGACGGCGAGCGCACCGAGCGAACTGGCCACGAGCACCATGTTGGCCCGGCTTTGCCAGGCCCGCCGCCACGTGCGGATGACGAAGATCACCAGGATCTGGGTGGCCATGGATTCGACGAACCACGCGGTGCGGAACAGCTCGGGGCCGGCGTGGAAGAGCTTCAGCAGGATGACGAAGGTGGCGATGTCGAACAGCGAGGACAGCGCGCCCATGATCACGGTGAAGCGCAGGATCGCGGCCATGTCCCAGGCGCGCGGCCGCGCCAGATCGGCGCGATCGACGCTGTCGAAGGGGATGCCGATCTCCGAGAGGTCGTAGAGCAGGTTGTTGAGCAGGATCTGCACCGGCAGCAGCGGCAGGAACGGCAGCACCAGCGAGGCCAGCGCCATCGAGAGCATGTTGCCGAAGTTCGAGCTCGTCCCCATCCGCACATACTTGAGGATATTGGCAAAGGTGCGCCGCCCCTCCTCGACGCCGTCGGCGAGCACGCCGAGATCGCGGTCGAGCATGATGATGTCGGCGGAGGCGCGCGCGACGTCGGTCGCGCCTTCGACCGAGAGGCCGACTTCCGCGGCATGGATCGCGGGCGCATCGTTCACGCCGTCGCCGAGGAAGCCGACCGTGTGGCCGCGCCGCTGCAGCGCGCGGATGATGCGCGTCTTCTGATCCGGCGACACGCGCGCGAAGAGGTCCACCTTCTGCACGCGCGCCGCCAAGACGGCATCGGTCATATCCCCGATCTGCGCGCCGGTGAGCAGGCCGCGCGCGGGAAGCTCCAGCGCCTGCGCCACGTGGCGCACGACCAGGTCGTGGTCGCCCGAGATCACCTTCACGCGCACGCCGGCGTGCGCCAGGCGGGCGACCGCCTCCCGGGCGCCCGCCTTGGGCGGATCGACGAAGACGCAGAACCCGGCCATGGTCAGATCACACTCGTCCTCCGGCTTGAGCTCGCTGCGATCGGGCGGCAGCTCCTTCCAGGCGACCGCAAGCAGCCGGAATCCCTGCGCGGCGCGCTCGTCATGCAGCCGGGTCAGGGCGGCGCGCGCGGCGTCATCGAGCGGGACGCTCCTGCCGCCGCCGGCATCCACCCTGGTGGCCAGAGCCATGACGGTTTCCGGAGCTCCCTTGGTCACGACGATCCGCTCGCCGCCCTTGGCGGCAAGGATCGAGATCCGGCGGCGCTCGAAATCGAACGGGACCTCGTCGATCTTCGACCAGCCGGCGACGAGGTCACGCGGACAGTGCGCGACGATCGCCTGATCGAGCGGGCTGCGGACGCCGCTTTCGAACTCGCTGTTGAGTCCGGCGAGCGTGAGCACCCGATCGCTGTCCTTGCCATCGAGTCCAGGATGGCCGACGAGGCTGATGCGGGCTTCCGTGAGCGTGCCGGTCTTGTCGGTGCACAGGACGTCCATGGCGCCGAGATCGTGAATCGCGGCGAGGCGTTTCACGATGACGCGCTTGGCCGTCATGCGGACGGCGCCGCGCGAGAGCGTCACCGTCATGATCATCGGCAGCAGCTCGGGGGTGAGCCCGACCGCGAGCGCCACCGCGAACAGGAACGAGTCCAGCGCGGACCGGCCGAAGGCGACATTGACCAGCAGGACGAACAACACGAGGAACGCGGTCAGCCGCAGGATCAGAAGTCCGAGCCGGTGAACGCCGCGCTCGAGCGCGCTCGGCACCTCGGCGGCGCCGAGGGCGGCCGCGACGCCGCCGAAGCGCGTGCGCGACCCCGTCTGCACGACCAGCATGGTTGCTTCGCCGCTCACCACGGAGGTGCCCGCGAACAGGGCATTGAACGCATCCGCCGGAGCCTGCGCCTCGCACGGGCCGGGCCGCTTCTCGACCGGGAACGGCTCTCCCGTCATCAGCGCCTCGTCGGCGTGGGCGTTGCGGCCGTGCAGGACGACGCCGTCGGCCGGCACGAGATCGCCGGCTCGCAGCTCGACGACATCGCCCGGCACCACGTCATCGACCGGGATCGACACGACCTTTCCGTCGCGGCGCACGTCGGCGCGGATGGCAACCGAGCGCCGCAACGCTTCCGCCGCTTCGGCGGCGCGGTGCTCCTGCGCGACATCGAGCACGATCGACAGCGTGACGACGGTGACGATGATGAGGAAGCTCGCGATATCGCCGGTGACGCCCGAGATCGCCGCGGCGATGAGCAGAATCGCCACCAGCGGCTCGGCAAAGCGCTTGGCGAGCCGCGTGAGCAGCCGGGTGCGGCGCTGCTCGGCGACGGCGTTGCGGCCGAATTCGGCCAGGCGCGCCGCGGCGTCCGTTTGCGTCAGGCCCGCATCCCGGCCATGCACCCGCGCGAGCAGGGCGTCATTGCCAAGACACCAGAACGCATCGTCGGAAGCCTGCGGCATCTGGTTCTCGCGCCTGGATGGTCCGTCCGATCGCACGCCGCGTCGCCCGTGCCGGATCAACCGCAAGCGCCGCGCGCCGGCTCCCCGGACCCGCATCACGAAGTGATGATCACGGCGTCCCGTTCCGGAGCGGACTCTCTTCGCCCGGAACGCGGATGGCCGGGTTGATCTGCCTCAACGCCCGACTGTCAGCCGCGGCGAGGCGCTCAGGGCGCAGGACGATGCAGGACGGGCAGCGGACGCGTGAACGTGCGCCGCCCCGCCTTGAAACCCGTGACGGGAGCCCGCAGCTCGGCCACCGCGGCGGCCTTGTCGCGCGCATCCAGCACCACGAGATCGGCCCGACCGCCCTTGCGCAGACCGTAGCCGGGCGCATTCGTCAGCCGGGCGGCCTGCGTCGTGATCATGTCGAAGCAGGCGGCGAGACCGGCCGTCGTTCCGAGCTGGGCGATGTTGGCATAGAGGTTCGCCATCCGGATCAGCGAGCAGTCGCCGAACGGCGTGAACGGGTTGAGCACGTTGTTGGTGGCGAGCGAGCACGTAATGCCATGCGCCAGCAGCCGGTGGGCGGGCGCGACGCCGCGCGGCACATCGTGATCGTGGTTCCCGCCCATCAGGAACAGGTCGGTCGAGGGCAGCACGGTGACGGCGACGCCGCAATCGGCGAGACGCCGCGCGATGGGCGCGAGCTCGTCGCGTCCAACCGCCGACAGCTTGGTGACATGCCCGATCGTCACGCGTCCGCCATAGCCGTGCGTGTCGGTCTGACGGCAGACCTCGTCGAGATGCATCCAGGACGGATCGAGATCGAAGTCGAGATGGAAATCGATGTCGAGGTCGAACTCGTGCGCGAGCGTGAAGATGCGCGCGATCTGGCCGTGCGGATCGCTGTCGGTGTAGGGGCAGCCGCCGATGACGTCGGCGCCGCGGCGGCAGGCCTCGATCAACAGCTCCTCCGTGCCGGGATCGTTGAGCAGGCCGTCCTGCGGGAAGACGCAGAGCTCCACATCGAGCGCCCAGGCGTAGTCGCGCTTGAGCTGCTCCAGCGCCGCAAAGCCACGCAGCCCGATACGCGGGTCGACCTCCACGTGGGTGCGCATGCGCGTGATGCCGTTGAGGATGGATTTCTCCAGCGTGCCCCGCGCCCGCGCATAAACGTCGGCTTCGGTGAAGTCCCGCTTGAGCGCGCTCACGCCGGCGATCGCCTCGGCGAGGCTCGCGTTGGCCTTGCAGCGGTCGAGGATACAGGACTTGTCGAGATGGATGTGCGTCTCGACGAAGCCCGGAAAGACCAACCGGCCGTCGACGTCCTCCACCGGACCATCGGTCGCGATCGTGGACGAGATCTCGGCAATGCGTCCATCGGCCAGCGCGATGTCGACGAGCCGGTCCTCCTCGCCGAGGATGCGGCAGTTGCGCAGGACAATGCCGGGCTGCATGGAACTAGCCCACGACCGGATCAGATCGAATCGCCATCACGATCCCGACTTTTGGCTGGAGCATGATCTCCCTGCCGCGCGATCAGATCCGCGGCCTTCTCGCCGATCATGATGATCGGCGCATTGGTGTTGGCGCCGACGATGGTCGGCATGACCGAGCCGTCGGCGACGCGCAGGCCGGCGACGCCATGCACGCGCAGTTGCGGGTCGACCACGGCCTGCGGATCGTCGCCCATGCGGCAGGTGCCGGCCGGATGATAGGCGGTGGCGGCGGTGGCGCGGATCACCTGCTCGAGCGCGCGGTCGTCGCTCACCTGCGGACCGGGGCTGAGCTCCGCCTTCCCGTAGGGCGCGAAGGCGGGCGCGGCGAGGATGCGGCGCGCGAGCTTGACGCCACGCAGGAGCACGGCGACATCGTCGGGCTCGCTCAGGAATTTCGGATCGATCAGAGGCGCGTGCGCGAGGGAGGGCCCGGAGAGGCGCACGCTGCCGCGGCTCTTGGGGCGCAACAGGAACGCGTTGAGCAGATAACCATGGCCGAGGGTCGGCCCGCCGCGCGCGTTGCGCAGCGCCGGCATGAACGAAAACTGGATGTCGGGGCGCGCGAGCGCGGGATCGGTGCGCACGAAACCGCCGGCCTGCATGATGTTGCTGGTGAAGAGGCCGCGCCGGAACAGCGCGTATTCGAGCGCGCCCCAGGCGATTGCGGGCAATGCGCGCAGCGAGATGCCGTAGGGCCTGGCCGAGCGGCTCGACCACTTCACGCCGGCGGCGACGTGGTCCTGCAGGTTGGCGCCGACGCCCGGAAGATCGCGCACCACCTCGACGCCGTGGCGTTGCAGCTCGGAGGCAGGACCGAGGCCCGAGCGCATCAGGATCAGCGGCGAGGAGATCGCGCCCGCGCACAGGACGACCTCGCGGCGCGCGCGCAGCAGCTCGCGGTGATCGTCGCGCACGAGCATGACGCCGATGGCGCGTCCGTCCCGCACGATGACGCGCTCGGCCTGCGCGCCGGTGACGACCTTGAGGTTCCTGCGGCCGCGCACCGGATCGAGAAACGCGGTCGCGGCGGTGACGCGACGGCCGTTCTTCTGCGTCACCTGGCGCAGGCCGAAGCCGTCCTGCTCGCCGCCGTTGAAATCGTCGCGCAGCGGGATCTGCAGCTGTTGCGCCGCCGCCAGCAGCACCTCGACCATGCCGTTGAGCGGCGCCGGCATCGTGACGTTGAGCTCGCCGCCCTGCCCATGGAATTTCGGATCACGAAACGTCTCGTTGTGCTCCGAGCGGCGGAAGTACGGCAGCACGTCGTCATACGACCAGCCGGCGTTGCCCATCGCCGCCCACTCGTCGTAGTCGCGCGGGTGGCCGCGCATGTAGACCATGCCGTTGATGGCGCTCGATCCGCCGAGCGTGCGGCCGTGCGGCATCAGGATGGCGCGGCCGCCGGCATGCTCCTGCGGGACCGTCACGTCGTGCCAGCGCAACGTGGGATGGGTGCCGAGCCGGACCATGCCGAGCGGCACATGGATGAATGGGCTGCGGTCGGGCGGGCCGGCCTCGATCAGGCAGACGGTGACGGTGGGATCAGCGCTCAAGCGGTTGGCGAGGACGCAGCCCGCCGAGCCCGCGCCCACGATCAGGTAGTCGAACTCGTTGCCGCCGCCATCCATCGCGGGTTGGTAACACTCCTCGCAACCGCCCGTAAACGCCGGCGCCTCGCCGAGAGACTGGAAAGGTCAGACGTGCCATGCCGGAATGCGTGGCGCGCGCAGTCCGTTTTCGGCTAGCGTTGAGCCGAGAACAGTCGATAGAACGAGACGAGAGGAACGCTTCCCGACCTGCCTGCGCAACGATCCTCGCGCGGCCGTTTCGATCCGCGAAACGCAAGCCAGAACCGCCCAACAGAACCGCTCAGCCAGACCGCTCAACATGATCCGCGGCCATGACAGATGATACGGCAGACGTGATCGTCGTCGGCGCAGGCCTCGCCGGCCTCGCGGCGGCGCTGACCGCGCGCGAGCACGGCCGCTCCGTGCTCGTGCTCGAATGCGCGCCGCAAGAGGAGCGCGGCGGCAACTCGCGCTTCTCCAACGGTGCGATGCGCGCGGTGTATGACGGCATCGGCGACATCGAGACGCTGGTCGGCGAGATCGGCCCTGCCGAGCGCGCGCGCACCGACTTCGGCAGCTACACGCGCGAGCAGTATTTCGACGACATGGGACGCGTGACGCAGTATCGCGCCGATCCCGGACTCACCGACCTGCTGGTCGAGAACAGCCGCGACACGATGCTCTGGCTGCGCAAGGCGGGCGTGAAGTTCATGCCGCTCTACCAGTGGCAGCAGCGCTATCCCGACGGGCGCATCCGCTTCGCGGGCGGCTCGGCGGTCGAGACCTACGACGGCGGCGAAGGACTGTCGAACGCGCTGTTCGCCGCGGCGGAGAAGGCCGGCGTCCGCATCGCCTACGGAACGCGGGCGACCGCGCTGATCGAGCGCGACGGCCGCATCGCCGGCGTGCGGGCCAGGCGTCCGGCGATGGCGAGCGGCGGCGCGACGCTCGAGATCACCGGCGGCGCCGTCGTGCTCGCCACCGGCGGCTTCGAAGCCAACCCGGAATGGCGCACGCGCTATCTCGGGCCGGGCTTCGAGCTCGCCAAGGTGCGCGGCAGCCGCTTCAACACCGGCGGCGGCCTGCGCATGGCGCTCGAGGCCGGCGCGCAGCCGTTCGGCAACTGGTCGGGCTGCCATTCGGCGAGCTGGGACCTCAATGCGCCCGACGTGAACGAGCTCGCCTACGGCACGGTGTTCAAGCGCGACGACTACATGTTCGGAATCATGGTCAATGTGCTCGGCCAGCGCTTCGTTGACGAAGGCGCGGATGTGCGCGCACTCACCTACGCCAAGCTCGGCCGCGTCGTGCTGGCGCAGCCCGGGCAGATGGCGTGGCAGGTCTACGACGGCAAGACCACCCCGCTGCTGCACGAGGAATATCGCCATCGCCGCTCGGCGCGCCTGCGCGCGGACACGCTGGAAGAACTCGCCGGCAAGATGGAGGGGATCGACAAGCCGGCGTTCCTGCGCACGGTCGCCGAGTTCAATGCGGCGGTGCGGCGCGACGTGCCGTTCGATCCGAGCGGCGCGAAGGACGGGCGCGGCACGCAAGGGCTGGCGATCCCGAAGTCGAACTGGGCGGAGACCATCGACACGCCGCCGTTCGAGGCCTACGGCGTGACTTGCGGCATCACCTTCACCTTCGGCGGCGTGCGCGTCGGCGAGGACTGCAACGTCGTCGACGTCGACGGCGCGCCGATGCCGGGCCTGTTCGCGGCGGGCGAGATGGTCGGCGGCCTGTTCTATTTCAATTACCCCGGCGGGGCGGGGCTGATGGCCGCCGCCGTGTTCGGCCGCATCGCCGGCGCCGCGGCGGCCATGGCCGCCGCCCACCGTTCCGCGCCGGCCATGACGCAAAAGTCATGACGCAATAACATTGTCACCAGCGCCGACGGCGTCCACGCGCCGCGGCCAACAGGAGGAAACAACCGTGTCGCGCATCAATCCGATTCTGCTTCTCCTTGCCGCCGTTCCGCTGGCTTTGGCGGCTCCGGCTCAGGCCCAGACCAAGGTCAAGGTCGGCTCGGTGCGCGCCACCGTCGCCGGCGCCGTGCTCTCGGCCAAGGAGCGCGGCTACTTCAAGGAAGCCAATCTCGACGTCGACATCGAGCTGATCGACGCCTCCGCAGCCTTCGTCGCGCCGCTGTCCACCAACGTGCTCAACGTGGTCGAGGGCGGCATGTCGGCGGGCCTGTTCAACGGCATCGCTCAGGGACTGCCGATCAAGAGCGCATTCAATTCGACCTCGAGCCCGATCAACCACTGGCTGATGCTTCGCCCGGACCTTGCCAACGAGGTCAAGACGATCAAGGACCTCAAGGGCCGCACCATCGCGGTCAACGCGCCGAACTCGATCGCGCTCTACGAGGTCACGCGCATCCTCGAGAGCGGCGGACTGACGATCAAGGACGTCGAGACCAAGGTCATTCCGTTCTCGCAGATGGGTATTGCGCTGAAGACCAAGGCGGTGGACGCCGCGCTCGAGATCACGCCGTTCAACGAAGTGCTCGCCAGGCAAGGCATCGCGCTGCGCTGGATCAATTCCGACGAGACCGTGAAGCCGTCCCCGATCCAGATCTCGACGTCGATGTACAACACCGACTGGGCCGCGAAGAACCCGCAGGTCGCGCAGGCCTTCTTCACCGCGCTGCTGCGCGGCGTGCGCGACTACTGCAACGCCTACCACGGCGGCTCGTGGCGGCCCGAGCTGGTCAAGCTGCTCGTCGCCAACGGCCTGACCAACAGCGCCGAGACGCTCAACTCGATCCCGTGGCCGTCGCGCAGCCCGGACGGACACATCTACAAGGAATCGGTCGCCGACGTGCAGAAGTGGTACGTGCAGCAGGGCCTCGTTCGCACCGAGCTTCCGATCGACAAGGTCGTGGACACGACGTTCGCCGACGCCGCCAACAAGGCGCTCGGCCCGTTCAAGGTCGAGAACGCCGCCAGCACGCTCAAGGGCTGCGGAAAATAAAGGGGGCAAGCGCGGGCGGGACGAACAGGGTCGTGTGTCAGTTTTCAAACTGAAACACGACCACCATCGCCCTTATGCCATCGCCGCAGAGCCGGCTCTGACCGACGTCGAGGCGGCCGAGCCTGCCATCCAGACCATGATCGGACCGGATCGAGCCGCGATCATGGTCCCTTTCATTTGAGCACGATCATTTCCGGCAAGCCGGTTCCGATCATGTTCTAGTTGCGCGTCATCTCGCGCACGAGCGTCTCCTGCGGCAGGTACGCGCCCTGCTCCCGCAGCGCCTCGACCAGCATCGCGGTGTCGAGATCGCACGCGGGCTGCCCCGTCCGATATGACTGCACGGCGGCGGTCGCGGCCGCTTGTCCCATCATGTAGGCGGCGGACTGGGCGCGGATCGAGCCGTGCACTTTGGTGTCGCTCGAGTGGCAGCGGCCGGCGACCCACAGGTTGCTCCATCCCTTCGGGACGAGGATGCCGTAGGGCACGCCCAGGCTCTGCCCCTCGCGCAGCCCATGGAAGCCTTCGAAGTCAGCGAGGAAGCGCTTGTATTCCTTTTCCGACGTGTCGGTCGGATGCACGTCGGTCGGGCGGTTGTAGACGGCCACCTGATCGGGGAATTGGCGCGCGGACGTGTAGTCGTCGATGGTCAGCTCGAATTCGCCGACGATGCGGCGCGTGTCGCGCACGCCCATGACGGGCGCCGTCGTCAAGAGGTCGATCTCTTCGCAACCAGGCACATATTTGCGGAAGAACTCCATGTATTCGACGGCGAGCTTGCGCCCGGCAATCATGCCGTCGGAGAGCGAGCGGCTGTCGAGACCGTTGAGGTTGAAGATGTGCCCTGCGTTGAGTTGCGCGGCGTTCTTCCCGATCTTGTTCATGCCGGGCATGAAGCGGTCCGGCTGGCTGAAGTGGCCGTCCTCGATGGCCTTGTGAAGCTGCTTTTTGGAGAGGGCTTTGACCTTGTCGATGCCGCGCCAGTCGTCGCCGTAGGCGGGATCGTCCCAGTTCACGCCGGTGAACAGCGAGCACAACGTGCTCGGCGCGATCGCATCGATGTCGCGCAGGATGATCTTGCATTCCGCGCCGGCAAGGTGCGACAGCGTGGCATCGCCGGTCGCGTCGACGTAGCTCCTCGCCTTGACGAAGCGGTAGCCTTCGACGTTGCTGATGACGGCGCCTTCCACCCGGCCGTCCTTCGCTTCGGCATCGATCAGGCGTGTGAAGAATCGCACATCGACGCCCGCCGCGACGCACTTCTCGTCGAGGACGCGCTTGAGGTCCTCCGGCTTGAACGGGACCCACCGATTGAGCTGGGAGTAGAGGAATTCCGACGTCACATGCGGCCCGAGCGAGCCGCGCTGGAACATCTGCTCTACGATCTCCTTCATGAACCCGCCGACCAGCATGCGCTGGCCGTCGGCGACCGGTCCGAAGGTCGAGACGAGGCCCGACGTCCCCATGCCGCCGAGGCAGCCGGTGGCCTCCACCAGCAGCACCTTGGCCCCGAGCCGCGCAGCGCAGACTGCGGCCGCCGAGCCGGCCGGGCCGCCGCCCGCGACGAGCACGTCGTAGCTCTCGTCGACAGGGATCTCGCGAGAGAGACGATACGTTTCCATCACTTCACCTATTCCGATCCGAGACGCGCGGCGGCCTTGATCTTGCGATAGACGTCCAGTCCGTTGCGAAGCATCGCCGCGAACTCCTCCGGCGACTTGCTGGTGGCGACCTCGAAGCCGCTCGCCTCGAGGTGTTTGCGCACTCCGGGCGCGGTGATCGCCTTCACCAGCTCCGCATGCACCTTCTGCGTCAGCGGCGGCGGCATGCGCGCGGGCCCGAGGAAACCGAGCCACGATTTCGGGACGGCAAAGCCGGGCGCCGTCTCGCTGACGGTTGGGATGTCGGGGCGCCGGCTCGAGCGCTGGCTCTCCATCATTGCGAGAACCTTGATCTTGCCGCTGTCGATATATTGCAGGGTGGTCGAGAGCGTCGCGACCAGGACGGGAATCTGCCCGGCAAGCAGGTCCGTCATCGCCGGATTGCCGCCGCGATAAGGGATGTGGACCATCTCGAGCCCGAGGAATGACTTGAGGTACTCGCCGGCGAGATGATGCGTGGTGTGCGTGCCGGAGCTGCCGAACGACAGCTTGCCCGGATTCGCCTTGGCGTAGGCGATGAATTCCTTGAGGTTGTCTGCGGGAAACGACGCAGGGACGACGAGGCACACGGGAAGCTCGGCCGCGATCGTGAGCGGCGTGAAATCCGCCAGCGGATCGTAGGCGGCGTCCTTGACCAGCAGCGGCGCGATGAAATGCGTTTGCGCGGAGCCCAGCAACAGCGTGTATCCGTCCGGCGCCGCGCGTTGCACGGTCATGGCGGCGAGGCTTCCGCCGCCACCCGGGCGGTTCTCGACCACGATCTGCTGCTTGAGGTTGCGCGTCAGCTCCTCGCCCACGGTGCGGACCAGAACGTCGGCGGCGCCGCCGGGCGCCAGCGGCGTCACCACCCGGATGGGGCGTTCCGGCCATTCCTGCGCGGACGCGGCCATGGACATCCCGACGGCGGTCACGCACGCGATCGCGGCGGCCCGCAGCAGCACCCTCAATCTGGGCATCGTTTCGCTCCTGACCGCGCGCGACGTGAGCCGTCGCTTGAAGGCGGCCGCGCGTTTATAGCGGGCGAGAGCCCATGATCACAATGCAAGCAGTCCCGCGGCGCGCGGATGGTATCCATCCCCAGGCGAATGGCTGACGGCATCCCGAATCGGCGCGACGCGACCGCCGCTTCGGTCGCGTTTACGCGCCAAGGCCGAGCCGGCGAGCAGCGCCGCCAACTCACTGCGGCGATGGAAGCCAGTCTGCGCAAGCGGCGCGGACCGCGGCTCGGGAACCGCCGCCGTCTCGTACACCGCATCGAGAAGAGCGTCGTCGTCGTCCGATATGCGGGTCATCGTTGCGGCGATCCATCCGGGCGCGCGGCCCGCGCGGAGCGGCGCTGGCATCGGCCCGCCTGTGCCGGACATTCGGCATCGAGGCGAGCTTCCCGGCCTCGGGCCGGCTCAGGCGACGCCGATCAGATCGCGCCGGCGCAGCTCCATGGCCTCGGCGTAGCGGCGCAGCGCGTGCGCCTCGGTCAGGAGGCCGATGACGCGGCGGCGGTCGAGCGAGTCGACGACGGCGAGCGCCTCCGCCTCGGTCCGGTCGAACGCCGCGATCGCCGACTTGATGGTCATCTCCGGCAGCAGCAGATCGCCGGGGTGGCGCAGCAGCCCGCGCACGGTCGCCGCCTCCGCCAGCTCCGGCGCATGGGCCTCGGCGACCACGACGATGCCCGCGTAGCGCCCCTCGGCATCGACGGCGACGACCCGGCTCGTCGATCCGAGCGCGAACGTCTCGCGGAAGATCGCCAGCGGCGTCGCGGCCGGAACGGTTCGCACGTCGTGGCGCATCATGCGGCCGACGGTGAGATCGCGGATCCAGCCGACGTCCGCGGCGCTGCGGATCGTCTCGCCGCGCAGGTGGAAGCGCCAGGTCGTGAAGGAATAGCCGAAGGTCTCGCGCGTGACCTGCGCGGACACGATGACGGCGACCAGCACCGCCAGGGTGAGGCTGAAGTCCCCCGTCGTCTCGATCACGATGAACATCATGGTGAGCGGCCCGCCGATCACGCTGACCGACAACGCCGCCATTCCGATGACCGCGTAGGCGTTCACGTCGAGCCAGAGTCCGGGCCAGACGGCGATGAGCGCCGTCGCGAACAGGCTTCCGCCGAGCGCGCCGAGGAGGAGCGAGGCGAAGAACAGGCCGCCGCGAAATCCGCTGCCCAGCGAGATGGCCGAGGCCAGCGCCTTGAGCGCGAACACGATGGCGATGATCTTGAGCGGACGGTCGAGCACGCTGGCGAGGCGCAGCGCGCCGTGCCCCGACGACATGATCTGCGGCGAGACCAGGGCCATGAGCCCGACCGCCAGCCCTCCGATCGCGGTGCGCACCGGCGGGCGCACGCGCGCGCGGGCAAACAGCGTCTCGCAGGCCGCCACCGTGCGCATCAGCGCGATGCCGAACCCGGCCGCGAGCAGGCCGACGACCGCGGCGAGCGCAAGGTCCTCGGCGCCCACCGCCTTCATGTCGATGACGAAGATGCCGAGCGGCGACGGCGTCAGGCTGCGCGCCACGAGATAGCCGACCAGCGCGGACATTCCGACCGGCGCGAGGCTCGGCACCGAGTAGCTGCCGATGATCAGCTCGAAGGCGTAGAAGGCGCCCGCCAGCGGCGCGCCGAACGCGCCCGCGATGCCGGCGGCGGCGCCGCAGCCGACGAGCACGCGCAGGTCGCCGCGCCGCAGCCGGAAGGCCTGGCCGATCCACGAGGCGATGCCGCTGGCAAGCTGCGTGTAGCCGGCCTCGAGGCCGACCGAGGCGCCGACGCCGCTCGACCACACCGTCTGCGCGGCAACGAGCGCGCTGCCGGGCACCGACATGTTGCCGCCGCGCAGGGCGTTGGCCTCGATGGGATCGACCACCGGACCGCTCGCACGCCGCGCGATCAGCGCATTCACCAGCCCGAGGACCAGGCCGCCGAGCAGCGGCACCATGACGGCGTAAAGCGGGTCGATCGAGAAATGCCCGGAGAGCCGCTGCCCGGGCTGCACCCCGAAGAACAGGGCATGGAGCAGGTCCACGGCCCGGCTCATCCCCGCCACCACCACGCCGCCGACGACCCCGACACCGCAGGCGAGCACCACCAGGCTGGTCTCGCGCGCGCGCACGATGGCGCGCAACCGGCGGGGAACTTCGAAGCGGGTCAACGGTAGCATCAGACGGGGTCGCGAGAGGGCGGTTGGAACCTACAAGCACGGCGCACGCGGGAAAATCGAGCGCGCAATCACCCCTCTCCGCCCGTCCTGACCGGCACGCCGCCTGACGGGTACTGGTCAGGGCTGGCGGAGGGAGAGGAACCGGGTTCCAACCTTCTCCGCTGATCGCGGGTTCTAGGGCAAAACCAGCGGACTAAACAAGCGCCTTGCGGATCCGGGCGCTGACGAGGTCGATGGCGACCACCGTCACCACGATGATGAGGATCTGCGCCGCGCTCTCGGCGTACTGGAAGCTGCGCAGGCTTTCATAGAGGGTCTGGCCGATGCCGCCGGCTCCGACGATGCCGAGCGTGGTCGCCGAGCGCACGTTGGTTTCGAGGCGATACAGGATCAGCGAGCTCCACAGCGGCGCGACCTGGGGGATGACCCCGAATACGACCTCCTGCACGCGGTGCGCACCCGTGGCGCGGATGCCCTCCACGGGGCGCGGATCAATCGACTCCACCGCCTCCGAGAACAGCTTCGAGAAAACCCCGAGATTGTGAATGAACAGCGCCATCACGCCGGCGAACGGGCCGAGGCCGACGGCCACCACGAACATCAGCGCGAACACGATCTCGTTGATGGCCCGGCACGCATCCATCAGGCGGCGCACCGGCTGCACCACCCACACCGGGCAAATGTTGGCCGACGCGAGGATCGAGAACGGAATCCCGAACACGACCGCCAGCGCCGTCCCCCAGATCGCGATCTGGACGGTGACCAGCATGTCGGCGAGGTAGTGATCCCAGTCGTGGAAATTCGGGCGCAGGAACGCCTCGCCGAAGGTCGTCATGTTGCGCCAGTCGGAGATCAGCGACGTGACGCGGAACATCTCGGCCGGCGCCCAGGACCAGGCAAGCAGCGCAAAGAGGAAGGCCCAGATCGCCCAGCTCGTCAGCCGGTTGCGCAGCGGATAGCCCGGGACGATGTCGCCGTGGGCGCCATCCAAAGGACGCATGTTTGCTGTCAGGTCGGCCATGGGCGGGTCCGTTGGCGCTTGCGAACGCGCCGGGCGCGAGGCCCGGCGCGTCTCGCCGTAGTCATATCATCAGTGGGTGCTGGCGAAGCCAGCGGCGAACTCGGCGATCATCTTCTTGAGCTCCGCCTGGTTGCCGGCCTTGTCCGCTTCGACGAACAGCGCCACGCGCTTGGTGAAGGCACTGCTTTCCGCCTTCTTCTCCTCCGCGTCGAGCTTCGCGATCTCGGCCTTGAGCGCGGCGACCCGCTTCGCCTTTTCGTCGGCCGCCAGCTTGTCGTCGCCCTGCACCTTCATCAGGTTCTTGTTCACTTCCAGCTTGCGGATCGGCAGAAGCTGGTTGTTCGACGACGGCCGGAACGGCGACCACACCAGATTGGCGAGGACCTCGCGCGCGGCCTTGATCTCGTCGGGGGTGCCGACTCGGCCGTAGCTGAGCAGGAACGTGTAGATCTTGGCCTTCACCGCCGGATCGAGATCCTTGCGCCAGGTCAGCGGATCGAGCGGGATCAGCGGCGATGTCCAGATCACCTTGATGTTGGCGCGGGCGTCCGGCGCGGTGGTACCGACGCGCTGCAGATCTTCGCTGTTGTTAGTGGCGGCGGCGACCTGCTTGTTGGCGACCGCCATGGCGTTGGCCTGGTGGTTGGCGTTGCGCACGGTCTTGAAGCAGGACTTCGGATCGATGTTCCTGCTCGCGAAGATATAGGACATCGGCACGAGGAAGCCGGAGGTCGAGTTGGGATCGCCAATGCCGAAGTCGAGCGTCTTGTCGCACTTCAGGATGTCGTCGAGCGAGTTGTACGGGCTGTCCTTGTGCACGATCACGTGCGAGTAATAGCCGTCGCTGCCGTTACGGGCGATGACCTGGGCGAACACCTCGGCCTGCGCGCGATCGACCGCCTCCATGCCGGACTTGTTGCCGTACCAGGCGACATGCACCTTGTTGAAGCGCATGGCCTCGATCACGCCGGCGTAGTCGGTGGCGTAGAAGCCGGTGACCTTGAGGCCCGTGGCGCTCGACATCGCCGCGAGAAACGGCTCCCAGTTCTTCTTCTGATTGACCGATGCCTCGGTCGAGATCACGCCGAAGTTGATCTCCTGCGCCTTGGCAAATGTGGAGGTCGCAACGAGCGCTGCGGCCGCCAGGGCAATGAAACTGCGGTGCATGTGAAATGCCTCCTGTTGGTGAACGGTCATTTGTCTCCGGCGCGAACGCGCCGGCATGGCTTTCAGGCTGCCGACGCGGCGACAGCCACCTCCCGGCCGCGCCAGGCGGCGACCGACGGTTCGAGCGAAGGCGCAAACAGGTCTTCGCTCTCGGCGCCGTAGATCGACGTCAGCAGCGCCGGGGTCAGCGCGCTCGTCGGGCCGTCATACACGACGCGTCCGGCCTTGAGCGCGATGGTGCGCGGGCAGTACTTGAACGCGTAGTCGACCTGGTGAAGCGAGACGAGGATGGTGGTGCCGTCGCGGCGGTTCATGTCGGAGAGCAGATCCATGACGCGGCGCGCCGAGCTCGGATCGAGCGATGCGATCGGCTCGTCGGCAATCAGAAGCTCCGCGCCCTGCACCAGCGTGCGCGCGATCGCCGCGCGCTGCTGCTGGCCGCCGGATAGATCCGAGCCGCGCTTGAGCGCATGCTCGGCAATGCCGACGCGGGCGAGCGCCTGCATCGCGGCGCGCTTGTCCCCCATCGAGAAACGGCCGCACGTTCCCTGAACGAACGGCAGCCGGCCCATCCGGCCGAGACAGACATTCGTCAGAACAGAGAGGCGCGGTACGAGGTTGAACTGCTGAAACACGACGCCGACGCGCGCGCGCAGCGACTTCGCGTCAGCGCACACACGTCCGTCGCGCTGCATCGGCCGGCCGAACAGCACGATCTCGCCGCCGTCGCGCGCGATGGGAATGAGACCGGCGATCGATCGGATCAGCGTTGACTTGCCCGAGCCCGACGCACCGATGAGGGCAACCATCTCGCCGCGGCCGAGCGTGAACGAGATGTCATCGAGGATGGCGCCGCCGGGATTGAAGGCTTTGCGGACCCTCTTCACTTCGACGTGGATGTCCGACTGCGTCAAGGCAAGACTCCCCTTGTTGGCGGGACTCGAACACGGCTGTGTGACACGTGGATGAAGTGACCGGCGCTTTGTGACGCACGCTCTCGCTGTCCACAGAGTGTGAGCATCACGCTCCTCCGAGCTTGGCGACGGAGATCATGCGAAAGCGCGCGCCGGGCCAGTCCTGACGCAGCAGGCACAGGCGATCGACGGCCACGGTTTCCGCAACGTCAGCATGATCGAGCAGACGCTGCAGATAATCGAAGACGATTCCGCGATCGGACTCGCCGAGCGCACCGGTCAGCGTCATGTGGAAGCGGAAGTCCTCGAACACATAGGGATAGCCCCATCTCTCGAGGTGGGCGGCCTGGCGCGGGCTCAGACCAGCCTCCGACCGCCGGTGCCGCTCGTCTTGCGTGAGCGGCGCACGGAACTCGTCGAGATCGACGACGCACCGTTCCGCAAGTGCACCGAGCGCGGGCGACGGCCCCTGCGGCACGAAGGCGATGAAGTCTTTCATGAGATCGAGCTTCACGACGAGGTCCGCCGTCGCGGTCGTCCTTTTGGCGAACGCGCGCAGCTTCCGCTCGAGGCCGCTCTCGTCCGCACCCTCCGCCAGATGGAACGGCGCCTTGATCGTGGCGTGGAAGCCGTAGATGCGGGCCGGCTCGGTCACCTTCATCCAGCCGGCGCCGGTCAGTGGAGGCTCGGGCGGGAACGCGATTTCGCAGCGCGTGTAGCAGTCGTAGCCGATCACAGACGCTCCGAAGCGATAGAGCGAAGCTTCCGGCGGGGGAACGAAATAGATGGCGTAGCGCGGGGTGCTCATGGCCGCGCACCCAGGCGGTTGGCGTCGGCGAGATATGCGAAGCGCCCGGCAACCATGGTGGCGACGAGGCACGGGCGCAGCGGATCGGCGGCATCGACGAAGATGAGATCGGCGCGTTGTCCGGCGGCGATCGATCCACGATCGGTCAATCCGGCGGCGGCCGCCGGCGATGCCGAGACGAGTTGCCAGGCCTCATGCAGCGGCGCAACACCATCGGCAGCAAGGCGGAAGGGAGCGACGAGCGGCGCCGGGTAATAGTAGTCCGAGGCCAGGATCGAGCAGTAGCCGAGGCCCACCATGTCGGCTGCCTTGGTCCAACCTGTGTGGCTGCCGCCGCGCACGACATTCGGCGCGCCCAACACGATCGCGTCGCCTGCCTGCGCGGCCGCCCGCGCCGTCTCGATGGTCGTCGGGAACTCCGCGATCTTGCAGCCGAGATCGCGGAACCAGGCGCGCTGCCCGGGGCTGGTGTCGTCATGCGACAGCAGCGGAATGCCGGCGGCAACCGCCGCCCGCGCCAGCCGCGCAATCGAGGCCGGCACTTCGCCGCCCCGTGCATGGGTCCGCTCGACCAGCGCGAGAAACTCCTCGCGCGTTAGGCCCGAGCGTTCGACCATCGGGTCGAGCTTGTGTGCGCGGCCGGTGGACGCGAGGGCGATGTCCATGTGGTCGTTGAACGCCAGCGCATGGATGCGCCGCGCCGCCAGCCATCCGACGATCTCGTCCTCGGCGTCGAGATTGTAGGTCTCGTGCCGCAGGTGAATGCGCGTCTCGGCGGCAAGCTGCGGCCCAATGCGCTCGAGGCACGCCAGCACGGCGCGCGCATTGTCGGAGCCGCGCAGGCCCGGCTCCCACGACCACGTCAGCCCGTGGAACACGGTGGTGATGCCGTTGGCGATCGCCTGGCGGTCGCTTTCGACAAACGCAATATCGAGCGGGAAGCCGACTCCGGGCCGCGGCATCATCTGCCGCTCGAACGCGTCGCCATGGATGTCCACGATGCCGGGGAGCACCGTGAGCCCGTCGGCGCGAAACCGCAGCGCGGCCGCGCCCGCGCTCCCATCGACGCTCGCGATGAGCCCGCCCTCGACCTCGATGGTTGCCGGGCCGATGTGGCCGTCGACAAGCGCCTGGCCGGCTTCGACGCGGATGGCTGGCTTGGTGCGAACGGAGATGTTCATGCGATGGCCGGCACCGGTTCGTGCTTGGCGAGAAAGTCCTCGACGGCGAGCGTGCGGAAATCCTGCAGCGCGCCGCGCAGGTTCTCGTGCGGCCAATCCCACCAGGCGAGGCGCTTGAGCCGACGTGCGACGGCGTCCGGGAAGCGCGCGCGCAGGACGCGCGCCGGATTGCCGGCGACGATGGCGTAGTCGGGCACATCCTTGGTGACGACAGCGCCGGCCGCGACCACCGCACCGGTGCCGATGCTGCGGCCCGGCAGCACGATCGCGCCGTGGCCGATCCACACATCGTGGCCGATGGTGACGGCGTGCGCGCGGCGCCAGTCGAAAAAGCCGGCGTCGTCCGTCTCGCCCGGAAAGTAGGCGCTCGCGCGATAGGTGAAATGCGACTGGCTGGCGCGATCCATCGGGTGGTTGCCCGGATTGATCCGCGTCATTGCCGCGATCGAGCAGAATTTCCCGATCGCGGCGTAGGCGATGTCGCTGTCGTTGACGACATAGGAGTAGTCGCCGAGCGTGACTTCCAGCAGCTTGGTGCGCGCGCCCACTTCGGTGTAGACGCCGAGCCTGCTGTCGCGAATCTCGGCGGTCGGATCCACCAGCGGCGTCAATGACAACTGCTTGGCCATGGCTCGCCCCTGGTCTCAGCTCTCAATCAGCAGCTCGACGCGATCGGTCGCAAACCGCGCATGCGTCGTTACGACCGGCTTGCCCGCGCGCGTGACGTCGACGCCATCCACGACCAGAACAAGGCGGCCCGGCGCGAGCCCAAGCCGCTTGGCGTCGAGCGCGTCGACCACCGCAGCCGACACGCGCGTGGAGCGGCGCCGGTAATCGCGGATGCCGAAGTGCGCGAGCGTGCGGGTGATCGAGCGGCACTCGCGGTAGACCGCGGCTGCATCAGGAAACTTCTTCGCGGACAGGAACGACGTGCCGGCGCAGACGGGCACGCCGTTCGCGCTGCGCACGATGTCGAGGCAGACCACCGGATCGCCGAGCTCGAGCCGCAAGCGCTGAGCGACATCCGCAGTGGCCGGCTCGACGCGATCGGCGATCAGCTTGCCGCTGGCTTCGAGGCCCGCCGCACCGATGATTTCGGAGAAGCGCGTGCGCGTGCTGATCGGATAGGCGAGACGCACGGTCTCGACATACGTGCCGCTGCCGCGTTCGGCGCGCACCAGCCCGCGATCGGCAAGATCGGCGAGCGCGCGGCGAACGGTGTGACGGTTGAGGCCGAACTTCTCTGCGATCTCGATCTCGCCGGGAAGGCGATCGCCGGCCGCATAGGCACCGGTCATGATCGAGAGCTCGATGTCGTCAGCGAGGCGACGCCACAACGCGATGCCCGCGCCGCCGCCGGCGATTCGATCTTCTGCTGGCTCGGCCGTCTTCAACACGCCCTCGTCATCTGCCTGTCATCGACCGGGTCCAAAAGTTGTCTACCCGAATAGACAACTTGTAGCGCTCGTCCGTGACAGATTTATCTCAACCCGAATCCGCCCACGCCGAGCGCCGCGCCACGCTGGCGGCGCTGGCGCACGCGGAGCCGCGCGAACTCGCCGGCGGGCTCAAGCATGTCGGCGCGCATGCAAGCTACGTCGAGCTGCGCGCGCCGGAAGTCGGCCTCGTGATGGTGCGCGGTCGCATCGGCGGCGACGGCGCGCCGTTCAATCTCGGAGAAACGACCGTGACGCGCGCCTCGGTGCGGATCGCATCGGGCGAGATCGGCGTTGCCTACGTTCTGGGCCGAGACCAGGACAAGGCACGGCTGGCGGCGCTCTGCGATGCGCTGTGGCAGACCGATCGTCACCGCGCGGCGGTCGAGCGCCATGTGCTCACGCCGATTCGCCGGCGGCTCGAGCTCGAACGCACGAGCAAACGCGCGCAATCCGCGGCGACACGCGCAGAGTTCTTCACGATGGTGCGAGGCGAGGATTGACGCGATGGCGCTCGCGGCCGCATTCGACAATCCGGTATTCGCAAGCCAGTCCGTGTTCCGCGCGGTCATGGACGCGCTGGCGCGGCCGGGCGAACGCAAGACGATCACGGCCCCGGTGAAAGCGCCAAAGCCGCTGGATCCGGCCGCGGCCGCGATCGCGCTGACGCTGCTCGACTACGAAACACCGGTCTGGCTCGATCCGCCGCTGGCAAAATCCGCGGCGGTCACCGACTGGCTGACGTTCCACACCGGCGCGCCGATCACGGCCGCACCGGACCTCGCTTCCTTCGCGCTGATCGCCGACCCGGCCAACGCACCTGCTTTCGAGCGCTTCAATCCCGGCACCGCCGACTACCCGGACCGCTCGACGACGCTGGTGATGCAGGTCGACGGATTTTCGGGCGAGACGGTGACGCTTGCAGGACCCGGCATCGCGCGCACCGCAACGTTCGCCGCCTCCCCCCTGCCCGCCGATTTCGCCGTGCAGCTTTCCGCCAATCGCGAGCTGTTTCCGCGCGGCGTCGATCTCCTGTTCGTGCACAAGGACACCGTGGTTGCGTTGCCGCGCTCGGTGCGCATCGTCGAAGGGAGCCGCTGAGGATGTACGTTGCAGTCAAAGGCGGCCAACGCGCGATCGAGAACGCGCACGCGCTGCTTGCGGATGCGCGGCGCGGCGACCGCTCCGTGCCCGAGATTTCGCTCGATCAGATCGCCGAGCAGCTTGCGCTCGCCGTCGACCGGGTGATGAGCGAAGGCTCGCTCTATGACCGCGAACTTGCGGCGCTTGCCGTCAAGCAGGCGCGCGGCGACCTGATCGAGGCGATCTTCCTGGTGCGTGCATTTCGCACCACCACGCCCCGCTTCGGGGCGTCCGAGCCCGTCGACACCGGCGAGATGCTGATCCGCCGGCGCATTTCGGCGACGTTCAAGGACCTTCCCGGCGGGCAGGTGCTCGGACCGACGTTCGATTATACGCACCGCCTGCTCGATCCGGCCCTCGCCAGGGACAGCGAGGTGCCGCGGCCAAAGCTCGGCTCCGCGACCGAGACGCGTTGCCCGCGCGTGACGGACCTGCTCGCCGCCGATGGCCTGATCGAGACGTCGCCGACGGCCGATCCTGACGCCTCGGTCGGCGACCTGACCCGCGATCCGCTCAGCTTTCCGGCCGACCGCGATTTGCGCCTGCAGAATCTGGCGCGCGGCGACGAAGGTTTCCTGCTGGCGCTCGGCTATTCCACGCAGCGCGGCTATGGCCGCAATCACCCGTTCGCCGGCGAGATTCGCTTCGGCGAGGTGGAGGTCGAGTTCTGCGCGCCGGAGCTGGGTTTTGCCGTGCCGCTCGGCACCATCGAGGTCACCGAGTGCCAGATGATCAACCAATTCGCCGGCACGGCGACGGAAGCGCCGCGCTTCACCCGCGGCTACGGCCTCGTGTTCGGACAGAGCGAGCGCAAGGCGATGTCGATGGCGCTGGTCGATCGTGCGCTGCGTGCGCGCGAGCTCGGCGAGGAGGTGAAGGCGCCGGCCCAGGACGAGGAGTTCGTGCTGTCGCATTCCGACAACATCCAGGCGACGGGCTTCGTCGAGCACCTCAAGCTGCCGCACTACGTCGACTTCCAGGCCGAGCTCGGCCTCGTGCGCAAGCTGCGCGACGACTTCTTTGCGAAGGCGCAGGCCGCGCCGGAACTGCGCGAGGCCGCCGAATGAGCATACCCGCCTACAACTTCGCCTATCTCGACGAGCAGACCAAGCGGATGATCCGCCGCGCGATCCTCAAGGCGGTCGCAATCCCCGGCTATCAAGTGCCGTTCGCCAGCCGCGAGATGCCGATGCCCTACGGCTGGGGCACCGGCGGCGTGCAGGTGACCGCGTCGATCCTCGGTCCGCAGGACGTGCTCAAGGTCATCGACCAGGGTTCCGACGACACCACGAACGCCGTCTCGATCCGCCAGTTCTTTGCCAAGACGGCCGGCGTGCGCACCACGACGGCCACGACCGAAGCGACGGTGATCCAGACGCGACACCGCATTCCGGAGACGCCGCTGCAGGACCACCAGGTGCTGGTGTTCCAGGTGCCGATCCCGGAACCGCTACGTTTCCTGGAGCCGCGCGAGACCGAGACGCGCCGCATGCATGCGATCGCCGACTACGGGCTGATGCACGTCAAGCTCTACGAGGACATCGCGTGTCACGGCCACATCGCGACGACATACGCCTATCCGGTGAAGGTCGACGGCCGCTACGTGATGGACCCCTCGCCGACCCCGAAGTTCGACAATCCGAAGATGAACGATTGCGCGGCGCTGCAGCTGTTCGGCGCCGGCCGCGAGAAGCGCATCTACGCCATCCCGCCCTATACTAGGGTGGTTTCGCTCGACTTCGAGGACCACCCGTTCGAGCGCTATCGTCACGACGCGAGCTGCGCGCTCTGCGGCGCCTCCGACAGCTTCCTCGACGAGGTCGTCACGGACGATCGCGGCGGCCGCATGTTCGTCTGCTCCGATACGGACTACTGCGAGGGCCGACGGTCCGCCGCGCCGACCACCGCGGAGGCGGCGCATGCGTGAGACGGCCGCGATCACCATCCGCGCCGCCGGCGAAACCGACCTGCCCGGCGTGCTGGCGCTCTACGCCCAGCCCGAGATCGACGACGGCGACGTGCTGCCGGTCGAGACGGCGCGCGCCGTCTTCGCGCGCTTTGCCGACTATCCCGACTACACGCTGTATGTCGCCGAAGAGGCCGGCGCGATCATCGGCAGCTTCGCGCTGCTGATCATGCACAACCTCGGCCATCTCGGCGCGCCCTCGGCGATCGCCGAGGACGTGGTCGTCGATCCGCGCATCCACGGCCAGGGCATCGGCCAGCAGATGATGCGCTTTGCCATCGAGCGCTGCCGCGACAAGGGCTGCTACAAGCTCGCGCTCTCCTCGAACGCCAGGCGCGAGCGCGCTCATCGCTTCTACGACCAGCTCGGCTTCGAGCGGCACGGATACAGCTTTCGCATCCTTCTCGACGAGGCCAGGCCATGACGGCTCAAGACCAGCCGCTGCTCATCGCCCAGGGCGTGAGCAAATGGTACGGCCGCCAGCTCGGCTGCCGCGACGTCTCGTTCGAGCTCTACGAGGGAGAGGTGCTCGCCATTGTCGGCGAGTCCGGCTCGGGCAAGTCGACACTGCTGCAGCTTCTGTCGGCGCAGCTCGCGGCCAGCGCCGGCAGCGTGCTCTACCGCATGCGCGACGGCGCGACGCGCGACCTCGCCTCGCTCGGCGAAGCCGAGCGCCGTTTCCTGTTCCGCACCGACTGGGGCTACGTCCACCAGGATCCGGCGCTTGGACTGCGCATGGGCGTGTCGGCCGGGGGCAACGTCGGCGAGCGGCTGATGGCCGTCGGCTGGCAGCACTATGGCCGCATCCGCGGCGCCGCCGAAAGCTGGCTCGCGCGCGTCGAGATCGACCCGCGCCGCATCGACGATACGCCGCGCGTCTATTCCGGCGGGATGCGCCAGCGCCTGCAGATCGCCCGCAATCTCATCACCGAGCCGCGCCTCGTGTTCATGGACGAGCCGACCGGCGGTCTCGACGTATCGGTGCAGGCCAAGCTGCTCGACCTGTTGCGCGGCCTCGTGGCCGATCTCGGTCTCGCCGCCATCGTCGTGACGCACGACCTCGCGGTTGCGCGCCTCCTCTCGCATCGCATCCTGGTGATGAAGGGCGGGGAGGTCATCGAGACCGGCCTGACTGATCAGGTGCTCGACGATCCGCGCGAGGCCTACACCCAGCTTCTCGTGTCGTCCGTTCTGCCAGCGTGAGACAGCGAATGATCCTCGAGCTCGCCCGCGTCGCCAAGACCTTCACCATGCATCTGCAGGGCGGCATCAGGCTGCCGATCGTGCAGAACGTCAGCTTCTGCGTGACGCCGGGCGAGTGCGTCGTACTCACCGGCCCCTCGGGCGCCGGGAAATCGTCGATCCTCAAGATGATCTTCGGCACCTACCGCTGCGACGAGGGCCGCATCGTCGTGAGCCATGGCGGCGCCAGCACCGACATTGCGGCCGCGCCGCCGCGCGACGTCCTGCGCCTGCGCCGCTCCGTCATCGGCTACGTCAGCCAGTTCCTGCGCGCGGTGCCGCGTGTTCCGGCCCTCGCCGTCGTCGCCGAATCCGGCGACTCGCCGCGCGCCGAAGCGCTGCTGCGGCGGCTCAACATCCCGGAGCGGCTGTGGTCGCTGCCGCCCGCGACCTTCTCCGGCGGCGAGCAGCAGCGCGTCAACATCGCGCGCGGCTTCCTGCCCGAACGCCCGCTGCTGTTGCTCGACGAGCCGACCGCCTCGCTCGATCCCCACAATCGTCAGGTCGTCATCGACCTGATCAGCGAGAAGAAGCGCCAGGGGACGGCCATGGTCGCCATCGTCCACGATCAGCAGGTGTGCGACGCCGTCGCCGACCGCGTCATCGACGTCACCCGGTTTGCGGCAGCATGAACATGTCCGCTTCGTCGGTCACCGTGCTCTCCGACGCCCGCGTGGTGCAGGCCAACCGCATTCTCGACCCCGGCTGGGTGGCGATCGCCGACGGCAAGATCATCGACGTCGGCCGCGGCTCGCGGCCCGGCACCACCGAAAGCCTCGGCGGCGATCTGCTGATCCCGGGCCTCGTCGAGCTGCACACCGACCACCTCGAGGCGCATTTCATGCCGCGCCCGAAAGTGGCGTGGGATCCGGTAGCGGCCGTCGTCTCCTACGACGCTCAGATCGCGACCAGCGGCATCACGACGGTGCTCGATTCGCTGCGGGTCTGGAGGGAAGACGACGTCGAGGACGGCGGCGGCGAAGCCCGGCGCCTGAGCGAGGCCATCGCAACGGCGCGCGACGCCGGCATGCTGCGCATCGATCATTTCCTGCATCTGCGCTGCGAGGTGCCGATGCCGCATGTGGTGTCGGAAGCCGCCGAACTGATCGGATTGCCGGAAGTACGACTGCTGTCGCTGATGGATCACACGCCCGGCCAGCGCCAGTTCCGCGACGAGGAGAAGCTGCGCACCTATTACCGCGGCAAGACCGGCGGACTGAGCGACCGGGAGCTCGACCTCATGTTCGAGCGGCGGCGCGAGTACGCGGCCGCCCATGCCGACAGGAACCAGCGCGCCCTGATCGATCTCGCCCGCACGCATGGCACGCCGCTCGCCAGCCATGACGACACCACCATCGCGCACGTCGGCGAAGCCGTCGACAACGGCGTCGCCATCGCCGAATTTCCGACCACGGTCGAGGCCGCCAAGGCGCTGCATGCCGCGGGCGTGCGCGTGCTGATGGGTGCGCCGAACCTGGTGCGCGGCGGCTCACATTCGGGCAATGTGGCGACCAGCGACCTCGCCAGTCTCGGCGTGCTCGACGTCCTCTCGTCCGATTATGTTCCTTCGAGCCTGCTGCTCGCCGCCTTCGCCCTGCCGAAGACCACATCGGCCATCGACCTGCCGGCGGCGCTGCGCACCGTCACCGACCGCGGCGAGATCGCGGCCGGCAAGCGCGCCGACCTCGTGCGCATCCACGTCGCACGCGATCTGCCGATCGTCCGTTCGGTCTGGTCGACGGGCCGACGCGTGGCATGACAGCGGCCGGTGGCGCACACAGAACCGGAGCGGGCGCCCTCGTCCTCATCGTCGGCCCGAGCGGCGCCGGCAAGGACACGCTCATCGGCATGATGCGCGCGCGGGCGGCCGGGCAGCCGATCGTCCTTGCACGGCGGGTGGTGACGCGCGCCGCCTCGCAGCACGAAGATCACGATTCGATGACCGAAGCCGATTTCGCGCGCGCCGAGCAAGACAGCTCGTTCGCATTGAGCTGGCAGGCGCATGGCCTGCGCTACGGCGTACCGGCGGCAATCGACGACGAGATGGCGTGCGGGCGCGTGGTCGTCTGCAACGCATCGCGCGCGGTGATCGAGGCGGCACGGTCCCGGTATGCGCGATGCCGCGTCGTGCTCGTGACGGCGCCGGAGGATGTTCTCCTCGCCCGCGTCACAAGCCGGTTGCGGCCATCGGACGGAAGCGCGACGCGGCGCGTCGCGCGCCCCGCCCCGTCGCGCGAGGCCATCCGGCCTGATCTCGTAATCGAGAACGTGGGCGATCCGGCCGACGCCGCGGCGCTGCTGTTCGACTTCGTGATGCGGCAGATCGGGTGAACGCGAGGCCCGGAAAACCCCTCGAGCTTACGCGCTCGCGCCCGCCGGCACGATGCGCTCGTCGCGCGTGACCCTGCTCTCGTCCTTCTTGCGCGGAGGCCCGCCGAAAGCGATCTGCACCAGGCCGGCGGTGAGGCCGATCAACGTGCCGATCTGCCAGGCACGGTCGTAGGAGCCGAACAGGTCGAACATCAGCCCGCCGCCGTAAGCGCCGAGCGAGGAGCCGGCCTGGTGCACGACAAAGGAGATTCCGAGCAGGGTCGCCATGTAGCGGGTGCCGAAGATCTGCGCGACCAAGCCGCCGATGAGCGGCGCGAGGCCGGGCCACCACAGCAGACCCATGACCGCGGCGAACAGCAGCGTCGAGGTGGGCGACGGCGGCAGCATGAAATAGGCCGCCATCATCAGCGAGCGCAGGATGTAGAGGAGCCCCAGCAGGACGTGGCGCGGATACTTGTCGCCCAGCCAGCCGGTGATGAGCGAGCCCACCGCGCTGACACCG
The DNA here is from genome assembly GCA_035556735.1 of Xanthobacteraceae bacterium. Classification (GTDB taxonomy): domain Bacteria; phylum Pseudomonadota; class Alphaproteobacteria; order Rhizobiales; family Xanthobacteraceae; genus CANJBX01. Next base: position 160,385 of record DATMFF010000012.1, on the reverse strand, counting down.
CCGATCACGGCGAGCGCGGCAGCGCCGAGCATCGGGTCCTGGCCGCACAGCGCGAGATAGGACGGCAGATGCACCGTCAGGAAGACGAGGTTGAGACCGCAGACGAAATACGCCCCCGACAAGACGAAGAACTGGCGGTTGCGCATGGCTTGCCCGAGCACCTGGCGCATCGAGGTCGCGTGCGTGACGTGCACGGGGATCTTGTCGGCGCTGCCCGCCAGGAACGCGGCCGGCAACATCATGACCGCCATCAGCACGAAAAACCACAGGCCGGTCTGCCACGTCGCGACCGAGAGCAGGCCCTGCGCGGCGAGCGGCACGGAGAACATGCCGATCGAGCCGAGCGCGGAGGTGAGGCCGAGCATGCGACTGCGCCTGTTCTCCGGCACGGCGCGGATGACGGCGCTCATGGTCAGCGAGGTCGTCGTGCACGAGAGCGCGACGCCGATCAGGCCGCCCGACACGATCAGCGCCATCGCGCCCTGCGCACTGGCCATGATGGCGAGCCCGCCCCCGAAGATCGCGACGCCGACCATCATCACGATGCGCAGCCCGAAGCGGTCGGCGAGCGCGCCGATGAGCGCCTGCGAGATGCCCCAGGCGATGTTCTGGATGGCGAAGGCGAGCGTATAGTCCGACGCCGTGATGCCGATGTCCTGCGTCATCGGCGTGAGGAACAGGCCGAAGCTCTGGCGGATGCCGATGCCGATCATCAGCATCATGGAGGCGCCGATGATGATCAGCCGCGCCTGGCCGACGGAGGCAGGAATCGCTTGGGGCATCGGGGGGTATCCAGTGGACCGGTGCCCATTGATACCGCAAGACCGCAGCGACAGTGCCTATTTTCTTCGCATAGTTCGCATAACTGGCATGGGTTGCCTGCGCCAGGCCGGGCCGTTTGACCGCGGTCGGCCCAAAAGGAGCGGATCGTCGGCCAGTCTCACACGCTCGCGCCGAGCCAGCACCGGCCCAGACCGCGCTGTTGCTGCTCTGGCGTGGCGCCCGGGCAAAATCATCGTGCCGATATCCCAAAAGTGAAAATCGCGACGCGAACTCGTCGCGCCCGCGTCGCGTTCAGCGGGAAAGACCAACAGCCGAAGACGGTCACCAAGGAGTATTGTCATGCAAAGATATCTCTTTGTGGCGACGGCACTCGTGCTCGGCGCCGGGATCGCTGCCATCAGCAGCCCGTCACGGGCGCAGCCTTACTATGGTGGGGGCATGATGGGCGGCTACGGCGCCTACTACGGCATGGGCCCGGGCATGATGGGCGGGTACGGCGGCGGTTATTACGGAATGGGCCCCGGCATGGAGTACGGCTATGGGCCACACGGTCAGCGCTATTACGGCAGGGGTGGCCAGGCCTATCGCGGCCAACGCCTGTGCTGGCATCGGACCGGCGCCGATCGGAATTCCGGCTATTACGGCGCATGCCCGAAATAGCCAGCATCAGTTCATGGCGGCTATAGCCTCCGCTCGACGAGGGGCCGCGCCGGCGATGGTCCCGGCCACGGTATGATGAGTGGCGGCTGCGGCCCCACCACGGCGGCTACAGCCTCTGCTTCGGGCCGAGCATGATATACGCCGATGGCCCCTGCTACCAAAGCGGCCGCAAGGATCGCCGACCCATTCAAGACGAATCTGGAGCGTGATCCGCAGTCCTAACCTGAAGGTCGCACATCAACACAAGGACGCTGACACCATCGTTGCCAAAGGGAGTCACCAAGATGTGCTCGAAGAGCGCTACGCCCGCGGCGAGATCACGCGCGACGAATACCTGCAGAAGAAAGAAGATATGGGGCGATGAAATCATCGAGCCGCCTGCCCTGCGACGTCGATGAAACGCTGGCTGGCAGCGGTCAACGGGACTGACATAGGTCAAGGCGCGCGGCGTGGCGAAGGGCTAAGAAAATGCGCGCCACGGAGTGATTGACATGTTCATCTGGCCTATCCTGCTGATCGCAATCGTCCTGGCCGTGGTGTGGTACGCGCGCGGCTCGCTTTCAGGCGCGCTGGAAGCGGCACCGCGACATTCGGCCGGCCTCGACCTGCTTGAAGAACGTTATGCGCGCGGCGAGATCAATCGTGACGAATATCTCGAGAAGAGGCGCGATCTCGGCGCCACGCAATAGCGTCTTTCCCAGCGGAACTGGTCCGTGACGTCGCGCCGCGCCGGACGGTGCCGCTCAATTCGCACCGAAGTCGGACGGCTTGCCCACGCCCGCCTTGCCGCACCGGCCCGATGCCGTCGCGGATGGCGCATCTGTGCTGGTTGCTCGGCCGAGGCATGCTCTCGCTTGCGTTGATCGATTGACGCGACGCGCTACCTTCGGGGTGGCGATGACCTTAAATAATAAGCGGGTTCCTGCCGTTGATCGTCGGGAGACGACGCCATGGAAAATTCGAGCAAGCCTCACCCCCACGGTCAGCAGCATTTTTCGCCATCAGCGTCTGCGCCGGATCAGCCGGGGCACCACCGTGCCCAGACGGAACATGGCGGTCACGACAAACATGCCGGCCACAGCGTGGAGATGTTTCGGAACAGATTTTGGGTATGTCTCGCCCTGACCGTCCCGGCGCTGGTCTGGGATCCGATGATCCAGGACTGGTTTGGCTTTCGGGCTCCGGCATTTCCCGGATCGGCTTACGTTCCGGCCATCTTCGGGACGGTTGTCTTCTTCTATGGCGGCTGGATCTTCGTCGAAGGCGGAATCCGCGAATTGATCGCCCGGCTGCCGGGCATGATGACGCTGATCAGTTTGGCAATCATTGTGGCCTTCCTCTACAGCGCTGCTGTTACTCTGGGGCTTCCCGGTCATGCGCTGTGGTGGGAACTGGCAACCCTTGTGACGATCATGCTGCTCGGCCACTGGATCGAGATGCGATCGATCTTCCAGGCACAAGGCGCACTCAAAGAGCTTGCCAAGCTGTTGCCGGACAGAGCTCTGCGGCTCACCGGCAATGATCAGACGGAGGAGGTCACGGTCGAGCAGTTGCGTGACGGCGATCTTGTTCTCATTCGCCCCGGGGCAAGCATTCCCGCCGACGGCGTGGTCAAGAGCGGCAAGAGTTCGATCAACGAATCGATGATCACCGGCGAATCCCGCATGGTGCGGAAGGGCGCAGGCGACAAGGTGATTGCCGGCACAGTCAACAGCGACGGCTCGCTGCGTGTCGAGGTGACCGGAACCGGGGAAAAGACCGCACTTGCGGGAATCATGCGCCTGGTCGAGCAGGCGCAGACCTCGCGGTCGCGAGCACAGGCTCTCGCTGACCGGGCGGCATTCCTCTTAACCGTTGTGGCAATCGTGGCAGGCGGAGTGACACTGGTCGCATGGCAGGCGCTGGGCGCAACGCTCGATTTCACCATCACACGCGTGGTGACGGTGCTGGTGATCGCCTGCCCGCACGCGCTTGGTCTCGCCGTGCCGCTGGTGATCGCGATTTCGACCACCATGGGCGCGCAGTCCGGCCTGCTTGTCCGCGATCGGCGCGGACTGGAGGAGGCGCGCGACCTCAATGCGATCGTCTTCGACAAGACCGGCACGCTAACACTCGGTGAGCACCGGGTGGTGGAAACCGTCACAGTGGCGGGAGTTGAGAAAACCGACGCTTTGAGGCTGGCCGCTGCCGTGGAGCACGACTCGGAGCATCCGATCGCGCAGGCACTCGTCAAGAGTGCGCAGGAGCGCAGTCTCCAGGTGCCTCGCGCCGAGGGCTTCCAAGCCATGGCGGGGCACGGGGTCCAGGCCACAGTGGACGGCCGCGAGCTGAAGGTGGGCGGTCCTGCTATGCTTCGCCGCCTTGGGGTGGAAGTCGCACCGGAACTGCGCGAGGCGGCCGAGCGGTTCGGGGAGAACAGGCAGGCTGCCATTTATCTGATTGACGGTGATCGCATCATCGCCGTCTTTGCCATCGCGGATGCGATCCGCCCGGAATCATATGAAGCAGTTGAGCGGCTGCACCAGGAAGGCATCGAGGTCGCCATGCTCACCGGCGATTCCGAAGCAGTCGCCAAGAGCGTAGCCAAAGAATTGCGCATCGATACCGTCTTTGCCCAGGTCCTCCCCGAGGACAAGGCGGAGAAAATCAAGGAGTTGCAGGCGCAGGGCAAGCGTGTCGCCATGGTCGGCGATGGCGTCAACGATGCACCGGCATTGGTGACGGCCGACATCGGAATCGCCATTGGTGCGGGCACCGACGTCGCAGTGGAGGCAGGCGATGTCGTGCTGGTGCGGAGCGATCCTCGCGACATACCGCGCATCGTCAGGCTTAGTCGTGCGAGTTATCGAAAGATGCTTCAGAACCTGTGGTGGGCGGCAGGCTACAACATTTTTGCCATTCCTCTGGCTGCGGGAGTTCTCGCCTGGGCGGGATTCCTGCTCTCACCAGCTGTGGGCGCGATTCTCATGTCGGCGAGCACAGTGGTGGTGGCGATCAACGCGCAATTGCTGCGACGGGCGAAGCTTTAGCTGAGCACGGATTTAACCCAGCGGTGACGGCAAGCCTCGGGGCGCGCGTCAGCGTCGAGATACGACGTTCTGTGGCGTCCCGCCGGCAAACGCCTCGATATTGGCAAGCGTCGTGCCGATAATTCGTTGCAACGCCGCCTCGGTGTTGTAGGCGTTATGCGGCGTGACAATCACATTGGGAAAGCGCAGGAGCACATGATTTGCCACGAGCGCCTTGAGGTCGTCGGCATCCCTGACCGCGCCATTGCGGAATATTGCCGCTTCTTCCCGGATCAGCGGCTCCTGCGGCAGGACATCAAGCCCGGCCGCTCGAAGCTTCCCATCCGCCAGCGCGCGCACCAGAGCCTCAATATTCACGATATTGCCGCGAGCCGTGTTGATGAGAATCGCGCCCTGTTTCATCCGGGAAAACTCGCGATCTGAGATCATGCGGAGGGTGCCAGGCGTCGCCGGCACGTGCAGCGTTGTAACGTCGGCGGCGGCAAGTAGCTCGTCAAGACCGGCGTAGGTGAAGCCGAGGCGCGCCGCAGCAGCTTGGTCTTGCCTGACATCATAGGCCATGATGTGCATGCCGAACCCGCGGGCGATTTCGATCACCCGCAGCCCGATGCGTCCAGTGCCAATCACGCCGAGCACCTTGTCGCGCAATTCCAGGCCACGCAATCCGGACTGGACAAAACGCCCGCGACGCGTCCGTTCCACCGCCTCCACCAAGTTGCGCGCCACGGCGAGCAGCAGGGCAAAAACATGCTCCGCGACGGTCGAGTCGCCATAGTCTGGCACGTTCGAGACGATGACGCCGTGTTTGGCGCAATAATCGAGGTCGATGTGATCGTACCCGGTAGACCGAGTCGCTATGAACTTGAGCGCCGGGAAATGTGAAAGAACGGACCCGTCGAGCCGCGAATTCACAAACGGGCTGAGAACCTCCGCGTCGGAGAAATCGGCCGCGTTGCGCTGCGCCAACGGCTCTGACGTACAGTGTACGCGATGATGCGGCTCAAGGCGCAAGCAGGCTTTGCGCTCCCATTCCTCGGTTTCGAATACGGCGATGTGCATGTCGGCCTCCACGCATCTGGAGTTGGGTCACTGGGCGGCTAGCCGCCCTCACCGTAACCACCAACCATAGCTAGACGTTGCGTACGCCGCGCCGGCGTGATGGGGGCCGTCCCGGACGGCGCATCTGTGCTGGTTGCGCGGCCAAGCCATGCTCTTGCTTGCGTTGATCGATTGACGCGCGCCGCTGTAGGCTCGATCCGCGACTAGAACAGACAACTACAATAGCAAAATAGAAGGGAAGAAGCGCCAATGCGACTCCTCGTTGCCATTGCGACGGCCGCAGCCGTCATCTCCGGGTCCGCCGCGCACGCAGCCGAAACGGTCAAGGTTGGACTGATCGCCAATTTTACGGGAGCATTTGCGGTTTACGGCTCGCAGTTCCAGCAGGCCATTCAGGCTTACCAGGCGCTCCACGGCAACACCGTCAAGGGGCCCGCGGGCGAGCAGATCTCGATCGAGTTCGTCAACCGCGACGCCACCTCGGCCGGTCCGGCCAAGGCGAAGCAGCTTGCCGAAGAACTCGTGCTGCGCGACCGGGTCAAGTTCCTCGCGGGTTTCGACCTCACGCCTCACGCACTCGCCGTCGCCGACATCGCGAACGAAGCCAAGGTGCCGGTCATCATCATGAATGCCGCGACCGCGTCGGTCACGCGAGCATCACCCTTCTACGTCCGTCTGAGCATGACTGTCCCGCAGTACGCCGGGCCGATGGCCGAGTGGGCCTACAAGAACGGCGTCCGCAAGGTGTTCACGGTGGTGAGCGACTTCGGGCCTGGGTACGATGCCGAAACGTTCTTCATCAAAGCCTTCAAGGCGGCGGGCGGTGAGATCGTCGGCAGCATTCGAACGCCCATGAACGAATCGAACTTTTCCATTTACATGGAGAAGATGCTCAACGCCAAGCCGGACGCGGTCTATATGATGCAGCCGGGCGGCTCGACGTCGATCGCATTCCTCAAGGCGTTCAACGAGCGCGGACTGAAGGCTGCGGGCATCAAGCTGATGGCCGGCGGCGAGACATCGGCCGTCTATCTGAAAAAGTTCAACGATGACGTGATCGGAACATTGTCGGCTTTCCCCTACACGGCATCGAACTCGACGCCCGAGAACAAAAAGATGCGCGCGCAGCTGGTGAAGATGTTCGGTGAAGATGCGATCCCCGACGTTGCTTCCGCTGCGGCCTGGGACGGCACACATTTGATCTATCGCGCCGTTGCCGCCCTCGGGGCGAAAGCGGAAGGGTCGAAGTACGTCGATTTCATGAAAGGACAGAAGCTCGAGAGTCCGCGCGGACCGATCATGATCGATCCCGAGGAGCGCGAGATCGTTCAGAACATTTACATCCGCCGCGTGGAGCGGCGCGACGGACGACTTGTGAACATCGACCTCGAGACGCTTCCCATGGTGAAGGACCCTTGGAAGCTCGAGAATCCGCCGAAGAGCAACTGACGCTGGAGCACACCGCTTCGCTCGTGCGAGCGAACTGATCCCAGCCGTACCTTGGTCCGCAAGTGACGATGCCCCGGCGGGCGCCCGGGCATCGTTTCCGGTGTCGCGGTCTGCTACTTGCCGCCAGCCTTGCTGATATCGAAGCACAGGCCTTGGCGGTGGAGCGGAGCGATCGTCTGCGTTCCCGGAAGAGCCTCCCGGATCGCTTCGAACAGCGGCTCAACGCCGAGGTCGAGGAACAGACCGAAGATCTGGTCGTGGTGCGCCGGCAGGAAAATGCGCGGCTTGAACTGCTTCACGAGCTCGAGCGTCACCGGCACCTGGACCTGCGCCACCGGCTGGCCCTGGTAGGCGATGATGGCGAGATCGACAGGGCCTAGCTTCTGCGCGAGTGCGCGCACGCCTTCGGTCACCGGCCCGGCGCTGTCGAGCCAGACCATTTTGAAGCCGGTGTCGAACGTGAAGGCATAGGCCATCGTGCCTTCCTTGATCACCTCCGGCGCAAACGTTCCCTTGGCCAATATCGTCTTCTCGGCACTTTGCTGATCGGGCGTGGCCGCGCCGGCGGACACCTCGTAAAGCTTTCGAAGTCCATCGAGAACGGCGCGCGACAAGGTCGAATGCTCGGCGAGGCCGACGTCCACGGTCATGCCGGGAAACGTCAACGTTTGGCCATCCGATACGGACGTTCCCTGCCCCTGCGGGAGGCCAAGCTTGTACGCCGTCTCGACGGTGATTTTTGCGCCGTAGACCCGAGCTTTGGTCTTCTCGGCGACCGGCACGGCATCGGACATGTGGTCGAAGTGCGCATGCCCGATGAAGATCGCGTCCACGTTTTTCGTTTCGCTTGGAACGATGCCGGTGGGGCGAGCGCGCGGTCCTTGCAGGAAGTACGCATCGAGGAGATAGACCTTGTCGCGGAAAATCAGCTCGTAATTCGACGTCGACAGCCAGCGCAACGCAATGCGATTGTCGCCGCCGGTGGCCGTCGGCCCGCCCATCGCCGCCGGCGTCAAACTGGTGCAGGCGTCCTCGGCTGCCTGAGCGCAGTCAGCGGCGACAACCAGTGCGGCGGCGAGCGCCAGGCGCGTCCCTCGTGCAAACACGTTTCTCTCCCTGTTTTTCGCGCGCAACATGCTCGCAGGGATAGGGCACGTTCGCAATGCACGGTCTGCACGGCACTCATGCGAGGCGCATCGACGTGATGGACGGCGCCGAAGCCTCTTGCTTTGGTGACTTCGTCGGCGCGCCCTCGGTCGTTGAGGCGACCATCGCCAGCGGCAATACCAAGCACGGGAATATGAATCCAGTCGACGCGGCGTCCCGACGCCTCGATGAATGCGTTACCAAGTTCCACCGCACCTGACGGATCAGAAGGGGCGAATCGCGGCCATCCGCCGGGCGTCCGGAAACGCAGGCGACATCCAAGCGCAACCTTTTCGTTTCGGCGGGGAAGAGCCTACAAAAAGGGTTGGCGGAACACGCCCAACGATTTGAGCCGATAAGATTCGAACCCAACGCGCTCGCGCAGCGAGCGCGTCCTTTTCGCTCCTCGTTCTGTCACAGACAAAAACGAGGCGCGCGAACATCGAGGGTTCGTTATCTCCCGTCCACTCCAGTCCTGACCAGCATGCCTGACGGCATGCTGGTCAGGACTGGCGGAGGGAGAGGGATTCGAACCCTCGATACGGTTTCCCGTATACACGCTTTCCAAGCGTGCGCCTTAAGCCACTCGGCCATCCCTCCGGACGGCACTTCATTGCCCGCCCCGGGGGATATTTTCAAGTCATTCCGTAGGGTTAAAGCCTTGAAAAGCGCCCGGCGAAGCCACATTGTCGGGCCATGGCGCCCGGCCGCGACAGCTACATCATCAGGCCCGATCCGCACGATCCGCGGCTGACCGAGCGCGTCACCGGCATCGACCAGACCGGCATGCCGGTCGAGACCTCGGTCACGGTCGAGCGCGCCCTGACGATCTTCCTGAACGCACAGGAGATCGTCACCGCCATGACCATCAACGACTATCCGGACTACCTCGCGCTCGGCTACCTGCTCAACCAGAACATGCTGCAGGCGGACGACGTCGTCACCGGCGTCGACTACGACGAGGAACTCTCGGTCGTGGTCGTGCGCACGCAGCGGCCGACCGACTACGAGGCCAAGCTCAAGAAGAAAGTGCAGACCTCCGGCTGCGCGCAGGGCACCGTGTTCGGCGACCTGATGGACGTGATCGAGGAGGCGCGGCTGCCCAACGCCGAGCTGCGCACCTCGTGGCTCTACGCGCTCACCCGCGAGATCAACACCACGCCCTCGCTTTACCTGGAGGCGGGCGCCATCCACGGCTGCGTGCTGGCGCAGCGCGAGCGCCCGCTCGTCTACATGGAGGACGTCGGACGCCACAACGCCGTCGACAAGATCGCCGGCTGGATGTTCCGCGAGCGCGTGCCGCCCGGCGACAAGATCTTCTACACGACCGGACGCCTGACCTCCGAGATGGTGATCAAGTGCGTGCGCATGGGCATCCCGATCCTGATCTCGCGCTCGGGCTTCACCGCCTGGGGCGTCGAGCTCGCGCGCAAGGCCAACCTCACGCTGATCGGCCGCGCGCGCGGCAAGCGCTTTGTCGCGCTCGCGGGCGAGAGCCGCATCGTGTTCGACCAGAATCTCGACTCCGTCGAGGAGGAGAGTGCGAAGCACCGGCGCAAAGCGGCGGTGCATGACGACTAAGTTTCCGCCGACGTTGGGCCTCGTGCTCGCCGGCGGCCAGGCGCGCCGCATGGGCGGCGGCGACAAGGCGCTGATCCGCATCGGCGGACAGACCATCCTCGAACGCGTGCTGGCACGGCTGCGGCCGGGGTGCGCGCGCATCATCCTCAACGCCAACGGCGACCCCACGCGCTTTGCATCCTTCGGCCTGCCGGTCATCCCCGACAGCGTGCCCGATTTCGCCGGCCCGCTCGCGGGCGTGCTCGCCGGCCTCGACTGGGCCGCGGCCAACGCGCCCGGCATCGCCTGGATGGCGAGCGTGCCCGGCGACTGCCCGTTCCTGCCGGCCGATGTCGTTGCGCGCCTGCACGAGGCGCGCACCGCGCAGGGCAAGCCCCTCGCCTGCGCGCAGTCGGGCGACTGGCGCCATCCCGTGGTCGGCCTGTGGCCGGTGTCGCTGCGCGAGGACCTGCGCCGCGCGGTGGTCGAGGAAGACCTGCACAAGATCGAGGTGTGGACTGCGCGCCACGGCGTCGCGATCGCGGAGTGGCCGGACACGCCGGTCGATCCGTTCTTCAACGTCAATACGCCGGAGGACGTGGCGGCGGCGGAGAAGCTGGCGCAGGCGGACGCTCAGCCCAGCAGCAGCGCGTAGGGCAGATAGCCGATCATATCGCCGGGCTCGACGTCGGTGACATCCTCGGCGATCTCGGCAAGCCCGCTCGTCTCCGTGAGCGAGGCCAGCAGGCCCGCGCCTTCGTACGGGTATTTCTCCAATTCGAGCATGCCGCCCTCGCCCGCATGCGCAGTGACGCGCAGATACTCGCGGCGGTCCTTCTTCTTGCGATAGCGGAAGGTCGCGCGCGCCGGCACGGCGACGAGCGGCTCGGGCAGCGCGCCAGCGAGCCGCAGCAGGAGCGGCCGTACGACGCGCACGAAGGTGACGAAGGCGGCCACCGGATTGCCGGGCAGGCCGACGAACGCGGCGCCGTCGCGCGCACCGGCACCCGCGCCCGGCAGCACGCCCATGGAAACGGGGCGGCCGGGCTTGATGCCGACGCGCCAGAACACCAGCCGGCCGATCTTCTCCACCGCCTCGCGCACGTGGTCGGCCTCGCCGGTCGAGACGCCCCCGGAGGTGAGCACGAGATCGTTGCCCGCGGCGGCGGCAGCGAGCGCGCCCGCAAGCTCGTCGGGCGCGTCGCGCAGGATGCCGAGATCGGTGACCTGCGCCCCGAGCCCCGCGAGGAGCGAGGCGAGCAGATGGCGGTTGGAATCGTAGACCGCGGCCGGGTGCAGCGGCTGGCCCGGTTCGACAATCTCGTCGCCGGTCGAGAACAGCGCGACGCGCAAGGCGCGCCGCACGGAGAGCTCCGTGAAGCCGACGGCGGCCGCGAGCGCGACGTGCTGCGCGGCGAGCCGGCGTCCTGCAGGAAGGATCACCTCGCCGGCACGCACGTCCTCGCCGGCGTAGCGGAAGTTGGCGCCGCGCTTAAGCCCGGGCGGAACGATCACGTTCGCGCCTTCGACGCGCGTGTCCTCTTGCATGAACACCGTGTCGGCGCCTTCCGGCACCGGTGCGCCGGTGAAGATGCGGACGGCCTCGCCCGGCTTGAGCGGGCGCGACGCGCTGCGGCCCGCGGTGACGCGCTCGGTGACGGTGAGGCGCGTCTCGTCCTGCGGGTCGAGGTCCTCGATGCGCACCGCGTATCCGTCGACCGCCGAATTGTCGAATGCCGGGACATCGACCGGCGCGATCACGTCCTGCGCCAGCACGCGGCCGAGCGCCGCGCGCAGCGGCACGCGCTCGATGCCGTCCACCGGCACGATGCGCTCGGCGATGATCGCCTCCATCTGCACGATCGGCAGCAGCGGGCCGGAGAAGGCGAAGCAGTCGTCGGTGAGCTGCGCCATGCGCGCCTCCTCACCCTGCCATGGCCGCACGCCTGAGCGCGTGTGCGCGGGCGATGGCGGCTTCCACCTGCTCGCTGCAATCGAGCATCAGCGCGACGATGGCGTCGAGGTCTGCCAGCGGCACCACGGGGCGGCCGGCGTCGGGGAACGGCGTATCGGACGCGATGCCGAGAATATGCTTGTCGTCAGGGTGCAGCGGCGGCTTGCCGACCTCCTCGCGGAAGATCTCGATCTTGGTGACGGGCCACGCCTTGAAGCCTTCCACGATGACGAGGTCGACGGGGCTGAAGCGCGCCAGCAGCGTGTCGAGCCCCGGCTCGGGCGCCCCGCGCAATTCGTGCATCAGCGCCCAGCGGTTGGCCGAGGTGACCATCACCTCGGTCGCCCCCGCCATGCGGTGATTGTGCGAATCCTTGCCGGGCGTATCGACATCGAAGCCGTGGTGCGCGTGCTTGAGCGTCGAAACCTTCAGCCCACGCGCGGTGAGGCGCGGAATGACCTTGGTCATCAGGGTGGTCTTGCCGGAGCCGCTCCAGCCGGCGATGCCGATCACACGCATGCGGACGTTATAGCAAACCGCGCCGCGGCATGTCGCCCACCCGGCCGATCACGCGTCCGGCATTTTCATGCCGAGGGCGGCGATGCGTTCGCGCACGCCCGGCTCTCTCAATGCCGCAAGGAAGGCGCGCACCGCCGGGCGGTCGCGCCGCGCGTCGCTGACGAGAAAATCGTAGTGCTCCGGCGCGATGGGCAGGAAGGCAAGACCGTACATCTGCGCGACCGTCGCGATGGCGACGCCCCAGTCGGCCCGGCCCTGCGCCACGGCGGCGGCGACCGCGTTGTGCGAGCGCGGCTGGTTGGCGTAACCGCCGGGCCGCGCGCCCGCCAGCAGCCGGTCGATCAGCACGCGCGTGCCCGCGCCCGCGTTGCGGTTGACCATCAGGCAGCCGGGATCGGCGAGCGCGGCCTTGAGTGCGTCCGCCGCCGACCTGCCCTCGAAGCGTGCGTCGCCCTTGCGGAACACGAAGCCCTGCATGCGCTCCCAGCCGCGCACCAGCGAGAGGCCCGGCTTGACGAGGTGTGTGTTGTAGGCGACGCCCGCCGGATCCATGAGATGCACGGGCGCGATGTCGCATTCGCCGCGCGAGATGGCGGCGACGCCGCCCATGCTGCCGATCGCGATGGTGCGCAGCGAGAGGCCCTGCGCGGCGAGATGCGAGAGCACCACGTCGAGCGCGACGTCATGGCTGCCCATCACCACGAGATCTGGCATGCGCGCGGTGCCGAGCAAGGTGACGTCGGCCTCGACGCCGGCGTCGAGCGAACCCGCGAGAGCGTCGATGGCGAGGAAGCCGTCGGCCTGCGAGAAGGCGGTGACCGAGCCCGAGCCCTTCATGGTGGGGAACGCGACCGCGCCGTCGGCGCCTTCCACCAGCGCCACCAGCACGAACTCCTGCCGGCCGAGCTCGGAGGCGATGCGCACCGGCACGCGCGCCGTCGCGGTGCGCGCGGTCTGCGGCGGCAGGCCGGCGCGCGCGCGGATGACCGGCGCGACGAACGCATGGAACGTGAAGATCGCCGATGTGGGGAACCCGGGCAGCACCGCGACCGGCTTGTCGCCGGCGACGGCGAGGCACAGCGGCTTGCCCGGCTTGAGCGCCACGCCGTGCACGATCACGCCGGGCGTGACGCGGCTCATGATCCGGTGCGAGAGATCGCCCGCGCCTTTCGACGTGCCGCCGGAGAGCACGACCATGTCGGCGGCATCGAGCGCACGCGCGAGCGCCGCGCCGAGCGCGGCCTCGTCGTCGGGATAGGCGCCGAGCACGAGCGGCTCGCCGCCTGCCTCCTGCACGGCGGCGGCGACGATGGCGTTGTTGGAATCGTAGATCGCGGCCGGCCGCAGCGGCGCGCCGGGGGCGACGAGTTCGTCCCCGGTCGAGAGCACCGCGACCTTGGGCCGGCGCACCGCCGGCACCTGCGCGATGCCGCAGGCCGCGAGCATGCCGATCTCGCGCGAGGTGATCAGCGTTCCGCTGCGCAGCAGGCACTCGCCGCGCGCGATGTCGGTGCCGGCGAAGCCGACGAACTGCCCGGGCGCGGCGGCACGACGCACGTCGATGGCGGGGCCGTCCGGGGTTTCGACGAGTTCGGTGTGCTCGATCATCACGACCGCGTCGGCGCCACGCGGGATCGCGCCGCCAGTGGCGATCGTCGTCGCGGTGCCGGGCCGCACCTCGACCGAGGGCGGATGCCCGCACGCGATCACCTCGGTGTTGAGGAGGAGCCGACGCGGCGCGCCGTCGCTCGCCCCCGTGGTGTCGGCGGCGCGCACAGCGAAGCCGTCGACGCCGGAGCGGTCGAACGGCGGCACGTCGATCGGCGCCGCGACGTCCCGCGCCAGCACGCGACCGAGAGCGGCCCCGAGCGCGACGCTCTCCGCCGGCAGCGGCGAGAGATCGAGATGACGCGCAAAGCGCGCGCGCGCCTCCTGGGGCGTCACCACCTCGAGGAACTGCTCCTGGCGCGCAGCGCGGCGCACCGCCTCGATCAGGTCGTCGGTTGTTTTCCTGGCAGCAGCGGTCACGGCATCGGTCTCACGGCCACGGTGGCGCCTTCCGGAAAGCCCTCGCTCCCGGCCGGCACCACTATATAGCCGTTGGCCTGCGCCAGTGCCTGCAGCGGCAGGTAGCCCGACGCCAGCGGCAGCGCGCGGCCGCCCTGCACGCGCACCGGTACCACCTCGACAAGGCCGATCGCGGAGGCGACCTTGCGCTCCAGCACCGCGCTGATGGCTGCCGGCTCGTCCGTCGCGCCGGTGAGCGCGCGCATGATCGCGGCCCCCAGGGTCAGCCAGCCGGCGAGCGCGGCATCGATCCGCCCCGGCAGGACGAGCACCGGCACCTGTTCGACCGCGCCGAACGCCGCCGTCTCGCCGGGCGCGATTGCAACGCCGTGCACCTCGACACGCCCGGCGCGCGCCAGCGCCGCGACGCTGCGGTCGTGGCGGCCCTGCCCGCTGCCGCCGACGACGATGGTAAAGTGCGCCTCGCCATGGCGCAGCGCCATCTCGATCCCGGCGCCGGCCGCCCCCTGGAAGGCATCGCCGCCCGCGTCCGCGATCAGCCCCTCGAGCAGCGCGGCGACCTGGCGGATGATCCGGTCCTTGCGCGCGGCGATGATCTCCACCCGCGGCGCGCGCACGGCGATACGACCGATGCCGGCCGCTGCAAGCACGGCCACGTCGAGCGGGCGAAGCTGCTTGCCGCCGATGCGAATCGGACGGGCGGGATGCGCATCGGCGCCCGGCGGCAGCGTGCCGCCGCCCGCCTCCGTCACCTGCACGGCCTGCACGCCCGCAGCATCTGCCAGCACCGCGTCGGCCGGAGCGACCGCATCGGCGCCGGCGGGCAGCGGCTCGCCCACCTCGATCGCGCGGGCGTCCGCGAGCGGCATCGGCGCATAGGCGCTGGCATCCGCCGTCGCCTCGGAGCGCACGGCGTAGCCGTCGCGCAGCGCCACGGCGTGCGCCGGGTGCGGCGCGGGCGCGACCGGATCCTCCGCCGCGATGCGCCAGCGCCCAGCCTCGATGCCGATCGAGACAGGCGGAACCGGCGCGACCGTGGCGGCGATGCGCGTCAGCACATCGTCGAGCGGCGTCAGCCGTGTGATGCGCTGTGATGCCTCATGCTCCATGGGCCTTTGCCTTACGCGCCAACCAATGTTAGTGCCAGCGCGCCATGACCGAGACCACGCTCAATCTGCGCGGGCTGAAATGCCCCCTGCCGGCGCTGCGCACCCGCAAGGCGCTGGGCAAGCTCGCCCCCGGCGACGTGCTCGTCATCGAGTGCACCGATCCCCTGGCGGAGATCGACATCCCCAACCTGACGCGCGAAACCGGCGATGCGATCGAAGGCGCCGGCAAGAGCGAGGGCGTGATCACGTTTCGCATCCGCAAAGAGGCCGGCCCGGCGGGATGACGCGAGACCGGCGGCCCGGCATGATGAGACGGGCGAGCCTACAGGGTGGAACATGTCGAATCCATTGCCGCGCATCGCGATCGCGACCGGAGACCCCGCAGGCATCGGACCCGAGATCGCGCTGAAGGCCGCACTCGATCCGGCGGTGACGGCAATCTGCCGGCCGCTGGTCGTGGGCGATCCCGCGGTGCTCGCACGCCAGGCGCAGGCCGCAGGCCTGCCCTCGCAGGTCCACGTCGTGACCTGCGTGGCAGAGGCGCGCTGGCCCGGACCGGTCAACGTGCTGCCGGCGCCGATGCCGGCCGTGGAGGCATTCGCGTTCGGCGCGAGCGGCGCCGCCTATGGGCGGGGCGCGCTCGCGAGCGCGCGACGGGCGATCGCAGCCGCGCTCGCCGGCGACGTCGAGGCCGTCGTCGCAGCGCCGCAGAACGAGACCTCGATCGCGGCCGCCGGCATCGCCTTCGACGGCTATCCTTCGTTCGTCGCGCGCGAGACCGGCACCGATCCGGACGACGTGTTCCTGATGTTGTGCTTCGACGACAAGCGCATCGCGCACGCGACGCTGCATGTCGGCGTCGCGCAGGCCGTGCGCCTGATCACGCGCGAGCGCGTCGGCCGCGCCATCCGCGCGGCGCACGCGGCGCTGCGGCGGCTCGGCATCGCCGTGCCGAGCATCGTCGTGAGCGGACTCAACCCGCATGCCGGCGAAGGCGGCCTGTTCGGGCGGGAGGAGATGGAGATCATCGGCCCCGCGATCGCCGACGCGGCGCAGGCCGGCATCGACGTCACCGGCCCGTTCGGCGCCGACACGATGTTCAACAAGCCCTGCGACGCGTTCCTCGTGATGCTGCACGACCAGGGCCACATCGCCGCCAAGCTGATCGCGCCCAACCGGAGCGCGGCGCTCACGATCGGAACGCCGATCCTGTTCTCGTCCGTCGCGCACGGCAGCGCTTACGACATCGCGGGCAAGGGCGTTGCTTCGCCGGCGGCGATGATCGAGGCGATCCGCCGCCTCGCCGGCGCCTCCGCGCAGGCGAAGGCGGCCTAGAAGATCAGCTCGGAGAGCCAGTAGCACAGCGCGCCGACCACGGCCGCCGCCGGGATCGTGATGACCCAGGCGACGAGAATGCCGTTGGCGATGTTCCAGCGCACCGAGCGGACGCGCTTCGCGGTGCCGACGCCGATGATGGCGCCGGTGATGGTGTGGGTGGTCGAGACCGGCACGCCGAAATGAGTGGCGACGAACAGCATGACGGCGCCGCCGGTCTCCGCGCAGACGCCCTGCATCGGCGTGAGATGCGTGAGCCGCGAGCCCATGGTGCGCACGATGCGCCAGCCGCCGAACAGGGTGCCCAGGCCCATGGCCGCCTGGCAGGTGATCACCACCCAGAACGGCACGCTGAACGTGTCGCCGAGATAGCCCTGCGAGAACAGCAGCACCGCGATGATGCCCATGGTTTTCTGGGCGTCGTTGCCGCCGTGGCCGAGCGAATAGGCCGACGCGGAGACGAACTGCACGGTACGGAAGATGCGATCGACCATCCAGGGCGTCGAGCGCACGAACATCCACGACACCGCCAGCATCAGCAGCATCGCCAGCAGAAAGCCGACGCCGGGCGACAGGAAGATCGCGGCGCCCGTCTTGCCGAGCCCACCCCAGACGATGACGTCGAAACCCGCCTTGGCCACGCCGGCGCCGACCAGGCCGCCGATCAGCGCATGCGAGCTCGACGACGGAATGCCGCCCCACCATGTCACCACGTTCCAGACGATAGCGCCCATCAGCGCCCCGAAGATCACGTGCGGGTCGACGGCGCTCGCGTCGATGATGCCGGTACCGATCGTCTGCGCGACGCTCACGCCGAAAAACAGAAACGCGATGAAGTTGAAGAACGCCGCCCAGGCCACGGCGTAAAGCGGGCGCAGCACGCGCGTCGACACGATGGTGGCGATCGAGTTGGCGGCGTCGTGCAGGCCGTTGAGGAAATCGAAGATCAGTGCGACCAGGATCAGGCCGATCAGCACCGGAAGCGCCAGGGTCGCCGCGTCCATTGGTCCTGACCTAGAGCACGACCCGGCCGGCGCCGATCGCGACCATCGCCGAGGTGACCCATTCGAGCGTGATCATTTTCGACAACATGGCGCTAGGCGTGGTCGATGACGATGCCGTGGAGCTCGTTGGCGACGTCGTCGAAGCGGTCGGTCACCTTCTCCAGATGATCGTAGATCTCGTTGCCGACGATGAAGGCCATTGCGTTGCCGGCGCCCGTCTTCTGGAACAGCGCCTTCAAGCCGCCATCGCGCAGCTCGTCGGCGCGCCCCTCGATCTGGGAAATCTGCTCGGTGAGCGCCGACAGGCGCGCCGCCTCGTCGCGCAGCGTGCCGAGCAGCAGCACCGCCTCGCGCACCAGCTTTGCCGCCGCCACGATCTCGTCGGCGATGTCCCTCATCTGCGGCTCGAACGAGCGGACGTCGAACAGCATGATGGTCTTCGCCGTCTTCTGCATCTGGTCGATGCCGTTGTCCATCGACGTGATCAGGCCGCGGATCGCGCTACGGTCGAACGGCGTGATGAAGGTCCGCCTGACCGCGATCAGCACCTCGCGTGTGATCGCATCGGCGTCGTGCTCGCGATCCATCACCAGGGAGAAATTGCGCGCGACCGCCTCTCCGCCCTCGAGCATGGCGCGGAGCGCTTCGGCTCCGGCCAGGACGGCTTCGGAATGACGGGCAAACAGCTCGAAGAAGCGCTGCTCCTTCGGCATCAGCGCCTGGAACCAGCCCAGCATGACGTCCCCCAGGAAGGTCGGTTCCGTCGACGATTCCCGTCTCCGGTCCGCCTACTAGCGCCTGTCGTCACGAGGGCCGCAAGCCGAATCCGCGCCGTCCTGTGAATTCTCGGGGGGAATTCACGGAAAGCGCGGACGCGGCCCGGAGTGATTGTCCTGCGGCCGACGGGTCAGATGCGTCCCAACAGAGCCAAGATCACGATGATGACGAGAACCGTGCCGAGCAGCCCGCCGGGCGCGTAGCCCCAGTTCGCGCTGTACGGCCACGTCGGCAGGGCGCCGATCAGCAACAGGATGAGCACCACGATCAGGATGGTTGACAGCATGTTGAACGCTCCTTCGATCCCTTCAAAATCTCGCCATAATCAACGCCGGGCGTGGGGGTCGGTTCCGCTACCGTTGGACCTCGGCCGCGGCGGGGGCGGGTCCGAGCGGGACGTCAGGAAACTGCTCAGCGCGAACCCGGCCAGGACGGCGGCGAGGGCCAGCGGGAGCGTGCGGCGACGGCCGACGAGCTTAAGGACCTCGACGCCCGCCGTGAGCATCATCGGATCGGCCCACCATTGCGGCATCGGCTTCTGCGCCGGCGGCTCCGGCGCGGGATGCCGGTGGCGCACCACGAGGATCGCGACGGCGGCGACGATCGCAACGAACGTGTAGGCGCCCCCCAGCGCCAGCGAGGCAGGGACAGTGCCATAGAGCTCGCGCAGCCAGAGGAACGCGCCGAGGCTGAAGAAGAAGAGCGCGGCGATGCCGGCCGCCCCGGCCGCGCAGGCCAGGATCATGGCCCTCACCGTGCGGCCGACCTTGGCGCCGAGTTCATGGAATGGATTGAACACGATGTGGTCTCCTGCCGTGCGCCGCGTCCCGCCGTTGGCGGCGCACCGGCCGGTTGCGGGCCGCGCGCTCACCGCCGATGCCTGAGTCCTGCCCCGCCGGATCGGCGAACGGTCAGCGCCGCCAGGTGGCGCCGAAGATGAATCCGATGCCGGCCGCGATCGCGAGGACGGTGATCGGATGCTCGCGCACCGAAGTCTGCACGGCGTCGTTGAGGTCGTCGGTCATATCGCGCAATGCATCGCGGCCGCGCGCGCCGGCGTCCGAGACGAACTCATCGACATTGTCGCGCAAGCGCGCAACGCGCTCCTTGATGTCGGCGAGTGTTTCCTCGCTGGTCTCCTGGGCGAGGTTCGTCACCTCGTCCGCGAGCGCGCTCAGATCGTCGCGCAGATTGCGCAGGTCCTGCTGGACGGCTGATGTGGCGCCGGCAAAGCTCTCGCGCTTTCCCTGGCCGTTTCGCTTGCGTGCGGTCGGCATGAACTGACTCCTGTTGGGCCAGGGCATCAACGCACCACCGCGCAAATGGTTGCCGGGTGACACCCCCAACCTCGGCCGAGCGCCGCGACGTTGCTAGCCGGGAATATCCACCTCGGTCTTCGTCCTGAGCTGATTGAGCACGGCGTAACCGATGATCAGGAGCGGGACGGACAGGAAGCCGCCGACCGGGCCCCACAGCCAGATCCAGAACGCCAGCGAGAGGAACACGGCCAGCGGGCTGGCGGTGATGCGCTGCCCCACGAACGCCGGGGTGATCAACTGCCCCTCCACCGTGGTCACCGCAAGGAAGATCACCGGCGCGATCAGCGCGTCGGTCAGCAGCGGGAACGTCGCGAGGCCGGCGACGAACAGGACGACGAGCGTGACGCCCGGGCCGAGATAAGGGACGTAGTTGGCGATGAAGGCCAGCAGCCCGAACAGCACCGGCGAGGGCAGACCGACGGCCCATGAGATGAGGGCCGTGACCAAGCCGAGCCCGAGATTAATGGAGGTGATCGCGCCGATGTACCGCGTCAGGCGCTCCTCGATCTCGTTGAGAACGCGGATGGCGGCCAGCCGCTCGCTCTGGTCCGGAAAGAAAAGGATGAGATTGCGGCGCAGGCTGTCGCGGCTGACCAGCGCGAGGAACAGCGTCGCCAGAAACACCACCAGCTCGCCCACGGCCGGCGTGAGATAGGCGGCCATGGCCTGCAGGAGCGGCGCGAGCTCGACCCTGAAGGCGCTCGTCCCACCGCCCGGGCTGAGCCAGTCCTGCAGCCTGTGCCAGACGCCGAGCATGGGCTGGAACACCGTGAACTTCTGGGCGATGGTCGGGCCGAGCGTCGGCAGCGTCTCGACGAGCTCGGCTATCGGACCGGACAGCGCGATGGTGATGAAGTGCATCAGCGCGACGATGACGCCGACCACCAGGATCGCGAACAGCACAGGCGGGAAGCGCCGGCCGGTCATGCGCCGCGCCAGCGGCCCGAGCATCACCACGACGATGATGCCGGCCGCGACCGGCCGCAGGAGCCCGCGCGCCAGGCTGAGCACGACCCCGAGCAGAACGATGAAGATGCCGATCGTGGCGATCTGCGAGGCGATCCGCAGCCATTCGCGCTTGCGCCGCTCCTCGGACTGGGAGGCGGCGACCTCGATCGCATCACTGCGGCCGCTTGGCGGGTTCAGCATCGGGGAGCTTTCACGCGGGATGGCCCCGCGGTAGGGGAAAACGCCCGGCGTCAATCCGGGTTCCCCGCGCCCCGCCGGGGTCCCCACGTGCGCCCTAGCCGTCGCTGTCCCGCGCCGGCACGTCTTCGATCTCCGTGGTCACGATGTCGCCCTTCGGCTCCAGAACGTCCTCGCCGACCCGCTCGCGCGCCGTATGCCGGATGCGCTCGGCGATCAGGGGCTCGCGCTCCATCAGGACCTGGACGTCGTAGGCGTCGAGCACGAGAAGGCTCGTCGTGCTCACCGCCGTGACGGTCGCGGAGCGCCGCGCCTTGCGCAGCACCGCCACTTCCCCGAAGAAGTGCCCCCCTGCGAGCCGCACGGTGCGGTCGCGCGTATGGATCTCGACCTCGCCGGCCGAGATGAAATACATCGAATGCGCGGGCTCGCCGCGCCGCGCGATGATCGCGCCTGCCTCGAAGCGCTGCGCGCGCAGCAGCCGCATGACGTGCGAGATCTGCGCGGCATCGAGACCGGCGAACAGCGGGACGCGCGCCACCATGGCCCAGGTGACCACGAAATTGCGGCGGTGGATGTCGTTGGCGAAGGCGCTGGAGATGATGCCGATGGGCAACGCAAGGATGATGAGGCCCATGAAGATGGTGAGCGACGCCGTGATCCGCCCCCCCGTGGTCACCGGCACCACGTCGCCGTAGCCGATCGTGCCGAGCGTCACGATCGCCCACCACATGCCGTCCGGAATGCTGGCGAGCTTGTCCGGCTGCGCATCGTGCTCGATGAGATACATCGCGGTGCCCGCGATCAGCGCCACGCCGATCAGCAGCGCAAAGCAGCCGACGAGCGCCAGGCGCTCCTGGTAGATCGCGTCGAGCAGCGCGCGCATGGCGGGCGAGTAACGCCCGAGCTTGAGCAGGCGCAGGACGCGCAGGATCACCAGCACCTGCAATTCGCTCGGGAACACGAACGCCAGCCAGAACGGCAGCACCGCGGCGAGGTCGATCAGGCCCGCGGGACTGAGCAGGAATTTCAGGCGCGCCCGGGCCGGGGACATGTGCCGGTGGAGTGGGTGCTCGGCCGCGACCCACAGACGAAAGGCGAGCTCGACGGTGAACACGACGAGCGCGATCATCTCGATCGCATCGAACACCGCACCGTAGCGATCCGCCAGCGAGGCGACCGAAGACAGCGTGACGCCCAGCACGCTCGCGACCACCGTCGCGACGATACCGGCCTGCACGAAGAGGCCGGCGCGACCGCCCGACGCGCCTCCTTCAAGGAGTTCGTAGGCGCTCTGCCGCCACGTGTGCAGCGTAGCCGTATGACGGGACTTCATCCGATCCTCGCGTTGGAGCCGAGGGGTCACCCTACGGCGCGCGACCGGATCGAGCCAAGCCCTGCGCCCCGGCAGGGAGAGCTTCCCGGCATGAGGGCCGGGGACAATGACGCGAACGAGGCCGTTCTTTTCGAACGGCCACTCGCCGGTGCCCTGGAGAGCCAGTCAGGGACTGCTAGGCCCAGGCTTCGATCGTGCGGACCGTGAGATTGTCCTTCACGGCGCGGACGCCCGGAGTGACCTCGGCGACGACGCGCAGCGCGTTCTTCTCGGCGTCGGTGGAGACGATGCCCCACAGTTCGACCGTGCCGTCGCGCACCAGCGCGTTGACGAGATAGGGCCGCGACCAGCTCTTCGAGTTGATCTTGTTCATGACCTCGTCGCGCAGCGCCGTGTCGTCGACCGACGCCTGCTGCACCGGCGCGACCGCCAGCGCCTGGATGAGATTGGCGCGGCTGACGATGCCGACGAGCTTGCCGTTGTCGACGATCGGCACGCGCTTGATGCCGTTCTTCTCGAGCATGGCGGCGATGTCGCGCAGCGAAGTCGCGGGCGACGCCGTCACGACGTTCTTGGTCATGATGTCGCTCACCTTGCGCGAATGCGATTTGACGTATTCGGCGGCGCGCGCCTCGTTGGAGGCGAACACGGACAGGAAGCGCGAGTGGCGCTGCTCGGTGCCCGCTTCGGCACGATGCAGCAGATCGCCTTCGCTCACGATCCCGACGAGCTTGCCGGCGGCGTCCACGACCGGCACGCCGCTGATCCGGTTCTTGAGCAGCAGCAGAACAACCTCGTGGACCGTGGCGTCCGGCGAGACCGTGACGACGTCGCGCACCATTACATCGGCGGCTTTCATGGCATTGACCCTCCTTGATCGATTTGCGGAGGCAGCATGCGGCGGAGGGGCCAAGCCCGCCTTGATTTACCGCAAGCGGTCGGGCGTCACGTCGTCGTCCTCGAGGACGCGCAGCGCGGCCCCGTCCAAATCGTCGTACTGGCCGCTGCGCAGCGACCACAGGAACGCGAACAGGCCGATGAGGCCGAGGCCGAGAGCAAGCGGCAGGAGGTAGACGAGGACGTTCATGGCATCGCCAGCTTGGCTTGTCGGGTTTCGGTCGGCGGGCCCGCCTCGGCCTTGCGGAAGGGCCAGGCGAAGCTCAGGCGCAGCGCGTTGCCCGTGACCAGCAGCGAGGAGCCGGACATCGCGAGCGCCGCGATCAGCGGCGTCACCAGGCCGGCCACTGCAATCGGCACGGCGATGGCATTGTAGATCACCGCCAGCAGCAGGTTCTGCGTCATCAGACGGCGGGCATCGCGCGAGATCGCGAGTGCCTCCGCCACGGGGTCAAGCCGCTGGCCGACGAAGACCGCATCGGCATGCGCCTGCGAAATCTCCGCCGCCGTGATGGGAGAGAGCGAGACGTGCGCCTCGGCAAGCGAGGGCGCATCGTTGATGCCGTCGCCGACCATGAGGACGCGCTTGCCGCGCGCCTTGAGGTCACGCAGCAGTTCCACCTTGCGGCCGGGCATCAGCCCCGCCTGCCAGTCCTCGATGCCGAGCGCGGCGGCGACGGGCGCCACCGCCTCGGCGCGATCCCCGGAGAGGATGCAAACGGCAAGGCCGCGCCCCCGCAGCGCCTGCACGACGGCACGCGCATCCGGCCGCAGCGTTTGCTGCACGACGAAGATCGCGGTCTCGTCGCCATGGCGGAAGGCGATCAGCGAGTCGGCGCTCGCCGCGCCGTACTGATTTGCGGTCCACACCGCGTCGCAGAACGCGGGGCTGCCCAGCCTAGCGGCGCGGCCGTCGATCTCGACGGAAACGCCCTCGCCGGGATGCTCGCTGACGTCCTCGAACATGCGCCGCTCGTTCGCCTCGCGCGCCAGCGCTGCCGCGAGCGGATGGCGGCTCGACAGGGCGAGCCGTGCGGCGGTCTCGAGCATGTCGCGCGCAACCAGGCCGGCGTTGGTCACCCGCGCCTCCGGCAGCGTCAGCGTGCCGGTCTTGTCGAATGCCACCGTGTCCACCTCGGCGAGGCGCTCGATGGCGTCGCCGGAGTTGAGGATGATGCCCCCGCGGAACATCCGCCCGGCCGCCACCACCTGCACCGCGGGCACCGCCAGCGCGAGCGCACAGGGACAGGTGATGATGAGCACCGCGATCGCCGCCATCACCGAGGCATGCAGGCCCGCGCCCGCCAGCAGCCAGCCCGTCAGCGTGAGCGCCGCGGCCGTGTGCACGAGCGGCGCATAGAGGCGGGCGGCGCGGTCCGCGAGCTGCACGCGGCGCGACTTCGATTTGACCGCATTGTCGAGCAGACGCTCGATCTCGTCCAGCAGGGTACGCTCGCCCGCGGCGGTGATGCGCAGCGTCAGCGCGCCCGTGAAGTTGAGGCTGCCGGCATAGACGGTCTCGCCGCCCTTGAGGGCGCGCCGCGCGGTCTCGCCGGTCACCATGCTCTCGTCGATCTCGGAGGTGCCCGCGATCACCACCCCGTCTGCCGGCAGACGGTCGCCGGGGCGAACGATGATCGTGTCGCGCGGACGCAGCGATGAAGCCGGCACCTCCACGACGGTGCCGTCCTTCTGCACCCGATGCGCGGTCTGGGCGCGCAGGGCCGCGAGGTTGCCGGCGACGGCGCGTGTGCGGCGCCGCATGGCGCGGTCGAGATAGCGGCCACACAGGAGGAAGAACAGCAGCATCACCGCGGAGTCGAAATAGGCGTGCTCGGCATGATTGATCGTCTCGACGAGCGACATGCCGGTCGCCAGCAGCACGCCGAGCGCGATCGGAACGTCCATGTTGACCGAGCGCACGCGCAACGCACCGAATGCGCTGCGGAAGAACGGCTGCCCGGCATAGGCCACCGCCGGAAGCGCGATCACCGCCGACAGCCAGTGGAACAGGTCGCGTGTCTCGGGCGTGATGTCGGACACGTTGCCCGACCACACCGACACCGAGAGCAGCATAATGTTCATGGCGGCGAAGCCGGCGACCGCGAGATAGCGCAGCAGGCGGTTGGCCTCGCGCGCCTCGTCGTCCTCGACCTGCTGCGCCACGAAGGGATGGGCCCCATAGCCCAGCCGCTCGACCTCGGCCACGATCGCTTCGGGCGACGTCACGCCCTTGGTCCAGGCCACGTGCGCGCGCCGGTTCGTGAAATTGACGCGCACCTCATCGATGCCCGGCAGGCGCTTGAGCCCGCCTTCGATGCGCGCGATGCAGCCGCCGCAGGACACGCCTTCGAGCGCGAGATCCATCTCGGCGCGGCCGCCGTCGCGGCTGCGGGTGAACGAGGAGAGGTCGATCACGTCGCCCATCTGATCCTCACTTGACCGTCAAACGGCTCTTGGAGCGATAGAGCACCGCGCCGCCCCGCGAGGCCTCGATCAACAGATCCCACTGTCCCGACGGAGCGTCGGTCTCGCCCTTGAACTCGCCGGCCGCGCCTTCCGCCATGGCGAAGCGATGGTCGCGCCGGCTGTCGGCCGGATGGGTGAGCCGGGCATCGAGCGCCAGTCCCGCCGGCGCGAGGCCGCCGCCGTCGTGCAGGCGGACCGTGAGCTGCAGAGCATCGTCGGCGCGGCGCGCGAGTCGCGCATCCACCTTCCAATGCCGGGCCTCCTGCTCGGCGGCGGCGGCGATTTCCTTGTTGAAGGCGAGGCCGACGCGATAGGCGCTGTCCACCTGCACGCCACCGAAGGTCGACGTTGCCGCGCGCAGCATCACGAAGTTGACCGCGGCGATCACCCCGAAGAAGGCAATAAAGGCGACGAGCACTTTCCGGCCGGTGATCTCGCCCGTGGCGCGTTGCGTGGTCATGGCGGCTCCTCCTCAGGGTCCCCGGAAGTGGTCCGACGCGCGGGCGGTGTGGCCGGACGCGCGATCCGTCACCACGATGGCGATATCGGTGGTGGCGCCGATGCGCTGTCCGTGATCGGTGATCAGGAGGCGCAACTCGCGGGTCTGGTCGGGGCCGACCTCGATGGCGCGGTCGCCGTCGGGCGGCAGCGGCACGCCCGGCAGGTCGATGGTGGCGCCCGGCAGCCCCTCGACGGCGAACGTCAGATAGCGCGTGACGCGCTCCTTATTGAGCAGCCGCACGGTATAGCCGTTGCGGATGTCGCCGTCGGCGAGCCGCACGAAAATCGGATTGCGGTCGTGGATGATGCTGACGCCGAGCGTTTCGCGCGTGGCGAGCGTGTAGAGCATGAAGCCGCCGACCAGGGCGATGATCGCGGCATACATGAGCGTGCGCGCGCGCAGGATGCGCGCGACCGGCGGCTGGCCGACCTTGCGGCGGCGCACGTTGTCATCCGTGTCGTAGGCGATCAGCCGGGTGGGCCGGCCGACCTTCTCCATCACCGTATCGCAGGCGTCGATGCAGAGGCCGCACTGGATGCAGCCCAGGCTCGCCCCCTGGCGGATGTCGACGCCGGTCGGGCAGACGTGCACGCATTGCAGACAGTCGATGCAGTCGCCGGCGGGCAGGCCCTGCTTGCGCAGCGCCTCGTTCTTCTTGACCGAGCCGCGCGGCTCGCCGCGATCGAGACGATACGTGACGTTGAACGCGTATTCGTCGGTGAGGGCCGCCTGGATGCGCGGCCACGGACACATATAGAGGCAGACCTGCTCGCGCATGTGGCCGGCGAAGGCATAGGTCGTGACCGTGAGGATGCCGATGAAGGCATAGGCGATCGGCGGTGCCTGGAACGTGGCGAGGTCCTTCACCAGCGTCGGGGCATCGGCGAAGTAGAGCACCCAGGCGCCGCCTGTCCACCATGCCACCATCAGCCAGAGGACGTGCTTGAGCGCCTTGCGCGCGACCTTGTCGGCGGTCCAGGGCGCGGCGTCGCGCTGCATGTGCTCGCGCCGGTCGCCCTCGATGCGCCGCTCGATCGCGTAGAACAGGTCGGTCCACACCGTCTGCGGACAGAGATAGCCGCACCACACGCGGCCCGCGACGGCGTTCATCAGGAACAGCGTCATCGCCGCGAGCACCAGCAGGCCCGTGATGTAGTAGACCTCCTGCGGCCAGATCTCGATGAAGAAGAAATAGAACCGCTCGTTGGCCATGTCGACGAGCACGGCCTGGCTCGGGCCGTCGGGGCCGCGGTCCCAGCGCACGAACGGCAGCAGATAATAGATGCCGAGCGTGACGACGAGCACGATCCACTTGATGCGGCGGAACGTGCCCTGCACCGCCTGCGGATAGATGTTGCGCCGCGGCGCGTAAAGCGGCGGCTCGTCGTCGACCGGCCCGCCGCCGCTCGGCACGATGTTGCTCGCCTCGGTGACGAGCTCCGGCAGGGTCATGCGGCCCTCCATCATGTCGTGCAGATCGGTGGCAATGTTGCAACACGCGGGCATGATTACTTTCCAGTGTCCTTCTCGCCGCCGCCGAAGCTGTGCACATAGACGGCAAGCGCCTTGATGGTCGTGTCGTCGAGACGGCTCGCCCAGGCCGGCATCAAGCCACCCCGGCCGTTGGCGATGCCCTCGGCGATCACGGCCTTGTCGGGGCTGTAGAGCCAGATCGCATCGGTCAGGTCGGGCGCGCCGAGCTCGCGGTTGCCCTTGCCCGCCTCGCCATGACAGACGGCGCAATTGTCGGCGAACACCTTCTTGCCGAGTGCGAGGTCGGCACTGCCCGGCGTCGGCAGCTTGGAGAGCGAGCGAACGTAGTCCGCGGCCGCGGAGATCTCCTGCGGCTTGAGGATACCGTCGCG
The DNA here is from genome assembly GCA_035556735.1 of Xanthobacteraceae bacterium. Taxonomy (GTDB): domain Bacteria; phylum Pseudomonadota; class Alphaproteobacteria; order Rhizobiales; family Xanthobacteraceae; genus CANJBX01. Next base: position 132,439 of record DATMFF010000012.1, on the reverse strand, counting down.
TCCGAACGCCGGCATGCTGCCCTGGCGGGTCTTGTCATCGGCGGCGCGGATGCCGTGGCGGATGGTCAGCGCGATGTCGTCGAGCTTGCCGCCCCACAGCCAGTCGTCGTCGTTGAGGTTGGGATAGCCCTTGGCGCCGCCGCCGCCCGCGCCGTGGCAGGGCGCGCAGTTCTCGGCGAACGCCGGCTTGCTCAGCGCGCGCGCGAAGTCGGCCAACTGCGGGTCCGCGGCGATCTCGGCGACCGATGCCTGCGCCAGCTTGTTCATCATAGGCGCGCGCTGGGCGACGAGGCGCTCGAGCTGCTCGTTCACTGCCGCGCGCGAGCTCCAGCCGAAGAGCCCCGCCGTGTAGGACGAGATCATCGGCCAGGTCGGATAGACGATCCAGTAGCCCACCGACCAGACGATCGTGGCGTAGAACAGCCACAGCCACCAGCGCGGCAACGGCGTGTTGAGCTCCTCGATGCCATCCCATTCGTGGCCGGTGGTGGCGACGTGGGTCTTCGCATCGACGTGCGGACGCTCGGATGCCATATCTTAGTCCTCCCGCAGCGGCATGCGCGCTGCCTGTTCAAAACGCTTCTTCTGCGAGGGCCGCAGGGCATAGACGAGCACCCCGAGAAAGACGATGACGAAGTAGACGAGGCCCCAGGTCTGAGCGAACCAAGCCAGCGTTGAATAAGTGCCTTGCATGGCGATCACCGGATGTTTGCCTTGTCGTCGTAGAGCTTGAAGTCGACCTGCGTGCCGAGCATCTGCAGGTAGGCGATCAGCGCGTCGGCCTCGGTGATGCGCGAGGGATTGCCGTCGAAGTCGCGCGCCTGAGCCTTGGGATAGCGCTTGGCGAGCGCATCCGCGTCGGGATGATCGGGCGTCGCCTGCACGGCGATGTCGGCGGCCGCGTGCTCGATCATCTCGGACGTGTAGGGCACGCCCAGCGTGGCCTGCGTCTTGAGATCCCTGCCGATGTTCGCGAAGTCGAGCTCCGTCTTCTCGAGCCACGGATACGCCGGCATCACGGTGGACGGCACGACCGACGAGGGCCGGCGCAGGTGATCGCGGTGCCAGTCGTCGGAATACTTGCCGCCCACGCGGGCGAGATCAGGCCCCGTGCGCTTGGAGCCCCACTGGAACGGCCGGTCGTACATGCTCTCGGCCGCCAGCGAGTAGTGGCCGTAACGTTCGACCTCGTCGCGCAGGGCGCGGATCATCTGCGAGTGGCAGTTGTAGCAGCCCTCGCGCACGTAGATGTTGCGGCCCGCGAGCTCGAGCGGAGTGTAAGGGCGCACGCCGCTTACCGCCTCGATCGTGTTCTTGAGGTAGAACAGGGGCACGATCTCGACGAGCCCGCCGATGGCGATGACGATGAGGACGCCGATCACCAGGATGATCGAGTTGCGTTCCAGGATCGCGTGTTTGGACCAGAGTGACATCGATGACCTCGTTCAGGCGGCCGTGGCGACCGCGCCGGCCGGACGGCCGACGGCGGGCTGCGCTTCCTCGGCGGTGCCGATGGTTTTCCAGATGTTCCACGCCATCAGCAGCGCACCGGCGACGAACAGGGCGCCGCCCATGGCACGGATGACGTAGAAGGGGTGCATGGCCTCGACGGTCTCGACGAACGAGTACTCGAGGAATCCGAGGCTGGTATAGGCGCGCCACATCAGGCCCTGCAGGATGCCCGACACCCACATCGCGGAGATGTAGAGCACGATGCCGATGGTCGAGACCCAGAAGTGCCAGTTCACGAGTTTGAGCGAGTAGAGCTGACGGTTCCACAGCCACGGCACGAGCGAGTAGATCGCGCCGAAGGAGATGTAGGCGACCCAGCCGAGCGCGCCGGAGTGCACGTGGCCGATGGTCCAGTCGGTGTAGTGGGAGAGCGAGTTGACCGCCTTGATGGACATGAGCGGCCCTTCGAAGGTCGACATGCCGTAGAAGGCGACCGAGACGACCATCATGCGCAGCACCGGGTCGGTGCGCAGCTTGTCCCACGCGCCCGAGAGCGTCATGACGCCGTTGATCATGCCGCCCCACGAGGGCATCCACAGCATGATCGAGAACGTCATGCCGAGCGTCTGCGCCCAGTCCGGCAGCGCCGTGTAGTGCAGGTGGTGCGGGCCCGCCCAGATGTAGAGGAATATCAGCGCCCAGAAGTGGATGATCGACAGGCGATAGCTGTAGACCGGCCGCTCGGCGCGCTTGGGAATGAAGTAGTACATGATGCCGAGGAAGCCGGCGGTCAGGAAGAAACCGACCGCGTTGTGGCCGTACCACCACTGCACCATGGCGTCCTGCACGCCCGACCACAGGATGTAGGACTTGGGCGAGAACAGCGAGACGGGCACCGCCGCGTTGTTGCCGAGATGCAGCACCGCGATCGTCAGGATGAAGGCGAGGTAGAACCAGTTGGCCACATAGATATGCGGCTCGGTGCGGCGCATGAGCGTGCCGAGATAAACCAGCAGATAGACGACCCAGACGACCGTGAGCCAGAGGTCGGCGTACCATTCCGGCTCGGCGTATTCCTTGGACTGGGTGATCCCGAGCAGATAGCCGGTGCCGGCGATCACGATGAAGAAGTTGTAGCCGAGCACGACGAACCAGGGCGCGATCTCGCCGGCGAGGCGGGCGCGGGACGTGCGCTGGACGACGTACATCGACGTCGCGATCAGGACGTTGCCGCCAAAGGCGAAGATCACGGCCGACGTGTGCAGCGGACGCAGGCGCCCGAACGAGATCCAGGGCAGGTCGAAGTTGAACGCGGGAAAGGCGAGTTGAAGCGCGATGATAAGGCCGATGGTGAAGCCGGCGATGCCCCAGACCACCGAAGCGATGGTGGCGAACTTGACCGGCGCCATGTTGTAATTGGGCTTGCCGTCGATCATCAGCGGCGTGGGCGTCGCCGGACGCTCGAAATAGTGGTTCACGATGAGGATGACCGCGGCCGCGCTCCCTGCCGCGAACAGGTAGGCATGGAAGGCATATTCAGGGGTGTAGGCGCGCGCTGCCACGATGAGGGACAGGAACGCGAGAGCGGCGAGGGCCAGCGCGGTCCCTCCCTCCCCCAAGGTCATGTACTTGGCAGGCAATTTTGCTGAGGACATTTTCCGACATCCGCTGGGGTGAGCGCTGCGAGCGCGGCGATTGTCGGAAAATTGCCGGGAAGGGCTCCGGTCACGTTGACCGAGATCAATATCGCCGTGCTTTGCTACCCGTTGTGCCGGACGGCGGGCTAAGGGAAAGTACGTACCTTACGGGAAACTACGTAGTCGCGCCGCGCGCGGCCTGCTGAAGGGATGCCGATGACCGAGACTGTTGCCAAGACCCGGCCGGCATCGACGGAGCCGGTCAAGCCCGAGGCGATCATCGCCCACTACGGCGCGGCGCTGGCGCTGGTCGCCGTCTCCTTCAGTGTGCGCGAGTTCCTCAACCCCTGGATGGGACAGACCGGCCCGCTCTACCTGTTCTTCGTGCCCGCGATCCTGGTGGCGAGCGGCTTCGGCGGCTTCGGCCCGGGCTTCCTTGCCACCGTCACCAGCATCGCCGTCTCGACATATTTTTATCACGCCAACGTCCCGGTGGCGGCGGAGATGATCAACTCCGTCGCGTTCGGCATCATCGGCCTCGGCATCGCCTGGTTCGGCGAGCGGCTGCGTCGCCAGACCTTCCAGACGCGCGAGCGCAATCGCGACATCCTCGCCCGCGAGGCCCATCTCAAGTCGATCCTCGACACCGTGCCCGACGCCATGATCGTCATCGACGAACGCGGCGTGGTGCAGTCGTTCTCCACGGCGGCGGAGCGCCTGTTCGGCTATCGGCCGGAAGAGGTCATCGGGCGCAACGTGAAGATGCTGATGCCGTCCCCCTATCGGGAGAATCACGACGGCTACCTCGACCGCTACAAGCGCACCGGCGAGCGGCGCATCATCGGCATCGGCCGCGTGGTCGTCGGCGAGCGCAAGGATGGCAGCACCTTCCCCCTCGAGCTGGCGGTGGGCGAGATGCGATCGAGCGAACGCCGCTATTTCACCGGCTTCATCCGCGACATCACCGAACGCCAGAAGACCGAGGCGCGGCTGCAGGAGCTGCAGTCCGAGCTGGTGCACATCTCCCGCCTCACGGCCATGGGCGAGATGGCGTCGACCCTCGCCCACGAGCTCAACCAGCCTCTGTCCGCGATCGCGAACTACCTCAAGGGTTCGCGCCGCCTGCTGGGCGACACCCAGGACAAGACGGCCGCCACGGTGCGCGACGCCATCGACAAGGCCGCCGACCAGGCCATGCGCGCCGGCCAGATCATCCGGCGGCTGCGCGACTTTGTGGCCCGCGGCGAGACCGAGCGGCGGGTCGAGAATCTCAACAAAATGATCGAGGAGGCGGGCGCGCTGGCTCTCGTCGGCGCCAAGGAACAGGGCGTGCGCGTGCGCTTCGTGTTCGAATCGCGCGCCGACCAGGTGCTGGCCGACAAGGTGCAGGTGCAGCAGGTGCTGCTCAACCTCATCCGCAATGGGATCGAGGCCATGGAAGGTGCGGAACGCCGCGAGCTGACGCTGTTCACGGCGGATTCGGGTGACGAAGTCGTGATCGGCGTCGCCGACTCCGGCGCCGGCATCTCGCCCGAGATCGCCGATCAATTGTTCCAGCCCTTCGTCACCACCAAGCGGACCGGCATGGGCGTCGGCCTGTCGATCTCGCGCACCATCATCGAGTCCCATGGGGGACGCATCTGGGTCGAGCCCAGTGACACGGGCGGCGCCGCGTTCTATTTCACTCTGCGCTCGGCCAAGTCTGAGGAGATCGGAAATGACGGCTAACGCCACCGTCCACGTCATCGACGACGACGACGCACTGCGCGATTCGCTGGGATTTCTGCTGGCGAGCGCGGGCATCGAGGCGCAGACCTACGACTCCGCCACGAGTTTCCTCGCCGCGCTTCCCCGCGACGCCCACGGCTGCGTGATCACCGACGTGCGCATGCCGGGCATGAGCGGAATCGAGCTGCTGCGCGAGCTCAAATCTGTCGCGCCGGCCATGCCCGTCATCGTGATCACCGGTCACGGCGACGTGCCGCTCGCCGTCGAGGCGATGAAGCTCGGCGCCCTCGATTTCATCGAGAAGCCGTTCGACGACGAAGCCCTGCTCGCTTCGGTGCGCAACGCGCTCGGCCGCCACGAGCAGGACGCCAAGCGCGAGGCCGAGCGCGCCAACGTGATCGAGCGGCTCGAGGGGCTGTCCGCGCGCGAGCGTCAGGTGCTGGACGGCCTGGTGCTCGGCCACGCCAACAAGGTGATCGCCTTCGACCTCGGCATCAGCCCGCGCACCGTGGAGATCTATCGGGCCAACGTCATGACCAAGATGGAGGCCTCCAGCCTGTCGGACCTCGTCCGCATGGCGCTGGCCGCCGGCCTGCTCGAATCGACGCGCTGACGCGTGTCCGTCCGCAGGCAGGGAAAGAGGTCGTGCGAATTGATCGCGGTCAACGCAACCGCGGCCCCGCAGCTTACGTTGACGACGCAATGGCCCGTCGGCGCCGCAACCTGGAGCATCTCATGCGCTTGCGCTCGATCCTGATCTGCCTGGCCGCCGTGGCGGCGGCCTCACCCGCGTTCGCCCAGGCCCTCTCCCCAGCCGCCCAGCGCGGGCTGAACCTGGCGCGCGCCAACTGTGCCCGCTGTCATTCGATCGACAAGGTGACGGAGAGCCCGCTCAAGCTGGCGCCCCCCTTTCGCACGCTGCACACGCGCTATCCGGTGGAGAATCTCGAAGAGCCGCTGGCCGAAGGCATCGTGACGGGTCATCCGAACATGCCCGAGTTCCGGCTCGCGCCGGACCAGATCCATGACTTCATCGCCTATCTGAAGACGCTGGAGTGACGCGCGCGCACGCGGCGCGGCCGACTCAGCTCGGCCGCTGCTCGTCTTCCGGCGTGCCGATCACGAGCCCCGAAGTCGGCTCGACCCACACGAGGTGGTCCTCCACCGACTTGACGCCCGGCGTATTCTCTGCGGCGACGCGGATGCCCTGACGCTGACGCTCGTCGAGGATCGTGCCCCACAGATGCACGACGCCATTGCGCACGACCACGTCGACCAGGGCGACGGGCGCCCACGGCTGACGCGCGAGCTCGGCCTTGAGCCGATCGCGGATGGTCGCATCGTCCACCGAAGTGGGCTTGGTCTCGCGCGCGACGCTGGCGAGGGCGCGCAACAGGTTGGCGCGGCTGACGATGCCCACCAGCTTGCCGTCGCGCAGCACCGGCAGGCGCTTGATCTGGTGGCGCTCCATGATGTTCACGACCTCGTCGAGCGGGGTATCCTCGGCGATCGTCTGCACCGGCCGCGTCATCACCTCCTCGACCTTGCGGCCGCTGGCATGCGCGTATTCGGTGGCGAGGCGGCCGGGCCCCACGAAGAACTCGATCCAGCGCGGGCGCCGGCGCTGCGTACCGGTCTCGGTACGGCGCAGCAGGTCACCCTCGGTGACGATGCCGACGACCGCTCCTTTGGTGTCGATCACGGGCAGGCCGCTGAACTTGCGCTGCAGCATCAGCCGGACGGCTTCCATCACCGAATCGCCCGGTGCGACCGTGATGGGATTGGCAGTCATGATGTCGGCGGCCTTCATGATCGTTTCTCCTGTGGGGGGAGCCAGGGGGCTGGCCTCGCATGCGAGTCTGTCGTTGCGCACCGGGGCGCTTCAACGCTCAGGCGGGATGACGCATATCACCCCGCTTGGTCTTGTTTGTCGAGCGCAGCCGACCCGCGCGTCAGCCGTTCAGCCGGTTGAGCGCCGAGGGATTGCTCACCACGACGCGCCGCGAGGCCACGAGCTTGATGGTGGCGTTGTCCTCGAGCTGCGTCAGCGTCCGCGAGACGGTCTCGATGGTGAGGCCGAGATAGTCGGCGATGTCCTGGCGCGACATGGGCAGCTCGAAGGCCGCGGCGCCCGAGAGGCGCTGCCCCATCTCCAGCAGGAAGGCGGCGACCCGCTCCTGCGCACTCTTGATCAGCAGCAGTGTGTGATTCTGGGCGCGGCGCAGCTCCTGCGCCGTGATGGCCAGCAGTTCGCGCGCGATGTCGCCGTTGCGCTGCGAGGCCTGCATCAGCACGTTGCGGCGCACGAACAGGACCTTGGAATTGACGACCGCTTCGGCCGAGCCGGCATGATCCTCGCCCAGTTCGAGCCCGAACACGTCGCCCGGCAGATAGAAGGCGCTGACCTGGCGTCGGCCATCGCTCAGCACGCGATAGGTCCGTACCGCGCCGGTGACCACCTTGTAGACGTACTCGGCCGGCTCGCCCTCGCCATAGATCTCCGCGTTGCGCTCGAACGGCATGGTGGCGCCTCCGAGCTCCGAGAGGTTCATCCCAGCTGCTTGGGTCTGGGCGGCGCCCGTCCGGCTCTGCGGGGCGGTCCTGGCGGTGTTCGCTTCACTCGGACGGTTCGACATCGGTCGCTCCTTGCGAATTTGATCGATCGCAAAGTGACCCAGCACCCCCATCCGGAAAATTCAGATATTGCCCCTAAGGGGTTCCCCGTAGTGACGGAACGGGGCACGCTGTGCCGCATTGCCGAACCGGCACGTCAGGTCCCAATTTACCGCTCCATCGCAGAATTCGCTCATTTCGCCATGTCGACATACCGGCTCGACCGCCTGTTCTCGCCGCGCTCCGTCGCCCTCGTCGGCGCCAGTCCGCGCGAGAAGTCGATGGGCCGCGCCATCCTGCACAACCTGCAGACGGGCGGCTTTGCCGGCCCGCTCGCGGTGGTCAACCCGTTCCACCGCGAGATCGACAGCCTCGCCACGGCCGCCTCGCTGCGCGATCTCAAGGAACCTCCCGACGTCGTGGTCGTCGCGGTTGCGCCGACGGCCGTGCTGCAGGTGATCGAGGAGGCCGGCGAGATCGGCGCATCCACCGCGATCGTGATCACCGCAGGCCTCGGTCACGGCGAAGGCTCGATCGCGCAGGCGGTGCAGGCGGCAGCCCGCAAGACCGGCATGCGAATCGTCGGACCCAACTGTCTCGGCGTGGTCGCGCCGGCCACGAAGTTCAACGCGACCTTCGCCTCACGCATGCCGCTCGCCGGCGACCTCGCGCTGATCTCGCAGTCGGGCGCCATCGCGGCTGGCATGATCGACTGGGCCGCCGAGCGCCGCGTCGGGTTCTCCGCCATTGCCTCGGTGGGCGACCAGATCGACGTCGATGTCGGCGACCTGCTCGACTATTTCGCGCTCGACCGCGCCACCCGCGCCATCCTGCTCTACGTCGAGGCGGTGAAGGACGCACGCAAGTTCATGTCGGCCGCGCGTGCGGCTGCGCGTGTCAAGCCGGTAGTGGTGGTGAAGGCGGGCCGCGAGGCGGCGGGCGCCAAGGCGGCCGCGACGCACACGGGCGCGCTCGCCGGCTCGGACGCGGTCTACGATGCGGCTTTCCGCCGCGCCGGCCTGCTGCGCGTCGGCAACATGTCGGAGCTGTTCGACGCTGCAGAGACGCTGGGCCGCATCCGCGCGCTCGACGGGCGGCGGCTGGCGATCCTCACCAACGGCGGCGGCCTCGGCGTGCTCGCGATCGATCATCTGTCCGAGCTCGGCGGCACCATCGCGAACGTGTCCGCGGCGATCCGCGAGCAACTCGACAAGGTGCTGCCGCCGACGTGGTCGCGCGCCAATCCCGTCGACATCATCGGGGACGCCGACGCCGCGCGCTATTGCGCGGCGCTCGAAGCGCTGCTCGCCGATCCCGAGAACGACGCCGTGCTGGTGATGAACGTGCACACCGCCGTCGCGACGCCAACGGAAACGGCGTCGGCGGTGGCCGGGCTGGTGTCGAGCTATCGCGCGCGCAGTCTGCGCCCCAAGCCGGTGATGGCCGTCTGGCTGGGAACGAGCTCACTGACCGCCGACACGTTCCGCGCCGCCGGCATTCCCACCTACGCGACCGAGGCCGACGCCATCAGCGGCTTCATGCACCTCGTGCGCTACAACGACGCCGCGCGGCAACTGATGGACACACCGCCCAGCCTGCCGGCGCAGTTCACGCCCGACGTGGCCACCGCGAGGACGATCGCTGCGCGCGTGATCTCCGAAGGTCGCACCTGGCTCGACCCGGTCGAGGCCGCGCAGGTTTTGCAGGCCTACGCGATCCCGACCATTCCTACGATCGCAGCCGCCGACCCGGACGCGGCCGCGACCGCCGCCGCGCGGTTCCTCGACGCAGGACAGCCGGTGGTCGTCAAGATCCATTCGCGCGAGATCGTGCACAAGTCCGACGTCGGGGGCGTGCGGCTCAACCTGCCCAGCGAACGCGCGGTGCGCGAGGCCGCCGCCGAGATCATCGCGCGCGCCAGGGCGGCGCGGCCGGATGCGAAGATCCTCGGCGTCACTATCCAGCCGATGATCGTGCGTCCGCAGGCGCGCGAGCTGATCATGGGAATCGCGGACGATGCGACCTTCGGCCCGATCATCGCGTTCGGACACGGCGGAACGGCAGTGGAGGTCATCAACGACAAGGCGCTCGCCCTGCCCCCGCTCGACCTCAAGATGGCGCACGAGCTGATCGCCCGCACGCGCGTGTCGCGCCTGCTGCGCGCCTACCGCAACGTGCCGGCGGCAAACGAGACGGAGATCGCCTTCACCCTCGTGAAGCTGGCGCAGCTCGTCGCCGACGTGCCGCAGGTGCGCGAACTCGACATCAACCCGCTGCTGGCGGACGAGACCGGCGTGATGGCGCTCGACGCCCGCATCGCGGTGCGCAAGGTCGACGTCATGTTCAAGGGGCCGGGCCACCCGCGTCTCGCGATCCGGCCCTACCCGGTCGAGTGGGAGCGCACGCTCACCCTCGCGGACGGCATGACCTGCTTCGTGCGGCCAATCCGGCCCGAGGACGAGGCGCTGTTCCCCGGCTTCTTCGCACACCTCACGCAGGAGGACCTGCGCATGCGCTTCTTCGCGCCCGTGAAGGAGTTCAGCCACACGTTCATCGCGCGGCTGACGCAGCTCGACTACGCCCGCGCGATCGCGTTCATCGCGCTCGACGAAAGTCGGCGCGAGATGCTCGGGGCTGTACGCCTGCATGCCGACTCGAACTACGAATCCGGCGAGTACGCCATCCTGCTGCGCTCCGACCTCAAGGGACGCGGGCTCGGCTGGCAGCTCATGCAACTGATGATCGCGTATGCCCGCAGCGAAGGCCTCCAGCGTGTGGAGGGGCAGGTGCTGCGCGAGAACAGCACCATGCTCACCATGTGCCGCGAGCAGGGTTTTACGATCGCCAACGATCCCGACGAGCCGCACATCAAGCGCGTGACGCTCTCCCTGCGCTGAGCCGCGTGAGCTGCTGCGATCCGCTCGCAGCAAGGCGCAGCCATGCCGCCACATGCCGGACTTTGATCTCGATCAAGGTATCGGGTGTGCGCCTGCCCTGTGATGGCGACAGAAACCCAAGGAGAAACGATGGCCAGTCACCAGATTCCAGGCACGTCGATATTCGACGGAGAGGCGGCCCAGAAGGGCTACGCTCTCAACAAGATGTGCTTCTCGTTCAACCATCCGGAGAATCGCGCAGCATTCCTGCGCGACGAGGACGCCTATTGCGCCAAGTACGGCCTGACCCCGGAACAGCGCGCGGCGGTCAAGCACCGCAACGTGCTCGAGATGATCGACGCGGGCGGCAACGTCTACTACCTCGCGAAGCTCGCGGGGATTTTCGGCCTGAACGTGCAGGACGTCGGTGCGCAGCAGACCGGCATGACGGTCGAAGCGTTCAAGCAGAAGCTCCTGGAAGCGGGGAAATAGCATGGCACGCATCATCGGTGGTATCGGCTCGACTCACGTCCCGGCGATCGGCGGCGCGATCGCCAAGGGACTGCAGCAGGACCCCTACTGGAGGCCGTTCTTCGACGGGTTCCACGCGACGCACCAATGGCTGGCGAGCCACAAGCCCGACGTCGTCGTCGTGTTCTACAACGACCACGGGCTCAATTTCTTCCTCGACAAGATGCCGACCTTCGCCGTCGGCGCGGCCGAAAGCTACCGGCATGAGGACGAAGGCTGGGGCATCGGCTTTCCGCATCCGTTCGCGGGCGACGCGGACCTCTCCTGGCACATCATCGAAAACCTGGTCGCCGACGAGTTCGACGTGACGACCTGCCAGGAGATGCTCGTCGATCACGCCTTCACCATTCCGCTGTCGCTGCTGTGGCCGGGCGACAAGGCGCCGCCGGTCAAGACCGTGCCGATCGTGGTGAACACCGTGCAGCATCCGCTGCCGAGCCCGGCGCGTTGCTTCAAGCTCGGCCAGTCCGTCGGCCGCGCGATCGAGTCCTACAAGCCCGACGTCAACGTGCTGGTGATCGGCACCGGGGGCCTGTCGCACCAGCTCGACGGCAAGCGCGCCGGCTTCATCAACAAGCCGTTTGACCTGATGTGCATGGAGAAGCTGGTCAGCGATCCGGCGGCGTTGACGCGCTATTCTGCGATGGACCTCGTGGAGCAGGCGGGCTCGCAGGGCGTCGAGCTGCTGAACTGGATCGCCATGCGCGGCGCCTTGACCGGCAAGGTGTCGAAGATCCACAGCAACTATCACATCCCCATCTCCAACACCGCCTCGGCGGTGCTGCTGATGGAGAACGAGAGCGAAGCCAAGCAGGTGCCGTTCAAGAAGGCGAGCTGAGCCTTCCGCTCACAAGCCGAACCGTCGTGGTGGCCGGGGCATGTCCCGGCCACTTCGCGTTTGAAGAAGGCATCTTCGCGCGGTGGGGTGTTGACGCGATGCGCGCCGCCCACAGGCAGCGCTACTTCTGGATCATGTGCAGATAGGCCTGGACCGCCTCGGCATCCTGACGGGTGAAGCGGAACGTCGGCATGTCGGGGTGCGGGCCGGTGAAGCCTTCGCGCAGTTGCGCAACGAGGTCGTCCACGTCGTAACGCTTCGTGATGCTGCGCAGCTCCGGCGCGTTGGGCCGCGGGCTGCGATCGGTGATCCCGACCGCGTGACAGTCGGAGCAGAGCTTCGTGAGCAGCACCTGGCCGCGCCGCTCCAACCGGTTGAGCTGCTGGGCGCCGGCCGGCGCGGCGAGCACGCAGAACAGCGCGGTCAGCGCCGCTCCACGCAACATGCCTCGCAGAACTGCCGGCGCCATGATCCCCACCGTCAGTGCGACATCAGGACGGGGACGGTCATCGATTCCATCATCTCGCGCGTGACGCCGCCGAGCACGAACTCGCGCAGGCGTGAGTGGCCGTAGCCGCCCATCACCAGCATGTCCGACGAACGGTCGGCGATATGCGAGAGGATCGCCTCCGCCACCTTCACGTCAGGCACGGTGGTGCGCTCGAGCTCGACCTTGAGGCCGTGGCGCGCGAGATGCTGGGCCATGTCGACGCCAGCGATCTCGCGCCGCGATCCCTCCTTCGGCTGCACCATGAGCAGCTCGATCTTCCTGGCCTTGCGCAGGAACGGCAATGCGTCGCCGATCGCGCGCGCGGCCGAGCGGCTGCCGTCCCAGCACACCGTCACGTGGTCGAGCTTGAGCCCGGCCTTCTGGATATACGGGACCATCAGAACCGGCCGGCCGGCGCCGAACAGCGCCCCTTCCGCGAGAAGCTCCTCCGGGCCCGGCTTGTCGGGCTCGGCCTGGCGGACGATGGCGAGATCGTAGGTGCGGGCGAGCTCGCCGAAGATTTCGGCGGCCCCCGCAAGATTGGATTCCAGCTTGCGCGTCTCGATCGCAACGCCGTTCCGGCGCGCCGTCTCCTCGAACTTCGCGATGGCGTCCCCGGCCGCCTTCTCGGTTTCGCGCCGCTGCGCCTCGATGACCGAGGTCAGCGCGCTGGCGCCGATGATCGTGCCCGGCACCTCGAACCGATATTCGAACGCAATGCCGGTCGCATGCGCGTCGAAGGCGCTGGCGACCGACAGCGCGAAATCACCGGTGGCGTCCTTGCCGCCGCCGACCGAAAGATTGATGAGAATGTCCTTGATCATCGAATTGCTCCTCGACGCCCGACCGGCGCCCCCCTCGATTTGCATTCCACCGGCCGCGGAGCCTTGACCAGGATCAACGGCAGCGCGCCGCCGGGGTCCGGGAATGTCCCTATTCCTACCTTTTCTTGTCGTTAATCCAATAGCCATCCGCCGAAGCCCGGCACGATATTCTGACGCGGTTACTCGCCGGTTTGCGCGCGCGACTTAAAGGCTTCGCGGCCGTCGCCGGGCGGATTAAGTAAGTTGCTGGATGCGGCTGCGCCGCACGCAGCCGGCGAGGAGCAACACCCCATGACGGCCGGGATGGAACGCCTGCTCCGACGAGGTCTGGTGGCGGTGGCGCTCGCCGCCCTCGGCGCAGGGCTGCTGGCATGGGCCGCGGGCCGCACGCAACTTGCGCACTGGATCTGGGCGGCGGGCATCTGGCCGGTGGTGCTCGGCCTGCTCGTCTCCATGGTCCGCGATCTGATCGCCGGCCGGATCGGCGTCGATGCGGTCGCCTTTGTCGCCATGGCGGCGGCACTCGCGCTCGGCGAGACGCTCGCCGGCGTCGTCGTCGCGGTCATGTACGCCGGCGGCAACCTGCTGGAGGATTTTGCGGTCGCGCGCGCCGAGCACGATCTCAAGGCGCTGGTCGATCGCGCGCCGCGCGTCGCCCACCGCCGCCACGACTCGACGATCACCGACATTGCGATCGAGGACGTGAAGATCGGCGATCCCATTCTCGTGCGCGGCGGCGAGGTGATCCCCGTCGACGGCACCATCGTCAGTCCCGCCGCCGTAATCGACGAGGCAATGCTCACGGGCGAGCCGATTCCCGTCACGCGCGGGGCGGGAGAGCCCGCCCTGAGCGGCACCATCAACGCCGGCGAGACCTTCGAGATCCGGGCGACTGCAACCGCGGGCGAAAGCACCTATGCCGGCATCGTGCGGATGGTCAGCGCGGCACACACCGCCAAGGCGCCGTTCATCCGCCTCGCCGACCGCTATGCGCTGCTGCTGCTTCCGATCACGCTCGCGCTCGCCGGTGCGGCCTGGCTATGGTCGGGAGATCCGGTGCGCGCGTTGGCGGTCCTAGTGGCGGCGACGCCGTGCCCGCTCATCCTGGCCGCGCCGGTGGCGTTCGTCTCCGGCATCGCGCGCGCCGCGCGTGCGGGAATCCTGGTCAAGGGCGGCGCTCCGTTCGAGGCGCTCGCGCGCACGCACACCGTGATGTTCGACAAGACCGGCACGCTGACCGTGGGGGGTGCGCGTCTCGTTGCGATCGAGACCGCGCCGGGTGAGAACCCGGACGAGGTGCTGCGCCTCGCGGCCTCGCTGGAGCAGTCGTCGCATCACGTGGTCGCCGCCGCCATCGTGGACACCGCTCGCCGCCGTGGTTTCGCGCTGCAGGTGCCCACGCAAGTGCGCGAGACGATGGGGTCCGGTCTCGAGGGTGTCATTGACGGACGCCGCATCCAGGCCGGCTCGGGCCAACTGGTCTTTGGCGGCCGCAAGCCCCAGGAATGGGCCATGCGCGCGCTCCGCCGCGCGGCCTGGCGCTCCGCGCTGGCGGTGTTCGTCGCAGTCGACGGGCGTCCCGTCGGCGCGCTGCTGATGGGCGACGAACTGCGGCGCGACACGCCGCGCGCCATCAACGCGTTGCGCACGGCCGGCATCGCGCGCATCGTCATGCTCACCGGCGACCGCGCCGACGCCGCGGAAACGATCGGCGCGGCGCTCGACCTCGACGCGGTGCTGGCCGACCGCGTTCCGTCCGACAAGGTCGAGGCGGTGGCGACGGAGCAGCGCCTGCATCCGACCGTGATGGTGGGCGACGGCATCAACGATGCACCGGCGCTGGCGGCCGCCGGCGTCGGCATCGCCATGGGTGCGCGCGGCGCCAGCGCCTCCTCGGAAGCCGCCGATGTCGTCGTTCTGGTCGACCGGCTGGACCGGGTGGCAGACGCCGTCGCGATCGCCAAGCGCTCCCGCCGGATTGCGGTCCAGAGCATCGTGGCCGGCATGGCCCTGTCCGGCGTCGCCATGCTGGCGGCTGCGGCGGGCTGGCTGCCGCCGGTCGCCGGCGCGCTGACGCAGGAAGCCATCGACGTTGCCGTCATCCTCAACGCGCTGCGGGCGCTGACGTCGGGCCGCGCGTTCGGACGGCGGGCGATGCCGGGCGCGACCGCCGTCACGCTGCGCGAGGATCACGAGCGTATCGAGACGAGCCTCGACCGGCTGCGCGAGATCGCCGATGCGCTCGATGACGCCGAGCCCGTGCAGGCGACCGCTCTCATCAGCGAAGCCGACAAGATCATCACCACGAAGATCATCGCCCACGAGCGGGAGGACGAAGCCAGCGTCTATCCGTCACTGACGCAGTATTTCGCCGATCACCACGGCCTCGGCGCCATGAGCCGGGCGCACCGTGAGATCATGCATCTGGCGCGCCTGCTCGGGCATTTGGCCGAAGGGCTCACGCCGCAGGACGCCGACCGTTACCTCGTCCGTGACGCCCAGCGGGCGATCGAATCCATCGAGGCGCTGGTGAGGCTACACAACGCCCAGGAAGAGGACATCTACGAGCACGCCGTGAGGGGCGGCGGGTGACGGCACCCGCGCGCGGCAACCCCCGGTCGCAGCCCACGGTTTTCGCGCCTGCAGCATGCACCATACCGCTGGAACATCCCAGCTTTTCCGCCACGCAGGGCGATCTTTCTTGCGGCGCAACAAGGGCGATGGCACAACGCTCGCGACCGTTGATGCCGTCAACAATCCCATTCATGGAGTCCGCAGATGCCCGGTATCGGAGACAAGCTTCCGTCCTTCGAAATCGTGGGCGTGAAGCCGCGCTTTCACAATCACGAGGAGAACGGCGAGAGCGCGTTCGAGACGCTGACCGAGAAGAGCTTCCCGGGAAAGTGGAAGATCATCTTCTTCTATCCAAAGGATTTCACCTTCGTGTGCCCGACCGAGATCGCCGAGTTCGCGCGTCTCGCCAATGATTTCGCCGACCGCGATGCGGTCGTGCTCGGCGGCTCGACCGACAACGAGCACTGCAAGCTGGCCTGGAGGCGGGACCACAAGGATCTCAACCGGCTGGCGATCTGGCAGTTCGCCGACAGCAAGGGCAGCCTCGTGGATGGCCTTGGTGTGCGCTCGCCTGACGGCGTCGCCTACCGCTACACCTTCATCGTCGATCCCGACAACGTGATCCAGCACGTTTACGCGACCAATCTCAACGTCGGCCGCGCCCCGAAGGACACGCTGCGCGTGCTCGATGCGCTGCAGACGGATGAATTGTGCCCGTGCAATCGCGAAGTGGGCGGCGCCACCCTCAAGGTGGCCTAAGGCCATGTCAATCGACGCGCTCAAGGAGCGGCTTCCGGACTTCGCCAAGGACGTGAGGCTCAACCTCTCGTCCATGGCGGGGGACGAGACGCTGGCGGTCCAGACCAAATACGGCCTGTTCCTGGCGGCCGCCATCGCCACGCGCAATGCCGACGTGATCGCCGCCATGGAGGCGGAAGCTGCCGGCAAGGTGACGCCGGCGGCCGCCGGCGCGGCGCGCGCCGCAGCCTCCGTGATGGCGATGAACAACGTCTATTACCGCTTCCTGCACCTCGTCTCCAACAAGGAGTACGGAACGCTGCCGGCGCGGCTGCGCATGAACGTCATCGCCAACCCGGGCGTCGACAAGGCGGACTTCGAGCTGTGGTCGCTGGCAGTCTCGGCGATCAACGGCTGCGGCAGCTGCATCGACGCGCACGAGAAGGTGCTGAACGAGGCGGGCGTGCCGGCCGCCACGATCCAGACCGCCGTGCGCTTCGCCGCGATCATCCAGTCGGTGGCCGTCGCCCTGGAAGCGGGCGAGGCGGCGCGGCCGGTCGCCGCCGCCTGACCGACGGTTTCCGACATGGAGCCCACGCGCGCACAGACGACCCCGTTCGCGCGCTTGGGCGGCGCCGCGACCATCGACGCGCTGGTCGAAGCCTTCTATGCGCGCATGGACTCGCTGCCGCAGGCGCGCACCATCCGCGCCATGCATGCCGACGACCTGTCGGAGATCAAATCCGTCCTCAAGCGGTACCTCACCGAATGGCTGGGCGGGCCGCGGCTCTATTCACAGGAGCGCGGGCATCCGCGCCTGCGCATGCGCCATTTCGGCTTTGCGATCGGCGAGGCCGAGCGCGACGCGTGGATGACCTGCATGCAGGGCGCGCTCGAGGCGGTGGTCGCAGACGAGGCGCTGCGCGCCGACCTGACCAGCGCGTTCTTCAAGCTGGCCGACTGGATGCGCAACCAGCCCGCGGCGCGCTAAGGCCGCTCACGCGGCAGCAGCCTGCGGCGGGCTGAGGAAGCCCGCCATGCCCGACGAGCCGCCCGGCGCGGCCTGCACCGCGCCGTCCACGAGCCTGGCATCGGCGGAACGCGCACCGGCCTGGCGGCTGCTCGCCGCGAACAGATCGATGAAGCTGCGCACCTTGGCCGCGACATATTGCCGGTGCGGATAGATGACGTTGATCGCATGTTCGGGTTCGAGGAACTCGTCGAGCACGGCGACCAGCCGGCCCGCGCGCAGATCGTCCGCGACCACGAAGTCGGGAACCATGCACAGCCCCTGCCCCTGCAACGCCGCGATGCGCAGCGCGCCGGTGCTGTTGGTCTGCAGGCTGCCTGAGACGGTGACCGCCTGCTCGCCCTGCGGCCCGTTGAACCGCCAAGCCTCCTGGCGCGCATTGCTCGAGGCGCGCAGGCAGTCGTGATGCACGAGATCGGCGGGCTGCCGCGGGACGCCCCGACGGGCGAGGTAATCGGGCGAGCCACAGACGACGTAGCGGTAGGTCGCGACACGGCGGCTGATCAGGCTTGCGCTGGCCGGCGGCGTTTCGTGGATGGCGACGTCGATCTGCTCCTGGATGAGATCGACAAGGTCGTCCGTAATCGCGAGGTTCACCGCGATCTCCGGATAGCGGCGCGAGAATTCCGCAAGGAACGGCACGACGAGGGGCGACATCGCCACCGAGCAGTTGATGCGCAGCGTTCCGCGCGGAGCCTGTTGCAGCGCCTGCGCGCTGCGCTCGGCCTGCTCGATCTGGGCGAGGATGCGCGCGCACTCGGCGTAGAAGGCGCGGCCGACCTCGGTCAGGCTGATCTTGCGCGTGGTGCGGTTGAGCAGGCGCACGCCCAGCCGTTGCTCGAGCTGCTGCACCTGCGTCGTCACCTGCGAGGCGGACAATGCAAGCGCGCGGGCGGCGGCGCTGAACTGGCCGCAGTCCACGACTTTCACGAATGTTTCCATGCAGCCGAGACGATCCATGAGATTTCCAATCACATTCTGCAAGATAATGCGCACGACGCCGGTGCGGCCGGGCGATCCGCGCCGCTGGCACGGGTATCGCGTGTTGCGTTCCCGTAAAGGAGAGCCGGACAGGCCATGGCCGGGTGGTTTGTGCCGCAGACCACGGGTCGCATCGCGGGCCCTACGCGGCGGGCGCGACGGCCGGCACGAGGGCGGCCTCGCAGACTGCATGGCGCACGCGGCGATCGTAATCGTCGGCGAGGGCATGCAATGCCGCTGCGCCGTCGCCCGCAAACGAGGGCCCGTGCATCAACGCCAACGTTCGCGGCGCCAGCGCAGAGAGCCGCCGGATGGTCGGCCCCATGCCGGGATTGAGACTGGAGTATTTGAACAAGTCCTCGGCGGCTGCGGCCGGTCCGACGATGTCGCCGTCGGTCAACGACGGCCCGTCGCCGAGTTGAGTGAACAGATCGCCGCACATCAGGGTTCCGGTCGTCTCTTCATAGAGAACGCCGGCCTCCCAGCCATGCGGAACATGCGGCGTGTCGAGATAGCGCACGCGCTTGCCTTGCCCGAGATCGATGGTCTCGCCGTCCGCCAGAATGCGCGGCGGACGGTTGCTCGCATCGTTCAGCGTGACAAGGCATCCGGTCTGGCCGTGCGCGACCTCGGCCTGCGGCGCGAGCGCGAGCCACTCGTTCATGGCACCGCATTCGTCGGCCTCGTAGTGACCGAAGGCGATCCAGCGCAGGCGCTCGGGCGGCACGAGCCGGGCCACCGCCGAGCGCACGAACCCGAACATGTGGCGGTGGCCCGTGTGGAACAGCAGCGGCTCGTCGCCGAGGATGAGGAACTGGTTGAAGGTGAGCCCCGCCGGCGGAGCGATCTCCGGCACGAAGCTCGACAGCCGGTAAATACCGTCGGCGATTTCGGCAATCCTGGTTTCCACGACGTCCTCCGATCGTTGCAGCGGGCCTGCTTGCGGCCGGTGGTGGACACTGGCCCAAAATCAGGGTACATGTATGTGTAGCGAAAGTTGACAGGCCTGTCAATATTGGATACACATACTCGTGCAATGAAAATCAAGGCACCCCGGACCTACACGCTCAAGCGCCGCGCCGAGCAGCAGGCCGAAACACGGCGGCGGATCGTGGAAGCCGCCGTGGAGCTGCACAGCACGATCGGGCCGGCGCGCACCACGATCAGCATGGTGGCGGACCGCGCCGGCGTTCAGCGGCACACCTTCTATGCGCATTTTCCCGAAGAGCGGGACCTGCTGCTCGCGTGCTCGGGCCTCACCGAGAAGCGTGATCCCCTGCCGGACCCCGAGCCGTGGCGCTCGATCGCCGACCTCGACGAGCGACGCCGCATCGGCCTGCGGGCGATCTACGACTGGTACGGGCGCAACGCCGAGCTTGCCGCGAACGTGCTTCGCGACGCGGAGATCCACGCACCGGTACGCGAGATCAACGAAACTCTGTGGGGCCCGCGGATGGCGGCATACAGCGAGGTGCTCGGGGCCAAGCTGGACGCCAAACAGCAGGCGCTGCTGCGGCTGGCGCTCGGCTTCTTCACGTGGCGCACGCTGGTGCGCGAGGGCGGGATGAAACCGGGCGCCGCGGTCACGGCGATGCTCGAAGCCATCGCCTGCATCAAATAGGCTTGGAGCGGCAGCTTAGGTTCCGCGGGCGTGGTCACTGAATCCGCGGCAGCACCTGGAACTGATGGAACGGCGGCGGCGAGCTCAGGCTCCACTCGAGCGTCGTCGCGCCGGCACCCCAGGGATTGCCCTGCGCCCTCACCTTGCGCACGAGAGCGGCCGCGATTCCGGTGAAGAAGACCACCAGCCCGAGCGCGGCGATGTAGGCGCCCACCGAGGAGACGAGATTCCAGCCGGTGAACGCATCGGGATAGTCCACGATGCGGCGCGGCATGCCCGCCATCCCGAGGAAATGATGGGGGAAGAACGCCAGGTTGACGCCGATGAAGGTGATCCAGAAGTGCAGCTTGCCGAGCGGCTCCGGATACATGTAGCCGGTGATCTTGGGAAACCAGTAGTACCAGCCGGCGAAGATCGCGAACACCGCGCCGAGCGACAGCACGTAATGGAAGTGGGCGACGACGTAGTAGGTGTCCTGAAAGACGACATCGACTCCGGGATTGGCCAGCACGACGCCGGTGACGCCGCCGATGGTGAACACGCAGACGAACCCGATTGCCCACAGCATCGGCGTGCGGAACTCGATCGTGCCGCCCCACATGGTCGCCAGCCAGGAGAAGATCTTGATGCCGGTCGGCACTGCGATCACCATACTGGCCATGGCGAAATAGGCCTGCGTGGATGCGGACATGCCGACCGTGTACATGTGGTGGGCCCACACGACGAAGCCGACGACGCCGATCGCCACCATCGCATAGGCCATGCCGAGATAGCCGAACACCGGCTTGCGGCTGAACGTCGACACCACGTGGCTGATGATGCCGAAGCCGGGCAGGATCATGATGTAGACTTCGGGATGCCCGAAGAACCAGAACAGGTGCTGGTAGAGCAGCGGGTCGCCGCCGCCCTGCGGCGCGAAGAGGGTGGTCGCGAAGTTGCGGTCGGTCAGCAGCATCGTGATCGCGCCGGCGAGCACCGGCAGCGACAGCAGCAGCAGGAAGGCCGTGACGAGGACGGACCACACGAACAGCGGCATCTTATGCAGTGTCATGCCCGGCGCGCGCATGTTGAAGATCGTCGTGATCATATTGATCGCGCCGAGGATCGATGACGCGCCGGCGAGGTGAAGCGCCAGGATCACGAAATCGACGGCGGGGCCCGGATGCCCGGCCGTCGACAGGGGCGCATACAAGGTCCAACCCGTGCCCGCGCCGGACGAGCCCGGCTCGCCCTCGACGAACAGCGATATCAGCAGCAGCGCGAAGGACGCGGGCAGCAGCCAGAACGAGACGTTGTTCATGCGCGGGAACGCCATATCCGGCGCGCCGATCATCAGCGGCACCATCCAGTTGGCAAAGCCGCCCATCATCGCCGGCATCAGGGCGAAGAAGATCATGATGAGGCCGTGCCCCGTCACGAGCACGTTATAGACGTGCGGGTCGCCGAAGATCTGCAGGCCGGGCTGCTGCAGTTCGATACGAATGCCGACGGAGAGCAGCGCGCCGATCGCGCCGGCGAACATGGCGAACACGAGGTACATCGTGCCGATGTCCTTGTGGTTCGTCGAATAGAGATAGCGCCGCCAGCCGGACGGTGCGTGATGGGCGGGGGGATGGCTTTCGGCGGTTCTGGTCAGCATGAGGGCACGGACGGTGCAAGCGATTGCCGGATGATGCGCGGCCGCATGGCGCGCCAGTCCTCATCCACCCGCATCCGGCCCAAGACAAACGATATGATTTGGCGATTTGATCCAATAATTTTGCTGGTTCGCGGGCGCGTGCTTCAGAGCTACGCCGGCTGCGACTGCCCCCCATCGGGATAGATCAAGGTCCCATCCTCGCGCCGCCGCGCTGCAGGCGTCAGAGTGACAGGCTCGATCTGGTGATGCCCCATGATGTGGAACACGGTTTCGCCGGCGGCGACGAGGTAATCCGCAACGATGCGGCGATGACATCGCCACCACACGGCCTCGGCGCACATGAAGGCGCAGGGCGCCGTTCGTCCGAGCGCTCGAAGCCGCGCGAGCCCGGCGTGGAATTCCTCGCCCAGGGCAAAGTCCGCATAGTTGTGGAAACTCTGGTTGCGCCAGTAGCCATTGAGCTCGGATGGGACGTTGCGGCTCTTCTTGCGCAGTCCTCCGAGCGAGCGGACGAAGTGGTAGGCGATCCCGGCACGCGCCAGCGCGTCCGCAAGCACATCGGTATTGAACTGGGGCTGCGCGCGCGAGCGCGGCACCGAGCGGATGTCTGCGAGCGTGCCGACGCCGGCCTCCTGCAGGAGGGAGATGAACTCGGGCAAGGGACGCGTCGAATGCCCGATCGAGTAGAAGGCGTATCCTGCACTGCCATCTGACATGGTTCGCCCTTTCGTGCCGGCGTCCCGTCAGCCCCTCATTGCCGACCTGACCGCAACGCCGTCTCGGCCAGCTTGCGCCGCAGCTCGCGCAGCTCGCGGAACCGCGCGGTCACGTCGCGCATGACGGCGACCAGCCCGGTTATTCCGCCGCGCTCGTCCGTGAGCGGGACGATCGTGAATTCGAGCGAGACGGTCGCGCCGTCGCTCGTGACGCCTGGGACCGCAAGCACCTCTCCGTGCGCGTAGCGGCTCTCTCCCGTCGCCATGACGCGGCGGTAGCCCTCCCAGTGGCGCTGCCGCTGGCGCTCGGGAATGATGATGTCCAGCGACTGCCCGACCGCAACAGCGGCCGGATACCCGAACAGGCGCTCGGCGCCCGCGTTCCAGAACGTGATCGAGCCGTTCCGGTCGGCTGCGATGATCGCGTCCGCGCCCTCCCTCAGGACGGCGCGCGCCACCTCGTCGAATATGCTCATCGCTGGCCTGCATCTTCCATCGGGCGGGGGTGTGCCCGCGGCGTGGGGAGCTGTTATTTTTGCACTGCCGCGGGCACATGACGACGGCGGCAGGACCATGCCCGCACTTCTCACAGCCCCACAAGCGAATATCGTTGGCAGATACCAGCAGTTTTCTTGCACTCAAGTCATCCGTGTCGCGTCGCAGTCGCAAGCGTTGAATCCGGTCTTCCGCGCGATTACGAAACCATGGCGGCAAGGGCGCCGCCTTCCCCAACGACGATCAGCAAGGTCACCACGATGCCATCAGGCCGTTTCCGCGCCGGACCCAAGGACCCGCGAACTGTCGCCGCAGCGAAAGGCGTCGCCGCCGACACGCGCTTCGGCGCGGTCGCGCCGCCGCTCTACCTGACGAGCACCTTTGCATTCCAAGGATTCGAGCAGAGCCGCGGCCACGAGTATAGCCGCACGTCGAATCCGACGCGGGAACTGCTCTGCGACGTGCTGGCTGAACTGGAAGGCGGCGCCGGCGCGGTGGTGACCGCGTCGGGCATGGCGGCGATCGACCTCGTGCTGTCGAACCTGCGGCGCGACGATCTCGTGGTGGCGCCGCACGATTGCTACGCCGGCACGCGGCGCCTGCTGTCCGCACGCAACGAGCGCGGACACTTCGAAATCGTGTTCGTCGATCAGACCAACGACGGTGCGTTGAGCGCCGCGCTGACACGGCGTCCTGCGCTCGTGCTGATCGAGACCCCGAGCAATCCACTGATGCGCGTCGTCGACATCAGGGCGGTTGCCAGCGCGGCGACAGCCGTCGGCGCGAAGGTCGCCGTCGACAACACGTTCCTCTCGCCTGCCCTGCAGCGGCCGATCTCCCTCGGCGCAGACTTCGTCATTCATTCCACGACGAAGTATCTCAACGGCCATTCAGACGTAGTCGGCGGCGCCGTGATCGCGGCCGATCGCAGCGACGTGGAGTGGCTGGCAGCCTGGGCCAACACCGCCGGCACGACCGGCGCCCCGTTCGATGCCCATCTCACCCTGCGGGGCGTGCGCACGTTGTTCCCGCGCATCGAGCGCCAGCAGGCGAATGCGATGGGGGTGGCAAAGCACCTTCTCGGGCATTCGCAGGTCAAGGCGGTCTACTATCCTGGCCTTCCCTCCCACCCCACGCACGACATCGCCGCTGCCCAGCAGGACGGCTTCGGCGCGATGCTCAGCTTCGATTTGAATGGCGGGCTCGACGCGGTCCGGCGCTTCGTCGAAGCCACGCGCGTCTTCACGCTCGCCGAGTCGCTCGGCGGGATCGAGAGCCTGATCGCGCACCCCGCAACAATGACGCACGCGGGCATGACGCCAGCCGCGCGCGGCGAGGCCGGCATCGGCGACAGCCTGCTGCGCCTGTCGGTCGGACTGGAAGCGGAAGCCGACCTGATCGCCGATCTCGACCAGGCCCTCGCCGCCGCGGCGGCCTGAGGCATCATGCGCGCGCCGCTGCGCGGTCCGCTAACGGCTGACGATGCCGAGTTCGGTGATCACCATGCGCATCGGCACGTCATAGGGCTGCGGATGGATGGTCGTGAGGGACGCATGGTCGTAGCCAACCCCGATCGCGAGCGCCGGCTTTGGCAAGGCGGCCAGTGTGCGGTCAAAGAAGCCGCCGCCATACCCGAGCCGGTAGCAGGCTGAGTCGAACCCGACCACCGGCGCGATCACGATGTCGGGGATGGTCTCCTCCCCATCGACCGGGATCGGGATGTTCCACACGCCGCGCACGAGCCGGTCCCCCGCGCTGAACCGCCGGAAGACGAGCGGCGCGCCTTTCGCGACGACCACCGGCAGCGCAGTGACAGCGCCGCGCCGGCGAATCGCATCGAGCCATGGCCGCAGGTCGGGCTCGCCACGGAAGGGCCAGTAGGCGCTGACGATCCGGCCAGCCGGATTGCCGACGACGGCGTTCAAGGTTTCGCAGATGCGGCGGCTGTTCACCGTCCGTACATGAGCGCTGAGTGCCGAGCGCCGCGCGAGGAGGCGGGCGCGCTCCTGCTTGCGCCAGGCTGCAAGCTCCCCGCCGCTGAGCGGAGGCGGCGTCGCCGACAGACCGGAGTAGCTCGGATCGACCTCGTGCAGGAAACATGGCGGTGACGCCATCCGACCCGCGCCTGTTTCGTCGTCGGGCATCATCGAACCCCATTTCTCCCGATTCCCGCTGCCGTTGCAGCGGTCCGCAGCGCGGACCCCGCCATGGAAGGTTGTCCCCCCTCCGCATGCATCACACAATCGAATTTTATTGACAGTTCAGTGCAACAATAGTGGTAGATGAGGCATGGACATCGAACTCGCCCGGACCTTTCTCGAGATCGTGTCGACCGGAAGTTTCGTCCGGGCATCCGAGCGTCTCAACGTCGGCCAGACCACCGTCAGCGCACGCATCCGGCTGCTCGAGCAGCAACTCGGACGAAAGCTGTTCGTGCGCAACAAGAGCGGCGCGACGCTCACGCCCGCGGGCGAACGGTTCCTGCGCTACGCGCCCTCGTTCGTGCAGTTGTGGCAGCGCGCCCGCCACCAAGTGGCGCTGCCGCCCGGCCACCGCGCGGCGCTGACCGTCGGCAGCGAGGTCACCCTCGCGCAGCCGCTTCTGCTCGACTGGGTGCTCTGGATGCGGCGCTCGATCCCGGACGTGGCGCTCCGCGTCCACGTCGACGTCCCGCAGGATCTGATCAGCCAGGTCGCCAGCGGTCTGGTCGACGCCGCCATCATGTATGCCCCGCAGAACCGGCCGGGGCTGAACGTCGATCTTCTGATGGAGGAGAAGCTGGTGCTTGTCACCACGCGCGCGGACGGCGCCGCGCCTGCGTCCGAATACATCCACGTGGACTGGGGTCCCGAGTTCGCCCTGCACCACGCGATGAACTTGTCCGAGGAAACGCCGGCCCTGTTCATCGATCTTGGGCCGCTCGCTCTGAACTACATCCTGGTGGCCGGCGGATCCGGCTATTTCAGGATGAGTGCGGTCGAACATCACATCCGCACCGGCGAGCTGCATCTGGTGCCCGACGCGCCGCAGGTCTCACACCCGATCTATGTCGTCTACACGGGCAGTTTCGACGACGCGATCCTCGGGCCGGCCTTGTCCGGCCTGCGGAGCATCACCGCCGCGAAGAGTAGCCGATAGTCCAAGCCATGGCATCGCCGCGCGATGCAGGCCACCGGAACCGACAGTATCGGGATGCGCTAACGGGGAAGATGGCGGAGAGGGAGGGATTCGAACCCCCGATACGGTTGCCCGTACTCCGCATTTCGAGTGCGGTGCGATCAACCACTCTGCCACCTCTCCGGACGCAGAATTTGGCCCGCGTTATCTAGCGAACGTCGCGCTTTGAGACAAGAGCGCGGTAGCACGGTGGTTGGACCCAGTTTGGACGGCATTTTGCCACCGTGTTGGCCCAGAGTCTGTGCATCGCCCATAAGCACCCGTTAATCCGGCAATCCCTAGATTGCGCGCCAAGGCGGCATGCGGAAAGAGGCGATCCGTCCCTTCCGCGACGGATTGCCCGGCGGCGTCGGAGACATCGATGAGTATTGCGTCGACGGCGGGCATCGGCCCGGCCATTGCGGCTATCCATACGCTCCATCCACACGCGCTCAGGACCGCCGTGCCGCCGGGGAAGGGCTCCCGCTGCGGCGGCATCCCGCGGTCACGTTTGCGATTGCGCGCCAACCTCCCGCCGCATCGCGTCAGCGACCCGCCCGGACAAGCCACGTGAGCAGGGTCAGCATACGAACCAAGCTGTGGATCGCCTTCAGCACGGCGCTGCTGATGGTGGTGGCGATCGGCCTCTTCGGCCTCGCGCAACTGCGCGCCGTCAACCATGTCGCCCAGGAGGGACGCGAGATCTGGTTGCCGCGGGTCGAGCAGGCCGCCGAGATGAAGCGCCAGCTCACCGAGCATTGGGCCCTGGCGACCCGCCGCAGCCAGACGACGAATTTCCATCACCTCGCCGGCATCGACTTCGAGATGCGCGAGGCCATGACAGGCTTGCGCGCGTCGGCCGCGAACTTTCCGAGCAAGGGAGCGACGCCCGAAGAGACGCGGCTGCTGGATGAGTTCCGCAAGCTCTGCCGCGAATACCAATCCGTCCTGCGGACCGCCTTCCATGAGATCGATCGCGGCGAGGTCGGGGGAGGCCAGTTGCTGCTCAAGACCGCCGCCAACCAAACCGTGGAGAAGGCGCTCGGCACCCTCACCACCCTTGTGGAGAACTCGAAGGCGCAGATGCGCCAATCCGCCGAGCGCGCCGACACCGCCTATTCCGATGCGCGGCTCCTGACCATCATCTTCCTCATCGTGGCCGCCAACTACGCCGCGCTGGCCGTCGTCTGGACTTCGGCAAAGATCACGGCGCCGCTGGGCCGCATCAGCGATGCGATGAAGCGCCTCGCCGCGGGCGACGCCTCGATCACCATGCGCAAGGACGAGCAGCGTCAGGACGAGATCGGCGTGCTGGCCGACGCCGTCGCCGGCTATCGCGCCAGCCTGATCCGCAGCCAGCAGTTCGCGGAGACGGCGGAGCGCGACCGCGCCCGCCTGCAGGCCGCCGTCAACAACATGCCGGTGGGGCTCGCCATGTTCGACAAGAACCAGCGCCTCATCATCTGCAACAAGCGCTATGGCGACATCTATGAGCTGCCCGACGGGATGCAGCGGCCCGGCACCTCGCTCGAGGACATCATCGCGTCGTGGGTCGGGGTCGCCCCGGACGCGGACAACTCTGTGAACCAATACTTCGCGCGAATCGCACGCGAGAGCCCGGACGCGCAGACCCAGCAGATCGTCAAGCTCCGCAATGGCCGCATCGTCAATATCATCCGTCAGGGCCTCGGCGACGGGGGATGGGTCGCGACCCATGAGGACGTTACCGAGCGCCGGCGGATCGAGGAGCGCATCCATCACATGGCGCGCCACGACGCGCTCACCGACCTGCCCAACCGGGTGAACTTCACCGCCTGCCTGACCGACGAGCTGCACGCCATCGAGCGCGGCGGCAGCCTCGCGCTGCTCTGCCTCGATCTCGACCGCTTCAAGAGCGTGAACGACACTCTCGGCCATCCGTCCGGCGATGTGCTGCTCAAGCAGGTGGCCGAACGCCTTCGCGCGGCCACGCGCGACACCGACGTGGTGGCGCGTTTCGGCGGCGACGAGTTCTCGATCATCCAGAGCAAATGCGAACAGCCGACTTCGGCGACCGCCCTCGCCGAGCGGCTCATCGAGGTGCTCAGCGCGCCCTACGACGTCCACGGCAACCAGGTGGTGATCGGGGTCAGCGTCGGCATCGCCATCGCGCCCAGCGACGGCACCAGCGCCGACGTGCTGCTCAAGCACGGCGACATGGCCCTCTACCGCGCCAAGGCCGACGGGCGCGGCACCTATCGCCTGTTCGAGCAGGAGATGGATGCGCGCATGCACGCGCGCCGCGCGCTCGAGGTCGACATGCGACAGGCGCTCGAGCGCGACCAGTTCGAGGTGCACTATCAGCCGCTGATCGATCTTGCGAGCGGGAACCTCTCAGGTTTCGAGGCGCTGGTGCGCTGGCGCCACCCGACGCGCGGCATGGTCTCGCCCGGCGAGTTCGTCCCGCTCGCCGAGGACATCGGGCTGATCGTGCCGATCGGTGCGCTGGTGCTGCGCAAGGCCTGCCTCGCCGCCGCGGCCTGGCCGGAGGACATCAAGGTCACGGTCAACATCTCGCCGGTGCAGTTCCAGAACCGCAAAATCATCGCAGAGGTGAGCAGGGCGCTCGCCGAGTCGGCGCTCGCACCGCACCGGCTGGAGCTCGAGATCACCGAAGGCGTATTGCTTCAGGACGCGGAAGCCACGCTCTCCATGCTCCATCAGTTGCGTTCAATGGGGGTTCGGATCGCCATGGACGACTTCGGCACCGGCTATTCGAGCCTGAGCTATCTGCGCAGCTTCCCCTTCGACAAAATCAAGATCGACCGGTCGTTCATCTCACACATCGCCAACGACGACGGCGCGGTCGCGATCATCCGCGCCATCACCTCCCTGGCGGCCAGTCTCGGGATGGCGACGACGGCGGAGGGCGTAGAGACGGCGGAGCAGCTCATGCACGTGCGCAACGCCGGCTGCTCGGAGGCGCAAGGCTATCTGTTCAGCCCCGCCCGGCCGGAGAGCGAGATCCCCGAGCTCCTGCGCAGGCTGCGCCGCCACCAGGCGGCGGCGTGACGCGCCGCCGCGACGCTCCCATCCTTACCGCTCCACCACTCATTTGCGCGGAACCCGTTTTCGGCAAACGGCGTTGCCGGGCGTGACGGATGTGGAGAGGAGATCGAGAGCCATGAGGAAATTTCTCATGATCGCAGCGTGTGGCGCTGCATTGACGTTCCCGGCAATCGCCAGCGCGCAGGACGCCGCGGGCGGCGCCATGGCGGGCGCCGGCGTTGGCGCAGCAACCGGCTTTATCGTTGGTGGCCCGGTCGGTGCCGCAGTCGGCGCGGGCGTTGGCGGTGTGGTCGGCGCCGGCGCGGCTGATTCGAATCGCCGCGCGTACTACGGGTACGAGCCGAACGATACGGTCGTGATCGAGCGCCGCGCGCGCGTTCATCGCGACTGCGTGCGCGACGCCTGGGGCAACAGGACCTGCACGGAATATCGGCGCTAGTGTCGCAGACGTGGACGGATCGATGGCCTTCGCTGCGGCGAGGGCCATCGATGTGAGTCAGACCGGGACCTGCGGCTGCGGCGCCAGGGTGCGCAGTGCGTCCAACACCGCGTCGGGCCGCTCCATCATCAGCATATGTCCCGCACCCGGGAGCACGACCGCGCGCGCAGCCGGCAGCGCAGCGGCCAGGCGACGGCCGGCCTTCGCCGGAGTCATCATGTCGCGTTCGCCCAGCACCAAGACGGCGGGCGCCTGGATCTTCTGCGCCTGCGCGAGCCCCTCCGCATAGTCGTTGCAGGCGGACAGATCCGCGAACAGCACGCCCGGGCGCGCCCGCTCGAGCAGGCGCGTTCCGCCTCCCAGCATCCACGCGCCGGGCGCGAGCGAGCCGCCGAGCCCCGCCGCAAATCCCAGCCCCCAGATCGCGACCATGTCGATCGCCGCATGGTCATCGTCGCGTGCGGCGGTCAGCAGGTCGGGCGCCACCGGCATGGCCGCAGCAGCCGCGATCAGGCCCAGCCCCGAGACACGGCCGGGAGCGCGCGCCGCCAGTTCGAGCGCGATCAACGTGCCCATCGAGTGACCGATGACGGTGGCGCGCGCCGCGCCCGCAGCTTCGAGCAGCGCCATGGACCAGTCCGCCATCGCGCCGATGCTCCCCAGCGGCTCGCCCTCAGACTGCCCATGCCCTGGCAGGTCGGGCGCGAGCACGCCGCAGCCGTGATGGGCAAACCAGCGCGCCAGCAACGCCCACACCGTGTGGTCCATGCCGGCGCCGTGCAGGAACAGCACCGACGGCCGCGCCGGATCGAACGTCCGCCCGCCGGTCGCCGCATGCACCTTTTCCCCGTTCACCACGAGATGCATCGGCTCACTCCTTCTGGGAGGCGCGCAGGGCCTGTGCCAGATCGCTGATGATGTCGTCCGCGGCCTCGATCCCGATCGAAAGCCGCACCAGTTCCTCGCCGAGTCCGGCCGCCTTGAGCTGCGCCGCGTCCATCTGCTGATGCGTCGTGCTCGCAGGATGAATCACCAGCGTCTTGGCATCGCCGACGTTGGCGAGGTGGCTTGCGAGGCGCAGCGCCTCGATGAACCTGCGGCCTGCGGCGCGGCCGCCCTTGATGCCGCAACTGACGATGGAGCCGGCGCCCTTCGGCAGCAGGCGCCTGGCGAGCGCGTGATCGGGGTGGGTGTCGAGCGAGGGATGCAGCACCCAGTCGATCGCCGCGTTGCGGGTCAGAAAATCGAGCACCTTCGTCGTGTTCTCGACATGGCGCTGCATGCGCAGGGGGAGCGTCTCGACGCCCTGCAACAGCTGGAACGCATTCATCGGTGCGAGGCAGGCCCCGAAATCGCGCAGGCCCTCGGCACGCGCGCGCATGATGAAGGCGGAGGGGCCGAACTCCTCGTCGAAGACGATGCCGTGATAGCCGGCATAGGGCTCGGTCATCGTCGGGAACTTGCCGGACGCGCGGTAATCGAAGCGCCCTCCGTCGACGATCGCCCCGCCAATGGCGACGCCATGTCCCCCGATCCACTTGGTGATGGAATGCATCACGAGGTCGGCGCCGAGCTCGAATGGCCGGCAGAGGTAGGGCGTCGCGAAGGTGTTGTCGATCAGCAGCGGCACGCCCGCGCCATGGGCGATCTCCGCCGCCTGCGGAATATCGAGCACCTC
This sequence comes from Xanthobacteraceae bacterium, assembly GCA_035556735.1. Taxonomy (GTDB): domain Bacteria; phylum Pseudomonadota; class Alphaproteobacteria; order Rhizobiales; family Xanthobacteraceae; genus CANJBX01. The sequence continues at coordinate 101,335 of DATMFF010000012.1, read as the reverse complement.
CAGGCCCGGGTTGCCGATGGTCTCGCCGATCACAAGGCGGGTGTTGGGGCGGATCGCGGCGCGCAGGCCCGCAAGGTCGCGCGGGCCCACGAAGGTCGTGGCGATGCCGAACCGCGGCAGCGTGTGGGTCAGCAGGTTGATCGTGCCGCCATAGAGCGAGGCGGAGGCGACGATATGGTCGCCAGCGCCGAGCAGCGTCGCGATGGCGAGATGCATCGCCGCCTGACCGCTGGCCGTGCATACGGCGCCGACCCCGCCCTCGAGCGCGGCGAGGCGCTCTTCCAGCACCGCCGTCGTCGGATTGGAAATGCGCGTGTAGATGTGGCCGGCGCGCTCCAGGTTGAACAGTGCGGCGGCATGCTCCGTATCGTGGAACGCGTAGGAGGTCGTCTGATAGATCGGAACCGCGCGCGCCCCCGTGGCGGGATCGGGGTGCTGCCCGGCGTGCAGGCTGAGGGTGTCGAACGCTGGGGGCTTGGGTGGCGGCATGAGGTTCTCGCGATGAGGAACGCTGGTGACTCTGCGCGGCTGACTCCGCACGGCGTGTTCCGCGCCTGCCGAGGCGGACCGGCCTCGGCTCCAGGCGAACGCCCAGAGCCTGGCCGGCGATTGCAAGCCGCAGCATCGAACTATACTAAATTTGGCCAGTGTCCCGATTCCGAAGTTCGCATTAGGTTGCACTGGTCTTTTGTGGCGTCAGATTGAAGTCCCTTGTCGTCCGGCTGCGACGTCCTGAGGACTTGGGGTCCGCCACACCCGGTGGGGGGTTGAGTCATGCATGAGCTGATCCGCGATCTTGCGCTGTCGATCCTGTTCGCCTGGCTGCTCGGGGTCGGGGCCCAGCTTGTGCGGCAACCGCTGATCCTCGCCTACCTCGTGGCGGGCTTCGTGCTCGGTCCGACCGGGCTCAGGATGGTCCATTCGCAGGAATCGATCAGCGTCATCGCCGAGCTCGGCCTGATCTTCATGCTGTTCATGATTGGCCTCGAGATCGACCTGAAGAAGATCGTCCGCGCAGGCACCACCATCATCGCCACCTCGGTCGTGCAGATCGCCGGCTGCTGCCTCCTGGGCGTGGTGCTGTTCATGCTGCTGGGTCTGCCATTCGGCGGCGGCGACTGGGACGCGCTCTATCTCGGCGTCGCCGGCGCTCTCTCGAGCACGGTCATCATCGTCAAGGTGCTCTACGACAAGCGCGAACTCGACACACTGCCCGGCCGGATCACGCTTGGCGTACTCGTGATCCAGGATCTGTTCGTCATCCTCTTTCTGGCGGTGCAGCCGAGCCTCAACGACCTGCGCATCGACGTGGTGCTGCTGTCGATGCTGCGCGTCGCCACGCTCGTGACGGCGGCGTTCCTGATCAGCCGCTTCGTGCTGCCGTTCTTCTTCCACCGCATCGCCCGTCTTCCCGAGCTCGTGCTGGTCGGCGCGCTGGCGTGGTGCTTCTTCGTGGGCGAATTGGCGGAACGGCTGCATCTGTCCCGGGAGATGGGCGCGCTGATCGCGGGCGTCTCGCTCTCGACCTTCCCCTACGCACTCGACGTCACCGCCAAGGTCACGTCGCTGCGGGATTTCTTCATCACCCTGTTCTTCGTCACGCTCGGCATGACCATCCCGCTGCCCACCACCGCCGTCATATCCCTCGCGCTGGTCATCGTGGCCTTCACGCTCGTGAGCCGGTTCCTGACGGTCTTCCCGCCGCTCTACCTCATGAAGCAAGGTCTGCGCGCGAGCCTGCTGCCCTCGATCAATCTCGCCCAGATCAGCGAGTTCTCGCTGGTGCTGATGACCGTGGGCGTGCAGGCGCAGCAGATCACATCCGACACCGCCTCGGCGGCCTCGTTCGCCTTCGTCATCCTCGCAGTCATGAGCACGTTCATGATGGCCAATAGCGACAGCCTGGTGCGCCAGGGCGTCGCGCTGCTCAAGCGCCTGGGCCTGCGCGACCTCGACCAGGCGCACGCCGACGCCGATCACGGCGGGCACGAGACGCGCAAGATCCTGCTGCTCGGCTTCTATCGCACGGCGAGCTCGTTCCTCGCCGAACTCGAGCGCCGCAAGGCCGACCTGCTGGCGCACGTCGGCGTCGTCGATTTCAATCCGACGGTGTTCCACACGTTGCAATCGCGCAACGTCAAGGTGTTCTACGGAGACATCGCCCACGTGGACACGCTGGCCCACGCCGGCATCGAGAAGGCGGAAGTGGTGATCTCGACGATTCCGGATTCGCTCCTCAAGGGCACCAGCAACGAGAAGCTGGTGCGCTACGTGCGCTCGATCAATCCGACTGCGAAGATCATCGCCACCGCCGACGTCTTCAGCCAGGCCGAGGACCTCTATGCCGCAGGGGCCGACTATGTGGTGATCGGCCGGCTCGGCGAGGCGAGCGAGCTCACCGAGGCGGTCGCGGCCGCCCAGGACGGCCTGCTGGCCGACCTGCGCGCCCGGCTCGAGCCGCGCCTGCGCGATCGCAGCGAAGTCCTGCCCTAAGTCAGGCCGACCTACCGCCTCGGCCTGTCCGGCGCGAGCGAAGAAAACGGCGTCGGCGCGGGCAAAATAAAGCCTGGCATCGGCGCGCGGGCATAATTATGTCCCCATCCCGCGCTCAATCCGATCCGCCCCGTCCTGCAAACGAATCGGCGTACCCATGCAGCCTCCCGTCATTTCCATCAGCAACCTGTCGAAGACCTACGCCAGTGGCTTCCAGGCGCTCAAGAACATCGACCTGCAGATCCGCAAGGGCGAGATCTTCGCTCTGCTCGGCCCCAACGGCGCGGGCAAGACCACGCTCATCAGCATCATCTGCGGGATCGTGAACCCGTCGACGGGCTCGGTGCGGGTGGACGGACATGACATCATTACCGACTATCGCGCGGCGCGCGCGTTGATCGGGCTGGTCCCGCAGGAATTGACCACCGACGCCTTCGAATCGGTGTGGGGCACCACGACCTTCAGCCGCGGACTGTTCGGCAAGCCGGCGAACCCCGGCCACGTCGAGAAGGTGCTGCGCGACCTCTCGCTGTGGGAGAAGAAGGACAGCAAGATCGTCACGCTGTCGGGCGGCATGAAGCGCCGGGTGCTGATCGCCAAGGCGCTCGCGCACGACCCGCAGATCCTGTTCCTCGACGAACCCACCGCCGGCGTCGATGTCGAGCTGCGCAAGGACATGTGGGACGTAGTGCGGCGCCTGCGCGCCTCGGGCGTCACGATCATCCTCACGACCCATTACATCGAGGAAGCCGAGGAGATGGCCGACCGCGTCGGCGTCATCAGCAAGGGCGAGCTGATCCTGGTCGAGAACAAGAACGAGCTCATGCGCAAGCTCGGACAGAAACAGTTGACGCTGGAGCTGCACGATCCGCTGGCCGAAATCCCGCCACGGCTGGCCCCTTACGCGCTGAGCCTGGCGTCCGAAGGCCACGCGCTCGTCTATTCTTACGACACCCAGGGCGAGCGGACCGGCATCACCGACCTGCTCGACGAGCTCAATGCAGCGGGTATCCGCTTCAAGGACCTGCACACGACGCAGAGCTCCCTGGAAGACATCTTCGTGAGCTTGGTGAGGCAAGGGCAATGAACTGGCACGCGGTCCGCGCGATCTACGTGTTCGAGATGGCGCGTACGGGGCGCACGCTGATGCAGAGCATCGCGTCGCCCGTCATTTCCACATCGCTCTACTTTGTGGTGTTCGGGGCGGCGATCGGCTCGCGCATCTCGGAGATCGACGGCATCAACTACGGCTCGTTCATCGTGCCGGGGCTGATCATGCTCACGTTGCTGACCCAGAGCGTGATGAACGCCTCGTTCGGCATCTATTTCCCGCGCTTCGTCGGCACGATCTATGAGATCCTGTCGGCGCCGGTGTCCTACATCGAGATCGTCATGGGCTATGTCGGCGCCGCCGCCACCAAGTCCATCCTGCTGGGGCTGCTCATCCTCGCGACCTCGGCGCTGTTCGTGCCGCTGCAGATCGCACATCCGGTGCTGATGCTGGTGTTCCTGGTGCTCACCGCGGTGAGCTTCAGCCTGTTCGGCTTCATCCTGGGAATCTGGGCCGATGGATTCGAGAAGCTGCAGATCGTGCCCTTGCTGGTGATCACGCCGCTCACGTTCCTCGGCGGCACGTTCTATTCCACCAGCGTGCTACCGCCGCTGTGGCAGACCATCTCCCTGTTCAACCCGATCGTCTATCTGGTCAGCGGCTTTCGCTGGAGCTTCTTTGAGATCTCCGACGTGCACATCGGCATCAGCCTCGCCGTGACGCTCGGCTTCCTCGGACTTTGCCTTGTCATCGTCTGGTGGATCTTCAAGACCGGCTACCGACTCAAGAATTAGCGCGTTGTAGGCCCGGTTGCGCAGAACCATGCAGGCAATGCGGATCGTCTGCAGCCGCTTGCACAGTTCGTTCGCCGCGATTCGCGAAGTCGTGCCGATCCGCACCTGATAGAACGCGTTCGTGCCGCGGCTGCGCAGGACCGACCGCAGGATCACCATGTCGTGGCCTGCAAGCAGTTCCCGGTTCTGGCGCTCGATGGCCGAGTAGGACGCCAGCACACGCTCACGCGAGAAGCCGGCGGCAAGCTGCACGCCCCACGGGCTCGCGGCGCTCGCGACGACGTGCATCTGCAGATCGTCCATAAAGCGGCTCGGGCCACGCCGCAGCAGCGCCAGCAGTTCACCGCAGTTCCGCTGCGCGCCGCTCCCAGACCTGCCCGTCGCGGGCAGGGCCGCGCCCCATTCCTCCGCCGACCGTCCGGTCACCGCCTCGACGTAGCGGCGCGTCTCGCCCGGCAGTCCGCCGCGGCCCTCCAGCCAGTCGCGCACACGGCGCGGGCCTGCGTTATAGGCAGCGGCCGCCAGACCGAGGTTGCCAAACTCCGCGCGCAGTTCGCGCAAGAACTCGGCAGCCTTGGGCAGGGCCTGCACGGGATCGAATGGATCGAGCAGTTGCCGCTCGCCGGCGGTTCCGGGCATGAATTGCGCGATCCCAAGCGCGCGGGCCCCGCTGCGCGTCGGCGGACCCACGGCGTTGGGGCGGAAGTTGCTCTCGCGCCAGAGCACGCGCATGAAGTATTCGAGCGGCAGCTCGTTGGCGCTCGCCGCCGCTTCGATCATCAGGCACATCGAGTCGGAGGCCGCACGGGCGGACGACGCCGTCGCAGACCGGTCCGGGCGCGGCTGCGGGATCGGCGGCGGCGCATCCTGCGCAGCCGTGCCCTGTGCAGCATCCTGGGCAGCCGCGGGCGTCAGCGACAGCAGCAACATCGTTGCGATCGTGACTGCTCGTATCATTGCCACGGCCCCGCCGACGAGGACGCCCGCTCAACGCCCGAGGGCGGCGATGGTGCCGGACACGATCGCGCGAGCGGGCGCGGAGCGGCCGCATGCCGCCGATGCGCCGCCGGCTACCGCGCCGTGCCGCCGGTTGTGCCATTGCGGGGCAAGGAAGGGCCGTGCCGGCTCCGCACTCAGGCGGCCTTTGCCTCAACCGGATGGACCGCCCTGAAGCTGATGGCCAGCCGGTTCCACACGTTGATGGTCGCGACCGCGAGCGTCAGGTTGGCCACGTCCGCGTCGGAGAAGTGCCGGCGGAGCTCGTCGAACACGTCATCCGGAACATGAGTATCAGCCACCAGCGTCACGGCCTCCGTCCAAGCCAGCGCCGCCCGCTCGCGCGGCGTATAGAGCGGCGACTCACGCCAGGCGTCGAGCAGATAGATCCGTTCCTCGGTTTCGCCCTTTGCGCGCGCTTCCTTGCTGTGCATGTGGATGCAATAGGCGCAGCCGTTGATCTGCGAGGCCCGGATCTTCACGAGATCCAGCAGCCTCGGATCAAGACTGCCGCGGACATAGCTTTCCAGGGCAAGAACGGCTTTCAGCCCGTTCGGCGCAAGACCCATATAATCCAACCGAGGTTGCATGATGGTCCTCCTTGATTGATGCCACGACAGGAAGACGTAGCCGGCGCCCGTGCTGTGACCAGCTGCCGGCGTTTTTTTTCATGCCGTGGTCGCCACGGCTGTCACAGAGCCATGTTGCCACCGTCTATCGGTCGAAGGAGGACTGCGTGACGGATCACAACGATCTGGAAGGCCTGCGGCCGCGCCTGTTCGGACTGGCCTACCGCATGCTCGGCTCGCGTCAGGACGCGGATGATGCGGTTCAGGAAGGCTTTGCCCGCTGGTACGAACACGCCAGTGGCGAAATCCGCTCGGCCGAGGCATGGCTCGTCACGGTGATCTCGCGCATCTGCATCGACCGCCTTCGGACGCTGTCCGCCGAGCGGGCGCATTACACCGGGCCTTGGCTGCCGGAGCCGCTGGTGGAGGCGGGACAATCACCCGAGCGTGGCGTCGAGCTCGCATCGGATCTGTCGCTGGCGCTGCTGATGGTGCTCGAACGGCTGTCGCCCGAGGAACGCGCCGCCTTCCTGATGCATGACGTGTTCGACTGCGCCTACGCGGACATCAGCCGCGCTCTCGGCCGCACCGAAGCGGCGTGCCGGCAGCTCGTGCATCGGGCCCGTGAACGCGTCCGCGCGGACAAGCTGCGCTTCGATGTGCCGCAGGACGCTCACCGCCAACTCGTGGAACGCTATGTTCAGGCGGTCGAGGAACGCGACCCCGCGCGGCTGATGGCCCTGCTCGCGCCTGACGCGATCTTCATCAGCGACGGCGGCGGCAAGACCTGGGCGGCGCGGCGGCCCGTGCTCGGCGCCGAGCGGATCGCGCGGCTCGACACCGGCATCGCCCGCAAGCTGTCCGGCCATTATGTCCTGCGCGTCGCCACCGTCAACGGACGCGCAGGCGCGATCGGCTATCTCGACGACCGCCCGTTCGCCGTCACCTCGTTCGACACCGACGGAGACCGCATCCGATCGGTAATGCGCGTGCTGAATCCGGATAAGCTTCGTCACGCCTTCAACGCGCCGACGCGCCTGAACTAGCGACGAGATCTGCGAGTTCGGGCACGACCCAGAGCGCAGGCTCCCCGCGCGCGACCCGCTGCACGTTGTCGAAGGCATTGCGAAAGCGCGCGACATGGTTGTCCCATGTCGGCCCAGCGAAATGCGCAGTGAGCACCACGTTGGGAAGCTTGAGCAACGGATTGTCCGGCCCGGGCGGCTCCTGGTCGAGGACGTCGAGGCCCGCGCCAAAGATCCGCTCGCCGCTCAGCGCCGCGGTGAGCGCGCGCTCGTCGAGCACGGGACCGCGGCAGGTGTTGATTAGGATCGCCTCCGACTTCATCAGCGCCAGCTCCGCCGCACCGATCATGCCGCGCGTCGTCTCGTTGAGCGGGACGTGCAGCGAGACGACGTCGGAACTGCGCAGCACCTCATTGAGCAAGCGAAAGCGCACGCCCAGCGCGTCCTCCTCCGCCTCAGAGAGGCGGGCGATGTCGTAGTATTGCACACGCATGCCGAAGGCCTGGGCGAGGCGCGCCACTTTGCGGCCGATGGTGCCGAGTCCCACGATGCCGAGCGACTTGTCGAACAGCTCGTACATGCGCGGCGCCGGGCCGTTACCGCGCCAGCGTCCACCCGCGACGTTGGCGTGCTGCCAAGTGAGGCGGCGCGCCACCGCCATCATCAGCATCAGCGTATGCTCGGCCACCGAGATGGCATTGGCGCCGCCGTTGTTGGCAACGAGCACCCCAGCGCGCCGCGCCGAGGCCAGATCGACGTCGTCGTAGCCGGCGCTCAGGAGCTGGACCAGGCGCAGCCTTGGTGCAGCGCGGTAGAGCGCCTCGGCGACCTTGACTGCGCTCGGGTAGCAGATGAGGAATTCCGCACTCGCCAAGGCTGCATCGAGCTCGGCCCGCTCGTTGCGTACGAGCAGCGTCTCGAACCCGGCCGGCGCCATGCTGCGCGCGATCTCGGCTGTCTCCGCAGACGGCGGCACGACGACTATCCTCGTGGTCATGCAGACTCCCCCTGGCACCCGTCACACGCCGCGCTAAGCTTGCCCCATGACGGCCACATACGACTACATCATCGTCGGCGCCGGATCATCCGGGGCCGTGATCGCAAGCCGCCTGACCGAGGATCCGGCAGTGTCGGTGCTGCTGCTCGAGGCAGGCGGCCCCGACCGCAACCCGCTGCTCCGGATGCCGATCGCGCACGCCAAGGTGCGCCACTGGCGAACGTATAGCTGGAACTTCCGCAGCGAGCCCGAGCCGGCTCTGGACAACCGCAGCCTCATCATTCCACGCGGCAAGACGCTCGGGGGCTCCTCGTCGATCAACGGGATGCTCTATGTGCGTGGCAACGCGCGCGACTATGACTTGTGGCGGCAGCGCGGCCTCACCGGCTGGAGCTACGCCGACGTGCTGCCCTACTTCAAGCGCATCGAAAACCATTGGCGCGGCGCAAGTGACTTACACGGCGCCGACGGTCCGGTGCGGGTGACGCGGGCGCGCTCGCCCGAGATGCTCTACGACGCGCTCGAGGGGGCGGCCATGGCCGCCGGACACGCGCCGGTCGACGATCCTTATGCCGAGCGCCAGGACGGGGTTTCACGCGTCGAAGTGACGATCGGCAACGGCCGACGGCAAAGCACCGCGCGCACCTATCTCGCGCAGGCATTCGGCCGGCCCAATCTCACCATCGTCACGGGCGCGCGCACGACCCGCATCCTGCTCGAGCGCGGACGCGCGGTCGGCGTCGACTATCTCTGCGATGGGCGCAAAGAACGCGCGCACGCCGAACGTGAAGTCGTGCTCGCGAGCGGCGCCTACGGGTCGCCGCAGATCCTCATGCTGTCCGGCATCGGTCCGGCCGGCCACCTGCGCGAGGTCGGCATTCCCGTGCAGCACGATCTCCCGGGCGTTGGCCAGAACCTCTCGGAACATCCGGTCTGCTACACGTCCTTTAAGGCCGCGCGCGCGGACACGTTCGTCAAGTTCCTCCGGTTCGACCGTGCGACATTCAACGTGCTGCGCTGGTATCTCACGCGCAGCGGCCCTTTCACCGGTAACGGCGCCTACGCCAACATCTTCCTGCGCACCGATCCGCGGCTCGACCGCCCGGATGCACAGATCATCTGCGCCGCGCTGGGCTTCGACGCCGAACTGTGGTTCCCCGGCCTCACCGCCCCGCCGATTCATCGCTACACCGTCAGCCCGGCCGTGCTGCATCCGCACAGTCGCGGATGGGTGAAGCTGCGCTCCGCCGACCCGCAGGCGCCGCCGCGCATCTTCTTCAACATGCTGCGCGAGCGCGCCGACATGGACACGATGGTCGCGGCCTTCAAGGCTTCGCGCGAGATCTATGCGCGCGAGCCGATGCGCAGTCTCGTCACAGAGAGCCATTGGCCCGACCCTTCGGTGAAGACCGACGCCCAGATCGAGGCCTTCCTGCGCCAGGGGGTGGGGCCGATGCATCATCCGGTCGGGACCTGCAGCATGGGCGTCGGCCCGGACGCGGTCGTCGATGCCGAGCTGCGGGTGCGCGGGATCGACGGCCTGCGGGTAGCGGACGCCTCGATCATGCCCGACGAGCCGAGCGGCAACACCAATATCCCGGCAATAATGGTGGGGGAAAAAGCCTCCGACCTGATCCGGCACGGCCCGAAAGGCGCGGTATCCAATTCCGCGGTCGGCTAAAGCGTGGTACGGAACGGAACACCATCGGCGCCGGTGCGTTGATGGTCCGGGCTCTGCCCGAAGTCCCCGTCCTGCCTATGGGAGATGAGCATGAAACGCTTGAGCCTTGCCCTGTGCGCCGCGGGCGTCATGTTTGTGGCGGCCACACCCGCCCACGCCTACTTCCAGGTGATCCGCTGGTCGTCCGGGCTGTGCGAGACCTGGAACTACGGTCTGCCCACGCGTCCGTTCCCGTTCGACTACCAGGTGATGACCCCGCCGCTCCAGAGTTTCGATGCGGCGCTGAAGGCCAAGAAGGTGCTGCTCAGCAGGGGCCAGTGCACCTTCTGATCGCCTTCTGACGACGCATGTTGCACTGCCGGCCGACGCGTGGGGCGAGCCCCGCGCGTCGTCGCGCATATGGCTCAAAAGCCGGTCGGCTGCGCAATCGGGGGTACACGCACCTCATCCCGCGCAGCGCTCCACTGCGCCGGGTCGCCCCTCCACGAGATGAACAACGCACCGGCCACCAGCGCTACGAAGATCGCCGCGCTGATCCAACCCAACGTCCGATCCTCGTGATGCATCAGGTCCATGTCGTCCTCCTGTCCAGGACGGCGAGGCATGCGCGGCAACCCTCACGTCTCGCGGCGGACCGATTTTCACGCTGACCGGTCAGTCGCTCACGCGCTGACGATCGGGCGGCAACTGAAGCGACCCGGGCGCAATCATCATGGCCTGCGGCGGCGCGCGGCGCGCATCCGCCAGCACGGCAGTGATCGGTTCGCCCAGCTTTCCGATCGAGGCGAACGCAATGCCTGCGAGCACCAGGATGCCGAAGCACACGATCAGGATCCAGCGCGTGCTCCTGTCGTCCGGTGAGGCGCCCTTCTTGCCATAGGGCTCGTCGAAATCGCGGAAGTCCGTCATGGCGCAAAATCCTCGGCGCACGTCTCGTCTGCCGGGAAAACGCGCCGCCAGACGGCCTGTTCCGGGGTGTGATCGCCATCGGCACGTGACTACCGATCGGCGGACGAAGATACGGCGGTCACGGCAGGACCGCCGGCGGGCGGCTATTCGTTGCCGGTGATCTCGCCCTTGAGCATGTGGAAGTCGCGCGACGTGGTCTTGCCGGAGCGCGAACGGCGCGGCTGCGTCCCCATCATCAGGGGCAAGCCCTGCACGCTGGTGCGGATCACCTTGCCGTCTGCTCCGACCCGGCGCACGCGGCGCGTGTCGCTGCCGCCGGCGATCAGCATAGCCCAGTAGGCGCGCGGACGCCCGCCGCCGCCATGCGCCACCGCGACGCCGATCCGCGTGGCGCCCGGCATCAGCAGGTTGCGGTTGTGGCCGGCGGAGGCTTTCCAGGCGCGCAGCGCGTCCGCCCAACTGCGCTGGCCCATCGCGATGTTCTCGCCCGCATGACCGACATTGGCGTGCGCGACGCGCGAGGCGAACGAGCCGGCGATTGTGTGGCTGAGAACGCCGCGGGCGGCCATGGCATTGGCCTGCTGCTGGGCGAGCGCGGTCAGCGTGCCGTCAGCGTGCACCGCCGGCAGCCCGTGCGCGCGACGATATTGCGAGATCATCGAGATGATATCGTCCGCCTGCGCCGCGGAGCTCGCGAGCAAGGCCGCAAGGACTAGGCACGCAGTTCTCGTCATGGAAATCCCGCCGCCGCATCGAAGGCAATCTAGCGGAGCAGCCTGAGGCGACAAAACGGCAAGCCCGGGGCATCCGGAGGTCTGGTTAACCGGATTTTGCCGCCGGGGACGGCGAGTCCGGCGCCCGGATTCCTTGACAGGGCGCGTCCCCGTCGCCATAAGCAGGGGGCAGCGCGGGCCCTTCGCCCGCGCGCTGTGTTATGGCCGCGCCGCACCGCGGGTTCGGCCTTGAAAACGCAAGCAAATCAGAGATTTACACCGAGCGCACGCGGCGCTGGTCGGGAACGCGAGGCGAGACCCATGTTCGCAGTCATCAAAACCGGCGGCAAGCAATACCGCGTCGCCCCGGAGGATCAGCTCAAGGTCGCCCGCCTCGCCGGCGAGCCCGGCCAGATCGTCGAGCTCAAGGACGTGCTGATGGTGGGCGGCGACGCCCCGGTCCTGGGCAACCCGGTCGCCGGCGCCGCTGTGGCCGCCGAAGTGATCGCCCACGAGCGCGGCGAGAAGGTGATCGCGTTCAAGAAGCGGCGTCGCAAGAACTCGCGTCGCAAGCGCGGCTATCGCGATGAATATACGCTGATCCGCATCACCGAGATCCTGACGGACGGCAAGAAGCCAACCGTCGAAGCCCGCAAGGCCAAGCGCGCTCCTGCCGCGGCAGCGACCGAAGCGGCAGCCGAAGCGCCGGTGGCGCAGGCCGAAGCCGCACCGGCCAAGAAGCCCCGCGCCAAGGCGCCCGCGAAGAAGCCGGCGGCGAAGGCGGACACGAAAAGCAAGAAGAAGTGAGATCATGTGACGAGATCGGTGATGATTTCGTCACACTGTTGAGCTAGACAGAACAGGAACACGGAGTTTCGACATGGCCCACAAGAAAGCAGGCGGATCCTCGCGCAACGGGCGCGACTCTGCGGGCCGCCGTCTCGGGGTCAAGCTGTTCGGCGGTGAGCAAGTGCTCGCCGGCGGGATCATCGTGCGTCAGCGCGGCACCCAGTGGCACCCGGGCGAGAACGTCGGCATGGGCCGCGATCACACCCTCTTTGCGCTGATCGACGGCCGCGTTGCCTACCAGTCGAAATCGAAGGGCCGCACCTTCGTATCGATTGTGCCGATGGAGGCAGCGGCCGAGTAACCGGTAGACCATATCGAGGTCCGCCGGCACCCAGTCAAACCGGCGGGACTCGAAACGGGTTCTTTGCGAGGGGAGACGGGATGCCGGCTCCCCTCTTCGCTTTTTCAAGCGTCTTTCAGCAAGGAGCCCACCCATGACACTCGTCGAGACCACGACCGGAACCTACCGGGAGTCCTGTACCCCCGTCCTCGCGACCGAACGGCTCGTCCTGCGCGCGCCGCGTCGTGAGGACGTAAAAGCAGTGGCTGCGCTCGCCAACGACCGCCGGATCGCCGAGAACACGCTCAAGCTCCCGCATCCCTATGGGCTCATCGATGCGGAGCAGTGGATCGCGGCAACCAATACGCGTCCAGGCGAAACCACGCTGCTGATCGAGCGCGAAGGCGAAGCGATCGGCGCGTGCGGTTTCGATATCCGCAATGGTGTCGAGCCGGAGATCGGCTACTGGATCGGCGTCCCGTTCTGGGGACAAGGCTATGCCACCGAAGCTGCGCGGGCGCTCATCGACTACGCGTTCGAGGAGCGCGGCCATGCCACCCTGGTGGCCGGCGCACGCGTGAGCAACGCCGCGTCGCGGCGCGTGCTGGAGAAGTGCGGCTTCCAGTGGACGGGCGTCGCGCTCTACCGCTTCCGCGCCATCAGCTCGTCGGCGCCGTGCGATCGCTTCCGCCTCGAGCGCGCGATCTGGGCCTCGCTCAAGAGCTGGGGCGCGAGCAAGCGGTCGGCACCCGTGCGCGAGGCCGGCTGCGACTGCGCCGCGGCCTGATCTCATATCGGAACGTTCGACATTGCCTTCCCCGCCCGCCGGCGGGGAAGGCGTTTCTGCAAGCGCTACTGCGCCGCGGCGTAGGCGCGGCAATCCTCGACGCTGAGCACGGCACCCTGCCCGCGCAAGGCGTCGCGCACGATCCCCGCTGGGATCGCCTGCGTGGAGTTTGCGCGGTCCACCGCCACCGCCGCCATGACGCCAGCCGCCTGCCCGAGCGCCATGGCCGTGGCCATGTGGCGCGCGCCGCCGTTGGCCTCCTGCGTGGCCGACATCGCGCGTCCGGTGACGATCAGACCTTCGAGGTCCTTGGGAACAAGGCAGCGCATTGGAATCTCGAACGGCGCCGGCGGCATGCTGAGCGCAATGCCGGTGCCGTTGGGATCGTGCACGTCCATCGGGCCGCAGCCGAGCGCGATCGCGTCCTCAAACCTGCGGCTGCCCAGGATGTCCTGCTCGGTCAGCGTGTACTGCCCGAGCACGCGGCGCGTCTCGCGGATGCCGACGCGCGGAGCGATGCTGGCGAGGATCGCCTTCTCGAACCCCGGCATCTCGCGGTTGAGGAAGCCGACGATGCTCTTGATTTGCCGCCGCCCGATCAGCTCCTGTTCTGAGGCATCGGCGTCGTCCAGCGAGTCCTTGCCGGTGATGCGGCTCATGAGACAGATCGCGTCGGTACCCGCCGGCGTGCTCACGAACGAGACGCTCTGCCAGAACAGTTCGCCACGCTCGAGGCCCTGCAGCACGCGGCGGCGCTTGTCTTCGCGCGTGAGCGCACGGAAGCGCGCCACGTCGACATTGGACAGGCGAAAGCACAGTGTATTCGGCTGGCGCGCGCGGCCGGGCTCGAGCAGTTCCGCGCCTGCCTTGTGCGCGAGCACCGCATCGCCCGTGGCGTCGATTACCGCGCGCGCCAGATAGGCTTTGCGGCCGCCGATGCTCTCGACGATGACGCCCTTGACCGCCCGTCCCTCCTGCACGGGCGCGACCACCTGCGCGTGCAGCAGCAGGTCGACCCTGGCCTCCTCGACCAGTTCGTCGGCCACCACCTTCACGATCTCCGGATTGAACGGGAAATGCGTGATGGTCACCGGATTGGCCGCCGCCTCGGCCATCATGTACTTGCCGAACCCCTCGCTGCCACCGGCAGCGACCACTCGCTGCACGAGCTCATAGGGCAGGCCCCACACCGCCTGCGTGTCGCCGTTGTAGAAGCCGACGTACTGCGCAACGTAGGCCGTCGTCGCGGTGCCGCCGAGACAGCCCTGGCGCTCCAGCAGCAACGTGCGCGCGCCGAGCCTGGCGGCGGCCAGCGCTGCAATCAGCCCGGAGGCGCCGCCACCCGCCACGATCACGTCGTAGGTCGCGGCAACCGGGGTTGCGAGTTGCTCGGAAACAATGTCGGCCATGCTCGCTCCTGCTGTGCGATCGCTGGGGGAAGCGCGATTGCAGCATGCGGCAAGGCCGCGGGCAATCTTGCAGATGCATCGCTGGCGCGCGCGATTGCTGGGCCGCGCGTCCGCGTTGCGGCGCGCGCGACACACAGCCCGTCACGGCAGCGGCGTTATGAGCGACGCTGCGCCTGCCTGAGTACCGGCGGCGTGAGCGCGAGGGGGCGGCCGGCGCGACGCTTGCCGACACGCACGCGCGTGGCGGACTTGGCGCGTGCCGTCGTCGCGGGCTTCGCGTGCTGCGCCTTGATGGTGGCGCGCGCCCGGCGATGCGCCGCCGCCCGCTGCGTCCGGGCGTTCGCCTTGTGGTGGCGCGCCGCGCGCGCGGACTTGGTGCGTGCCTTGCGCTGCGCGGCCGTCTGCGTCCGCTCCTGGGACACCTGCCTCGCGGCCGGCACAGGCTCGGCGCGCGGCGCAGTGCGGCTGCGAACGTCCTGCGGCCAGCGATCTGCGATGGTATCGGCGGGCGCACTCCCGGCTGCTCCGGTGGGATTTGATCCGGACTCCTGGGCGAGCACGGGAAGCGCACCGGCGAAAGCCAGGACGCACACGAGGCCGGCGGCGCGGCGCAGCGGACGGCGAGGACGCAAAACGATCACGGGCTTCTCCTGCCCCAAGCCCCATCATCAATTGCTTGCCAAACAATTGCGGCAATATGCGAGTCGCAACGCGACGCGGGCGCGTCACGGCGCGCAGGTCCCACAACCAGATACCTTAGGTGGCGCGACGCCTGCCCACACAGCGCAAGTTGAGCGATCGAGACGTACGGCCTCGCTTCGCGCGCGGCGCGGGGGTTATCCCCGACTATACGCGGCGGCTGCGGTTGTCGTCGTGCAATTGCGCTATAAGCGAATCTTGCAGAGCCATTGGTGGGGGCTGCGATGGCTTCGATCTCGGTGACTCCTTCGATCCAGACGCAACGCGTGCGCGCAGTTGCGGCGGCCTCGATCGGCAATGCGCTCGAGTGGTTCGACTTCGCCGTGTACGGCTTCTTCGCCGTCGTGATGGCGAAGCTGTTCTTCCCGACCGGCAACGACACGATCTCGCTGCTGGTGACGCTCGCCACGTTCGGCGTCACGTTCTTCATGCGCCCGCTCGGCGCGATCATCATCGGCAACTACGCCGACCGTCACGGGCGCAAGGCCGCGCTGACGCTGACCATCGGCATGATGATGGCGGGCACCGGCGTGATCGCACTCGCGCCGACCTATGCCTCAATCGGACTGCTCGCCCCGACGCTGATCGTCGTCGCACGTCTGTTGCAAGGCTTCTCCGCCGGTGGCGAGTTCGGCAGCGCGACGGCATTCCTCGCCGAGCAGAATCCCACCCGGCGGGGGTTCTACGCGAGCTGGCAGTTCGCGAGCCAGGGACTGACCACCATCCTGGCGACCGGCTTCGGCGCGACGCTCGCGGGGCTGCTCACGCAGGAGCAGCTCGAAGCATGGGGCTGGCGCGTGCCGTTCTTCTTTGGCCTGCTGATCGGCCCCGTCGCCTACTACATCCGCACGCGCCTCGACGAGACGACGGAGTTCAGGTCGATCGCGGCGGCGAGCACGCCGCTGCGCGAGACGGTCGCGACCAAGCGCGCGAACCTGCTTGTCGGCTTCGGGCTCGTCGTGCTCACGACCGTCGCGACCTACACCGTGCTGTTCATGCCGACCTATGCAGTGCGCGAACTCGGCCTGCCGGCGTCGGGGAGCTATCTCGCTGCGCTGCTCACCGGCGCGCTGCAGTTCGTGCTCGTGCCGATCGTCGGCACGCTCACCGACCGGCACGGCCGCTTTCCGATCGCGTTTGTCTCGGCCGTGGCGCTGCTCCTCGCCATCTATCCGATGTTCGCCTGGCTGGCCGCGGCGCCGACGCTCGCCACGCTGCTGGCGGTGCAGGGCATCATCGGCGTGCTCATCGCAGGCTACATGGGCGGCATTCCCGCACTGCTCTCGGAGTTGTTCCCGACGCGGCTGCGCACGACCGGCCTCTCCATCAGCTATTCCCTCGGCGTTGCGGTCTTCGGCGGCTTCGCCCCATTCATTAATGCTTGGTTGATCGCGGCCACCGGCAGCAAGCTGGCGCCAAGCTTTTACCTCATGCTTGCCGCGGCGATCAGCGCGACCGCCCTGCTGGCATCACGTCGCATGCTCTCCGAGCCGGTAGGCAAGTAGCGCCGCACGACGTGGCCGCGGATCCGTCCGCGTTTCGTCCTCCACGCTGGCGACTGCAACGATTGTTGCTAAATCCTGCGCATTTTGCGGAAGGTGCTATCCCGTTCGTTAGCTTTGATTTTTGCGGGCGGAAAGACCGTTCTTTAACAAATACATGGAATAACTCGGTCGTATCGAGTTCCAGTTTTTTGCATGATGCACGCCCGCGCGGACGCGACGATGGGAATCCAACCGGCCGGCACGACCCTGATCGACTGGCTGAGCCGATCGATTCCCGATCGCAAGTTTCATTACGAGCTGGTTCGGGCGCTGTACAGCACGCCGAAGTCGATCGTGGGCGCCTCGATCGCGGCGGCTCTCATCGTCGCGACCTGTGCTTTCGTCAGCGGTGACCGGTCCTTCCTGCTGCTGCTGGCAGCATTCGTCGCCGTCGGCATCGCACGCACCGCCTCGACGCTCGCCTACCACCGCGCACACTATGATCCCAACGACGTCGAACTGACGAAACGCTGGGAGCTCGTCGCCCTGCTCGGCGCCTATGCCTTCGCCTGTCTCGTTGGCCTCACCGGCGCCTATACGCTCCTCGTCCACCCCAACACCGACCTCGAGATCCTCGTCAGCGGCTGTGTGCTCGGCTACATCGCCGGCATCTCCTCGCGCAACGCGGCACGGCCGGTGATCTCGATCGGGCAGATCACGCTGACGTGCCTGCCCTTCATGGCCGCGCTGCTGTGGACGGGGGATCTCGTCCACACCGTGCTCGCGATCTTCATCGGCGTCCTCTACGTCAGCACGATCGTGATCTGCCGTTCCGTGTTCGACAATATCGTGTCGAAGCACGATGCCTTCGGGCGCATCGAGGTCATTGCGCAGCGCGACGCACTCACCGGGCTGTGGAACCGCGCCGCCTTCCTGCGTCTGCTCGAACAGGAGCTGCGCACGATCGGCGTGACGCAGGGCACCCTCGGCCTCATCTCGATCGACCTCGACGGCTTCAAGGACATCAACGATACGCTCGGTCATCCCGCCGGCGACGCCATTCTCAAGGAGGTCGCCGACCGCATCCGCGCGGCGGCCGGCCCGCAGAGCGAAGTCGCGCGTATCGGCGGCGACGAGTTCCTGGTGATGTGCGCCGGACCCGCCGCCAACGTGGAAGCGACCGCCAACGCGATCCTGGCGACTTTCGCCAACGCCTTCGCCGTCAACATGAGCAGCTACACCTGCGGCGCCAGCATCGGCCTCGCCGCAGCGCCGGGCGACGGCGCCACGCTCGACCTCCTGCTGCGCAACGCCGATCTTGCGCTTTACGAGGCCAAGAAGGGAGGCCGCGCGCGCGTCGTCCCGTACACGGCCGCGCTGGCGCGCGCCTACGAGGACCGCATGGTCCTCGAGAACGATCTGCAATTCGCCCTCGCCAACAACGAGCTCGAACTCGTCTACCAGCCGATCGTCGATCCGCGCTCGGGGCGCGCGATCTGCTGCGAGGCGCTGCTGCGCTGGAACCATCCCGAGCGCGGAGCGATCAGCCCCGCTGTGTTCGTCCCGATCGCGGAGGCGACCGGGCTGATCAATCCGATCGGCGCCTGGGTGCTCAAGACTGCCTGCGAGGAAGCGACACACTGGAGCCCGGACATCAAGGTCGCGGTCAACCTGTCGCCGGTGCAGTTCAAGCGCGGACGTGAACTCATCGACGCGGTCGTCTCGGCGCTCGCCTCCTCCGGACTCTCGCCGCGCCGCCTCGATCTCGAGGTGACCGAATCCGTGCTCATCGACGACACCACCGCGACGCTCGCCGTGCTCGAGGAGCTGCGTGCCAAGGACATCGGCGTCTCGCTCGACGACTTCGGGACCGGCTTCGCCTCGCTGGCCTATCTCAACGACTTCCCGTTCTCGAAGGTCAAGATCGACCGTAAGTTCTCGCAGAACATCGACCAGTCGACACGCACCGCGGCTATCATCACGGGCATCGCGCAAATCACCCGCGACCTGCACATCGAGCTGGTGGCGGAAGGCATCGAGACACAGAACCAGCTTGCGCAGATGCGCAGCTTCGGCATCAACGCGGTGCAGGGCTATCTGTACAGCAAGGCAATGCCGGTGCAGCAACTGCGGCGCGCCATCAGCGAACCCATCCAGCCGGCGTTCGCAAGGCCGCAGCGGATCGCCAGCCTGGCCGAGCGCGAGCGCGCCCGCCGCGCCGCCTCCTAGCGGTTCAGGCCTGCGACGTCAGCTCTCGGACAGCAGGCGGTCGAGCACCGCCATACGCATGAACTTCGACAGGCGTACCTGCTCGAAGTACATCGCATTCGGGAGGTCGTCGCAGTCGGCGTTGATCTCGTCCTGCCGCGGCAGCGGATGGTAGAGCAGCGCCTTCGAATTGGTGCGCGCGATCTTCTCCGCGGTGATGACGTGGCTGTCCGGCGTGACATGCGGCGACTCGTAGCCGGATGCGGCCGGCTCGCCGATGTCGGACATGTCGTAGGGCGCCATCATGATGGCATCGCACTCCGTCAGCGCCTGCGATATGTCGCCGATGAAGCGGCAACGGACCTGGTTCTGCGCAAGCGCGGCGAGCACGTCCTCCGGCACCGGATAATGGGGCGTCGCGCAGAACACCACTTCAGCCGGCGCTTCGAAACGCAGCAATTGCGCGAGCGAACGCACCGTGCGCCCGCGCGGATCGCCTCCGAAAGCAATCCTCTTGCCGCGGATGGTGCCGAGCCCGCGCCGCAACGCGAAGATGTCGATGAGCGCCTGAGTCGGATGCTCGTTCCAGCCGTCGCCCGCGTTGATCACGGGCTTGCGCGATTTCGTGGCCATGCGCGCCGCTGCGCCCACCTCGTGATGGCGCACCACGATGGCATCGCACAGGCGCGACACGACCGCTGCGCAATCCTCCAGCGATTCAGCCGTACGCACGTTGGAGCGCGAGGCCGACATGTCCTCCATGCCCATGGGATGGGCGCCAAGCGCGATCGTCGCGGCCTCGAAGCCCATGCGCGTGCGGGTGCTCGGCTGGAAGAACAACAGCGCAACCGTTTTGCCGAAGGAGCGCGTCGTGGCGCGTCCCGTCTCGAACGCCTCCGCCAACTGGCAGAAATAGTCGACGTTGGCGGCATCGATCGCGCTCGCGCTCAACAAATGCCTGAGCGGAGGCAGACGATCCCTACGGTCGAGGTTCGGCGTCAGAGAAATAA
This sequence comes from Xanthobacteraceae bacterium, assembly GCA_035556735.1. Classification (GTDB taxonomy): domain Bacteria; phylum Pseudomonadota; class Alphaproteobacteria; order Rhizobiales; family Xanthobacteraceae; genus CANJBX01. Next base: position 81,381 of record DATMFF010000012.1, on the reverse strand, counting down.
TTCGAGGCTCGACAGAAGACGCATACACCATCACCCACCCCTGCACGCCATGCCCGTTATTAACTATATTTTAACCTTAGATTGTAGGTCCGAATTGCTATAAATCAAATCACATTTGGTTCTATTTCCGGGCATGATTACTCGCCCACACGCGCTCCCGTTGCGGCGCCTTCCGGCAGGATTCTCGTTGTTCGTGACGCAACCGTGACGCCCCCTCCAATTTGGGACATACCCCCCGGCGCGAGTTTGTCTATATGTGAGCCAGGCCGGCGCGAATTCGCGATGTTCGGGTGGCCCGCCCGCAGAAGATGGACACGATGAAATTTCTCGACCAAGCGAAGATCTATATCCGCTCCGGCGACGGTGGGGCCGGTTCGGTATCGTTCCGCCGGGAGAAATTCATCGAGTTCGGCGGGCCTGACGGAGGTAACGGCGGACGCGGCGGCGACGTCGTGGCCGAGTGCGTGGATGGTCTCAACACGTTGATCGACTACCGCTACCAGCAGCACTTCAAGGCGAAAACCGGCGGCCATGGGATGGGGCAGAACCGCTCGGGTGCCTCCGGCGCCGACGTCGTCCTCAAGGTGCCGGTCGGCACGCAGATCTTCGACGAGGACAACGAGACGCTGCTGGCAGATCTCACCGAGGTCGGACAACGGGTCGTTCTCGCGAAAGGCGGCAATGGCGGGTTCGGCAACGCGCATTTCAAGTCGTCGACCAATCGCGCGCCGCGCCGCGCCAATCCGGGCCTGCCCGGCGAGGAGCGCACCATCTGGCTGCGCCTCAAGCTGATCGCCGATGCAGGCCTCGTCGGACTGCCGAATGCCGGCAAATCGACGTTCCTGGCGGCGGTCACGGCCGCCAAACCCAAGATCGCCGATTATCCATTCACCACCCTGCATCCGCAGCTCGGGGTCGTGCGTGCGGACGCACGCGAATTCGTGCTGGCCGACATCCCCGGCCTGATCGAGGGCGCGCACGAGGGCACCGGGCTCGGCGATCGCTTCCTCGGCCACATCGAACGCTGCCGCGTGCTACTCCACCTGATCGACGGTACCGGCGAAGACGCCGGCAAGGCTTACAGGACCGTGCGCCACGAGCTCGAGGCCTACGCGCACGGGCTCACCGACAAGCCGGAGATCGTCGCGCTCAACAAGGTCGACGCGCTCACGCCCGACGAGGTCAAGACGCAGGCGGCTCGACTCAAACGCGCCAGCGGGAAGACGCCGATGATGCTCTCCGGCGCGACCCGCCAGGGCATTCCAGATGTCTTGCGGGCGCTGTTGCGGGAGATCGATCGCGCGCCGCGCGAGGAGGCGCAGGAGCCGGCGGCGGCCTGGCAACCAAAGCTCTGATCCCCGTCCGAAGTTTCCAAAGATGTTGCGCGAAGCCGCGGTCCTTGTGAAAACAGAAGCGGCATCATTCCAAGTCTGAAAAGACCAAGTCCCAAGACCACACCTGAAGACCGCAATGCCCCGCCAAACGCCGTCTCTCGCCGATTTCCGGCGTATCGTCGTGAAGGTCGGCTCGTCCCTGCTGGTGGACGCCGACGCCGGACGCGTGCGCGAAGCGTGGCTCGCCTCGCTGGTCGCCGACATCGCCGATCTGCACGGCGACGGGCGTGACGTGCTGATCGTCTCCTCGGGTGCAATTGCGCTCGGGCGCTCCGTGCTCAAGCTGCCGAAAGGCCCGCTCAAGCTCGAGGACGGCCAGGCCGCCGCCGCCGTTGGCCAGATCGCGCTGGCGCGCACCTGGTCCGAAGCGCTCGGCCGTCACGACATCGGCGCGGGCCAGATCCTCGTTACGCTCGGCGACACCGAAGAGCGCCGCCGCTATCTCAACGCGCGCTCGACCATGGCCAAGTTGCTCGAGTGGCGCGCGGTGCCCGTGATCAACGAGAACGACACGGTCGCCACCAACGAGATCCGCTATGGCGACAACGACCGGCTCGCTGCGCGCGTCGCCACCATGGTGAGTGCAGACCTGCTCGTGCTGCTCTCCGACATCGATGGTCTTTACGATGCGCCGCCGGGCACCAGCGCCGACCCGAAGCTCATTGCGCTCGTGGAACGCATCACGCCCGAGATCGAGGGGATGGCCGGCGCAGCCGGATCGGAACTCTCGCGCGGCGGCATGCAGACCAAGATCGAGGCCGCCAAGATCGCGACCACCGCCGGCACGCATATGGTCATCGCGTCGGGGCGCGTCGATCATCCGCTGCGCGCAATCGGGCAAGGCGCACGCTGCACGTGGTTCCTCACACCGGCCAATCCGGTGACATCACGCAAGAAATGGATCGCGGGATCGCTCGAACCGCGCGGCACGCTCACCATCGACGCCGGCGCAGTCGCCGCGCTGCGCAGCGGGCGCAGCCTCCTGCCGGCGGGTGTCATCCGCGTCGACGGTCGCTTCAGCCGCGGCGACGCCGTGATCGTGCGCGGCCCCGACGGCGCCGAGGTCGGGCGCGGCCTGATCGCCTACGACGCCGACGATGCCGACCTCATCAAGGGCCGCTCATCGGGCGACATCCTGTCGATCCTTGGATTCTCCGGCCGCACGGAGATGATCCACCGCGACGACCTGGTGATGGCCGGGACGAGAGCCTGATCATCGCCGTCGCGCACGCGGCGGCGGGCCGGGCTCGTACCACGGATTGACGCCGCACCACCCGCCGATGCCGCTGACCGTCGCCATGCACTGCGCGTAGCTGGTGAAGCCGCAGTTCGGCGCACCACCCATGTCACGCCCCTGATAGTGCGCGCACCAGGGATAGACCACCTGCGCCTCGGCCGGCTTGGTGCCGGCGACACACGCAAGAACCGCGATGACCATTGCGCCAGTCAAACCGATTGCCTTCAACATGCTGCCTCCTTGACCGCCCTGCGTCTCCACATCGTAGCTGACATATGGGCGAGGACCGCCGCCGCAACCCGGTCAGTGCGACCGCTGGGTCCGCTTTTGGCGCCCGCGCCTGGCGGCCTTGGCCGCGGGCGGTGAATAGGCCGGATTCTGCTCGCAGAACTGTCCGTTGCCGCGCGCCGACTCCAGACATTGCTCGAAGCTCACGAAACCGCAGTTGCGGGCGCCGAACTCCTGGGCCGCCCCGGTCGTGCACCACGGATAGGTGGGGCCGCCGGCGGCTGTCGCCGGTCCCGCGCTCCCGAGCGTCGCGCCCAAGGTCATCATGGCCGCAGCCGTCGTCATCCTCAGCATGTGTTCGCCTCCCGGCCTGCGCAATAAACCCCCGCCGGATCAGCATATTCCCCGCACGTCCGGCAGTTGCGCCGCGGCCGGCAAGCCGTATAGTCCCGGCACTTTTCGGGGGCGCAAGGGGCGCACCCGTCAACCCCGGCGGCCGGACATGAAAAAAGGCGACGTCAAGAAAGTGGTGCTGGCCTACTCGGGCGGCCTCGACACCTCCATCATCCTCAAATGGCTGCAGACGACCTACGGCTGTGAGGTCGTCACCTTCACCGCCGATCTCGGCCAGGGCGAGGAGCTCGAGCCCGCGCGCCAGAAGGCGCTGTTGCTCGGCATCAAGCCCGAGAACATCTTCATCGAGGATCTGCGCGAGGAGTTCGTGCGCGACTACGTCTTCCCGATGTTCCGCGCCAACACATTGTACGAGGGACAGTACCTGCTCGGCACCTCGATCGCGCGCCCGCTCATCGCCAAGAAGCAGATTGAGATCGCCGAGAAGGTCGGCGCGGACGCGGTCTGCCACGGCGCCACCGGCAAGGGCAACGACCAAGTCCGTTTCGAACTCGCCTATTACGCGCTCAAGCCCGACGTCACCGTGATCGCGCCGTGGCGCGAATGGGATCTCACCTCCCGCACCCGCCTGATCGAGTTCGCCGAGCAGCACCAGATCCCGATTGCCAAGGATAAGCGCGGCGAGGCGCCGTTTTCCGTCGACGCCAACCTGCTGCACGCGTCCTCGGAAGGGAAGGTGCTGGAGGATCCCGCGCAGGAAGTCCCCGACTACGTCTATTCGCGCACGCTCGATCCCGAGCAGGCGCCCGACAAGCCGACCTACATCGACGTCGATTTCGAGCGCGGCGATGCGGTGGCGATCGACGGCAAAAAGCTGTCGCCGGCGACGCTGCTGGCGCGCCTCAACGAGCTTGGTCGCGCCAACGGCATCGGACGGCTCGACCTCGTCGAGAACCGATTCGTCGGCATGAAGTCGCGCGGAATGTACGAGACGCCCGGCGGCACGATCCTGTGGGCGGCCCATCGCGGCATCGAGCAGATCACGCTCGACCGCGGCGCGGCCCATCTCAAGGACGAGCTGATGCCGAAATACGCCGAGTTGATCTACTACGGCTTCTGGTTCGCACCCGAACGCGAGATGCTGCAGGCGGCGATCGACAAGAGCCAGGAGTACGTGAGCGGCCGCGTGCGCCTCAAGCTTTACAAGGGCGGCGTCAGCGTCGTCGGCCGGACCAGCCCCTACTCGCTCTACGACCAAGAGTTGGTGACCTTCGAGGAAGGCGCCGTCGCCTACGATCACCGCGACGCGGAGGGTTTCATCAAGCTCAACGCCCTGCGCCTGCGCACCCTCGGACAGCGCCGCCGCAAGCTCAAGCTGTAAGGCGAGCGGCGGCGGCGGTAGCGCGCTGCGACTCCGTGATTGCGCCAATGGATTTTAAAGAATTTGGGCGTAACCGAGGGTCTTTAGGGGTTGGAGCCTCATGGCGCGGCTGCGCGATCACGTCATCCGGGCGGGACTGGAAACGCTGTATTTCAGCGGCGCGCACCGGATTCTGCGCCCGTTCTACGAGGGCGTCGGCGTCATCCTGACGCTGCACCACGTGCGCCCCACGCGCGGCGAAGCGTTCCACCCCAACCGCATCCTCGAAATCACGCCCGAGTTCCTCGAGCTGCTGATCACGTCGCTGCGGAGCGACGACATCGATCTCATCTCCCTCGACGACATGAGCGAACGCATGGCGCGCGGCGATTTCCGCCGCCGTTTCGCCTGCATCACATTCGACGACGGATACCGCGACAACAAGATCTTCGCCTATCCCATTCTCAAGGCGAACGACGTTCCCTTTGCCGTCTATGTCCCCAGCAGTTTCATCGACCGTACGGGAGAGCTGTGGTGGCTCGCGCTCGAAGCGGTGATCGGGGCGCAGGACGAGATCGCGATCCGCATGGACGGCCATACCAAGACGTTCCAGTGTCGCGAGACCGAGGAGAAGGACGCAACATTTGCCGCCATTTACTGGTGGCTGCGCAGCCTGCCGACGGACCATGAGATCCGCGCGGCCGTGCGCGAGCTGGCGGGGCGCTATGGTGTCGACGTGCGCGCCTTCTGCGATGCGCTGTGCATGACGTGGAGCGAACTCGCCGAACTTGCCGCCGATCCGCTGGTGACCATCGGGGCGCACACCGTCAGCCATCCGATCCTCGCCAAGACCGATACCGACTTCGCGCGGCGTGAGATGGAGACGGGTCGGACCCGTATCGAGCAGCGGCTCGGGCTGCGGCCGCAGCACTTCTCCTATCCATTCGGCGACCCGTCCTCCGCCGGCGCGCGCGAGTTCGCCCTCGCCACGGAGCTCGGCTTCCGCACCGCCGTGACGACGCGGCCGGGCGTGCTGTTCCCAGAGCACGGCGCGCGTCTTCATGCGCTGCCGCGCATCTCGATCAACGGCGACTATCAGAAGCTGCGCTACGTCGACGTGCTGCTGTCGGGCGCGGCGAGCGCCGCCTGGAACGGCTTCCGCCGCGTCGATGCGGCCTGACGTCCTATTTCCCTGACCACCATTGCCGGGCGGCGCGCGCGAGCGTGAGCGGCAGATCGACGAGGCCCGGCAGCGGATCGTCGGCTGCATAGGCCGCGAGCGTCGGGCGGCCGCGGAAGGAGCGCAGATAGCGCGCCGGCGTCAGCTCTCCCGCGAGCATCTCGTGCATGGCGGCGAGCATGTCCTTTGGCACGTACATCCAGGCGGCGCCGGCGCGCCCACGCTGCGGATCGACCGCCTCTCCCATGGCGAGGCGCCATTGGATCAGCGGAAAATCGACCCCTGCGCGCTCCCCCAGCGAATCCCAGGTCCACACCCGCGGATTGACGTCGATGATCTTGGTACGGCCGTCGCGCGCATCATACTTGAACTCGATCTCCACCATGCCGCCGTAGGTCAGCGACGTGAGGAACGTCGAGGCTGCCTGCTCCACATCGGCGTTCTCGACCGATTCCACGAACGTGCCCGTGCCGAAGTCGGTCGGATATTGCCGCGAGCGCCGCGCGATCATCGACGCGACGGGGGCGCCCGCCTGCCACACGCCGGTGTAGGAGAACTGCGTATCGCCGCCGCCCGGGATCAGCTCTTGCAGCACGATGTTGCGCGCGCCCACGAGTTCCACGGCCCTGTCGTATTTCATTAGCAGGTCGGGCCGGTGATCGGCGCGCCAGGCTTTCGCTTGCGTGAACGCGTTCGAACTCTCCTTCTCCGCCGGCTTGAGGATCAGCGGGAAGCGGCAATCGAGCGTCAGCACGTCGTGACGCGTGCGCGGCTGATAGGTCGTGGGATGCGCGATTCCGAGGCTGGCGGCATGGCGGTACATCAGGTGCTTGTCCACCGCGAGGCGCGTTACCTCCCACGGCGGCGTCCAAAGGCGATAGGCGCGCGCCAGGGCCTCATGGTTCTGCCCGATCAGCCTGACCTCCCGGTCGCCGGCCGGGAACAGCACCCAACCTTCGAGCTGATGCGCACGCGCGAGATCGAGCAGGTAGGCCACCGCCGCCGGGTCGTTCGGCCCCGGCCAAGCGGCGCTGAGCGCCGCGAAGCGCGAGTATTTCGCGATGAACTTGTCGTCGCTGAGGAACCAGACCGGGATGCCACGTCGCCCCAGGCTGCGCACGACGCCGAGGCTGCCGTGATCGCCGCCCAGGACAAGCGCCCCGGCCGCTTCCGCGCGCCAGAGCGTAGGCGCCAGCGGTGGGCTCGCCACCACCGCCAGGCGGGATGGGTCGGCGGCGGGCGCAAGGCGCGCCGGACGCTCGCCGGCAGTGGTGTCGTCAAGGCCAGGCCGCGTCATTGCAGTTGGCTCGTTCTTTTTGAAACATCGAGTTTAATCGGACGTTTTGTCGCAAACCCCGATTAACGATTACGTAAGCCGATCGTCGAAACTCCCATCATTCGCGCATGGCGATTCTGCGCCCCGGCCTGCGATCCCTGGTCCGGTCCGCCATCAGCGTTAATGCGCGGTGTCTCTGACGCTAGCGCAAAGACTTGTTAACGGCGCGGCCACGATACTCGCGTGCTTTCTTCATTCCCTGAGGTATCCGCGTGGCCCGCAAGGTTGCCGTTCTTATTGCCGCCCATGATGCCGAGGCTACCCTCCGGCTGGCCGTCGAAAGCGTGCTGGCGGGCTCGATGCCATGCCGCGTTTTCGTCGTGGACGACGCGAGCCGCATTCCGGTGTCGCAGATGCTGGGCACCTATGGCGGACGGGTCGAGATCATTCGGCTCGACCAGAACCGCGGACCGGCCGCGGCGCGCAACGTCGGCCTTGCGCGCATCCTGGCGCAGGGCTTCGACTACGTGGCAATCCAGGACGCCGACGACATGTCCTATGCTGACCGGCTCGCGGCCCAGGTCGAAGCGCTCGAAGCGGCGCCCGAGCTGGGCGCAGTGGGAAGCTGGACCCGGCATTTCGATGAGCGCACCGGCGCGACGACGCTTTACCGCAAGCGCCCGACCGATCCCGCGGCGGTGAGCAGGATGATGTTCTTCAACATCGGCCTCTCGCATGCCAGCACGATGTTCCGCGCCGATGCGCTGCGCGCGGTCGGCGTCTATGACGAGACCTATGCCGCCGCCGAGGACTACGAGCTGCTGCGGCGGATCGGGACGCGCTACGCCCTGGGCAACGTCCCGCAATTTCTGCTCGCCTATCGCGTGTCCTCGCAGGGCCAGTCGCTCGGGCGCCGCCGGCGCCAGCTGTTCGACCGCCTGCGGGTGCAGCTCAAGTATTTCGCCCCGCTTGCCTGGCGCGCCTACGCCGGCGTGCTGCAGACCCTGATCGCCTTTGCGATCCCGACCGGACTCATCGGCGCGCTCAAGCGCAGATGGCTGGCGCTGCGCGGCCACGGCTACACGCTCGATGGCCGGCGGCTGACCGCCCACCCCGCCAAGTAATTCGTCCACCGTTCGGTTGCCATCGCATCGCCGGAGGATTTCTCCGCCACGCTGCACGAGATCACGCACGCGCTCGCCCCCGGGACGAAGCGGCAAACAGCGACGCGCGCTCAGCCCCCGCCACCGGCTCGCCCTCGGGGCGACGGCCGGGTGACCACATAGGCCGCCCCGCCGGCCATGAAGATTGCAACCGCCACGGCGAGCGCCGGGCCCGGCGACGAACCGATCCAGAACAGCGCGTAGCCCGCAGCCATGCCGAGACACGCCGCAACCTTGGCGCGCGGCGCCACAGCGCCCTCGTCCTGCCACTGCCGCAGTGTCGGCCCGAACCGCGGATGACCCAGCAGCCACTCCTCCAGTTGCGGCGAGGATCTGCCGAAGCACCATGCCGCCGCGATCAGGAAGATCGTCGAGGGCATGACCGGCAGAAACGCGCCGATCAACCCCAGCAGCAGCATGAGGCAGCCGAGAGCAAGGAATCCAAGCCTGCGCGGATGATGCCAACGCCGCTGCAGACGCTCGCGTGATCGCGGCGGTCCTGCGTCGCGACGCGCCGAGGCGCGAGACGCCTCCGGATCGTGGTGCCGTCTGGACGGCGTCATCGCGGAATATCCTCGCGACTGCGCCACCTGCGACCGGCCGCCGCCCATCGCCGACGGGGACGGCAGCGACGCGGCTTACACCTGCCGCTCGACCATCTTCTTCTTGATCTCGGCGATGGCCTTCGCCGGATTGAGATGCTTCGGGCAGGTCTGCGCGCAGTTCATGATCGTGTGGCAGCGGTAGAGGCGGAATGGGTCCTCGAGATTGTCGAGCCGCTCGCCCGTGGCCTCGTCGCGCGAATCGTTGATCCAGCGAAACGCCTGCAGCAGCGCCGCCGGGCCGAGGAAGCGGTCGGAGTTCCACCAGTAACTCGGGCAAGCCGTCGAGCAGCAGGCGCACAGGATGCACTCATAGAGCCCATCGAGCTTGGCGCGATCGTCATGGCTCTGCTTCCACTCCTTCTCCGGCGTGGGCGACGTCGTCTGCAGATACGGCTGAATCGAGGCGTGCTGGGCGTAAAAGTTGGTGAGGTCGGGCACGAGGTCCTTCACCACCGGCTGGTGCGGCAGCGGATAGACCTTCACCGGCCCCGAGATTTCCGCCATGTCCTTGGTGCAGGCGAGCGTGTTGCCGCCATCGATGTTCATGGCGCAGGATCCGCACACGCCCTCGCGGCACGAGCGGCGGAAAGTCAGCGACGGGTCGATCTTGTTCTTGATCCAGATCAGCGCGTCGAGAACCATCGGCCCGCAGTCGTCAAGGTCGACAGTGTAAGTGTCCATGCGCGGGTTGGCGCCGCTGTCGGGATCGAAACGGTAGATGCGATACTCGCGCGTGCCCTTGCTGCCCGCCGCCTTCTTGGGCAGCGGCCACGTCTTGCCTTCGGTGACGCGCGAGTGCTTCGGAAGCGTGAATTCAACCATGGTCAGTATACCCGCGCTTTCGGCTCGATGTAGGAGACGTCGTTGGTGAGGGTGTAGGTGTGCACCGGCCGATAGTCGATCGTCACCTTGCCGGAGACGGGATCGAGCCAGGCCAGCGAATGCTTCATCCAGTTCTTGTCGTCGCGCTCGGGATAGTCCTCGCGCGCATGCGCCCCGCGGCTTTCCTTGCGGTTGACGGCGGCATCCATCGTCACCACCGCCTGCACGATGAGGTTGTCGAACTCAAGCGTCTCGACGAGGTCGGTGTTCCAAATCAGCGAGCGATCGGAGACCTTGATGTCGGACACGCCGGCGAGCACCTCGTGGATGCGCTTGGAGCCTTCCTCGAGCACCTCGCCGGTGCGGAACACGGCGCAGTTGGTTTGCATCACGCGCTGCATGCGCTCGCGCAGCTCCGCCGTCGGCGTACTGCCGTTGGCGTTCCGGAAGCGGTCGAGCCGGGAGAGCGCGCGGTCGGCGGAGTCCTTCGGCAGGTCGGCGTGCTTGTCGTTGGGCTGGATCAATTCGGCGCAGCGTTGCGCGGCGGCGCGGCCGAACACCACGAGATCGATCAGCGAGTTGGACCCGAGCCGGTTGGCGCCGTGCACCGACACGCAGCCCGCCTCGCCCAGCGCCATCAGACCGGGAATAATCGCGTCGTCGTTGCCACCGCGCTTGGTCAGCGCCTCGCCGTGATAGTTCGTGGCGATGCCGCCCATGTTGTAGTGCACGGTCGGGATCACGGGGATCGGCTCACGCGTGACGTCGACGCCCGCGAAGATGCGCGCGCTCTCGGAAATGCCGGGGAGGCGCTCCGCCAGCACTTTCGGATCGAGATGATCGAGGTGCAGGTAGATGTGGTCGTGCTTGGCGCCGACGCCGCGGCCCTCGCGGATTTCGATGGTCATCGCGCGAGAGACGACGTCGCGCGAGGCGAGATCCTTCGCCGACGGCGCGTAGCGCTCCATGAAGCGTTCGCCCTCGGAGTTGGTGAGGTACCCGCCTTCGCCGCGCGAGCCTTCCGTGATCAGGCAGCCGGCGCCATAGATGCCAGTCGGGTGAAACTGCACGAACTCCATGTCCTGCAGCGGCAGCCCGGCGCGCAGCACCATGGCGTTGCCGTCGCCGGTCTGCGTATGCGCGCCCGTGCAGGAGTAGTAGGCGCGACCATATCCGCCGGTCGCCATGATGGTCATGTGGCCACGGAAGCGGTGGATGGTGCCGTCGTCGAGCTTGAGCGCGACGACGCCGCGACAGCGGCCTTCGTCATCCACGATCAGGTCGATCGCGAAGTACTCGATGAAGAACTCGGCATTGTGCTTGAGCGCCGCCCCATAGAGCGTATGCAGCATCGCGTGGCCGGTGCGGTCCGCGGCGGCGCAGGTGCGCTGCGCGGTGCCTTTGCCGTAGTGGGTGGTCATTCCGCCGAACGGGCGCTGGTAGATCCTGCCGTTGTCCTCGCGGCGCGAGAACGGCAGGCCCCAGTGCTCGAGTTCATAGACCGCCGCCGGCGCGTTGCGGCACAGGTACTCGATGGCGTCCTGGTCGCCGAGCCAGTCGGCGCCTTTTACCGTGTCGTACATGTGCCAGCGCCAGTCGTCCTCGCCCATGTTGCCGAGCGCGGCGGCGATGCCGCCCTGCGCCGCCACGGTGTGCGAGCGGGTCGGGAACACCTTGGTGATGCACGCGGTCTTGAGGCCCGCCTCGCTGCAGCCGACCACCGCCCGCAAACCGGAGCCGCCGGCGCCGACCACGATGACGTCGTAGGTGTGATCCTCGATTGGATACGCGCGCCCATTCACCTTGGGCGCTTCGTTGCCGCCATTCGCCGCCATCTGTTCAGACTCCAAACGACAATTTGAGGATGGCAAACGCCGAGGCGATGAAGATCGCCACCACGTAGAACACGTTGAGCATGATCAACGCGATCTTCAGCTTTTCCTCGTGGACATAGTCTTCGATGATCACCTGCATGCCGATGCGCATGTGGTTGGTGATCGACAGGATGAACAGGAGCAGGATGATCGCGATCAGCGGCGACGCCAGGATCTGTGCCGTCGCCGCATGATTGCGCCCGAGCAGCGAGATCACGATCACGATGCCGGCGATCGTCAGCGGCACGTTGGCCACGGCGGTCATGCGCTGCCACCAGAAATGGTCCGTTCCCGTGCGCGAGGCACCGAGCCCGCGCACCCGCGCCAAGGGCGTTCGCATGGTCATGAGCGGAGCCCTCCGGTGATGAAATAGGCAAGGAGCCAGAGCAGGATGGTGAGCGCCACCGAGCCGAACAGCGTCGCGCGCGCCCACCAGTCGCGCTCGCCGGGCTCGAGCCCATGCACGGTGTCCCACACCAGATGACGGATGCCGCCGATCATGTGGTGGACGAGCGCCCAGGTATAGCCGAACAGCACCAGCCGGCCGATCCAGCTCCCCGCCACCATCTGGAACGTGGCGTAGGCAGTGGGGCCGCTCGCCACCGCAATCAGCCACCACGCGAGCAGCAGCGTGCCGACATAGAGCGCGCTGCCGGTGACGCGGTGCGCAATCGACATCGCCATGGTCATTGGCCACCGGTAGATGGTCAAATGCGGCGACAGCGGGCGTCCCGCCATGGACGTTCTTGGTTCAGCCATTGTGTTTCATCCGCAGCCGCGGGGAGCGGCATACCGTCTGGACCTGCGCGACATCCAAAGCCTCCGTTGCAAACGGCGGTCCGGGGTGCGCCCCGGCGAAACGGCAAATCACAGCCTCATTTCGCCGCTCGCGAATGTTTATGCTTGAATTCCCATGCAAACAAGAGAGATTCTAAGGAGCCTCCCTTCTCGGGTGGCGAAGGCTGCCATCGCCATGCGATTCGACCTGATCGACCTCAGCCTGTTCCGGCACGTGGTGGAAGCCGGCAGCATCACCCACGGCGCGGCGCGGGCCAACCTCGCCCTGGGCGCCGCCTCCACACGCATCCGGCACATGGAGGAAACCCTTGGCGCGGCGCTGCTCACACGCGGACGCCTGGGCGTCGTTCCGACCCAGGCCGGCCGCTCGCTGCTCCAGCACGCACGCATCATGCTCGCCCAGGCCGACCGGCTGCGCGAGGATCTCGGTGCCTATGCCGGCGGCCTCGCCGGCCAAATACGGCTCCTGTCCAACACCAACGCGCTGGCCGAGTTCCTGCCCGAAGCGCTGAGCTCATTCCTGGCGGCTCATCCCAACGTCAGCGTCGACCTGGAGGAGCGGCTGAGCGACGAGATCGTCGGCCTGATCGCGGAGGGCGTGGCCGACGTCGGCATCGTCGCCGGCACCGTCGACACCGGCGCGCTCGAGACCTACCCCTTCCGCAAGGATCGTTTCGTGCTCGTGGTCGGGCGCGGTCATCCGCTCGCGGCGCGAGAGAGCGTGGCGTTCGCCGAAGTCCTCGACCAGGAGTTCGTCGGGCTCGACCGATCGAGCGCGATCCAGCGCTTTCTCGCCGACAAGGCCGCGCGCATCGGCAAGCCGCTGCGCCTGCGCATCCAGCTGCGCAGCTTCGACGCCATCTGCCGCCTGGTCGAAGGCGACGTCGGCATCGGCATCGTGCCGGAGACCACCGCGAGGCGCGCCGCCAAGGCGCTCGCCATCAACATCGTGCCGCTCGCCGACGCCTGGGCCGTGCGCGAGCTGACGATCTGCATCCGCTCCTATGACGAGCTGCCGAGCTATGCGCGACAGCTCGTCGACCACATGCGGGCGACCACGCATGCGTGAGATTGCACCTGGCGCAATCGCGGATTCCAATCCGGGCGGCGCTGCGCTACACGAAATCAATGACTCGCCGATTGATCTCCACCGGCTCGCCTTTCGAGCAGGCGGGCGGCTACAGCCGCGCCGTCGTCGACGGCGATTTCTGCTTCGTCGCCGGCACCACCGGCTATGACTACACGACCATGCGGATGCCGCAGGACGTGGCGCAGCAGACGCGCAACTGCTTGCACACGATCGAGAGAGTATTGCGCGAAGCCGGCTTTGCGTTGTCCGACGTGGTACGTGCGCGCTACTACATCGTTGACGCCGCCGAGGCCGACGCGGTGCTTGCCGTGTGCGGCGAGGTCTTTCGCGACATCCGGCCCGCCGCCGCCATTCTCGTCGTCGCCGGCCTGCTCAAGCCGGAGATGAGGGTCGAGATCGAGGTCACCGCGAAGCGGCCAGGTTAAGGCCCCGCGAGCGCTCCAAGCCTGCGCAGTCGCTACGATGTGCCGGCCTCCACCACGGCCGTGCCGCCCGTTCAATGGCTCACGCACACGCAAGTGTGAACCGCGGGCGCGGCGCCGCCGTTACCTTCGCGAATGCCCCGGCGAATCAGCGTCGAAGGAGACCGCAGATGTCCGTGCAAGCAGCGCGCAGTCACGCCCCGTCGAGACCCGCGATCCTCGTCCATCCAGCCTGGGTGCGCGTCACCCACTGGATCAACGCCATCGCCATGCTGGTGATGATCGGGTCTGGCTGGCAGATCTACAACGCCTCGCCGCTGTTCCCCTTCACCTTCCCGCGTGCGATCACGCTCGGCGGCTGGCTCGCCGGCGCGCTGCTCTGGCATTTCGCCGCCATGTGGGTGCTGGCGATCAACGGCATCGTCTATGTCACGCTCGGCATCGCCACCGGCCGCTTCCGCCGCAGCCTGCTCCCGCTCCGCCCGTCGCAGGTGATCGCGGATGCGCGCGCCGCCCTGCGCGGCACGCTCTCGCACGACGATCTCTCGGTCTACAACGCGGTGCAGAAGTTGCTGTATCTCGGCGTCATCCTCGCCGGCATGATCGTCGTGGCATCGGGCCTCGCGATCTGGAAGCCGGTGCAGATGCAGGAGCTGACCACGCTCTTCGGCGGCTACGACGCCGCGCGCTACGTGCATTTCGGCGCGATGGCGACGATCGTCGGATTCCTCGTCGTGCACGTCGCCGTCGCGCTGCTCGTGCCCCGGAGCATCCGCGCCATGGTGGCGGGCCGTTAGTCACAAGGAAGAATGTCATGCGCAAGCGTCACGCGGTTCCCGGTGTGGACAGCCGCCTGCTGATCAAGGACGCAGCGAAGCTGCTGCCCGATCCGGCGCGGCGCGCGTTCCTGCGCGGCGCCGGCAGCCTCGGTGCGCTCACGCTGCTCACCGGCTGCGACATCGTCGATGGCGATGCCGCCGAAAGCGTGCTGCGCCGTATCTCCACCTTCAACGACCGCGTGCAGGCCGCGATCTTCAGCCAGAGAAAACTGGCGCCGACCTATCCGGAGAGCGCGATCACGCGACCGTTCCCGTTCAACGCCTACTACGCCGAGGACGAGGCGCCGAAGGTGGACGGCGAGACCTATAAGCTCACGATCGACGGGCGCGTCGAGAACAAGAGGCCGTGGACGCTGGCCGAGCTCTACGCGCTGCCGCAGGAGAAACAGATCACGCGCCACGTCTGCGTCGAAGGCTGGAGTGCGATCGGAAGCTGGACCGGCGCGCGCCTGTCGGATTTCCTCATACGCATCGGCGCCGACCTGACGTCGAAGTACGTCTATTTCATCTGCGCGGAAGGCTATGCCAACACCATCGACATGCCGACTGCGCTACATCCGCAGACGCAGATGACGTTCAAGTTCGACGACCAGATCCTGCCGCGCAGGTATGGTTACCCAATGAAGATCCGCATGCCGACCAAGCTCGGCTTCAAGAATCCCAAGCACGTCGTCGCCATGGCGGTGACCAACGACGACCATGGCGGCTATTGGGAGAACCAGGGTTACAACTGGTTCTCCGGGCTCTAGCGCGCCCGCCGAGCCGGCGCGTGCGCGGCCGCGCATGGCCGAGAAACACCCCTTTCGCCTTGCCAATCCGGGCCCGGCCCTTTAGCAATCCGGTCCGGTTTTGCGTGCGAAACGGAGAAGAAACATGGCGACGATCAAGCTGCTTTTGCTGCCGGGCGACGGCATCGGGCCCGAGGTGATGGCGGAGGTGAAGAAGCTGATCGCGTGGATGAACAAGCGCGGGGTCGCCAAGTTCGAGACTGAAGAGGGGCTGGTCGGCGGCTCGGCCTATGACGCGCATGGCGTGGCCATCACCGACGAGACCATGGCCAAGGCCATGGCCGCGGACGCCGTGATCTTCGGCGCGGTCGGCGGACCGAAGTGGGACAAGGTGCCCTACGACGTGCGCCCCGAAGCCGGCCTCTTGCGGCTGCGCAAGGACCTCGCGCTCTACGCCAATCTGCGCCCCGCCGTGACCTACCCGGCGCTCGCCGACGCATCGTCGCTCAAGCGCGAGCTGGTCGAAGGGCTCGACATCATGATCCTGCGCGAGCTCACCGGCGGGGTCTATTTCGGCGAGCCCAAGACCATCACCGACCTCGGCAACGGCCAGAAGCGCGCCGTCGACACGCAGGTCTACGACACCTACGAGATCGAGCGCATTGCACGCGTCGCCTTCGAGCTCGCGCGCAAGCGGCGCAACAAGGTCACCTCGATGGAAAAGCGCAACGTCATGAAGACGGGCGTGCTCTGGAACGAGATCGTCACCCAGGTGCACGAACGCGAATTCAAGGACGTGCAGCTGGAGCACATGCTGGCCGACGCGGGCGGCATGCAGCTCGTGCGCAATCCGAAGCAGTTCGACGTAATCGTCACCGACAACCTGTTCGGCGACATGCTCTCGGACGTCGCGGCGATGCTGACCGGCTCGCTCGGCATGCTGGCCTCGGCCTCGCTCGGCGAGGCCGATCCGAAGACCAAGAAGCGCAAGGCTCTGTATGAGCCGGTGCACGGCTCGGCGCCCGACATCGCCGGCAAGGGCCTCGCCAATCCGATCGCGATGATCGCCTCGTTCGGGATGGCGCTGCGCTATTCCTTCGGCATGGGCAAGGAGGCCGACCTGATCGAGCAGGCGATCGCCGCCACGCTCGCCAAGGGCCTGCGCACCGCCGACATCAAGTCGGAAGGCACGACCGTGATCGGCACCAACGAAATGGGCGACGCGATCCTCAAGGAGATGGACGCGCTGGCGGGGTAGCAGCAGCGCTGCGTTGAACCGGGATGCGCGATTACGTCATCGAGTCCCGGTTCAGGCCGGCTTTGATTCAGCCGCGGCCCTGATCCAGGTCGTGGCGAGCGCCGCTGCATCCTCGACCGACAGGCCGGATGCGTCCAACGATTGCCAGGTCGCGAACTGCACGGCATGGCGGACGGTCGCCTCGATCTGCGCTTTCGGTCCGGCAGCGGCGAACGGTTCGGCGAGGCCCGCCGCGATCGCGTCGAGATAGTCGCGGAACTTGCGCATTGGTCCCTGCAGCGCCGGGACCTCCTCCTCGTCGCGATAGGATGCGATCCACATCCTGCGCGTTGCACGGAAGTACGTATAAAGCGCGACGAGCGCCGTGCGGCTGCGCGAGGCGCCATCGGTGATGGCGAGCCAGTCCTGCGGGTTCGGAGGCGGATGCAGCCCCAGCCACAGCGACGTGCAGGCCTGGAACAACTCATTCTCGTCGGGGAAATGGCGGTAGACCGTGAGTCGCTGCACACCGGCCCGCTCGGCGATCGCGCTGACGGTCGCGCCCTTCGCCCCCACTTCTTCGTGCAACTCCATCACCGCCCGAACGATGCGCGCGCGTGTCGCACCCCGCGATTCCGCACGCTTTTTCAAAGTGTAAGGCCGCGTCTTCATTATCAGTAAACATACGTGTTCACTTATTTCTTGACAAGCCCCCGGCGTCAGCCTAGGTCGACGATAATCAGTAAACAATACTGTTTACTGAAATTTCGGAGACTTCCATGGAAACACCAACACTTCTCGGCAATCGCGAGGTCACGGCCGACCTCGTGGAGATCAGTTCCTATCTGCCGGTCCCCGGCCACGGGGTGCTTCCGGTCAACGCCTTCGTCATCAAGGGCAAGGAGCCGGTCCTGATCGACACCGGGCTTGCGGTCCTGCATGAGCCGTTCCTCGAGGCGCTAGGCAGCATCGTCGACATCGACGACATCCGCTGGATCTGGCTCAGCCACCTCGATGCGGACCACGTCGGCAATCTCATCAGCGTTCTCGAACGGGCACCGAGCGCGCGGGTGGTCACGAACTTCCTCGGCATGGGCAAGATGATGCTCGCCGGACTGCCGACCGACCGCGCGCGCCTGCTCGATCCCGGAAGCAGGCTGGAGCTCGGCGATCGGGAGCTCGTCCCGCTCCGGCCACCCTACTACGACGCGCCCGAGACCATGGGCTTCTTCGATACACGCTCACGCGTTCTGTTCGCCGCCGACGCGTTCGGCGCACTGTTGCCGGCGCCCGCGGAGAGTGCCGGTGCGATCGCGGATGACATCCTGCGCGACGGGATGATCGGCTGGTCTGCGATCGATGCACCCTGGCTGCAGCAGTTGGATCGCGGCTGCTTCGCCCGCTCACTCTCGGCCGTCGAGCGCCTCGCACCGACGGCACTCATCTGCGGTCATCTTCCGGCCGCGGCGGAGAACGTGCAGCGCCGTCTGGTCGGGCACCTCACCGCCGCATACCGCGCCGGGCCAGTCGATGGTCCCAGCCGTGAGGAGATCGAACGATTGATCTCCGAGTGCCGCGCCCCCACGGCGGCCTGACCGCACGCCTTGGCGCCATCCCAGCAAACCAACATCAGACACCAAGACAGGATCAGCACATGACCGTCGATACCCTCATCAAGACCAACATCGCCACCGTCACGCATTTCCTCAACGGCACGCACTCGGGAAATCTGTCTGTAATCGACGATACGGTGCACCAGGCCATCGTGACGCACGGCTTTCCCGGCGGGAGCCCGGCCAGCCGTGAGCAGTATAAGCAGTGGTTCGTGACTTTCGGATCGAGCTTCTCGAACATGACGTTCGAGATCCAGTCGCTCGTCGCGGACCACACCACGGTTGCCGTTCGCTGGCGCGTCGACGTCGATCACACCGGCCCGTTCGCCGGAGTGGATCCGACCGGCAGGCGCGTCTCCTTCACTGGCACTGCCTTCTACCGCATGCAGGACGGCCGCATCGCCGAAACCTGGCTCCAAGTCGACGAACGCGGCCTGCTGGCTCAGCTTGCGGCCCGCGACCTCGCGGCCTGACCTCGGCTTGACGGCAACCCCGTGGGCCGCGGCGTGGCTCGTGCCGCACACGGCGCCCAGCAAGGTGCTCGACTTTCCGGAGATGAGCACCTCGCGGGTCCGCGAGGCCGACGAACTCGCCGCCCCACCATCTCTTGACGCTATCCCGAATCGGAGCGCTAGATGTTGGCGATCACGGTCTCCCGATGTCCCGCCGGGAGCTAAGAGGGAACCCGGTGCAAAACCGGGGCTGCCCCCGCAACTGTAAGCGGTGAGCGGCGGTTCACGTTCAAGCCACTGGCGCAGAAGGCACGGTCTATCGTGACCGCGCCCGGCGCGCCGGGAAGGCCGAGCCGCCAACACTCCGCGAGCCAGGAGACCTGCCGTGATCGGTTGTGTCGTCCTTCGGGCGGGGTGCACCGGTGGAGCCTTGCAGCAGGTGGCCGTGCGCCGCCCTTCCCCTGCATCGCATCCGTCCGGCAATCCGCCCCAACATCAGCACGGGGTTATTGCCGATGCCTGCGCTCGCCTTCGACTTCGACCGCCACGGTCATCTCGTTCCCGCTGTGCCGCGGCCCGCATCGCCGCGCACCGCGCCACCCCCCGCTTCCGCCGAAGCGGTGCGTCCCGCGCCCTTGCCGGCGCCGCTCGCGCGCGCCCCGCGCGCGGACGATCTTGCGATCGACCCCGGGCGTGACGCGCTGCTCACCGACTTCGGCAGGGCGACGCTGCGCGACCGTTACCTTTTGCCCGGCGAGACTTACCAGATCATGTTCGCGCGCGTCGCCTGCGCCTTCGCCGACGACCGCGACCACGCGCAGCGCCTCTACGACGCCATGTCACGGCTGTGGTTCATGCCGGCGACGCCCATCCTCTCCAACGGCGGCACCACGCGCGGCCTGCCGATCTCGTGCTTCCTCAACTCGGTACCGGATTCGCTCACCGGCATCGTCGAGACCTGGAACGAGAACGTCTGGCTCGCCTCCAACGGCGGCGGCATCGGAACCTACTGGGGCAAGGTGCGATCGATCGGCGAAGCGGTGAAAGGTTCCGGCGAGACGTCCGGCATCATTCCGTTCATCCACGTGATGGACGGGCTCACGCTGGCGATCAGCCAAGGCTCGCTACGGCGCGGCTCGGCCGCGGTGTATCTGGACATCCACCATCCCGAGATCGAGGAGTTCCTGGAGATCCGCAAGGCGTCCGGCGACTTCAACCGCAAGGGCCTCAACCTGCACCACGGCATCAACGTCACCGACGAGTTCATGGAGGCGGTGCGCCGCAACGCCATGTTCGCGCTGCGCAGCCCCAAGACCGGCGAGCCGCTGCGCGAAGTCTCGGCGCGCACGCTGTGGCAGCGCATCCTGGAGACGCGGCTGCAGACCGGCGAGCCGTACCTGTTGTTCATCGACACGGTGAACCGCGCCCTGCCCAAGCACCAGCGCGAGCTCGGCCTCAAGGTCTCGACCTCCAACCTGTGCAGCGAGATCACGCTGCCGACCGGCCGCGACCATCGCGACGAGGACCGCACCGCGGTGTGCTGCCTCGCCTCGCTCAACATCGCGACCTGGGAGCAGTGGAGCGACGCACCCGGCTTCGTCGAGGACGTCATGCGCATGCTCGATAACGTGCTCACGCACTTCATCGCTGTCGCGCCCGACAGCATGGCGCGGGCGCGTTACTCGGCGCTGCGCGAGCGCTCGGTCGGGCTCGGCGTCATGGGCTTCCACTCGTTCCTGCAGGCCAACGGCATCCCGTTCGAGAGCGCGCTCGCCAAGTCGTGGAACCTCAAGATCTTCCGCAAGATCCGCCGCGACGCCGACGCCGCCTCGGTGGCGCTGGCCAAGGAGCGCGGGCCCTGTCCGGACGCGCTCGAGCGCGGCGTTGCTGCCCGCTTCAGCCACAAGCTCGCGATCGCGCCGACCGCCTCGATCAGCATCATCTGCGGCGGCACGAGCGCCTGCGTCGAGCCGACCCCCGCCAACATCTACACCCACAAGACGCTGTCGGGCGCCTTCGCCGTGCGCAATCCGCATCTTGCGGCCGTGCTGGAGCGCGCCGGCCTCAACACCGCGGAGACCTGGCAGTCGATCATCGCCCACGAGGGCTCGGTGCAGCACCTCGACGGCCTGTCCGACCACGACAAGGCCGTCTTCCGCACCGCCTTCGAGATCGACCAGCGCTGGGTGATCGACCTCGCAGCCGACCGTACGCCGTTCATCTGCCAGAGCCAGTCGATCAATCTCTACCTGCCGGCGGACATCGACAAGTGGGACCTGCACATGCTGCACTGGACGGCGTTCAAGCGCGGCATCAAGAGCCTCTACTACTGCCGCTCCAAATCCGTGCAGCGCGCGGCCTTCGCCGGCGAGGTCGCACAACGGGCGCAAGTGTCGAATGAGCCGGAGCGCACCGACTACGAGGAGTGCCTCGCATGTCAGTGACCGGTCTCGGACACCTCGATCCGCGCAGCCTGATCAATCAGGGACGCGTCGGCCTGCTCGATTCCGCGGGCACCTATGACGTCGACCGCTACGGCTGGGCCTACGACTTCTGGAAGCGCCAGCAGCAGACCCACTGGATGGGCGAGGAGGTTCCGCTCGGCGGCGACATCAAGGACTGGACCTCGAACCGCGTCAGCGACGCGGAGCGCAACCTGCTCACGCAAATCTTCCGTTTCTTCACCCAATCGGACGTCGAAGTCGGCGACAACTACCTCAAGCGGTACATTCCGATCTTTCAGCCGCTGGCGGTGCAGATGATGATGGCCGCCTTCACCAACATGGAAACGGTCCACATCGACGCCTACGCGCTGCTGCTCAAGACGCTGGGCATGCCCAAGACCGAGTTCGAGGCGTTCCGCGACTACGGCGAGATGCGCGCCAAGGCCGACTACATGCACACCTTCGGCACCGGCACCGTTGCCGACGTGGCGCGCACGCTGGCCATGTTCGGCGCCTTCACCGAGGGCATGTCGCTGTTCGCGAGCTTCGCGATGCTGCTCAACTTCCCGCGCCACAACAAGATGAACGGCATGGGCCAGATCGTGAGCTGGTCGGTGCGCGACGAGAGCTTGCACTGCGAGGGAATCATCCGCCTGTTTCATGAATGGCATCGGGAGACCGGCGCGGTCACTCCGGCGGTGCGCGACGACATCGTCGAGGTGGCAAAGACGATGGTGGACCTGGAGGAGCGCTTCGTCGACCTCGCCTTCTCGCTCGGAGACATCGACGGCATGCGCGCCGAGGAGATCCACGCCTATGTGCGCTATGTCGCCGACTGGCGGCTCACCCAGCTCCGGCTGCCGACCGTGTTCGGCTATTTCGAACCGCGGGAGAGCGGCTACCGTCAGCTCAAGGCGCACCCGCTGCCGTGGCTGCTCGAGATCCTCAACGGCGTCGAGCACGCCAACTTCTTCGAGCAGCGCGCCACCGAATATTCCAAGGGTGCCAGCCGCGGAAGCTGGGACGGCGACGAGGGCGTGTGGGCCGCATTCGACCGGACACAGGATCCGCGGGCGGCGTGATACGGCATGGCGCAAAAAAGATGCCCGGCAGAGCCGGGCATCGTCATCAGGCGAATTGGCCTCAGTACTTCGGCCAGCCCGGGATATCCCACGGATCGGGCAGCGGCATGCGGCTGAAGCTCATCGTGGGATCGTTGCGGTCGAAGTAAGGCGTGTAGCCCGGCGGGTGCGAGTAGTCGGTGTAGTGCTGGTCCCGCTGCAGTGTCTCGGTGCCGGCATCGAGGAAGGAGCGCCGGCGCACCGTCAGGCGGGTCGGCTGGCGGGCCTGCGTGCGCGCCTGGGCACGGGATGTGCGAGCCTGCACGTCGCGCGCCTCCGACCCGTAGTAGATCGTGGTCGTACGGCGCGGGGCGGCGTCCGCCGTGCCCGACACCGCCAGGACAAGGCCCAAAGCGAGGCCCGTCAGCGCGGTCATGGCCGTGATCTTGATGTGTGTCATCGCTTCCTCATGTCATTCGCCGCCATGTCAACGCAAGTCTAATGCAATCGGGTCCAGATTAAAAATGATCGGCATCAACAAATAGTTCGTGCTTGGCGCGCGATTGCGCAGATCGCCGTTGCGCGGTCAGCGCGTCGTTCCGCGCAGCCTGACCGCCTGCCCCCGATCGATCCAATCCGCGGAGCGTCGGGCGAGCGGCCGCAGACGCTTGCAGATCTCGTCCTTGAGCTCGGCATGGGCAAAAAACTGTGCGAGCCGCGCATCGCCGCCTGCGGAAAGCAGCGTGAGCCGATCGAGCGCACAGACCACGGCGGTGCGCGCTACCATTCCCCGGCTGGCGTGGCAGACCCAGCCGCTGAGCTCTAGGTCCACCTCCGGCACCCGCCGCACGAAGCCGAGGCAGCCGTGCCGGCGCCCATCCTCCACTCGGGCGAAATCGACCAGGTCCACCTTGCCGAACCGCGTATCCACCGCCGGAGCGGAGGCCACCGCCTCGACAGCCCCGGTCTCGGCCGCGCGCTGTGCGATCTCGACGGCGGGCGCCGCCGTGGTCATCAGTCCACGCCCGGGCCGGAGCAGTTCAACCTGCGCCGTCCATCCCTCCCCCTCGGCGGTGAGGATGTCCCTGCGACCGCCGCCCACGGGATCGCGCAGGATACGGTGGGCCGGAACGGCCCCGGGCATGTCCGGAAACGCGATCGCAAAGGCCGGCTGCGGGCGTTCCACCTCGACCCACCATTGCCTGGCTTCGGTGGCGGGGGCGGCGCCCTCCGGCTCCGGCCACAAGCGGACAGCAATCCAGGCAATCAGGGCCAGGGCGCCGAAATAAGCGGCCATCCGAAGGGCGACAGCCCCGATTTCACGGCCATGGACGCGTAAAGAGGCCGACAAGGCGATTGTCCCGGGCACCGCGCGTGATCGCGCCTGAATGACGATGGGGCGGACGATCCGCGGTCGGTGCGCGGCGGCCTGCAGGGCCGGAACGCGTGCCAACGTTGAATTGCCGCACTTTCATGCTTAGAAGCTTCCGCCTGGGTTTCGGCTGCGGCTGGCACCGGGCGTTTTTTGGCTGGAGAGTAAACGATGGGTTACAAGGTCGCCGTCGTCGGCGCGACGGGCAACGTCGGGCGCGAGATGCTCGACATCCTCGCCGAGCGGACATTCCCCGCCGACGAGGTCGTTGCGCTCGCCTCGCGCAGGAGCATCGGTCAGGACATCTCCTACGGCGACAAGACGCTCAAAGCCAAAGCACTCGAGCACTTCGATTTCTCCGACGTCGACATCTGCCTGATGTCGGCCGGCTCCGCCGTGTCGAAGGACTGGTCGCCGAAGATCGCGGCGCAGGGCGCGGTCGTGATCGATAATTCCTCGTGCTGGCGCTACGACGCCGACGTCCCGCTCGTGGTGCCGGAGGTCAATGCCGACGCCGTGGACGGTTTCCGCAAGAAGGGCATCATCGCCAACCCGAACTGCTCGACCGCGCAGCTCGTCGTTGCGCTCAAGCCGCTGCACGACCGCGCCAAGATCAAGCGCGTCGTGGTCGCGACCTATCAGTCCGTGTCCGGCGCCGGCAAGGACGCCATGGACGAGCTCTTCGCGCAGACCAAGGCGGTCTACACCGCAAGCGAGATCGTCGAGAAGAAATTTCCCAAGCGCATCGCCTTCAACGTGATCCCGCACATCGACGTGTTCATGGAGGACGGGTACACGAAAGAAGAATGGAAGATGATGGTCGAGACCAAGAAGATCCTCGACCCGAAGATCAAGCTGACCGCCACCTGCGTGCGTGTCCCGGTGTTCATCGGCCACTCGGAAGCGGTCAACGTCGAGTTCGAGCAGCCGATCACGCCGGACGAGGCGCGCGACATCCTGCGCAACGCGCCGGGTTGCCTCGTCATCGACAAGCAGGAGCCGGGTGGCTACGTCACGCCTTACGAATGTGCCGGCGAGGACGCGACCTACATCAGCCGCATCCGCGAGGACGCGACCGTGGAGCATGGGCTCGCGTTCTGGTGCGTCTCCGACAACTTGCGCAAGGGCGCGGCGCTCAACGCAATCCAGATCGCGGAGTCGCTGATCAACCGCAAGCTGATCCAGGCCAAGAAGAAAGCGGCATAACGCCTGTTGCAACGTGGCGCGGGCCATCCGGCCCACGCCGTCAACGCGCTATCCGGTGACCGCCTTGAACACACCGCTGGTGCGATCGAGCACCGACAGTTCGCCGGTGGCGACGCCGAAATAGGCGCCGTGCAGGGTCAGCTTGCCGCGCGCCGCGAGCTCCGCCACGCAAGGAAACGTCATCAGGTTGTCGATCGTCTTGACGACCGACGCCTGCTCCAGCCGCGTGAGATAGTCCGTGTAGCTGGCGTAGCGATCCGGCGCGCCGACCTCGACTGCCGCCGGCGCGATCAGTTCCATCCAGCGGCCGATGAAATCGCCTGGCGACAGCGGCTCGCCCGGCTCCGCGAAGGCGCGGATACCGCCGCACTGCGCGTGGCCGAGCACGACAATGTGCTTGACCCGCAGCGCCTGCACGGCGAACTCGAGCGCCGCCGAGACCGCACGCTGCGCGCCGTCGGGCGTATAGGGCGGCGCCAGGTTGGCGACGTTGCGGATGACGAACAATTCGCCCGGTCCGGCATCAAAGATCACCTCGGGGGACACACGCGAGTCGCAGCAGCCGATCACCAGAATCTCCGGCGACTGCCCGCGCTCGGCGAGTTCGCGATAGCGCTGTTGCTCGCTCTGAAGCCTGCCGCTCTTGAACGCGCCGTACCCCTCGATCAGACGCTGTGGAAATGCCATTTGTCCCTCGTCCTATGCGGTGCGACTTCGTTCCACAGACGCCGCGTCGGTGCAAGCATCGCGACCAGCCGCGCCGTCAAGCCCAGATCGCCATCGGCAAGCCGTGCGCGTCGCGCGGGGGCGGATCGGGAAACGGCTGCGCCAAGCCTGCGTGGATCCGCCGCGCCACGGCGGCGCAGGCCAGTGCGTCGAGAAGATCGTCGGGCCCTGCGCCGCGCGGTGGAGATGCCGCAACCACGTCCAGCGCAAATCCGGCGTCGACCAGCAGGCCACGCCGAAGCGAAAGGCCCGGCTCGTAGCCGCGGCCCTTCACCTTCTTCGGTTCGCCGAGCGCCCGGCCACCGTTGAGGCGCCAGAACGCGACTTCGGGATGTACCTCGAACACGCGGGCGGCGCGCGCAGGATCGGCGCGTAGCGCCGCATCCACTTCGCGGATCTTAGGCGCCAGCATGAACAGCTGCCTGGAGACCTTGCGCGGCGGTTCCGAGGTCGCCAGCGCTGCCGCGCAGCACGTACCGAAATCGCCGGCATAGACCGCCGACCGCGAGGGCACCGAGAACACCGACGACTGGCGCGCGCCCAGCAGCGGGCGCACGGCGCTCTCCGCGGCGCGTCCACCCGCGCCGGTGCGCTCAGGCAACCCGATCGGGATATCGATCGCAACCACCGCGCAGGCGCGCGCGGCAATATCCGCAAAGCGTGCGAACACCTCGACACACGCCTCGCCGCCGGTGGGGCGAACGAATGCTGCGAGCCAGCCCGCCCGGCAGCCGTCCACGCCCGCGAGCCAGACGCCATCCGGATCATCCCTCATGCATTTGCGTCGCACAGTGGCACGGACCGCGCAACACCGGTAGGTTGCGGCTGCTACAAGAGGAACCGCAATGAACCTTCGTCCGCGCCGCAGCGTGCTCTACATGCCCGGCTCCAATCAGCGCGCCATCGCCAAAGCGCGCACGCTGCCGGTCGACGGCATCATTCTCGACCTCGAGGACGCCGTTGCGCCGGACGCCAAGGCGGCGGCGCGCCGGCAGGTCGCCGAGGCGGTGAAGGCGGGTTTCGGCAAGCGCGAGGTGTTCGTGCGCGTGAACGGCATCGACACGCCGTGGTTCTCCGACGACGTCGATGCGGCCGTGCAGGTTGCGCCCGACGCGATCCTGGTGCCGAAGATCTCGACGCCGAAGCAGGTCGAGATGATCGGCCAGCGGCTGCTCGACATGCATGCCCATCCACGCATCCACATCTGGGCGATGATCGAGACGCCGCTCGCGATCTTCAATGCGCCGGTGCTGGCGGCGGCCGCGCGCGACAGCGAGACGCGGCTCGCGGGCTTTGTGGTCGGCACCAACGACCTTGCCAAGGAGACGCGCGCACGGCTGGTGCCCGGGCGCGCGCCGATGATCGGCTGGTTGTCGGACTGCGTGCTTGCCACGCACGCCTATGGCATCGAGATCCTCGATGGCGTCTACAACGATCTCTCGGACGTGGAAGGCTTCGCCGCCGAATGCGCGCAGGCGCGCGACTTTGGCTTCGACGGCAAGACCCTGATCCATCCCAATCAGATCGACATCTGCAACAAGGCGTTCTCACCAAGCGCCGACGAAGTTGCGCAGGCGCGCAAGGTGATTGCCGCATTCGAACGGCCGGAGAACAGGGACCGCGGCGTGATCGAACTCGACGGCCATATGGTCGAGCGCATGCACGCCGACATGGCCCGTCGCACCGTGGCGATCGCCGACGCGATCGAGGACCGGCTGGGGGCCTAGGGTCCGCCGTCGCGATGGGTGGTGGCGCAACTTTCCCTCCAGCGCCGGCGTTATTTCGCCGAACCCGCAGGAGGCCCACCATGACACACATTCGCCAGGACGGTGGTATCGTAACGCAGATCACGACGGTGAAGCTGCCGCCCGACAAGCAGGACGAGGTACTCGCGCTGATGAAGGAGCGCGCCCGCTTCATGGCGACGCAGCCGGGCTTCGTGTCAGTCAACTTGCACCGCAGCCGCGACGGCAGCCACGTGGTCAACTACATCCAGTGGAGGAACGCAGAGCAGCTCTCCGCCGCGCACCACTCGCCCGAGTTCCGCAAGAAGTGGCCACGCTTCGGCGAGATCGCCGAGGAGATCGAGCCATGCCTCTATGACGTGGTGCTCACCCAAGAGGCGCGTGTGTAACGCATTGACGATTGCCCGCCAGGACCTCGCTTGAAACGACATCGCCGGGGCCAGCCCCGGCGATACTCATCGTGACGAATGCCGCGGCCCGCATCACATCCAGGGGCGCGCTTCCCGGGCCTTCTGCTCGAAGCCTGCGATCTTGTCGGCCTTCACCATGGTAAGTCCGATGTCGTCGAGGCCATGCAGCAGGCTGTGCTTGCGCTGCGGGTCGACGTCGAACGTGATCGTGCCACCGTCCGGGCCGCGGATCTCCTGCTTCTCCAGATCGATGGTGAGCGTGGCGTTGGCGCCACGGCGCGCATCGTCGAACAGCTTATCGAGATCTTCCGGCGAGACTCGGATCGGCAGGATGCCGTTCTTGAAGCAGTTGTTGTAGAAGATGTCGCCGAACGAGGTCGAGATCACGCACCGGATGCCGAAATCGAGCAGTGCCCACGGCGCATGCTCCCGCGAGGAGCCGCAGCCGAAGTTGTCGCCTGCCACAAGGATTTTGGCATTGCGGTAGGCCGGCTTGTTGAGGATGAAATCCGGGTTCTCGCTGCCGTCGTCGCGGTAGCGCTTCTCCGCAAAGAGTCCCGTGCCGAGCCCGGTCCGCTTGATGGTCTTGAGGTACTGCTTGGGGATGATCATGTCGGTATCGACGTTGACCACATCCAGCGGCGCCGCAACGCCTTCCAGAACCGTGAACTTTTCCATGTCTCGACTCGTGCTCTTTGCTGCGCGGTATGGCCGGCGGAATTTCTCCGCGGGCGCGGGGTTGATATCGGCTTGCCCGCCAGCCTCCTAGATACACCCCAACCTCTTGCGAAACCAGCGTATTCGTCACGTCAACGTGAACGACACGGCTGCCCCGGCGCACGCGCATTCCTCTAGGCTTGCACCGCGGCGGCCGAACGGGGCCGCCAGCATAGGGGAGCACGCTCATGGATTTGTCTCGTCGCCAGTTGCTGGCCACGGCGGCTGCTGCCGCGGCCGCGCCCGCCGCAATAAACCTCACGACCGCACAGGCTGCCGCGCCCCTGTCGGGCAAGCAGGCGCCTGCATTCTACCGCTTCAAGGTCGGTGAGTTCGAAGTCACCACCTTGCACGACGGGCTGCTCAAGGTCGCCAATCCGAACACGCTCGTCACCAACAAGACGCCCGACGAGATTGGGCAGGCGCTCGATGCCGCCGGCATCCCGCGCAACAACGTGCAGAACCCGTTCGTGCCAACTCTGGTCAACACGGGACGAAACCTCGTGCTGATCGATACCGGCTTCGGCGACATCGGGCCTCCCGGCGTAGGTCATCTCATGCCGAACCTGATCGCCGCCGGCATCGATCCCAAGCAGATCGACACCGTTCTCATCACCCATTTCCACCCGGACCACATCTCCGGCATCCGCTCCAAGGTGGGCGAATCGATCTATCCGAATGCGGAGGTCGTCGTGGCGGCGCAGGAATGGAAGTATTGGACAGACGACGGCGAGGCCAGCCGCGCCGCCGACCCGTGGAAGCCGTCCTTCGCGGCGACCAAGCGCGTGTTTACGCCGATCGCGAAGGACGTGCGGCAGGTCGAATACGGCAAGGAAGTCGTCCCGGGCATCACCGTGATCGACTCGCGCGGCCATAGCCCCGGGCACACCTCCTACATGGTATCGTCGGGCAACGCGAACCTGCTGGTGCTGGGCGATGTCACCAACAATCCGGCGATCTTCGCGCGCAACCCCGAATGGCGGCTGTGGGCCGACATGGTGCCGGAACTGGCCATCACCACGCGGCGTAAGCTGCTCGACATGGCGGCGGCCGAGAAGACACGTGTCATCGGCTATCACTACTCGTTCCCGTCCAACGGCTATTTCCTCAAGCAAGGCAACGGCTACGAGTTCGTGCCGGCGATGTGGAGCACGGCCATCTGACCAAGTGGCGGTTGGTTGCTGCGGCCAACCTGGCGTGCGGTCAACAAAAGTGGTCCCGATCGCACGCCAGATCATCGATCGAGGCATGATCCTCCGGCGAGCCGCCCTGCAGTTCGCCGGATCGTGCGCTCAGGGCCGCCCGCTTCATTCCGCGGCGGCCTCGATCGCTTCCATGTCGTCGTCCGACAGCCCGAAGTGATGCCCGATCTCGTGCACGAGCACGTGCGTCACCACGTCGCCCAGCGTTTCCTCGTGCTCGGCCCAGTACAGCAGGATCGGCACACGATAGAGCCAGACCATGTTCGGCATCTGGCCGGAGACGCTTTCGGACCGGTGCGGCAGGCCAACACCTTGGAAGAGGCCCATGAGATCGAGCTCGCCCGCATCCATCTCCCTCTGCACCTCGTCGGAGGGAAAGTCGTCCACGTGGATGATCAGCCCGTCGCAGAGGGCTCGGAAATTCCGCGGCAGGCGTTTGAACGCGTCCGTCGCGATGGTCTCCAGCTCCGCCAGCGACGGCGCGCTCAGAATGCTCCAGTCGAGTGCCCCGGGAGATTTACCGTTCATGGATGCCGTTCCGCTCCCACCGGCCCACGTTGCCCCACTCCAGTCGCAGGGAATATAC
This sequence comes from Xanthobacteraceae bacterium, assembly GCA_035556735.1. GTDB lineage: Bacteria > Pseudomonadota > Alphaproteobacteria > Rhizobiales > Xanthobacteraceae > CANJBX01. The sequence continues at coordinate 51,240 of DATMFF010000012.1, read as the reverse complement.
TGGATAGAATCTGCAAGACATCGGGCAGCGACGCATGCGTGAGACAATCCTGGCGATCATGGTCGGCCTCACGGTCATTTTTGCGGCGGGCGCAGCCGGGGCGCAGCGCGGGGCCGGCGATAGGCCGGTCATTACCGTGCGGCCCGACAGCAACGACGCAATCGACTGGTACGATCCTTTGCGGTGGCGGCCGTTGACGCCAGCGGAGCTCGATGCGTCCTCACGCCTGGTGCGGCGTTGCACCGACGGCTACGTGCTGGAGCAGCGCCCGAGCGGGACGGTGCTGACGCCGCGCATGCGCTGCTGGTGGGCCGAGCGCTGATTGCATCGAAAGAAAAAGGCCCGCTTGCGCGGGCCTTTTCGTGTCTTCCGGCAGCGTGATTAGCGCCACTCGCGCACGTCGACGAACTTGCCGGCGATCGCCGCCGCGGCGGCCATGGCCGGCGAGACGAGATGCGTGCGCCCCTTGTAGCCCTGACGGCCCTCGAAATTGCGGTTCGAGGTCGAGGCGCAACGCTCGCCAGGCTTGAGCTTGTCCGGGTTCATGGCGAGGCACATCGAGCAGCCCGGCTCGCGCCACTCGAAACCGGCCTTGACGAAGATCTTGTCGAGACCTTCCGCTTCCGCCTGCTCTTTCACGAGGCCCGAGCCCGGCACGATCATCGCGTTCACGTTGGCGTTGACGTGCTTGCCGTCAACCATACGCGCGACCTCGCGCAAATCCTCGATACGGCCGTTGGTGCACGATCCGATGAAGACGCGGTCGAGCGCGATATCGGTGATCTTCGTGCCGGGCGTGAGCCCGATGTACTCGAGCGCGCGCTTTTTGGACTCGCGCTTGTGCTCGTCGGCAATATCGTCTGGGTTGGGTACGACCCCGGTGACCGAAACGACGTCTTCCGGACTCGTGCCCCAGGTCACGAGCGGCGGCAGTCGCTCCGCATGCAGCGTCACGACCGAGTCGAAATGCGCGCCTTCGTCGGAACGGAGCGTGTCCCAATAGCGCAGGGCCTGATCCCATGCCGCGTCCTTCGGCGCCTTCGGACGGCCCTTGAGATAGACGTAGGTCTTCTCGTCGGGGGCCACCATGCCCGCGCGTGCGCCGCCCTCGATCGACATGTTGCAGACGGTCATCCGCCCTTCCATCGAGAGAGCGCGGATCGCCTCGCCTGCATACTCAATCGTGTAGCCAGTGCCGCCGGCGGTGCCGATCTCGCCGATCACCGCGAGAATGATGTCCTTGGCGGTGATGCCGGGCGGCAGCTTGCCGTTGACCTGCACCAGCATGTTCTTGGACTTCTTCTGGATCAGCGTCTGCGTGGCGAGCACATGCTCGACCTCGGACGTACCGATGCCGTAGGCGAGCGCACCGAACGCACCGTGCGTGGCGGTGTGGCTGTCGCCACAGACGATGGTCGTGCCCGGGAGCGTGAAGCCCTGCTCCGGGCCGATGATGTGGACGATGCCCTGCCGTCTGTCGAACTCGTTGTAATACTCGAGGCCGAACAGCTTGGCATTCTCGGCGAGGTAGGCGATCTGGGCCGCGCTCTCAGGGTCGGGATTGGGCTTGGTTCGGTCAGTGGTCGGCACATTGTGATCGACCACGAGCAGCGTCTTCTCCGGAGCGCGCACTTTACGCCCGGTCAGCCGCAGGCTCTCGAACGCCTGCGGGCTGGTCACCTCATGGACAAGATGACGGTCGATGTAGAGCAGGCAGGTTCCATCCTGCTCTTCGACGACGTGGTCATCCCAAATTTTGTCGTACAGGGTACGTGGCTTCATGACTTGCAAGGCCTTGCTCGGACAGGAAATGGAAACGGCTCGAACGTCGCGCGGCGCGCGAGGTCAGGCGCAGCAGTGCCGCAGCGCGGCCCGCAGACGGCCGAAGAACCGCCAGGGCAGGCGCGCATGGTCGTCGAGCACGATCCGGTGAGCCGTACAATCCATGGCCTTTATATAGCGGAGCCGCATTGAACCGACAATGAACGGCCGGGTTACCTCCAGACCGCGGCAAGATCCGCGATCCGGCAGACCACGGCATCGCCCATAAATCGGATATTGGCCACGGCGCGTGCGCCCGCATCCGCGTGGCCGGCGCCACAGGCGTCTTCCACGAAGATGGGAATGAAGCCAAGGTCGGAGCCGTGCCGAACCGTCGGCTCGATGCCTATCTCGGTGGCGATTCCGCAGATCACGAAGCTCTTGAGCCCGCAATCCCGCAAGGCGATCGCGAGCGGCGTGCCCTCGAAGGCCGACATGGTGATCTTGTCGAATACCGCCTCGTCATCGCGGACGGCCAGCTCCGGCGCCAGCGCGAACCCCGGGCTATCGCGCAGGAACCATGGCTCGACGGCATCGACCGACGTTTGGCGCTGCCATGCCATCATCTGGCGAAGTTGGAAGGTCCCCGAGAGCCGCTTCGGCAGGGACATGTGGCGCATGAAGAAGACGCGTACCCCAGCCCTGCGTGCGGCTTCGAGCACCGTGAGCACTCCCGACATGACCGCCGGTCCATGCGGGAGCTGCCGCAGGATGCCGACCTGCATGTCGTAAACGACGAGCGCCGTCGTATCGGGATGTGTAGCTTCGGCCAGCGTCTCGGGGATCGTGAGACCGAAGGCGCGCTGCATGAGCCTTCCCTTCGCGGTCCCCCCGGAGCGGTCGCGGACTTACTCGGCCGCGGCCTCGCCGCTGCGATCCTGGCGCTCGGTGATGCGGGCGGATTTGCCGCGCAGGCCACGCAGATAATACAGCTTGGCGCGACGCACCTTGCCCTTGCGAACGACCTTCACGGAATCGATCATTGGCGAATAGAGCGGAAACACGCGCTCAACACCTTCGCCGTACGAAATCTTGCGCACGGTGAAGTTCTCGTTGATGCCGGCGCCGGCGCGGGCAATGCAAACGCCCTCGTAGGCCTGCACGCGGGTGCGCTCGCCTTCCACCACCTTCACGTTGACGACGAGGGTGTCGCCCGGGGCGAAATCGGGGATGGTCTTGCCAAGCTTCGCCGCCTGCTCCTGCTCGAGCTGCTGAATCAAATTCATGTGGATTCTCCGTCGGTTACGCCGGGTCTCGGCCGTCGGCGACCCCGATCCATTCTCAAAGTCGCGCCGCTTCTACGACAAAGTCTCGGTTTTGTCACGTGTTCTGGCCGCCCCGACGTGATTGATACGCCGCCCAGAGGTCGGGTCGTCTCGTCTTGGTTAGCCGTTCTGCCTGTTCGCGCCGCCAAGCGGCCACCTTGCCGTGATCTCCGGACGTGAGCACCTCCGGGATTTCCTTGCCCTCCCACACCTGTGGCCGGGTGTATTGCGGATATTCCAGCAGCCCGGAGGAGAAACTCTCCTCGACCAGCGAGGCATGTGCCCCCACGACCCCCGGCAGCAGACGCACGATGGCATCGATCAACGCCATCGCCGCGATCTCGCCGCCCGAGAGCACGTAGTCGCCGAGGGAAATCTCCTCGAGGCCACGCGCCGCGATCACGCGCTCGTCAACCCCTTCGAAGCGGCCGCAAACGACCACGACGCCGGGCGCTGCGGCGAACTCGGCCACCCGCGCCTGGGTCAGCGGGCGGCCACGCGGCGACATCAGCACCCGCGGACGCGCGTCTGCCGCCGCATCGATGGCGCGCGCCAGGACGTCGGCCTTGAGCACCATACCGGCGCCACCGCCGGCAGGCGTGTCATCCACCGTCCGATGCCTGTCGGTCGCATGCGCACGGATGTCGTGCGCGTCGAGAGACCAGATGCCCGAGGCCAATGCCTTGCCAGCGAGGCTGACGCCGAGGGGTCCCGGAAACATCTCCGGAAACAGCGTAAGCACCGATGCGCGCCACATCAGGTCCTGTCCTCGTCGTCGGGCTCGACCTCGACCGGAAGGTCGATCACCACCCGCCCGCCCGCAACATCCACGCGTGGCACATTCACTTCCGTGAACGGCACCAGCACGGTCTCGCGGGCATCGTGGCGCTTGAGCTCCAAGAGGTCGCCAGCGCCATAGTTCAGCACCGAGACGACGTCCCCGATGCGGACGCCACCCGGATCGAATGCGGCCAAGCCGACAAGATCTGCGACATAGAACTCATCCTCCGCCTCGATCGGCGGCAGCCGGTCGCGCGGAATATAGAGCTCGACGTTGCGCAGCCGCTCGGCCGCACCGCGATCGGCGATGCCCCTGAAGTGCGCCACCAGGAAATCCTTGGCCGGCCGCAGCATCTCGATCTCAAGGCAGCGCGTGCCATCCTTGGTTTCGAGTTCGCCATAGTCAGCGACGGCGAGCGGATCACTGGTGAAGGACCACAGCTTCACGTCGCCGCGCACGCCATGCGGAGCGCCGATCCGCGCGACGCACACGCGCTGCTCACCGGCGGCAGTCGGTCGCTTGGACATGGGCGCTCGCCCGTATCAAATGCGGAACGCATGGATGCGTCCCGCAGGCGTCAAAGCGTCAGCTCGCCGGAGCCGCCGCAGCTTCCTTGGCGGCCGCCTCGGCGCGCGCCTTGCGCTCTTTGCGCGGGACCGCCTTGTTCGGGTTGTTGCGCGCTTCACGCTTGCGGATACCCTCGGCGTCGAGGAACCGCGCGATGCGGTCGGACGGCTGCGCGCCCTTGGCGAGCCATGCCTTCAACTTCTCGAAGTCCACCTTGAGGCGGTCCTTGTTGTCCTTCGGCAGCAACGGGTTGAAATAGCCCAGGCGCTCGATGAACCGGCCGTCGCGCGGCGAGCGGCTGTCGGCAACAACGACGTGGTAGAATGGCCGCTTCTTAGTTCCGGCGCGAGCCATGCGGATGACGACAGACATTGTAGTTCCCTTTCTAGCGATGATGTTGGTCTGACAGGTTCATTTCTTCTTGCCGAGGCCGGGCAACCCGCCTGGCTTGCCGCCGAGGCCGGGCAATCCGGGAAACTTTGATGGAAGGCCGGGCACGGTCGGTGGCAGCCCCGGCGCACCCGGCAGCCCGCCCGGCATCTTCTCGGCGAGCTTCTGCAACTCCTCCGGCGAGGGCATGCCGCCGCCCAGGCCCATCATGTTGGCGAGGCCGGCCATCGGGCCGCGCTTGCCGCCGCCCATGGCCTTCATCACGTCGGCCATGGTCCAGTGCATCTTGAGCAGGCGGTTGATTTCCTCGACCTTGGTGCCCGAGCCCGCCGCGATCCGCTTCTTGCGGCTCGCCTTGAGCAGGTCGGGATTGCGCCGTTCCTTCGGCGTCATCGAGGAGATGATCGCGATCTGACGCTTAAGCACCTTGTCGTCCAGATTGGCCGCGGCGAGCTGGTTCTTCATCTTGCCGATGCCAGGCAGCATGCCCATCAGGCCGCCGAGGCCGCCCATCTTCATCATGCCTTCGAGCTGCTCGCGCAGGTCGTTCAGATCGAACTGACCCTTGCGCATGCGCTCGGCGGTGCGCGCCGCCTTCTCGGCGTCGATCGTGGCCGCCGCCTTCTCGACGAGCGAGACGATATCGCCCATGCCGAGGATGCGCCCGGCGATGCGCGCCGGATCGAAATCCTCGAGCGCGTCGAGCTTCTCACCGGTGCCGATCAGCTTGATCGGCTTGCCGGTGACCGCGCGCATCGACAAGGCGGCGCCGCCTCGGCCATCGCCATCGACGCGGGTGAGTACGATGCCGGTCAGGCCGACACGCTCATTGAACGCGCGTGCGAGATTGACGGCATCCTGGCCGGTGAGCGCGTCGGCGACGAGCAGCACCTCGTGCGGATTGGCGGCGCGCCGCACGTCGGCCGCCTCCATCATCATCGTGTCGTCGAGCGTGATGCGCCCAGCGGTATCGAGCAGCACGACGTCGTAGCCGCCGAGCCGCGCCGCCTGCAGCGCGCGTCCCGCGATCTGCACCGGCGTCTGGCCCGCGACGATCGGGAGCGTGTCGATGGCGACCTGCTGACCGAGCACGGCGAGCTGCTCCATCGCCGCAGGGCGGCGCGTGTCGAGCGAGGCCATCAGGACCTTGCGCTTCTGCTGATCGGCCAGCCGCCGCGCGATCTTGGCCGTGGTGGTGGTCTTGCCGGAACCTTGCAGGCCGACCATCATGATGGCGACCGGCGCGGCGGCGTTGAGATCGATCGGCTGGACATTTGAGCCCAGCGTCTCGACCAACTGATCGTGAACGATCTTCACGACCATCTGGCCCGGGGTGACCGACTTGAGCACCTCGACGCCGACCGCGCGCTCCTTAAGCTTGTCAATGAAGCCGCGCACCACTTCGAGCGCGACGTCGGCCTCAAGCAGCGCCCGGCGCACCTCGCGCGCGGCGGCGTCGACGTCGGCGGCCGACAGCGCCCCGCGCCGGGTCAGCCGGTCGAGGATGCCTCCGAGTTTCTCCGACAGTGAGTCGAACATCACAAAACACGTTTGCGCCCGAGGGCGCATCGCGCTGTCGGGCGTTGGCCTCCGGCTTCATGGAACCGGTCGGCGGGGTGCACTACATCTCTCGTCGAGAGTGGGGAGAACCTAGTGATCGGCAGGCGCGCGGTCAACGGCCGCGTGTCATTGATTTTCCTCGATTTTCCGGTTACCGGCGACGCCGGTGAACCCCTTCAGGCCGAGAGCGCGACCGACCATGGTGAATTTTTCCCGCCGCCGCCTGTTCGCCGGCCTGGGCGCCCTCGGCGCCGCGGGCGGGCTCGGGTTCTACCAGAGCGGTCCGCACCGCTATTACGACGGACCGGTTTCGGAGCATTTCGACGGCGTTCGCTTTCTCGATCGCCGGCACGGCATGCCACCCAAGAGCACCGGCGAAGTGCTGCGTTGGTACAGCGAACGCGAGCGATCGCCGTGGCCGGCCTGGCACGCGAGCCCGTTCTCGGATCGGCCCCCGCGCCGGGTCGACGACCGCACCTGGCGGATCTCCTACGTGGGCCACGCCAGCCTGCTGCTGCAGGCGAGCGGGCTGAACATCCTGATCGATCCGGTGTGGTCGGAGCGGGCGTCACCGTTCAGCTTCGTCGGCCCCAAGCGCGTAAACGACCCCGGCGTCGCGTTCGACGCCCTGCCGCCGATCGATATCGTGCTGATCTCGCACAATCATTACGATCACCTCGACGCGACCACCTTGTCGGCGCTGGCGACGCCGCATCGGCCGCGGCTTGTCACCCCGCTCGGCAACGACACGATCATCCGCTCCCATGACGATACGATCGCCGCCGAGGCGCATGATTGGGGAGCGCGCGTCGAACTCGGCCGTGGCGTGGCGGTGACGCTGGCCCCGGCGCGGCATTGGTCGGCGCGCGGTCTGCTCGATCGCAACAAGGCGCTATGGGCCGCATTCGTTATCGAGACGCCGACCGGACGCATCTTCCACGTGGCCGATTCGGGATACGGCGACGGTCACTATTTCAAATCGGCACGCAAGACCCATGGGCCGTTCCGGCTGGCGATCCTGCCCGTCGGTGCCTACGAGCCACGCTGGTTCATGCGCGACCAGCACATGAACCCCGCCGATGCGGTGCAGGCGTTCCGCGACCTCGGTGCAGATCTCGCGCTCGGCCACCACTACGGCACGTTTCAACTCACGGACGAGGCGATCGACGCGCCTGTGCAGGCGCTCGCCGCCGCGCGCCGGGCCGCAAGCCTGACACCAGAGCAGTTTCGCCTGCTCCGGCCGGGAGAAGTCTGGGAAGTCTAGACCGCCATCCGGACGCGCGGACATTGGAGCATGGGATGTCGACGATGGAACCTTTGAGCAGAACGATCCTGCGGAAACTGATCGTCTTCTTCGCATTCCTCATGCTGCTCATCTTCGCGCCCGCACTCTCGCTGGCCTACTGGCAGGGCTGGCTGCACTGGCTGATCTTCTGTGCGCTGACGCTCGCCTCGACCCGCTACTTCCTGCTCCACGACCCCGCCTTGATCCGGCGCCGCTTGCATGCGGGCGCAACCGCCGAGCGCGAGCCCGCCCAACAAGTCATCATGGCCATCGCCAGCGTCGCGCTGATCGCCGTCTACGTCATCTCTGGCCTCGACCATCAGCGCCAATGGCCCCATGTGCCCGCGTGGATCGTGATCGCCGCCAATGCGGCCTTCGTCCTCGGCTATGCGCTCATGTTCCTCACGCTGAAGACCAACACCTTCGCCGCCAGCACCATCACCGTCGAGGCCGGCCAGCATGTGGTGTCGTCGGGCCCTTATGCGCACGTACGCCATCCTATGTACTCGCGATCCTGATGTTCCTCGCCATCCCGCTGGCGCTGGGATCGTTGTGGGGACTTGTTCCCGCTGCCCTGCTCGCGGCGGCGATCGTGGCGCGGCTGCTGCACGAGGAGCGCGTTCTCTCGCGACAACTCGAGGGCTACGTCGAGTATCGCCGGCGCGTGCAGGCGCGCCTGATCCCGGGTCTCTGGTGAGCCGAGCGCGTTACGTCAGTTGGGCAGTTCGTAGCTCACCGTCACCATGAGCCGCAGCGTCTTCTCGCCGGGCGCGATCGGCGGCGCGCCGGCAGCGCGCGCTGCCATAGGAAACACCTCGTGCCCCGATTGCTCTTCCGACAGGCCGATCACGCGGCCGAGCCTAATGCCCGCCGCTTTCGCATAGACGTCGGCCTTGCGCCGCGCGTCGGCGAAGGCCTCGCCCCGCGCGCGATCGAGCGCGGGCGATGGCGAGGAGACCACGAACTCGATGCCGCCGATATCGGTCGCGCCGGCCGCCACCACGCGATCGATGACGTCCGCGAGCTTAGCGATCTCTCGTACCTTGATCGTCACTTGATTGGACGCCTGGAACCCGGTGATGCGCCCGCGCCCGCCCGGATTGGTGTCGTATGTCGGCGCCAGCACGAGCCGCGTCGTCTGGATATCCTTGTCATCGATGCCGGATGCGCGCAGCGCCGCCAGCACCGCATTGGCGGCTTTGGCATTAGCTTCGCTGGCCTCCCTGGCGGTCTTGGCCTGGCTGGTGACACCCGTCCGGATCTGCGCCATGTCCGGCGCGATGTTCACGCTTGCTTCGCCCGTCACGGTGAGACGCGGGACCAAGCGCTCCTGCGCCTCGGCGGTCGCGCAAAGCGCCAGGATGCACGTGGCAACGAACAGAACAGAGCGCATGATGATCACCTGATTGGCACGTAGACGTCGATGATCAGCTTGTCTTCCGGCGTGCTGATCGGATCCGTGCGGTACTCCTCGATGAAGAGATCCTTGGCGTCGAGCTGCTTCTCGTCGAGGTGGTTGGTGATGGCCTCGTAGGTCGTGTCCATCGAGTCGTAGGAGCCGCGATGGGTGAATTTCAGCGCCTTGCCGCTGGGCGATTTGCCGACGCCGATGTCGCCCTGCGGCAGCCCCTCCGGCGCGCTCTCCACCGGCACCGCGGCCTGAAACGCAAAGCCGGTGTCGTCGGTGGCCGTGTAGATCGTCAGCAGCGGGCCATTCGCCTGGATGCCACGCTTCTCAAGCACACCTTTCACGGCTTTGAAGCCCTCGATGATCGTCTCGAAAGCCGAATCCCAATTGCCGGTGCCCTTGAAGAACACGATGGTCCGTTCGGGCAGGATGACCTCCTGGCCGAACGGGTCCGGCGGCTGAACGGACGGCTGTGCCGGTTGGTCTGCAGGCGGCGAGGGCGTTGCCGGCTGGCCAAGCGCGCCGGATGCAGCCACCACAGCCACGAGCACGGCCGCCACACGCAAGCCTGGAAGGCGCCACATGACCATCTCCGATTTACACGCCGTGAATCCCGGCAGGATCATCCTGCAAGCGCGGCTGCAAGTCACGATCCCGACGGGCGCCGGGGCCTGCTCGATGGCAGAACCGGCAAACAACTTTTGCTGAAGACGCATCACGCCGGGATGAGGACACCAGAATTGCGTCGCAATTAGGCAACGGCGGACGGGGCTCACGATGCTGGCCAAACCGCTGAACATTGGCCATATAGCAGGCAAACTTCGCCAACGACCGGACCCGCCCCGTGAGCGCCCTCGCCAACCATCCCTTTCACAAGATGAACGGCCTCGGCAACGAGATCGTGGTGGTGGACCTGCGCGATGCGCCAAAGCCGATTACCGCCTCCGAGGCGCGTGCCGCAGCCGGCCCGCTGGGTGCCCCCTACGACCAGTTGATGGTGCTCTATCCGGCGCGCACGCCCGGGACCGACGCGTTCGTGCGCATCTACAACAACGATGGTTCGGAGGCCGGCGCCTGCGGCAACGGGATGCGCTGCGTCGCCGACCTCATGTTCAAGGCAAGTGGCAAGACCGCGCTCACGTTCGAGACCGCCGCCGGGCTGATCAACTGCTGGAAGAGCGATCGCCCCTTGGTGTCGACCGTCGATATGGGCCGGCCGCGCTTCGCCTGGAACGAAATCCCTCTCGCCGAGGAATTCCACGACACCCGCGCCATCGAGCTGCAGATCGGCCCCATCGACGCGCCGATCCTGCATTCGCCGTCGGTCGTCAACGTCGGCAATCCGCACGCGATCTTCTGGGTCGACGACGTCAATGCCTATGACCTGGGCAAAATCGGACCGCTGCTGGAGAACCATCCGATCTTTCCCGAGCGCGCCAACATTTCGCTGTGCGCCGTCCCGTCGCGTGAGCACCTGATCGTGCGCACATGGGAGCGCGGCGCCGGCCTCACGAAGGCTTGCGGCTCGGCGGCCTGCGCCGCCGCGGTCTGCGCGGCGCGCACGCGCCGCAGCGCCCGCAAGGTCACGGTCACGCTGCCCGGTGGCGATCTGGTGATCGACTGGCGCGAGGACAACGACCACGTGCTGATGACCGGCCCCTGCGAGTACGAATACGACGGCCGCTTCGACCCCGCGGCCTTCGCCACCGCTGAACGGCTATGACGGCGGAGGTCGTCACCTTCGGCTGCCGGCTCAACGCGCACGAGTCGGACGTCATCCGCCGTCACGCCGAACATGCCGGTCTGCGCGACGTTGCCGTCGTCAACACCTGTGCCGTCACGTCCGAGGCCGTGGCAAAGGCGCGGCAGGCGATCCGCAAGCTGGCACGTGAGCACGCGCAAGTGGTCGTGACGGGCTGCGCCGCACAGATCCACCCTTCGACGTTCGCGGAGATGCCGGAGGTGGCGCGCGTCATCGGCAACGAGGACAAGCTGCACGCTGCCGCCTGGCAGGCGGCGCGTGACGCCCTCGCACCCGCCAGCGCGAGCGCCAAGATCGCAGTGAGCGACATCATGGCGGTGACGCACGCAACGGCGCCCGCGCTCGGCGACATGCGGCCTCGCACGCGCGCCTTCGTGCAGGTGCAGGCGGGGTGCGACCATCGCTGCACGTTCTGCGTCATCCCATATGGTCGCGGCAATTCCCGCTCGCGCCCGCTCGATGACATCGTCGCGCAGGTTCGTAGCCTGGTCGCTGGCGGCGCCGTCGAGATCGTGCTGACTGGCGTCGACTTGACGAGCTATGGACAGCACCTGCCGGACGAGCCCAGGCTAGGCACGGTGGTGAAGCGGATCCTCAAGGACATTCCCGACCTGCAGCGGCTGCGGCTGTCCTCGCTCGACGCCGTGGAGGTGGACAGAGATCTGATCGACGCCTTCGCCACCGAGCCCCGCCTGATGCCGCACCTTCACCTGTCGCTGCAGGCCGGTGACGATCTCATCCTCAAACGCATGAAACGGCGGCATCTGCGCGCCGACGCCGTTGCATTCTGTGAGACGATGCGCAACTTGCGACCGGACATCGTCTTTGGCGCCGACGTCATCGTCGGGTTCCCCACCGAGACCGAGGACATGTTCGCTCGTTCGCTGGACCTCGTCGACGACTGCGGTCTGACCCACCTGCATGTATTTCCGTTTTCGCCGCGCCCAGGCACGCCAGCCGCGCGCATGCCGCAGGTGGCGCGCACGACTGTGCAGAAGCGCGCGGCTCAGTTGCGCAAAAAGGCGGCAGAGGCGCTGGCGCGACACCTTGACGGCGAAGTGGGCGCCCTCCGGCGCGTCCTCGTCGAGCGCGGCGGCATCGCACATACGGAGCAGTTCACCCTCGTGCAGCTGCCTCAGTCCGTTCCGCCCAACGTGCTTGCGACTGTCAGAATTGCGGGCCACGACGGGCGCGCGCTGATTGCAGCCTGATATCGGTCACATTTGCGCTGCAACTTTTGCACCATGCGTGCGCAGCCCTACGAGCGCTTCTCGTCAACCGTCACACTGACGCCCTCGGACGTCAGCGCCTTTGCGCGTGCCGCCGGCGATCTCAATCCTTTGCATCATGACCCGGAGGCAGCGGCTCGCACCCGCTACAAGCGTCCGATCGCGAGCGCGACTCAGACCACCGCACAGCTCATGGGCTTGACCGCCACGCATTTTTCCCAGCGCGGCGAAATGGTCGGCCTCGACTTCTCGTTCCGCTTCAAGAAGCCGATCTACGCCGACGAGACGATCGAGCTCGAATGGCTGGTCGTGCGGGTAAAGGAAGCGCCGCATCTCAACGGCGACGTAGTCGATCTGCGTGGCCGCATCCGCAATTCGGCCGGCGAGACCGCGATCGGGGCCAAAGGCCGCGTGCTGGTCGCGGACAAGCTCTAGCATCTGCGCCGTGGCGCGCGGAGGAGAGGCGGAGCCGGCCAAATCCATCGAAGCGCTCACACCCTCCACAACCGCCACAAGGTGTTGGCGCGCAAATGGTCACCAAGTTGTGGCGCAGCCCGCACCTTGTAGCGGCGATCATGCCGCCGCTTCCGAGCCTTCCCGCCAGCCGCAGGCGCGCAGCCGCTCTTTCATGTGCTCGGGCACCGGCGCGACCACCCGCACCGGCGGCTTGTTCTTCTGGATCGGAACGACCACCTCGCGCGCATGCAGATGAAGGATCGGCCCGTCAAAGCGGGGGGCATTGCCGTAGATGTTGTCGCCCACGATCGGCCAGCCGCTGGCGGCACAATGGACGCGAAGCTGATGCGTGCGGCCGGTCAGCGGCTCCAGCGCAAGCCAGGCGAGGCCGGTCGCGCGGCCCAGCACCTTCCACGTGGTCGTCGAGGGCAGCCCATGCGGATCGGGCTTCATCCACCAGCCGCGTTCGACATTGCGGCGGCCGAGCGGAATGTCGATCGTCCCCTCGTCCTCGGCCGGGCCGCCGTCCACCACCGCCCAATAGGTCTTGCTGACCTTGCCGTGCTTGAACAGCAGGCCAAGGTGGGCGAGCGCCTTGCGGTGGCGGCCGAGCACCAGGCAGCCCGAGGTATCCTTGTCGAGCCGATGCGCGAGGGCGGGCGGCCGCGGCAGACCGTAGCGAAGCGCATCGAAGAAATCTTCGAAGGCCCCACCGCCCTTGGGTCCGCGGTGGACGGGGATGCCCGGCGGCTTGTCGACCACCAGCATCAGCCCATCGCGGTAAAGTACCCGCGTCACCATCTCTTCCGGAGTCATGGTCAAGTCGCTATCACAGCGGCCGGTGTCGTGGCTCGGAAATCTGCACCCAAGCCTGCCGCGACGTCTTGCGAGCCTCGGAACCGGGACACCAATGGACACCAAGAATCAATCGCTCTGGCAGCGTCTTTCCGGCGGGCTTCGCAGGACCGCCTCGGCGCTGGGGACAGCGGTCACCGATATCGTCGCCAAGCGCAAGCTCGATGCGCAGACAATCGAGGAACTCGAGGACGCCCTGATCCGTGCCGACCTTGGCATCGACGTCGCTGCGCGCATCGCGGCGGCCGTGGGTGAAGGACGCTACGACAAGACCGTCAGTCCCGACGAAATCAAGGCGATCCTCGCCGCCGAGGTGGAGAAAGTCCTAGCCCCCGTCGCCAAGCCGCTGGAGATCGACGTCCGCAGGAAGCCGTTCGTCGTGCTGGTGGTCGGCGTCAACGGCTCGGGCAAGACCACGACGATCGGTAAGTTGGCGGCGAAGCTGTCGGCCGAAGGCCGCAAGGTGATGCTCGCCGCCGGCGATACGTTCCGCGCGGCCGCGATCGATCAGCTCAGGATCTGGGGCGAGCGCACCGGCGCGCGTGTAATCGCGCGCGAGCAAGGCGCGGATTCGGCGGGCCTCGCCTACGACGCACTGGAGGCCGCGCGCGCTGCCGGCACCGACGTACTGCTGATCGATACCGCCGGGCGGCTGCAGAACAAAAGTGCGCTGATGGGCGAACTCGAGAAGATCGTGCGCGTGATGAAGAAGCTCGACGCGAGCGCGCCGGATGCAGTGCTGCTCGTGCTCGACGCTACCGTGGGCCAGAACGCGCTGGCGCAGGTCGGCGAATTCCAGAAGATCGCAGGCGTCACCGGGCTCGTGATGACCAAGCTCGACGGCACCGCCCGCGGCGGCATCCTGGTGGCGGTGGCGGACAGGTACGGACTGCCCGTGCATTTCATCGGGGTCGGCGAAGGGGTCGATGATCTTGCACCGTTCGCGGCGCAGTCATTCGCGCGGGCGGTGGCGGGCGTCGGTGACTAGCCTATTGCGCGAGCAGCAGCCAGCCAGGCACGAAGAAGGCCGCAAGCGCCCCGCCGATCAGCAGGAGACGCCCGACGCGGTGAGCCCAGCCGATCTCGCTCCAGTCGCGTTGCGGCCGCGCGTCAAGCCACCGACGAAAGTGGCCCAGCAGCAGGCCGAGAATAAGCAATCGCATCCTGTGCTACTCAGCGCCGACTGGTATTCTGCCGATTGCGATGTCACGGCGACCTTGGCCGCGACAAGCGCCGCCGCGCGGGATAAGGATTGATCATGGTTCAGGACAAGCCGCAACTCAATCCGATGCTCAAACTGGCGCTCGATATCGGGCCGCTCATTCTGTTCTTCTTCGCCAATTCGCGTCCGGCGCTGTTTCTGCCGTTGATCGCGCCGATCCTGCCGGCAGGCTTGGGCACAGGCGAGCACGCCGGCATTTTCGTAGCCACCGCCGTATTCATGGCGGCGATCCTGGCGGCGCTCGCGGTTTCCTACGGTCTCACGCGGCGCCTGCCGATCATGCCGGTGGTCTCGGCCATCATCGTCGTCGTGTTTGGCGGGCTCACGCTTGTGTTGCAGGACGAGACTTTCATCAAGCTCAAGCCCACGATCATCTACGTCCTATTCGGCGCCGTGCTCGTTGGCGGACTGATCTTCAACAAGCCGTTGCTGGCGATGGTGTTCGATTCGGTTTTCCATCTCACCGACGAAGGCTGGCGCAAATTGACGCTGCGCTGGGCGCTGTTCTTCTTCGCGCTGGCTGTGCTCAACGAGATCATCTGGCGCACGCAAACGACCGACGTCTGGGTGGCGTTCAAGGTCTTCGGCTTCGTGCCTCTGACCTTCCTGTTCGCAATGCTGCAGTTCCCGCTGCTTCAGAAATATGCGGCGCCTGAGACCGCGAACGACCGGTAGCTTATCTTCGAGCCACGCACGCGGCACGACACGCGCGTTGTGCACGACGCCTGCGTAATGTTGTCACGGGTGTCGGCGGCCGGAGCGCGGCGGAACCGGCGAAAGCGCGACGCCGATGTTAAGATTAATGTTTGCGGGTGTTAAAGTACGGGACGCGGTCGGATTGCCGCGTGGAAGCGACTTTTCTACTATCGCGCCCGCAAGTGGGGCGACTCAAACGACGAGCGAGGACTGATGCGTAAGGTGACTTGGCTCCTGGCGCTCGGAATGGCGACTGCGATCGCAGGCGTTCCGCCCGCATACGCCCAGGGTTCGAAACAAGTGGCGCAGTCGGCGAAGCCGGATTCGAAAACATCGGCCACCAGCAGCGGCGCGGCGTCCGGCGCGCAGCCGTCGCTGCTCGGCCAGTACGGCGACTGGGGCGCATACACCGCGAACCCGAACGGCCGCAAGATCTGCTTCGCGCTGTCCAAGCCGCAGAAGGCCACGACCGATCCGCCGAACCGGCCGCGCGACCCCGCCTACATGTTCATTTCCACTCGCCCTGCCGAGAAGGTGACGAACGAGGTGTCGATCGTCGTCGGTTACGGGCAGAAAGCGAACAGTGAGGCGGTGGTCGACATCGGCGGAACGAAGTTCGCGATGTACACTCAGAACGACGGCGCTTGGATCAAGAACGCGGCGGAGGAGCCGCGGCTGGTCGAGGCCTTGCGCAAGGGCGCGGACGTTGTCGTGCACGGCGAGTCGGCCAGGGGCACCAAGACCACGGACACCTATTCGCTCAAGGGGCTCACGCAGGCGCTCGAACGCGTCAGCCAGGAATGCAAGTAGGCACGGGACCCGGCTGCCCCGCTTCACCAGGATCGTCCGGCAGGCACGGCGATCTTGCTTTTCGGGGAGCCTCGCCATGGGACCCGGGCACCGCGTCTGCGGTGCGCCGGCCGACTTCCATTTGTGCCGGGGCCCCCGCCGTCCTATCTAGAGGCCAATGACCCTGCTTTCGACTGCCGCCCCCATCGAAAAGACCCCGCTCGAGCGCTACGTGCCCCCGGCGGTGCCGTCGCTCATTGGCCTCACGCGGGCCCAATTGGCAGATTCCCTGGGCGCCGCCGGGGTGCCGGAGGGTCAGCGCAAGATGCGCGTTCAGCAGCTCTGGCACTGGATCTATTTCCGCGGCGCGCGGTCGTTCGACGAGATGACCAACGTCTCGAAGGAGCTGCGCGCGCAGCTCGCCGCCCGTTTCACTCTGGCCCGGCCGGAAGTAGTGGCCGAGCAGGTCTCCACCGACGGCACTCGCAAGTGGCTCCTGCGCCTGCCGGGCGAGACGCCGGGCGAACGGGCGCATGAGATCGAGTGCGTCTACATTCCTGAGACGGACCGCGGCACGTTGTGCGTCTCCAGCCAGGTCGGCTGCACCCTCAACTGCTCGTTCTGCCATACCGGCACGCAACGGCTGGTGCGCAATCTGACGTCCGGCGAGATCGTCGGCCAGATCCTCGCAGCGCGCGACCGCATCGGCGACTGGCCTGGCGGCACGCCGCCGAACGACGGAATCGTGCCGACCGACGGCGGACGCTTCATCACCAACATCGTGATGATGGGCATGGGCGAGCCGCTCTATAACTTCGAGGCGGTGCGCGACGCGCTGCTCATCGTCTCCGACGGCGACGGCATCGGCATCTCCCGGCGCAAGATCACGCTATCGACGTCCGGCGTGGTGCCGATGATCGAGCGCACCGGCAGCGAGATCGGCGTGATGCTGGCCGTGTCGCTGCATGCGACGCGCGACGAGCTTCGCGACGAGCTCGTGCCGCTCAACCGCAAATACCCGATCGCGCAACTGCTCGACGCCTGCCGCAACTATCCAGGCGTCTCGAACGCCAAGCGCATCACCTTCGAATATGTGATGCTCAAGGGCGTCAACGACTCACTCGCCGAGGCGCGCGCATTGGTGAAGCTACTCAAAGGCATCCCCGCCAAGATCAACCTCATTCCCTTCAATCCGTGGCCCGGCTCGAAGTATGAGTGTTCGGACTGGGAGCAAATCGAGAAGTTCTCGGAGATCATCTTCAACGCCGGCTACGCCTCGCCGGTGCGCACCCCGCGCGGCCGCGACATTCTGGCGGCCTGCGGCCAACTCAAGAGCGCCACCGAAAAGCTGTCCGCGCGCGAACGTATGGCGCTGCGGGCCATGGCGATGACCGAGTGATGCATCCACCAGATGCGAGGATGGCGAGTGGCGAAATGCGAACGGGTTGATCCTGGGACGAACGTCGCACGCATCTCCAAACTGATCTTCCGTTGGCCGCTCTGCCGGCGCTTCTCTGTTCCGTCGAACTATTCGCCGCCTTGCTCATGATTATTGGCCGCCTCATCCTACGCTTTCTGCTGGTGCCACTTGGCACCTGCGTCGCCGTGACGACGGCATTGGCGGTGCTGGTCGCCGCGCACTGGACGTCATTCCTCGCGCTGGCGCATGCCGACCCCCAACTGCAGCAGAACTACTTTGTTGCACTGTTTCTGTTCGGCCCGATGCTGCTGCTGGTCCTGGGCTATTCGGGACTGATGATGATGCTGCCTGCGGCGATCGGGGTGCTGATCGCGGAGGGCTTTGCCATCCGCTCGTGGATCTATCACGCGATCAACGGAGGCTTGTCGAGTTGGGTCGGGTGGTCGCTGATCAGCGATATCCGCGACGAATATCATTTCCTGACCAACCCCACCGTCATCGTGGCCGCTGGTCTTGCGGCCGGCTTCGCCTATTGGCTGGTCGCCGGCTGGAGCGCGGGATTTTGGAAACCTGTATTCCGACAGGAGCCGGCGGTGCTGGCGCCGCAACAGCAACGGACGAACTGACATGCAGGTCCGCTGCTCCAGGTGCGCCGCGCCGATGGCCTGCGAGCCGGACGGCGAGTGCTGGTGCCGTGCCTTGCCTGCGCTGCCCCGGCCTGACCCGGCCCAGGGTTGCTACTGCGCGAACTGCCTCAGATCCGCGATCGAGGTGAGCGGACGCGACCAAAGGATCGCCGTGCGCGGCAGGTCGCCGTAAATGTGCGGGAACAGCGCGCCCCCGCGCGAGGGCTCCCATCTGAGCGCCGCACCGAGAGCGTCGGCGTCGATCGCAGCCAGGATAACTCCGGGGCGGCCGGCGAAGTATTTCTCATAGGTGCCGATCGATTGTTCGGCGGTGGAACAATGGATGAAGCCGTCGCGCCGGTCATCGGCAGAGCCGCGAAAGACGCCTGCACGCTCAAGCGCAAGCCATTCAGTCTCGAGGAAAATTTTATAGATTGTGAGCATCGATATCTGCCGGAAAATGGCGTGAAATTTTCCCCATTTCTGACCGGGCCGAGTTGATGGGACATTCAGCACGCAAATGACTCTCCCTGTGTCGGTTGTTTTGTACCGCCGAAGTTCATAAGTCGGAAACCCGCGTCCGTCAGGTTGCCCCCGCGCGTTCGAGAACGGACGCCAAATGCAACCAAACACGGGGTGTCGAAATGAATCGCCTTATTGCCAATTTTGTCCGCGACGAAGCCGGTGCGACCGCTATCGAGTACGGCCTGATCGCCGCTGGCATCTCGGTCGCCATCATCGCGGCGATCCAGGCCCTCGGCGGGCAGATTGGCGGCACGTTCAATTCGGTTGCCAGCACGCTGCAGAACGCGGGCAAGTAAGCTTTTCGGGGCAAGGTCCCCAACCCTCATCCGGGAAAGGCCCTGCGCATGCGTAGGGTCTTTTTCGTAAGCAATCCTCCGGTGACGCAGCATTCACGCTTTTGCGGCTACAATCTGCGCATGAACGGGCGCGGGCGGCGATTTTTCAGGGACGAGGCCGGGGCGGTCATCGTCGAGTATGCTCTGATCGTCGCCGGCGTTTCGGTCGCGATCATCGGCGCGCTTTGGGGCGCCGGGATGGGGCTACGCGACACGTTCACAATCTTGGCAAGCTTTTTCGCATCAGCCGGCCGATGAACGTCGGGGCCTGCCCACGGACGGCGTCAGTTTCCGGACCTGAGACGTTTGCGATTGATGCGGGCGGCCCTGGGCCGGTCATAGCTCGCGCCCTTGAGCTCGAACTGGTCCCCGTTCGGCAGGATGAGCTGGCGGGAGACGATCCGCAGCTTCCCGGTCTTGCCGCGGCGGCCCTCGATCACATAACGCGTTCCGGCCGGGAACCGGTTCGGAAGGCTCTTCGCAGACATGACCTACTCCCTTGACATCACAGGTGACTTTCGGCGCCGGCGAGACAGGATCGCTTGCCCCGGTAATGCCGACCGAGTCGGTAGGACAACAACGGCGAGGTAATGGCCGGAGGTACCGTGGGTTCCTGGCCCGTCCTGGGGATTACGGGGAAAGCTGATGACGACTTCCGCCCGACCGAAGGCATGCTAGAAAGCGCCCATGACACGGACATGTCGGCCATGACTGCGTCCTTGAAGCCTGTGGACAAGCCTGCGGACCTTGCCGCGGAGATGCGCGACCTCGGCGTTGCCGCCCGGGCGGCGTCCCGGGTGTTGGCGTTGGCACCGGAGGCGCAAAAGAACGACGCCCTCGCCGCCATGGCCCTGGCCCTGCGGCGCAGCGGACCGGCCATCCTCGCAGCCAATGCCGAGGATCTCGCCGAGGCCAAGGCCGGCGGCGGGGTAACCGCCGCGTTCGCCGACCGTCTGCGGCTCGACGACAAGCGGCTGGCAGCGATCGCCGACGGGGTCGAGGTCGTACGACAGCTCAAGGACCCGGTCGGGTTGGTCACCGAGCACTGGACGCGGCCGAACGGGATGATCATCGAGCGCGTGCGCGTGCCGCTCGGGGTCGTCGGGGTGATCTACGAGAGCCGCCCCAACGTCACAGCGGATGCGGGCGCGCTGTGCCTGAAAGCCGGCAATGCGGTGATCCTGCGCGGCGGCTCCGACAGTTTCCGCTCCTCGCGCGCGATCCATGCCGCGCTAGTCGACGGACTGCGCGCAGCCGGACTGCCGGAAGCCGCCATCTCGCTAGTTCCGACCCGCGACCGCGCCGCAGTCGGCATGATGCTCGCCGGGCTCGACGGCAACATCGACGTCATCGTGCCGCGCGGCGGCAAAGGGCTGGTGGCGCGCGTGCAGACCGAGGCGCGCGTGCCGGTGTTTGCGCATCTCGACGGCAATTGCCACGTCTACGTCGACCGTGCTGCACGGCTGGAGATGGCCAAGACAGTGGTGCTCAACGCGAAGATGCGCCGCACCGGCGTGTGCGGAGCGGCGGAGACGCTGCTGGTGGATCGCGCGAGCGCAGCCACCCAGCTTGCGCCGCTGGTGACCATGCTGCTCGACGCCGGCTGCGAAGTGCGGGGCGACGGCGAAACGCGCAAGGTTGATCCTCGCGTCAAAGCGGCGAGCGAGGCGGACTGGGCGACCGAATTTCTCGACGCGATCATCGCCGTGCGCGTTGTCGATGGCGTTGACGGCGCGATCACGCACATCGAAACGCACGGCTCACATCATACCGATGCGATCATCACCGAGGATCGGGCGACCGCCGAGAAGTTCATGCGCGAGGTCGATTCCGCCATCGTGCTGCACAACGCCTCCACCCAGTTTGCGGACGGCGGCGAGTTCGGGTTCGGCGCCGAGATCGGCATCGCAACGGGACGGCTGCACGCACGCGGACCGGTTGGGGTCGAGCAGCTCACCACGTTCAAGTATCGCGTGCGCGGCACCGGACAGACCCGTCCGTGAACGCGCGCCCTCGTCCCCCGCGCCGCGCGCCGCGCAATCCGTGATCTCGATCGCCTAGCATGAGCGTCAAGTTCCCTCCCTACGCGCCCGGCTTGCGCGTTGGCCTGTTCGGCGGCACGTTCGACCCGCCGCACGAGGCGCATCGCGCGGCCAGCCTGCTCGCTATGAAACGGCTCGGCCTCGACGCGGTCTGGTGGCTGGTGACGCCCGGCAATCCGCTCAAGGACACGCGGCACCTCGCGCCACTTGAGGAGCGCATCGCCGCCGCTCGCGCCATGGTGCGGCATCCGCGCGTTCATGTGACCGGCCTGGAGGCGGAGATCGGCACGCGCTTCACCTATGACACGATCGCGCACATCATCGCGCGCTGCCCCGGCGTCAGGTTCGTGTGGATCATGGGTGCGGACAATTTGCGCAGCTTCCATCGCTGGCAGAAGTGGCGCGACATCGCCAACATGATCCCGATTGCCGTGGTCGACCGCCTGGGGCCGAGCCTTTACGCGAGCCAGGGTCCGGCGGGACATGCGCTGGCGTATGCCCGCATTCCCGAATCCGCGGCGCGCACTCTGGCGCAGCGAAAACCGCCCGCCTGGGTGTTCCTGCACGGCCTCAAGTCGCCGCTGTCGTCGACTGCGCTGCGCGCCTTGCGCAAAAGACCGGGTTAGCGATGGTGCCGCGGCTGGTTCGGCCGAACCGCCCCGGCCGTCGTAAGATCGTCGTACGATTGAATTATTCGTTCTGTTGGGCGAGTCGCCCGTTGAAACGATTAACCTGCCGTGCCTATCTTATGAGTCGTCCGAACCGGTGTTCGGACAGCCATTGAAAGGAAGGACCCCTGACCACGTCTCTCGTTTCAAAGACAACTGCCTCCAAATCTTCCGGTTCTGCGAAAGCCCGTGCAGCGCAAAACCTCATCTCCCGGCCGCATCCTGATGCCGACGAGACCAAGCAAATCATCCTCCGCCAGCTCGAAGACATGAAGGCCGAGGATACCGTCGCCGTGGACCTGCGCGGCAAATCCTCCCTCACCGACTACCTGATCGTGACGTCCGGCCGGTCCAACCGCCACGTGGGCGCCATTGCTGATCGCGTGGTGGAGGACCTCGACAAGGCGGGCGTACGCTCGCGGGTCGAGGGGATGCCGCACTGCGATTGGGTTTTAATCGACGCCGGCGACGTGATTGTGCACGTGTTTCGGCCGGAGGTTCGCGCGTTCTACAACCTCGAAAAGATGTGGACGGGCGGACCGCGGCGCGCGAGCTAACGCAAGCTGGCGCGGCCAGCCGCTGAGGTGACGGGCGCGGCCGGCCCAGGGTCTGCCGCGAACCTGGAGCCGCGGCGCGGAAGCATAAGGCGTCGTGTGCCACATACCTGAGTTTGCGATGCGGTTGACCATTGCCGCCGTCGGCCGGATGAAATCGGGTCCGGACCGCGATCTTGCCGACCGCTATCTCGACCGCGTCGCCAAGGCCGGCCGGAGCCTCGGCTTCAAATCCATCGACATCACTGAAATCGGCGAGAGTCGCGCCAGCCGTGCGGAGGAACGCATGGCCGAGGAAGCCTCAGCGCTCACCCGAACCATCGAACCGGGCGCGGTGCGCATTGTGCTCGATTCATCGGGCGCCGCCCTGAGTAGCGAGGATATCGCCAGACAGATCGGACGCTGGCGCGACGCCGGACGCCCGGCAGCCTGCTTCATCGTCGGCGGGGCCGATGGCCTCGCCCCCACGCTCAAGTCCGATGCAGACCTCACGCTCTCGTTCGGGGCCGCCACCTGGCCGCACCAGCTCGTACGGATCATGCTGCTGGAGCAGATCTACCGCGCAGTCACGATCCTGGCCGGCCATCCCTACCATCGCGCCTAAAACGTGTGGTCTGCGCGCCCCCCCCCGCTTTTTTACGGACTTGCCATCCCGGCGCGCCGCAATATCGTCGCAGATCTCGCCGATAGCATGGGCGAGATTCCCCCGTCCCCAGCGCTGGACAGATCACGCCGTGAGCGATTGCGAGGCCCCTCTGTCCAACCGCGCCCTCCAGCGCAATGGCCGGTTGGCGGCCGTTTTGTCCGCCGTCTGGCTGCTCGGGCCAGCCGGCATGGCAGCAGCCCAGCCGGCCTCGAAACCGGGCATCGAGGCGATCAAGCAGCGTGATCAGGAACTCGACGCGCTGCGCGCCGATCAGAAGAAGGCCGTCGACAATGCGCGCAAGCTGGAGAGCGACATCGACGCGGTCGGCGAGGATCGCCGCAAGCTCAATCAGGCGCTGATCGACGCCGCGGGCCGCATCCGCGGCGTCGAGGAACGGATCGCCGCCACCGAGGCCCGGCTCAAGCCGCTGCAAGCACGCGAGCGCGATTTACGCATGTCGCTCGAGGCGCGCCGGGATACCATCGCCGAAGTGCTGGCCGCGCTGCAACGCATCGGCCGCCGACCGCCGCCGGCCGTGCTCGTGAGACCGGAGGATGCGTTGGAGTCCGTACGCACGGCGATGATGCTGGGTGCGGTCTTGCCCGATATGCGCCAGGAGGCAGAGGCTCTGGCCGCCGACCTCGCTAGCCTCGGGCGCGTGCGCACGGAAATCGGCGCTGAGCGCGAAACTCTCACGCGCGACCTTGCGGCAATGTCGGACGAGCGCCAGCGCCTGTCCGGACTGATTAACGAACGGCAGCGCCGGCAGGCCGAGATGGAGCGTTCGCTCGAGGGCGAGCGGACGCGCGCCGCGGCCTTGGCGCGGCAGGTCGACAATTTAAAGGACCTCATCGCCAGGCTCGAGCAAGGCCTTGATCCGGCCACCCGCGCACAACGCGCCGTCACCCGCAACGGCGATGACGGACGGATCAATCTTGCGGCATTGAACGATCCGGGGCGGATGACGCCGGCGGTGTCCTTTGCCGCCGCCAAAGGCACGCTCAGGTTACCGGCAAGCGGGGTGAAGGTCAGGGATTTCGGTGCCGCAGACGGCGTCGGCGGCGTCGAGAAGGGCATGTCGGTCGCCACCCGGCCAGGGGCCCAGGTCACCGCCCCATGCGATGGCTGGGTCGTATATGCCGCGCCTTACCGTTCGTATGGGCAACTCTTGATCCTCAATGCGGGCGGCGGATATCATGTGGTGTTGGCGGGCATGGAGGCTTATTCTGTGGAGGTCGGACAGTTTGTCCTGACCGGCGAGCCGATAGCCGTCATGGGAAACGGCCCGCAAGTTGCACCGGCGATGATGGCTGGCTCGACCCAGCCCGTGCTCTATATCGAATTCCGCAAGGATGGGATTCCGATCGACCCGGCTCCGTGGTGGGCCATGACTGGAAACAACGAAGTACCTGCAAACGAAAAGGTTCGCGGATAATGCGCAAGACTCCTCTCGTTCTGCTTGGCGTGGCGGCCGGCGTTGCGATGACCCTCGCCGCGACACAGCCGCGGCTGTGGATGGGCACATCGGCTCGTGCGGCCGCAGCGGACACGTATCGCCAGCTCAATCTGTTCGGCGACATCTTCGAGCGGGTGCGTACGCATTACGTCGAACGGCCGGACGACTCCAAGCTGGTCGAATCGGCGATCAACGGGATGCTCAACGGGCTCGATCCACATTCGAGCTACATGGACCCCAAGAGCTTCCGCGACATGCAGGTGCAGACGCGCGGAGAGTTCGGCGGTCTGGGCATCGAGGTGACGATGGAGGACGGCTTGGTGAAGGTCGTGGCTCCGATCGACGACACGCCGGCCGCGAAGGCGGGCGTGCGCGCGGGTGACATCATCACCCACCTCGACGACGAGGCGGTGCAGGGCCTCACGCTCAATCAGGCGGTCGAGAAGATGCGGGGCTTGGTCAACACCAAGATCAACCTGCGCATCACGCGCAAGGGAGTCGAGAAGCCGATCGAGGTGACGATCGTCCGCGACATCATCCGCGTGCGGTCGGTGCGCTCGCGTGTGGAAGGTGACGACATCGGCTATATCCGCATCACCCAATTCAACGAGCAGACCACCGAGGGCCTGAAGAAGGCGCTCGAGGACATCAACAAGCAGCTCGGCGACAAGCTGAAGGGTTACGTCGTCGACCTGCGCAACAATCCCGGCGGACTGCTCGACCAGGCAATCTCAGTCTCGGACGCATTCCTCGATCGTGGCGAGATCGTCTCGACCCGCGGCCGCGACGCCGACGAGACGCAGCGCTTCAACGCACGGCCGGGCGACCTCACCAAGTCCAAGCCGGTCATCGTGCTGATCAACGGCGGCTCGGCTTCGGCTTCGGAGATCGTCGCCGGCGCCCTGCAAGATCACAAGCGCGCGACGCTCATCGGGTCGCGCTCGTTCGGCAAGGGCTCGGTGCAGACCATCATCCCGCTTGGGCCCGGCAACGGCGCGCTGCGGCTGACGACGGCGCGCTACTACACCCCCTCGGGACGCTCGATCCAGGCCAAGGGTATTTCGCCTGACATCGAGGTGCTGCAGGACGTGCCCGACGAGGTGAAGTCACGGGCGGTGGAGACCAAGGGCGAAGCCTCGCTGCGCGGCCACCTGAAGGCCGAGGGCGAGGAGGGCGGCGGCTCCCAGTCCTATGTTCCGCCCGACGCCAAGGACGACAAGGCGCTCAAGACCGCGCTCGATCTGATGCGCGGCGTGCAGGCCAACTCGGCCTATCCGCCGAGCTCGAAGGTGGCAGTCCCGAACTGACCTCACGCAACTCGATCCAAACGGGGCGGCCTCAGCCGCCCCGTTTTGATTCGGGGCGGCAAACTCCCGCTGATGGACATGATGATAAGCTCTCCGGATGATTCGCAGGGACGGGGGGCCGTGGCTGCTGATGACCTGAGTGCGCCGCTGGGGCAGCGCGCGCCTGCCAAGGCAGGTGTGCGCTGGCGGTTGCCGGTCGCGCCATCGACGATGGCCGCGGGCGTGCTCGGCTGTGCGCTGCTTGTTTTCATCGGCTGGGCCATGTTCGCCAGCGATCCCATGGGCGGCGAGCCGAGCGCAGTGCTGACGCTCGGCCCTGCGTCGGTGGCCCGACCCGCGGGCGCACCCAGGCCCGACACGGCGGCCGCATCCCCGCCTGCCGCCACCGCTCCTGGCCAGCCCTCGGACCAGAGCGTCGTCACGATCATCGACGGCAGCACCGGCAAGCGGCAGGAGGTCCCGATCGGCGGCCACGACAGCAAGGCCGCCGCTGGCGACCAGCGCCTTATGGAATCCTCGCGGCACGGGCCCATCCCGAAGGTCGCCGCTGATGGCACGCGTCCGGCCGAAGCCTACGCCGTGCCGGTATCCCCCGGTGGAAATCCTGGCGCACCGCGCATCGCCATCGTGTTCTCCGGGCTGGGCGTCGGCGCCAAGCTGACGGCGGATGCGACCGCGAGGCTGCCCGGGCCGGTGACCCTCGCGTTCACGCCCTACGGGCCGGACGTGGCGAGCGCCGTCGCCAAGGCGCGTCAGGGCGGCCACGAGGTGCTGCTGCAGGTGCCCATGGAGCCGTTCGACTACCCCGACAATGATCCCGGCCCACAGACGCTCCTGACCTCCCTGACCGCCGAGCAGAACACGGACCGGCTCTATTGGCTGATGAGCCGTTTCGCGGGATTCGTCGGCGTTACCAATTTCATGGGCGCGCGTTTCACCGCCGCCGAAGCGGCGCTGATGCCTGTGCTCAAGGAGATCGCCCGGCGCGGCCTGATCTACGTCGACGACGGCGCGTCCGTGCGCAGCCTGGCCAGCCAGATCGCGGGTGGCAACAATCTGTCGTTCGCCAAGGTCGATGTTGTCCTCGACGCCGTACCCACGCAAGCCGAGATGGCCAAGGCCTTCTCCAAGCTCGAAGCCGTCGCGCGCACCAATGGAACGGCCGTGGGGCTGGCGAGCGCGCTGCCGATCTCGCTTGAGCGGGTGGCGCAATGGGCCAAGTCGGCCGAACGTCGCGGCTTCGTGCTGGTACCGATCAGCGCAGCGGCGACCCGCTCCAAATCCAGCTGAGCTGATGGCGCGGCCCCGCGGTGCTGCGCATGCTCCTCCCACCAACCATTCAACCCAGTACCCAGCTCGCGCGATTTGTGGCACCACCACTGCGCTGATTACTGCGCAGGTTGCAGATCGATGCCCCCTTTCGAAGATCTTCCTTACCGCCCCTGTGTCGGCATCATGGTGCTCAACCACCAGGGCCATGCGTTCATCGGCCGCCGCATGGACGGACCTGAGCACGTCGACGCCACGCACATCTGGCAGATGCCGCAAGGCGGCATCGACGAGGGCGAGGACCCCTATCCCGCTGCGCTGCGCGAACTCTATGAGGAGACGAGCATCCGGTCCGTCCACAAGCTCGGCGAGATCGACGAATGGCTCAGCTATGACCTGCCAAGTCAGGTCGCCAGGAAAGCGTGGAAGGGGCACTACCGGGGGCAGCGGCAGAAATGGTTTGCGCTCCGCTTTACCGGCAGCGAGCATGAGATCAACGTGCTGCGGCCGGGCGGCGGGCACCATAAGCCCGAGTTCGTGGAGTGGCGCTGGGAGCCCATTCGCCATCTCCCGGACCTGATCATTCCATTCAAGCGTCCGGTATACGAACGCGTGGTGCGGGAGTTCGCGCGGTTTGCCGAGTGACCGCGCGCCTGAGCTTCTCCGTTCGAATTGCGGGAGGCCTCGCCCACGTCCCACGATTCCGGCATCAAAAAAGAAAGGGCCGGACGAGCCGGCCCTTCGAAGCAGGTGCTGCTGACGCGGCTGCTCAGTGCATCGCGGTTCCCTGCAGGTGCGTATCGATCTGCCGGAAATGATCGAGTTGCTCGATGGCGCGGTCGAGCGCTGAATCGGATGGCATCTGCTTGACGCTCGTCTCCATCTCGGCGATGCGCGCGGCGAGCACGGCACGGTCAAACTCCGCAACCGACGCCGCGGTCTCCGCCAGCACGGTCACCACACCTTGCGGCGAGACCTCCACGAAACCGCCGAGCACCACGAACTGCTGTTGTGCGCCGTTGGCGTACACGGTCAGGATGCCGGGCCGCATCAGCGCAATGGTCGGCGCGTGGCCGGCGAACACGCCAAAGTCGCCCTCAAGTCCCGGAACGTCGACCTGGTCGACCTCGCCGGAGAAGGTCAGGCGGTCGGGCGCGACCAGATCGAGTTGAAAGGTAGCCATCGGGGCTGCTCCTTACGCCGCCTCAGCCGCGAGCTTCTTGCCCTTCTCGACCGCCTCTTCGATGGTTCCAACCATGTAGAAGGCTGCCTCCGGCAGGTGGTCATACTTGCCTTCCACAAGGCCCTTGAAGCCCTTGATCGTGTCGGCGAGGTCGACGAGCTTGCCGGGCGAGCCGGTGAACACTTCCGCCACGTGGAACGGCTGCGAGAGGAAGCGCTCGATCTTGCGGGCGCGGGCGACGATCAGCTTGTCCTCTTCAGAGAGTTCGTCCATGCCCAGGATCGCGATGATGTCCTGCAGCGCCTTGTAGCGCTGCAGCACCTGCTGCACCGATCGGGCCACCTGATAGTGCTCCTCGCCGACGATCATCGGCGAGAGCATGCGCGAGGTGGAGTCGAGCGGATCCACCGCCGGATAGATGCCCTTGGCGGCGATGTCGCGCGACAGCACCGTGGTGGCATCAAGGTGCGCGAACGACGTGGCGGGCGCCGGGTCGGTCAGGTCGTCGGCCGGCACGTAGATCGCCTGCACCGACGTGACGGAGCCCTTCGTAGTGGTGGTGATGCGCTCCTGCAGCGCGCCCATGTCGGTGGCCAGCGTCGGCTGGTAGCCCACCGCCGAGGGAATACGGCCAAGCAGCGCCGACACTTCCGAGCCGGCCTGGGTGAAGCGGAAGATGTTGTCGACGAAGAACAGCACGTCCTGGCCCTGGTCGCGGAAGTGCTCGGCGACGGTGAGGCCGGTGAGGCCGACACGCGCACGCGCACCCGGCGGCTCGTTCATCTGGCCGTACACCAGCGCGCACTTCGAGCCGGCGACCGATCCCTTGCGCGGGTCCTTGTTCACGCCCGACTCGATCATCTCGTGATAAAGGTCGTTGCCCTCGCGCGTGCGCTCGCCGACGCCGGCGAACACCGAGTAGCCCCCGTGCGCCTTCGCGACGTTGTTGATCAGCTCCATGATCAACACGGTCTTGCCGACGCCGGCGCCGCCGAACAGCCCGATCTTGCCGCCCTTGGCGTACGGGGCCAGCAGGTCCACGACCTTGATGCCAGTGATCAGGATTTCGGCCTCGGTCGACTGCTCGGTGTAGGCCGGGGCGTTCTGGTGGATCGCGCGCTTGGTAGCGGTCTTGACCGGGCCCGCCTCGTCGACCGGCTCCCCGACCACGTTGATGATGCGGCCGAGCGTCTCGTCGCCTACCGGCACCGAGATCGGCGCGCCGGTATCGATCACTTCCTGGCCACGCACGAGGCCTTCCGAGGTGTCCATGGCAATGGTGCGCACCGTGGACTCGCCGAGGTGCTGCGCGACTTCCAGCACGAGGCGGCTGCCCTGGTTCTGCGTCTCCAACGCGTTCAGGATCGCCGGCAGGTGGCCTTCGAACTGCACGTCAACGACGGCGCCGATGACCTGCGTAATCCGTCCGACTTGGTTAGCCATCGAATTGTCCTCTTACTTCGAAGATTAGAGCGCCTCGGCGCCGGAGATGATCTCGATCAGTTCCTTCGTGATCATCGCCTGCCGGGTGCGGTTGTATTGCAGCGTCTGCTTGCGGATCATCTCGCCCGCGTTGCGGGTCGCGTTATCCATTGCGGTCATCTGCGCGCCGTAGAACGACGCATTGTTCTCGAGCAGCGCACGGAAGATCTGCACCGCGATATTGCGCGGCAGCAGCTCCGCGAGGATTTCGTCCTCCTCCGGCTCGTAGTCGTAGGCCGCGGCCGGGCCGCTTGCTGCGGCCTGCTCGGGGAACACCGCCGGGATGATCTGCTGCGCGGTCGGAATTTGCGCGATGACCGACCGAAACCGCGAAAAGAACAGGGTGCAGACGTCGAAGCCCCCCGCGTCGTAGAGGGCGGCGATCTTGGCCGCGATGTCCTGCGCATTGACGAACTGCAGCGTGCGTACGCTGCGCAGCTCGACCACCTCGATGATCTGCTTCTCGAAATTGCGGCGGAGCTGTTCGTAGCCCTTGCGGCCGACACAGAAGAACTTCACCTCTTTGCCTTCGGCCATCAGGCTGTTCGCGCGATCGCGCGCCAGGCGAACGATCGCCGAATTGAAGGGGCCACACAGGCCGCGCTCGCCAGTGCACACGAGGAGCAGGTGCACGCGGTCGCCGCCGGTGCCGGCCAGCAGCTTGGGCGCTGCGGAAATGTCGGAGACGGCCGACGCGATGTTGCCGAGCACGCGCTCCATGCGTTCCGCGAACGGACGCGCGGCTTCCGCGGCCGCCTGGGCGCGCCGCAGCTTTGACGCGGCGACCATCTGCATGGCCTTGGTGATCTTCTGCGTCGCCTTGGTCGCGGCGATGCGCACCCGCATGTCTTTGAGTGAGGCCATGTCTTAGCTCTACGGACCGCTCGTCTCTTTCTTGGTCATGTCCGGCCACGCAGGCCGGGCACTCACGTGATGCGTTCTTCGCCGCAACGCCGGCAACGGCCGGGCCGTTTCGCTTAGGCGAAGCTCTTGGCGTAGCCGTCGACCACGCCCTTGAGCTTGGCGGCGGTGGCGTCGGTGAGGTCGCCGGTCTTGCGGATGTCCTCGAGAATATCGGCGTTCTTCGACCGCAGCAGGTTGAGCAGCCCGTGCTCGAACTCACGCACGCGCGTGAGCGGCAGCGGGTCAAGGTAGCCGTTCACGCCGGCGTAGATCACCACAACCTGCTCCTCCATCTTGAGCGGGGAGAACTGCGGCTGCTTGAGCAGCTCAGTCAGGCGGGCCCCGCGGTTGAGCAGGCGCTGCGTGGTGGCGTCGAGGTCGGACCCGAACTGCGCGAAGGCGGCCATCTCGCGGTACTGCGCGAGCTCGCCCTTGATGCGGCCGGCGACCTTCTTCATCGCCTTGGTCTGCGCAGCGGAGCCCACGCGCGACACCGACAGTCCGACGTTCACGGCCGGACGGATGCCCTGATAGAACAGGTCGGTCTCCAGGAAGATCTGCCCGTCGGTGATCGAGATCACGTTGGTCGGGATGTAGGCCGAGACGTCGTTCGCCTGTGTCTCGATGACGGGAAGTGCGGTGAGCGAACCCGCCTTATTCTCGTCGTTGAGCTTGGCCGCGCGCTCAAGCAGGCGCGAGTGCAGGTAGAATACGTCGCCGGGATAGGCTTCGCGACCCGGCGGGCGGCGCAGCAGCAGCGACATCTGGCGGTAGGCAACGGCCTGCTTGGACAAGTCGTCGTAGAAAATCACCGCGTGCATGCCGTTGTCGCGGAAGTATTCGCCCATGGTGCAGCCGGCGAACGGCGCCAGAAACTGCATGGGGGCCGGATCGGAAGCGGTGGCGGCGACGACGATCGAATACTCGAGCGCGCCCTGCTCTTCCAGCACCTTCACGAACTGCGCGACGCTCGAGCGCTTCTGCCCGACCGCGACATAGACGCAGTAGAGCTTCACCTTCTCGTCGTTCGACTGGTTGAGCGGCTTCTGGTTGAGGATGGTGTCGAGGATGATCGCAGTCTTGCCGGTCTGGCGGTCGCCGATGACCAGCTCGCGCTGACCGCGGCCGATCGGGATCAGTGAGTCGATCGCCTTCAGGCCGGTGGCCATCGGCTCGTGCACCGACTTGCGCGGAATGATGCCCGGCGCCTTCACGTCCACACGGGCGCGCTTGTCGGCCTGGATCGGACCCTTGCCGTCGATCGGGTTGCCGAGCGCGTCGACCACACGGCCAAGCAGGCCCTTGCCGACCGGCACGTCCACGATCGAGCGGGTGCGCTTGACGGTCTGGCCTTCCTTGATCTCGCGGTCATTGCCGAAGATCACGATGCCGACGTTGTCGTTTTCGAGGTTGAGCGCCATGCCGCGCACACCGTTCTCGAACTCCACCATCTCGCCGGCCTGCACGTTGTCGAGGCCGTAACAGCGGGCGATGCCGTCGCCGACGGACAGCACCTGGCCGACTTCGGAAACCTCGGCTTCCTGGCCGAAATTCTTGATCTGATCCTTCAGGATCGCGGAGATTTCTGCGGCGCGGATGTCCATCAGCGGGCCTCTTTCATCGCAAACTTGATCGCATTGAGCTTGGTGCGGAGCGAACTATCGATCATGCGGCTGCCGACCTTGACGATAAGGCCGCCGATGATCGCGGGATCGACCTGAACGTCCACCTGGACGTCCTTGCCGGTGACTTGCTTGAGCGCCGCCTTGATCTCGTTCAGGCGCGCATCGTTGAGCTGCTCGGCGACCGTGACCTGGGCAGTCAGCTCGCCCCTGTGTTGGGCGACCAGCGCACGGAACCCCCGCGCCATGTCGCGCACGGCGAACAGCCGGCGGTTGGCCGTGACCAGCTTGAGGAACTTCGCGGCGAGCCCACCGATGCCGGCCTTATCGAGGACCGCGCCGAGGGCGCGCCCCTGCTCGTCGGCCGTGAACACCGGGCTGCGCACCAGCCGATCGAGTTCGGCATATTCCGCCACCAGAGCATCGAACTTCGCGAGGTCGGCGCTCACGGCGTCGACGGCATTCTGTTCGATTGCCAGCTCGAACAGCGCGGTCGCATAGCGGCCCGCCATTCCCGAAACGATTGTATCTGAACCAGCCAAGTTGCGCCTGCCCACACTTGTCGCATTGCCGGAAGCCGGGGGGCGCTTCGCTCGCAATGCTGTTCTATCAGCCCACACCACAAGGTTCGCGGCTGGTCGCGCGGGACCGGCGCAAACCCTTGGATGTCAAGGGAATTTTGCAATCTCGGGGGGCGTCACAGGAGGAGGCCGGAACCCCACGAAAATCGCGGGTTTGCTAACACACGCGCTGGCGAGGCGCAACACGGCGCGACGTCGCGCACACGAGCAATCTTAAGGTCGCGGGCAATACCGACGAGGTGCCGGTCAGGCAGCCATCGGCGCAGATGCCGATGGCGGCGCTGGAGCGCTACGACCAGCCTGCCGTCTCGCTGGCGCACAGCGCGGGCGGTGCGGCTCGTTCGGCGGCCTTACCGGCGGGCGCAGCAACTTTCGCCCACCCCCCTCGACACGAGCCATTGCTGCGGGGCGCACATCGGCTAATCGTTGTTGCCTCCATCCGGCGCCTCTGGTCGAGGTGTCATGATAGCGTCGCCTGCGCTCCTTGGGTGAAATCTTCTCGCGTTGATTGAGGTTGGCCAATGGCTTGGACTTATCTGCTGATTGCAGGGGTGCTCGAGATTGGATGGGCGATCGGGCTCAAGTACACCGCCGGCTTCACCCGGCTGTGGCCGTCGCTCTGGACCGCCAGCAGCATGATCCTGAGCGTGATCTTCCTCGGGCTTGCGCTCAAGTCGTTGCCGGTGGGGACGGCCTACGCGGTGTGGACGGGCATTGGGGCCTGCGGCACCGCGCTGCTCGGCATCTATCTGTTTGCGGAACCCGCCACCGCCCTACGACTCGCGAGCATCGGGCTGATCCTCGCCGGCATCATCGGACTCAAGCTCGTCTCCTAGGGCGGCGCGGTATTGCGCACCCCGCATGGCACGCGCTGCGGCCGCCGCCTGCGCATCTGCCCTGAACTTGGCGCAGGCGCGCAGCGGCTTGATTGCTTGCCTCGCCGCAGGCTTGTCGGGCATCGTCCGCGCCCACGAACGTTCCGACTCACCGCCGGGTCCTTCCTTCATGTCGACTGCGCCGCCACGCGCTGGTCGGCCGTTGACCAGCCTGCTGCCGGCGTTGGCGCTGCTTGGTCTTGCCGGCCTTGCCATGCGCATCCCGATCCTTGCAACGCCGCCACTGCTGCCGCTCATCCGCGAGGACCTGGGCATGAGCGAGGCTCAGATCGGAGCTCTCGTCGGACTGCCACTCGCGCTCTTCGCGCTCGCGGCGGTGCCGGGATCCCTGCTCGTTGCCCGGCTAGGCGCCGGCGCCACGCTGCTCGCCGGGCTTTTCATCGTGGCTGCGGCATCGGGCGCACGCGGCCTGACCTCCGGCGTGTGGCCGCTTTACCTCGCGACGATCTTCACCGGCCTCGGGGTTGCGGTGATGCAGCCGGCGGTCCCGCGTCTGGTGCGCGAGTGGGTGCCGGAGCGCATTGGTCTGGGCACGGCAATCTACACGAACGGCATGATGACAGGCGCGCTCACGCCGATCGCGCTCACGTTTGTCCTGGTCATGCCGCTCGTGGGGTACAGCTGGCGCGCCGACCTGCTGATATGGGCGGCGCCCGTGCTGCTGATCGCAGTCATCATGACGGGCGCGTTGCCGATGCTTCCACGCGGCAAAGCGACAGCCGAGCGCCTTCCGGATCGCTGGTGGCCGGATTGGCGCAGCGGACGCACCTGGATGCTGGGCCTCACGTTCGGAAGCAATAACAGCCTTTATTACGCGCTCAGCGCCGTGCTGCCGGAGTTCCTGAGCCACGGCGGGCGCGGCCACCTGATCGGCGGCGCGCTCCTGTGGCTCAACATGGGGCAGATCGTGGCGCTGGCGCTCCTACTGCTGCTTGCCGACCGCATGCTGCACCGGGCTTGGCCCTATCTGGTGTTCGGCCTGTGTGGGCTCGTGGGCGTGGTCGCACTGGCCTATGCGGACGGAGGCTGGTTGATCGCCGCCTCCGGCATTGTCGGCGTCGCGTCCGCCGTGACCTTCGGCACGACACTGGCGCTCCCTCCCTCGCTCAGCCGGCCTGACGACGTGCACCGCACGGCTGCCGGCATGTTCACGATCGGATACACCTGCGCCGTGGTTGCGCCGATCGTCTGCGGCGCCCTATGGGACCACCTCGGCCTGCCGCGTGCTGCCTTCGTGCCGATCGCAGTCTGCACGCTGGGACTCACCATCCTCGGCAGCGCCATGAGCCGGTACCGCCCCCCGACGGCAGGCACCACGCCGACATGAGCCGGACCCGCGTGATAAGACGTGTGAGCCGGGAGGACATCGCGTGACCAAAGCGCCCATGACCGACGCGCTGAAGGCGAGGCTGCTGCTGGTCGTCCTGTGCCTGTTCTGGGGCTTGACCTGGCCCGCCATGCGGATCGCGCTCATCGACATTCCGCCGTTCACCATGCGCGCCACGTCGGCGGGGATCGGCGCGCTGTCGCTGCTCGTTCTGGCGTGGCTGGCGCGCCGTCCCGTGCACCTGCCGCACGGCCGCTGGCTCGACATCCTCGTGCTGGCGACGTTTAACGTCATCGTCTTCAGCCTGTGCACGGCTTTCGCGCAACTCATGTCGTTCACCGGCCGTGTCGCGATCCTCGTCTACACCATGCCGATCTGGGCCAGCGTCCTCGCGCGCCTGCTCCTGCACGAGTGGTTGCCGCCGACCCGCCTCGTCGCACTGCTCCTGTGCTGCATCGGCATGGGCGTGCTGATCTGGCCCTTGGCCGCGGCGGGTGTTCCGCTCGGACTGCTGTTGGCGCTCGGCGCGGCCGTGAGTTGGGCGATCGGCACGATCTATCTGAAGTGGCGGCGCCTCGACCTCGATCCGTTCACGCTGGCGGCTTGGCAGTTGATGATCGCCTTTGTGGTGATGGCGAGCTTCGTGCCATTCTTGGAAGGCTCGTTCCGCCTGTGGGATGCCGGCTGGTGGTCGCTTTCAGGCGCAGCCTTCGCCGGCCTGTTCGGCTCCGGCATCGCGTATTTCATCTGGTTCCACATCATCCGGCTCCTGCCGGCGACGACCGCCTCGCTTGGCGCACTGGCCTCCCCGGTGATCGGCGTGGTTTCGTCGATCTTCCTGCTGGGCGAGATTCCCACGGCCTACGACATCGTCGGATTCGCGCTGATCTTCGCGGCATCCGTGTGCGCGCTGCTGCAGCCCCATGCCCCGGCTGCACCCAAGGCAGTGAGGTAAGGCCTCACAGGAAACTCTGCGGGTCGATATCGACCTGCAGAGCCAGCTTCCGCTTCGGCTTGGGCGCGGCTACGAGCCATTCGCGCACATATCCCGACAGATCGAATGCACGCGCCGACTTTACCAGTAGGCGAAATCGATGCCGCCCGCGCACCACCGCGAGCGGCGCCTCCGCCGGCCCAAGGATCAGCACGTCCTGGGTGAGCGGCGCGGCCCGCGCGATCTGCCGCGCGAAAGCCTCGGTCGAATGACGATCGCCGCCCGAGACGATGATGCTGGCGAGCCGCCCGAATGGCGGATAGCCCTGGCGTTCGCGCACCTCGATCTCGGCGTCGTAAAACGCAGCGCGGTCCTGCGCGATTAACGCGCGCATCACCGGGTGCTCGGGCTGATGCGTCTGCAGGAACCCGACGCCACGACCCTCGTGCCTGCCCGCGCGGCCGGCCACCTGATGCAACAGTTGGAACGTGCGCTCAGCGGCGCGCGGATCTCCGTTGGACAGGCCGAGGTCGGCATCAACGATGCCGACCAGGTTGAGCATTGGAAAGTGATGTCCCTTCGCGACGAGCTGCGTGCCGATGATGATGTCGACCCGCCCCTCCGCGATGGCCTTGAGCTCCTCGCGCATGCGCTCGATGGTGGCGATGAGATCGCTTGAGAGCACCAGCACGCGCGCGCCCGGGAACAGCGTCGCCACCTCCTCCTCCAGCCGCTCGACTCCGGGGCCGCAGGCGACCAGCGAATCGGTCGCCTCGCATTTGGGACAGACCTTCGGCGTCGCGACCGAATAGCCGCAGTGGTGGCAGACGAGGCGCTGGCGGAATCGGTGATCGACCAGCCATGCGTCGCAGTTGGGGCAGGCGAAGCGATACCCGCAGGCGCGGCACAGCGTGAGCGGGGCATAGCCGCGACGGTTGAGGAACAGCAACGCCTGCTCCTTGCGCTCGATCGCTATCTTCACCGCTTCGGCAAGGCGCGGCGCGATGAAACGGCCGCGCAGTGGGCCTTCGCGGCGCAGATCGATGGCTTCGATGGCGGGCAGATGCTGTCCGCCGAACCGCTCCGGCAGATGCAGCCGGCGGTAGCGCCCACGCCGCGCGTTGACCTCGGTCTCCACCGAGGGCGTTGCCGACGACAGCACCAGCGGGATGTTGTTGATGCGCGCACGCACAACCGCCATGTCGCGCGCGTGGTAGTGTACGCCGTCCTCCTGCTTGTACGCGCCGTCGTGCTCCTCATCGATCACGATCAGGCCGAGGTCGGTGAAGGGCAGGAACAGGGCCGAGCGTGCGCCGGCGACGACGCTGACCTCGCCGGCGGCCACTCCTGCCCAGGTACGGGCGCGCCGGCGCGAGGGCACTTCGGAGTGCCATTCGGCGGGACGAACCCCGAAGCGCGCGGCAAACCGGTCGAGGAACTGGCTGGTGAGCGCGATCTCCGGCATCAGGATCAACGTCTGGCGGCCACGCCGGATATTCTCGGCCACGCCTTCGAAATAGACCTCGGTTTTGCCCGAGCCGGTGACGCCATCGAGCAGCGTGACCTGGAAACCGCCGTCGCGCACGCCGGCACGCAACGCCTCGCCCGCTTCGCGCTGGGCGTCGGACAATTCAGGCACACGATGATCCGGATCGGGCACGCGCGCGACCGGCTCCACCGGCATCGGCTCGGCGGCGAGCGTGCCATCGTCAACCAGCCCGTCGATCACGCTAGGGCTGACCCCGGCCTCCTCCGCCGCCTCGCGCTTGCTGCGCAGCAGGCCGTCAGCAAGCAGGACGAGCACGCGGTTGCGCGCAGCGGTCATCCGCTTGGGCGGCGGGCCGACCAGGCGCACGCCGATGCGAACGCGCTCCGCCCCGAGGTTCTCGCCCATGCGCAGGCACATGCGCAGCACCATCCCGCGCGGGGCCAACGTGTAGTTCGACATCCATTCGACGAGCTTGCGCAGCTCCGGCTTGAGCGGCGGATAGTCGAGCTTCTCGTCGATGTCCTTCAGACGATTGTGCAGACGCGGATTGGGGCTGGGATTGTCGGCCCAGACCACACCCAGCACGTCACGCGCGCCCAAGGGCACGCTGACCATATCGCCCGGCGCGAGCGGCATGTCGGCGGGGACGCGATAGGAGTATGTCTGGTCGAGCGCCACGGGCACGAGCACGTCGACCACGCGGCTGGCCATGCGCCTTCGCCTGTTAGTGGACGGGTAAGCAGCGGGTGCAATTATCGCCCAGTGCGACGGATTTGAAGTTCCTACAGCATCTGCTGCACGTCCGTCCACGAACTTCAAATCCAAAGTCACACTGGTACCAGATAGTTAGGTCGCGCCCCTTTGCTTCGGAAGTTCGCATTAGAGCGCGCCGCAATGTTGGGGAAGCGGGAGGGGACCATGTCAAGAAGCTCAACCTCCGGTTCCTTTGCCGATCCACCGTTCCTTGCCTCCGACACGGCGCGCGAACTGGCACGCTGGGTGACATACCTGTCGGCCGAACGGCGCATGTCGGCGAAGACCTGCGAAGCGTACCAGCGCGATGCGCTGCAGTTCCTGGCGTTCCTGGCCGGGCACGTCGGCGGACGTATCAGCCTTGCACGGTTTGCCAAGCTGGCGCCGCAGGACGTGCGCGCCTTCATGGCGGCGCGACGCGCCGATGGCATCGCCAGCCGCTCGCTCATGCGTGCGTTGGCGGGGTTGCGTTCGTTCGCCCGTTTTCTCGAGCGTGATGGCAACGGCCATATCGCGGCGCTGTCTGCGGTCCGCGCGCCAAAAGTGGCCAAGACGCTGCCGAAGCCCCTGCCGATGACCGCGGCCCGCCAGGTGTCCGATGCCGGCTTGCGTACCGGCGAAGAGCGCGAGGCCTGGGTTCTCGTGCGGGACGCCGCGGTGCTGGCCCTGCTCTACGGCTCGGGGCTACGCATTTCCGAGGCGCTCGGCCTGACGCGCGGAGCGGTGCCGGCGCCCGGCCAGGGCGACGTCATCGTGGTAACCGGCAAAGGCAACAAGACCCGCATGGTCCCCGTGCTGCGCCAGGTACTTGAGCTCATCGCGGAGTACGTGAAAGCCTGCCCCTACGACCTCGCGGCCGACCGACCGCTGTTCGTCGGCGCGCGCGGCGGCCCACTGTCGCCGCGAATCGTGCAGCTTGTCATGGAACGCCTGCGCGGGGCGCTCAATCTGCCCGACACGGCGACACCGCATGCGCTGCGTCATTCCTTCGCGACGCACTTGCTGGCCCGCGGCGGCGATCTGCGCGCGATCCAGGAACTGCTCGGTCATGCCTCGCTGTCGACCACACAGATTTACACCGGCGTCGATGCCGAGCGCCTGCTGGAGGTCTATCGCAGCACCCATCCGCGGGCGTAGCGCGCTTTGACAGCGCCAGCTTGCGGCAGGCTGCGCTTGCAGACAAATGAGCGGCTTAGAAGCCCGCCGACGGGCCGGCTCGGCGCTGATAGCTTCTGGCGGCGGGCGCGCCCTTGACGAACCGGCGGATCGGCCGCCAACCCAATGTCCACCTTTTCCGATTGCCCGCGGGCGCACCCCCTTGCGTCGCCTTGCGACCTCGGCCAATCGTTCGCCGCGACAACGATCCGCGAGGGGACAATGGCCGGCGCACACGAGGCGATGGAGCATCACGAGCACGCCGAGCATGCGGCCGGGCACAACAAACAGATCGCGTTGCTGATCTCACTGCTGGCATTGTTTCTGGCCTTTTCCGAGACGCTCGGCAAAAGTGCGCAGACAGAAAGCATCAGCCTCAACATCAAGGCGTCCGACACCTGGAACTTCTTCCAGG
Organism: Xanthobacteraceae bacterium; assembly: GCA_035556735.1. Lineage (GTDB taxonomy): Bacteria > Pseudomonadota > Alphaproteobacteria > Rhizobiales > Xanthobacteraceae > CANJBX01. Next base: position 11,566 of record DATMFF010000012.1, on the reverse strand, counting down.
CCAAGACCATTCGGCAGACCGCGCTGCGAACCGCGGCCGAAGCCATGGCGGCACAGGCGCCCGGCGTCACCGACGAAGCCGCGAAGACGGCGATGATGAAGCAGGTCGATGCCTGGCAGAAGACTGTGGCGCGCTACGAGTCAGACCCCCAGGAGAAGGATGGCCGCAAGGAGCTGCGCGCCCAGGCCGAGCATTACGAGCACGAGCGCGACACCCAACTCGCACGTTATCATCACTACGAAGTGGCCTCGGCCGCCTTCCAGATCGGTATCGTGCTGGCATCCGCGACGATCATCACCGGCATGCTGGCGCTGTCATGGATCGCAGGGATCGTGGGACTCGCCGGTCTCGGCTTCATGGCGATCGCGTTTTTTGCGCCGCACGCCGTGCACCTCGTGTGAGGGCGCTCATATCGGCTTGCGCACGCCGACATCGGGCCGCCGACGCATGCGGCGCAAGCGTCGGAGCAGCCCAACCATGCCACCCGTTCGCTGCCGCAGCAGCCGCTCAACACCACGGCGGATGCGCAGTTTGATCGGGTCGAGCAGGGCATGCGCCCAATCGCGCCACGCCATCACCCGATGGTACACGAGGCGGAACCACGCCATCTGCAGCAGCTTGTCGCGCGTCGCGTCGAAGACGAACGCGGTAACGCCGACGCCAATGACCTTGGCGAATAGCAGCAGGAGAACCGCGCTGATGAAGGCACCGTGTGCCAACAGCCACAGCCCGGCGATCTTGAGTGGAAACAGGACGGCCAATGGGACGACGAACACGACAAGTGTGGCCGGCGGCGGCAGGCGATCAATGGCAACGCCGATCTGGCGTTTGAGAGCAGCGAACGGGATGAGCGCCACGAGGCGGGCGACCACGGGCTGCAGGTGATCCCACAGCCAAGCCTCGATCAGGAAGATCGTCGCGAGGACGATCAGCAGCGGATGCAGCAGCCGTCGCACAGTGGGATCTCTCCGGCGCATGACCGAGGAGTGGAAACCGCTTCGCTCAATCATGCGCTCATCAAACCCATGCGCTCATCAAACCGACGTGCGATCGGACGAAAGGCCGCCAGCACTTTTTCCGACCAGACACGGTGGCGCTCTTATATATATAAGAAGCAGAGCGCTTGCGCGGGAGGGCCTCCGTCAGGCCCGCACGAACCCGCCGTCCACGTAGAGCGTCTGCGCGGTCAAGAAGGCGGCATCGTCGCTGGTCAGGAAGGACAACGCGCCGACCAGATCCTCCGGCACCTCGCCACGTGGAATCGCCTGGCGCTTGGCCAGGGCGTCGAACTCCTCGTCGATGCTGGCGCGGCCGAACCGCGGCGCGCGCGTCAGCGTCCCGTGCGAGCGGACGAGGCTGGGCGCGATCGCATTCACGGTGATGCCGTGAGGGCCGTATTCCGTCGCAAGCGCGCGGGTGAATCCGACCACACCGCCCTTGCTGGCGATGTAATGCGTATAGTCCGTCACGACCGTGGCAAAGGTGCTCGACGACATGTTGACGATGCGACCCCAGCCACGCTGCTTCATCCCCGGGATGAACGCCTTGCACGTGAGGAACATGGCGTCCAAGTTGATGCTCATGACGTGCCGCCAGTCGGCGAAAGTCATCTCCTCGAAGCGCTTGAGCGGATAGATACCCGCGTTGTTCACGAGGATATCGCAGCGCCCGAAGCGTCGCTCGACCTCGTTCGCGAGCCTGGCGACGTCATCGGGCGAGGACACGTCACACTTGCAGGCGAGTGCCTCGCGTCCGGCCTGATTGACCAGTTTGACTGTCTCATCTGTCGCGCCGACGTCGGCGATAACGATGTGCACGCCGTCCTCCGCGAGGCGCCGGGCGAAGGCCTGCCCAATGCCCGCGCCTGCGCCGGTGATGACGGCGATCTTGTCTTTGTGTCCTTTGGCCATGTGTTTCCTGTCCCTGCCAGCACGCAAGTTCCAACCATCGCCCGCCGCGCTCGGAGCGAGGGACGAGAGCCGTCAGGTACTGTAGACGAAATGCCGTCTGGCTACATGTGGATCGCGCGCTTGCCGACCGCGAGCGCGGCTTCCTTCACCGCCTCGGTCAATGTCGGATGCGCATGGCAGGTGCGCGCGATGTCCTCGGCCGCGCCGCCGAATTCCATGGCGACGGCGGCTTCCGCGATCATGTTGCCCGCGTCGGGACCCACGATGTGCACGCCGAGCACGCGGTCGGTCTTAGCGTCCGCCAGGATCTTCACGAAGCCTTCGGTCTGCATGTTGACCTTGGCGCGCCCGTTGGCCGTGAACGGGAACTTGCCGGCGTTGTAGGCGACGCCGGCCTGCTTGAGCTCATCCTCGGACTTTCCGACGGAGGCGACTTCCGGATAGGTGTAGACCACATTGGGAATAACGTCGTAGTTCACGTGCCCTGCCTGGCCCGCAAGGATTTCCGCGACCGCGACGCCTTCGTCCTCCGCCTTGTGCGCCAGCATCGGACCCGCGATCACGTCGCCGATGGCATAGATGCCGCGAACATTGGTGGCGTAATGCGCGTCGACCGCGATGCGTCCGCGCCCATCGAGCGCGACGCCCGCCTCCTTCAAGCCCAGGCCGTCGGTGTAGGGCACGCGCCCGATCGCGACCAGCGCGACATCTGCCTCGATGGTATCGACGGCGCCGCCGGCGGCCGGTTCGACGCTCGCCTTGAGGCGGCTGCCGGACTTGTCGATGGCGGTGACCTTGGACGCCAGCTTGAAGGTCATGCCTTGCTTTTCCAGAATGCGCTGGAACTGACGGCCGACCTCGCTGTCCATACCAGGCAGAATGCGATCGAGGAATTCGACCACCACCACCTCGCTGCCGAGCCTGCGCCACACGGAGCCGAGCTCGAGCCCGATGACGCCTGCTCCGACCACGAGCAGCTTCTGCGGCACTTTCGCGAGCGTCAGTGCGCCGGTCGATGACACGATGCGCTTCTCGTCGATTTCGATGCCGCGGAGCCTGGCGACGTCCGAGCCCGAAGCGACGACGATGTTCTTTGTCTCCAGCGTCAGCGTCTTGCCGTCAGCGCCCTTGACCTCGACCTCGCCGGCCGCAGCGATCCGCCCGACGCCGAGGTAGGTGTCGACCTTGTTCTTCTTGAACAGGAAGGCGACGCCCTTGACGTTGCCGTCGACGCCCTCGTCCTTGAACTTCATCATGGCGGCGAGATCGAGTTTCGGCTTGCCAACGCCGATGCCCATCTTGGCGAAGGCGTGGCCTGCCTCCTCGAACAGCTCGGAGGCGTGCAGCAGCGCCTTGGAAGGGATGCAGCCGACGTTGAGGCACGTGCCGCCGAACGTCTTGTCCTTCTCGACGACTGCCGTCTTGAGCCCGAGCTGGGCCGCGCGGATGGCGCAGACGTAGCCGCCGGGACCGGAGCCGATAACGATGAGGTCGTATTGCGCCATGACTGTCCAAATCCTGTTCAACTGCTCGGCCGTCGGCGAAGCGCGGCACTCCACCGATCCGGATACGGCAAATCAGAGATCCAGCACGAGCCGTGCCGGATCCTCCAGGCATTCCTTCACGCGCACCAGAAAGGTCACGGCCTCACGACCATCGACGATGCGATGATCATAGGACAGCGCGAGGTACATCATCGGCCGCACCTCGATCTCGCCGCCGATCACGACCGGCCGGTCCTGGATCTTGTGCATGCCGAGGATACCGGACTGCGGCGCGTTGAGGATCGGCGTGGACATCAGCGAGCCGTAGATGCCGCCGTTGGTGATGGTGAAGGTGCCGCCCTGCATTTCCTCGATCTTGAGCGATCCGTCGCGGGCGCGGCGGCCGAAGTCGGCTATCTCCTTTTCGATCTCGGCAAACGACTTGTGATCGCAGTCGCGCACCACTGGTACGACAAGCCCGCGCTCGGTGCCGACCGCGATGCCGATGTGGTAATAGTTCTTATAGACTAGGTCGGTGCCGTCGATCTCCGCGTTCACCGCGGGAATCTCCTTGAGCGCCTGCACGCAAGCGCGCGCGAAGAAACTCATGAAGCCGAGCTTCACGCCGTGTTTCTTCTCGAACACATCCTTGTATTGATTGCGCATCGCCATGACGTGACCCATGTCGACCTCGTTGAAGGTCGTCAGCATGGCGGCGGTGTTCTGCGCATCCTTGAGGCGGCGCGCGATCGTCTGGCGCAGCCGCGTCATCTTGACTCGTTCTTCGCGCGCTGCGTCGTCAGGCGGCGATGGCGCGCGCATCTGCACGGCGGCGGCCGGTTGGGCCACCGGCGTCGGCGCTGCTGCAGCGCGTTCGATTGCAGCCAGCATATCGCCTTTGGTAACGCGCCCGTCCTTGCCGGTGCCCGGAACCCCGGCGGCATCAATGCCGCTTTCGGCCGACAACTTGCGTACGGAGGGCGCCAGCTGAGCCTCCGCCGCGGGGGCAGCTTTGGCGGCTGGAGCGGCAACAGGCTTTTCCGCGGCGGCCGGCTTGGCGGCCGGTGAGGGCGCTGCAGCACCGGCCTCGCCCGCAGCGATTTGGCCGAGCAGCGCGCCGACGGCAACGGTCTCGCCGTCCTTTGCGACGATCTCCGACAGCACGCCGCCCGAGGGCGCCGGCACTTCGATCGTCACCTTGTCGGTCTCGAGCTCGACCAGCGGCTCGTCGACCTTTACCGCCTCGCCAGGTTTCTTGAACCAGCGGCCGATGGTGGCCTCGGTGACGGACTCGCCCAGGGTTGGGACGCGTATTTCGGTCATTGCGGTTGGATCCAATTGGATTGATCGATCAGCTTGTCCAGTGTCATTGCCGGGCGTGCCGGCGAGCCCGATCGGAAGATACCATTCCGAGCGGGCGCCCGCGTCCGTCGCGGGCACGACGAATGCGTGGTTAGCCCAGCGCCTCCTCGAGGAAGGCGTTGAGCTGTTGAATATGCTTCGGCATGGTGCCGACCGCCGTCGCCGCCGATGCGGGACGGCCCGCATAACGCGGAAGACGGTGCTTGGCTCCGACGTTGTTGAGCACCCATTCGATATAGGGTTCGACGAAGCGCCAGCCGCCCATGTTGCGCGGCTCTTCCTGGCACCATACGACCTCGGCCTGCTTGAAGCGCGCCATCTCCTGGACCAGCGCCTTCATCGGGAACGGATAGAGCTGCTCCACGCGCAGCAGGTAAATGTCGTCGATGCCCCGCTTTTCGCGCTCCTCGTAGAGATCGTAATAGACCTTGCCGGAGCACAGGATCACGCGCCGGATCTTTTCGTCAGCGACGAGCTTGATCTTCTCGTTCGGCAGAAGCTGCGCGTCGTCCCACAGAAGGCGGTGGAACGTCGTGTCGGTGACGAGCTCGTCCAGCCGCGAAACCGCACGCTTGTGGCGCAGCAGGCTCTTGGGAGTCATCAGGATCAGCGGCTTGCGGAACTCACGCTTGAGCTGGCGGCGCAGGATGTGAAAGTAGTTCGCGGGCGTCGTGCAGTTGGCGACCTGCATGTTGTCCTCGGCACACATCTGCAGGAACCGCTCGAGACGGGCGGACGAGTGCTCCGGACCGCCACCCTCGTAGCCGTGCGGCAGCAGGCATACGAGCCCGGACATACGCAGCCACTTGCGTTCGCTCGACGAAATGAACTGATCGAACACGACCTGCGCACCGTTGGCGAAGTCGCCGTATTGCGCTTCCCAGAGCGTGAGCGCGTTGGGTTCCGCCAGCGAATAGCCGTACTCGAACCCGAGGACGGCTTCTTCCGACAGCATCGAGTTCACCACCTCGTAGCGCGCCTGCGTCTCTGTAAGATGGTTGAAGGGTGTGTAGCGGTCCTCGGTCTCCTGATCGATCAGCACCGAATGGCGCTGCGAGAAGGTACCGCGCTCGCTGTCCTGGCCGGACAAGCGCACCGGGTGACCTTCGAGCAGCAGCGAGCAGAAGGCGAGCGCTTCGGCCGTGGCCCAGTCGATCGGAGCCCCCTCCTCGATCGCCTTCTTGCGCGTGTCGAGGAAACGTTGAATCGTGCGGTGAACCTGGAAGCCTTCCGGGATCGCCGTGATCTTGCGGCCGATCTCCTTCAGCGTATCGAGCGCAACGCCGGTACGGCCGCGACGCGGATCGTCGGACGCGTCGGCGATCTTCACCCCTGCCCAGCGGCCGTCGAGCCAGTCCGCCTTGTTGGCGCGATAGGACTGGGCGGCTTCGAGCTCGGCATCGAGCCGGGAGCGCCAGTCGGCCTTCATCTTGTCGACTTCACCTTCGGTGACGACGCCCTCGCTGACGAGCTGCTTGGAGTAGATCTCCAGCGCGGTCGGATGCTGCCGAATCTTCTTGTACATCAACGGCTGCGTGAACGCGGGTTCGTCCCCTTCGTTATGGCCGAAGCGGCGATAGCAGAACATGTCGATCACGACCGGAATCTGGAACTGCTGTCGGAACTCCGTCGCGACCTTCGCAGCGAACACCACCGCTTCCGGATCGTCTCCGTTTGCATGGAAGATCGGCGCCTCGATCATCTTGGCGACGTCGGACGGATAGGGCGAGGAGCGCGAATAGCGCGGATATGTCGTGAACCCGATCTGGTTGTTGATGATGAAATGCAGCGAGCCGCCGGTGCGGTGGCCGCGCAGACCGGAAAGGCCGAAACACTCCGCAATCACGCCCTGCCCTGCGAACGCCGCATCACCCGATATCAGCAGGGGCATCACCATGGTGCGATTGTCGCGCGTCGCACCGTGCTGGTCCTGCTTGGCGCGCACTTTGCCCAGCACCACGGGATTGACGATCTCGAGATGGGACGGGTTGGCGGTGAGGGAAAGGTGGACCCGATTGCTGTCGAACTCGCGATCGCTCGAAGCGCCGAGGTGATATTTCACGTCGCCCGAGCCCTCCACCTCGTCGGGGTTGGCGGACCCGCCCTTGAACTCATGGAAAATCGCCCGGTGCGGCTTGCCCATCACCTGCGAGAGCACGTTGAGGCGACCGCGATGCGCCATCCCGATCACGATCTCGTTCACACCGAGGGCGCCGCCGCGCTTGATGATCTGCTCGAGCGCCGGGATCATCGACTCGCCGCCGTCGAGGCCGAAACGCTTGGTGGCGGTGAACTTCAAATCGCAGAACTTCTCGAAGCCTTCCGCCTCGATGAGCTTATTGAGGATCGCGCGCTTGCCCTCTCGCGTGAAGCTGATCTCCTTGTCCTTGCCCTCGATGCGCTCCTGCAGCCAGGCTTTCTGGGCAGGATTGGAGATGTGCATGAACTCGACGCCGAGCGTCTGGCAGTAGGTCCGCTGCAGGATCGCGACGATCTCGCGCAGCGAGGCGAACTCGAGGCCGAGCACCTTGTCGATGAAGATCTTTCGGTCGAGATCCGCCTCGGTGAACCCGTAGCTGCGCGGATCGAGTTCCTGCTCGTCCTTCTTGGGCTCGAGCCCGAGTGGATCAAGGTTGGCGTGGAAGTGGCCGCGCATGCGGTAGGCACGAATCAGCATGATCGCGCGCACGGAGTCGCGTGCGGCGTGCTGCACGTCGGCGGACGTAAGCTCGACGCCCTTGGTCTGCGCCTTGGCGCGCAGCTTGTCGGTGACCGCGCGCTCGACCTCGCCCCAGTCGCCGTCGAGCGCCGCAATGAGTTCTCCACGCGACGGCTGCGGCCAATTGGGCCGCTTCCACGACGGACCATGCGCGATTTTTGAGACGTCGGCCGCGCTGTCCTTCATGCCGGCGAAAAACACCTGCCACTCGGCATCGACCGAGTTAGGATCGACCTCGTAGCGTGCGTAGAGGTCGTCGATATAGGCAGCATTGCCGCCATAGAGAAAAGACGTGAGGGCGAAGGCGGCATTGGCGTCTTGGCGGGACATTCGACCGTTTTCCTGAGTGCGGGATTCGAGGGCGCAGTGGCGGACGCCCGAACCGGCAGGAGAGCTATTAACGCTATTTAGATATCAGCGCAGCCTTAAAAAAGCGGCAAAATCACGCAAGAACTGAACACGCGTTCACAATTTTAGCACCGCTTGGGGGAAGGGTGCTGGCCAGCCAGTTGGCCCACCGCGCGAGCGGCGACGGGCCAACGAAAAAATTGGCGAGCACCACCACCCAGATACGAGTTGTCGGGACTAGAACTTGCCGGCGAGGCGACGGATCCCGGCCAAGGGCGAAAATCGCTCGACATACCAGTCGAACAGGAGCGAGTCGCCGTGCCGGTTCAGCGTATGCGGGCCTTTGACTGTGCTGAACGCGGCCTCGGCATAAAATGCTTCGCGATATTCGCGCTCGCTCAACGCCTCGATGCGAAAACAAAGGAGTCCATCGCCGTAGCCGTGGCGACAGTCCTGCCCCAGCCGGAAAAGTTGGCCGGAATGCGTCACGACGGCACCCGCCATGCGGCTACCGCGGGCGGAGACGCGGACCGGGGTCGCCGGATGCGCATCGAACCGCGCGAACAGCGACGGGGCGCTCCACAGATGCAGGATTGCCGTTCCCTCGCGCCGTCGATTGCCGAACAGATAGATGCGCCCGTCATGACGAACCAACGTGGGGTCGATGATGGCGTCGGCGTCAATGTCGAGGTCGGCAACCTTCCGCAACGAATCTTCATCGAGGCGGAAGATCGCCGGCCGGTCGCAGGCGGCCGTCTCAGGAACGACATAGGGTACGCCGTTCTCAAGCACGGTTTGGGGATAGGACACATGCGTTCGACCGGGGCTTGCAATGCGCGTCTGGCATTCGCCTCGAATGCGTACGAGTTCTCCCTTGCCGGTCACGGCATTGAGCGCCTCGACCAGCAGGTCGTCAGAGCGGGCATGAAAAAAACCATCCGCATAGAACCTGTAACCTGGCAGCAGCGGTGGAATCCGCCATTCGCCACTGGATTGTTCGGCGTGCGCCACCATTGCAGGCGGGTCCGCCGCCGGATCGCATTGCACGAGCGCAACACGCCACCTCTTTTCGATGAACGCGCCGTAGGCCAGACGCTGCAACCCGTGCCACACCGACCGCGTGAGCACGCGCGCCACCTGGGCATTGGCAGGTAGGCGATAGTTGTGACCTTTCGGCTCGAATGGCAGCGTTTCCGCACGCGCCAGCCGGCCGAGTGCCTCTGGCAGCAGGTGCGGCGAGAGGACATAGGCCTCGAGCAAGGTTCTGCGATAGCTGTGCCGATGGACGCGGGTCTCGGCGAAGGCCAGCACGGCACCAGCATCGATCTCGTTGGAGGCGATCTGGATGACCTGCCCCATGAATGGCTCGCCATTGGCGAGTTCGTAGAAGCCTGCCGGTCGTCCGCGGTAAACGCGCGGATCCCCGTGATGGTAGGAAAGAATCGGCGGGACGCCAGACGGAATGCGCAGCAGGTTCAGGCCGAACTTGATCACCGCATCAACGCGCCGGGTCGCTAGCCAGTCCAGCGCGACGTCTGGGAGCACCGCCCAGCCATGCTCGCTGCCGGGCGTGAAGCGCAGGGTGTCCGCGGCACGTGCCTCGTCAGGCGGGAACGGGACGCGCCGCGTGAGCCGGTTGCGGACTGCGGCGAGGTTGAGGGCATAGTAGAGCGCGTGACCCATCCGGCGTCGTGTGCGCGGTCCCGGCCCTTCAGCGATCAGCAAAACGAGGTCGTGGTCCTTGGCGACCAGTTCGATCGCACGGCGCTGCCACGCGGCCAGGCTCCGCCCATCGTACAGAAGCGCGATACGCATGCCTCGCTCCGGAGTCGGGACGCCCTCACGAGCCCGGGAAACGGGTATATTTATAATTCTATACTAGAAGTTGTGTTATCGAAACAGCGCTTTTGCTTGGGCGCCGGCGCGGCAAAGGCATGGCTAGAAGCAAGCGGACGAGCACGATGGCCAACTGGCCGTGCCGCAGTCAAACCCTCGAAACTCTCGACTAACGCTTGAGAACCTCGACCAAGGTCTTGCCGAGCCGCGCCGGCGAGGGCGACACCGTGATGCCGGCCGATTCCATGGCGGCAACCTTAGACGGGGCATCACCCTTACCGCCGGCGATGATCGCGCCGGCATGGCCCATGCGGCGGCCCGGCGGGGCAGTACGGCCGGCAATGAACCCGACGACCGGCTTCTTGCGCCCGCGCCTGGCCTCGTCCTTCAGGAACTGAGCCGCATCTTCCTCCGCCGAGCCGCCGATCTCGCCGATCATGATGATCGATTCGGTCTTGGAGTCGGCGAGGAACATTTCCAGCACGTCGATGAACTCGGTTCCTTTGACCGGATCGCCGCCGATGCCGACGGCCGTGGTCTGGCCGAGGCCTTCACGGGTGGTTTGGAACACTGCCTCGTAGGTGAGGGTGCCCGAGCGCGAGACGATTCCCACCGAGCCAGGCTTGAAGATGTTGCCGGGCATGATGCCGATCTTGCATTCGCCCGCCGTCATCACCCCGGGACAGTTCGGGCCGATCAGCCGCGATTTCGAGCCGGACAGCGAGCGCTTCACCTTGACCATGTCGATCACCGGAATGCCTTCGGTGATGCACACGATCAGCGGGATCTCTGCGTCAATCGCCTCGCAGATGGCGTCGGCCGCGCCCGGCGGCGGGACGTAGATGACGCTGGCATCGCACCCGGTTCTCGCCTTGGCGTCAGCCACGGTGTCGAACACGGGCAGCCCCAGATGCGTGCTGCCACCTTTGCCGGGCGACGTACCGCCAACCATTTTCGTGCCGTAGGCGATCGCCGCCTCGGAATGGAAGGTGCCGTTCTTGCCGGTGAACCCCTGGCAGATGACCTTCGTGTTCCTGTCGATGAGGACGGACATCAGGCTGCACTCCTCACCGCTTTGACGATCTTCTGCGCGGCGTCGTCGAGATCGTCCGCGGACGTTACGTTCAGGTTGGACTTGGCGATGATGTCTTTGCCGAGCGCCACGTTCGTGCCTTCGAGCCGCACGACCAGCGGCACTCGCAGTCCCACTTCCTTGACGGCCGACACCACGCCTTCCGCAATGACATCGCATTTCATGATGCCGCCGAAGATGTTGACGAGGATGCCCTTCACGTTGGGGTCGGCGGTGATGATCTTGAACGCCGCCGTCACCTTCTCCTCACTGGCGCCGCCGCCGACATCGAGGAAGTTCGCCGGGCTTTCGCCGTAGAGCTTGATGATGTCGAGGGTCGCCATGGCAAGGCCGGCGCCGTTGACCATGCAGCCGATGGTGCCGTCCAGGGCGATATAGGCGAGGTCGTATTTGGACGCCTCGATCTCCTTGGAGTCCTCCTCGGTCTCGTCGCGCAGTTCCACGATCTTCGGATGCCGGTACAGCGCGTTGGAGTCGAACGACACCTTGGCGTCCAGACACTTCAGCTCGCCCTGAGTGGTGACGATCAGCGGGTTGATCTCCAGCATTTCCATGTCGGTGGCGACGAACGCCTTGTAGAGCTTCTCGACCAGGCTGCCCGCCTGCTTGGCGAGGTCGCCGGTCAGCCCCAGCACCCGCGCCACGGTGCGGCCGTGGTGCGGCATGACGCCGGTGGCGGGATCGACCGAGAAGGTCACGATCTTCTCCGGGGTGTCATGGGCCACCGCCTCGATGTCCATGCCGCCCTCGGTGGAGACGACGAAGGCGATCCGCGAGGTCTCGCGGTCCACCAGCGCGGAGAGGTAGAATTCCT
>DATMFF010000011.1:0-54144 GCA_035556735.1 Xanthobacteraceae bacterium | reverse complement strand
GGCCATGGCCGCCTTGACGATGCCGCCGACGGCGGCGTCGAACTCGCTCATCACCTTGGCGGTGGCGGCTTCGCGCTCGGCCGCGGCGCGCTTGTCGGCCTCGACCTTCTGCTCGGCCTCGATGCGGTCGCGCTCGGCCTTCTCGGCCAGCGCCTTGCGGTCGAGCTCGGCCTTGGCCTCGGCCTCGCGCCGCGCCTTCTCGGCCGACTTGACCTTGAAGGTCTCGACCGCGGCAGCGACGTCGCCGATCTCGTCCTTGCGGCCGAGCCCGGGCAGCACCACGTCGAAGTTGCCGTCGGCGAGCTCCAGCATGCCGCCAGTCAGCGCCTTCATCGGACGCGCGATCGTGAACACCGAGAACACCGCCGAGCCGATCAGCAGCAGCGCCGCGGCCAAGCCGATCGCAAGTCCAAGTCGCTCGGTGAAGACTTCCTCTGCGGCAGCACGCTCGAAAGCTTCCTGCGACTTGTGCTTGGCTGCATCGACGACCTGGTTGGCGAGCGCCTCCATCTCCGCAGCCAAGGGCAGCGTGCGCTCGCGCGCGATATCCGCCACCTTCTGGTTCGCGACGGCATCGACGCCGCCGCCCGTTTTCACTTCGAAGTCGATGATATCCGCCTTGAGTTTTTCGAGCGCCTTCGCCTCAGACGCGTACTGACTGGCCAACGCCTTCAATTTGTCGACCCGCTGACGATCGGCCGGATCGGTTACTTTCAGGATGTCATCGGCGAACTTGTTCACCGAGCGCAGATTCGTCGCGAGATAGTCCGCGCCCTTCTTCAGGTCCTCGGGGCTGCGCGCCAGGCGGATATCCCGCACACCCATTTGCATGCCGCGCGTCGACGCCTTGGCGTCCACCGCGTCGCGCGCAATGGTGAGCTGGGTCACGGCATAGGCGTTCTCACGCTTCACGCGCCCGGCGCCGAGAATCTCGCTGACCAGAATGGCCGCCACCAGCAGGATGCTGATCCCTGCGATCAGGGCGAGCTTCGTCCCGATGCGAAGATTGAGAACGCGGTTGAAGAGACGTGACATGCGCAGTGTCCCCCGAGGCTGAGACGGTGTGTCGGTCAGGCCGCGTGGGCGGCGCCGATCTTGGCGGAGATCAGGTTTTCCAGATCGATCAGCGCGATCAATTCATCGTCGATCGTGATCAGGCCCGAGAGGAAGTCGGCCTGGGAGCCATGACCGACATGCGGAACCTTCTGGATCTTGTCGCTCTCGAACGAGACGATATCGAGCACCCGGTCCGCCAGGATGCCGACCAGCCGGTCGCCGATCTGCACGATGATGACCACGTGCATCGGCGTCGCCTGCGTCGTGCCCTGCTCGAAGCGGCAGCGCAGATCGATGATCGGGACCATCACGCCGCGCAGGTTGAGCACGCCGCGGACGTAGTCCGGCTGCTTGGGGAGGTGGGTGACGCCCGACCAGCCCTTGATCTCGCGTACCGACATGATCTCGACGCCATACTGGTCGTCGCCGATGGAGAAGCTGATGAACTCGATGACGTCGTCCTGGCCGGATACCGCCTGTCGGGCGGCAATCTGCTGGCTCGCGTTCTCGACGGTGAGGCCTTCCGGGGTCGCGTTTGCACTCATGATGTCCGTCGCCAGCGTTCGCACGTCTCGTCCGAGGCCGGCCCTCTCGTTGGTAGGTTGATGAAGCGGGTCGAATATTCGTTTTTATTTTCAAAAACTTGAGCTTGCGCCTTTACGGTCTGGTTAATTTGAAGGCAGCCCGCGCGCGCGTGCCGTTCGGCCTGACGACATGGTCAGGCTTTGCCCGACGGGGTTTGCCGTGGGGGCCGCAAATCCGGGCACCGGAGACGCGAGCTTATGGCCTGCAAGCCCTGCGATGACGGCGGCGGCGCCCGCCCTTAAGCTGAACGCATGCGACTCGCTCGTCTCGATACGGTGGGATCACTGGACGATCTGCGGATCGTCGAGAGCCCCGAGCCCCGACCGGGGCCCGGCGAGGTTCTGGTCCGGGTGCGCGCCGCATCGCTCAACTACCGCGACCTGATCGCCATCGCCGGCGGCTATGGCTCACGCCAGCGCCACAAGAACCTGATCCCTGTATCCGACGGGGCCGGCGAGATCGTGGAGGTCGGCCCCGAAGTCGCGCGCTGGCAGACGGGAGAGCGCGTCGTCGGCTGCTTCTTTCCTGACTGGCACAGCGGGCCGCCGAGCGAGGCGCGCGTCGCGGCATCGCCCGGAGGTTCGATCGACGGCGTCGCGTGCGAGTATCGCGTGTTCGGCCAGGAGGCGGTCCTGCCGGTCCCGCCGCACCTGAGCTACATCGAGGCAGCGACACTTCCTTGCGCGGGCCTGACCGCGTGGGGTGCGACGGTCGGACTCGGCACCGGCCCGGGACAGACGGTTCTCACCCAAGGCACCGGCGGCGTCTCCCTGTTTGCGTTGCAGTTTGCGCAGATGGCAGGCGCGCAGGTGATCGCCACGTCATCGAGCGCGGAAAAGCTCGAGCGGCTGCGCGCGCTCGGCGCCGCCCACGTTATCAACTACAAGGACGACCCGGACTGGGGGAAGACGGCGCATGCACTCACGCCGGCGGGTACGGACCTCGTGGTCGACATCGGCGGCGGCGAGACGCTCACCCAGTCCTTGCGCGCGGTGCGGATGGGCGGCACGATCAGCACCGTCGGCGTCGTCGCCGGCGCCCGCTATCAGCTCAACGTGCCGATCGTCATCATGAAGAACGTCCGCCTGCAGGGCGCCTCCGTCGGCAATCGCGACCAGTTCGCCGCGATGCTGGCGGCGATGGCGCATCACCAGATGCACCCCGTCGTCGACCGAGTGTTCCCGCTCGCCGACCTGCGCGCGGCCTTCGAGCACCTTCGGAGCGGCCGGCACGTGGGCAAAGTCTGCATCGAGATCTGACGGGCGGGCATCGTATGTACGCCTCGGTCACCCAGGGACTGAAGCGGGCGGCGCAGATCAACGCCGGCGGAACCGCCACGATTTTCGGCGAACGCAAACGGACCTGGCGCGAGGTCGCGGAGCGGGTGGCGCGCTTCGCCGGGGCGCTGCGGGCGCTCGGCGTGCGCGAGGATACGCGCGTCGCCATCCTCGCGCTCAACAGCGACGACTATCTCGAGCTGCACTACGCGATCGTCTGGGCCGGCGGCGCGATGGTGCCGATCAATACCCGCCTCGCCGCGGCGGAGGTCGCCTACATCCTCTCGGATTCGACGCCGGACATCATCATCGCCGACGAGGCCTGCCTGCCGCTGTTGGCGCAGACATCGTCCGCGACGGCCAAGATATTCCTCGGCGAACGCGCCCCGCCCGGCTGGCTCGCCTACGAGCAGCTCATCCGCGACCATGCGCCCGTTGCCGACGCCGAGCGGCGCGACAACGATCTCGCGGGCATCTTCTACACCGGCGGCAGCACCGGTCGCGCCAAGGGCGTGATGCTCAGCCACGACAACCTCGTGAGCAACGCGCTCAACGCCATCCCGCTCGTCGGCTACGATCAGGACTCGGTCTATCTGCACGCAGCGCCGATGTTCCACCTTGCCGACGGCATGGCGACTTTCGCGATGACCATGGTCGGCGGCACGCACGTGATGATCCCGCGCTTCGACGCCACCGCCTGCCTCGATGCGCTGGCGCGCCATCGCGTGACCAACGTCACGCTGGTGCCGACCATGGTCGCGATGATCGCAAACCATGCGGACGCGCAGCGCTACGACCTCTCCGCGCTGCGCCAGATCCAGTTCGGCGCCTCGCCGATGCCGGAGGCGACCTTGCAGCGCGCGGTGGCGCTGTGGCCCAAGGTGCTGTTCCTGCACGGCTGGGGCATGACCGAGATCGCGCCGATCGGAACGGCGCTGCCCTGGGCGCTGCGCGTGCCGTCGGTTGCCGGCGAACGGCTGCGCTCGTGCGGGCATGGCGTGCTCAACTGCGAGGTCAGGATCGTCGACGAGAGCGGCGCGGAGGCCCCGCGCGGCACAGTGGGTGAACTCGTCATCCGCGGCCCCAGCGTAATGCTCGGCTACTGGAACAAGCCGACGGAGACGGCGGCGGCGCTGCGCAACGGCTTCCTGCATACGGGCGACGCCGCCTACATGGACGCGGACGGGCTCATCTATATCGTCGACCGGCTCAAGGACATGATCATCTCGGGAGGCGAGAACATCTACTCCACCGAAGTGGAGAGCGCGATCTCGCTGCATGCCGGCGTCGCCGAGGTCGCCGTCATCGGAATTCCCGACCCGCACTGGGGCGAGATCGTGCATGCGGTCGTCGTGCCGCGCGCCGGCGCCACGCTGAGCGCCGAAGACGTGCGTGCCCACTGTCGCGCCCTCATTGCCGGCTACAAGGTGCCGCGCAGCATCGAGATCAGCGGCACGCCATTGCCGCTGTCGGGCAGCGGCAAGGTGCTCAAGTCGGCGCTGCGCGAGCCCTACTGGCGCGACAGGCAGTGCGCGGTGAACTGAGCGTCATCCCAACAGCGGGAACTTTTCCCGACCGGATTCCGCTCGATCGACTCAATCCACCTTGATTCCGGTGGCCTTCACGATGTCCGCCCAGCGCGGCGCCTCTTCGGCGATGACGGCGGCGAATTCTTCCGGCGGTCCGGGCTTCGTCTCGATGCCGAGCCGGGCGAAGCCGGCGCTCGTCTCGGGCGAGCGCAGCGTGTCCACCAGCGCCGCGTTGAGCTTGGCGATGATCTCGGGGGGCGTGCCCGCGCGGGTGACGATGCCGAACATCGCATCGTAGGGCGCGTCGAGATAGCCGGCCTCGACCAGCGTGGGCACGTTCGGCAGGTCCGCCCAGCGCTGTGCGCCGGCAACTGCCAGCGCCCTCACCTTGCCGGACGTGATGTGCGGAAGCAGCACCGACTTGCCGTTGACGGTCATCTGGATCTGGCCGCCGAGCAGGTCGGAGATCATCGGCGCTCCGCCGCGGTAGGGAATGTGCACGATGTTGGCGCCGCTTTTGAGCTTGAACAGCTCCATCACGAAGTGCGGCCCGATGCCGATGGCCGAACCGTAGTTGAGCTTGCCCGGATTGGCCTTGGCATAACGCACGAGTTCGTGCACGTCCGCCGCCGGCACCGACGGCGCCACCACCATCACCTGCTTGTCCACGGCGACCATGCCGACCGGTGCAAAGGTCTTCACCGGATCGAAGTCCAGCTTGTAGAGCCGGGGCGCCGTTCCGAACGTGTTGGTCGCCGCCACCATCAACAGCGTGTAGCCATCCGGCTCCGATTGTGCCGCCTGCCGTGCGCCGAGCGTGCCGCCCGCGCCGCCCTGGTTCTCGATGACGATCTGCTGCGCGAGGCGCGTGGACAGGCCCTGCGAGATCAGCCGCGCCATGGTGTCGGTGGCGCCGCCAGCGGGGAACGGCACCAGCAGCTTGATCGGCCGGGCTGGATAGTCCTCGCCGCTCGCCTGGATGGGCGACAGCACGAGTGCGAGCAACACGAGTGCGGTGAGTTGCACGCGCTTCGACCGTGCGACAGACGTGATACGAGACATGATGTGCGCCTCGCTGCGTTTCCCTGCGTCCCGGCCTTTCTTCTCGCGCGAGGGGCTCAGCCCTGCGCCGGCCGGTCCGGCAGCACCAGCATCACAGCCGTGGCGCTCGCCAGCAATGGGCTCGTCGCATCGCTGAGTTGCGCCCGCGTGAAGATGGCGCGCTTGCCGGCACGCTCCACCATACCGGTGGCCGTCACCACGCCCAGGCGCACCGCCGACTGAAAGCCCACGGTGAGGCTGGCGGTGGCCGCGCTCTGGCCTTCCGGCAGCGACGCGAGCGCGGCATAGGCGGCGGCGAAGTCCAGCATCGTGGCGACGATGCCGCCTTGCACGACGCCCCGGCCCTGCACGAACTGCTCGCCCGGCTCGAACGTGAGGGTCACCGTTCCGGCCTTTCGATCCAGCGCAATCATCCGGGTATTCAACGCCCGCGCCAGCGGATTGGAGTCGACCACCGTGGGCGAACCGTCGAAACGCGCGAGCAAAGCCTGATCTGGATTCATGGAAGACGTTCGCCTCGTAGATTGCGTGGAGTTACGCTTGAGCCCTGCCGCGCAGGATCGCAAGCTGCGACGCGCCGCACAACACGCGCGATCGCGGGCGGATAACCGGGGGGAGCATGGCCGATCTTGTCGTTCCGCAGTTGGGCCCGGTCTATGCGGCACTCGGCCCGTGGGTGGAGGCCCTGCTGCGTATGGTGGTCGGGCTCTGCCTCGTGCCCCACGCCCTGCGCGCCGGCTTCGGGATGTTCCCCAACACCGGCCTGCCGGTGAACTCGATGCGCATGCTGGCGCAGGCGCTCGACGCCCAAGGCTTTCCGCCCGGCCGGCTGTGGGCGCCAATCATCCTCGTCACCGAACTGGTGGGCGGTCCCATGCTGGCGCTCGGGCTGTTCACGCGCCTCGTGTCGATCCCGATCTTCATCCTGCTCGCGCTGTCCGTCGTCTCGCGCCTGCGCTCCGGCTGGTTCTGGAACGTGCAGGGCATGGAATACCCGCTGATGTGGGCCGCCGCCTCGCTCTACTTCCTCGTGAATGGCGGCGGCGCACTCTCGCTCGACCGCGCCCTCGGCTGGGAGTTCTGAACTGCGGCCGAGGACCGGGCGCTACGGCAGGATCGCCACCGCCCGCGTCCACCCGGCAGAGGCGGCATGGATCTTCACCGGAAAGCACGCGACCATGAAGCCGTGCGCGGGCAGCGCCTCCAGGTTGGAGAGCTTCTCCATGTGGCAGTAGCCGATATCGCGGCCGGCCTTGTGCCCCTCCCAGATGAGCGAGGCGTCGCCCGTTTCCGCGAAGCGCTTGGCTGTGTAGCTGAACGGCGCGTCCCAGCTCCAGCCGTCGGTGCCGGTGACGCGCACGCCCTGGCGCGTCAGGAACAGCGTCGCCTCGCGCCCCATGCCGCAGCCCTTGTTGAGAAAGTCGGGATTGCCATAGGCCTTCCCCGCCGCCGTGTTCACGAGGACGATGTCGAGGGCCTTTAGCGCGTAGCCGATGCGGTCGAGTTCGCGCTTTACGTCATCGGCGGTGCAGACGTAGCCGTCCGGTTTGTCGCGGAAGTCGAGCTTCACCGCGTCCGAGTAGCACCACTCCAGCGGCACCTCGTCGATGGTGATCGCGCGTTTGCCGCCGTCCATGGTGGGATGGAAGTGATACGGCGCATCGAGATGCGTGCCGTTGTGAGTGGAGATCGAGACCACCTCGACCGCCGCGCCTTTCCCATCGGGGAGCTGCTCCTTACGCAGGCCGGGAAAATGCTGGACGAGTTCGGCCGCGCCCTCGTCGTGGTCGAGATAGGTGATCTTGGGCAGCATGCTTGGCGGGTCCGACGGAATGCCGGCCTTGAGCGGCACAGAAATGTCGATGATCCGTCGCGCCATTGACTCGTCCTCCCGGATGTATTTGCCCAACCGTAGCGGGACTGCCGCGGATCAGGCAAATGCCGATCGTCCAGGGCGACATTGGGCTGCTGCGATGCAGCGCAACCTGCGCGCATGAGCGTCTGCAAGGAATCAGGGCGCCCCTGAGCGGTGGCGATTGTGCCAGCGCTCGGCGGTCTTGTCCCACCGCTTGTCCCCTTTGGCAGCGACCTTGCCCACCAAACTGGTTGCTCTCGCCCAATTGCTCGATATTCTTGGGTTCGGGAAAGTCCAAGGCCGGCTCAAAGACCGGCGGACCGAATGCCGCACGAGGCAAGGGCTCAGCTCCGCTATGCTTCGGTGCTGCAATCGACTCGACAATAACAAGTTGCAACGGGAGGAAGACCATGGATAGACGCAAGTTTGTGAAGGGGAGCGCAGCCATTGCCGGCGCCGCTGCCTTTCCGCGGGTCAGCTTTGGCCAGGGCGCGCCGGCCAAGATCGGCGTGGTGGGACCAAAGACGGGCCCCCTCGCCGGCGGCGCTGCCGTCACTCACTTCCCCAACTTCAAGCTGTGGGCCAAGGAAGTGAACGATCGCGGCGGCCTCAAGCTGAAGGGCGGCCAGCGCAAGATCGAGCTCATCGAATACGATGATCGCACGCAGCCGGGCGAGACCATCAAGGCCGTCGAGCGTCTTGCGACCGTCGACAAGGCCGACTTCATCATGGCGCCCTACGGCACCGGGTTCAACCTGGCGGTCGCCCCCATCTTCGCGAAATACAAGTATCCGCAGCTCGCCCAGGCCGCCGTCACCGACAAGATGGACGAGCTAATCAAGAAGTATCCCGGCTTGTTCTTCGTGCAGGGCACCACGACGGCATTCGCATCGTCAGCGATTGACGTGCTCAAGAAGCTCAAGGACGAAAAGAAGATCGGCAACAAGGTTGCCGTCGTGAACGTCGGCGACACGTTCGGCATCGAGCTCGCGAACGTTGCCAAGCCGCTGTTCGCAAAGGCGGGTTTCGACGAAGTCTATACGACGTCGTATCCGCTCGGCACGCAGGACCTCGCGCCGGTGATCAAGGCGGCCAAGGCTGCCAATCCGGATGCGTTCGTTGCGTGGTCCTATCCGCCGGACACCTTCGGCCTCGCCGAACAGGCCAAGATCGAAGGACTGAACGTCAAGGCCTACTACAGCGCCGTCGCGACCGCGTTCCCCTCGTTCAAAGCGAAGTTCGGTTCCGCCGCCGAGAACATCCTGGGCGCCGGCGGCGTCTACGACACGCCCGAGCTACGCAAGTTCTACAAGGACCTGAAGGCCGCGACGGGCGTCGACGGCGACTACTGGGGTAACCCGGTCTACTACTCGATGCTGCAGATGATCGAGCAGTCGATCGAGAAAGTGGGATCGTTCGATCTGCCGGCGATCACCGATCATATGAAGAAGAACACGTTCAAGACGCTGATCGGCGATCTCGACGTCCGCACCCAGAAGATGAAGTCGGTGTGGACGGTCGGGCAGTGGCAGGGGGACATCTTTCACGGGGTTCACGGCATCAACGTCACCGGAGCCAAGCCCGTGCAGCTCAAGACCGGCTGGGCGTAAGCACCGCAGTCGGGTGGGACATCGCCCGGCGCCGATCCTCCGGCGCCGGGCCTTCTCTTCCATTCGTTGTTCGGCTGGAGAGCGGACCGTGAACCGCCGATTCGTCAGGATTCGACCCGTCCTCCACCGGACTCGTCCTGTGATCTCGCCATGAGCATTCTCATCATTGGCCTGCTGCTGGGCGGCACCTACGCCCTCATGGCGATGGGCCTGCAACTTCAATACGGCGTCGCCCGCATCATGAACCTCGCCAACGGCGAGATCCTGGTGGCGGCGGCGTTCGGGACGTTCTGGTTCTTTACCGCCTACCAGCTCAGTCCCTTCATCTCGCTGCTGATCGTGGTGCCGCTTGCATTCGCCGTGAACTGGGCGATCTACCACTGGCTGATGCTGCCGCTCGTCCGCCGTGCCAAGAACCAGGGCCAGCTCGAGGTGGACAGCATCCTCGCGACATTTGGAATCAGCTTCATCTTCATCGGCATCCTGCTCGCCGTGTTCGGCGGCGATTACCTGAACTATTCGTACCTCGCGCGCCCGTTCTACATCCTCGGCGAGGCCTATGGCCTCAACCGCATCGCGGCCTTCCTGATGTCCGCTGCCATCTGCATCGGCCTGTACCTGTGGCTGCACCGCACCCGCACGGGGCTTACCTTGCGCGCCGTGTCCGTCAGCCCGTCGGCGGCCGGCCTCGTGAGCATCAACGTCGAGCGCGCATCCGCGCTCGCATTCGCGCTCGGCGGCGCGGTCACCGCCGCCGGCGGGGCGATGCTCAGCATGTTTCTGACCTTCGATGCTTCCCTCGGCGTGCTGTTCACCCTCAAGGGGCTCGTCATCATCATCATGGGCGGCGTTCGCGATATCCGCGGCGCCATCGTCGCTTCCTTCATCCTCGGGCTGGCCGAGACGGCGGTCGCCATCCTGGTCGATCCTGGCCTCACGCTGGCGGCTGCCTACGTGCTGTTCCTGATCATTTTGCTGGTGCGGCCGGAAGGCCTTTTCGGGAGGCGTTCGACGTGACGGACAAATCCCCTCGCACCCGCGGCTTCCTGCAGCGCTCCATGCAGGCGATGCGCGATGGCCTGGTCCTCAGCGCATCCGACAAGCGCCACCTGGTGCTTGGAACGATCGGATTCGCGCTCGCCGCGCTGCTGCCGTTCGTCAGCGATGGCTATGCGCTCTCCGTCGGCATATCGGTCGCGATGTATGCCGTGCTGGCGACGTCGTGGATGCTGTTCTCGGGGCCGACCAATTACATCTCGCTCGGCACCGCCGCCTTCTTCGGCATCGGCATGTACGTCGTGGCCGGCGGCATCGACCTGCTCCCGTTTTCTGCGCTGGTCGTCATCGCCGCCCTGGTCGGCGGCGTATTTGCCGCCATCGTCGGGCTCGCGACGCTGCGCATCGCAGGCGTCTATTTCGTGATCTTCACGCTCGGCATGGCCGAACTGATCCGCCAGATCACGGTCTGGGGGCAGGCCAAGATGGGGTCCCAGGCAGGACTCTACGTGCTGGTCGGCATGGACGACAGCACGCTCTACTGGCTGCTGATCGCCCTTGCTGCAATCGTGTTCCTCGTTGGCTGGTGGATCGGCCGCTCCCGCCTTGGCTTCGCGTTGCGCATTATCGGCAACGACGAGGTCGTCGCCGTTCACAGCGGCATCAATACCGCGCGCGCCAAAGTGGTTCTGTTCGTGATCTCCAGTGTGTTCGCCTCGATCACCGGCGCCCTGGTCGCCCCGCGCTACAGCTACGTCGAGCCGACGTTGGCATTCAGCCCATTCATATCGTTCCAGGTGGTAATCATGGCACTGCTCGGCGGCGTGCATCGCCTGTGGGGACCGCTGGTCGGCGTCATTCCGTTTACACTGATGTGGGAGGTGATCAACGCCAGCTATCCGCGCCTGTCCACGCTGCTGCTCGGAGTCTGCTTTCTGCTGATCGTCTATTTCATCCCGCACGGCGTGGTTGGCCTCATCGAGAGCCTGCGCGGCGGCTATCGCAAGAGGGGCGGCCCGCTGCGAGACCTGCTGCAGAACACGTTGCGCAGCCGGAAGAGCAACAATGCGTAACGACGGCACCACGGCGCTTGCCGTCAATCAGATCACCAAACGGTTCGGCGGCCTCACCGCCGTCAACGAGATCTCGTTCGACCTCAGGCAGAACGAAGTGCTTGGCCTCATCGGGCCGAACGGCTCGGGCAAGACCACGATGATCAACATGATCTCCGGCGCGTTCAGCCCGAGCGCCGGTGAAATCCGCCTCTATGATCAGAAGATCTCCGGCCTTGCCGCCAACGAGATCGCCATCCATGGGCTCGCTCGCACCTTCCAGATCGTGCGCATGCTGCCCAGCCTCACCGTGCTGGAGAACGTATGCGCGGGCGGCGTGTTCGGGCACACGCGGCTGTGGGGCGTAGAGTTGCGCCAGTATGCACGTGGCCTGCTGCAGCGTGTCGGCGTGCAGGGCGTCGAGGATGCGCCGATGTCGGCGCTCACCTATATCGACCAGAAGCGGGTCGAGCTCGCGCGCGCCCTCGCCTCCGATCCGAAGGTGCTGCTGCTCGACGAGTGGCTTGCCGGCCTCAATCCGACCGAACTCAAGACGGGCATCGCCCTGATTGAGCAGCTGCGCGGCGAAGGGCGCACGATCATCATCGTCGAGCACGTCATGGATGCGATCCGCACCCTGTGTGACCGCTGCGTCGTCATGAGCAGCGGTGTAAAGATCGCCGAGGGCACGCCCAAGGCGGTGCTGTCCGACCCGGAGGTCATCCGCGCATATCTCGGAGATGCCGATGCTTGAGTGCGAGGGCATCTCGGTGTTCTACGGCCGTCACCGTGCCGTGGAGAACGCCTCCGTCACCGTCTCCACCGGCGAGATTGTGGTCATGCTCGGCTCCAACGGCGCCGGCAAGAGCACGCTGCTGCGTGCGCTGGCTGGCCAGACACCGATGGCGGGCGGCCGTGTCGTCATGAACGGCGCCGATATCACCGGCCGGCCGCCGCACGAAATCGTCGAATCAGGAATCGCCCTCGTGCCGGAGGACCGCGGCATCTTCGCCGACCTCAGCGTGGAAGAGAACCTGGCGCTCGGCGGTTATCCGCGCCGCGCGCGTGCCCGCGAGGCCGAGAACATGGCGCGCGTTCTCGAGCTCTTCCCGCGCCTGGCCGAGCGGCGCAGACAGTTCGTGCGGACCATGAGCGGCGGCGAGCGCCAGATGGTGGCGCTCGGCCGCGCGATGATGTCGGCGCCAGCCATCCTGATGCTGGACGAGCCGTCGCTCGGCTTGTCGCCGCTGCTCACGCGCGACCTGTTTCGCTCGCTCACCAAGATCAAGGACACCGGCGTGGGGATCTTCCTGGTCGAGCAGAACGCGAAGCAGAGCCTCGCCATCGCAGACCGCGGGTACCTGCTCGACAACGGACATATCGTCGGGTCGGATACGGCCGCGAACCTCTCCAAGGACGAGAAGGTGCGCACCGCCTATCTTGGTGAGGGCTGACGGGCCGTCGCCGACGGACCTGCAGCAACAACCGACCTTACGAACTTGCCGTGAAATCGCGCTTGCCGATCTCAACGCCGTTGTGGCGCAGGATGGCGTAGGCCGTCGTGACGTGGAAATAGAAGTTCGGCATGGCCGAGTGCAGCAGATATTGCTGGCCCTTGAACGTCGTCGGCGTGCCGGCGATTGGGAAGGTGATCTCCTTATCCTCGGTCCCGTCGATCTGCGCCGCGCTCAATCCTTTCAGGAACGCCAAAGTCTTCTCGATCCGTTGCTTGAGTTCGCCGAAGCTCTTCTCCTCGTCCGCGTAGCGCGGCAGCTCGACACCGGCAAGACGGCCGGCGCAGCCCTTGGCGAAATCGGTGGCAAGCTGCACCTGCCGCACCAGCGGGAACATGTCGGGAAACAGCCGCGCGTTGAGCAGCGCCGCCGGATCGATCTTGCGCGCCTCGGCGTGAGCGGCGGCCTTGTCCAAAATCTTGGCCAGCGCCGACAGTCTCTGCACGAACACGGGAACGCAGGCCTGATACATCGACAGTGACATCGCTCATCCACCTCTCTTGGAGAATCGGCGTGATGTTAAGCCACAACGCGGCCGGCCGCATCCGCTTGCCGCCGGGCCGCTCTGGCCGTCAGGCGCCGCCGGCGCGCGCCTGGCTTTCCTTGATGTTGCGGAAGACGATGCCCGGGCTCTGCTGGCCGGTGTAGTCGAGGTTGAACTCGTTGCGCGCGAGGAACACGAGGTCGCCGTCGAGGTCCTCCGCGATGGCGGAGCGATAGGACGCCACGAACTTGTCGAGGACTTTGCGGTCCTCGGCCCCGATCCAGCGCGCAAGCTGGAACTCCGAGACGTCCCAGCCCACCTCCAGGCCGTACTCCGCCGCGAGCCGCGCCCGCAGCACGTCGAGTTGGAGCGGCCCGACCACCCCGACCAGCGCTGGCGAGCCGTCGGTCGGACGGAACACCTGCACCACGCCCTCCTCCGCCAGCTCCTGCAGCGCCTGCTTGAGCTTCTTGGCCTTCATGGCGTCGGGCAGCCGCACCCGCCGAAGAATTTCCGGCGCGAAGCTCGGGACGCCGACGAAGGTGAAATCCTCACCTTGGGTCAGCGTGTCGCCGATGCGCAGCGAGCCGTGGTTGGGGATGCCCACCACGTCGCCGGCATAGGCCTCCTCGGCGAGCGCGCGATCCTGCGCGAAGAAGAACTGCGGCGCATGCAGACCGATCTGCTTGCCCGTCCGCACCTGCTTGACCTTCATGCCGCGCGTGAGCTTGCCCGAGCACAGCCGCACGAACGCGATGCGGTCGCGATGGTTCGGATCCATGTTGGCCTGGATCTTGAACACGAAAGCCGACAGGTCCGGCTCCGCGGCATCGACCTGGCGCTTGTCGGCCGATTGCGCGCGCGGCGGCGGCGCCACGGCGCCGAGCGCGTCGAGCAGGTCGCGCACGCCGAAATTCTTGAGCGCGCTGCCGAAGAACACCGGCGTCAGATGGCCCTCGCGAAAGGCTTTGAGGTCGAACTCCTTGCACGCCTCGCGCACCAGTTCGAACTCGCCATCGAGTTCGCCCGCGTCGAGGTTGGGATTGAGCGCCGCAATGTCCGCCGAAGTCATCTGACGCAGACTGTCGTCGCCCGCTTGGGCGTCGAGCAGGCGGACGCCGCCATTCACCACATCGCGCGTGCCGACGAAGTCGCGGCCACGCCCGATCGGCCATGTCATCGGGGCCGTATCGAGCGCGAGGGTCTTCTCGATCTCGTCCAAAAGATCGAACGGATCGCGGCTCTCGCGATCCATCTTGTTGATGAAGGTCACGATCGGAATGTCGCGCAGGCGGCAGACCTCGAACAGCTTGCGCGTGCGCGCCTCGATGCCCTTGGCGGCGTCGATCACCATCACGGCGGAGTCGACTGCCGTCAGCGTCCGATAGGTATCTTCCGAGAAGTCTTCGTGGCCGGGCGTATCGAGCAGGTTGAACACCCGCCCGCCATACTCGAAGGTCATCACCGAGGTGACGACGGAGATGCCGCGCTCGCGCTCGATCGCCATCCAGTCGGAACGGGTCGAACGGCGGTCGCGCTTGGCCTTGACCTGCCCGGCAAGCTGGATGGCTCCGCCGAACAGCAGCAGCTTCTCCGTCAGCGTGGTCTTGCCGGCGTCCGGATGGGAAATGATGGCGAAGGTGCGCCGCCGTTCGACCTCAGCCGCCAGAGGCGACGTCGCGGGGGCGCCCTCGGGGCTGCGGATCGACACGTTCATACGCGGTGCATGTGGCAGTTCCGGCCGCGTGGATCAAGAGGAACCGCCCGCTCGCCGCCCGTGGAGGGCACGTTGGGCCTGCGCGGAACCCCTGCGCGGGACCGAACCGGCTGTGGATGATCGCGGCACTCGCGTTCCGGTCGCTTCCACCCCGCGGTCGTTCCAATAGTCTGAGACCACAAGGCGTAACCAATCGACGCATTGCGCCATCCCGGCGGGATGGTAATCATGCGGCGGATATGACGCTCGAGGAGGTCGGCTTGGGGGGTCTAGCCCGCGTTGCGTTCACGGCGGGGTGCTGACATGCGGTATCTCGCTCTCGGCGCTGCCCTGTACGCTTTCTGGCTCGCGCTGTCAGGCCACTATACCCCATATCTGATGACGGCCGGCGCGATCTGCGCCGTCGTGTGCGTCCTTGCCGCCATCCGGATGCGGACTGCGGACCGGGAAGGTTTCCCGTACGAACTGTTCTGGCGGGTCCCGACCTACTATCCCTGGCTTGCGTTCGAGGTGCTGAAATCAGCGTGGGCGGTCGCCAAGCTCATTCTGCACCCGCGCCTGCCGATCTCGCCGACCATGACCGTGGTTCGCGGCAGCCAGCGCACCACCACCGGGCTCGCCACATACGCCAATTCGATTACGCTCACGCCCGGCACCATCACGGTGGGCGTGAACGGGAACGATCTCACCGTACACGCGCTTGTGCGCGACGGTGCGGTCGATCTCGAAAGCGGCGGCATGGACCGCCGCGTCACTCGGTTCGAGGGCGGCGCATGATGTTCGCAGCGGCGGCCGGTGCCATCCTCGTCTCGCTCGCCCTGGCGATCACCCGCGCCATCCGCGGGCCGACCGTGTTCGACCGCGTGCTCGCCGGCAACACGGTTGGAACGCTGGCCATCATGCTGCTGGCCGTTGTGGGCTTTCTTACCGGCCGGCCCGAGTTTCTCGACCTCGGTCTCACCTACGGCCTGCTCAATCTCATCGGCACCCTCGCCGTGCTGAAGTTCTTCCGGCATGGCGATCTCGCTTACGACGCCGACACGGAGCGTCAGCCATGACCCTCGCCGTCGATGTCGCGAGCTGGATCTGCATCCTGCTCGGGTCATTCTTCATCGTGGTCGGGGCGCTCGGGCTCGTCCGCCTCCCCGACGTGTTCACCCGCATGCACGGCGCCAGCATCATCGACACCGCCGGCGTCGGATTCCTCGTCCTGGGCATGGCGCTGCAAGCAGGCGCAAGTCTCGTCACGTTCAAGCTCGTCTTCCTGCTGGCTCTGTTCTTCTTTACCGGACCTGTGGTGACTCACGCCCTGGCCCAGGCCTGCCTGCACGAGAATGTGCGGCCGATCCTCGCTGAAGATCGCCGCGGCGCGAGGGAAGGCCGCGATGAACCGGAACGGAGGCAGCCATAGAAACCCTCATCAATGCGGCGCTCCTCACCCTGCTCGCGGTGGTCACCGTCGCGGTCGTACGGCAGCGAAGCCTGTTCGGCGTCGTCGTCCTCACGGTCATCTACAGCTTCCTGATCGCCAGCGTCATGGTCGTGCTCGACGCGGTCGATGTGGCGATGACCGAGGCCGCCGTCGGCGCGGGCATTTCAACCGTGATCCTGCTGACCACCCTTCACCTGATCAGGACGACGGAAATGCGCCAGGTCGGCTTCCGCCTGATGCCGTTGGCGATCACCGTCGTGACGGGACTGATGCTGATCTGGGGCACGCTCGCGCTGCCGCCCTTCGGGGTGGCAAATACGCCGATCCACACCCACGTCGCGCCCCGCTATCTCGCGGAATCGATCCGCGAAACAAACGTACCGAACGTCGTCACGTCCGTGCTGGCCGACTACCGCGGCTACGACACCCTCGGAGAGACGACCGTCATATTCACAGCCGGCATCGGAGTGATGCTGCTGCTTCGCGGACGCCGTCATCGCGGCGGCGGCAAGGATGAGAAGGACGCGACATGAGCCTCGATCTCATCCTGCGCGTCGGCACGAAGCTCATCCTGCCATTCATCCTTCTGTTCGCGCTCTACGTCCAGTTCCACGGCGACTACGGCCCCGGAGGCGGCTTCCAGGCCGGCGTCATCACCGCCGGGATGGTCGTGCTCGTCGGCATCACCTTCGGGCTCGAGGCGGCCCATCGCATTGCGCCGCAAGGACTGATGCAGTTCATGGTGCCGCTCGGCGTGCTCATCTATGCGGGGACCGGCGTCGCCGGCCTCATCCTGGGCAGGAACTACCTGGACTATTCCGTGCTCGCCCACGATCCGGCGCACGGACACGAATACGGCATCATCTTCGTCGAAGCCGGCGTGTTGATCACGGTGGCGGGCACCATGACGGCGATCTTCTACGCCTTCGTCGAGCGGGGCCGTTGATGTCGACGCTGATCAGCCTCGCGCAACACTACAATTACATCATCACCATCTTCCTGATGATGGGCGGCCTCTACATCGTCGTCGCCCGCGGCAACATGGTGAAGAAGCTGGTCGGCCTCTCGATATTCCAGACGTCGGTCTATCTGCTCTACATCGAACCGGCGAAGATCGTCGGCGGCACCGCGCCGATCCTCGATCCGGCGTTTTCGATCTACTCGAACCCTCTCCCGCACGTGCTGATCCTGACCGCGATCGTCGTCGGCGTGGCGACCCTGGCGCTCGGTCTCGCGCTGGTCGTGCGCATCAACGAAGCCTACGGCACGATCGAAGAGAGCGAGATCATCGAGATGGACCGCGAGGCATGAGCGCGGTCTGGCCGCACCTTCCCGTGCTCCAGGTCGTCGTGCCTCTGCTCGGCGCGGTCCTCGTCGGGTTCATGCGCCACGAGAAGCCGGCATTCGCCCTGGCACTGCTCGTCAACTGGACGCTGCCGTTCATCGCCGGGGCGTTGCTCTGGCAGGTCCTGACGTCCGGACCGATCTCCTACCACCTCGGCGGATGGGAGCCGCCCTGGGGCATCGAGTACCGGGTCGATGCGCTCAGCGCGTTCGTCCTCGCCCTGATCTCGATTATCGGCGCCGTCACGATCCCTGCCGCACGCCAGTCCATCAACTTCGAGGTCGAGGACTGGCGCCACCCGTGGTTCTACTGCATCTACCTGCTTTGTCTTGCCGGCCTGCTCGGCATCACCATCACCGGGGATGCATTCAACGCCTTCGTCTTCCTCGAGATATCCTCGCTGTCGACGTACGTGATGATCGCCGTGGGCGCCGACCGCCGCGCGCTGGTGGCCTCGTTCCAGTATCTCATCATGGGAACGATCGGCGCCACGATGTACGTGATCGGCGTCGGCCTGCTCTACCTGCTCACCGGCACGCTCAACATGGCCGACATGGCGGGGCGACTGGGTCAGGCCTGGGCCGGCCAGTCGCAGACGATCATCACCGCGCTCGCCTTCATCACGGTGGGTATCAGCCTCAAGCTGGCGCTGTTCCCTCTGCACGGGTGGCTGCCGAACGCCTACGCTTACGCGCCGTCCTGGGCGACCGTCTTCCTCTCGGCGACCGCCACCAAGGTCGCGATCTATCTGCTGATCCGCTACTACTTTTCAATTTTCGGCGTCGCCGTCGACTTTGCCGCGCTCCCGATCAGCGAAATCATCGTCGCGCTGTCGCTCGCCGCGATGTTCGTGGCCTCGTTCGTCGCCGTGTTCGAAACGGACGTGAAGCGCATGCTGGCCTACTCCTCGGTCGCGCAGATCGGCTACATCACGCTCGGCATAGGCCTCGCCGACCAGGCAGGCCTGACCGGAGGCCTCGTCCACATCGTCA
The DNA here is from genome assembly GCA_035556735.1 of Xanthobacteraceae bacterium. Taxonomy (GTDB): domain Bacteria; phylum Pseudomonadota; class Alphaproteobacteria; order Rhizobiales; family Xanthobacteraceae; genus CANJBX01. The sequence continues at coordinate 35,638 of DATMFF010000011.1, read as the reverse complement.
ACCACGCGCTGATGAAAGCCGCGCTGTTCGTCGCCATGAGCGCGATCTTCCTGCGCGCCGGCACCGTCACGCTCGATGGCCTCGCCGGCATCGGCCGCAAGATGCCGCTGACGCTGACCGCCTTCACGGTCGCCGGATTCGGCCTGATTGGAACGCCGGGCACGTCCGGCTTCATCTCGAAATGGTACCTTGCTATCGGCGCGCTCGAACGGGGCTGGTGGCCGATCGTCTTCCTCATCGTCGGCAGTTCGCTGATCGCGCTCGTCTACGTCGGGCGCGTCCTCGAAGTCGCCTGGCTGCGCGAACCGTCGCCGGAGATCGCCAAGGCATCCGACCCGCCGCTATCGATACTCTTGCCTCTGATGGTGCTCGCCGCCGCGACGGTCTATCTCGGCTTCGACACCCAGTGGACGGTGGGGATCGCAGCCGACGTGGCACGCGACCTCATCGGGGGACTGAAGTAGCATGCCGGCGCCGGCTACATTGCTGCTTCTTGCGATCGCGATCCCGCTTGCGGGCGCGCTCGGCATTGCCTTGGCGGGAAGCCGCCCCAATCTGCGCGAAGCCGTGACGCTGCTCACGGCCGCGCTGCTGTTCGCGGCCGTGCTCGCGCTCCTCCCCGCGGTCGGCGCGCGGCCGGAGGCCAACCTTTACGAAGTCGCGCCCGGCCTCGCGCTCGCGTTCAAGCTGGAGCCGCTGGGCATGCTGTTTGCCCTCGTCGCCTCCGGTTTGTGGATCGTCAACTCGATCTACTCGATCGGCTACATGCGTGCGAACAAGGAGCCGCGCCAGACCGGATTCTACGTCTGCTTCGCGATCGCGCTCGCCAGCACGATGGGCATTGCACTCGCCAAGAACCTGTTCACGCTGTTCCTGTTCTACGAGGCCCTCACGCTCTCGACCTATCCGCTCGTCACCCACAAACAGAACGCCGAGGCCGTGCGCGCCGGCCGCATTTATCTCGGCCTCTTGCTGGGTACGTCGCTGGTGCTGTTCCTGCCGGCGATCATCGGCACTTACATCATCGCGGGCACGCTCGACTTCACGCCGGGCGGGATCCTCGGCGGCAAGGCCACGCCCCTCGTCATCGGCATTCTGCTCGGCCTCTTTGCCTTCGGGATCGGCAAGGCCGCGCTGATGCCCCTGCACTTCTGGCTGCCCGCCGCCATGGTGGCGCCGACCCCCGTGAGCGCCCTGCTGCACGCGGTCGCCGTGGTGAAGGCCGGCGTGTTCACCATCCTCAAGGTCGCCACGATGATCTTCGGCGCCGACGCGCTGGCAAGCCTGGGGAATTCATCGTGGCCGACCATCGTTGCCGGAACCACGGTGCTCGCGGCCTCGCTCGTCGCGTTGCGGCAGGACAATCTCAAGCGCCTGCTCGCCTATTCCACGGTGTCTCAGCTTTCCTATATCGTCCTCGGTGTCGCGATCCTTGCGCCCATCTCGATGGTTGGAGCCGCCATGCACATTGCGGCGCACGCCCTCGGCAAGATCACCCTGTTCTTCGCCGCCGGATCGATCTACACCGCCGCTCATCTCACCGAGGTGAGCGAGCTCGACGGGATCGGCCGGCGCATGCCGTGGACCATGGGCGCCTTCGCCGTTGGCGCCCTGGCCATGATCGGGCTGCCACCAACCGCTGGCTTTCTCGGCAAGTGGTTCATTCTCACCGGCGCGATGCAGACCGCCAACTGGCTGGCGGTGACGGTAATCATCCTGAGCACGCTGCTCAACGCCGGCTATTTCCTGCCTATCGTGTTTCGGGCGTTCTTCCGCGAGCCGCCCTCCGGTGGCGCGGCGCATCAGGCCGGCGAAGCTCCCTGGCCGATCGTGCTGGCACTCACCGCAACCGCGACCGGCACTGTGCTTCTGTTTTTTGCACCCGGCATTCCGTATGAGCTCGCGCAACTGATGATCGGAAGGTGACGCCATGGACGACCACTGGCTGACCCGCGCCAGCACCATCAAAGGCCTCTGGATCGCGTTCGTGATCCTGCTGACGGCGACCGTGCTGGCCGATTTCGTCGTCCAACACCATCCTTACTTCGGGATGGACGGCACTTTCGGTTTCGCCGCCTGGTTCGGCTTCGTCAGTTGCGTCGTGCTCGTCGCAATCGCCAAGGCCCTTGGCGCATTCCTGAAGCGGCCGGATACCTATTATGACAGCTAGCCTCGTCATGTGGCCGGCGGCGGTCATGATCATTGGTGGGCTTCTGCTGCCGCTGCTCCGTGAGCGCCTGCGTCAATTTGCACTTCTGCTGGTGCCGCTGTTGACGCTGTTCCTGGTCTGGCAGGTGCCAGACGGACCAGTGCTCGAGGCCCGTTTCCTCGGCTTCACGCTGGCGCTCGTGAAAGGTGACGCGCTCTCGCGCCTGTTCGCAACGGTTTTCGCCATCATGGCCTTCGCCGGCGCGTTGTTCGCTCTCAACCAGAACCGCGTCGTCGAGCTTGCCGCGGCGTTCTGCTACGCAGGAAGCGCGATCGGAGTCACGTTCGCAGGCGACCTCGTCACCGTGTTTATCTTCTGGGAGATGATGGCGATCGCGTCCACGCTCGTCGTATGGAGCACGGGAGCCTCGGCGCGTGGTCCGGGGCTGCGCTATGCCGCAATCCATATCCTGGGCGGCGTCCTCCTGATGGCGGGTATCATCGGCGAGATCGCGACGGTCGGATCCGTCGGCCTCGGAAAGCTGACGCTCGACAGCGTGCCGCGATGGCTGATGCTGATCGGCTTCCTGATCAATGCGGGCGCGCCGCCGCTCTCGGCTTGGCTACCGGACGCCTATCCGGAAAGCTCCTGGAGCGGCATGGTTGTGCTGTCGGCGTTCACGACCAAGACGGCCGTCTACGTTCTGCTCCGCACCTTCCCCGGAACCGAGCTGCTGATCTATGTCGGGCTGTTCATGGTGTTTTACGGGATCATATACGCGATCCTCGAGAACGACATGCGCCGCATCCTCGCCTACTCCATCGTCAACCAGGTCGGCTTCATGGTGACGGGGATCGGCATCGGGACCGAGATGGCGCTCAACGGCGCCGCGGCGCATGCCTTCGCGCATATCATCTACAAGGCACTGCTGCTGATGTCGGCGGGCTCCGTGCTCTACATGACCGGCAAGCGCAAGTGTACGGACCTCGGCGGCCTGTTCCGCACCATGCCGGTCACTGCCGTCTGCGGCATCGTCGGGGCGCTGGCGATCTCCTCGTTTCCGATGACGTCCGGCTTCGTCACCAAATCCATGATCTCTGAAGCTGCCGGCATGCAGCACCTGAGCGTCGTCTGGTATCTCCTCGCGGCCGCATCGGCGGGCGTATTCCTGCACGCGGGCATCAAATTCCCCTGGTTTGTGTTCTTCCAGAAGGATTCGGGGCTCAGGCCTCCCGATCCGCCCTGGAACATGCAGGCCGCAATGGTGCTGTTCGCAGCGCTCTGCATCCTCATCGGTATATGGCCGGAACCGCTCTACGCGCTTCTTCCCTATCCCGTGGACTACGTCCCGTACACCGCCGGCCACGTCGTCTTCTATCTTCAGTTGCTGTTGTTCTCAGGCCTCGCCTTCTTCCTGATGCTCGGCTGGCTCAAGCGCACGCTGACGATTACGCTCGACGTCGATTGGTTCTACCGGCGGCTCGGGCCAGCGATCGCACGTCGCCTCGACCGCACCGCCGATGCTGCGTGGGCCCGCCTCAAGAACGCCGTCGACCTGGGGACACGCAGCGTTTCCAGCGTCATCTACAGCCACCACGGCCCCGGCGGCGCGTTCGCACGCACCTGGTCCACAAGCGCGATGGCATTCTGGACCACGGTCATGCTCGCAGCTTATCTGATCCTGTCGTATCTCTAGGTCGCGGTCGCGAAAAGAGCGCGGTGATCCGAGTGAATCGGTGCCGCCGATGACACGCGTCTGGCGGTCGGCTTATACGCGCGAGGTTTAGGGGGTGCGGCGCTCGATTGCGGCCCCGCCGGCTCCAAGATGACGGCGGCCTTCGATGATTGCTGCATGGCAAAGCGCGCGCGTCACGTCACGGCCGGCGCCTTGCCCCGGGCAAACGAGCGCGTCTCCCACACCGCGACCACGACGAGCGCAGCAGTCATGGCGGCGCTGAACACCAGCGGCGAGACCACCAGCGCCAGCGGCGAAAGGACGGCGAGCAGCGCGAGCCCGACGTAGTGCGACAGCGTGCGGCTGACGACGAGCGCATGTTTGAACAGGATGTTGCCGATGAGGAACAACGCCGGGCCGGCCAGCAACGTGGCTGCGGTCTTGAAGTCCGTATGTCCCTCGGGATGCGCGAGCACGAGCTCATCGCCCACCGCCGCGAGGATGATGCCGGCGACCGGCAACAGATGAATGTAGGTGTAGGCCAGCCGACCGAGCCGTCCCGGGTCGGCGGCGTGGGCCATTGCGTCGCTGCCACGCTCCGCGCCTATATTATAGTAGATCCACCACATGGCGACCGTGCCCACGAAGGCGACGACGAAGGCGGCCGACGTGACCGGCGTCCAGGCCATGGCGCCGAAGGTCACGCCGGTGACGAGTATCGATTCACCCAGCGCAATGATCGTGAACAGGCCGCAGCGCTCGGCCATGTGGCCGCCTTGGATGTCCCAGTCCGCGGTGCTCGAGCGCGAGAGCCCGGGCGTCCAATACCCGGCCGCCGGCGCGAGATAGTCGATGACGAGCGCAGCAAGCCAGAGCGCATAGCGCGCCTCGCCATCCACCATCGCTCCGGCCAGCCAGAACACCGAGGCGCAGGCAAGCCACGACAGGATGCGCTGGAAGCTGCGGAAGGTGGCCCGGTTGTAATGGCGCAACGCCCAAAGCGTGAACAGGCAGCGCCCGATCTGCATCGCGACGTAGGCCCCTGCGAAGGCCAGCCCGCGCGAGCCGAACGCCTGCGGGATGGACATCGAGAACACCAGCCCGCCGAGCATCATCGCGAACAGCATCAGCCGCACCGGCGTCGTTTGCGGATCGAGCCAGTTCGTCGCCCACGCCGTATACACCCACAGCCACCACACTGCGCATAGCAGCAGCGCCGTCTCAAAGACTCCCGCGAGATCGAAATGCTCGAGCAGGAGATGCGAAAGCTGCGTTACCGCAAAAACGAACACAAGATCGAAGAACAACTCGACGAAGGTGACGCGGTGGTCGCCTCGTCGCCGCAGCAGATTGATCGTTTCACCCGTGCGCATGGCTGGGCCCCCGGTTTTCGCGAAGCTAGGCATGAACTGTCCTGCAGCGCCATATCCACGCGCAAGCAATCAGGCAACCGTCCCCAAGCCGGAGCAACCGGCGACTAGCCCGCAAAGGCACGGTCTCCCACGTAACAGCGGCGCTGATCGACCGTCCTGCCGAAGGGGTTGCCCAGCGAGCGGCGACGTTGCCGCCAGATCGGCCGGTTGTCGGCGCAACAACAAGATAAGCGGAGATTCATATGAAAACGATACTGATCGGAGCGCTCGCCGCCGTGGCTGTCGGTGCTTTTGCGGGGAGCATCGCGCCGACGCCGGCACAGGCCGCCACGCTTCACCCGTGGTGCTACGACGGAACTGGCAATGCGTCCGGCGTACCGATCTGCGGCTACGATTCCTATGAGCAGTGCGTGAAGAACGCGGCCGGCCAGTGCATCAGAAATCCCAACATGTACTGGCCCGGCATCGATCCCCCGCCGTGGACCGCGCGCGGCCGCGCCATGGGCTACGCCCACTAGCTTTCCGATTCATCATGGATCGCCTGCGCGTGGCCGTTCCGAAGAACGGTAGCGGCTGGCTCGCCCATGTCAGCGAATTCACGGGTCCCGCGTGGCGCGGGCAAGCGACGCGGCTCCTGCGTAATCCTTCTCTGCGCTCCGCCGCGTCGCTTCGCGCCACGCCAGACTGGCCCTGCCACTCGCAGCCGGTGGACCGACAGGCGAGTACCTGCTCACTCACTCGCTCCTTCAGCAGGTTTTTTGCGACAATCTGCCTTGCGGCTCGTCGGTGCCACGGTCCCCGGCACTTATCGTAATGACTGCATCCTCTCTCTCGCTTACGTGCCGCTGCCGAGCGCGAAGCAGAAGACCTCATCGTCGCGATATCCCGAATTGGGCGGTGGCATGCACACGTGGCTGCGCCCGTCAGGGCTGTCGCGGCGCTGCTCGATCTTCCCCCACGGCACACGGACGAAGCGGCCATCCTCGCGCCGGCGCGCTTCCCAGTATCCATCATGGTAGCGCACTTCCGTTGGATAACAGTCGTGCCGGTTGCAGCAGGACCTGCTGGGGTTATCGGGCATCATCCAGGTTGAATAAAACTTCTCGTGCAGCTCCGCGTCCTGCGGCGGGTGATGATGGTCCTGGGCACGTGCGAATGGGATCGAACTCAGCGTCCACACGGCCGCGATGGGCACGACCCATCGGCGGGCGGACCGGCGCCGGTCGGCCCGACGCGTCGTGGCGCTGCAACACTCAGAGGACGCACAACGTGTGGACTGCGGCATTGTCAGCATGGCGCTCCCTATAGGCTAGAGATCAACGCATCTCCCTCCCATGCCGGCTCACGGGCCCCGCTCTCACGCTAGTTCGATCCGTCGAGTGTCCTCCATCCTGCGCAAGTTGAACGCGCTACCAAGTTGGTTTGCCTGCCACATACTTAGGTTTGTACGCGCATTCGTTCCCAAGCTGACGCGGAAGCGGCGCGCGTGCACTCACCGCCACGCATGAGATCGTGGCAAAGCCGCGTCATTGGCAACAATCTGACTGAAGCAAGAAGCGGGCCGCTGGCTCAAGTATTCCGCCACGGCTGCTGATTCGCGGATGCGATGAGCGTGTCTCGCAGGGCAGCGACCCTTCGGAGGACATGATCATGACCCTTCTATCCCGTCGCACCGTGGTGACGGCTGCCGCCGCCGGCGGGTTGCTAGTCCCGGCTTCCCTCAGCGCTCAGCCCTCCATCCCCCAACCGACGCGGCCTGGCGTCGGCGGCAATGATCCAGGGCCGCGCGACGTCACGCGCGACCGGGAGAATCCGGACATCATCACCCCGCCCGCCACCGATCACGGCACCCTCCCCAATCTGCGCTTTTCTTTTGCGGACGCGCACATGCGGCTGGAGTCCGGCGGTTGGACCCGCCAGGTGACCGAACGCGAGCTCGCCATCGCGAAGGAGATCGCCGGTGTGGACATGCGCCTGAATCGCGGCAGCATCCGCGAGCTGCATTGGCATAAGGCCGCCGAGTGGGCGTACATCCTCTACGGCAATGCCCGGATCACGGCGGTCGATGCACAAGGTCGCCAGTTCGTCGACGACGTCGGCGTCGGCGATCTGTGGTTTTTCCCCGCGGGCATTCCCCACTCCATCCAGGGCCTCGAGCCGGACGGGTGCGAGTTCCTGCTGGTGTTCGACGATGGCTCGTTCGACGAGGACAACACCTTCCTGATCTCCGACTGGTTCAAGCACACTCCGCCCGAGGTGCTTGCCAAGAACTTTGATGCGCCGGCGTCATCGTTCGGGCATACGCCCGATCCGAGCGAGCGCTATATGTTCCCGGGAACCGTGCCGGGACCGCTCGCGTCCGACAAAATTCCCGGTGCCGCGCAGGTCCCGCAAACCTTCAGCCACAAGCTGCTCGCCCAGACCCCGATCAAGACCAAGGGAGGCAGCGTTCGAATTAGCGATTCCACCAACTTCCCCGCCAATACCGCGATCGCAGCGGCGCTCGTAGAGATCGAGCCGGGTGGCCTACGCGAGATGCATTGGCATCCGAATTCGGACGAATGGCAGTATTACATCGAAGGCGAGGCCCGGATGGGTGTGTTCGCATCGTCCGGCCAGGCGCGCACCTTCGACTTCCGGCCCGGGGACGTCGGCTACGTGCCGTTCGCGATGGGACATTACATCGAGAACATCGGCTCCACGCCGGTTCGCTTCCTTGAGATCTTCAAGAGCAGCACCTACGCGGACGTTTCGTTGTCCACCTGGATGGCCAACACGCCGCCCGAGCTCGTCGAAGCGCATCTGAAACTTGATAACGAGGTCATGAGCAGGCTGCGCCGGACGAAAGCTCCCGTCGTTCCCGTCTAGGACGAGCGGCTGCAACAACGGCGCAAGATCGAGACGAGGGCGACAAGCAGCGGCGATCGATCGGCCTTCGAATGCATATATTCGAGGTGTTGAAACAAGCGGACTAAGCGGCCCGGTCCCCCTCCCAGGCGTCCCCCCGCCTTCTCCACCGGGTCTGCAGCGGCCGGCCTGCTCGTCCCCGCAGGCCGGCCGCAACCGCCCTGAGGGTCGCGCGCAATCTTTCGATCAACTTTCGGCAAATGCGCGTCGTCGCTCACCTCACGGCGACGTGAAAGACTGCAAACCTAAGTATGATGCTTTCATACGACGAGGGGCGCAGCCTTACCGTGGGTAGAATGGAGCATTCCGCCGCGCACTGCCTACATTGCCCGTATCGACAGGCTCATCCCGAGCTGTCCCACTGACCGACAACATGCGGGAAAATGATCATGGCAATGAGCGCGCAGCCGACCACCGCCACGCAATCGCCTCGTCCGTTCTTCGCCGGTTCGCAAACAAACTGGCCTGCATCTCCTCCGCGCTCGAGGCTCGAAGGAAACGTCGCGCGGTTTGGAACGCCCTCAGTGCCAGCCCAGGAGGCGGCAGCCTCAATCGAGGTCTCGCCCGCAAACGCGGTGACGCGTCGGCAATTCACTGCCCGCGGGATCACGGTCGAGATCGTGGAGGGCGGGGGCGGCGCCGTGATGACTTCCCTCATTCGCCATTCCAGTCCCGTGCTGGTCGCTTATGATCGTGGACTGCGGGGCGACGGCGAGAGCGCGATTGATGGACTGCCGAGCTCATCATTGCGTGACCTCTCGCGCCGGCTGACCTTCGTGCCCGCGGGAAAGGAGCATCGCGAACGTCACGCCCCGCTCTTCGACGTGTCCGCGCTGTATATCTATTTCGACCCGATCGGTCTCAACGACCCCACCGGCCGGGTCGTCGAAGGACCCTGGTCGCAGCCGCGTCTGTTCTTCGAAGACGCCGTCATCTGGGACACGGTCATGAAGATCAAGGGCGCGCTGAGCAATCCTGCGGTCGAGGATCATTCCTACGTGGAGGCTCTCGCCCTCGTCCTGGCCCGCGAGATCATGCGCGCCGGCGCCGCGGCTCCCGCCAAGCCCCCGCTCGCGCGCGGCGGTCTGGCGGCCTGGCAGCAACGCAAGGTGGCCGCATTCATCGAGGAGCATTTCGCCGAACCGGTGACGCTCGCGACGATGGCCGAGCTCGTAGGCCTCAGCCCGTACTACTTCTGCCGCGCGTTCAAGCAATCATTCGGCACGCCTCCCCACCGTTATCTGTCCAGCCGCCGCATCGAACGGGCCAAGCGGCTGCTGATCGAGCACAAGCAGTCGATTACGCACATTGCCCTCGAGGTGGGGTTCGACGAGACGAGTTCCTTCAGCGCCGCTTTCCGCAAAGCAACGGGCCTGACACCAACCGCCTATCAAAGGAGTGCCGGCTAAACGGATCGCCGATCGCGCGGAGCAGTGCGGCTGCGCTTGGGCAACCCGCTTGGACGGGCTGCCTGCGCGCGTGGACGGCATGGCGCGCATAAAGATGCAGCATCGCGTTCCCGGTAGAGGGAAGGAATGCCACGGCTACCGCAAAACTCTGGGCTGACGCATATCCGGCCGGCGCCCTCGCGGCCTTCCGGCATGGCAGCCCAGCGCCGCCGTCGCTGGCAGGCTGCTACTGATGTGATAGGCGTCCGCGCGTTGTTGTTCGGACTTGTCTGGCCAAATGATCCGCCGGCGTATTTGGACGGAGCTCTCCCGTGCTGATCGCGCCACATCAGCGTGGGCGACCGCACTAATGCCCGCGCTCGCCGTCATAGCGGCGCTCGCCGCCGCCGCGATATTTGCGGTCGACGCGTTCGTGGATTTCGACATCGCGATTGCCGTGCTCTACGTCGCGGTCGTCCTGATGTCGCTCAGCTTTTGCGGCCGCCGGGGTGTCCTTGTCGTTGCCGCGGGTTGCCTCGGACTGACTACCCTCGCCTTTCTCCTTCAGCACTCTCCAGACCCGCCCGCCGACTCGCTCGGCCGATTCCTGGTCAGCTTGTCGGCAATCACGATCACGACCTTCCTCGCGATGCGCATCGGATCGACGACGGACAGGTTGCGCAGCCAAGCTCGCCTGCTGGATCTTACGCACGATGCGATCTTCGTGCGCACGATGCACGACACGATCACCTATTGGAATCGCGGAGCCGAGAAGCTGTATGGGTGGTCGGCTGACGAGGCGATCGGTGCCAACGCGCGCCATCTCACCCGGGCGAGCCTGCCCGCCCCGTATGCGACCATCGAAGCACAGTTGCTCGATGCGGGCTTTTGGGAGGGCGAGGTCGTCCATCATCGGCGTGACGGAAGCACCGTCACCCTTGCAAGCCGGTGGGCGCTTCAACACGACGAGCGGGGACAGCCCGCGTCGATCCTCGAATCGAACACTGACATCGAGGAGCGCAGACAAGCCCAGGAAAAACTCGCGCACGCGCAAACGGAGTTGGCCCACGTCGCGCGGATGTCAACGCTGGGCGAGCTGACCGCTTCGATTGCGCACGAGGTCAATCAGCCGCTGGCGGCAATCGTCACAAGTGGAGACGCCAGCTTGCGCTGGTTGGATAGCACTCCGCCGGACATGGAAGGCGTCAGGCGGGGCGTTACCCGCATGATCCGCGACGCCAAGCGCGCCAGCGACGTGGTGCGCCGCCTCCGTTCGCTCGCCAAGAAGGATGGTCTGCGCAAGGCGCCCCTCGACCTCAATGAGCTGGTAGAAGATGCCGTGCTTTTGATTCAACGGGAGGTGAGGCATCACCAGGTTTTGCTTGGCCTTGATCTAGCTCCCGATGTACCGATCGTGCGTGGCGACAGGGTGCAATTGCAGCAGGTCGTCATCAACCTTCTGATGAACGCGATTCAGGCCATGGCAGAAGTCATCGACCGGCCCCGCAAACTGATCGTTCAGTCCCGTCGGCAGGACGGCGGCGGCCTGATTGTGACGTTCCGTGACAGCGGCCCCGGCATCGATCCGGAGTACGAAGCGCAATTGTTCAATGCCTTCTTTACCACCAAGCCGGATGGAATGGGCATGGGGCTGTCGATCTGCCGCTCGATCATCGAGGCGCACGGCGGGCGCATATGGGCATCCCGCAATGACGAAGGAGGAGCGACGTTCCAGTTCACGTTGCCGCTAGAGCAGGAGAAGGCCTTATGACGCCCAGTTCACCCGCGGTGTCGAGCGAGGCCGGAGACGCTCGGTCGCCCACCGTTCTTGTCGTCGACGACGACGCCTCGTTGCGCGAGGCGCTCAGCGATCTGTTCAACTCGGTCGGCCTGCACACAAAGTCATTCGCATCCGCTTCGGAGTTTCTACGCAGCAAGCTGCCGGATGGGCCTAGCTGTATCGTGCTGGACATCAGATTGCCGGGGTTGAGTGGCCTTGAATTCCAGGCGCAGCTCGCGACCGCAAATGTCCGGATCCCGATCATCATGATGAGCGGTCATGGCGATATTCCGATGACCGTGCGGGCCATGAAGGCGGGTGCGATCGACTTTCTCACCAAGCCGTTCCGCGACCAGGACATGCTGGACGCCGTCGCCCAGGCAATCGAGCGGGACCGGCGGCGGCGAGAAAGTGAGAAGGTTCTGGGCGATGTGAAACGACTATTTGCAACGCTGACTCCGCGCGAGCAGGAGATCATGACGCTCGTGACAACCGGCCTCATGAACAAGCAGGTTGCCGCCAAAGTCGGGCTTAGCGAGATCACCGTCAAAATTCACCGCGGCCACGTCATGCGGAAGATGGGCGCCAAATCGCTGGCCGATCTGGTTCGGATGGCCGAAGTGCTCGAACTCCACTCGAGCAAGACTCCTCGCTCATAAACCTCTGTATGATTTCATACTTGAGGGCTTCGCCCCATCTTCCTGGGTGGCAAGTTCGCCCGAGCGCGGACGCACGGCAGGAAGATTATCCAGGTGTCGAAGGCTCAGATCGTCTCGATCGTCGATGATGACGCGTCCGTGCGCGAAGCCACGAAGGATCTCGTGAGCTCGCTCGGGCTGGAAGTCTTCGCATTCGAATCCGCCGAGGAATTTCTGGGCTCGCCCCTGGTCGACGACACGTCGTGCCTGATTACCGACGTACAGATGCCCGGAATGAAGGGCTATGAGCTGCAACGGCATCTCGCAGCCGCGGGCCGGCAAATGCCTGTGATCTTCATGACCGCCTTCCCCGAGAAGATCCGCCACCGGCCCGATTGCGCAGGCGCCCTTGCATTTCTGGAAAAGCCGTTCGACGCCGCAGCGTTGGTCGATCTTCTTCGCAACGTCATGGCGCGTAGCACCCCCGCACGGAGGTAGTCTCGTCCGATCTCAACGATGGCGAGGCGGCGCTGCCGAGACATCACTCGAATCGGCGGCAATATCATCCATGCGTATTATGCATGCACAATGTACGATTTGCTATGCGATTTATCCTCTCTCGCAATTGCGCAATGCGCAGACAACACGTGCAAGCCATGCACAGCAAGACGTGCTTGGCCCTCTTATCTCAGGACTGTCGGCGGCTGCCATTGAGCGGCGCAAGGCCGACAGCAACGGAGATTTACCAATGACCATCCTCAAATCGCTCACCATCGCTGCTGCCCTTGTCGTGGGCCTGTCGACGCTCGCCGAAGCTGCGCCGCATCACGCTCGCAGCATCCATTCCATGGCGTACGGACGCGCCACGAACGCGCCGGTCCTGCCCTACGGCTTTCCGGAGGGCGTCTATGGTTCAGCGGTCGGTGGCCCGTCCGGCCTCGATGCCAACACCCGCACGGCCGAGGCCTTCCAGGACTACTGGCGGAACTCGTACTGAGCAGGACGTTCGTCCCAACTGCGACAGTTGAATGCAGGACGGCCGGAATACCTCACTGGTAGGTCCGGTCCGTCTCCTGCCTCAGCGCGACGGTGAAAGGGCTGAGGCTCGGCGATTCAGGTCGACAGCACCGGACAACGCGGCGCCCGTCGACCTTCGCAAGCTCGCTTCGCCATTGGCGGCGAATTCACGGGAATGCCGGCATGACGATTTCGGCAGCCAGCACCGGGTCACGACCGATCAATTCGCTCGGTCGCAAGATATCGGCGCGCGCGACCGCGATGCGACCGTGGCGGCGTTTGAAGCGTTTCCTGTTCGCCCGGTATCGGTCACTCATGCGAGGGCCCGGGCCAAAATGGCGCGAAACGCATGGCGGCACGGCCGGAACGGATAGCGGTCGCCTCTCGCGCGCCCGGCACCTCCCTTTCGATGCGTGGCCTGTGATGGAAATAGGTTGGACAGAATGACACCGCCGGCAGAAGTCAGAATACCGGTCAGGCCGCGAGATGCGGCTGGCGACATCCCGGCCGCCCTACGCGATGAGCAGCCTGCACGCAGCCGGGCGCCGACGCCCTCTGACAATCCGCCCGCGGACGACACCGGCGCATCACAACAGCCAGGCGCCGTCAGGGACGCGGGCGTGCGAGAATGGCTACGACGCCACTCCATCGCTGCTGCGATCGGTGTCGTGCTCTTCCTGGCGGCGGCAGCGGCCGGATACATCTATTGGGACTACGCCCGGCATTTCGAGTCGACGGACGACGCGTTCATCGAATCGCGGCAGTTTATCGTCGCGCCGAAGGTGGCAGGTTACATCATCGCCGTTCCGGTCACGGACAACCAGCACGTGAACGCCGGCGATGTGCTGGCGCGCATCGACGACCGTGACTACCGCATCGCGGTCGATCAGGCGCAGGCACAGGTCTCGGCCGCCCAAGCCAACATCAAGAACATCGACGCGCAGATCACCATACAGCAAGCGCAGATCAATGCGGGTCAGGCCCAAGTCGAGCAGGCGCAGGCCGCGCTGACCTATGCGGAGCAGCAAGCGCAACGCTATGCCGACCTCGCCCAGCGCGAGGCCGGCACAGTACAGATGGCCCAGCAGACTGCATCGACGCTCAGGCAGGATCAGGCTGCATTGCGCAACGCTCAGGCGTCGCTTGCTGTCGCCCAGCGGCAAGTCGATGCACTCAAAGCGCAACGCACAAGCGCAGAAGCCAGTCTCGCGCAGGCGAACGCGCAGCTCGCGCAGGCGAAGCTCAACCTGTCGTACACGACCATCAGGGCGGCGCAGGCGGGCCGCATCGCCGACCTGACTGCCGCTGCCGGCCAGTTCGCGCAACCGGGCACCGCGCTCGCGATGTTCGTGCCTGACGAGATCTGGGTGACGGCGAACTACAAGGAAACCCAGTTGACCGACATGCGGCCGGGACAACCCGCGACGATGCGCATCGACGCCTACCCGGGCCGCTTGATCCGCGGCCACGTCGACAGCGTGCAATCGGGATCCGGAACCGCCTTCTCGCTGCTGCCGGCGCAAAACGCCACCGGCAATTACGTCAAGATCGTTCAGCGCGTCCCGGTGAAGATCATCATGGACGATGCACCGAGCGACGTGGCGCTCGGCCCGGGAATGTCCGTCGTTCCCAGCGTGCGCGTGCTGCCCGGCCGCTCGCTCTACGAACGCATTGCGGCACTGCTGTGAGCAGCATTGCCGCCACCTCTGGAAGCTTCAGTTCGCCGCGGACGGAGAGCGCACCCAATCCGTGGCTGACTGCGATCGTGGTTTCGATCGCCACGTTCATGGAAGTGCTCGACACCACGATCGCCAATGTCGCACTGCCCTATGTGGCAGGAGGCCTCGCGGTCAGTCTCGACGAGGCATCCTGGGTCGTCACCACCTATCTCGTCGCCAATGCCGTCGCTCTCACCGTCAGCAGCTTTCTCGCAAGGCAGTTCGGCCGCAGACCTTTCTATCTCGTTTGCGTGACGCTGTTCACCGTAAGCTCGGTCCTGTGCGCCTTCGCCTGGAACATCCAGTCTCTGCTTCTGTTCCGCGTGCTGCAGGGCTTGGGCGGGGGAGGAATGGTTCCGCTTTCGCAATCGATCCTTGCGGATGCGTTTCCGCCGGAGAAACGCGGCCAGGGCTTCGCGGTCTTCGGGGTGGCGGTCGTGGTTGCCCCCGTGGTCGGCCCCACCCTGGGCGGGTGGCTCTCCGACAATTGGGGCTGGGAATGGTGTTTCCTGATCAATGGGCCGGTTGGCCTGTTGTCAATCGCCCTCGTATCTCTCTTCGTGCGCGAGAGCGCGACCGCCATTGCACAACGCAATGCATTGAAGGCCTCCGGAATCCGGTTCGATCTCGTCGGATTCATCCTGGTCGCGACCTTCCTCGGTTCGCTCGAAGTCGTGCTCGATCGAGGCCAGGAAGACGACTGGTTCGGCTCGAACTTCATCATCACCTTCGCGGTGATTTGCGGGCTCTCATTCATTGCCATGATCCCATGGGAGATGACGCGCAAAAATCCGGTCATCGAAATCAGGCTGGTGGCAACCCGTCATCTCGGGTCGTGTTTTCTCGTCATGCTGGCGACGGGCGCCATCCTGTACGCAACCACTCAATTCCTGCCGCAGCTCGTTCAGGAGGCGTTCGGCTACACCGCCACGTGGGCGGGTCTTGTGTTGTCGCCGGGCGGGCTGGTCACGATGATGATGATGTTCGTGGTCGGCCGCCTCACAACGCGGATCCAGCCGAAGTACCTCATTGCGGCCGGAGCCGCGGTCGCAGCGGCTGCAATGTACGATCTCACGAACCTGAACGCCGACAGCAGCTTCGGGTTCTTTGCACTCTCACGCATGTACCTCGGGTTCGGGCTCCCGCTCATCTTCATCCCGATCATCACCGCGTCGTACTACGGCATTCCGCCCGAGAAGACAGACCAGGTCTCGGCGCTGATGAATGCCGCGCGAAACATCGGCGGGTCGATGGGTGTGTCGCTCGCGGTCAACGTGCTGGCGCATCGGTCGCAGTTCCATCAGAGCCGGCTCGTCGAGCAGGTCGCGCCTACCAGTCCCGGATATCAGGACACGATGCACAGGGTGCTGGAATATTTCATGGCGCAAGGCAGCCCGATGGTCGAGGCGCAACGGCAGGCGTTCGCCTGGATCGGCCAGCAGGTTCAGATGCAGGCCATGCTGCTCGGCTATATCGACGTGTTCTGGACCCTCGCCGTGGTGTCTTGCTTGGCCGTGCCCCTTGCGCTCTTGTTGCGCAGAATCGAGTTGGAGGGCAGTCCTCCTGCGGCGCACTGATTTCGGGCACCGATCCCGCAGGTCAGGCGGCGCCAATCAGCTCTTGGGCCGCATGCCGGCAACCTCGATCAGTTCCAGCATGCGTTTTGCTTCGGATTGCAGGTGCGCCGCGTAGTCCGCGGAACCCTTGTAGAAGACCTCCGCGCCCTGGGAGGCGAGCTTCTGGCGTGTCGCTTCCGACTTCACGACCTTGGAGATCGCGGCCTCGAGCTTGGCGATCACGTCCTTGGGCGTTCTCGCGGGCGCCGAGATGCCATACCAGGTGCTCATCGCGATGTCGGGGTATCCCTCTTCCGCCATCGTGGGGACATTCGGAAGCCGCTCGGCGCGAGTCCCATTGGCCACGGCCAGCGCGCGCAACTTGCCCGTGGCGATATAGTCGAGCACCGGCGGAACGTTCAGGAAGGCAAGATCGATGCGGCCGGCGAGAAGGTCGACCGAGGCCGGCGCCGCACCGCCATAAGGAACGTGCACGAGCTTCGTTCCGCTGCGGAGCTGCAGCACCACGCCGAGGAACTGCGGCAGGCTGCCGACGCCGACCGAAGCGAAGGTCATCTTGCCTTCGTTCGCCTTGGCGGCTGCGACCAGCTCCTTGACGGATTTGTAGGGGCGGTCCGGCGGCACCACGAGCACATTTGGCACGTTGGCGACGGTCGCGATCGGCGCAAAATCCTTGATGCCATCGTATTTGGCGTCCTTGATCAACGCCGGAGCGACGATGTGCGAGGGCGCCCCCCCGATAAAGAGCGTATAACCGTCCGGCTGTGCCCGCGCGACGGCGGCGGCGCCGATTGCCGTACCCGCCCCCGGCCGGTTCTCGACCACAACCGACGTGCCGAGCGCCGCACTCATGCCATCCGCGATGGTGCGCGCGAGCAGATCAGCCGGACCGCCCGCGGCGTAGGGATTGATCAACGTGATCGTGCGGCTCGGAAACGATTGCGCTCCGGCCCCGCCAGCCAGCAGCAGCGTGGCGGTCCATGCAACGGCGATCAAGCGCACCATCTTGCCCTCCCTGTTCGGCCGGAACCGGCTATCGGCGACAGTGTGGTCCCCGATGCTCATGCCCGCCCCGCGCAACTCGTGCACGCGGCGGGCCAGCTTCCGTTGCATGAAACAATGATCTAGATGAGTGACCTTTGCAAGTAACAGCGGGCGGGGACCAGGAGTGGAAATGCACAAGCCGGATCAAGCGCCATTGCTCCCGACGACATTGGTGGGCAGCTATCCGCAGCCGGACTGGCTGATCGACCGCAAGCGGCTGGCCGAGATCGTTCCCCCGCGCGCAAGAGCGCGCGAGCTGTGGCTGGTTGCCGAGGAGCATCTCGAGCAAGCTCAGGATGACGCGACCGTCCTCGCGGTTCGCGACCAGGAGCGCGCCGGCATCGATATTGTCACCGACGGCGAGATGCGACGGGAAAGCTATTCCAACCGGTTTGCCACGGCGCTCGCGGGAATGGACAGCGACAACCCGGCACAGGTCCCCTCGCGCACGCCCGGGCGCTATCAGATCGTCCCACGGGTGGTAGGCGAGATTCACCGCAAGCATCCCGTGCAGGTGCGTGACGTACGCCTGCTCCGATCGCTGACCAGCAGGCCGATCCGGATCACGATCCCCGGACCGTTCACGATGACGCAGCAACTGTACGACGAGTACTACAACAGCGAGCCAAAGCTCGCGATGGCTTGCGCGGCCGCGCTCAATGGCGAGATCCGCGATCTGTTCGCGGCCGGTGCGGATATCGTGCAGCTTGACGAGCCGTTCTTACAGGCCCAGCCCGACAAGGCGCGCGACTTCGGCGTCGAGGCCATCAACCGGGCCGTCGATGGCGTGGCCGGCGTTACGGCATTGCACCTGTGTTTCGGTTATGCCGCGCGCGTCAGCACCAAGCCTTCGGCGTATTCGTTCCTGCCGGAACTCGAGCGTTCGCATGTGAACCAGATTTCGATCGAGACGGCTCAGCCCAAGCTCGACTGCGCCATCCTCGAGACGCTTCCGACCAAACACGTGATGCTGGGCGTGCTCGATCTCGGCGATCCCGCGGCCGAGACGCCGGAGATCGTCGCCCAACGCATCCGCAGGGCCCTCCCCTACATTGCAGCCGAACGGCTGATCATCGCGCCGGACTGCGGGCTCAAGTACATGACCCGCGATTTGGCGCTCGCCAAGCTCAGGGCAATGGTCGAAGGCGCCGCCATCGTCCGCCGCGAGCTGGCGGACTAGTGTGCAGACATCAGCCTTGGCAGAAACGTGATGAGTTGCGGGAAGACCGCAAACAGCGCAATGCCGACCGTAATGATCCCCACAAACGGCCACGAGGCGCGGTAGATCACACCGATCTGGACATCCGGGGCCGCCGTCTTCAGTGCGAACAGGACGTACCCGAACGGCGGCGTCAGGCCCCCGACCGTCGCCACGATCAGAAAGAGCGTCCAGAACCAGACATCGTCAAAAGCGTAGATTTTGATGATCGGCTGATAGATCGGAACGAGGACCAGCATCAGCGCGACCTGATCGAGGAACATGAACAGGACGAATGGGACGGCCATCATGGCCAAAAGCATGACGGCGGCCGACAGATCCATGTGCACCACGATCTGGCCGAGCGTGCGGGCCGCTCCCGTGACCGTCAGAAGCTGACTGAACATGACGGCCGAGCACATGATGATGAGCAGGAGCGATGCGACCGTAGCAGCCGTGTAGAACGCATCCCCGACCATCGTCACGCTCAACCGGCGGTACAGAGCGGCGAGCGCGATTGCCCCCATCACGCCTGTAGCTGCGGCCTCCGTTGGCGTCGCGATCCCGAGCATGATGAGGCCCATGACCATGAAGAAGACGAAGACCGACGGCACCATGCGGGCGAGCGCCCCGAGGGCGCTGCCTTGCACCTTGCGGTCGGCCGTGTCGATCGCGACGTCGGGCGCGAGGCTCGGCGTGAAATAGACGCGCACCAGCACGTAGACGAGGAACATCCCGGTCAGCACAGCACCCGGCACGATCCCCGCGATCAGCATTTTCCCGATCGACACATCAGCGGCGGTGGCAACCAGCACGGCAAGCACGCTTGGCGGGATGATGGGATCGAGGCTGGCGCCGGCCAGGATCGTCCCCGCGGAGAACTGCGTGTCGTAGCCGCGCTTGCGCATCGTCGGAAACAACGAACGCCCGAGAAGCCCGGCAACGGCCATGGCCGCGCCGGAGAGGGCCCCGAGGATCGCCGACAACAGGATACAGACGATGTATTGGCGACCCCGGATTCGCCCGACCAGCCGGTCGAGCGAATCGAACAGGACCTCCATCGCCCCCGAACGGAACAGGATTTCGCCCATGGCGATGAACAGGGGGACGGCGGTGAGCGCCCCCGCAGTCGCCGTGGAGTAGATGCTGTTGGCGAACAAGCCGAATCCCGACGTGCCGAACAGCAGCGCAACGCCGGCCAGGTTAAGAATGAGGAAGGCGACGAAAATCGGAAAGCCGAGCGCGAGTAGCAACAGGAGGAACGAGATCCCTCCCCCCAGGACGGCCCACCAGGTCAAGACCGCGCCTCCCCCGCCGGACCCAGCGACGGCGATTCGCCCGCGAACTGGCGCAGGAAGTACAGCCCGCTGTTGAGCAACCCGTAGGGGATGAAGATCGATACCCACCACTTGGAGATGGGATAGGCCGCGATCGTCTCGACACCGCGCACGTATTGTCGCCAAGTTTCCATCCCGGCAATCCACGCACAGACGGCGCACACGAGGACGGCCACCAGCAGGACGGCCTTTGCCAAAGGAAGGCGCAGGCCAGACGGCAAGGCATCGGCGACGTAAGAGACGACCACATGCGCGCCGCGACGCGCCATCTCCGGGATGGACAGGAAGATCATCGGACACAAGGCGTAGGACGCCACGTCGTATGCCCAGGTCGTCGGAGCGTTGAAAAAATAGCGTGCAACGACCTCGTACCAGAAGGCCCCCGCGATTAACGCAACGCTCGCCGCTCCGCCGGCGAAGGCGAGAGCGGTGATCTTGTCATGGCTTCTGAGCAACCGCTCCACGATACGCAGCCAAAGGTTCAGGGCATCAGGAAGATGACGCGCCGTGCGGCATCAGACCGACAGGCGCTCACGACGTCGCGCCGGCGGACGGTCAATCCGCCAAGCCTCCCTTGCGGGCGATCGCCCTGACCTCCTTGCCGGCATCGCCGCAGCATTGGGAAGCCAAGTCCCAGTTCGCCGACCGGAACAGCGACTGAATCAGCTTGCCCTTCTCCTCCGGCAAGGTCTGCACCTGTACTCCGAGATCCGACAGCTTCTTGTTCTCGCTGGCGAGCACGTCGTCTCCGAACTTTGCGGTGTCGCGTTCCGTCTGCATGCCGACCTTGACCAGCATGTCCTGCTGCTCTTTCGGAAGCTTGTTCCAGCGGTCGAGATTGATGCCGATCATCGACACCAGAAGGCCGAAGCGCGGCTCCACCCGATACTTGGCGACCTCGTGATGCTTGGTCGCCAGCATCACGTTCGCCGGTGCGCAGCCGCCGTCCACGACCCCCTTCTCGATCGACGTGTAGACATCGCCCATCGGCATGACGACGGGAACGCCGCCCAGCGCCTTGATAACGGCGTGCTGGTTCGCCACGCCGCGAAGTTTGCGTCCGCTCCAATCGCCCTGGGCACTCAGCGGCTGCTTGATATAGCAGTGATAGCCTTCCGTGCCGAGCGCGACGAGCGCCAGCAGCTTCACGTTGTGGGTCTTCTGATAGAATTTGTCGATGTAGTCCCACACGCCCGACGAGCGCCAGCGCTCCAAGCCGAACGGGATGATCTCGGCGACGCTGGCGAGGCCCTTCTGGTGATAGGTCGGATGCGTGTAGATCAGGTCGAAGGCGCCGGCGGAAACCGGCTGCAGTTGCTCGAAGGGCGGCACCGCCTCCGGACCGCTGATCTTGATGCTCGCCTTGCCGCTGCTCGCTGTCTCGAGGTTTTTCTTGAATTGGGCGCCCGGCCAGTAGGCATTCACGTTGTTCTCGGCCCATCCGCCGAGCATCGTCAGCGATTGCGCCGTGGCTTGCCCCACCATCGCAAGGCCGACTCCCAGCGTGACGCACGACACAATGATGCCGCGGCGCATCGTCTTCCTCCCGTGAATGGCGCTGTTTGGTTGCGCCGATAAGTTAAAAAGCTATGCTAATGGCTCTAGACCCGCAGTCAAGCACATGACCGCAGGCCGGAGCGAGGCGCGACCACGTCGCGACGCCCGCCGCGGGCGCGACGCCGCTACTTCAGCTTCATGTCGATGCGGACCTGATCGCCGCGATAGATGCCCTCCCCGATAAAGACGAGGCATCCGGCACGGTCGACGACCGAGCGAGACACGCATGCGGTCGGTCCGTTGAGCGGGATGTTAAGCGCATCCGCGGTCTCCACGTCGGCCGTTCCGATGGTCAGGGTCTGCCGCGCATCCTTGATCTTAAGGCCGGGAATGTCGGCAACCAGCCGCAGGGCCGTCTTGCTCTCCAGGACCTTGGTGGGAATCCGGCGGGCAAGCCGTTCATCGATATACAGGTCGGCCAGCAGGAACGGCACGCCGTGACGCGAATGTCGGCGGCGCAGATGACGATAGGACTTGGCCAACTCTCCGATCGGATGCGGCACTTGCGGCGGGCGCTTGCCCCGCTGATCCGCAAGCAGCTCGATCGTTGCCCCTTCGCGCGACAGCAGCAGGCCGGACCAGTCGGTCGCCACCTCGCACCATATCTGGTCCTGCGAGCGCTGGCGCACGAACGTGCCCTTGGCGCGGTAGCGCTCGATCAGGCCATCGGCCTCGAGCAGCCCAAGCGCCTGGCGGATGGTGGCGCGCGCCACACCGCACTCCTCGGCCAGGTCTTCGACTGTCGGAACCTGTCGTCCAACTTGCCACTGGCCGGTCTGAATGCGGCGGCGGAACAGGCTCGCGAGCTGGATGTAGCGCGCAACGGCGCTCCGGCTGAAATCAACCGTCGACTTCATGCGTGCGGCACGCATCTCACTCCAGCGCTCCCGAAAAGGTCGTAAAGGTCAATTTATTGGGTTTTCCGGGATCGCGGTCAAGCGTGTGCTCGGGCGGCGTCGTGAAACGGCTTTCCCTGCAGGAAAGCGTCCAGATCGCGCGTCAGGCGGCTGATCATGGCTGCGCGCGTCTCATGGGTGATCGAGGTGGAGTGCGGCTGCAGCACCACGTTGTCGAGGTTCTTCCAGCGGGGATCGAGGTTCGGCTCCGACGCAAAGACGTCGAGTGCGGCGCCGGCGATTGCGCCGGCGGACAGCGCGGCCAGCAGGGCCGGCTCGTCCACGACGGACCCACGCGAGACGTTCACAAGATAGCCGTTAGGCCCTAGCCGCTCGAGCACGGCGTGTCCGACGAGATTCCGCGTCTCCTCGCCGGCTGGACAGGAGAGCACAAGCACGTCGGACTGTGCGGCCAGATCGCGCAGGTCGGATACGAACGGATACGGCACTTCCTGCTGCGGATGTCGGCCATGATAGAGAACTTTCATGCCGATACCCTCGGCAAGCATCGCGGCGCGCCGGCCGATCCGTCCGAGGCCAACGATGCCCATCGTCTTGCCGAATACGCGCGTCGAAGGCGTCATGCGCTCGCCGGACCAGCGGCCGGAACGCACGAAGCGATCCGCTTCGGCGACACGCCGCATCACAGCATAGGTCAGGGCAATGACCGCTTCGCCGACGTCGTCCGCGAGCTCATCGGGCGTATGACAAACCGCAACCTTGCGGCTGCGGGCCGCCGCCAGATCGATCCGGTCAAGGCCAGCTCCGTTGCAGACGACGATTTCGAGATCAGGCAGCCCATCCAGCGAAACGGCATCGACACCGGCCATGCTGGTGGTTGCGGCGATACGCACGCCGCGTAGCGGCTGAGATGGCCAGCCAGCCACAGAGGCGCGCTCGATGAGTTCGCAACGCTCGCTCAGGGCCGAACGCAAGTCGGGAGGGATGATGCTCATGACGAAGGCCTTCGGTCGATCCGTCACCTGCTCTGCTCCTTTCGAACCCACGGGATCAGCAATGCCCCGGCTTGTTAGATCACAATAGGCGAGTTAGCTAGTATATTGACCTAAACGCACGGCCCGGGAGCGGACTGGTGGCGGTGACCTACGAGCTTGTGAAGGCGATGGCGGCGGAGCTCTATGGGAGCTGCCTGAAAAAGATTCCCGAGGACACGAAGGACGCTCTGCGTCGGGCGCATGCGGCGGAGAGCAGCGAGGGTGCCAGGAAGATCCTCGCAATGATGCTGCGCAGCGCCGAAGCCGCCGAAACCAGCAACCGTCACGTCTGCTCAGACGCCGGCATCCCGGTGTACTTCATCAAGATCGGAACCGCTGCGCGGCTGGAGGGCAATATCCGTCAGGCGGTGTCGGACGGCTTCGACCATCTGGTGGAGACCATCGATCCTCCCATCCTGAAACATGTCACAAATCCCCTCACCCGCGAGCGCGGTTACAAGGGAAAGGACATGCCGATGGTCAGTTTCGACCTCGTCGACGGGGCAGATTACGTAGAGATCACCTGCTCTCCCAAGGCTCTTGGCTCCGGACGCTGGGCCGCGCTTGAGATCTTCAGCTTCCCCGAACTCGACGTAATCGAGAAATACGTGATGGACTGCGTGCTGAAGGCCGGCTCGCAGCATTGTCCGCCGGTCGTGATCGGCGTCGGTATCGGCGGTACGTTCGACCATTGTGCCAAGATCGCGAAGCTGGCGACGCTGCGGCCTTACGGCCAGCACAATCCGGAACCTGTCATCGCCGACATGGAGGCGCGGCTGCTCAAGGCGGTCAACAGAACAGGTTTCGGCCCGATGGGCACCGGAGGCGATACGACCGCCCTGGCGGTCAACATCGAATACGCGTCGGGGCACGGGTTCACGCCTGTCGCCGTGTGCTTCAATTGCTGGATCAACCGGCGCGCCAGCGCGCGCATTTACAACAGCGGCGAGATCGTCCGTTTCGAGTGAACTGATATGGCTGCAGACGAAGTTGTTCGACTGAAGCTGCCGCTGTCCAAGGCCGACGTCCGGCAATTGGCGGCCGGCGACTTCGTCACGCTCGACGGTGAGATCGTTCTGACCGCGGGCCTGCCGACCCACGAGCGAATTCGAGAGCATATGAGGGCAGGCGAGCCTTTGCCGATCGATATTACCGGTGGCACGTTGTTCCATCTCGGAAGCTACAGCCGCGAGACCGGCGGCCGGTTCGAAGTTCTTTACATGAACCCGACCACCAGCACCCGGTTCAATGCATTCATGCCCGACTTCATCCGGCACTATGACCTGCGCGCCGTCGGCGGCAAGGGGGGACTCGACGCGGCCAGCGCCCGCGCCATGCAGGAGGTCGGGTGCGTCTATCTCTCGTTTCTTGGAGGCGGCGCCGCGCTTCACACGGATGCCATCAAATCGGTCGTCGCGGTGGCGTGGGAAGATCTCGTGGCGCACTACCGTCTGGTCAAACTGCGCGTCGAGGCGCTCGGGCCGCTCGTCGTCGCGATCGACAGCCATGGGCGCAGTCTCTTCGATGAATTGGCTCAGGCTGCGGCGAACAAGCTGCCTGACATCGTCGAGGAGCTCAACCGGAACCGCTCCGCGTTCCCGGGCAAGTTCTGACATTGTGACGTCAGACCGCGACCTATGTCCCCTGCGCAACCGCAGCGCCGGACGCTAGGAGCGCGTCGATCTCCTCCCGAGCGAATGCGAATTCCTCCAGCGTGCGGAGGGTATCCTTGCCCAAGGGCTGCGCAGGGGCCGTCGCGCCTTGCACGGCGTCATCGAACAGGATCGTCGGGCGCACGGACCTTATGGCCCCCTCCGTCGGATGATCCAGCGGACGGACGAGCCTGACGGCGGCGATGTGCGGATCGTCCGTCAATGTCGCAAGGTCGCGGCACGGCATCGCCGGTACGTCGAGCGCGCTGAACACCTCGACCCAGTGCGCGGTTGTCTCCTTGATCAGGGCCTCCTCACGCAGGGTGAACCACGCATTCGTGTTGCGCACGCGCGCAGCGACGGTCGAAAAACGCTCATCGTGCAGCAACTCTTCCCGTCCGATGCCGCGCAGGAAGGCACGCGCATGAGCGTCGGTATTTGCGGTGATGGCGATCCATCCGTCCTTGGTCCTGACCGGACGTGCGGCCGGATCGAGCACGCGCCGATCGCCAGGCGGCCCGAGCGGAGGCTCGAACGTGGCGGGTCCGAGATGCTCCTTGAGTACGAATGCCGCCATCGTCTCGAGCATCGGAATCTCGATCGACGCTCCGGTCCCGGTTCGAAAGCGTTGCACGAGCGCCGCCGAGACGACCCCGGCAGCGATTTCCCCGACGACGTGGTCGACCGCAAGAAACGGAGCGAAGCTGGGCGCGCCATCACGTTCAATCGAGAGGCCGGCAATCCCCGCCGCAGCCTGCAGGACCGTGTCGTAAGCCGGCTTGCCGCGGTACGGGCCACCAGGTCCGAAGCCGGTGATCAGGCAATGGATCAAGTCCGGCTTTTCGGCCCGACACGACTTGGCGTCGAGGCCAAGACGCCCGAGAGCATCCGGCCGCATGTTGCTGACGAGCACGTCGCATCCCTGGACCATCCGCTTGAGAGCGGCGAGCCCGCCCGGCTTGCGCAGATCGAGCGCGACAAAACGCTTGCCGCGATTGAAGTGCATGAACTTGCCGGACATGCGCCCGGATGGCGACGGACCGCCGAGGGTGCGCAACAGGTCACCCTCCGGCGGTTCGACCTTGATTACGTCAGCGCCGAGATCGGCCAACCGCAAGGTCGCGGCAGGACCGACCACGACCGACGTCAGGTCCAGCACCTTGATGCCGGCAAGGGGACCGGGCCTGCCCACGGGATCCTGCGGCATCGCGCTGCGCTCTACTTCAACTTGAGATCGAGCGTCTTGATGATCGGCGCAAACGCATCGGCGGTGCGGCGCATTTCGGCCGTCACTTCCGCCGAGGTCATCGGCGTCGCCTCGAAGCCGATGCCGAAGAAGCGATCCTTGACCTTGGGATCGCTGACGATCTGGCGCAGGGCACCGTCGAGCATCTCCACGATCGGCTTCGGCGTCGCGCCGGGCGCGAACACCACGAAATGCACGGCACCGATGATTCCCGGAAAGCCCTGCTCGGCAGTCGAGGGCACGTCGGGCAGCAGGCTCGACCGCTTGTCCTGAACGACGGCAATGGCCTTGAGCTTCTTGTCCTCGATCAGCGCCTTTGTGGTCCCGATCAGAAGGCTGCCGAATTCCACACGATCGGCGAGCAGATCGGTGACGATTGCAGGCGCCGACTTGTAGGACACCTGCACGAACTTGGCGCCGGTCTTGTGAGCCAGCACCTCGACCACCAGATGCTGCTGGAGGCCATACCCGGAGGTCCCATAGTTGATCCCGCCGGAACGTTCCTTGGCGAGCTTCACCAGACCCTTGACGTCATTCGCCGGGAGATTCGGCCCCGAGACGAACACGTTTGGCGTGGTCCCGATGCTGCCGATCGGCACCAGATCCTTGAACGGGTCATAGCCGAGTTGCGCGAAGCTATGCGGGAACGTGGCAATCACCGTGCCGTTCACGACCATGGTGCAGCCGTCGGGTGCGGCGTTGACGACAGCTTGAGTGCCGATATTGCCCGTCGCACCAGGGCGGTTCTCGACCACGACCGTCTTCTTGAGCAATGGCTCCAGCTTTTCGGCGATGACCCGGGTCGCGACATCGGCCGAGCCGCCCGCGCCGAACGGCGCGATCAGCCGGATCTGCTGACAGTTCAACTCCGTCGCAGCCACGGGCCCCGCGCCCAGATGCACGCAAAGACCCGCACAAGCCGCCACAATCGGCGAGATGTAACGCATGATATTCCTCCCCTCGTTGTTGCACGCCGGCCCCCGGGACCGGCGCTGATCAGCCATCGTGCCAGATGGATCGCGCGGTTTCGACCAGCAGTTTGAGCTTGGCCTTTTCCTGGCCGATGGTCATCGCCGTGTTGCGTACGTCTCCCGAGAATCCACATTGCGGCGTGATGCCAAGACGATCCAGCGGCATGTACTTGCTCGCTTCCTCAACCCGTGCACGCAGCACTTCGGGATCTTCAAGCGCCGGGCTCTTGGTCGTTATCAGCCCAAGCATGGCAGCCTTGCCTTCCGGCATCAGCGCCAGCGCGTCGAGAGTTCCCGCGCGCGGACTGTCGAACTCGAGCAGATAGACGCCGGCGTTGAGCTTGCGAAAGATGGCGTCTGCCATGAACTGGTAGCCGGCATCGGCTTGCCAGTAGCCTAGGCGATTGCCACGACAGACGTGAATTGCCACCCGCATATCGGCCGGTGCCGCCGCCAGCACCGCATTCAGCACTTCGACGTAGGCGTCTGCCAGCGCGCGCCAGTCGTCGCCCCGCTGATCGAGAATGCCCCTGATCTCCGGATCACCAAATTTCACCAGCGACGTCTCGTCGATCTGGAGATAGCGGCATCCGGCGCGATGCAGCGCTCCGACCTCCTGGCGATAGAGATCGACGATATCGTTCCAGTAGGCATCGCGCGACGTGTAGGCACCGCGCAGGATCGCCTCATCGCCGCCGAGGAAGTGCAGGATGACCGGCGATGGAATGGTGATTTTCGGGGTCCGCCGAGTGATCGAGCGCAAAAACTCAAAATGATCAACGAAGATCGGCGACCACGGCTGCACTTTCGCCAGCACCACCATCCGTTCCAGCGGCAGCTTATCGCCCTTGTCGTTGCGGTGATAGAAAAGTCCCGGCTCGAAGCCGATGCCGCCTTTGCCGAATGCCTTGAAATAGAAATCGACGATGTAGCTCTGGCGCCGGAATTCGCCGTCGGTGACGACCGACAGTCCAACCTCCTCCTGCATCGCCACGACGTCGCGGATGGCGGCGTCTTCGGCGCGCTTGAGGTCGTCCTTGCCGATCTCCCGGTTTCGATACTTGTGGCGCGCCTCGATGAGGTCCTTCGGCCGCAGCAGGCTGCCGCAATGATCGGCATGAAAGATCGGTGGCAGTTCCGACACGCGTTCACTCCGATGGCTGTGCTCCGCCCGGATGACGGCGATCGAAACATTAGCCGCTCCGCCGGTTCGCCAGCTAATGCATCGTATGCGCCCTCTGATGCATTTCGTGCATCGCGCCCCGCTGCCCGGATGCGCCCCAACCGCCTTAGCGAAACGCCGAGCTCTGTCCCAGCGTCACGAACACCGACGCATCTTTCCCGCGCCGGCCGGCGGCGCTCAGCGTCAGCTTCCGGCGCAGCACGCCGGCGATCTCCCGCCGCAGCGCCGCGGCGCTCGGCGCCAGGCGTTCGCCGGCGCGGTGCAGGATGCCGATGCGGCGGGCGATCCGAGGGGATGTGATCTCGACACGGCGCAGATGGCTCGGAAGGCGGTCGCCGAGCGTCAAGCGCGGCGTGATCGTGTGCGCGATTCCGGCGCCCGCCCACTCGATCGCGGTGGGGATGTGCTGCACCTCGTGCCGCCAATCAAGGTCGACGTCGATGTGGGCCTTGACGCTTTCCATCAGGGTGCGATTGCCGGAGGGCCCTCCGCCCGCAATCAGCGGCTGGCCCACCAGTTCGCGCCAGCTCACGGACCTGCGGGCTCCGAGCGGGTGATCGCGGTGGACCAGCAGGACCAAGGGGTCGTTGCCCAGTATCTCCTGGCTGAGTTCGCCGGGCACCATACCCAACAGGCTCACCCCGAAGTCCGCTGTTCGGTCGAGCACGTGGCTGATGACCTGATTGGCGGAGGAATCGAATATCCGCAGTCGCGTATCGGGCTGCAGGCGCAGGAACCGGGCGACCACCTGCGGAACGAAAAGGCGCGATATCGAGGGCAGACAGCCGAAGGTGACCGTGGCATTGCCCGATCTTCCCTCCTCCTTCGCATCCAGAAGCGCGGCCGCAAGACCATTCAGATGCCCCTGGGCTCTGGTCAGGAGGCGCACACCCGGCGCGCTCAGCTCGAGGCGGCGACCGGCGCGCACGAACAGCGGCGTGCCGAGATCCAGTTCGAGCCGTTGAATCCGCCGCGAAAGTGCGGCCTGGGACACGTTCAGCCGGCGCGCAGCCGCATGCACACTGCCGGTTTCGGCAACCGCGACGAAGCCGAGAAGCGCTGGGCCATTGATCATGGTCGGACCGAAAGAAATCGTACAGGGACCTGCGAACGGGATGCTCTGTATATCCCATTTGCAGCACGGGCGATCCAAGGGGCCGACGCGAAATCTGGCCAGGAGGCAGCCGACCCCAACTCAGATCGTGGGCTTTCTCTGCGCCAGCCGGAGTGCGGCAAGGTGCTCCTCGAGGACCTTGGTCATATCCTCCGGCGGTGTCCGTCCAAATCCGCAATAGGCGGCGAGGCCGAAGTCCGGCAGGAATTTCCGCGCCACGGTCAGTCGTTCCTGGAAACTGTCCATGCTGTGAATCAGCCCGAGGTAGACGCGCGCACCCTTCACGCTGAGTTCGGCGAGCGGGGCGTAAAAGGCTTCATCCGTGCGGTCGAGTGCGGGAATGTGGACCCAGTCCACCCGACGTCCGGTCGCCTCCACCGCCGCATTGACCAACTCGACCGCCCGGCCGAGGTCGGCCGGCGCGAATCTCGGCCAGCCGCCGAACGTGCCGAAGCAGAAATGAAACCCGAGGGAGACCTCCTCGGGCAGGCGCCGCGAGAGACGCCCGATCGGGGCGACATGCGTTTCGATCTCGCGCTCCGCCGGATAGCCCTCCAGCCCGTCATAGACAGCCGCCACTTCCCACGCGCAGTCCCACTGGACCGCAAGATCCTGATGCGGGATCGCGTCGAGTATCGCGTCGAGCTCTGCGGCGATCGCCTCCTCGTAGCCCGGCCGGATGCGCTCGAGATCCTCCGGATCCGGAAACGTAAGCGGCCGGATCACGCTGTTGACCATAGGCATCGAGATCTGAAAACGGACGCCCTGCGGGATGACGCCCTTCTCGCGTAGCGTCTCGAACACGAAATAGGAATTCACTGCGTCCTTGGCGTAACCCAGACGATAGCCCGGATTGCCGAAGCGCACGATATCGACGCCGGGCTTCACCTTGAACTGCCAGACATCATCGCGGCTGCGCGGCATGAGCTGCTCGACACCATCGACGCGCTGCGGCCGCTTGATGGTCTCGAGATCAATGTGGCCGTTGAAGACCTGGTACGACAGCCGCAGCACCCACGAACGCCGCTCTCCGACTTCGCCGTCCGGGATAGCAGGAAGATGGGCTCCCAACGCGCCACCGAACGTGCGCATGACGTCTTCGACGGACATGAGCGGAACGCTGCCGACCAGAAGAAGATCCTGACCCATTTCCATTCTCTGCCGTTGCCGAATGTGACACGCGGGCGCGGCCTGGCATGCTGATGGCTTAGATCAGCAGCGGCTCACGCCGGAAGCGGCTGCCCCACGCGCCAATGCGTCGGGATCGGCCTGTTCGCATTCTTTGACCACGCCCGCCAGGCGGCCTGCACCTTGGCGAGGTCTTCCTCGATGTTCTTCACGAAGAACTCGCCCCTGAACTCGAGCCGGCCCTTGTCGTCGTACCATTCGAGGGCGTCGACCTCGCCCGGCTGGCGAAAGCGCTCGATGACGAGGCCGACGCAACCCTCCGGCCGCTGCGGCGAGTGGCGCACGTGCGCCGGCAACAGAAAAATCTCGCCCTCCCGCACGACGACCTCGCTGCGTTCGCCCGCCGGCGTGATCAGGCGCAGCGTGACGTCGCCGTGGACCTGGTAGAACAGCTCCTCGCCTGGATCGTCGTGGTAGTCGGGACGGTCGTTCGGCCCGCCGACGACCATGACGATGAAGTTTTCCCATTGCTCGCGGAAGAGCTGGCGATTGCCGATCGGCGGCTTGAGCTTATCCCGGTTGGCCTCGATCCAGGCTTTCAAATTGAACGGCGATTGCATGGCGTCTTTCCTCAATTCACGATCCGCATGACCGCCTCGATCTCGACGCTCATGCCGTTGGGCAACGAGTTCATGCCGACAGCGGAGCGCGCGTGGCGGCCGCGCTCGCCGAGCACCTCGACGAGGAGGTCCGAGCATCCGTTGATGACTTTGGGATGCTCACCGAATTCCGGCACGGCGTTGACCATGCCGAAGACCTTAAGCACCTCGACCCGGGCGAGGTCGCCGGCCGCCATCTTGGCGACCGACAAGAGGCCGAGCGCCACCAGCCTGGCGTGCTCGTAGCCTTCGTCGGCCGTGAATTCGCGACCGACCTTGCCGATGATGTAGGAGCCGTCGGGCCGGCGCGGCCCCTGCCCGGAGAGATAGATGACGCCGGCGTGCAGCTTGAACGGCAAGTAATTCGCCGCCGGTCCGCGATAGGACGGAAGCGAGAGGCCGAGCTGCGCCAATTTGCGTTCGGGCATGAGGGCTCCCTTCGAGGGATGGAGAGTTGCAGACCGGCGAGCGTCTGCCAACGAGAGAAATTTTTTCATCTCCGGCGCCGGGATGAGAGGTTTCGGAGGGAGCATGAGATACTGCGCCCGGCGGCGCCGCCTCTTCTGCGGGAAGATATTCTCCGCGCTCATCCCGCGCCTGCCGCAGGGCATGGCTCCGCCGTGCCGGGTGCGGCGGCCCGCTCCGATCTGCCCGTCCAATGCTGGTGATCCGCAGTCCTGATAGCCCACGGCGGAGGCAAGCGCGCTGCGCCCGCGCGCGCCTGTGAACTGCAGGGACAACGCGCGCACCTTGACCTCGCCGGCCCCGCGTTCATCAATGCCCCGCCAACAGAGACCCCGCCGCGCCCCGACATGCCCGACTGTCCGCCGCCCGACCCGAACCCACGCGCGCCCTCCTTTGCCATGCCGCCGCGCGCCTGCGACTGCCACGCGCATGTGATCGGCCCGGCGCGGCTGCACCCGTTCGTCGCCGACCGGGCCTACACGCCCCCCGACGCCCTGCTGCCGGACTATCTCCACGTCGTCCGCACGCTCGGCTTCGAGCGCATCGTGCTGGTGCAGCCGAGCATGCACGGCATCGACAACAGCGTGATGCTCGCCGCGCTGCGCACGGCGCGCGCGCAGGGCATCGAGGGCGTCGCCATCGCCAACGTCGCCGAAAACTGTTCCGACGCGGACCTCGCATTCCTTGACGCGCAGGGCACGCGCGGCGTGCGCCTGAACATGATCTATCGCGGCGGCGCCGCCGCCAACGTCGATGCCGCGCGCACGCTCGCCCCGCGCCTCAAGGCGCTGGGCTGGTGCCTCGAACTGCTGATCGACGTCTCGCAGTTCGGCCGCGACCTCATTGCCTTCGGCGATCTCGACGTGCCGCTCGTCATCGACCACCTCGGGCACATGCCCGCGCGCAAGGGGCCGGACGATCCGGGGTTTCGCGCCTTGCTCGATCTGGTGCGCGATCGCGGCGCATGGGTGAAGCTCTCCGGCGCCTACCGTCTCGCGGACGGGCCGCATTTCCCACAAGACGACGTCGCAACGCTCGCGCGCGCGCTCGTGCAGGCGGGACCCTCGCGCATGCTGTGGGCCACCGACTGGCCGCACACGCTGTGCCCGGTGCCGATGCCGAACGACGGCGCGCTGCTCGATCTCCTCGCCGACTGGGTGCCGGACACGGCCACGCGCAACAAGATCCTGGTGGACAATCCCGCAAGCCTCTATGGCTTCGAAACGGGATAAGCGCGCGCAAGAGGGAGGAAACGCCGTGAAGTTGTTCTGGACACCGGCCTCGCCGTTCGTGCGCAAGGTGATGGTTTCAGCCATTGAAATCGGCGTCGTCGACCGCATCGAGATCCATCCGACCTACTGGCCGCACGAGTGGGCGACGCACACGGTCGACTTCGATCCGGCCTTCGTCGCCGCCAATCCGGTGGGCCGCATTCCCGCGCTGATCACCGACGACGGCGTCGCGCTCGCGGAATCGAACTGGATCTGCACCTATCTCGACTCGCTGCTCGACAGGCCGCGGCTGTTTCCGTTCACCGGCAAGGCGCATTGGGAGATGCTGCGCCTGCTCGCGATCGCCGACGGTGCGCTCGAGGCGATGATCTTGCGGCGCGCGGAGACGCTACGGCATCCGCCCGAACGCTCGGGCGATTTCATCGGCAAGCAGCGCGACCGCATCGCGCGCTGTTTCGATCAGATCGAGCACGCCGTCCCCGCGTTCGAGACCTCGCCCGTCAATCTCATGCAGATCGCCGCGGGCATCGCGTGCAGCTACATGGATTTCCGTTACGCCGATGATGGCTGGCGCAACGACCGGCCGCAGCTTGCCCGCTGGTACGAGAGCTTCGCGCAACGCCCGTCGATGACGACGACCGCACCGGGCGAAACGCCGCAGCGCGGCCCCAACGCGCCGCGCTGACACGCTCTCGTTTCATTCGATTGTGCAGCGCGTCTTGACTCCGCGCACAGGCGCGGCAACGCTCGTGTCGTTGAATGAAACAGCGTTTTGATAGTTGAAACGCAATGAACGCACCTCGCCCGCTGCACACCGTCGAGCCCGCAAGCGCGTCGCGCGGCACCAGCACGCTCGACCTCGGGCTGCGCATCGTTGAGTTCCTTGCGCATCAGGAGGGCGCGGCACCCCTCTCCATGATTGCCGCGAACCTGTCGGCATCGAAGGCGACGGTGCATCGGCATCTGCAGACGCTGGTGCGGCACGGCTTCGTGCGGCGCGCGGGCGAGAAAGGCAGCTACCAGGCCGGCATGAAGCTGCTCGTGCTGGGCGAGGCGTCGCGGCGCACGTTCGGCGTGGTGCCGACCGCGCGCGACGAGCTCACGGAACTCGGACGCGTCACCGGCCAGGCGGCGAGCGTCGCGGCCATCGTCGACGGCGAGCTGGTCGTGCTCGACATGGTCCAGGGCCATTCGGTCGTGGAGTTCGGCACGCGGCCGGGCACGCGCCTCGGCATCCACGCCAGCGCGCTCGGCAAGATCTGGCTCGCCTTCGGCGCGCAGGCGGTGCCGGAACGGCTGTGGACCGAGCCGCTCAAGCCGTGGACGTCCTCGACCATCACCGACCACGCGACGCTTAAGCGCGCGGTCAATCTCACCAAGACGAAAGGCTGGGCCATCGCGCCCAACGAGACGATCATCGGCATCAACACGATCGCGGCGCCGATCTTCAATCACCGCTCCGAACTGGTCGCGGCGCTCGGCATCACCGGCTCGATCCAGTTCATCGAACCCACTCCCAAGCCGGATCTCGTCTCCGCGGTCGTCGCCGCGGCCGACCGGATCACGCGGCGCCTCAAAACCGGAAACTGACGTGGCTTATTCCATTGCGGTCGACATCGGCGGAACCTTCACGGACATCGTGCTGCGCGCGCCCGACGGCGCGCTGGTCATCGACAAGACGCTGACCACGCCGCAGGACCTGATCGAAGGCTTCATGCGCGGCGTCTCGCAGGTACTCGCCAAGGCCGAGCTGACGCCCGCCGACGTCAACGGTTTCGTCATCCACGCCACGACGGTGGTGACCAACGCCCTGATCGAGCGCAAGGGCCGCCCCACTGCCCTGCTGGTCACGCAGGGCTTCACCGACCTGCTCGTGATCCGCAACGAGAACCGCTACGACGTCTACGACACGCAGATCGAATTCCCCGAACCGCTGGTGATGCCGGAACTGACTTTCGGGGTCACGGAGCGCACGCTCGCCAACGGCCAGGTGCTGACCCCGCCCGGCGAGGACGAGATCGAGCGCATCGCCGCCGGCCTCAAGGCGCGGGACGTGTCCGCCGTCGGCGTCTGCTTCCTCAACAGCTTCTCCAATCCCGCAAACGAGCGGCGGGTCGCCGAGCTGCTCGCGCGCGAGCTGCCGGATGCGTTCATCTGCACGTCGTTCGACGTCGCCCCGGTGATCCGCGAGTATCCGCGCGCCTCGACCACCGCGGTCAACGCCTACGCCATGCCGATCGCGCAGCCCTATCTCGCCCGGCTCGACGGCCGGCTGCGCGCCGGCGGGTTCGCCCAGTCCCCGCTGATCATGCTCAGTTCCGGCGGGGTCGTCGGCGCCGACGTCGCCGGACGCAATCCGGTGCGCATGATCGAGAGCGGCCCGGCGGCGGGGGCGCTGGCGGCGTCCTACTACAGCGAGAAGCTCGGCATCGAGCGCCTGATCTCGTTCGACATGGGCGGCACCACCGCCAAGGCGAGCCTGGTGCGCGACGGCGAGCCGACGCTGGCGCCCGGCTACTATGTGGGCGGCTATGCGAGTGGCCATCCCGTCATGCTGCCGATGATCGACGTCGTCGAGGTCGGGGCGGGCGGCGGCTCGATCGCCTGGATCGACGAGATCGGCGCGCTCAAGGTCGGGCCGCACAGCGCCGGCGCCGACCCCGGGCCGATCTGCTACGGCGGCGGCGGTGCTGCACCGACAATCACGGACGCCAATGTGGTGCTCGGCCGACTCGACCC
>DATMFF010000010.1:0-131804 GCA_035556735.1 Xanthobacteraceae bacterium | reverse complement strand
GGCCATGGCCGCCTTGACGATGCCGCCGACGGCGGCGTCGAACTCGCTCATCACCTTGGCGGTGGCGGCTTCGCGCTCGGCCGCGGCGCGCTTGTCGGCCTCGACCTTCTGCTCGGCCTCGATGCGGTCGCGCTCGGCCTTTTCGGCCAGCGCCTTGCGGTCGAGCTCGGCCTTGGCCTCGGCCTCGAGCCGCGCCTTCTCGGCCGACTTGACCTTGAAGGTCTCGACCGCCGCGGCGACATCGCCGATCTCGTCCTTGCGGCCGAGCCCGGGCAGCACCACGTCGAAGTTGCCGTCGGCGAGCTCCAGCATGCCGCCGGTCAGCGCCTTCATCGGACGCGCGATGGTGAACACCGAGAACACCGCCGTGCCGATCAGGAGCAGCGCCGCGACGGCGCCGATGATCAGGTTGGTGCGCTCGGTCTCTTCCATCGCCTGCGCCGCCTTCGCCACGGCGACCTCGGTGCGCTGCTGCGCCACCTCGGAGATCTTGTTGGCCAGGGTCTCGACCTCGGCGGCCAGCGGCAGCGTGCGCTCGCGCGCGATGCGCGCGGCCTGCTCGTTGAGGCTGGCGATGCGCGCCGTATCGGCCTGCGGGCCGGCGAGGCCGATCGCCTCGGTGCGCACGGTCTGGATCGCCTTCGCCTCCTCGACGTAGCGCGTCGCGGTGCTCTTGAGATCCTCCATGCGCTTGCGGTTCTCGGGGTCCTGCGCGATCTTGATCATCGCATCGGTCTGCTTCACCACCGTGGCCTGGCGCGCCGCGAGATAGTCGGCCGCGCGCTGCATGTCCTCGTTGGTGCGCGCGAGACGGATGTCGCGCACGCCGATCTGCAGGCCGCGCGCGGCGGATTTTGCGTCGGCGGCGAGCGCCGCGATCATCTGCTGCGCAGTGGCCACCTGCGTGTCCGTGCGGACGGCGCCGTTTCCGGAAATCTGGCTGAAGATCATCGCGCCGACGAGCGCGATGCTCATGATGGAGGTGATGGCAAGCTTCGCGCCGATGCGAAGGTTGAGCAGGACGGCAAAAAACCGTGACATGGATGAGCCCCGACTGGGTTGGCGTGAAACGATCGACCGATGGCACATGTTGGCGGGCGCGCTGGTCGGGCGCGTCCATCAAGTCGAAGAGCTGCAAAGGCACGGGGCGCTGTGCGGCGCTGCAAGGAGCCCCACCGACGGCAGGTTCGGCAGTGCGTCGGGTTGGTCAGGACGTCATTGGCCCGACCGGCGTCCGACAGATGTCACCCGCGCGACGTTGCGCGAATGGTCATCCGCGCTGCGGTGCGCGGACGCGAACTTGAAACACCGGCCGAGGGGGGACTGCGGACAGCGGCAAGCCCATGAGTCCGGCGAAGGCTGGACAAGCACGCGTCCGAACGCTTCACCGTACCTGCCAAAAGGATTGGTCGGTTAGGCTTACCGGTGTGTTAAATCGCGCGGCATGGCGGGAATGCCGCGCCGCGCGATTGCGCGCGCATCGGTCGCGCGCCGCCGCGCGCGCCGCAGCGAAACGCGCGGCCATCTATCGATGAAGACACGGGATTTCGCGCGCGGCCGACGCGCTCACGCGCAGCGACGCCGCGCGGCGACTCGGCGACGTCGTGCTTTTCCTGACAGGATGCGCAGTACGTTACGCGGCTTCCCTCGCCTGCATCGACGCAGCACCGGGACCGCTCGGCGCCCTCGCCGCGGCGAACGCGAGCGCCGTCAACGGACCGACCATGATCCACTGCACCGCCGTGAACGCCGTCTCGATGAGGAGATAGTCGGGGACCGAGGTCATCACGTTCTTCGCGGCGACCGCCAGGGTGGTGAACGTCCATGACAGCAATCCGCCGACGGCGGCAAAGGCAAGGCCGCGCGCGAGCCACGAGCCGGACGCCTGGGCGAACGCCTTGTCATAAAGCCAGGCAAAGATGGACCCCTGGACCAGGATGGCGACGAACCCGAACGGCACGATGATGTCGCTGCGATAGATCCCGAGCGCGGCGTAATAGCCCTCGAACAACACCAGGTGCCACACGAAGCCGAGGGCGAACGTCGGGACGAGATAAGCCAGAATGGGGAGGATGTAGCGCTTGACCATCGGTGCCTGCCTGTCGCCGCGACCCACGGGCTCTGTTACGTCTTCGATGCACCGGGGGCGCCGACGTGCAGCCCCCTCGTTGCTCAATACAACCTGTATTTGTATATGACGCGAATGCATGTGTATACTTGCCGCGCGGCAGCCGGCGCATAACCGCAAGAACACAACGGCGGCCGACCGGTTCGGAATCAGTCTCGTCAGGACGATACGGGTGATCTCACGCGGGGGATTTCGATGTCCAACAATTACGTGGGACTGCGGCGCTTCAAGCGCGACGACCCGAAGGCGGCGGAGCGCTGCATCGAGCGGCTGATCGCGCTGCGCAAGGACCTCGCGCCGCTGCGCAAGCGCAAGAGCGACGCATCGCTGCTGCTCGCGACCTGGAACATCCGCGACTTCGACTCCAACAAGTTCGGCTTCGGCCCGCGCCTGCCCGAGACCTTCTACTACATCGCCGAGATCATCTCCTGCTTCGACCTCGTGGCGGTGCAGGAGGTCGCGCGCGACCTCTCCGCGCTCGAAAAAGTGATGGCGATCCTCGGGCGCGAGTGGAGCTACATCGCGACCGACACCACCGAGGGGCCGAGCGGCAACGCCGAGCGCATGGCCTTCATCTACAACACCGAGAAGGTGTGGTTCCGCAAGATCGCGGGGGAAGTCGTGCTGCCGCAGGGCCAGCTCGTCGTCTCGCGCAAGAAGGTGCGCGCGGCCAAGGACGAGAAGAAGGGCGAGAGCGCAAAGACCAGCCCGCAGTTCGAGGAGACGCGCCAGCAGTTCGCGCGCACGCCGTTCCTCGTCGCGTTCCAGTCGGGCTGGTTCCGCTTCAGCCTGTGCACGGTGCACATCTATTACGGCAAGGAGTCGGGCCCCGAGCTGCAGCGGCGCATCGACGAGATCAAGCGGCTGGTGACATTCTTCGCCGACCGCCAGGATGTCGCCAGCAAGCAGGAGAAGGACCGCTTCGGCAACGTCGAGAACTACGTGCTGCTCGGCGACTTCAACGTGGTGAGCCCCGAGCACGAGACCATGAAGGCGCTCAAGAGCGAGGGCTTCGTCGTGCCCGACGCGATCGACGGCAAGAACGTGCGCAAGCAGGGCGACCACTTCTACGACCAGATCGCCGTGCGCGTGAAGGACAAGCGCTTCAGGGTGGTGGGCGGCGGCATGCTCGACATCTACGCCGAGGTCTTCCGCGACGAGGACCAGAAGACCTACGCGCCGTTCATGCCGAAGAAGGACCCCGAGAAGGACGCCAAGTTCGCCGCCAAGACGCCGGAGGCGCTCTACCGCAAATGGCGCACGTGGCAGATGTCGGACCACCGCCCGCTCTGGATCGAGATCGCGACCGATTTCGCGGACGAGTATTTGAAGGAGTTGGCGGGGGAGTGAGCCTCCAAGATTCAGAAAGATCGGCGTGAATCCTGGTTTGTCTTACGTGTCGCCGTATTCCTCCCCCGCCGCGTGGCGCGCGGCGATCAGGCCCTGCACGATGCAGCGCGCCAGTCCGTCGTGCTGCCCCACGGACTCCGCTCAACCCTGCTGCGGGTGATTTCGGCATCACGCTGCCGCTTGATCTGCCGCAAAGCGACAGCCGATACGTTTTGCTAGATGATGCCTGCGTTCTCGCGAGGCCACATATGCTGGAATACAGCGTCGTCGCAAACCGCGTGGATTCCCACGGCAGTATCGTGCGCTGCAAGTCAGCGGAAATCACGCTCGATACGGATGTGAACGGACGCGCGGACGCCTTCAATCCCGCCGAATTGCTTCTTGCCGCGCTCGCCGCGTGCATGATCAAGGGCATCGAGCGCGTCGCCCCGATGAATCATTTCAAGTTCCGGGGTGTCGAAGTCCGCCTGCATGGGCTCCGGCAGGACGCGCCGCCGTTCATGTCGCAGATCACTTACGAACTGATCGTGGATACCGACGAAGAGGATCGCCGCCTCGACCTTCTTCACCTCAACGTGCGCAAATACGGCACCATCTTCAACACCGTGGCCGCCGCCACCAAACTCGAGGGCGTCATCACGAGAAAATCGTGACGAGCTCCCGACCACCGCGTATCCCTTAAGAGTCCCTCTCACACGGCAGCCATGATCCGCCGCGGGCCCGCCACGCGCGCGACGGCACGATTCCCGGGGGTGCGGCCATGTTGACCTCCGCTACGCCCCCGCCGCGTGCCGCGCGGCGATCAGTCCCTGCACGATGCAGCGCGCCAGTCCGTGCTCGGAGAAGCCGCCGGCGGACTCGCCGCCGCAGTAGAGGCCGGGAATGACCGCGCCGCCCATGTCGATCACCTGGCAGTTCGCGTTGATGCGCAGCCCGGCGCGCGAGTCGTGCAGCACCGGCGTCGACCACGCGGCGAAGAAGGGCGGCGTCGCGATCTTGTAGCGCGGCGCGGGCTTGCCGAAATCCGTGTCCGCGCCGGTATCGACGAAGGAGTTGTAGCGCGCGACCGTCGCCTCCAGCGCCTGCGGCGGCATCGGCACGCGCTGATATTTCATTTGGATCCTGGCGGCGAGCTCGGCGATCGTGTCGGCGCGGAAGAAGAAGCCCTGCGCCATGTCCACGAACGGCGGCTCGGGCACCCAGTTCTGCCGCTTGAGCGCGTCGGCGTCGAAGATCGCCCAGATCGGGCCGCCGCCGTTGTGGCCGTCGCCGATGCCGGCGAGCGCGGCGTTGATGAAGTTGTTCGGATTGTAGGTGATCGTCTTGGCGTTGAGGTAGCTGCCCTGCACGTAGGGCTTCACGCGGTCGTAGTTGTTGGCCGTGAAGGCCGCGCCGGTCTCGTCGTAGAAGCGGCTGCCGAGCATGTTGACGAGGATGACGTTCTGCCAGTCCGACACGAACAGGCCGGTGGCGCGCGCCTTCTCGAACACCCTGCTGCCCGGCTGCCAGTGCAGGTGCTGGTAGCCGTACTGGCAGCCGATGCGTCCGGCCTTGGTGATGCCGTAGCCGAACTCGCCGGTCTGGTTGGCGAGGCCCCAGAGCGCGGCGCCGACCGCCATCGCCGCGATCTCGCCGCTGCCGTCCTGGTCGGACCACGGCATGCCGGCGAGGCCGCAGTATTCCTCGGTGAGGCGCGGATCGAACATGCGGCGGAAGTTCACGTTGCCCATCGCGCCGCCGGTGCCGACGATCACCGCTTTGCGCGCGCCGATGGAGAAGCGCGCGCCGCCGTGCTCGACCTCGATGCCGGTCACGCGGCCCGCGGCCGGGCTCTCGCGGTGGATGGCGGTCATCCTGTGCTCGAGCAGGATCGTGACGCCGCAGCGCTGCGCCGCCTCGATCAGCGGCCACATCAGGCCGGCGCCGATGGAATAGGTGGCGCGCTGCGCAGGATCGACCGGCAGCCCGGTGTGCGCGATCGGCCAGTCGAGCGGCACCGCATGCATCTCGCGCGGCACCGAGTTGCCGACCGAGATGCCGCCGCGCTCGTCCGGCGCCTTGTCGGCGAAGGTGACGCCGTGCGCCAGCAGCCAGTCGTAGGCCGCGACGTTGTTGTCGGCGAAGGCGCGCACGATCTCGCGGTCGTTGTAGCGATAGTCGGGAAAGCCGTTCGGCTGCACGATCGACCAGTCGGTCAGGTCGGCGAACAGCAGGTCGGGGGAATCCTTGATGCCGTGCTTGATCTGCGCGCTGGTCCCGCCGCCGAGGGGAACGTTGCCGCCGCTGCAGATGGCGTGGCCGCCCATGTGCGGCTCGGCCTCGACGAGAATGACGGAGGCGCCCGCCTCGCGCGCCGCGATCGCCGCGGGCAGACCCGTCGCCCCCGATCCGATGACGACGACGTCCGCTTCCAATTTCCAGGTCACTTCACGTCTTTCCAAGTTACTTCGCTTCTTTCCAAGTCACGTCTTTCCAGGTCACGTCTTTCCAAGTCACGTCACGTCCCTCGCGAGACGTGTCCCGCCTCCCAGACGGGTGGTGCGGGCGGCCGGACTCGAACCGGCACAGGCCTTTCGGCCCGAGGGATTTTAAGTCCCTTGCGTCTACCATTTCGCCACGCCCGCAAGGCGGCGTGGATCATATGCGACCCGCGCCAGCGCCGCCACGGCGAAAGGCGCAAGCCTGCGGGCATGGCTGCACGGCCGGGTGGCAGCCTGATGCGTCATCAAAGCGGCGGCTCAGCGCTGGATTGCTTCGTCCGCCTTCGGCGTCCTCGCAATGACGGCGGCGCGGGCATGACAGCGGCGAGCGATGCCGCTCGGCTTACGCCCCGCCGTCGCGGATCGGCGGGCGGAACGCGAGGCCGGTGTCCCACGGAAAGAAGATCCAGGTGTCCTGCGACACCTCGGTGATGAAGGTGTCGACCAGCGGGCGGCCCATGGGCTTGGCGAACACGGTCGCGAAGTGCGCCTGCGGCAGCAGGTTGCGCACGACGCGCGCGGTGCGGCCGGTGTCGACGAGGTCGTCGACGATGAGCACGCCCTTGCCCTGCCCGCCGCCGATGTTGACGATCTCGTCGGAGACGCCCTTGAGCACCTTCAACTCGCCCTGGGTCTGGTGCGAGTAGCTCGCCGCGCACACGGTCTCGATCACGCGGATGCCGAGCTCGCGCGCGACGATCGCCGCCGGCACGAGGCCGCCGCGCGTCACCGCCACGATCGCCTCGAACGGGCCGGCCCCGGCGAGCCGCCATGCCAGCGCGCGCGCGTCGCGGTGGAACTCGTCCCAGGAGACCGGAAAGTTCCGCTCGGGCCCGCCCTGGGGCTGGTCGGTCGTGGCGTCGGTCATGGTGCTCTCGTCTCCCGCAAACCGGAGGGGTTTACTCCAAGCCTACCGTGTCGTGGCGGGAGTTGTTGCGGCCGTCCACGTTTTTCTTGAAGGCGCGCACCCCGCCCGGCTGACGCGCCGCAATACGCGCGCGCGGAGAGTTCTGCACCCCTCACCCGGATTGCGCGCCAGAGCGCGCAATCCGACCTCTCCCCGGCGGGGAGAGGTGGGGCGCCGTACCGGATACAGCGCCTCGCGATGAGCGCTAAACCCGCCGGCCGCGGCACGCGTATCTCAGCGCTTGATCTGCGCCAGCATGTCCTCGACCGCGCGCCGGGCGGCGGCGAGCTTGTCGGGATCGCGCCCGCGCACCACGATGTTGGTGTTCGGCCCCTGCCCGTCGAAGAACGGATAGCTGCCGATGATCACCTCCGGGTTGGCCTTGGCGACCTCGCCGAGCGGCGTGCCGATGTCGCCCTCGCGCGCGTCGGCGCGCACGGTCTCCGACAGCATCCGCACGCCGGTCGCAAGCTTGCCCGAGACCGCGTCGAGCATCGCCTGCATGATGGTCGGCACGCCCGCCATCACGATGACGTTGCCGATCCAGAAGCCGGGCGCGGTCGAGATCCTGTTCTCCACCAGCGCGGCGCCGGCAGGGATGCGCGCCATGCGCAGCCGCGCCTCGTTGAGCTCGAGGTTGGGCGCGCGCTCGCGAAAGAGCGCGACCGCGCGCGGATCGACGTCGATCGGCACGCCGAAGGCCTTGGCCACCGCGTCGGCGGTGATGTCGTCGTGGGTCGGGCCGATGCCGCCGGTGGTGAAGACATAGGTGTAGCGCTTGCGCAGCGCGTTGAGCGCGGCGACGATCTCGTCCTCGACGTCGGGGACGACGCGCACCTCCCGAAGGTCGATGCCGATGGCGGTGAGATACTCGGCGGTGAAGCCGATGTTCTTGTCCTTGGTGCGGCCCGAGAGGATCTCGTCGCCGATGACGAGCAG
Source organism: Xanthobacteraceae bacterium (assembly GCA_035556735.1). Taxonomy (GTDB): domain Bacteria; phylum Pseudomonadota; class Alphaproteobacteria; order Rhizobiales; family Xanthobacteraceae; genus CANJBX01. The sequence goes on along the minus strand of DATMFF010000010.1, from coordinate 124,000 downwards.
AGCCGCCGTGACGACCTCGGTCCCCGGCTTCACGTCACTCATGCGCCACGCTCCCCTCTTCCCGCGCCGGGCCGGCCATCGCGCCCGCCGGCCATAGTGCCGCCAAGACCATAGTCATTGCCCGCACAAAATAGAGGCAATCGCCGCTATCGCCCGGGGAATCCACATGGTTTTGAGCCTTGCCCGGCTGGCCTGCCGCTTGCAACCACCGGCGCGGAAGGTCTGCGTCACGGGGCGTGCATGTCCATGGCATTCGACGAGATGACGGCGCCGGACGGGGCGATCCGGCCGGCCTACGCCGGACTCGACGCCTGGCTCAAGACGCTGCCGGCGGACATCCTCGACCACCGCCGGCGCGAGGCCGAGGTCATCTTCCGGCGCAGCGGCATCACCTTCGCGGTCTACGGCGAGGCCGACGCCACCGAGCGGCTGATCCCCTTCGACGTGCTGCCGCGCATCCTCACCGCCGCCGAATGGAGCCTGCTGCGGCGCGGGCTCGAGCAGCGCGTGCGCGCGCTCAACGCCTACATCAAGGACATCTACGGCAGGCGCGAGGTGCTGCGCGCCGGCATCGTCCCCGAGGACCTCGTGTTCCGCAATCCGGTGTTCCGGCCGGAGATGAACGGGCACAAGGTGCCGCACGATATATATGTGCACATCGCCGGCATCGACGTGGTGCGCGTCGACGCCGATACGTTCTACGTCCTGGAGGACAACGCGCGCACGCCCTCGGGCGTCTCCTACATGCTCGAGAACCGCGAGATCATGATGCGGCTGTTCCCCGAGCTGTTCGCGCGCCACCGCGTCGCGCCGGTGGAGAACTATCCGGACGAACTGCTGGCGACGCTCAAGTCGGTGGCGCCCGCGACCGCCTCGTCCGACCCGACCGTCGTGCTGCTCTCGCCCGGCATCCACAACTCGGCCTACTACGAGCATTCGTTCCTCGCCGACCACCTCGGCATCGAGCTCGTCGAGGGCCGCGATCTCCTCGTCAAGACCGACGCCGTCTACATGCGCACGACCGAAGGGCTCAAGCGCGTCGACGTGATCTACCGGCGCATCGACGACGATTTCCTCGATCCGCTGGTGTTCCGCCCCGACAGCGCGCTCGGCGTGCCGGGGCTGATGTCCGCGTACCAGGCCGGCAACATCACCCTCGCCAACGCCGTCGGCACCGGCATCGCCGACGACAAGGCGGTCTACAGCTACATGCCGCAGATCATGCGCTTCTTCCTGGGCGAGGAGCCGATCCTCAAGAACGTGCCGACCTGGCGCTGCCGCGAAGACGACCACCTCGCCTACGTGCTCGACCACATCGAGGAACTGGTGGTGAAGGAAGTGCACGGCTCGGGCGGCTACGGCATGCTGATCGGCCCGCGCGCCGACAAGTCGGCGCTCGCCGAGTTCCGCAGCAAGCTCAAGTCGGCGCCGCAGAACTTCATCGCGCAGCCCACGCTCGCGCTCTCCACCTGCCCGACCTGCGTCGACGAGGGTATCGCGCCGCGCCACGTCGATCTGCGTCCGTTCGTGCTCACCGGGCGCAACCGCATCTCGGTGGTGCCGGGCGGGCTCACGCGCGTCGCGCTCAAGAAGAACTCGCTGGTGGTGAACTCGAGCCAGGGCGGCGGCACGAAGGACACCTGGGTGCTGGATTCGTGACGGTGATTTGAAGATGCCGATCGCGCGGCTGACAGGACGGTCCCCCCTCACCCGGCTCGCGTTGCTCGCCGACCTCTCCCCGTTGGGGAGAGGTGACCGTGGGGCAGGGCAACGCATCTTGCTCACCTCTCCCCGCTGGGGAGCGGCCGAGGGGCTGCCGGATTCGGAGGATTAGCCATGCTCTCTCGCACTGCCGACAATCTTTATTGGCTCGCGCGCTACGTCGAGCGCGCCGAATATCTCTCGCGCACGCTGGAGGCGACGTTGCGCCTCTCGACGCTCCCGCTCGATTACGTCGGCTCGTCGAACGAATGGGCCTCGACGGTGGCGACCGCCGGCTGCGCCGGGGCGTTCTACGCCGCGTACGGCGAGGCGAACGAGGAGAACGTCGTCGAGTTCCTGGCGTTCTCGCTCGACAATCCGTCCTCGATCCGAAGCTGCTTCGAGGCGGCGCGCACCAACGCGCGCGCGGTGCGTACGGCGCTCACGGTCGAGATGTGGGACGCGATCAACGGCGCCTGGATCGAGCTCAAGCGCTTCGGCAACGGCCCGACCTCGCGCGACGAGTTGCTGCGCTTCCTGCGCTGGGTGCAGGAAATCTCCATGCTGTTCGACGGCTCGGCTTACCGCACCATGCTGCGCAACGATGCCTACTGGTTCTCGCGGCTCGGCCTCTACATCGAGCGCGCCGACAACACCGCGCGCATCCTCGACGTGAAGTATCACCTGCTGCTGCCGGAGGCCGAGCACGTCGGCGGCCCGCTCGACTATTTCCAGTGGGCGGCGATCCTGCGCTCCGTCTCCGCCCTCACCGCCTATCACTGGGTCTACCGCGACAGCGTCAAGCCGTGGCTGATCGCCGACCTGCTCATCCTCAACGAGCAGATGCCGCGCTCGCTGGCGAGCTGCTACGCCAACCTCGTCAGCCATCTCGACCAGATCGCGAACGCCTACGGACGGCAGGGCCCGACCCAGCGCCAGGCCCGCGCCATCCGCACGCGCCTCGAGAACAGCCGCATGGACGGCATCTTCCAGTCCGGCCTGCACGAGTTCATCACCGGGTTCCTGGCCGACAACAACAAGCTGGGCGCCACGCTGTCCGAGCAGTATCTTAATTGAGGACCCCTGCGCATGTCCTCGCCGGAAAACCGGGACCCACTTTTCCGGGACATGCGTATACTTTTGACGCATGTCCTCACCGGAAAACCGGGACCCACTTTTCCGGGACATGCGTAGAGAGACGAGACCCGCATGCGCATCCGCATCGCGCACGAGACGCGCTACCACTACGACGCGCCGCAGAAGAGCGTCGCGCAGCTCCTGCGCCTGACGCCGCGCAACCACGACGGCCAGCACGTCATGGGCTGGCGCATCGACGTGTCGGCCGACTGCAGGCTCAGCCGCCAGGAAGACGCCTTCGGCAACATCACGCATGCGTTCACGGCGGACGGGCCGTTCTCCGAACTCGCCATCGCCATCGAGGGCGAGGTCGAGACGCGGGACACCAACGGCATCCTGCGCGGCACCGTGGAGAAATTCCCGCCTGCCCTGTTCCTGCGCGAGAGCGCGCTGACGCAGGCGGACGCGCCGATCGCGGAGTTTGCGCAGGCCGTGCGCCGCCAGGCCGGCGGCAACGACCTCGACGTGCTGCATGGGCTGATGGCCGCCCTCAACCGCGAGATCGCGTTCGATCCCGACCCGACGCACGTGATGACCACGGCGCCGGAGGCGTTCGCGCTGCGCCGCGGCGTCTGCCAGGACCTCAGCCACGTATTCATCGCCGCCGCCCGCAGCCTCGGCATCCCGGCGCGCTACGTGAGCGGCTACTACCGGCGCAGCGACGTGACGGCGCAGGAGGCCGGGCATGCCTGGGTCGAGGCGCACGTCCCCGACCTCGGCTGGATCGGGTTCGATCCGACCCACGGCGTCTGCCCCGGCGAGGCGCACGTGCGCGTCGCCATCGGGCTCGACTACCTGAGCGCCTCCCCCGTGCGCGGCACGCGCTACGGCGGCGGGACCGAGGCGCTCACCGTCGCGATCAGCGTGGACCAGGCCTCGCGGCAGACGCAGAGCTGACGTTGCGGCCAGATCGTCAAGCTCGCTATAACCCGCAGCGCGGGCTTCCCGGACCGCGAGGCTGACAAGGACGTCGTCGACGCATGACCTACTGCTGCGGAATCCTCGTGCGCGACGGCCTCGTCATGATCGCCGACACGCGCACCAATGCCGGGCTCGACAACGTGTCGGTGTTCCGCAAGCTGCACCTGTTCGAGAAGCCGGGCGAGCGGGTGATGGCGATCGCCGCCGCGGGCAACCTGTCGCTGACCCAATCGGTCATCAGCATGCTCAACGAGGGGCTGGAAGACCCCGAGACGGGCGAGGTCGAGACGCTGATGAACGCGCCCACCATGTTCCAGGCGGCGCAGCGCATCGGCCGCGCCGTGAGGACCTTGCAGCGCGTCGAGGGCCGCGCGCTCGAAGCCTCCGACGTGAAGTTCGATCTGTCGTTCCTGTTCGGAGGCCAGATCAAGGGCGGACCGCTGCACCTGTTCATGGTGTATTCGGCCGGCAACTTCATCCAGTGCACCACCGACACGCCGTACCTGCAGATCGGCGAGCACAAGTACGGCAAGCCGGTGCTCGACCGCGCGATCACCCACGACATCGATCTCTACGACGCGCTCAAGATCGGGCTGATCTCCGTCGATTCCACCATGCGCTCCAACCTCACGGTCGGCATGCCGCTCGACATCATGGTGGCGCGCAGAGATGCCTGCGCGGCGGAACTGTCCTACCGCATCGAGCCGGGCGAACCCTATTTCCACGACCTGCGCGAGCGCTGGTCGGCGGCGCTGCGCGCCGCGCACAACAACATCCCGCGTCCGCCCTACGCCACGAAGGCCTGAGGCGGCCGTCAGGGCTGACCGTCAGGCTTTCTTGCCCCAGCGTCCGAACGCGAGCCCGGCGACGCAGACCGCGCCGAACACGACCTGCGCCGCTGCAACGAAGGCGAACAGCCCGGCGAGGCTGAGCCCGAACCTCGCGGAGGCGAACCAGCCGACGACGCCGGCCAGCAGCAGCCGCGCGGTGCCGCCGAGCAGAGGCACGAGAACGCGCTGCGCACCCTGACTGGCGAAATAGATCATGAGCCCCACGCCGAACAGCCAGTAGAACGGCGCGACGAGGCGCAGGTACTGCGCGCCCGTGGCGAGCGCCGCGGCGTCATCGGTGAAGAGGCGAAGCCACAGCGTGGGAAACGCCGCCACCACAGCACCGATCAGGCCGGTGGCGCCGCCGCCGATCAGCGCGCCGACCCAGGCCACGCGGCGGGCGCGCGCGACGTCGCCCGCCCCGATGGCCGTGCCGACCATGGTCACCGCGGCGGTGCCGAAGCCGAACAGCAGCGGGATCAGCAGGTAATCGAGCCGCGCCGCCACGCCGTAACCCGCAATGGCGGCGGTGCCGTAGAGGCCGACCGCGCCGGTGACGAGCGCCACCGTGAGATTCGTCTGCACGGTGGAGAGCGCCGACAGCGTGCCGACGCCGAGAATGTCCTTGAACAGCCGCCAGCGCAGCGGCGTGACCGCAAGGCGCAGGCCGGAGCGTCCCATGCGCAAGTAGAGCAGCATCGCCGCGGCGCAGAGCGTCGCGTAGAGGCCGTTGGCCGCGGCGCCACCGGCGATGCCGAGGCGCGGCAGCGGCCCGAGGCCGAAGATCAGCGCCGGCGACAGCGGCACCAGCACCAGCGCGCCGGTGAAGGTGATCAGCGCCGGCACCTTGACCTGGCCGCTGCCGCGCAGCACGGCCGCGAGCAGCGCCGTCATCCAGATCGGCACCGCGCCGAGGAAGGTGATGTTGGAAAAGGTGAGCGCCGCCGTCAGCGCGCCCTCGCGCGCGCCCAGCGCGCGGTAGAGCAACGGTCCCCCGAGCAGCGCGGCGACCATGAACACGCCGCCGAGGACCAGCGCGAGCACGAGCGCGTGGAAGGCGAGCGCCTGCGCATCGGCGAAACGGTTGCCGCCGATGGCGCGCGCGATCGCCGAAGCGACGCCCTGCCCGAAGCCGCCGTTGGCCATCATCTGCATCAGCATCAGCACCGGGAAGACGACGGCCACCCCCGCGAGCGCATCGGTGCCCAGGAAGCTGACGAAATAGGCCTCGGCGACGCCGACCAGCGTCTGCACGGTGATCACGATCAGCGTCGGCAGGCCGAGCCGCAGCAGGCCGGGAACGATCGGACCTTCGAGAATGAACGCGCGCGAGGCCAATGCGGCCGCGGCCGGCGGCTTTATGCGCCCGGAATCAGAAGCCACTGCCATCCTCGCCGAGTTCATCGACCGCCGCCGAATTATCTGTATATGCAGCTAATCGTGAAACAGGCGCGCGGTCAAGCCGGCGAGCCATGCGGATTGCGTTAGCTGGCCGTCAATTGTCGCAGAGAGTCGTCGAGCGAGCGGTTGAGTTCGTCGAAGCGGGGCGAACCCATGAGATCGGCCAGGTCCGCCTGCACCTTGCGCCAGCGCGGCAGAGCCTCGCGGAAGGCGGTGCGCCCCGCCTCGGTCACGGCGACGTCGCGCCGCCGGCGGTCGTCCCTCGCCACCGCCACCTTGAGCAGGCGGCGCTTCTCAAGCGGCCGCAAGGTGCGGGTCAGCGACGTCGGGTCCATCAGCAGTTCGTCGGCGAGCGCGCCGATCGACGTATCGCCGCGCACCGACAGGAATGCCAGCAGGCTGAACTGGCTGGAGGTGAGGCCCGCGGGCGCGAGCGCCTGGTCGTACATCTGGGTGACGCGGCGGGTGAGCTTGCGCAGGCGCAGGCACGTGCAGCGCCCCCACTGCCCTTCCGCTTTCGGCTTGCTCATGGCCACGGCCTCCGCACACGCTCGCCCGCAAAGGCTGCATATACATCCTTCTTGCCGCGCCGGCAATCTATCGACCGCATGCCGGGACGGCGGCTTGCGGCCGCAGGTCTCCTTCCACAAGATGCGCCGGGCTGCGCCTACACCGCGATCAGACCAGGTTGAAATCGCGATCGTGGTCTAGCTTTTGTTTGAGCATGATCTTTTCCGGAAACCGGTGTCCACTTTCCGGGATCATGCTCTAGCTTTTTGTGTGAGCATGATCTTTTCCGGAAACCGGTGTCCACTTTCCGGGATCATGCTCTAAGGCGCGCCGCCGGAGGAACGAAAGGAGCATCGAGGCATGGCTGCACAGAAGGTCGCGCTGGTCACCGGCGCAGGAACGGGCGTCGGCCGCGCCGTGGCGCTGGCGCTGATGAAGGCGGGCTACGCCGTCGTGCTCGCGGGACGCCGCCTCGACAAGCTGCGGGAGGTGGCGAAGGAGGGCGCGGGCGGCGCGTCGCTGTGCGTCGCGACGGACATCGCCGATGCAGCCTCGATCAAGGCGCTGTTCGCGAAGATCAAGGAGACCTACGGGCGGCTCGACGTGCTGTTCAACAATGCCGGCATCGGCGCGCCGGCGATGCCGCTCGAGGACCTGCCGCTCGAGAAATGGAAGGCCGTGGTCGACACGAATCTGACCGGCTCCTTCCTGTGCACGCAGGAAGCCTTCCGCATCATGAAGGAGCAGACGCCGCGCGGCGGCCGCATCATCAACAACGGCTCGATCTCGGCGCACGCCCCGCGCCCCCTCACCGTCGCCTACACCGCGACGAAGCACGCGATCACCGGCCTGACGAAATCGACCGCGCTCGACGGGCGCGCCTACGACATCGCCTGCGGGCAGATCGACATCGGCAATGCCGTCTCGCCGCTGACCGAGCGCATGGTCACGGGCGACGGCGTGCTGCAGCCCAACGGCCAGATGATGATCGAGCCGCGCATGGATGCGGAGCACGTGGGCGAGGCGGTGGTCTACATGGCCAACCTGCCGCTCGCGACCAACGTGCTGTTCATGACGGTGATGGCGACGAAGATGCCGTTCGTCGGGCGCGGGTGACCGTCCGGGCCTTGCGTGTCGTCAGTTCGTCCCGCGATCAATCGCAGACGAGCCGGCGCGGGCCGCGCCGCCACACGCCCGCGTAAGGATCCCACACGCGCGGGCGCTCGTACCAGCAGTCCTCTTCCACGACCACCGGCGGCGGCGGCGCGTAGTAGCTCGGCGCGACATAGGCGGGCGGCGGAGGTGGCCGCCGCGAATTGGCAACCGCGCTGCCGATGAGCGCACCCGCCGCAAGCCCGCCGATCACGCCGGCGGCGACGGCACCGCCGTCTCGGGCGCGGGCCGGAGTGCCCGGCAGGACGGTGGCGAGCGACACGAGCCCGGCAGCGAGAAGCGTGGCGACGGTCCTGATCATGAGATCCCCTCCCCGGCCCCGGCCGGTCCGAGCTGATTCTCCGCCAGTATGCTTACAAAGGGTAAACGAAACGCGCGCGGCCTTCCCGCACCATCCGCCGTGGTCTGAACACCGGCGGCCGGCCGCGCCGGGCGCTCAGTCGGCGGCGGCCCGCACCGTCACCTTGGCGCCGGAGCGGATGGCCGCCAGCGCCTTCACGTCGCCGCGCGCCTTGGCGAAGATGTTGCACGGGCTGGCGAGCCGCGTCTCGCCGGTCTGCGAGATCGGCGTGCGCCCGAACCCGATGGCGATCGCGGGGCCTTCGGGCCAGTAGGCGATCTCACCGGGCGTAATCACCGCGCGCGCATCGGGCTCACGCCGCGCGCGCACCGGCACGTCGAAATAGACCTCCTCGCCCCAGGTGAGCGCGGACGAGGTCAGCGGCAGCGCCGCGACGATCGCCTTGGCGGTGGCGGTGTCGAGCAGATCGGCGTCGAGGGTGAGCGTGCCGAAATCGAAGCGGATGCGCATGCGCGGCTCCTGGAGGAATGCAAGGACTCTCGGTTCGTCATGCTCCGCGAAAGCGGAGCATCCAGCAATCTCCGGCCTTCAAGCTTGAATACGAGCGCTTCGGAGTACTGGATCGCCCGCTTCCGCGGGCGATGACACCCGGGAGTCGGTGCCCAAGCCAAGTAGACCGCGCCTTCAGCGCGGCGGCTGCGCGGGCGCATCCGGCTGGCGCAGCGGATGCTCCATGGCGAAGGCGTCGAGCTGCATGCACGCCTCGAAGATGCGCGCGGCGGTCGGCCAGGCGGCAAGATCGCTGCCGAGCATCTTGGTTGCGACGAGATGCGGCACGAGACAGACGTCGGCGATCGTCACCTCCTCGCCGCAGCAGAAGCGCCCGGTGCGCGGATCGCGCGCGAGCACCTCCTCGACCGACCGGCAGGCCAGCTCCATCCAGTGGCGCTGCCAGGCGGCACGGCTGGCCTCGTCGAGGCGCAGGTCCTCCTCGAAATATTTTCGCACGCGCGGCACCACGAGCGGATGCGCGTCCATCGCGACCATCTGCGCCAGCGCGCGCACGTGCGCCCGCGCGCGCAAGTCACGCGGGAGCAAGGGCGGTGCGGGATGCTTCTCGTCGAGATACTCGAGGATGGCGAGCGACTGCACCAGCGGCGGCCCCTCGCCGTCGATCAGCGCCGGCACCACCATCTCGGGATTGACCGCGCGATAGGCGGGCGCGAACTGGTCGCCCTTGAGAAGATCGAGCGTGACGAGGCCGGCGGTCAGTCCCTTGAGGCGCAGGGCGATGCGCACGCGATACGTGGCCTGCGATCGCCAGTAGCTGTAGAGCTGCATCTCGTCCTTTCCGCCGGACCTCGCCGAACGTCATTGCTGCGGGATCTTGGCTTCCGCCACGACCTTGCGCCATTTGGCGACTTCGCCCGCGACCCAATCGTGCATCTCCTGCGGCGAGCTGGCGCGCACCTCGTTGCCGAGCTGTTCGAGCTTGCTCTTGGCCGGATCGCGCGCGAGCACGTAGCGGATTTCGCTGTTGAGGCGATCGACCACCGCCTGCGGCATGCCCTTCGGCCCCGCGATGCCCATCCACGAGCGCACGTCATAGCCGGGCACGGTCTGCGCCACCGGCGGAACGCCGGGCACCGAGGGCCACGCGTTGGGGCTCGTCACGCCGAGCCCGCGGATGGCGCCCGAGCGGATATGCGGCAGGGTCACCGTCTGCGTGTCGAACAGCACGTCGACCTGGCCGCCGAGCAGGTCGGTGATCGGCCCGGTGCCGCCGCGATACGGCACGTGGATCATCTCGATGCCCGCCATCGAGGCGAACAGCGCGCCGGCGAGATGCTGGGTCGAGCCGACGCCCGCCGAGCTGTAGGTGATCGAGTTGGGCTTGGCCTTGGCCGCCGCGATCAGGTCCGCCAGCGTCTTGTGCGGCGAGTTCTTGTTCACCGCGACGACGAAGGGGAAGAAGATCAGCGTCGACACCATCTGGAAGCTGTTCACCGTGTCGAACGGCAGCGACTTGTAGATCGCGCCGGAGACGGCGTGACCGCCGGTGAGCGTGATCAGCGTGTAGCCGTCGGGCGCGGCCTTGGCGAGCGCGCCCGAGGCGAGATTGCCGCCGGCGCCCGCGCGCGCCTCCACCACCACCGGCTGGCCCAGGCGCGGCGAGAGCGGCTCCGCCATGATGCGCGAGATCGTGTCGGAGTTGCCGCCGGCCCCGAAGCCATGCATCAGCGTAATCGGCCGCGAGGGATAGGCATCCTGCGCCGACGCCCGCGCACCAAACGCCACGATTGTTGCAAGCGCGGCCGCGCCGGCCGCGATGAATTTCAGCATTTCCACCCTCCCGTGATCTTGTTGTGGCGGGAGGGTAGCCCATGGGCGCACGGGAGGAAATCAAGTCCGTGCCGCAGACAGGCGACAAGTCCTTCGCGCCCCCGGCGCACCGAGCGGCGGACGCGGATCAGTGGAGCCCGAAGACGCCGTCGACGGCGCGCATCTCGGTCGGGGCGATCAGCTTGCAGTGAGCGACGGTCACGGAATGCAGCGGCCCCTCGAGGTTCGACTGCCAGAAATCCAGGAAGCGGTGGAGCTCGGGGAAGTCCGGGAACAGGTCGTAGTGCTGCCAGACGTAGCTCTGCAGCAGCCAGCGGTGATCCGGCCGGCGGTAGAGGATCTGCGCCGTGGTCAGGCCGTACCCGTCGAGCTGCTTCTTGAAGTCTTCCGAAACCATCGAATCCTCCGTGGTGGGAGGTACAAGTCTCGAATTCGCCGCCGGTTCATTGCAAGGCTAAAAAGTGAATTGTTTGTGTATTTTCAATGCGTTAGCAGCATCATGAGGAGACTGCTGCCAGCCCGGCGCCGACCCCCGCGGCGCGCCCCGCGCGCCGCGTTAAGGCGCATTAACCATGTCCGATCAAGCGGTTAAAGGATACGCTGGCACTCTTGAAAAGCGAGTGCTAAAAATTTTCGGCCGACCTCTTGCGGGACCCTAATCCCGGCCTATGTCGGCGGTCGGGCGGCTCACGGAAATGTTAGCTGGGGGGCCGCCCCGCTTCATCCGTTCCAGATCTGTGACATTTTCTCTAGGAGGACACCATGAAGTTCCGCCCGCTTCACGACCGCGTTGTCGTCAAGCGCATCGAAGCCGAAGAAAAAACCGCCGGCGGGATCATCATTCCCGACACGGCGAAGGAAAAGCCGCAGACGGGCGAAATCATTGCAGTGGGTCCGGGCGGCCGCGACGAGACCGGCAAGCTGATCCCGATCGACGTGAAGGTCGGCGACCGCGTGCTGTTCGGCAAGTGGTCGGGCACCGAGGTCAAGCTCGACGGCGTCGAGTACCTGATCATGAAGGAAAGCGACATCATGGGCGTGCTGGAAGACGGCGTCGCCAAGAAGAAAGCCGCGTAAGCCGCAACGGATACGGAGTTACTCAACATGGCTGCCAAAGACGTCAAATTCTCCGTCGAAGCCCGCGACAAGATGCTGCGCGGCGTCGACATTCTCGCCAACGCCGTAAAGGTGACGCTCGGCCCGAAGGGCCGCAACGTCGTGCTCGACAAGAGCTTCGGCGCCCCCCGCATCACCAAGGACGGCGTCACCGTCGCCAAGGAGATCGAGCTCGAGGACAAGTTCGAGAACATGGGCGCCCAGATGGTGCGTGAGGTCGCTTCCAAGACCTCCGACGTCGCCGGCGACGGCACCACCACCGCCACCGTGCTGGCCCAGGCCATCGTCAAGGAAGGCGCCAAGGCGGTTGCCGCCGGCATGAACCCGATGGACCTCAAGCGCGGCATCGACCTCGCGGTCGAGGCCGTCGTCGACCACCTCAAGGCCAACACCAAGAAGGTCACCTCGAACGACGAGATCGCCCAGGTCGGCACCATCTCGGCCAACGGCGACCAGGAGATCGGCCGCTTCCTCGCCGAGGCGATGAAGAAGGTCGGCAACGAGGGCGTGATCACGGTCGAAGAGGCCAAGTCGCTCGAGACCGAGCTCGACGTCGTCGAGGGCATGCAGTTCGACCGCGGCTACATCTCGCCGTACTTCATCACCAACGCCGACAAGATGCGGGTCGAGATGGAAGACCCGTACCTGCTCATCTATGAGAAGAAGCTGTCGGGCCTGCAGGAGCTGCTCCCGCTGCTCGAGGCCGTGGTGCAGACCGGCAAGCCGCTCGTCATCATCGCCGAGGACGTGGAAGGCGAAGCGCTCGCCACGCTCGTGGTCAACAAGCTGCGCGGCGGCCTGAAGGTCGCGGCGGTGAAGGCCCCGGGCTTCGGCGACCGCCGCAAGGCCATGCTGCAGGACATCGCGATCCTGACCGGCGGCCAGGCGATCTCCGAGGATCTCGGCATCAAGCTCGAGAACGTCACGCTGCAGATGCTCGGCCGCGCCAAGAAGGTGATGATGGAGAAGGAGAACACCACCATCGTCAACGGCGCCGGCAAGAAGGCCGACATCGAGGCGCGCATCGCGCAGATCAAGGCGCAGATCGAGGAGACCACCTCGGACTACGACCGTGAGAAGCTGCAGGAGCGTCTCGCCAAGCTCGCGGGCGGCGTCGCGGTGATCCGCGTCGGCGGCGCCACCGAGGTCGAGGTGAAGGAGCGCAAGGATCGCGTGGATGATGCCATGCACGCGACCCGCGCGGCCGTCGAGGAAGGCATCCTGCCGGGCGGCGGCGTTGCGCTGCTGCGCGCCTCGGAGGCCCTCAAGAAGGTCCGCACCCAGAACGAGGACCAGAAGCACGGCGTCGAGATCGTCCGCAAGGCGCTCTCCTACCCGGCCCGCCAGATCGCGTTCAACGCGGGCGAGGACGGTTCGGTGATCGTCGGCAAGGTGCTGGAGAAGGACCAGTACAGCTACGGCTTCGACGCGCAGAACAGCGAGTACGGCGACATGCTCAAGAAGGGCATCATCGACCCGACCAAGGTCGTGCGTACCGCCCTGCAGGACGCCGCGTCGGTCTCCGGCCTGCTGATCACCACCGAGGCGATGGTCGCCGAGCTTCCGAAGAAGAAGGACGCGGCGCCGGCCATGCCGCCGGGCGGCGGAATGGACTTCTAAGGAAGTCCAAGGAGCCGCCCTCTTGAAAAAGTGTCGAAGTCGGCAATAGCCGACTTCGATGCGGCGGAATGGACTTCTAAGAAGTCCAAGGAGCCGCCTCTCAGACGGACTTCCAAGTCCGGCTTGAGAGATCAACGGAAACTGCGAAGGCCCGGGAGCAATCCCGGGCCTTTTGCTTGCCGCGCGGCCCGGTAGAATTGCGCCATGCCGGATTCGAGCACGCTGTCGCCCCCGCGCATCGCCACCCGGCCCTTCACGGATGCCGACGCCGCGGTCGCGCGGCTCGTCGAGATCTACGAGCGCAACACCGCCTTCTTGCGCGACGCGTTCGAGGCCTACGCCTCCGGCAAGGAGCCGCCCGCGCGCGTGCGCGCCACCTACCCGTTCGTGCGCATCACCACGACGACCCACGCGCGGCTCGACTCCCGCCTCGCCTACGGCTTCGTCTCGGGCCCCGGCGTGCACGAGACGAGCGTGACGCGGCCCGACCTGTTCCGCCGCTACTTCACCGAGCAGATCGCGCTGCTGATCGCCAACCACGGCGTGCCGGTGGAGATCGGCGAGTCGGACGAGCCGATCCCGATCCACTTCGCCTACCGGCGCGACATCGGCGTCGCCGCGGGGCTCGCCGCCCGCGGTGGCGAGCCGGTCGAGCGTCCGCTGCGCGATCTCTTCGATGTGCCCGACCTCGCCACCATGGACGATGCGATTGTCAACGGCACGCTTGCGCCTCAACCGGGCGCGCCGGCGCCGCTTGCGCTGTTCCGCGCCGCGCGCGTCGACTATTCGCTGCACCGGCTCTACCACTACACCGGCACCGATCCCGAGCATTTCCAGAACTTCGTGATCTTCACGAACTACCAGTTCTATACCGACGCCTTCGCGCAGATCGGCCGCGCGCGGGTGGCGACGCCGGGCTCCGGCTACGAGCGCTTCGTCGCGCCCGGCAACGTGATCACACCGGCCGCGGGCGCGCCCTCCGGCACGCCGCCCGACCGCGTGCCGCAGATGCCCGCGTTCCATCTCGTGCGACCGGACGATGCCGGCATCACGCTGATCAACATCGGCACCGGCCCATCCAACGCGCGCAACATCACCGACCACGTCGCGGTGCTGCGCCCGCATGCCTGGCTGATGCTCGGGCACTGCGCCGGGCTGCGCAACACGCAGCGGCTCGGCGACTACGTGCTCGCCCACGGCTACGTGCGCGAGGACCACGCGCTCGACGAGGAACTGCCGCCGTGGGTGCCGGTGCCGGCGCTGGCCGAGGTGCAGGTCGCGCTCGAGCAGGCGGTCAGCGAGGTGACGGGGCTCACCGGCTACGCGCTCAAGGCGGTGATGCGCACCGGCACGGTCGCCAGCGTCGACAACCGCAACTGGGAGCTCGGCGGCCACGCCGTGGTCGGCCGCCTGTCGCACTCGCGCGCGGTCGCGCTCGACATGGAGTCGGCGGTGATCGCGGCCAACGGTTTCCGCTGCCGCGTACCCTACGGCACCCTGCTCTGCGTCTCCGACAAGCCGCTGCACGGCGAGATCAAGCTCGCCGGCATGGCCGACCAGTTCTACCGCCAGCGCGTGAGCCAGCATCTCGACATCGGCCTGAGCGCGCTCGAGAAGCTCAAGGCGCAGGAGCGCGAGCGGCTGCATTCGCGCAAGCTGCGCAGCTTCGCCGAGGTCGCATTCCAATAGGTTCCGCGAAGTTCCACCGTGGCGATGGCTGCGCCTCCTCGCCGCAGCGCGGCGCGGGCGCTTGCCGCCGGCGCGCCGTTCTTGTTAGCCTTCGAGCATAAGCGCAATGAGCGGCGGCGGTCGCGATCAAGCGCCCACCGTGCAATGCCCGTTGCATATCCCAGGGAGGGCTATTGATGTCGCACCGCATCCTGACGACGCACGTGGGCAGTCTGCCGCGACCGGCCAGGCTGATCGAGCTCAACCGCAAACGCATCGACGGCGAGAAGATCGACGACGCGACCTACGACGCCGAGCTCAAGAACGCGGTGGCGGAACTCGTCCGCCGCCAGAAGGAGGTCGGCATCGACCTCGTGAACGACGGCGAGTTCGGCCACACCATGGGCTGGGGTTACGACTACGGCGCGTGGTGGTCCTACGTCGTGCGGCGCCTCGAAGGGGTCACGGCGGAAGACAAGCCGCTGTGGATGCAGAAGCTCTCGGCCCAGATCGACACGCCGATGACGCCGGGCGCGTTCACCGTCGGCGACTGGCTCGACCGGCGCGACTGGAAGAAGTTCGAGGAAGCCTACATGGACCCGGCCTCGGGCTGCGCCCTGCCCGAGCAATACATGACGCACTACAGCCCGGTGGTGACCGGTCCGATCAAGTACAAGGGCCAGGACGCGATCCAGCGCGACATCGCCAACCTCAAGGCCGCCCTCAAGGCCGCCGGCATCCCCGAGAAGGACGGCTGGATGAACTCGGTGGCGCCGGCGAGCTGCTCGCGCATGGCCAACACGCACTACAAGAGCGAAGAAGACCTGATGATGGCCTGCGCCGACGCCATGCGCGAGGAGTACAAGGCGATCATCGACGCCGGGCTGACGCTGCAGCTCGACGATCCGGCGATCGGCGAGAACTGGGACCAGCAGAAGAACGAGCCGAGCATCGAGGGCTACAAGAAGTACAACGACAAGTGCATCGATATCCTCAACTACTCGATCCGCGGCCTGCCGCAGGACAAGATCCGCTTCCACCTGTGCTGGGGAAGCTGGCACGGCCCGCACACGACCGACATCCCGATGCAGCACCTCATCGACTCGATGCTCAAGGTCAACGCCTATGCCTATTCGTTCGAGGCGGCGAACGTGCGCCACGAGCACGAGTGGAAGCTGTGGAAGGACGTCAAGCTGCCGGACGGCAAGGTGATCATGCCCGGCGTCGTCACCCACTCCACCAACGTGATCGAGCATCCCGAAGTGGTGGCCGACCGCGTCCTGCGCTTCGTCGATGCGGTCGGGCCCGAGAAGGTCGTCGCCTCGACCGACTGCGGGCTGGGCGGGCGCGTGCATCCGCAACTCGCCTGGGCCAAGCTGGAAGCGCTGGCGCAGGGTGCGGAGCTTGCCAGCAAGCGGCTCACCTCGCACCGGGCGGCGGCCTGACCAATCCGCCACGCGCGGCGCAGGGTACTCAAAGGCCGGCCCCGGAGCGATCCGGGGCCGTCCGCGTTTCGGCGTTCGCTGTCATGTTGGAATCGCGTGCCATGAATCGGTACCGGGTCCTCGGCGTTTGCGTTATCAGATCAGTCCATGAGCAGCAGCGATACCGAAGTCGCGGTGATCGGCGGCGGGGCGGCCGGCATTGCCGCAGCGCGCCGCCTGCACGAGGCCGGCGTTGCATGCGTGATCATCGAGGCGCGAGACCGGCTCGGCGGGCGGGCGTGGACCGTCACCGATCCGGATGGGCACGGCATCGATCTCGGCTGCGGCTGGCTGCACTCCGCCGACCGCAATCCCTGGCGCGCGATCGCGCAGGCGCAGGGATTGACCCTCGACGACACGCCGCCGCCCTGGGCGCGGCCCTCGCTGCCGGTCGGGTTCTCGCTGACCGACCAGCACGCCTTCCTGCAGGCGCAGCACCGTTTCTATGAGCGGCTCGCCGCGGCCGAGCACGCGCCCGACCAACCGGCGTCGGCGCTGCTGGAGCCGGGCGGGCGCTGGAACGCGCTGCTCGACGCGGTGAACACCTACGTCAGCGGCGCGGAGCTCGAACAGGTGTCGGCCGTCGATCTCGCGCGCTACGACGACAGCGGCATCAACTGGCGCGTGGAGGAGGGACTGGGGACGGCCATCGCCGGGCACGGCGCGGGTCTTGCGGCGGCGCGCGACTGCCCGGTGCAGCGGATCGATCACGGCGGCCAGCGCCTGCGCATCGAAACGCAGAGAGGCACCTTCACCGCAGACCAGGCGATCGTCGCGCTGCCGAGCGCGATCATCGCGCAGCAGCCGGAGCTGTTCGTCCCTCGCCTGCCCGACAAGACCGACGACGCCGCCGGCCTGCCGCTCGGCCTTGCCGACAAGCTGTTCCTCGCGCTCGACCGGCCGGACGAGTTCGAGACCGACAGCCGCCTGGTCGGGCGCACCGACAGCGTCGCCACCGCGACCTATCATCTGCGCCCGTTCGGGCGGCCGCAGATCGAAGCGTATTTCGGCGGATCGCTCGCCGCCGAGCTGGAGCAGGCCGGCGACGCCGCTTTCACCGACTTCGCCGTGGGGCAGTTGAAGGACCTGCTCGGCAACGCCTTCGCGCGCCGGGTCCGGCCCCTGCGCGTCCACGCGTGGCGGCGCGATCCCTTCGCCCGCGGGTCCTATTCCTATGCCCGCCCCGGCCATGCGGACGCCCGCGCGAGGCTGGCCGCGCCTGTCGATGATCGCCTGTTCTTTGCGGGAGAGGCCTGCTCGCTCGCGGATTTCTCGACCGCGCACGGCGCGTATCTGACGGGAGTGGCGGCGGCGGAGAAAGTGATCGCCGCACGAGGCGTCGCGAGCGGCGGGGCGATCGCTTAAAATGCTAACGACCACGAACGAGAAGGTGCGCGTACATCCGGCGTCACCTGCTTGTCGTGGCCGTCTCAACAGCGGGCGCTAGCCTCGCCGTCTTCGTTCGCAATAATGTAGGAACGCAGCAAAGGTTCCACAAGGATGACTAAGACCATAAACACGCGACACTTTTATGTCGGTATCGGCGGCTGGACGTTCGAGCCCTGGCGCGGGGTGTTCTATCCGAAGGGCCTGACCCAGGCGAAGGAGCTGACCTACGCCGCGAGCCAGCTCACCTCGATCGAGATCAACGGCACCTATTACGGCTCGCAAAAGCCCGAGAGCTTCCGCAAGTGGCGATCGGAGACCCCGGAGGGGTTCGTGTTCGCGGTGAAGGGGCCGCGCTTTGCGGTCAACCGCCGCGTGCTGGCGGAAGCCGGCGATTCGATCCAGCGCTTCTACGACAGCGGCGTGACCGAGCTGCGCGACCGGCTCGGGCCGGTGCTGTGGCAATTCGCCCCGACCAAGAAGTTCGACGAGGCCGATTTCGGCAAGTTCCTCGAGCTGCTGCCGCGCGAGCGCGACGGCCTCACGCTGCGCCACGTGGTCGAGGTGCGCCACGACAGCTTCAAAGTGCCGGCCTTCATCGCCCTGCTGCGCCAGTTCTCGATTCCGGTGGTCTATGCCGAGCACAAGACCTATCCGGAGATCGCCGACATCACCGGCGACTTCATCTATGCGCGCCTGCAGAAGGGCAAGGACACGGAGCCCACCGCGTACCCCAAGGCGGCGATCGAGGCCTGGGCGAAGCGCGCGCAGACCTGGACGGCAGGCGGCGCGCCGGACGACCTGCCCTACGTCGACGGCAAGAGCGCGCCGAAACAACAGCCGCGCGATGCATTCATCTATTTCATCCACGAGGGCAAGGTACGCGCCCCCGCCGCGGCGATGGCGCTGCTGGACCGGCTCGGTGCGCGGCCGACGGCCAAGGACGCGTGATGCGCCCGCGCCCCACTAGGGTCCGTAGCTGACCTTGGGGGACCAGCCCGCGCGGCCCTCGGGGATGAGATCGAACAGGTGCCACACGGCGCAGAAGTCATCGCCGGGCGAGAACGAGGTGTCGGACACGCGCAGGATGGCGCCGCCGCGGCGCTTGAACACCGAGACGCCGGGCCGCGGGCCATTCTGCCAATAGCCCATGTCCTGCGGGAAGGTCGTTCCTAAAGTCGACACCATGGGAAAGCGCCAGCCGCGGCTCGCCGCGAACTCGCGCTGCACGGCCGGCTCGTCGGGCGAGGAAACGACGAATGCGGCGCGGTTCGCGAGATGGTGATAGACGCCGTTGAATCCGTCGGCCCACAAGGTGCAGGACGAGCACCCTCGCCCCATGTTGTGAATGACGATCAGCGTATCCTTGTCGCCGAACAGCTCCGACAGTTTCACGGGGCCGCCGAAGCGGGTGAACACGTAGTCGGCGACCTCCTCCGGCTCGACCGCCGCCTGCGCCTCGCGCATCTTCAGGCGCAGGTCGGCGATCTGGTTGCGATAGTCGGCGATCTTGCGCGCCGTGTCGCGATAGGGCATGCGGGTCCTCACGCACCGTAGGTGTCGCGCAGCCGCAGCCAGCTCATCGGCCGCGCCGGATCCTCGTCACGTCCCTTGGGAACGAGATCGAGGTACTGATAGGCCGCGTTCATCATCTCGATCCCGCGCGAGTAGCACGAATAGGTACGGAAGATCGCGCCGGCGTCGTCCTTGTAGAAGACGCTGATCCCCGGCATCTCCGATCCCGGGGGCGGGATGGTCCCGAAGTTGTAGGCAGCCTTGCCGTTTCCCACCTCGTCCGGACGGAACGAGACACCGTAATCATAATTGAAGTCGCTTCCGTTCGACGAGTACCAGTCGAAGGTCCAGCCCATGCGCCTGCGGAAGGCCTCGATCTTGGCGAGCGGCGCGCGCGAGATCGCGATCATGGTGACGTCGCGGTGCGCCAGGTGCACGACGTTGCGCTCGAAGTTGTCGGCCCAGAACGAGCAGCTCTTGCAGGCGGCGTCCCAGGCCGGATCGAACATCAGATGATAGACCACGAGCTGGCTGCGGCCGGCGAAGAGATCCGCCAGCCCCACCTCGCCGCCCGGGCCCGCGAACCGATAGTCCTTCTCCACCCGCTCCCAGGGCAGATCGCGGCGCGCACGGCTGAGCTCGTCGCGGGCTCGCGTGAATGCCTTCTCCCGGGCCAGCAACGCCTTGCGGGCTGCCAGCCAGGCATCGTGCGAGACGACCGTATGCTGCGTCATGACGACCTCCACTCCACTTACGATTTGGCACTCGAAGGTTTGGATGGTTTGCGGCGCGCACTCCCGCGCCGCGATGGCTGCCGCCGCTGCGCCGGCCTGGTGGGGGCCGGCGCGATCTCCTCCAAAGCGGCGGCGAGGACGTTGAACTGCTCCTGCCAGTACTTGCTGTAGCGGTTGAGCCAGACCGCCGCGGTCTGGATCGGACCGGCGTCCAGCCGGCAGCGACTGATGCGGCCCGTGCGCTCCTGCGTCACCAGCCCGGCGCGCACCAGCACCTGGATATGGCGCGAGACCGCCTGCAACGAGATGTCGAACGGCTCGGCGAGCTCCGACACCAGCAGGTCGCGGCCGTCGAGCCGCGTCAGGATCGCGCGGCGCACCGGGTCGGCCAGCGCCGCGAAGACCTCGTCCAGCAGGACGTCCTCGCGGGACTGCTCGTCATCGGGCCGCACCAGGCGCAGCGGGGTGGTCATGCTCGGGCCATTACTCAACCGATCTGTTGATATTCAACACATCCGTTGATGATCTTGTCAACCCCCTCCACCGCCTTGTCTTTGGCCCGCCGCCTGCGCACATTTGCGGCATGGCACGCAAGGCATCCGGCAAAGTTCCCCTCTTCACCATCGGCTATGAGCAGGCCGTCGTCGGCAACGTCATCGACGAGCTCGCCGAGGCCAAGGTCGACATGGTGATCGACACGCGCGCGGTGGCGGCCTCGCGCAAGCCCGGCTTCTCCAAGCGCCAGCTCGCCGCCGGCCTCGACGAGCGCGGCATCGGCTACCTGCACCTGCAGGGGCTCGGCACGCCCAAGGAAGGCCGCGAGGCCGCGCGCAGCGGCAAGATGGACAAGCTGTTCAAGATCTACAGCGCGCACCTCAAGACGGCGCGCGCGCAGGAGGAACTCGACGAGCTGACCACGCTGGCGAAGAGCGGGAAGCGCCTGTGCCTGCTCTGCTTCGAGCGCGATCACACGCAATGCCACCGGCAGTGGATTGCCGAGGAGGTGCAGGCGCGCACCGGCATGCCGGTGACGCACCTCGCCGCGAAGCTGCTGTAGCTGGTTATTCCGCCGGCAGGGCCGCCGGGCTGGCGCGACGCGCCTCCGCGCCGGCGACCAGCAGCGTGATCATCAGCGAGTTGACGGCATAGATGCCGGCGACGATCGCCGTGACCAGGAGCACGAGGTCGAAGCCGCCGGCGTCGTAGAGCTTGCCGATGCCCCACACCGCCGGCCCCGCCGACGTGAAGATCAGGAAGAAGCGAAACGCGTAGATGCGGCCGCGCCACGCCGGCGGCGTGTAGCGCGCGAGCACGATGTCGTTGACCGTCACCTGCGCATAGATCGCGGCGATGGCGAGAGCGAGCGCGGGCAACAGCGGCCAGCCGGTCGCGACCGTCAGCCACACCACCGCGATGAGCTGGATGCCGGCGACGGCGACGACGAGCACGTGCGGCGCGATGCGCTCGACTGCCCGGCCGACGGCAAGCTGCGCCGCCCCGCCCGACAGGAACACCAGCGTGGCAAGGCTGCCCACCACCGCCAGCGGAAAGTCCCGGCCGATGCGGGCGTCGACGATCTTGGGCAGCGTGATGGTGAGCGCATTGAAGACGAGCCCCGAGGACAGCGCGAGCGCCATGAACAGCACCACCACGGCGACGACCGTGCGGACGTCGAGCACGACATCCTGCGAGGTGAGCCGCGGGGCAGCCCGGCGCCTGTCGTCCGGAAGCATGAGCGCGTAGGCGATGCCGCTCACGATGAACAGCGCCGCCGGGATGAAGAACGCCGCGCGCCACCCGAACTGCGCCGTGATCACGGCGGTGACGCCGGCGGCGATCGACACGCCGATGTTCCCGCACACGCCGTTCCACGCCATCGTGCGGCCGCGGTTGACCGCGGTATCGATCACCATCGGGATACCCACGGGATGGTAGATCGCGGCAAAGATGCCGACCGCAAGCAGCGCGATCGCGAGCAGGGTGAAGTTCGGCGCAAGGCCGACCCCGACGCAGGCGAGCCCGGTCCCGAGGAAATAGATCGTCATCATGTTGCGCCGGCTCCAGTGATGGGCGATCCAGCCGAACGGGAGCGCAAACAGGCCGAACGCGGTGAAGGCGGCGGTGGAGAGGATCAGCAGGTCGCCGTAGGACCGGGCGTAGACGGCCTCGAGCCCGATCACCACGGTCGGGAAGATCAGGATCACGTAGTGATCGAGGAAATGCGCCCAGTTCAGGAAGGCGAGCGACCGGCGGCGCACGTCCTCCGGCAGCACCACGGCGGCATCGGCAGCGGGATTGTTGGGCGACATGGCTCGGTCCGCAATTGAGACTCAAGCTATAGCGCGGTTCGTAGCCTCGGCCTATGCCCCCGGGGCAGACGGGGGTCCCGATACAGCGGTCCCTAGTCCAGGGTGCGCCGGAACCGCGTCACCGCGATGCCCATGGCCACCAGCATCAGCACGAACAGGGCGATCGAGTCGTAGCGCAGGTCGGCGAGGGTCGACCCCTTGAGCATGATCGAGCGCACGATACGCAGATAATGCGTGAGCGGCAGCGCCTCTCCGATCCACTGCGCCCATTGCGGCATGCCGGCGAAGGGGAACATGAATCCCGACAGCAGGATGTTCGGCAGGAAGAACATGATCGACATCTGCATGGCCTGAAGCTGGTTCTGCGCCACGGTCGAGAAGGTGTAGCCGATCGAGAGATTGGTGGTGATGAACAGCGTGCTGAGCGCCGCCAGCAGCAGGAGACTGCCGAAGATCGGAACGCCGAACAGCAGGATACCGATGCCGAGGATGAGCGAGGCCTGCACGAACCCGACGACGATGTAAGGCACGATCTTGCCGAGCATGATCTCGACCGGCGTGATCGGCATCGCCAGCAGGCTTTCCATCGTTCCACGCTCGATCTCGCGCGTCACCGAGAGCGCCGTGAAGATCAGCATGGTCATGGTCAGGATGGTGCCGATCAGCCCCGGCACGATGTTGAGGGCGGTGGCGGCCGCCGGATTGTAGCGCGCATGCGTGCGCACCTCGAACAGGTCCTCGCCGGTCTGCGGGAGGCCGCGTTCGTTGCGCAGCGCCGTTCCAACGAGCCGGCCGAGCGAGGCGAGTGCCGTGCCCGCCGCGACGGGATCCGTGGCGTCCGCCGCGATCAGCAGCGCCGGCTTGTCGCCGCGCCGCACCGCGCGCTCGAAGTTCACCGGAATCTCGACACCGAACAGAACCGATCCCGACTTGAGCAACTGGTCGAACTCGGCTTCGCTGTGGACGATGTGCGTGACCTTGAAGTAGCGCGTATTCTCCAGCGCCTTGAGGAGCGTGCGGCCGATATCCGTCTGCTCCTGTACAAGCACCGCCATCGGCATGTTGCGCGGCGTCGTGTTGATCGCGTAGCCGAACAGCATGAGCTGGATCAGCGGAACCATCACGATCATCCCGAACGAGACGCGGTCGCGCCGAAGCTGGATGAACTCCTTGATCAGGATGGCGCGGGTGCGTCCCCAGAACCCGCCCATGCGGAACCGGCGAGACCCGCTCACGGCGCCACCTCCTGCTGGAAGTTGTCGCGCGCGCGGCCCATCAGCTCGATGAACACGTCCTCAAGCGAGGGCTCGGACGTGTGCACCGTCAGCGCGGGATCGTCGCGATAGGGCGCGAGCGTCGCCTGCAAGGCGGCGTGATCGCGGCCGGAGACGTGCAGGCTGTTCCCGAACGGAGCGACCATGTCGACGCCCGGCTTGCCCGGCAGGTCGGTCGCCAGCTCGCTCAGGCCTTGGCCGGTGATCGTGTAGGTGACGAGCTGCGAGCTCTTGATCACGTCCTCGACCGTCCCGTGCGTCAGCAGCTCGCCATAGGCGATGTACGCGATCTCGTGGCAGCGCTCCGCCTCGTCCATGTAGTGGGTGGAGACCAGCACGGTGAGCCCTTCGGCGGCGAGCGCGTGGATCTCGTTCCAGAAATCGCGCCGCGCCTTGGGATCGACGCCCGCGGTCGGCTCGTCGAGCAGCAGCAGCTTGGGATTGGGCAGCGTGCAGGCGCCGAGCGCCAGCCGCTGCTTCCATCCGCCGGACAGTTCTCCCGCGAGCTGCTCCTCGCGCCCGTGCAGACCAAGCCGGTCGATCATCGCCCGCGCCGCCTGCCTGGGCCGCGGCATGCCGTAGATGCGCGCCACCAGTTCCAGGTTCTCGCGCACCGAGAGGTCCTGATAGAGGCTGAAGCGCTGGGTCATGTAGCCGACCTGACGCTTGATCTCGTCGGCCTGCGTGCGGATGTCGTAGCCGAGCGTGGTGCCGGTGCCGCTGTCGGGCGTGAGCAGGCCGCAGAGCATGCGGATGGTCGTGGTCTTGCCGGACCCGTTCGGCCCGAGGAAGCCGTAGATGGTGCCGCGCTTCACGGTCATCGAGAGATTGCGCACGACGACGCGGCCGTCGAACGACTTCGTCAGCCCGTCCACCTTGATCGCAATGTCCGATGCGTCGGTCATGACTTCGGTGCGGCGTTCGCTTCGGGTTTGACTTCCGGCTTTGCCTCGGGTCCGAGCAGCGTGACGTCCACCGGCTGGCCCACGCGGAATTTCTCGGGCTGATCCGGCAGCGCCTCCACCAGGAACACGAGCTTGGAGCGCTCCTCCAGGCTGTAGATGACCGGAGGCGTGAACTCCGCGCTCTTGGAGATGAAGCTGATCGTCGCGCGCAGATCGGGCGCGCAACCATCGCACGCCACCGCGATGCGCTCGCCATAGATCACGCGCGGCAGCACCGCCTGGGGAACGAAGAAGCGGATCTTGAGATTTCCGGGCGGCAGCAGGGCCACGATCGGCCGGCCGGCCGGCACCATCTCGCCGGGACGGAAGTAGACCTGCTGCACGGTGCCGGTGACCGGGCTGTTCAGGCTGCGGCGGTCAAGCCGCGTGCGTGCCGAATTGAGCCGCGCCTCCGCGGCGCGCAGCTCGGCCTGGGTGACGTCGTAGTCGCGCTGGGTGCCGGACCCGGTCTTGGCAAGCTTCTGCGCACGCTCGAACGCCTGTTGCGCATTGGCGACGGTCGCCATGTTCATGTTGACGTCGGCGCGCTGCAGATCGGCGTCGAGCGTGAACAGCGGCGAGCCGGCGGTGATCTGGTCGCCCTCGCGCACGGAGAGCGTCTCGATGCGGCCCGCCTCGTCGGGCGCCACGAAGATGAGATTGGCCTCGACCCAGCCCTGGTAGGTGCGCGGCTCCTCGTTGCAGGCCGCCAGCGCCAGCGCGATGGCCAGCACCACGAGTATGCGAACGCTCTTCATGGTGCGGATTCCTTGCCAAAAAGAAGGTCGAGGTGCGCGCGCATCAGCACCGAAACGTCAAGCGGCGAGAAGCGTTCGAACAGCCCGGACCATACGACCGCGAAGATGATCGGCGCGACGACGAGGTGCGGGAAGCGCACCAGCGTGTCGTCCTCGAGCTCGCCGCGCGCGTGAGCGCGCGCCAGGACGTGGCGCAGCGCGGCGACCGCGCGCTCGACCACCTCGTGGTAATAGAAGTCGGCGAGCGCGGGAAAGCGCGGCCCTTCCGTCAGCATCAGGCGGATGATCTCGCGCCGGCGCGTGCCATAGACCTCGCGCACGAACATGTCGGCCAGGTGCTCCACCACCTGTCGGACCGGAAGGTCACTGGCCGGCGCGCTCTCGACGCTCGCGACCAGCGGCACCACCATGGTGCGCACGATCTCCTGGAACAGCGCTTCCTTGTCGGCGAAGTGAACGTAGATCGTGCCCTTCGCGACCCCCGCCCGTTCGGCCACGTCGTCGAGCCGGGCCGCCGCGAAGCCGCGCGCCGCGAACTCGTCGAGCGCCGCCGCGAGGATCGCCTGCCGGCGCGCCGCCGCCTTCTGCGCGCGCCCGGTGACTGCGTCCGCCGCTAGTCCCGGCGGGACGGGCGCGGAACCCGCGTCGCCGGTCGCGGCGCTTGCAGGTCTTCCCGCGGCCCTTTGGCGGGTCGTGGCCTGGGGCTTTCGCTGTCGTTTCGGCTTGGGTCCGTTCATGGCATGCCCGGCTGCATCACAATACTGACTGACTGGTCAGTCATATTTAGCGATACGGCTTCTTGCGCGCAAGAGGCTAGGCGGGAGACGATCCGGCCGGCACTGGCCTTTTTTGCACCGAGCTTGAGTTCCGTGCCGTAAGCGCAAGGATTTTCGGGCGATTCCGGGTGGGACACGCAGGCCGGCTCGGCCCTTGCGGCCCCTCCTCGCCCGCGGCCGCAACGCTACCCGGCGCTCGCGCCGGGTAGCGGGACCCGGAGCCAAATGGTGCTATGGACGTTGTCAGCCGTCAGGGGATGACGACCATGAGTCTTGCGGGACAGCTCAAGCGGATGGCCGGCGAGATCGCCGAGCAGGCGCAGCAGCGCGTGGACGAACTGGAGCGCCAGCTCGTCGAGATCGAAACGCGCAAGGCGACGATCGAGAAGGAGCGCGCGACCGCCCTGCTCGCTCCGCAGCGCGTGGAGGGCTTTCCGGTCAAGGCCGGCTCGGATTATCTGTGTCCGCGCTGCTGGGTGGAGAACGGCGCCATCTCACCGCTGCATCCCATTGCCAGCCAGACCAGCGACGACGTGCTGCGCTGCCGCACGTGCCATCTCGAGGTGGCGGTGTCGTTCTGAGTCCCGGTGGCGAGCGCGACAGCCCGCAAGGACGGGCTGGCGGCGCTACTTCGCCATCTCGGCGCGCACCGCGTCGAGCGCGTCGGGGGTATCGATGTCGAGAAGCGCGGCATTGCCGCTCACCGGAACCTCGACCACCGCCTCGGGGTAGGACGCGATCAGGTGACGCGCGCCGACGTCGCCTTCCAGCTGCGCAAGCTCGGGGAAGAAGCGGCGCGACCACACCACCGGATTGCCGCGCTTGCCGCCGGTCGTCGGCACCACCACGAGCGCGCCGCGCTCGGGATCGAATGCCGCGAGCAGCCGATCGACGAGGCCGGCATCGACATGCGGCATGTCGCCGAGGCACACGATCGCGCCGTCGACGTCCTGCGGCAGCGCCGCCACGCCGGCCTTGAGCGAGGTGGAGAGGCCGTCCGCGAAATCGGGATTGTGCACGAACGTCACCGGCAGACCGGACAGCGCCGCCTCCACGCGCTCGCGCTGATGGCCGGTGACGACGACGACCGGACGCGCCTTCGAGGCCAATGCCTGCTCGACCGCGATGCGCACCATCGGCTTGCCGCCGACGTCGGCCAGAAGCTTGTTGGGGCCGCCCATGCGCGTGGAGCGCCCGGCCGCGAGCACGACGGCCGCGAGCTTGCGTCCCGCGCCCGCCTCGTCGGCGCGCGGCTGCGGCCGCGTGACGATCTCCATCAGCAGGCCGCCGACGCCCATGCCGGTGATGTCCTTGCGCGTCACCGGCAGGCCGCACAGCAGGCGTGCCAGCACCCAGTCGAAGCCGTTCTCCTTGGGCGAGCGCGCGCAGCCGGGCGCGCCCAGCACCGGATGGCCGCCCGCGGAGGCGACCAGCATCAGGTTGCCGGGATCGACCGGCATGCCGAAGTGCTCGACCTTGCCGCCGACCGCCTCCACCGCCGCCGGAATGACGTCGCGCTTGTCGGCGATGGCTGAGGCGCCGAACACGACGACGAGCTCGGCGCCGGCCTTGAGCATCTCGTCGAGCGCCGCGGCGAGCGCGTCCGTCTCGTGCGGCACGCGCTTCTCGGCGATGATGCCGGCGCCCGCGGGCGCGAGGCGCTCGGCGGTGACGCGCAGCGTCTTGTCGATGACCTTGTCCGCGAGACCGGGCAGCAGCGTCGAGATGATGCCGACCTTCTTGACCACGTAGGGCGCGACGCGCACCAGCGGCTTCGCCTCGCGCGCGGCCTTCACCGCCCCGTCGCGCGCCGCGCCGCTGACCGCGAACGGAATGATCTTGACGGTCGCCACCATCTTGCCGGGCACCACCGGCGCATAGGCCTCGAGCGTCGCCAGCGTGATGTCGGGATCGACGGCATTGAGGCGATCGATGCCGGCCTCGTCGACGACGAGCACGCCGCCCGCTTCCGCGAACAGGTTGGAGCGGCCGGTGAAGGCGCGGTCGACGCGCACGCCCTCGCCCGCGACGGCCGCGGCGATCTCGCCCGCCGCCTGATCCTCGGAGATGTCGCCGGGCTCGAGCCGCGCGACGGTGATGCTGGCGATGTCGGCCGCTTCGAGCGCGGCGATCTCCGCCTTGCCGATGCGCGTGCCCTTCTTGAGCACGAGCGCGCCCTTGCGGATCGAATGGACGACGATGCCGCCCTCGGCTTCGGCGGGCGGGAGCGGACCGAACTTCATGACCGCTGCTCCGGTGACAATCGCAGGCTGGCGGTGATCTCGCCCAGGATCGAGACCGCGATCTCGGGTGGTGACACCGCGCCGATGCGCAGGCCGATGGGCGCATGGATGCGCGCGAGCGCCGCTTCGCTGATGCCCTGCCCCTTGAGCCGCTCGATGCGGCGGCCGTGGGTCTTCTTCGAGCCGAGCGCGCCGATGTAGAAGCACTCGCGCTCGAGCGCGTGCGTGAGCGCGGGATCGTCGATCTTGGGGTCGTGGGTGAGCGCGACGAAAGCGGTGTAACGGTCGACGCCGAGCGGCGGCAGCGCGACGTCCGGCCATTCGGCGATCAGCTTGACGTCGGGGAAGCGTTCCTTCGAGGCGAAGGCGGTGCGCGGATCGATGATGGTCACGTCGTAGTCGAGCAGCGCCGCCATCGGCGCCAGCGCCTGGCTGATGTGGACCGCGCCGATGACGATCAGCTTGGGCGGAGGCACGTGCACCGTCAGGAAGACGTTGCCCTGCGGCAGTTCCTCCATGCCGCTCTTGCCGCTGCGCAGCGCCTTCTCCAGCGTCTCGCGCAACGGATCGCGAGCGACCTCGTCGGCCTTGACCAGGCGCTGCTCGCCGCTCGCGGTGTCGGTCACGACGACGGCGGCGCGCCGGGCGGCGCGTTCGGCATTGAGGGCCTTGAGGATGTCGATGCGCATGTGCGGGCGGTCCCAGTCGGTCGGACGCCGCCGTGCAGGCTGCGGACGCAGCCTGCGACGGCGACTGTAGCAATGCCGTCGCCCCGGTCGGCGCGGGCCGGCCGGGGCGAGGCCTTAGTCGATCTTCTCCACGTAGACGCGGATGGTGCCGCCGCAGGACAGCCCGACCTTCCAGGCCGTCTCGTCGGCGACGCCGAACTCCAGCGTCTTGGGCTTGCCGCTCTCGATGACGTCGATCGCCTCGGACACCACCGCGCCCTCGACGCACCCGCCCGAGACCGAGCCCAGAAAATTTCCCTGATCGTCGATCACCAGATTGGAGCCGACCGGCCGCGGCGCCGAGCCCCAGGTCTGGACGACGGTCGCGAGCGCGACGCCGCGCCCCGCCTTGCGCCAGTCCTCGGCGGCCTTGAGAATGTCGTCACTGCCAGCGAGCATGCGAACCTCCTCGCGTGATACCTTCAATATGGTATGGCGCCCCCGCTTCGGCAACGCGCCGAAGTGCAGTTACGCCGCCTTCCCCGTCCAGGCCCGGCCCTCGACCGACCGGCCGCCGATCGATGACAGCGATCGGGTGAGATCGGTGAGGGATTCCAGATTGTGGATCGGGCGGAACTCGTCGACGTGCGGCAGGATCGCCTGGATGCCCTTGGCCTTGGGCTCGAACTGGTCGTAGCGCAGCAGCGGGTTGAGCCAGATCAGCCGCTTGCACGAGCGGTGCAGGCGGTCGATCTCGAAGGCGAGGCGATCGTCGGCGTCGCGCTCGAGCCCGTCGGTGATCAGCAGCACGATCGCGCCCTGGGTGAGCACGCGCCGCGCCCACAGCTTGTTGAACAGCGCGAGCGAGGTCGCGATGCGCGTGCCGCCCGACCAGTCCATCACGCTCGCCGTGCAGGCCGCGAGCGCCTCGTCGGGATCCTTCTGCTTGAGCGCGCGCGTGACGTTGGTCAGGCGCGTGCCGAACAGGAACGAGTGCACGCGCTTGCGCGCATCCGTGACCGCATGCAGGAAGTGCAGGAACAGGCGCGTGTAGTCCGCCATCGAGCCGGAAATGTCGAGCAGCGCGACGATCGGCGGCATCTTGGTCTTGGCGCCGAGATAGCGCAGGTCGATGAAATCGCCGCCGCCCTTCATGCTGGCGCGCAGGGTGCGCCGCATGTCGATGACGTGGCCATGCGGGTGCGGCGCGAGGCGGCGTGTCCTCGTCTCGTCGAGCGGCAGCACCAGGCGCTTGATCGCCTCTTTCGCCGCCGCCACCTCGGCGGCGGTCATCTGCGCGAAGTCTTTCTTCTGCAGGACCTCCTGGTCGGAGACCGTCTGGCGCATGTCGATCTCGAGCTGCTCGACTTCCTTGCGCAGCTTGTCGTTCATGCCGGCGAACAGCGCATCCTGCACGCGCTGCGAGGCGGGCTTGCCCTGCTCGCGCGGCAGGCCCTCGACCTGCGGCAGCGTGAGGCCGATGAGCTGGTCGAGATAGCCGCGACGCTTGAAGAAGATGCGGAACGCCTGGTCGAACAGGATGGAGTGCTCGTGGCGCTTCACGAACACCGAGTGCAGCGTCCAGTAGAAGTCCTCGCGCGTGCCGACGCCGGCGGCGAGCACCGCCTCGATGCCGTCGAGCACCGAGCGCGGTCCGAGCGGCAGGCCCGCCGTGCGCAGCGCGCGCGCGAAATAGACGATGTTCTCGGCAAGGCGGCCGACGCGCTCTTCGGGGGCTGTGCCCGGCACCTTCTCCGCCATGTCGCGTTCCGTTGGTTTTCCTTCGCTCGATGGGCCCGACAGTGTCCCGTCCCCCCTCACCCGGCTCGCTGCGCCCGCCGACCTCTCCCCGGCGGAACGAGGTGACGGTGCGCTACTCCGCCGCGCGCAGCTCGGCGCGCACCTGGTTGAGCAATTCGCTCGCCTTCGAGCCCTCGATGCGGGCGATGTCGTCCTGATACTTGAGGAGCACGCCGAGCGTGTCGGACACCGTCGCCGGATCGAGCGCGACCACGTCGAGCTCGCTGAGCGCCGTCGCCCAGTCGAGGGTCTCGGCGACGCCGGGCGACTTGAACAGGTCTTCCTTGCGCAGCGCCTGCACGAACTGGACGATCTCCTGCGAGAGCCGCTTGCCGACGTTGGGCACCTTGGCGCGCACGATCGTGAGCTCGCGCTCGGCGGTCGGATATCCGACCCAGTGATAGAGGCAGCGGCGCTTGAGCGCGTCGTGGATCTCGCGGGTGCGGTTCGAGGTGATGATCACGATCGGCGGATGCGCCGCCTTGATCGTGCCCATCTCGGGAATGGTCACCTGGAAGTCCGCGAGCACCTCGAGCAGGAACGCCTCGAACGCCTCGTCCGTGCGGTCGAGCTCGTCGATCAGCAGCACCGGCGGGCCGGCGGTGTCCGGCTCGAGCGCCTGCAGCAGCGGACGCTTGATGAGGAACTGCTCCGAGAACACGTCGTGCTCGACGCGCTGGCGGTCGACGGCGCCCTCCGCCTCGGCGAGACGGATCGCGATCATCTGGCCGGCGTAGTTCCACTCGTAGACGGCCGCGGCGACGTCGAGGCCCTCGTAGCACTGCAGGCGGATGAGCCGCCGCCCGAGCGTCGTCGACAGGACCTTGGCGATCTCGGTCTTGCCGACCCCCGCCTCCCCTTCGAGGAACAGCGGCCGGCCCATCTTGAGGGCCAGGAACAGCACGGTCGCCAGCGAGCGGTCGGCGACATAATCGGCCTTCGCGAGCAGGTCGAGCGTGGCGTCTATGGAGGCGGGAACGGCAAGGGTATCGGTCACAGGAGAACTCCAAGCCCTGCCGGTCGGGCAAAGCGGCTGGTTAGGTCCACGATGGATATAGGCCTTTCGACGGTGCCGATCAAAACCCCGGAAACGGTGTTTTCGGAGGCCTGACATGCATTGGCCACCCCCGCCGGCCGGCAAGGGTGGCCAAAAGCGCGTCCCTTGGACGAGTGGCGCTAGTTCTGCTCCCCCGCCCCTCCGGTGACACCGATCTTGCTCTCGGTCTTGACGTCGGCGGCGGCGACCGCGCGGCGGGCGCAGACGCCCACGAGATGCGCGCGATATTCGGCGCTGCCGTGGATGTCGCTGGCGAGACCGGTCGCCGGGATGCTCAGCCCGTCGAGCGACTTGGGCGAGAAGCGCTTCTTGAGCGCCTCTTCGAACGAGGGCACGCGGAACACGCCCGAGGCGCCGGCGCCGGTCACCGCGACGCGGATCTCCGACGGACGCTTGGCCACGAACACGCCGACGAGCGCGAAGCGCGAGGCCTGGTTGCGGAATTTGTAATAACCAGCCTTCTTGGGAACCGGGAAGCTGATCTTGGTGATGATCTCGTCCGGCTCGAGGGCGGTCTCGAACAGACCCTTGAAGAAATCATCGGCCGCGATCTTGCGCTTGGAGGTGATGACCGTGGCGCCGAGGCCGAGCACCGCCGCCGGATAGTCGGCGTTCGGATCGTTGTTGGCGACCGAGCCGCCGATCGTGCCGCGGTGACGCACCGCCGGATCGCCGATCATGCTGGCGAGCTCGGCGAGCGCCGGGATCGCCTGCTGGACGACCGGCGAGTTCGCGACCTCGGCGTGACGCGCCATCGCGCCGATGACGAGCGAGCGGCCCTTGAGCTCGATCTCGTTGATGCCCTCGACCTGGCCGAGGTCGATCAGGTTCGCGGGCGAAGCGAGGCGCTGCTTCATCGTCGGCAGCAGCGTCTGGCCGCCGGCGAGCAGCTTGGGATCCTCGAGCTTGCCGAGCATGTTGATCGCCTGACGCAGCCCGCTCGCGCGGTGATAGTTGAAAGCGTACATTGAAGTCCTCCTTACTCGGCCGCCTGACGCAGCGTGTTCGCTTGTTGAAGCGCAGCCCAGACGTTTTGCGGCGTCGCGGGCATGTCGATCTTTTCGGTGCCGAGCGCGTTGGTGATGGCGTTCATCACCGCCGCCGGCGCCGCGATGGCTCCGGCCTCGCCGCAGCCCTTGATGCCGAGCGGGTTGGACGGACACTTGGTCACGGTCGTGTCCACCTTGAGCGAGGGCAGATCGTCCGCCCGCGGCATCGCGTAGTCCATGTAGGAGCCGCTCACGAGCTGCCCCTTGTCGTCGTAGACGGTGTGCTCGAGCAGCGCCTGGCCGACGCCCTGCGCCACCCCGCCGTGGACCTGGCCTTCCACGATCATCGGATTGATCACGGTGCCGAAGTCGTCGACCGCCGTCCATGCGGCGATCTCGGTGACGCCGGTGGCGGGATCGATCTCGATCTCGCAGATGTGGCATCCGGCCGGGAACGTGAAGTTGGTCGGATCGTAGAACGCGCTCTCCTTCAGGCCCGGCTCGATCTCGCCGGTGGGGAACTTGTGCGCCACATAGGCCTGCAGCGCGAGCGAGCCCCAGTCGATCGCCTTGTCGGTTCCGGCGACGCTGAACTTGCCGTCCTTGAAGACGATGTCGCCTTCGGCCGCCTCCAGCACGTGGGCGGCGATCTTCTTGGCCTTGGCCTCGACCTTGTCGAGCGCCTTCACCACCGCCGACATGCCGACCGCGCCGGAGCGCGAGCCGTAGGTGCCCATGCCGAACTGCACCTTGTCGGTGTCGCCGTGCACGACGGTGACGTTCTCGATCGGGATGCCGAGCCGCTCGGACACGAGCTGCGCGAAGGTCGTCTCGTGGCCCTGCCCGTGCTGATGGCAGCCGGTAAGCAATTCGACGCTGCCGGTCGGATTGACGCGGACCTCCGCCGACTCCCACAGACCGACGCCGGCGCCGAGCTGGCCGACCAGCGAGGACGGGGCGACGCCGCAGGCCTCGATGTAGGTGGCAAAGCCGATGCCGCGCAGCTTGCCGCGGCGCTCGCTCTCGCGCTTGCGCTTGCCGAAGCCCTTGTAGTCGTGGATCTGCAGCGCCTTCTGCATCGAGGCGTCGTAATCGCCCGCGTCATAGAGCGAGGCGACGGACGTCTGATACGGGAACTGCTTGACGAAGTTGCGCCGCCGCAGCTCGGTCGGATCGAGGCCGAGTTCGCGCGCGCCGACCTCCACCAGCCGCTCGACGACGAAGGTCGCCTCAGGCCTTCCGGCGCCGCGGTAGGCGTCGACGGGCACGGTGTTGGTGTAGACCGCGTCCACCTCGCAGTAGATGTGCGGGATGGCGTACTGGCCCGACAGCAGCGTGGCGTAGAGGAAGGTCGGCACCGCCGACGAGAAGGTCGACATGTAGGCGCCGAGGTTGGCGATGGTGTGGACCTTCAGGCCAGTGATCTTGCCGTCGTCGTCGAAGGCCATCTGCGCGCGCGTGACGTGGTCGCGGCCATGCGCGTCGGAGATGAAGCTCTCGCTGCGCTCGGCCGTCCACTTCACCGGGCGCCCGACCTTCTTGGAGGCCCACAGGCAGACGACCTCCTCCGGATAGAT
The DNA here is from genome assembly GCA_035556735.1 of Xanthobacteraceae bacterium. Taxonomy (GTDB): domain Bacteria; phylum Pseudomonadota; class Alphaproteobacteria; order Rhizobiales; family Xanthobacteraceae; genus CANJBX01. Next base: position 89,765 of record DATMFF010000010.1, on the reverse strand, counting down.
GAAGATCTTGGAGCCGAAGCCGCCGCCCACGTCCGGCGCGATCACGCGCAGCTTGTGCTCGGGCGCCATGCCGATGAAAGCGGAGATCACCAGCCGGGCGACGTGCGGGTTCTGCGTCGCGTTCCACAGCGTGAAGCTGTCGCTGCCGGGATCGTATTCGGCGAGCGCCGCACGCGGCTCCATGGCGTTGGGCACGAGCCGGTTGTTGACGAATTCGAGCGTGGTGACGTGCTTGGCGCCCTTGAAGGCGGCCGCGGTCGCGTCAGGATCGCCCAGGTGCCAGTTGTAGATGGTGTTGTTGGGGGCGACCTCGTGGATCTGCGGCGCGCCCTTCTGCGCCGCCTTGGCCGGATCGGTGACCGCCGGCAGCACCTCGTAATTGACGACCACCTTCTCGGCCGCGTCCTTGGCCTGCGCGACGCTCTCGGCAACGACCACGGCGACCGGATCGCCCACGTGGTTGGCCTTGCCCGCCGCCAGCGCCGGATGCGGCGCCATCTTCATCGGCGAGCCGTCCTTCGAGAGAACGGTCCAGCCGCAGATCAGGCCGCCGAGCTTGCTCTCGGCGAAATCCTGGCCGGTGAGCACCGCGACAACCCCGGGCATCGCGGCGGCAGCGGCCGTATCGATGGAAAGAATTTTCGCGTGCGCGTGCGGGGAACGAATGAAGCAGGTGTAGGTTTGTCCCGGCCGGCTCACGTCGTCGGTGTACTGGCCCTTGCCAGTGATGAAACGGAAGTCCTCCTTGCGGCGCACGGCGGCGCCAATCCCGGTCGCACTCATGATGGCTCCTCCCGGAATGGTGGTTGACGTTCCTCCACGCGCGCGATCGGCACAACGCAGCTCCGATTGACGTCCGATCGCGCGCCTTCTGTCTTGTTATTCCGCGGCGTGCTGCATGCCGCCGCCCTTGCCCATCGCCTGGGCGCCGGCGCCGATTGCCTTGACGATGTTGTGGTAGCCCGTGCAGCGACAGATGTTGCCTTCGAGCTCGTGCCGGATCGTCTTCTCGTCCAGGCTATTGCCGAGGCGGTTCACCATGTCGACCGCGGTCATGATCATGCCGGGGGTGCAGAACCCGCACTGCAGGCCGTGATGCTCACGGAACGCTTCCTGCATCGGATGAAGCTGCTGGCCGTCGGCCAGACCTTCGATGGTGACGACCTGCGCACCGTCGGCGCTCACCGCCAGCATGGTGCAGGACTTCACGGCCTTGCCGTTGACGTGCACGACGCACGCGCCGCACTGGGAGGTGTCGCAGCCCACGTGGGTGCCGGTGAGGCGCAGATGCTCGCGCAAAAATTGCACCAGCAGCGTCCGGGGATCGACATCCGCCTTTGCAGGCTTGCCGTTCACCGTCATGGATACGGTGGGCATGGTTTCCCTCCTCTTTACACAGGCCGAATGGCCGATTTTTCGATGTGGCCGAAGGCGGCCGAGCGTGGCGATACGATTTCCGAGCGTTTTTGGAAGATAGAACCTGTCTAAGTCTCGCGCGCCCATCTGGCCGGGTCAAGAGACTTAGCGCGATACCGCGGAGATCGGTGGGACGGTGCGGGAGCTGGGGGTCAGCCGACCTGCTGATTGACCTCGGGCGCGGGAGCCCCGACGGCCGCGGCGAACTTCCCGAAGAAGTCGTCGGCCATCTTCTTGGCCGCGCCCGCGATCAGACGCTGCCCGAGCTGGGCGAGCTTGCCGCCGATCTGGGCATCGACGTCGTACTTGAGCAGCGTGCCGCCATCCTTCTCGCTCAGCGCCACCGAGGCGCCGCCCTTGGCAAAGCCGGCGACACCGCCCTCGCCCTCTCCGGTGATCTTGTAGCCGTTGGGCGGATCGAGGTCGGACAGCTTGACCTTGCCCTTCCAGCGGGCCTTCACCGGCCCGATCTTCATGGTGACGACGGCCTGGAACTCGGTGTCCGACAGCTTTTCGAGCTGCTCGCAGCCGGTGATGCTGGCCTTCAGGGTCTCGGCATCGTTGAGCTTCTGGTAGACCTGCTCGCGCGGCGCGTTGATCTGAACCTCGCCCGACATCGTCAAGGCCATCGTGTCACTCCACTTCGACTTTCAGGGGCGCATGCACCCTGGGAAACGCCGGATGCATCAATCCGGGCCATGCGCGGGGATGAATTTCAGCCGACGCTCATAGTAGCAGCGGGCTGGGCGGCAATATAGTCGTCCAGCGGTAGAACTGGAATTCCCTCCGCGATCGGCACGCAGGCCGGCGGGAAATCCTGGCGGATGCGACCGCCCGCCGCAGCGACCGCGTCGAGGAAGCGCTCGAGATGGCGCATCGCGCCGGTGGGCAAGTCGTGCAGAACCATCAGGGTCCACGGCTGTGCGCGGCACTCGTCCAGCGCGCGCTCGACCCAGCCGTCGGGATCCTCCCAGTCGCGCGGAACGGAATTCCACAGCACGCAGGTGTAGCGGTGGCGTTTGAGGAACTCGACCACGCCCGGATTGAGCAGGCGCCGGTCGAGATGGCCGCCGCCGCCGAACGGACGGAAGAGCCTTCGCGCGTGGGCGAGCGCTCCCAGCGCGTCCTGCGTGCGGCCGATCTCCCGCTCGGCGACGTCGGGATCGCCGGACAGGCCGAGCGGCAGCGAATGCGTGTAGGTGTGGTTGCCGATCCAGTGGCCCTCGGCATGGGCGCGTTCGGTCAGGGCGCGGCGCTCGCGCTGCGCGATTTTCTGTCCAAGCACGAAGAACGTCGCGCGCACGCCTCGTCGCGCCAGCACGTCGAGCACCGCCGGCGTGACGTCGGGCTCCGGGCCGTTGTCGAAACTCAGGGTCAGGTCAAACATGGCGTGATATCGTATATCCGTCGCACCACAGCAAGCCTGTCGCGTCGTTGCCCGGAGGATACGTCCCATGCCCGTCATTCAATCCGACGGATGCGCGCTCAACGTCGTGGTCGACGGCAACCCCAACGCCCCCGCGCTGATCCTGTCGAGCTCGCTCGGCACCGACCACACCATGTGGGCGCCGCAGGTCGAGCGGCTGGCGCAGCAGTTCCATCTGGTGCGCTACGACTATCGCGGCCATGGCAAGTCGTCGGTGCCGCCGCGGCCCTACACGATGGACATGCTCGGACGCGACGCGCTCGCGATCATGGACGGCCTCGGCATCAAGACGGCGAGCTGGTGCGGACTCTCGATGGGCGGCATGGTGGGCCAATGGCTCGGCGCGCATGCACCCCACCGCCTCGAGCGGCTCATCCTATGCAACACCACGAGCTACTTCCCGGACAAGCGCGCGTGGAACGACCGCATCAGGACGGTGGAGACCGCCGGCATGGAGGGGATGGCACAGGGCGTCGCCGCGCGCTGGTTCACGCCCGGCTTCACCGCGCAAGAGCCGAACGAGGTCGCACGGCTGCAGGCGCTGGTGCGCGCGACCTCGCCGCAGGGCTACATCGGCTGCTGCGAGGCGATCCGCGACATGGATCATCGCGAGATCCTGCACAAGATCTCCGTCCCAACGCTGATCATCGCCGGCAAGCACGACGTCGCGACGAGCGTGGAGAGCGCGGAGTTCCTCCGTGACCGCATCCCCGGATCGAAGCTCGTGGTGCTCGATGCGGCGCATATCTCCAACATCGAGCAGGCGGACGCCTTCACTGCCGAGGTGCTCGGGTTTTTCAACCTGATCTAGCGGTCCACCCGACGACCCGTGGTATTCGGGAACCCTGCACGCGTCCCGCACGTTGCGTCTGCGGCCGGCGGAGCGCGCCGGCGGGAAGGCTGCAGCAATGGCCGTCAACGTGCGCAAGGGAACGCCCGACGTCGGGCTCGACCGGACCGAGTTCGAGCGCCGCTTCCGCGCCCGCTTCTACGATCCGCAGTTCTCCGAGCGCGCGGACGAGATCGAGCGCCTGCTCGAGACCGCCTGGGACGTTTACCGCGCCTATCGCAAGTCGCCGCGCACACGGCCGGCCGGTCCCGGTTTCGCCGATCCGTCCTACGAACTCTCGATCGAATGGACCGCAGCGCGCGAGGCGATCGCCGCCGCCGAGCGCCGGCAGAAGGACGCATCCGCGCCCGCGCGCGTGCTGGTGATCAACGGATCGCCGCGCAGCGACCAGACGTGCCCGGGCGAGATGTCGAAGTCGTATCGGCTGGCGCGGCTCGCCGAAGCGACGCTCGCGGCGGAAGCGAACCTTGAGGTCGACTTCCTCGACCTCAGCCTGCTGACCTCGCAGTACGAACGCGTCATCTATCCGTGCAAGGCCTGCGTCTCGACCGCGATGCCGCTCTGCCACTGGCCATGCTCGTGCTATCCCAACCACGGCGCCGGCCAGGTCAACGACTGGATGAACGAGCTCTATCCACGCTGGGTCGCCGCGCACGGGATCATGATCGTATGCCCGGTGCATTGGTATCAGGTCCCCAGCGCGTTCAAGCTGATGATGGACCGTCTGGTCTGCGCCGACGGCGGCAACCCCGACCCGACCTCGACACACGGCAAGGACGCGCAACGCGCCAAGGAGATCGAGCTCGCGGGTTGGGACTACCCCCGCCACCTCGCCGGCCGCGTGTTCGCCCTCGCCGTGCACGGCGACGCGGAGGGCGTCGATGGCGTGCGGCGGCTTCTGCACGACTGGCTCGTGAACATGCGCCTGATCCCGGCCGGCCGGCTGTCGCAGCTCGGCGCCTACATCGGCTACCAGGAGCCCTATGCGACGAGCCACGATGCGCTCGATGCGGATCACGACGTGCAGGAGGAAGTGCGCAACGCGGCCCGCAGTCTTGCGCATGCGGTCGCCCTGCTGCGGCGCGGCGCGCTCGCGCAACCGGATACGGGTCTGCGCGAGCCGCGCCAGAAGTAGCTGCGGCCGACCGACAAGCGTTGCAATCATAGCTTGCAATCGCAACCACGGCGCGCAACAATATCTTACCTTCGACGTGCGCAAGGGGGGACCATGCGCCGCTGGCATGCCGATGGTGGCCTACGCCTTGCGCTGGCCGCCGCCGCGATGGTGTGGGCACCAATCGCGCTCGCGCAATCGGCGCAACCACTCAATCACTTCGTGAGCGGCGACGAACTCGTCGGACGTCCGCCCGAACTGTTCTCGTATCTGCGCGACGACCTTTACGCGGTCGTCGATCCTCTCGATTCGAGCGTCGTCATCATCAATCAAGCCGGCGCCATCGCCGGGCGCAGCGAGCCCCTGCCGTTCGCGCCCGCGAACGTGCGCGATACCGGCGCGGCGCTTGTGTTCGAAGAAGGTTCGGGCCGACGCCGCGCGCTGCTCAACCGGACGGTCAATCCCGCACAGGTCGGAGCGCTCGCCATCGAAGAGGGTGACGGCGCGCTCGCCCCGGCCGCCGCGCCGCCGCCCCGGGTCAGACGCGCGAACGCGCGCACGCTGCGTCTCGACGTGGGCGGACGCAGGCTGACGGTGCGCGCACGCGCCGGCGGCTATCTTTCCGACGCCAAGGTCCTGGGCCGCGATGCGAGCGGACACTGGTACGTGCAAAGCTCGGAAGTGGTCGAGGGCAGCCCGCAGATCAGGACGCTGGTCTTCGTGCAACGCTTCCTGCCGTCCGGACGGCTCAAGGACGTCGCCACGGTGCCGGTCGCCGACATGGATACGATTCCGTCGAGCATGGTCGCGCTCAGCGCGGACGGGCTCGTGACGGCCATCGTGCCGACGGCGACGGGCGTGTTCCTGCAAAAGCTGGGCTTCGAGTCCATTTCGGCACGGCGCGATCTTCGTCCGGCGGTGGCGCCCGCGAGGACCCCGATCCAGACGACCGTGCACCAGACCAGCGGACTGGCCGACGAAGCCGATGTCGAGGCGGCGGCGGTCACGCCGCCGGCCACGCGCGACGAGATCGTCAGCCGCGCGCAGGCGTTCCTCGCCACCAACTGGACGATGACGGAAAGCAATTTCACGCGCATCGGCATCGAGAACCGCTGCGCGAAGACCGAAGGGAAATACTGGCTGCGTCCGAGCCGCTTCACCCGCGCGAGCATCGGGCGGACGTTCGGTCCGATGCCCTATCACTGGGGCGGCGGCGACTCGCCGGAGACGTTCCGCGCCAAGCTCTCGCGCGGGCTGCTCGCCGGCAACGTCTGCACCTGCCGCGAGGCGCAATACAATCAATGTCAGGTCAGCGAAGCCGCGGGCGTCGACTGCTCGGGATTCGTGTCGCGCACGTGGGGCATCACCAAGCACGGCACATCGAACCTGCACCGCGTCGCCTCGCCGGTTCCCAGCCTCGGCCAGCTCAAGCGCGGCGACGCGCTCAACAGGCCGGGCAGCCACGTGCGGCTGTTCGTCGGATTCGGTCCGGGACCGGCATTGACGTTCGAGGTGATCGAGTCGGCGACCAATCGCGACTGCGAAGGCGTCTGCCGGAAGACCTACACGGCCGCCCAGCTCAATGGATACAGGCCGATGCGTTACGTCGGCATACGAGATTGACAACCGCACCATCCGTTTCCGGAGGCACATTTCCATGTCGAATGCATATTGCGCGCCGACACTGCGCTCTTGCGCGCTCGGCGCAGTCGTCCTGCTGTCGGCGCTGACGGCGATTGCCTTTCCCCACACGGCGCAAGCGCAGGACGGGCAGCGCGTCATCATCATGACCCCGCCGGAAAGTCCCGGCGGAATGCCCAAGGTGGTCGGCGGCGAGGCGCAGGATCCCAAGCGGTGGCCGGCGACGCTCAAGTACTATCTCGACGGGCGCCTCTCCTGCACGGCCACCATCGTCGGACCGCGCGCGGTGATCACCGCCGCGCACTGCATCGACGATCAGGCCAGGATGGAAGTCCGCCTGCCCGGGGATGCGCAGCCCTTCCTCCTCACCTGCGAGGTCCATCCCTGGTATCAATATGTCGGGCTGATCGCGGACGCCGCGCTCTGCCTGAGCAATCGCGCCTTCCCGACGAGCTTCGCGTACGAGAACCTCGACACGCAGATCACGCGGGTGCGCCGCGGCACCAAGCTGTTCCTGCTGGGCTACGGCTGCCGCAAGTTCGAGGACATCGGCAATCCCCAAAAGATCGGGCAGCTTTACGGCGGCGTGTCGGAGGTCATCCTCCTGCCGTCACGCAGCGAGGAGCACTACCGCACGTTCGGCGGGGTCGTGATCTGCCCCGGCGACAGCGGCGGATCGGCCTACATCCTGAGCTCCGCGACGGCGCCCGAAGGCCTGCGCTCGATCGTCGGCATCAACTCGGGCTTCGCGCAGGCCTCGCGGCAGTCGGCGATCACGCCGCTCACCGGCTCGGTCGCCCAGTTCATCGCGGACTGGTCGAAGGACAGGAAGACGCAGATTTGCGGCGTTCACGACAACGCCGCCAACTGCCGCGACCGGTTTTCACCGTGAGGCCGCGGCCGTGCCCAAACGTCTGCCCCATGGTCTAGGTCTGCTGCTCGCCCTGACCGTCTGCGCGTCGGCGCAGACGCAGAACGCCGACGGACTGTTCCTCAAGATCGACAAGCTCACGCCCGACGTCATCGCGGCGGTCGCCAAGATCGGCGAGGAGCGCATCGTGCCCGCTCCTGCGGGAACGGACGTCCTCAAGCTCGTCTCGCAGTACTGCGGCTCCGCCAATGCGCGACGGTCCTACCTGCAGCTCTTCATCGCCGCCAACGCCGAGGTCGAGGACATCAAGGCGAGCCGGACAATCCTCACGAGGGACACGCCGCTCAAGCTGCCGGCCTGCATCTACAGCGACGAGCGCGTCGTGGCGGTGCCGGTCGACCAGGTCGGGCCGCGCTGGGACAAGCCCGTCGCCCCGACCGCGCAAACCGTGGAGGCCCTCACCGCGGCCAGGGTGGTGCCTACGTCGGGCGGCAGGTCGCCTGCGTCCGTCCAGCCCGAAGACACCGCACCCGAGACTCCGGGCCAAACGAAATGGAATCCGCTGACCCAGCAGATCACGATCCAGTCGGCCGACCGGCTTCCCGGACAGGGGCTGGATCTCGGCCGCCTCGCGGCGGCCGGCGCGCGCGGACTGCCGGACCAACTCTCGATGCTGGGGATCGCGATCACCAAGGTGCTCGACAGCACGCGTCTGATCGATCCCGAGGTCAAGGATCAGTATGACCGTCTCGTGAGCCGCGTCATCGCGTCGTTGGACAAGGGCGACGACGCGTGGAAACGCAACACCATGCAGCTTGCGTCGCTCGAGCGCGTGTTCCGCACGCAGGATGTCCTCGCCTCCAACGAGACCACCAACTTCACGAGGCTGCCCACCGGCGCCGCGCTGCTCTCGTCCGACTTCGCGCCCGGAACCTTTCACGTCAGCGTCAAGCCGGGGCTGGAGGCGAAGACCGCTGCGCTGGAACTGAGCAACGCGATCAAGGCGAGCAATCCGAACGCCGCGATCGGTATCCCGTCGAAGTACGTGTCGTATTTCGCGACCCCGCAAACGGCGGAGACGACGGAACAGTGCAAGCCGAAGCCGGGCCAGCCATGGCCCTTCGACGCGAACGAGCTCAAGAAGGTGCTCGAGCTGCGGACGCTGGCCGAGCGCCCCACGAGGTTCGGCAAGATGTTGATCCTCGACGCTGGATTCCCGCCGGGCGCGGTCGGGACGTCGCCGTTCGAGAAGCGCTACTTCCTGCGCGATGCTTTCGCGCCGAGCGGCGACGGCGCGCAGCCGTATCTCTGGACACAGACGATCGAGAACGGAAAGCCCGTCTACTACGTCCCGGGCATCAAGTTCAGCGGCCACGGCGTCGAGGTCCTGACGCTGGCTCTCGGCGGCGTCGATGCGCTCGGCCGCAGGCTGCTTGCGTCCGTGGGCACGCTGGACAGCGGACATGTCATCCAGTGGATGGGATATTCCGGAGCCGGCGGGGTGCTGCAACTGCGCGGCGACGCCATTGCCGGATCCATCTCCGGAGCCAATGAAAACCGCGCGATCGCCAACGTGGTGAACCTCAGTCTCAGTTTCGAGCTCGACAGCGACAACAGCTTCCTCAAACGCAGTGTCAAGGACCGCAATTACGTGCTGTTCGTCTTTGCCGCCGGCAACGAATCCGAACCTCTCGTGCAGCAGAACCCCGCCACATGGGGCGGCGCCACCACCGAAAACGTGATCACCGTCGGCGCAAGCCGGCCCGACGGCTCCTATGCCGGCTTCTCCAACTACAACGTGCTGACAGTCGACATGGCGGCGCCCGGCTGCGGCGTGCCGACGCTGACCTGGAACGACACGCAGGCCAAGTTCGAGTCGATCGTGCTCGACGGAACCTCGCTGGCGGCGCCGCTGGTGTCCTTCGCGGCAAACCTGCTGCATGGCGACTACGCCGGCAGCATCAAACGACTGAAGTCGAGGCTGATTTCCAGCGGCCGCTTTTCCGAAAGCGTGGCGGCAAAGACCTGGTCGGGACGCATCCTCGACGTTCCGGTCGCGGTGGCCTCGCCCTTCGATGCGGTGCGAAAGAAGGACGGCAGCCTGCGGCTCGGACGTATCGAGTGGCCGGAGGCCGGAAAGGTCGTCTGCGGGAAGATGCGCTCCCAGAGGGGCGTCCGCCAGATCCACGTCGCAACCGAGGCCGCGGACAAGGTCAGCATTCTCTATTACGACATCGAGCGTACCGGCATTTCGCCCGAGCCGGTGTGCAAACTGGCGAGCGGCGAATTGGCGCAGATCCCGTTCCGTGAAGCCGTCGTGCGCGAGGGCCAAGTGAAACTCGCGAAGACGCCTGAGACGCTCGACATCGGCGACCTGAGAAGCATCACCTTCTGCGACACCTGCGCGTACCTGGAAAAGGAGGAGTGAAGCCTGGCGGCGTAATCGCGGGACGGCGGCTGACTAGCCGCCCCCCTTGGCGCGGAAGTCCTGCGGCGTCGTGCCGGTCTGCTTGCGGAAGAAGCGCGCGAAGTGCGACGGATCGGAGAACGCGAGATCGTAGGCGATCTCATGGATCGGCTGGCTGGTGAACACGAGCTGGCGCTTGGCCTCGGTCAGCACGCGCTGGCGGATGAGATGGCCGGCGGTCACGCCGGTGGCGCGCTTGACGTGATCGTTGAGCCGGTCCGGCGTCATGGCCAGCTTGGCCGCGTAGAAACCGAGCAGCCGCTCGGTGCGGAAGTGCTCTTCCACGAGCGCGCGCAGGGCCGTCACCGTGGGATCGGCCGCCCTGAGCGTCATCGCGCCGGTGCGCGCGCGGCTGGCGGCGAGCCGCGCGATCTCGATGGCGATCAGCACGAGGTAGCCGCGCATGGCGAGGCGGAAGCCTTCGCGCGCGAGGAAGCTCTCCTCGTTGAGCGCACTGCACAGGCCCAGCACGCGGTCGAGCTCGGCCGCGCCGAGCGCGACCACCGGCTCGGCCGCGAGCGCGCGCAGCCGCGCCAGCGCCTCGCCCGGCTGCTCGCCCAGGCCCTGGACCTCGTCCTCCGTGAAGCTGAGCACGAAGCCCGAGGTCTCGTGCGGGCGGAAGCGGAAGCCATGGGCGATGGTCGCCGGAATCAGGATGGCGCAGGGCGCCTCGAACGGAATGCTCGCCGTCTCGTAGGTCATCTCCCCGCCCCCGCCGGCGATCACGAGGATCTGGAACAGGTTGCGGTGGCGGTGCGCGCCGATCACCCAGTCATGCAGGGAGGAGCGCGAGAAGATCGTCTCGATGTGGATGAAGTCGAACGCCTGGTCGTCCGGCGGATCGCCGTAGAGATGGAACAGCGGCAGGACCTGGGCGGTCTGGGGGGACGGCATGGGGCAAGTCTAGCGCGGCACGCCGTCCCGCGTCAGCCCGGGACAGCGCGCCTGCCCCAAGAATCCGCGTCAGCCCGATCCCGTCAGACCGGTCCCGTCAGACCGTCTTGTAGGAACGGCCGTGGTAAACGAGCGCGGACCCGGGCGGGCCGAACGAGATCGCCTCGACCACACCGAAGATCACGTTGTGGCTGCCCACCGCGGTGACCTCGGTCACGCGGCAGTCGCAGCAGACGATCCCGGTGGTGAGCGCCGGCGCGCCGGTGGCGAGCGGCTGCCATGAGCCCACCTTGAACCGGTCGGCCAGCACAGCCCCAGTGCGGCCGGCGAACGTATCGGCGATGGCTTCGTCGGCGGCGCGCAGCGTGTTCACGCAGAACACGCCGTTGGCCGACAGGATGGGCGCGGCGAGGCTGCGGCGATTGAGGCACACCAGAAGGGTCGGCGGCGTGTCGGAGACGGAGCAGATCGCGGTGGCGGTAAATCCGGTCTTGCCGCCCGGCCCGTCCGTCGTCACGACGTGCACCGCCGCGCCGTAGAGGCTCATCGCCTCGCGGAAGCGCGGCGCCTCCACCGCCTTCACCTCGACCGGCGCGATCACGTCGAACGCGCCGACCATCGCGTCGTCAGGACGTTGGTCTCGCCAGTTCATCATCATCCTCCGACATATAGCAACTATATGCCGGGACGACCGGAATAGTCGTCATTCCGCGGCGGCCCTGCCATGCGGAAATCGCGAGACGTCGTCGGGATCGAGCCAGGTCTTGTCGACCCAGCCGCTCTCGTCGTAGTCGGCCATGCACTTCTCGGCGAGACCGATCATCTGATCGAGCGCGCCCGACCCGCGCGCGTTGAACATGCACTGGATGCGGATGTCCTCGTGGTTGCCCGCGTAGTTCATCTCGTAGAGCTCGTGCCGGCCGCCGAACTCCGTGCCGACGGAGTCCCACAGCAGCTTCATGATCTTGATACGCTCGCGATAGCCGATGTTGTTGGAGCCGCGCACGTATTTCTTGAGGTACCTGTCGATGTCGGGATTGTCGAAATCGCGCGCCGAGGACGGCAGATAGATCAGCGCGGAGGCGACGATCTTCTCGACGATCTCCTTGATCCGTCCATAGGCCTCGCCCGCGAACACGCGATAGCTCGAACCGGACTGGGCGTTCGGCAGCACCGTGTCGCCGACCCAGGGCACCGGATGCATCGCCATGGCGTCCGAGATCGCCCAGAACAGGTTGCGCCAGGCGATCACCTCGCCGAGCATCGCCTGGTTGCCGCGGAACTCGTCCGCGCCGGTCGCGCGCAGCGCCTTGGCAATGATGCCGACCATGAAGTCGAGCTTCACGGCGAGGCGCGTACAGCCCTGGAACTGGAAGCCGTTGAGGAATCCCGAGCGCGGGTAGAAGATCTTGATCTTCTCGATGTCGCGATGCAGCAGCACGTTCTCCCACGGGATCAGAACGTTGTCGAAGACGAAGATGGCATCGTTCTCGTCGAAGCGCGACGACAGCGGATAATCGAACGGCGTGCCCATCACGCTCGCCATCATCTCGTAGGACGTGCGGCAGAACAGCTTGACCCCGGGTGCGTTCATCGGCGCGATGAACATGACCGCGAGGTCGGAATCGTTGATCGGCATCGCCGCGTTCTGGCCAAGGAAATTATAGTGCGTGAGCGCCGACGAGGTGGCGACCACCTTGGCGCCCGAGACGTAGATGCCGGCGTCGGTCTCCTTCTGGATGGTGATGAACACGTCCTTGACCTGATCGGCCGCCTTGGCGCGGTCGACCGGCGGATTGACGATCGCGTGGTTCATGAACAGGACGTAGTCCTGTGCCCGGCGGTACCAGTTCTTGGCGTTGTCGGCGAATTTTCCGTAGAACTCGCTGTGGGCCCCGAGCGTGTTCATCAGCGAGGCCTTGTAGTCGGGGGTGCGTCCCATCCAGCCGTAGGACATGCGCGCCCAATGCGCGATCGCCTCGCGCTGGCCGATCAGGTCCTCGCGTGATTTCGCAACGCGAAAAAACTTGTGCGTGTAGCTGCCCGAGCCCGTGTCGGTGGGACAGGTCAGCGTCGGCTGCTGCGCCGGGTCATGCAGGGCGTCGTAGAGCTTGGCGATGGTCCGCGCTGCATTGCGAAACGCGGGATGGGTCGTGACGTCCTTGACGCGCTCGCCATAGACATAGATTTCCCGCTCGTCGCGCAGGCTTTCGAGATATTCCTTGCCGGTGAAAGGGCGGGGCTTGGCGCCGATGATGTCCTCGGACTTGCCTCCCATGGAATGCTCCTTTTTTGGACCGCGAGGGCCCTCTTTGCGGGCGTGAACGGCGCCTCTTCCGTCTGCGCAGTTCGCAATCGCCGCGGTCGGCAGGGAAGACACCAAACCGGGGATCGCTGGCACAAAACAGCGGCCAAACAGCGCGGCGCCGTTGTTTGGCCTCTGGCATGCATGTAGAACTTTCGCGACTCGAACGAAAGGAGCCCGGCGGGCGCATGGAAGTCTTCGTCCAGCAGCTCATCAACGGGATCACGCTCGGCTCGATCTACGGCCTCATCGCCATCGGCTACACGATGGTCTTCGGCATCATCGGCATGGTGAACTTCGCCCACGGCGACGTGTTCATGGTGTCCGCTTTCATTGCACTGGTTGCCCTTTTACTGGTCACGACCTGGATCGGCATCGCGTCGGTCACGCTGGCGCTGCTGATCGTGCTGCTGGTCGCCATGACGCTTACATCCGTGGTGAACTGGACGATCGAGCGCTTCGCCTACCGGCCGCTGCGCGGCTCGTTCCGCCTGGCGCCGCTGATCTCGGCGATCGGCATGTCGATCTTCCTGTCGAACTTCGTCCAGGTGGCGCAGGGACCGCGCGTCAAGTCGATACCGCCGATCGTGTCGGGCGAGTTCGTGCTGTTCGGAGGCGAGACCTATCCGGTGACGCTGTCCGCCAAGCAGCTCATCATCTGGGTGGTGACCGCCGTCCTGCTCGCCGCGTTCTGGTACGTGGTCGCCAAGACCTCGCTCGGACGCGCCCAGCGCGCCTGCGAGCAGGACCGGAAGATGGCCGCCCTGCTCGGCATCGACGTCGACCGTACCATCTCCATCACGTTCATCATGGGCGCCGCCCTCGCCGCGGTCGCCGGCACCCTCTACCTCATGTATTACGGCGTGATCTCCTTCGCCGACGGCTTCACGCCCGGCGTGAAGGCCTTCACCGCCGCCGTGCTCGGCGGCATCGGCTCGCTGCCCGGCGCCGTCATCGGCGGCCTGCTGATCGGGCTGATCGAGACGTTCTGGTCAGCCTACTTCACCACCGACTACAAGGACGTCGCCGCCTTCTCGATCCTGGCGATCACGCTCGTCTTCCTGCCGCAGGGAATCCTCGGCCGTCCCGACGTGGAGAAGGTGTGAGATGACGTGCCGTCCCGCAGGCGCCGCACGTCGTTCTGCCGGCCGCGCAGCCGGGACGCGCTGACATGCCCGGCGAGGCGCAGGCTGCACGCTTGGATTTCGCCCGCGCCTTGAAGGACGCCGCGCTCGCGACCGCCGTTTCGTTCGCGATGTTCCTGCCGCTCATCGGGTTCAACACCGTCCTGAACCTGCGCAACGAGACCGTGCTCGAGACGCGCTTCGGGACTCTGGCCGTCTTCGTCGCCATCATCGCCGCGGCCACCTTTCTCAACACGCTGGTGCTCGCGCCCTGGCGCGCGCGCCGCGCGCAGCGCGCCGTCTCGCGCGAACCCGGAAAGATCTCGCAGTGGCTGTCGCGGCGGTTCGCGCCGTTCGCGCTGGGCTTCGTGCTGATCTACCCGGCGCTGGTGCTGAGCCTGACCGGATCCTCGGGCGCGCTCAAATGGATCGACAACTTCGGCATCCAGATCCTGATCTACGTGATGCTGGCCTTCGGGCTCAACATCGTGGTCGGCCTCGCGGGACTGCTCGATCTCGGCTACGTGGCGTTCTATGCGGTCGGCGCCTATTCCTACGCGCTGCTTGCAAAGACCTTCGGCCTGTCGTTCTACATGCTGCTGCCGCTCGCGGGCATCCTCGCGGCCTTCTGGGGCATCCTGCTCGGCTTTCCGGTGCTGCGCCTGCGCGGCGATTACCTCGCGATCGTCACCCTCGCCTTCGGCGAGATCATCCGGCTCGTGCTGGTGAACTGGATTCCGGTCACCAACGGCTACGCCGGCATCAGCGGCGTGCCGCGCCCGACCTTCTTCGGAATCCCCTTCACCGCCGGCGACGACGGTTTCGCCGCCGTCTTCGGCCTGCCGTTCAGCCCGATCTACCGCACCATCTTCCTTTACTACCTGATCCTGGCATTGGCGCTGCTCACCGCATACGTGACGCTGCGGCTGCGGCGCCTGCCGGTCGGCCGCGCCTGGGAGGCGTTGCGCGAGGACGAGATCGCCTGCCGCGCGCTCGGCATCAACACCACCAGCACCAAGCTCACCGCCTTCGCCACCGGCGCGATGTTCGGCGGCTTCGCCGGCTCGTTCTTCGCGGCGCGCCAGGGCTTCATTTCGCCGGACTCGTTCACCTTCATGGAGTCGGCGACCATCGTCGCCATGGTCGTGCTCGGCGGCATGGGCAGCCAGATCGGCGTCGCCATCGCGGCGGTGGCGATGGTGGGCGGCACGGAGATCCTGCGCGAACTCGACTTCCTCAAGGAGATCTTCGGCCCGGACTTCGATCCGACGCAATACCGCATGCTGCTGTTCGGCTTCGCCATGGTCGTCATCATGATCTGGAAGCCGCGCGGCCTCGTCTCCACGCGCGAGCCATCCGTGTTCCTCAAGGAGCGCAAGCTCATCTCCCGCGACCTCGTGAAGGAAGGCCACGGATGAGCGCGCCGCTGCTCGAGGTCGAACATCTGACCATGAGCTTCGGCGGCCTCGTCGCCGTCCATGACGTCTCGTTCGAGGCGCGGCGCGGCGAGATCACCGCGCTGATCGGCCCCAACGGGGCAGGCAAGACGACGACGTTCAACTGCATCACCGGGTTCTACAGCCCGACCGTGGGCCGGATCGTCATGCGCCACGGCGACATGTTCGGTCCGGCCGAGCTCGACCTGCTCACCCGCCGCGGCGAGCAATGGCTCAAGCGGCGCGGCGGCGCGCTGTTCCTGCTGGAACGCATGCCCGAGCATCGTGTCGCCGAGCATGCCAAGGTGGCGCGCACGTTCCAGAACATCCGTTTGTTCGCGGGCATGACCGCGCTGGAGAACCTGCTGGTGGCGCAGCACAACCCGCTGATGCACGCCTCCGGCTACAGCTTCCTCGCCGTGCTCGGGCTCGGCGGCTACGCCCGCGCCGAGCGCGCGGCGATCGAGAAGGCGCGGCACTGGCTGGACGCGACCGGGCTGATCGATCGCGCCGACGACCCGGCGGGGGACCTTCCCTATGGCGCGCAGCGCAGGCTGGAGATCGCCCGCGCGATGTGCACCGACCCCGTTCTGCTGTGCCTCGACGAGCCGGCAGCCGGCCTCAATCCGCGCGAGAAGGCGGACCTGACGGATCTCATCCTCAAGATCCGCGACGATCACGGCGCATCGGTGCTGCTGATCGAGCACGACATGTCGGTGGTCATGCACATCTCCGACCATGTCGTCGTGCTCGACTACGGCGTGAAGATCGCCGACGGCACGCCCGACGCGGTGCGGAACGATCCGAAGGTGATCGCGGCCTATCTCGGTGTTGCCGAGCAGGAGGTCGCGCGCGTGGAGGCGGAGGTCGGACTATGACCACGCCCCTGCTCTGCGTGCGCGGCGTCGAAACCTATTACGGCAACATCCCCGCGCTGCGCGGCGTCGACCTCGACGTCATGGAGGGCGAGATCGTCACGCTGATCGGCGCCAACGGCGCGGGCAAGTCGACGCTGATGATGACGATCTGCGGCAATCCACGCGCGAGCGCCGGCGCCATCACCTTCGCGGGGGAGGACATCACCGGCGTCCCCACGCACGAGATCGCGCGCCGCCGCATCGCGCAGTCTCCGGAGGGGCGGCGCATCTTTCCGCGCATGACCGTGCTCGAGAATCTGAAGATGGGCGCAGTCGCGTCCGGCGAGCGTCACACCGCCTCCGACCTCGAGCGCGTGTTCGCGCTGCTGCCGCGCCTGAAAGAGCGCGCGCACCAGCGCGGCGGCACGCTGTCGGGGGGCGAACAGCAGATGCTGGCGATCGCGCGCGCGCTGATGAGCCGCCCGCGCCTGCTTCTGCTCGACGAGCCCTCGCTCGGTCTTGCGCCCCTGATCGCTCAGCAGGTGTTTGCCTTGCTGCGCGATCTCAACGCGCGCGAGAAGCTGACGATCTTCCTGGTGGAGCAGAACGCGTTCCATGCGCTCAAGCTCGCGCACCGGGCCTATGTGATGGTCAACGGGCTGATCACCATGTCGGGCTCGGGCCGCGAACTGCTGGAAAGCCCGCAGGTGCGCCAGGCCTATCTCGAGGGCGGCAGGGGGAAATGATGCTGCGCGGCCTGCTGTACGAGGAGAACGCGTTCGGGATCTTCCTGCTGGTGACGGTCATGCTCGGCGGCGGCGCGGCCTGGCTCACGGGGCGCGCGCTGGCGCGGACCTGGCATCCGTGGTGGGGCGTCGTGCTGGCCGTGCTGCCGCTCGGGCTCGGGGTGCGCTTCATCCATTTCGCGCTGTTCGAGGCAACGTTCCTGTCCCTGCACTACTATCTCGTCGACACGGCGGTGGCACTCGTGTTCGCGCTGGCCGGCTATCACGTCACCCGCGCCCGCCAGATGGCGCAGCAGTACGGGTTCCTGCGCGCCCCTTAGGCAGGGCCGGCCGGCGGTTAACCGTGAACGCGGCACGGCGTCGCGATGCGAGAAAAGGCGCTCAATCCGAGTGACTTTTGCGCGAATTCACGCTTGAATCCGCGTGGGTTTTGCCGCTCGGCGCCGGAGCGCTGCGGCCCTTTCAGGGGAGAACGATATGAAACGAATCGCATTCGCAGCCGCGCTGGCCTGCGGCGTGCTCGCCGCAGGCTCCGCCTCGGCGCAGATCAAGGTCGGCGTCGCGGGGCCCCTCACCGGCGGCAGCGCGGCTTTCGGCGCGCAGCTCAGGAATGGCGCAACGCAGGCGGTCGAGGACATCAACGCCGCCGGCGGCATTCTCGGCCAGAAGATCGAGCTGAGCATCGGCGACGACCGCGGCGATCCCAAGGAAGGCGTCTCGGTCGCGAACAAGATGGCCGGCGAAGGCGTCAAGTTCGTCGTCGGCCACTTCAATTCCGGCGTGACCGAGCCGGCCTCCGCGGTCTACCAGGAGAACGGCATGCTGGAGATCACGCCGGCATCCACCAACCCGAAGATCACCGAGCGCGGAATGTGGAACGTCTTCCGCACCTGCGGGCGCGACGATCAGCAGGGTACGGTCGCGGGCGAATATCTCCTCAAGAACTTCAAGGGCAAGAAAATCGCCATCATCCATGACAAGACCACCTACGGGCTGGGCCTTGCCAACGCGACGCGCGCCACGATGAACAAGGGCGGCCTCAAGGAGGTCATCTACGAAGGCGTGAACCGCGACGACAAGGACTTCTCCGCGATCGTTTCGAAAGTGAAGGCCTCGGGCGCCGACCTGATCTACTGGGGCGGCCTGCACGACACCGGCGGCCTCCTGCTGCGCCAGATGCGCGACCAGGGCGTGCGCGCGCCGCTGATGGGCGGCGACGGCATCACCGACGACGAGTTTGCCTCGATCGCCGGCCCCGGCGCCGAAGGCACGCTGATGACCTACGGCCCCGATCCGCGCAAGCGTCCCGAGGCCAAGGCCGTCGTCGACAAGTTCCGCGCCAAGAACTTCGAGCCGCAGGCCTATACGCTCTACAGCTACGCCGCGATGCAGATCATCAAGCAGGCGGCCGAGGCCGCGAAGTCGCTCGACCCCAAGAAGGTCGCCGACAAGATGCGCTCGGGCATGAAGTTCCAGACGGTGATCGGCGAGCTCTCCTACGACAAGAAGGGCGACATCACCCGGCTCGACTATGTGATGTACGTCTGGAAGAAGAACCCGCAGGGCAAGATCACCTACGTGGAAATGGAATAAGCGCGCACCTGATGCGCCTGACGCACGGGCCCGCCGGAAACGGCGGGCTCTTTCGTTTGCGCCGTCTCAAGCGAGGCCTTGCGCCACCTTCATCAGTTGCTGGCGCAGCCACACATGCCCGGCTTCGCCGTCATTGCGGCGATGCCAGATCATGGCAAGCGAGATCGGGGCAAGCTCCACCGGAGGCCGGTGGATGCGCAGTCCGAACAGCGGCGCGACGCTGCGCGCGAGGCGCTCCGGGTAGGTCGCGATCATCCGCGACTTCGCCACGGCGCCGGCGATCGAGAAGAAATGCGGCAGGCTGAGCGCCACCCGCCGCTCGCGCTTGACGGCGGCAAGCGCGGCGTCGACGTTGCCGGTGGCGCCGCCCACCAGCGAGTGCAGCACGTGCGGCAGCCGGCAGTACAGATCGAGGTCGAAGGTCGAGCCGGGCGCGCCGTTCACGTCCGCGTCGGGGTGGTCGGCGGCGATGATGACGACATAGCGCTCCTGCAGGAGAAACTGCGAGCGCGCGGGATCGGGCAGTTCGTGCATGACCTCGAACGCGAGATCGACGCGACCCTCCTCCAGCAGTTGGGGGATCGGGCCTGTGCGTGCGTCGACGAAACGCACCATGATGCCCGGCGCGGTGTTCTGCAGTTCGGCGAACAACGGCGGCGCCAGCAAGTAGCTGAAATAGTCGATGCCGAGCAGAGCGAAATCGCGGCGCTCGGTCGCCGGATCGAAGCGCACCGTGCTGCCGACCGCCTGCTCGATCCGGCGCAGCGCATCGCCGATGGGGTCGGCGAGTTCGAGCGCGCGCGGCGTCGGCAGCATGTTTCCCGCGGTGCGAATGAACAGCTCGTCCGCGAAGATCGCGCGCAGGCGATTGAGGGCGGCGCTGACCGCCGGCTGGCTCAGGCCGATGCGCTGGCCCGCGCGCGTCACGTGCCGCTCGATCATCAGCGCCTGGAAAACCCGCAGCAGATTGAGGTCGAATGCGGCGAAATTCATGCGATCAATGAATACTATGCGAACATGCGATTTCCAATCGCGCGGACGGCTCCCTAACGTCCCCGACGCCACGCATGAGGAGCGCCGCATGAGCATAGGGACGTCGTCGATTGCAGCCGTCGCGGGAGAGGCCGGCCACGAGGCGGAGGTGGCCGCGCTCGCTGCAGGCTTCACGCAGGCCTGGAACCGCCACGACATGGACGCGCTCGCCAATCTGTTCGCGGCGGACGCGGACTTCGTGAACGTGGTCGGGATGTGGTGGCGAACCCGCGAGGAGATCAAGGCTGCGCACGCGCATAGCCATACGACGTTCTTCCGCGACAGCCGGCTCGCCGGCGAGGTCCGCCGCGTGAAGTTCCTGGAGCCCAACGTGGCGACGGTTCACGTGGTGTGGGAGCTCTCCGGCCAGATGGAACCGGACGGCAGTGTCGGTGAGCCGCGGCAGGGCATCCTGCTGTTCGTGGCGGTGCGCCGGGACGGCCGCTGGGTCGTCGAGGCTGCCCAGAACACCGATGTTCTCGCCGGCGCCCTCACCCGTCCTGCCGAAAGAAGCTGACCGCGCTCAGCCGATCCTGCCGAGAGCCGGGAACCATTCGAGCAGCCAGAACGCGGCTTGGGCGACGAAGCCGGTGAGGAACGCAATCCCGGTGAGCACGAGCAGTCCGCCCATCACCTTCTCGACAACGTCGAGGTGGCGGCGAAAGCGCGCCAGCGCGGCCATCGCCGGCTCGATGGCGAAGGCGCAGACGAGGAACGGAATTCCGAGACCCGCCGAGTAGACGGCGAGCAGGCCGGCGCCCTTCGCGACGGTTTCCTTCGAGGCGGCGACCGCCAGGATGGCCGCGAGGATTGGCCCGATGCAGGGCGTCCAGCCGAAGGCGAAGGCGAGGCCCATGAGGTACGCGCCCCACAGCCCCACCGGCCTGGACATCGGCAGGCGCTTCTCGCGCATCAGCACGGAGATGCGGGTGAGCCCGAGAAAGTGCAGGCCCATCACGATGATGACGATGCCCGCGAGGATGGCGAGCTGGGGCGAATAGGCCAGCACGAGCCGTCCGATGACGCTGGCGCTCGCGCCGAAAGCGACGAAGACCGTGGAGAAGCCGCAGACGAACAGGAACGCGGCCAGCACGACCTCGCGCCGAACCCGCGGCTCCGGCTCGGCATCGGCGAGCCGCTCGAGCGAGGTGCCGGCCAGATAGACGAGATACGGCGGCACCAGCGGCAGCACGCAAGGCGACAGAAAACTGAGAAGACCCGCGAACAGCGCCGCGAGGAACGAGACGTCAGCAGCCATGGGGGAGTAGATGCGTTACGCCGGGGCTGCAATGCAAGCCAATCCGTCCGCACTCGCCGGGACGTGATCGGTGGTGATAGGCTCCCGCGCCGACAACAGAGGCCCGCGCGATGACCACCCGCAATCTCCTCACCGACGTCGCCGGCGTGCGCGTCGGGAACGCCCACGACGAGCGGCTCGCCTCCGGCGTCACCGTGGTGGTGTTCGACGAGCCGGCGGTCGGCTCGATCGACGTGCGCGGCGGCGGGCCGGGCACGCGCGATTCGGAGCTGCTCGAGCCGGTGATGACGGTCGACCGCATCGACGCGATCGCGATCTCCGGCGGATCCGGCTTCGGTCTCGATGCCGCGAGCGGCCTGCAGGCATACCTGCGCGAACAGGGACGCGGCTTTCCCGTCGGAACGGCGCGCGTGCCGATCGTGCCCTGCGCCATCCTGTTCGACCTCATCAACGGCGGCGACAAGGACTGGGGCCGCTTCCCGCCCTATCGCGAGCTCGGCTACGCGGCGGCGCGGCAGGCCGCAGCACAGTTCGCGCTCGGCAGCGTCGGCGCCGGCTTCGGCGCGACGAGCGTCAATCTCAAGGGCGGGCTCGGATCGGCATCGGCCAAGGTGGGCGACTTCACGGTCGCGGCGCTCGCCGCCGTCAACCCGGTGGGCTCGGTGACGGTCGGCGATGGCCCGCATTTCTGGGCAGCGCCCTTCGAGCAGGCCAGCGAGTTCGGCGGCCGCGGCCCCGCGCCCGAGGTCGAAGCAGCCGCGCTCACGCCGCGCACGAAGGGCGTGCCGGGCGCGAGCACCACGCTCGTCGTGGTCGCGACCGACGCGGTCATGAACAAGGCGCAGGCCAAGCGTCTCGCCATCATGGCGCAGGACGGGCTCGGGCGCGCGATCTATCCGGTGCATACGCCGCTCGACGGCGACATCGTGTTCACCGCCGCGACCGGACATCGTCCACTGGACGACGCATGGATCGACCTGATGCGCATCGGCAACGCCGCTGCGGGAACGGTGGCGCGCGCCGTCGCGCGCGCGGTCTACGAGGCAAGTGCGCTGCCGTTCGAGGGCGCGCTGCCGGCCTACCGTGACAAGTTCCGCGACGAGAGCTGAATCGTTTCCCGCGTGAGCGCTACCACTGCGCCCGGACATCGGACGCGGCCCGCAGCGCCGCGGCGGCGGGATCGGGCGCCGTCGTCACCTTCTCGAAATCGCCGCGCAGCGCCTGCAGCGCCTTGCGCTCATGCTCGATCTCGTAGGCAGTGCGGAAGCCGAGGCGCCGCAGGATCGGCACCGGCGGGCACCAGCCCTGGATCGCGTGCTGGAACAGGAAGCCGGTGACGAGCGCGGGCAGCATGAGCCAGCGCCGCCGTCCGCTGGCGGCGAGCGCCACGCCGGTGAAGGCCAGCGCCGCGGCATTGGCCTCGATGGCGCGCTCGATGTCCCATTCCTCGTCGAGTTCGCGCAGGCGTTCGGGGATCTCATCGGGATGCAGCGCGAAGTAGCGCACGCTGTTCTCGATGTCGCGCGCGATGCGCCGGTTGACCTCGTCGGCGGTGTGACTGGGAACGCGGGTCCGGGTGCTGGTCATGACGGCCTCCTGCCCACCCCCAACGCGGAATCCCCGCATTCGTTCGCGGGCGGCTCCCGGATCGCCCGTCAGGCGAAACGCTCGGCCCGGAACGGGGCGGGGTCCATGAACGGCGTCTGCCCCGTCATCATCTCGGCCAGCAGGCGCCCTGTCGCGGGGCCGAGCGTGAGGCCCCAGTGGCCATGGCCGAAAGCGAGCCAGAGCCCCGGCTGCCCCGGTGCGCGGCCGATCACCGGGCGGGAATCGGCAAAGCACGGGCGCGCCCCCAGCCAAGGCTGCGGCTCGACCGGCTCGCCGAGCGGGAACAGCCCGCGGGCCGCCGGCATGACGCGCGCGAACTGCACCGGCGTCGCGGGCGCGTCGCGCGCGGCGAATTCCGCGCCGGTGGTGAGGCGGATGCCCTGCTCCATCGGCGCGAGCAGATAGCCGACGTCCATGTCCAGCACCGGGCGCGCCAGCGCGGCGTTCCCCGCCGGGCGGAAATGCCGGTGATAGCCGCGCTTGACCGCCAGCGGCAGGCGCAGGTCGAACCGCGCGAGCACGTCGGGCGCCCAGGGGCCGAGCGCGAGCACCACCTCCTGCGCATCGAGGTGGCCTTCCTGCGTGTCGATGCGCCAATGGCCGTCGGCCCGGTGGAGCGTGCGCGCATCGCCGACGAGCAGGATGCCACCGAGCGCCGCGAAGCGCTTGGCATAGGCCTGCGTCACCGCCAGCGGATTGGAGACGCTGGCGACGCCTTCCCAGAACACGGCGTGACGAAACACGGGCGCCAGCGAGGGTTCGAGTTCGCGCGCGCCCTCCACGTCGAGCACGCGGCGCGCGATGCCGTAGCTCTGTGCGATGTCGCGCTCGGCCGCGTTGGCGCGCAGCGATGCGTCGTGGCGATAGAGCTTGAGCCATCCCGTGCGTCGCAAATATTTCTCCGCCCCCGACTCCGCCATCAGCGCGGCATGCTCGTCGACGGCGCGCGCGAAGAACGGACGCATTGTCGCAGCCGTCTCCGCCAGCCGCTGCGGCGTCGACCACGTCCTGAACGAGAACAGCCAGGGCGCGACCCGAGGCAGGAAGGCGAGATGATAGTTGGCTTCGGGCGCCCGCTTCAGGGCGACGCGCAGGAGCGTGCCCAGGCCGGGGAAGGCCTGGGGAAAGATCGTGTTCCCCTCGATCACGCCGGCGTTTCCATAGGACGTGCCGAGGCCCGGGGCCTGGCGGTCCACCAGGGCGACGGACCGTCCGCGCTTGGCGAGATGCAATGCGATCGAGGTGCCGACGATGCCGGCGCCGAGGACGACTACGTCCGTGCGAGCCATGGGTTCCTCAGTACAGCCGAAAAAATTCCGCCCCTGATATAGGGTGCCGCCGCCGGCCCGCCACGACGGCGTCCCGCGGGCCGCCGCCTTGGAAAATCGGGCCTCAGCGCATTGCCGCACGCGGCGTCACGTGTTAGGCCGACGAAATCGCGGAGACTGCAATGCCCCGTCCGCTCCTGATCGCACCGTCGATTCTCGCATCCGACTTCGCCAGGCTGGGCGAAGAGGTGCGTGCCATCGACGCAGCCGGCGCGGACTGGATCCATGTCGACGTCATGGACGGCCACTTCGTGCCCAATATCTCGATCGGGCCCGACGTGGTGAAGGCGCTGCGTCCGCACACCAAGAAGACATTCGACGTTCATCTGATGATCGCCCCGTGCGATCCCTACCTCGAGGCATTCGCCAAGGCCGGGTCCGACATCATCACCGTGCACGTGGAAGCAGGCCCGCATCTGCACCGCTCGCTGCAGGCGATCCGCGCCCTCGGCAAGAAGGCCGGCGTGACGCTCAATCCGGCGACGCCGGTCGAGACGATCGAGCACGTGATCGACCTCGTCGACCTCGTGCTCGTGATGTCGGTCAATCCCGGCTTCGGCGGGCAGACATTCATTCCGGCGGCGATCGACAAGATCGCGCGCGTGCGTGCGCTCTCCGGCGGGCGGCCGATCGACATCGAGGTCGACGGCGGCATCACGCCAGAGACTGCGCCGCAGGCGGTGCGGGCCGGCGCCAATGTTCTGGTCGCCGGCTCGGCGGTTTTCAAAGGCGGCAGCGCGGACGCGTACCGCGCGAATATCGCAGCAATCCGTAATGCTGCGGCGATGGCACGGGGGGAAGCGGCTTAGGGGCAAGGCCGCGCAAGCTTGCTGAGGTGTTAATGGTGGATGATTCGATCCCCGAAGACGTCCGGGATTTCATCCTGCGGCATATCGATTCCGTGGCCCAGCTCGAAGCGCTGCTGTTGCTGCGCGCCAACCCCCAGGAGAGCTGGGACGTGGCGCGTGCAGCGAAGCGCCTCTACACCGATGAGCAGCAGATCGCCGAAGTGCTCGGACGGCTGGCGGAGGACGGATTCCTGACCGTCACCGACGCGACCTATCGCTTCGAGTGTCAGACGCCCGAGCAGCAAGCCATGGTCGACCGGACCGCCGAGGTCTATCGCCGCCAGCTCATTCCCGTGACCAACATGATTCACGCCAAGCCGCGCCGGATCCGCCAGTTCGCGGACGCGTTCAAGTTCAAGAAGGACCGCTGAAATGGCCGCCGCGATCTATACGTTGTGCGCGCTCACGGCCCTGGTCTGCACCGTCATGCTGTTGCTGGCCTACAGCCGCAGCGGCTATCGCCTCCTGCTGTGGAGCGGCCTGTGCTTCGCGGGGCTCACGCTCAACAACCTGTTTCTGGTGCTGGACAAGGTTGTCTTTCCCAACATCGACTTTTCGCTGTGGCGGACCTCAACGGCCGTGGCCGCCATGGCGATCCTGCTCTATGGCCTGATCTGGGACAGCGAATGAACGGCACGACCACATCGGTGCTGGCGGGCGCGACCGCCATGGCCTCTTTCATCGCGACACTGTTTTTTCTCAAGTTCTGGCGCCAGACCCGCGACAGCTTCTTCCTGCTGTTCGCGATCGCCTTCGCCATCGACGCGGTGTCGCGCTTCGTGCTCGGCCTCACCCAGGTCTCCAACGAGACCGAGCCTTTCTTCTATCTCATGCGCCTGGTGACCTTCGGACTGATCATCGTGGCGATCATCCAGAAGAACCGCCCGGCCAACCCGGCGCGCTGACCGGCCTACCAGCGCACGCCGGACATCGCCTCGCTCGCCTGCCACAGGCGCTGCGCGGCCTCCTCGTCGGCGGCCTGCGCGCTCACAGCCGACGGGCGGCACTTCTCGAAATATCCGCCGTTCGCCGCGGCGACATCCGGCGCGGAGGCGAGATAGACGATCGTCTTCGCCCCTTCCTGCGGGCTGATCGCGAACAGCTTGGCGAAGCGGATGCCCCACGTGTAGACGCCGCCCGACTGGTCGCCGAAGCGCGTGGCGACGAAGCCGGGGTGCAACGCATTCGCTGTGACGCCGCTGCCCGCGAGCCGGCGCGCCAGCGCGCGGGTGAAGAGGATGTTGCAGAGCTTGCTCGTGCCGTAGACCCGATAGGGATCGTAGCGGCGCGCCGCCTGCAGGTCCGCGAAATCGAGATGACCACGATAGTGCGCGTCCGAGGCGGTGTTGACGATGCGCGCGGGCGCGGCGGCGGCCAGGCTCGCGCGCAGACCCGCGCTGAGCACGAAGTAGGACAGATGGTTGAGCGCGAAGGTCCGCTCGAGCCCGTCCTCGGTGACCTGCCGGCGCGCGAAGATCGCCCCGGCGTTGTTGATGAGCACGTCGATGCGCGGCTCCGCCGCCGTGATCTCGGCGGCGACGCGCTTCATCTCGGCGAGGCGCGACAGGTCGGCGTAATGGACGCGGTGGGCCGCGCCGGGCGCGAGCGCCGCAAGCCGGGCGAGCGCCGCCTCGCCGCGCGCGGCATCGCGAGCGACCTGCACGATCCGCGCGCCCATGGCCGCGAGCCGCTCCGCCGCGACCTGCCCGATCCCGGAGGTGGCCCCGGTGATGACGACGACCTTGCCCTGGATGACAGCCTCCTCGCATGCGCGGCCCGGCGGGCGCCCGCCAGGGAGGAAGATCGGAGCCCGAACCGCGGCTTGCAAGCGGGCCCGGCGGGGTTCCGCCGGACCGCCCGCCATGTTACGCCACCGGCGATTTCGCCAGCGAGAGAGCCGATGATTCCGCGTTACACCCGCCCCGAGATGGCCGCGATCTGGGAACCGCAGACCCGCTACCGGATCTGGTTCGAGATCGAGGCCCATGCCGCGGACGCCATGGCGGAGCTCGGCATCATCCCCAAGGATGCCGCCAAGGCGATCTGGACCAAGGGCAAGAACGCCACGTTCGACATCGCGCGGATCGACGAGATCGAACGCGAGGTCAAGCACGACGTTATCGCCTTCCTCACGCATCTCGCCGAGATCGTCGGGCCCGAGGCGCGCTTCGTGCACCAGGGCATGACATCCTCGGACGTGCTCGACACCTGCCTCAACGTCCAGCTCGTGCGCGCCGCTGACATCCTCATCGCCGACGTCGACAAGGTTCTGGCGGCGCTCAAGCGCCGCGCGTTCGAATTCAAGATGACGCCGACCATCGGCCGCTCGCACGGCATTCACGCCGAGCCGACGACCTTCGGCGTGAAGCTCGCCTACGCCTACGCCGAGTTCACGCGCGCCAAGGAACGCCTGCAGGCCGCGCGCAAGGAGGTCGCCACCTGCGCAATCTCCGGCGCGGTCGGCACGTTCGCGCAGGTCGATCCGCGCGTCGAGGCGCACGTCGCCGAGGCGATGGGGCTCGCGATCGAGCCGGTGTCGACGCAGGTCATCCCGCGCGACCGCCACGCCATGTATTTCTCGACGCTCGCCGTCGTCGCCTCCTCGATGGAGCGGCTGGCGACGGAGGTCCGCCACCTGCAGCGGACCGAAGTGCTGGAGGCAGAGGAATTTTTTTCGGAAGGACAGAAGGGTTCCTCCGCCATGCCGCACAAGCGCAATCCCGTGCTCACGGAGAACATCACCGGGCTCGCGCGCATGGTGCGCGCCTACGCCCTGCCTGCGCTGGAGAACGTTGCGCTCTGGCACGAACGCGACATCTCGCATTCATCGGCCGAACGCATGATCGGGCCTGACGCGACGGTGACGCTCGACTTCGCGCTCAACCGGTTGGCCGGCGTGATCGACAAACTCGTGGTCTATCCGCAGAACATGCTCAAGAATCTCGACCGGCTCGGCGGACTGGTGCATTCCCAGCGCGTGCTGATCGCGCTCACCCAGAAGGGCGTCGCGCGCGAGGACGCCTACCGCTTCGTGCAGCGCAACGCCATGAAGGTCTGGCGCGGCGAGAACACGGACTTCCTGGCGCTGCTCAAGGCCGACCCTGACGTGTCCAAGGCTCTGGGCGCCAAGGAACTCGAGGCGTGCTTCGACCTCGGCTATCACCTCAAGCACGTCGACACGATCTTCCAGCGGGTGTTCGGCGCGGCATGAGCGAGCCCGCGCAGACCTCAGGCCACGTGCTCGCCGTCGCGCGTCACGGGCGCCATGCGTTCAGCAAGCCGCCCTGCCTCGCCATCCGCCTGACCGCAGGACTCGGTGTCGAGGGCGACGCGCACGCCGGCGCGACCGTGAAGCACCGCTCGCGCGTCGCGCGCGATCCGAGCGCGCCCAACCTGCGCCAAGTGCATCTCATGCACGCGGAGCTGTTCGACGAGTTGCGGGATGCCGGCTTCACCGTCGCCCCCGGCGACCTCGGCGAGAACGTCACGACGCGCGGGCTCGACCTGCTGGCGCTGCCGGAAGGCGCGCGGCTGCACCTCGGCGCCACGGCGGTGGTCGAGGTCACCGGCCTGCGCAATCCCTGCGTCCAGATCGACCGCTTCCAGAAAGGCCTCATGGCCGCCACCCTCGCCCACGCGCCGGACGGCTCGCTGATCCGCAAGGCCGGCGTCATGAGCGTCGTCCTCGCCGGCGGGGACGTCACTGCCGGCGATGCGATCGGGGTGGAGCTGCCGCCCGCACCGCACCGTGCCCTGGTTCCGGTCTAACCCTCGCCACACGCACAGCCGATTACCACCCCGATCGGACGGCGCTTGACGCGCAGCGCCGGCTGCCGAACATGCCAAACAGGCTGCGACTCGAGGCATCTCGTTGACAGGGGCTGAGCCCACCATTCTCGTCTTCGATTCCGGGCTGGGCGGGCTGACCGTCCTGCGTGAAATCCTGCGCGCGCGCCCCGACGCCGATTACGTCTATGTCGCCGACGACGCGTTCTTCCCCTACGGCGCCCACGGCGAGGACGCGCTGATCGCGCGCCTGGTGCCGCTGATGGGCGACCTGATCGCGGCGCACGATCCCGACCTCGTCGTCATCGCCTGCAACACCGCTTCGACGCTGGTGCTGGGTCCGCTGCGCGCACGCTACAAGGTTCCGTTCGTGGGCACGGTGCCTGCGATCAAGCCGGCATGCCTCGCCTCCCGGACCCGGCGCGTGTCGGTGCTCGGCACCGAGGCCACCGTCAAGCGCGAGTACACGCGCGCGCTCATCCGCGATTTCGGACAGGGCTGCGACGTGACGCTGGTCGGATCGGCGCGCCTCGCCGCCATAGCCGAAGCGTCCTTGCGCGCGGAGCCGGTGAGCGACGCGGAGATCGCGGCGGAGATCACCCCCTGCTTTGTCGACGCCGAAGGGCGACGGACCGACACCGTGGTGCTCGCCTGCACGCACTATCCGCTGCTGCTCGCGCAATTCGAACGGCTGGCGCCCTGGCCCGTGCAGTGGACCGACCCCGCTCCCGCGATCGCGCGGCGCGTGGCCGATCTCACCGGTCCCGTTCAGAACGACCGGCGCGGCAGCCTGCGCGCCGTGTTCACCTCCGGACGCTCACCGCCAGCGGCACTGGCGCGGGCTCTCGCGACGTTCGGCTTCGCCGAACCCGCCGCGGCCGCGGCGAGCTAGGCGGCCTGCCCGGGGGGGGGGGCCAGCCTGGTCCAAGGGACCCCGAACTCGCCGCTTGTCGGCCCGGGATTGACGCGGAGGGGCCGGGCATGCGGCCGTTACCGGCACAATTGCACCTGACAGAGGCGGGAGGCTTGCTGGCGCGCCCTGCAAAGCCTTTGACAGGGCGGCGAAATCCCCCTAAAACCCCCCTGCTCGCGGGCCGTTTTCGGCCCGCGGTGCGTTTCGCGACCCGTGGTTTGTCCAGAGCGCTTATTTGGACGGACCTGTCGGTTCCGGGTGAAAGCCGGGAACATAGGAGGGCGCGATCCTCAACTGCGCATGCCCGAGGCAGGTGGTTTTCCGGTTCGCCGCGGGTTCATGCGCCGCTTCATCCGCGCGCGATCGGATCCAACCGGGAGCCACTGTCGCCGGCCGCGCGCGACGCCAACATGAGGACGCGATGACCAAGCGCCACGATGCAAAGTACAAACTCGACCGCCGTATGGGCGAGAACGTCTGGGGCCGCCCGAAGAGCCCCGTCAACCGCCGCGAGTACGGGCCCGGCCAGCACGGCCAGCGCCGCAAGAGCAAGCTCTCCGACTACGGCGTGCAGCTGCGCGCCAAGCAGAAGCTCAAGGGCTACTACGCCAACATTTCCGAGAAGCAGTTCCGCGGCATCTACCAGGAAGCCATCCGGCTCAAGGGCGACAGCGGCGCGAACCTGATTGCGCTGCTGGAGCGCCGGCTCGACGCCGTCGTCTATCGCGCCAAGTTCGTGCCGACGATGTTCGCCGCCCGCCAGTTCATCAACCACGGCCACATCAAGGTGAACGGCCGCCGCGCCAACATCGCGAGCATGCGGCTGAAGGCCGGCGACGTGATCGAGGTCAAGGAATCCTCGCGCCAACTCACCATGGTGCTGGAAGCGACCGGTCTCGCCGAGCGCGACGTGCCCGACTACATCGAGGCCGATCACAGCAAGATGACGGCCAAGCTCGCGCGCGTGCCGGCACCGACCGACGTGCCTTACGCGACCCGGATGGAGCCCCACTTGGTCGTCGAGTACTATTCACGCTAGAGCCTGCGCCCGCTCACAGGGCCGCAAACAAACAAGCCCGCGGTGTTTGCCGCGGGCTTTTTCGTTGTGAGGGCGGCCGACGCGGCGCTCACGGCCACGGCGGCATTACGGCGAGGAAGAGCGCGATCAGCGGCGGAAGCCACGCCACCAGCATGCCGCCGACGGGACGGCCGGCGCGCAGCAGGACAAATCCGGCGACAGGCGCGAGCAGGCAGAGCAGGACGAACGCAACCAGCCCGGCCTGCACGCCGAGGCCGGCGCGCATGCTTTCCGGGCCGCTTCCGACGATGAAGCCGGAGACGCCCACGGCAAGCGCCGCGAGCGCAAGGTCGGCGATGGTGGCAATGATCAGCGCGGCCCGGTTCATCCCAGTGGTATCATGCGGGCCGCACCGGCGGCGTCAGGTCGGCGCGCCTTCCTTCACCGGGACGCCCTTGTCCTTGAGAAGCTGCTGCAGCTCGCTGGCCTGGAACATCTCGCGCACGATGTCGCAGCCGCCGACGAACTCGCCCTTGACGTAGAGCTGGGGAATGGTCGGCCAGTTCGAATAGGCCTTGATGCCGTTGCGCAGTTCGTCCGACTCCAGAACGTTCAGCCCCTTGTAGGGCACGCCCAGGTAATCGAGGATCTGCACGACCTGCCCGGAGAACCCGCACTGCGGAAACTGCGGCGTTCCCTTCATGAACAGGACGACGTCGTTCGACTTCACTTCGCTGTCGATGAACTGGTTGATGCTCATGAATTTGTTCCTGATTGGCGCCGGTTCAAGGCCGGCGCTTCGAGCCCGCTAAGTCCTATATGTAGCGCAGGTGAGGCGCGATCCCAAGGGCCCCCGGAGCACGTCCAGCCGCGTCAAGGGGTGCCGGTCTGCAGCGCCAGCGCGTGAAGCTGGCCGCCCATCTCCGCCTTGAGCGCCTCGTAAACCATCTGGTGCTGCTGCACGCGCGACTTGCCGCGGAACGACTCGGCGATGACCGTCGCCGCATAATGATCCCCGTCTCCGGCGAGGTCGCGAATGGTCACCTGGGCATCCGGGATGCGGGCCTTGATCAACCGTTCGATGTCGTTGGCTGCCATCGGCATGACGCCGTCTCCTTCACACCCGGCGGCGGACCGCGGAAGGTCGCAGAATCCTGCGGTACCAGAGTCGCCCGCTCGCCCGACAGATCAGCCGCATTTACGACCCGGAAATCAACTCAAATTTGTTCATCGACCGCGACAGGCGCAGAGGCTACTCGTCAGGCTCGGCGCCTTTGCTAACGCGCGCCGTCGCATCTGAAGGGGACGAGTATGACATCACTCCGTTTGCTCACAGCGGCCGGCGCGGCAATGACGAGCGCTTGGCTCGCGTTCGCGTTGCCAGCCGCGGCACAGCCCACTGCCCAGCAGCAGGACGCCCTGCGGCAATCCTGCCGCTCCGATTTCATGTCGAACTGCTCGGGCGTGAAGCGCGGCGGGGCCGAAGCCCTGCAATGCCTGCAGCGCAACGTGGCCAAGCTCTCGCCTGCCTGCCGCACCGCCGTCGATGCCCTCACTCCGCCGGCGCCCGCGCCGGCTGCCGCCGCATCTCCTCCTGCCGCCGCGGCGCCCCCGCGTGCAGCAGAGCCGCCGGCTCCGGCCGCCCCTTCAGCCGCGACGCCGGCGGCACCTGCTGCGCCCGCACGCACGGCGGCCCCGGCGCCAGCGGCGCCGGCCAAGCCGACGGCCGCGCAGCAGGACGCCATGCGGCAGTCCTGCCGCTCGGACTTCATGTCGAACTGCTCGGGCGTCAGCCCCGGCGGCGCCGAGGCCCTGCAGTGCCTGCAGCGCAATGCGGCAAAGCTCTCGCCCGCGTGCAAGAGCGCGGTCGCCGCGATCGCGCCCACGGCTCCGGCGGCGCCCGCAGCCCCGGCGCGCACCGCCGCTCCTGCGCCGGCCGCTCCCGCCCCAGCGGCGGCGGCTCCCGCCCAGCCGACGGCGGCCCAGCAGAACGCCATGCGGCAGTCCTGCCGCAACGACTTCATGTCGAAGTGCTCCGGCGTCAGCCCGGGCGGAGCCGAGGCCCTGCAGTGCCTGCAGCGCAATGCGGCGGCGCTCTCGCCTGCGTGCAGGAGCGCGGTCGCCGCGATCGGCGGCGCGCCGGCGTCGGCGCCCGCCACCGCCGCAGCACCGGCCGCGGCTCCGGCGGCCGGTGCGCCCATCGGCCCGGTGCCGCCACGCGTCGAGCTGATGGTGGCGCGCGCCTGCGCGCTCGAGCGCCGCACCGTCTGCGAGCTGCCGCCCGGCGGCGGCCGCATCCTGACGTGCCTCGCGGCGAACGAGGATCGGATCACGCCCGGCTGCAAGGCCGCACTCGCGCAAGCCCGCGCGGCGGCGCGTTGAACGCGCAGATCTGCGCACAGCAAACGGAACCCGCGCTCGCGCGGGTTCCGGGTTGAAGCGTCTCGTCAGCGAGAAGCAGGACGCGCGCTAAAGCGAGCCGTTGTCGGTTCTGCCCGCCATGTAGGCGGGCAGCCACGCCTCGAAGCGCGTAATCAGCGCCGCAACCGGCAATGCCCGCTCGCCGGCAATCGCCAGCGCATCGCCGGCCGTGGTGCCCAGCCGCATCACCGGCACGCCGGCGGACCTCGCGCCAGCGAGGATCGCCTCGACATCGGCGGTCTTCGCCGTGACGAGGTAGCGCGCCTGGTCCTCGCCGAACCAGAACGCATGCGGCGGCACGCCGTCGGGGGCGCCGTCGAGACGCGCGCCGACGCGTCCGGCCATCGCCATCTCGGCGAGCGCGACCGCGAGGCCCCCATCCGAGAGATCGTGCACGGCGGTGACGATGCCGTCGTCGATCAGCTTGCGCACGAAATCGCCGTTGCGGCGTTCCACCGCGAGATCAACGGGGGGTGGCGCGCCCTCTTCGCGGCCGCAGATGTCGCGCAGGTAGAGCGACTGGCCGAGCCATCCCACGGTTTCGCCGACGAGCAGGACCACCTCGCCCGCGGCCTTGAACGCGAGCGTCGCCGATTTGGTGAAATCCGGCAGCACGCCGACGCCGCCGATGGTCGGCGTCGGCAGGATCGCGCGGCCGTTGGTCTCGTTGTAGAGCGACACGTTGCCCGACACGACCGGGAACGCCAGCGCCTCGCAGGCGGCGGCGATGCCGCGGATGCAGCCTACGAGCTGGCCCATGATCTCGGGACGCTCGGGATTGCCGAAGTTGAGGTTGTCGGTGATCGCGAGCGGCCTGCCGCCGACCGCGGTGATGTTGCGCCAGGCTTCGGCCACCGCTTGCTTGCCGCCTTCGAAGGGATCGGCCTCGCAATAGCGCGGCGTGACATCGGCGGTGAGCGCCAGCGCCTTCGGTCCTTCCTCGATGCGCACCACGGCGGCGTCGCCGCCCGGCCGCTGCACGGTGTTGCCGAGGATGACGTGGTCGTACTGCTCCCACACCCAGCGCTTGGAGCAGAGATCGGGCGTGGCGATCAGCGTCTCGAGCGCGTCGGCGAGCGCCACCGGCGCCGTAACGTCCGCGGCGCGGATCGCGTGCGGCTTCACCGTGTCGACGAACGGCCGGCGATATACCGGCGCCTCGTCGCCGAGTTCCTTGATCGGCAGGTCGGCCATCACGTTACCACCGTGGCGCACGACGAAGCGCATGCTCGGCGTGGTGCGCCCGACGACCGCGAAGTCCAGCCCCCACTTGCGGAAGATCGCCTCGGCCTCGGCCTCCTTCTCCGGCTTGAGCACCATGAGCATGCGCTCCTGGCTCTCCGAGAGCATCATCTCGTAGGCGCTCATGCCCTCCTCGCGGCACGGCACTGCGTCGAGGTCGAGGTCGACGCCGAGATTACCCTTCGCGCCCATCTCGACCGCCGAGCTAGTCAGTCCCGCAGCGCCCATGTCCTGGATCGCGATCACGCAGTCCTTCGCCATGATCTCGAGGCAGGCTTCGAGCAGCAGCTTCTCGGAGAACGGGTCGCCGACCTGCACGGTCGGGCGCTTCTCCTCGGCATCCGCGCCGAACTCCGCCGAGGCCATGGTGGCGCCGTGAATGCCGTCGCGGCCGGTCTTCGAGCCGAGATAGACGATGGGCATGCCGACGCCCGAGGCCGCGGAATAGAAGATCTTGTCGGCTTGCGCGATGCCCACGGCCATTGCATTGACGAGGCAGTTGCCGTCATAGCGCGCGTGGAAGCGCACCTGTCCGCCCACCGTGGGCACACCGAACGAGTTGCCGTAGCCGCCGATGCCGGCGACCACGCCGGAGACGAGATGGCGCGTCTTTGGGTGGCGCGGATCGCCGAAGGAAAGCGCGTTGAGACACGCGATCGGACGCGCGCCCATGGTGAACACGTCGCGCAGGATGCCGCCGACCCCGGTCGCCGCGCCCTGGTAGGGCTCGATGTAGCTCGGGTGGTTGTGGCTCTCCATCTTGAAGACGACCGCGAGCCCGTCGCCGATGTCGATGACGCCGGCGTTCTCGCCGGGTCCCTGGATCACCCACGGCGCCTTGGTCGGCAGGCCGCGCAGATGCACCTTGGAGGACTTGTACGAGCAGTGCTCGTTCCACATCGCAGAGAAGATGCCGAGCTCGGTGAAACTCGGTGCGCGCCCGATCAGCTTGAGGATGCGCTCGTACTCGTCGGGCTTGAGGCCGTGGTCGGCGATGAGTTCCGGCGTGATGGCGGGTTCGTTCCTGAGCATGCGATGTGACCCGCCTCGGGCGGCCTCGACTCCTATGCCGCCTGCGCGAGGTGATCGACGAGCCCGGCGAACAGGCCGCGGCCGTCGGTGCGGCCCATCGAGGCTTCGACGTGGTTCTCCGGATGCGGCATCATTCCGAGCACGTTGCCGCGCTCGCCGAGGATGCCGGCGATGCCGTTGATGGCGCCGTTGTGGTTCCAGTCGGGATCGAGCAGGCCGTCGGGCGAGGCGTAGCGGAACAGCACGCGCCCCTCGCCTTCCAGCCGCGCGATGGTCTCGCCGTCGGCGATGTAGTTGCCCTCGCCGTGCGCGACCGGGACGCGGATCACCTGGCCGGCGTTGTAGCCGCGCGTGAACGGCGTATCCGAGCGCTCCACGCGCAGATAGACGTCGCGGCAGATGAAGCGCAGGTTCTGATTGCGCATCAGCACGCCCGGGAGCAGCCCGCTCTCGCACAGGATCTGGAAGCCGTTGCAGACGCCGAGCACGAGGCCGCCCTTGTCGGCGAAGGCGCGCACCGCGTCCATGATCGGCGCGCGCGCCGCGATCGCCCCGCAGCGCAGGTAATCGCCATAGGAGAACCCCCCCGGCACCACCACGAGATCGGTCCCGGGCGGCAGCGCCGTGTCGGCGTGCCACACCATCGCCGGCTCGCGGCCGGAGACGAGCCTGAGCGTGCGCGCCATGTCGCGCTCGCGATTGATGCCCGGAAAAACGAGAACGGCGGCTTTCATCTGCGTCTCAATTGGGGGCGGCGGCGCCCGATGCAACCGCGCGCGCCGGCGTCACGGCAGCACGTCCACGCGGTAGTTCTCGATCACCGTATTGGCGAGCAGCTTCTCGGCCGCTTCCTTGAGCACCGCTTCCGCGCGCGCCCGGTCGGCGCCCTCGATCTCGATGTCGAACACCTTGCCCTGGCGCACGCTGGCGACGCCCGCGACACCGAGCGACTTGAGCGCGCCCTCGATGGCCTTCCCCTGCGGATCGAGGATGCCGGATTTCAACGTGACGGTGACGCGCGCCTTCATGCGACCCTTTCCGGCCGATGGGAATGCAGGCCGGGCCTGCGGCTGCCATCCTTTTTCAAAGGATGGATTGCCGGGTCAAGCCCGGCAACAGCGCCAACCGACTTGCCCAGCGAAATTTCAGTGCACCAGCTCGGGGGCCTGCGCCTCTTCCAGCATGCGCCCGTAGCCGGAGATCCGACCGCTCTCGCCCACGAGACGCAGCGCGGCCCAGAACGCGGACTGCGTGCTGGACACGACCGGAACCCCGCAGCGCTCCTCGATCGGTTTGGCGCAGTTGAGCGTGCGCAGGCCGCCGCAGGAAATCAGCGCACCGTCGGCATCCGGCGCCCTGGCGCAGGCCGTCGCGGTCAGCTCGATGATCTCGTCCTCGGTCTTGCGGACGGCGCCGCCGCCGAACTCGGTGATACCGAAGCACTCGAGAGCGCGCACGTCGAACTTGTTGTAGACGAGCCATTCGCGCAGCTTGTCGTTCACCACGTCGGAATAGGCCGTGCTGACGGCGACCTTGGTCGCACCGACGGCGTGAAGCCCGTCCACGATCGCCTGGCTCATGGTGCTGCACGGCAGCCCGGTGACGCGGCGCACCTTGTCGAGCAGTTCGTCGTGGAACTCGGGGCCGCGATAGAACGTCAGCGACGTGCCGATCACCATCACCGCCTCGACGCCCTTGCGTGCGAGATCCTCGGCCGCAGGCACGATCTTGCCGACGGCGGCGTCGTAGCCTTCCGGGGTGAGCGAGCGCACGCCCGTGCCCCTCGGAACGAAGGTCACGTCGGGATACATCTTGAGGCCCTCGTCGGGCACGCGGTCATCCGCGAAAGGTACGACCAAGCCGATGGTGTGCTGCTTCGCCACGCTCGCCCCCTTTTGACAATCAGCCTTTGACGAGGATCGGTCCGGAGCCCTGCGGCCGCTCGTTCTCGGCGATGATGCCGAGCCGCTTGGCGACCTCGGTATAGGCCTCGACCAGCCCGCCGAGATCGCGGCGGAAGCGATCCTTGTCGAGCTTCTCGTTCGATTTGATGTCCCACAGCCGGCAGCTGTCGGGAGAAATCTCGTCGGCCACGACGATGCGCAGCATCTCGTTCTCCCACAGGCGTCCGCATTCCATCTTGAAGTCGACGAGACGGATGCCGACGCCGAGGAAAAGCCCGGTCAGGAAATCGTTGACGCGGATGGCGAGCGCCATGATGTCGTCGATCTCCTGGGGATTCGCCCAGCCGAACGCGGTAATGTGCTCTTCCGACACCATCGGGTCACCGAGGGCGTCGTTTTTATAATAAAATTCGATGATCGAGCGCGGAAGCTGCGTGCCTTCCTCGATGCCGAGGCGCTGCGACAGCGAGCCGGCGGCGACGTTCCGCACCACGACCTCGAGCGGGATGATCTCCACCTCGCGAATCAGCTGCTCGCGCATGTTGAGCCGCTTGATGAAGTGGGTCGGCACGCCGATGTTGTTGAGGTGCTGGAACACGTATTCGGAGATACGGTTGTTGAGGACGCCCTTGCCCTCGATCACCTCGTGCTTTTTGGCATTGAACGCAGTGGCATCGTCCTTGAAGTGCTGAATCAGCGTTCCAGGCTCCGGTCCTTCATAGAGGACCTTCGCCTTGCCTTCATAGATACGGCGACGGCGGCTCATCGGGGTGTACCGTGGCTTGAGGAAATCCATCGGATTGCCGTGGCTCCTTTGAGTTCGAGGTCCGCGGCGGCGGATGCGAGCGGCGCCAAAAACCTGACGCGAAACGTGGCGACCAGCCCCTCCGCACAGGACAAAAACGCAGCGCGGAGCACCCATGACATAGACCCCGCGCCGGATGACCGCAATGGCCATGTTGCGACGTTGCGGACGTTGCCTTGACGCCCCAGGCTCGATATGCAAGGCGCCGAAACATACATATTTTCATCAAGGTTCCCGATCATGTTGCCGGCCCGTCAGGCGGCGAAACGTCGGCGACCAGGCGATGGCAAGCGGGGAAGCAATGACCACGTTCGACAAGCGCGAAGAGGGTTTCGAGAAGAAGTTCGCCCACGACGAAGAGCTCAGGTTCAAGGCCGAGGCCCGGCGCAACAAGGCCCTGGGCCTGTGGGCCGCCGAACGGCTCGGCCTGTCGGGCCCTGCCGCCGAGGCCTACGCCAAGGAAGTCGTCGTGGCGGATTTCGATACGCCGGGCGACTCCGACGTGCTCGCCAAGATCCGCAACGACTTCGAGGCGAAGAGCATCGGCGTGTCCGAGGTCGATATCCGCCGCAAGATGGACGAACTGCTGGCCGTCGCGATCGCCGACATCAAGAAGACGGGATAGCGCCCGCCAGACGGTCGCACACGGCCCGCGGATCGCGCTCGATCTCCTGCGCGGTCACTTCGAACACCTGATAATCACGCTCGCGCAGCCACGCAATCCTTTGCGCGCGCGAGCGCGCCGCGTCCGCGTTCTCCGCGGCGGGCACGATGTCGATGACCGTGCGCTCGCGGAACGACACGATGTCCACGACGTGGGGGCCGATCGGCACCTGCCGCTTGAAGCCGCGCGCGGCGAACCGCCGGTCGCGGGTCATCGCCTCCCATAACGCGCGCTCCGCGTCGGTCGGGTTTCGCCGCAACAGCTTGGCGAGGCCGCGCACCGGCGTGCGCTCGGACGGCGTGCGCCCCTCCCCGTGCTCGGCGAGCAGCGCGCGCAGCTGCACCGCCTGCTCGCCGTCGAGGATGCCGCCACGCGCCGGCCCCTTCTTGCCCTCCGCGATGGCACGGATGATGCCCGAGAGCGTCTGGATGTCCTGCTGGGTCGGCTGCATGCGCGCGAAGATGTTCTGCAGGTTGATCATCATGGTCGCGCGCTTCTCCTCGGGACGGAAATATTCCACGCGATCGAGCGCGCGCTCGATGGTGGCGAGGAAGGCGGCCATCTGCTGCTTGGGCGCAGGCGCGGATTTCTGCGGCATGGCGAACGGGAGCGCGTTGCCGCTGGTGAGCTTGAACCATTCGTAGGAGAGCACCGCGACCGCCTGCGCGAGGTTGAGCGAGGCGAAAGCGGGGTTGACCGGCAGCGTCACGATCGCATCGGCGATGGCGACTTCCTCGTTGGTCAGGCCGATGCGCTCGCGGCCGAACAGGATGCCCACGCTGTCGCCGGTCGCCACACGCGCAGCCAGCGCCTGCGCCGCCTCCTGCGGCGAGATCACCGGCTTGGCCTGATCGTGAGCGCGCGCCGTCGTCGCCAGCAGGAACGTGCAGTCGGCGACCGCCTCCCCCACCGTGCCGAACAGGGCGGCCGCGTCCAGGACGCGGTCGGCGCCGGCCGCCATCATGCGCGCCTTCGGATTCGGCCACGCCTGCCGCGGGGAGACGAGCCGTAGCCGGCTCACGCCGAAGTTGGCCATCACCCGCGCCGCCGCGCCGATGTTCTCTCCGAGTTGCGGCTCGACCAGGATCACCGCCGGGCCCGGCTGCTCGATCCAGTTCCTGGTCTTGTCGGTTCCGGCGCCTGGCATGTCGCTCCTTGGTCAGGTGATCTGGGCCCGCTCGGCGGGGCCCCGCAGGGATGCCCAGGACGATTGCTTTTGCAAGCCGGCCGGCTACGCTTTTCGGGCACCGCCACCGACACCGCCTCCCGCCCACCGGCCGTGAGCGCTGCCATGGACGCTGTCTCCATTCCCGATTCCCGCCGCCTCGTGCTCGGGGCGGCCATCGGCTTTGGCGTCGACGACGTGCGCGTCTTCGTGGAATCGCTGCGCGCCTGCGGATATCGCGGCGACGTCCTGATGCTGGTGCGCTGGCCGGGGCTGGCCGTGTCGCGTTACCTGCGCCGCCACGGCATCGAGTCCATGCCGCTCGTGCAGATCCGCTCGTTCAGCCGCTCGCCGCACGCCCGGCGCTACACGATCTACGCCGACTATCTGCGCCAACACCTCCAGCGCTATGACCAGGTCATGCTGTCGGACACGCGCGACGTCGTGTTCCAGGCCCATCCGTTCGAGGGCCTCGCCAACCCGCGCTGCCACTTCTTCCTCGAAAGCGCGGTGCGCACCATCGGCACCGACGAGACCAACGCGCGCTGGGTGCGCGGCTGCTTTGGCGTGCAGGACGTCAAGGCGCTGGCGCCGCGCCGCATCAGCTGCAGCGGCATCACCATCGGAGGCGCGCACGCCATGCTCGCCTATCTCGACCGGATGACGGAGCGCATCCAGGCGATCCCGTACCGGATCTATCGCGAGATCGGGCACGGCTACGACCAGGCCCTGCACAACTACCTCGTCCACCTCGACGAACGCAGCGCGGGCGTCGTGCACGAGAACAACGGCCACATCGCCACGATGGCGCTGGAGCCGCGCGCGCGCTACGTGCTCGGCGACGACATGCGCATCCGCACCAGCGACGGGCACCTGCCGGCGATCTGCCACCAGTACGACCGATTCCCCGACCTGCGCGCGGCCATGGCGGCGCACTACCCGGCGACATGATGCTGTTGCGCGCGACCGCGCCTCAGGCCGGCTCGCGCGCGAATCGATCGTGCGTCACGGGGTCGCGCAGCAGGTCCTCGAAATAGGCGATGGTGCGCGTCAGCCCGTCACGCAGGCTGGTCGTCGGCTGCCAGCCGAGCACATCCTTGGCCATGGAAATGTCCGGCCGGCGCTGGCGCGGATCGTCCTCGGGCCTGGCGCGGTGAACGATACGCGAGCGCGATCCGGTGAGCTCGATGACCAGTTCGGCAAGCTCGCGGATGGTGAACTCGGCGGGATTGCCGACGTTGATCGGGCCGGTGACCTCGTCGCCGGTCGCCATCAGACGCAGCAATGCGTCGACGAGATCGTCCACGTAGCAGAAGGCGCGCGACTGCGTGCCGTCACTGTAGACGGTGATGTCGCGCCCGAGCAACGCCTGCACGATGAAGTTCGACACCACGCGCCCGTCGTTCGGATGCATGCGCGGACCGTAGGTGTTGAAGATGCGCGCCACCTTGATGCGCAAGCCATGCTGGCGCCGATAGTCGAAGAACAGCGTCTCGGCGCAGCGCTTGCCCTCGTCGTAGCAGGAGCGCACGCCGATCGGATTGACGTTGCCCCAGTAGCTCTCCGGCTGCGGATGGACGGCGGGATCGCCGTACACCTCCGAGGTCGAGGCCTGCAGGATCCTGGCGCGCACCCGCTTGGCGAGGCCGAGCATGTTGATGGCGCCGTGCACGCTGGTCTTGGTGGTCTGCACGGGATCGTGCTGGTAATGGACCGGCGAGGCTGGGCAGGCGAGGTTGTAGATCTCGTCCACCTCCGCGTAGAACGGAAACGTCACGTCGTGGCGCGCGAGTTCGAAGCGCCGGTGGCCGATCAGGTGCTCGATGTTGCGCCGGGTGCCCGTGTAGAAGTTGTCGAGGCAGAGCACCTCCGCACCTGCGTCGAGCAGGCGGTCGCAGAGGTGGGACCCGAGAAATCCCGATCCGCCAGTGACCAGGATGCGGCGTTGCAGGTGCAAGGACATGGCGGCCGTTCGCCCCAAGCTCCGGACACGCGGAATTAGAGATTATCTTAAGACTAATCTCAATAGTTGCATTGGTGGGGCCGACAGAGCACCGGTGCCGGCAGGCGGCAAGGCGCCCGAACGGCCGTCCTTGCCTGAGCCCATGCGGACGGATAGGGCTCACCTGCCCTCCCGTCGGCCCAAGGATAGTCGTTGCCTTCCCACCCTCCCCGCGATCCCGCCGACGCCCGCCGTCTCGTGCTTGGCGCGGCGGTGGGATTCACGCCTGCGCAGGTCCACACGTTCGTCGAGTCGCTGCATGCCACCGGCTTTGCGGGCGACGTGGTGATGCTGGTGGGCCCGCGCGACCTTGCGCTGGCCCGATACCTGCGCGCCCGCGGCGTCACGCGCGCGCGCACGTGGTTCATCCGCCGCCTGCACGGGCCGATCCACGCCTACCGCTTCGAGTTGTTCGCGGCCTACCTGCGCAAGACCCTCGCCCGCTATGACCAGGTGCTGGTGACCGACGTGCGCGACGTCGTGTTCCAGGCCCACCCGTTCGCGGGCATCAGCGATCCTGCGTGCCACTTTTTCCTCGAGGGCGACCGGCGCACCA
Source organism: Xanthobacteraceae bacterium (assembly GCA_035556735.1). GTDB lineage: Bacteria > Pseudomonadota > Alphaproteobacteria > Rhizobiales > Xanthobacteraceae > CANJBX01. The sequence continues at coordinate 47,443 of DATMFF010000010.1, read as the reverse complement.
TCGGCAACGAGCCGACCAACATGGTCTACATGCGCGCGTTCCTGCCGCCCCCCGAGGTCGAACGGATCGCGGCCTATCGCATCAGCTGTTGCGGCGTGGTGCTCGGCGGCGCCGCCGCCATGGCGGCCTACCTCGAGCGCATGGCGGCGGATCTTTCGGCCGTGCCGCTCGCCGTCCGGCGCAAGATCGGGGCGGACACCGCGTTCCACAATCGCATGGCTCATCTCACCCATGCCGTCCCGGTGACGCTGGTGGAGAACAACCTCCACGTCGCCACCATGGGGATCGAGCCGGTCTCGTCCTACAGGATCGGCCCGGACCACCTGATCCGCACGGTTGACGGCGGCCTGCCGGCGATCCTGCACCAGTACGACCGGATACCGGCGTTCAAGGCCGCGGTCGAAGCCCGCTTTCCAGCGATGCGGTAGCCGCGGCGCCTGCGCCAAAAGTCATCTTCCGGCGCCCGCGCCCGGGTGCTATAGCGACGCGCCTGCCGCGTCCGCGCCGGCTCATCCCCGCCGTCTCTAGAAAATCCCGAGGTTGCTCAATGGCGAAGATCAAGGTTGCCAATCCGATCGTCGAAATGGACGGCGACGAGATGACCCGCATCATCTGGAAGTACATCAAGGACAAGCTGATCCACCCCCACCTCGACGTGGACCTGCTCTACTACGACCTCGGCATCCAGAAGCGCGACGAGACCCGCGACCAGATCACCATCGACGCCGCCAACAAGACCCGCGAGGTGGGCGTTGCGGTCAAGTGCGCGACCATCACGCCCGACGAGGCGCGCGTGAAGGAATTCAACCTCAAGGAAATGTACAAGTCGCCGAACGGCACGATCCGCAACATCCTCGGCGGCGTGATCTTCCGCGAACCGATCATCTGCAAGAACGTGCCGCGGCTGGTGCCGGGCTGGACGCAGCCGATCATCATCGGCCGCCACGCCTACGGCGACCAGTACCGCGCGACCGACTTCAAGGTGCCGGGCAAGGGCAAGCTCTATCTCACCTTCGTCGGGGACGACGGCCAGAAGATCGAGCGCGAGGTGTTCGAGTTCCCGGGCTCCGGCGTCGCGATGTCGATGTATAACCTCGACCAGTCGATCACCGACTTCGCGCGCGCCTCGATGAACTATGCGCTCAACCGCGGCTACCCGCTCTACCTCTCGACCAAGAACACGATCGTCAAGGTTTACGACGGCCGCTTCAAGGACATCTTCCAGGAGATCTACGAGAAGGAGTTCAAGGCGAAGTTCGAGGCGAAGAAGATCTTCTACGAGCACCGCCTGATCGACGACATGGTGGCGGCCGCGCTCAAGTGGTCGGGCGGCTACGTGTGGGCGTGCAAGAACTACGACGGCGACGTGCAGTCCGACACGGTGGCCCAGGGCTACGGCTCGCTCGGCCTGATGACCTCGGTGCTGATGACGCCGGACGGCAAGGTGGTCGAGTCGGAGGCCGCGCACGGCACCGTCACGCGCCACTACCGCCAGCACCAGAAGGGCGAGCAGACCTCGACCAATTCGGTCGCCTCGATCTTCGCCTGGACGCGCGGCCTCGCCCATCGCGCCAAGCTCGACAACAATGCCCAGCTCGCGAAGTTCGCGGCGACGCTCGAGAAGGTCACCGTCGACACAGTCGAGTCCGGGTTCATGACCAAGGACCTCGCCCTGCTGGTCGGTGCCGACCAGAAGTGGCTCTCCACCACCGGCTTCCTCGACAAGGTCGCGGAGAACCTCGACAAGGCGATGGCGGCGTAACGGCGCCATCGCTGCTCATTGATCACAAGGCTCGCTTCATCCCTCCCCGCTTGCGGGAAGGGGTGGAGCATATGAACTTTGCGGGTGCGGAACTTCGATGGAGGTCTGCACCCCCTCACCCGGCATGCTGCGCATGCCGACCTCTCCCCGGTGGGGAGAGGTGGGGGCCGTGCCATGTTGCGCGCTCCATGTTCGACCACGAACGGCCGTTCTCATCATCAATGGCGCACACGGCGTCGCCGCTTGCTCACCTCTCCCCGGCGGGGAGAGGTCGGATTGCGCGCCTTCCGCGCAATCCGGGTGAGGGGGTGCCGAACGCTCCATCAAGCCGTCCCAGCAAACGATATGCGATAACCCTGCCCTCTTGCGGGAAGGGATCGAGCAGCCAGACGCTATTGAGCGAAACGATCAGCCGGCGATGGCGGCTTCGATCGCCGCGAGCGCGGCGTCAGCCTTGCTGCCGTCGGGCCCGCCGGCCTGCGCCATGTCGGGACGCCCGCCGCCGCCCTTGCCGCCGAGCGCTTCCGCGCCCTTCTTGACGAGATCGACCGCGTTGATGCGCGCCACGAGATCGTTGGTGACGCCGACCACGACGCCGGCCTTGCCGTCGGCGGCGACGCCGACGATCGCCACCACGCCGGAGCCGAGCTGCTTCTTGCCCTCGTCGGCGAGGCTGCGCAGGTCCTTGAGCTCGACGCCCTCGATGGCGCGCGCCATCAGCTTGACGTCGCCGACCGTGCGCACGCCGTCGCCTGCCGCCGCCGTGGCGCCGCCGCCCATGGCGAGCTTCTTGCGCGCATCCGAGAGATCGCGCTCGAGCCGCTTGCGCTCGTCGAGCAGCGCGGCGACGCGCGCGGGCATGTCCGGGATCGACACCTTGATCTCGGAGGCCGCCGACTGCGCGATGTCGATCAAGTTGCGCGCATGCTTGCGCGCGGTCGTGGCGGTGAGCGCCTCGATGCGGCGCACGCCGGAGGCGACCGCGCTCTCCGAGACGACCGACACGAGGCCGATGTCGCCGGTGCGCCGCACGTGCGTGCCGCCGCACAGTTCGACCGACCAGCCCATGGTGTTGCCGCCGGCACCTGAAGGATTTTGACCCATGGCGACCACGCGCACCTCGTCGCCGTACTTCTCGCCGAACAGCGCGCGTGCGCCGGAGGCGATCGCCTCCTCCTGGCCCATCAGGCGGGTGATCACCGGCGCGTTCTGCAGCACGATGTCGTTGGCGATGTCCTCGACGCGCTCGATCTCCGCCTCGGTCATCGGCTTGGGATGGGCGAAGTCGAAGCGCAGCCGGTCGGGCGCAACGAGCGAGCCCTTCTGCGCGACGTGATCGCCGAGCACCTGGCGCAGCGCCTCGTGCAGGAGGTGCGTCGCCGAATGGTTGGCGCGGATCGCCGTGCGCCGCGCATGGTCGACCTCGAGCTGCAGCGCGTCGCCGAGCTTGAGGCCGTCGTGGTCGACGGTGACCTGATGCACGAAGAGGTCGCCGGCCTTCTTCTGGGTGTCGAGCACGCGCGCGATGGCGTGTGCGCTCGCGGGGTCGCGCCGCATGACGCCCTGGTCGCCGACCTGGCCGCCGGACTCGCCGTAGAACGGGGTCTGGTTGACGACGACCTGCCCGCTCTCGCCGGGCTTGAGCTCGCCGACCTCCTGGCCGTTGCGCACGATGGCGACGACCACGCCCTCCGCCTGCTCGGTCTCGTAGCCGAGGAACTCGGTGGCGCCGAGCTTCTCGCGCAAGGTGAACCACACCGTCTCCGTGGCAGCCTCGCCCGAGCCCGCCCACGAGGCGCGCGCCTTCTCCTTCTGGCGCTCCATCGCCGCGGCGAAGCCCGCCGTGTCGACGGCGATGCCGCGGCTCTTGAGCGCGTCCTGGGTGAGGTCGAGCGGGAAGCCGTAGGTGTCGTAGAGCGTGAAGGCGACCTCGCCCTTGAGCGCGTCGCCCGTTTTGAGCGCGCGCGTCTCCTCGTCGAGGATCGCGAGGCCGCGCTCCAGCGTCTTGCGAAAGCGCGTCTCCTCGAGCTTGAGCGTCTCGGTGATCAGCGGCTCGGCGCGCACCAGCTCGGGATAGGCCTGGCCCATCTCGCGGGTGAGCACGGGCACCAGCTTCCACATCAGCGGCTCTTTCGCGCCGAGCAGCTCGGCGTGGCGCATGGCGCGCCGCATGATGCGGCGGAGCACGTAGCCGCGGCCCTCGTTCGAGGGCAGCACGCCGTCGGCGATGAGGAAGGAGGACGCGCGCAGGTGGTCGGCGATGACGCGGTGCGAGGCCTTCTGCGCGCCGGTCGGATCGACGCCGGTGGCGTCGGCGACCGCCTGGATCAGCGCGCCGAACAGGTCGATCGCGTAATTGTCGTGGGTGCCTTGCAGCACGGCGGCGATGCGCTCGAGGCCCATGCCGGTGTCGATCGAGGGCCGCGGCAGGTCGACGCGCTTGCCGCCGGCAAGCTGCTCGTACTGCATGAACACGAGGTTCCAGATCTCGATGAAGCGGTCGCCGTCGGCGTCGGGCGAGCCCGGCGGGCCGCCCGGGATGTGCGGCCCGTGATCGTAGAAGATCTCCGAGCACGGGCCGCACGGGCCGGTGTCGCCCATGGCCCAGAAATTGTCGGAGCCGGCAATGCGGATGATCTTCTCGTCGGGCAGGCCGGCGATCTTCTTCCACAGGTCAAAGGCCTGGTCGTCGTCGATGTAGACGGTGACGAGGAGGCGCTCGACCGGCAGGCCGAACTCCTTGGTGATCAGGTTCCAGGCCAGCTCGATCGCGCGGTCCTTGAAGTAGTCGCCGAACGAGAAGTTGCCGAGCATCTCGAAGAAGGTGTGGTGGCGCGCGGTGTAGCCGACGTTGTCGAGATCGTTGTGCTTGCCGCCGGCGCGCACGCATTTCTGCGCGGTCACGGCGCGCGAATAGGGCCGCTTCTCGACGCCGGTGAAGACGTTCTTGAACTGCACCATGCCGGCGTTGGTGAACATCAACGTCGGGTCGTTGCGCGGGACGAGCGGCGAGGACGGCACGTGCTCGTGCGCGTGCTTCTCGAAATACCTGACGAAGGCCGACCGGATGTCGTTGACGCCGCTCATGTCTTTCTACCGTGGGGGGTGCCGCCCGTGGGTCCGGGCCGCGCCCCAACAATATGGGCGCTGACACGCCAGCGCCCAACCCGTGCCTTCCGCTGCCCGGACGGCTTTTCTAGCGGCGCGGCAAGGGGCTGTCCAGAAAAGGCGGCATAACCGGGCCGCGGTTTACCGGCCCCGCGACCCTCGTCTATAACCGCGCCAACCCAATTCCGGCGCTCTCGCGCCGACCGCGGAGGAGAGCCCCAACAATGACCACAACCACCGCCTCTTCGCTCGAGCAGCGCCTCAAGGACGGACGCTTCGTCATGACCGCCGAGGTCGTGCCGCCGATCTCCTGCGATGCCGACGATCTTCTCAAAAAGGCGCTGCCGCTGAAGGGCCTCGCCGACGCGGTCAACGTCACCGACGGCGCCGGCGCGCGCGCGCACATGAGCGCGGTCGCCTCCGCCACGATCCTCAAGGGCGCGGGGATCGAGCCGATCCTGCAGCTCGTGTGCCGCGACCGCAACCGCATCGGCCTGCAGAGCGATCTGATGGGCGCCGCGGCGCTCGGCATCCGCAACATCCTCATCCTCGGCGGCGACAAGCCCACGGCGGGCGACCAGCCCGACGCCAAGGCGGTGTTCGACCTCGACTCGCGCTCGCTCTCGCAGACCGCGCACATGATCGGCCAGGGCAAGCTGCCGACCGGCACCGCCGTCGCCAATCCCAAGCCGTTCCTCATCGGCGCCGCCGACGCGCCGATCGACCCCAAGCCCGACTGGCAGCCGACCGGGCTCAAGGCCAAGATCGACGCCGGCGCGACCTTCGCGCAGACCCAGTTCTGCATGGACGCCGGCGTGATCCGCCGCTACGTCGCGCGCCTCACCGACGCCGGCATCCTGCCCGGCTTCCACATGATCATCGGCATCAATCCGCTGCGCTCGGCGAAGTCGGGCAACTGGATGCGCAACAACCTGTTCGGCACGATCATCGCCGACAGCATGATCGAGCGCATGGAGAAGGCGACCGACCCGGCCGCCGAGGGCCGCCGCATCTGCGTCGAGTACATGGAAGAGCTCGCCACCATTCCGGGCATCGCCGGCGTGCACATCATGGCGCCGGGCAACGACGCCGCGGTGCCGGACGTGATCCGCGAGGCGCGCAGCAAGATCGCGCGGGCGGCGTAGCGCGGGCGCGCCCGCTTCGGCGTCTTCGGTCACCGCCCTGCCCCGCGACGCGGGGTGACCGAGACCGCCGCCGCGCGGCGGGCCGGTGACGACGGGTGCGCGGCTCCCGCCTGGGTTCGTTTCGCCAAAATTCTTCACGTGCCGTGGTTCCCGGGTTCGTTCCGCCAGAACCCGCGCCGCGTGCCGTGCGTCGGGTTCGTTCCGCCAAAAACCTGACGGCTGCTGCCCGCTAGGTTCGTTTCGCGAAATCCCGATGGCTGCTGCATGCCGGGTTCGTTTGGCCAAACCCTCGGCGGCAGTGGTTGCTCGGGTTCGTTTCGCCAAAATCCCATATCTGCCGCCCGCTGGGTTCGTTCCGCCAAAATCCCATTGCCGCCCCTCGCCGGTAAGCCAGCCGCGGCCGGCTGTGCCGGTCCCCAAAACACGCGATCACCGGGACGCGCGCGCGGCCCGGTGATCCAACGATGACTGGCTTGGAATCGCTTGGCTTGGAAATCGCCCGGCTTCGAAACCACCTGATCCCGCGCCGAGGCCGGCAACGCCCACCGGCGCCCGGACGAAGGCTTATTCTTCGTCGTCGGCGTCGTCGTCTTCCTCTTCCGCCGCCAAAATCTTCTCGGCGATCAGGCCGGCGTTCTGGCGGATCGCGGTTTCGATCTTGCCCGCGATGTCGGGGTTCTGCTTGAGGAAGGTCTTGGCGTTCTCGCGGCCCTGGCCGATGCGCTGGCTGTCGTAGGAGAACCAGGAGCCCGACTTCTCGACCACGCCGGCCTTGACGCCGAGGTCGATGAGCTCGCCCATCTTGGAGACGCCCTCGCCGTACATGATGTCGAACTCGACCTGCTTGAACGGCGGCGCCAGCTTGTTCTTGACGACCTTGACGCGGGTCTGGTTGCCGACGGTCTCGTCGCGCTCCTTGATCGCGCCGATGCGGCGGATGTCGAGGCGGACAGAGGCGTAGAACTTGAGCGCGTTGCCGCCCGTGGTGGTCTCGGGCGAGCCGTACATCACGCCGATCTTCATGCGGATCTGGTTGATGAAGATCACCATGGTGTTGGAGCGGTTGATCGAGGCGGTGAGCTTGCGCAGCGCCTGGCTCATCAGGCGCGCCTGCAGGCCGGGCTGGCTGTCACCCATCTCGCCTTCGAGCTCCGAGCGCGGCACGAGGGCCGCCACCGAGTCGATGACCAGCACGTCGACCGCGCCGGAGCGCACCAGCGTGTCGGCGATCTCGAGCGCCTGCTCGCCGTGGTCGGGCTGGGAGATCAGGAGGTCGTCGACGTTGACCCCGAGCTTGCGGGCATAGACCGGGTCGAGCGCGTGCTCGGCGTCGACGAAGGCGCAGATGCCGCCCTTGCGCTGGGCCTCGGCGACCGTGTGCAGCGCCAGCGTGGTCTTGCCGGAGGATTCCGGGCCGTAGATCTCGACCACCCGCCCGCGCGGCAGGCCGCCGACGCCGAGCGCGATGTCGAGCCCGAGCGAGCCGGTGGAGACGGTCTCGATGTCGAGCGACTTGTCGTTCTTGCCAAGCCGCATGATCGAGCCCTTGCCGAAGGCGCGCTCGATCTGGGAGAGCGCGGCATCGAGGGCTTTGGACTTGTCCATGGAGGAACCTTCAACGAGACGTAACGCAGCGGCCTGGGCCATGTTTCTCTCCTAAAAACCGGGATTCGCAAGGGCTGCCCTCGATTCCCGACGATTAAGGAGGCATCGTACATGGTTTGTTCTCTGTTCGCAATATGTTCTTTGTTGCGACTAGGGTACTGGCCCCTTTCCATGTCGGGTGGCCCCTTTTGAGAACTGGGGTGGTCCCTATTTAGGAAGCCGGTCGAATAGGTCCGGCTCTTTTTTGGGCGGATAGAACAGCCCCACGATGATCCAGTTGTTTGGGTGCTGGTGGATCGTACCGACGAAGAAATGCGTGTCGTACTTTTCGATCATGTCGCGCTCAAACGTGGCCCGAAACGCTTTCTCCCAATCAGCCCGGTATTGCAGCCGCCAGCGACGGTAGGCTTGAGCCATTTCCCAATCGGTGCAGCTCATCCGATGGCCCCTGCACTCGGGATCGTCGCAATCAAACTCGTACACGAACTTGAACGGTATCTTTTCTAACGCCTGCGTCGGCGTTTTCTGGAATAAGTCATCTTGCTTTAGGATGGCTCGTTGGTCCGCATTCCAATCTGCGGCGTCCTCTTCAAGAACCAGACGCTTAATTCTCCCTGGCCGGAAGATGCCGAGCGTTGGCGCCCCCTTTGCCTGCAACTCGCGGCGAATCTCGCACATCGATTTCCGCAGCAACGGCCTTATGAGATCGCGGCGCTCGCGCCATCCGTCAGCCGTCCCGATCTTCTCACCCGCATGGATGGTATCGCTATTCAGTTTGAAGCTTTCAGGTCGGGCGTCGCTTGTCGCCTTTACTGCATCAGTCGTAATCCATTGCCACTTTGAGAAACGGTTTTCTTCGGCCATCAGCCGGTAAGGAATTGGGAAAAGCCTGATCCATTGCCCGTCCTCGGTAATGCCTGCCGTGCACGATGCTTCAATGCTTTTCGTTGCCGGAACCGGATAGGTTCTCACGGCAATTAGCACGCGTTTGCTGCCCCAGCCTGCGGCCATTCCGCCCTTTAGCGTTACAGATCGAATCCACGCAGTCCCTGATTTTCCAACGCCATGAAAATGCGATGCCGATGGCACTCGGTCGGGTCGCATTCCATGCACAGCATCGCCACTGGATATCCGAAGTTCAAAAAGCGATGCAGGTTCTTCTGAAAGTTCGGTTCGACCACGGATTGATCGTACCACTCCCAAATCGTTTCCCGTGTTCCGCTTTCAATTGCCCGCGCTCTAACGTCGCGTGGAACGCCCCAGTCCCGCAGATGAAAATACGCCAGCCCTAAATCCTGCAACCCCTTTTGCAAGTTGCCCTTACTCAGCTCGGGCCGATACATGCTGACGGGATTGTATCGAATATCAATCACGCACTGCACGTTCGCCGCACGCAACGCGTCAAACATATCCTTCGTCGTTCGGCCTTCGTAACCGAGCGTGAAAAAGTCCGCGCTCTCCGGCGACCGCGCTTCATTCCACAGCGCTTTGCTTTCGGCGCGAGCTCGGGCGGACTTCGTTGGCAGCTTGAGCGGGCGTTGCGTTTGAACGGTCAAAAAGTGATTCCTTCAATTCCCAGTGGATTATGCCGTCGCTTTCTCTGCGGCGCGTTAACCCGATATCGGCCTCCATCCGACGAACCCATTGGTTGTTCGGGAACGCCTGCGGGAGTGATGCCGTAGTCCGTATCTCTGTCCACGTCAGGGGCTTCCCGGCTTGCTTTAGCGTGGTGGCAATCTTCGCCCGGAAATCCTCGTAGGACATGCGGGCGGGCTTCTGAGGCTGGTTCCAGAGCCCGCTATGGCACTTGGGGCAAACGCGCGGCTCCTCCTCCACGCCACCGCGCGGAATCCATTCATGGCCACAGCGGTCACAGCGAAACCCCATGACCGTAATCGGCACACGCGCCATATCGCCTCCGTTCTTCGGCGGAGAAGGTAGCCCATAAATATTGATTTGTACATATTGATTAGCTAATCAATATTTGCTAGAAGATCGAAATGTTCAAGCACTTACCGAAACAAGAACGCCCCGCTCCGGTGACCCGGAACGGGGCGTTCTTTGTGCTTGGGCGGGGATCGTCTAGCGGTCAAGGACGCCGGGACTACACCCCGGAAACGCCCAGTTCGAACCTGGCTCCTCGCACCAAGCAAATCAGTGGGCCCGCCGTGGTTGCAGCCGCGACGAGCCCGTGTCCTCAACCTCGGGATTGGGCCCCTCGGTGTCAGACCGTATCGAATATATCGATTGCAGGTCTGCTTCGCCACGGCGGCCGATCCCCCAACGTGTCGGATTGGGCCCGCCATGAACATCCTTCCCCGCGACAAGCAAATTGAAATCATCGCCGCTCTCTGTGAGGGCGTCGGCCAACGCGCCGTCTCGCGCCTGACTGGCACGGATCGCAAAACCGTCGCGCGTTTGGCGCTCGCGGTCGGCCGTGGCTGCGCTGAGATGCACGACCGCATGATGGTCGGCCTTCACGTCCACCGGATCGAATGTGACGAGCTGTGGGCCTACGTCGGCCACAAGCGCAACCCGCAACAGCCGTTGAAACGGCGTGCGTCCCCTGCACGCGGCGATCAATACACCTACGTCGCCCTGGCGTCGTCTACGCGCGCCATCGTCGCCTACCACACTGGCAAGCGTGATAGCGCTACCACGGACGATTTCATTCAAGACTTACGTGCGCGAGTCATCGGTGCGCCGGAGATTTCGACGGACGGCTTGCACCACTACAAGCCCCGCGATCCGCGACGCATTCGGCAAGCGCGCGAAGCACGGCGTCATCAACAAGACCTATTCGGTAACGCACCTCAACGTAACGGAGGCGTCGCGCCGCTACTCACCGGCCGCTGTAATCGCGGTAGAGCGAGTAGCCGTAGAGGGCGACCCCGACCACATTTCCACGAGCTACGTTGAACGTCAGAACCTGACGCTGCGCATGGCGTCGAAGCGCTTCGCACGTCTCAGCAACGGCTTTAGCAAGAAGATGGATTGCCACGTTGCGGCTGTCGCGCTGTACGTCGGCTTCTACAATCTCTGCAAGTCGCATGAAGCGTTGCGCATGACGCCCGCGATGGCGCTCGGGATCACTGATCGCGTCTGGTCGGTTGGCGATTTGATCGAGGCTGCGCTTAAGGCTGTGCCGCCGGTTCCGACGCCGACGCCTGCACAACGTCGTCGCCAGTTCCGCGTAATCCAAGGCGATCTGTTCGACGGCGACTAAAGAGGTGGAAATCGCATTTGTAGGTTGCGTCAGCCAGACGCAACCAGGGTGCGAATCAACTATCCTCTGAGATGGGCGACGAGCCGCTGTATTAGGCTCCCGCCTGGAACTGGAATATTGGCGTAGACCTCACCTTTGTAACGCGCCCAGTTCAGCGCCTTTAGACGCTCCTTGGCGTCCTCGGGGTTCTTAGCCACGATTTCAATTCCCCATTCAGCCCCGTCGTGTCGGTACTCGAACAAGTACCGACCGAATTTTTCGTCATGAAAGGAATGGGAAGCCATGTATTTCTCCTTGTACAAGGACGCGATTCAGCAGTGGCGTTGGACGCTCTACGCTTCCAACCACAAGAAGGTTGCAGACTCGGCTGAGGCTTACTGGAACAAACAGGACGCCTTGCACGGCATCGGCTTGGTGATGAGCACCAACCAGAACACGCCTGTGTACGAACGCTGACGCGCGTCTGGTTAATAGGTTCCTAAGAAGTGCAAGGCCCCGCCCCCAAGCGGGGCTTTTGCTTTGGCCCCTTTTGAAAACGGGGCTGGTCCCTTTCGAGGCATAAGGGGCCAGTACCTGCGACTAGAGAGCGGGCCCATTTTGACCCGCAATGGCCGGTTCTGAGAACAGAGGTGCCTGATTTGACTAGATAGGCGGGATATCCGGCCAGTGACCGAGGAGCAGTCGATAGGCGCAAGCTCCCGCCCCCCAAACCGCGCCCGAGAAAATCGGTATCATCACATAGGCTCCCCAGCCTTGGCCCTTCGCTACATCCATCCCGATGTACGCACCGGCGATTCCCACAAGCACGCAAACAACCCAGATCGTTCGCCCTAACGCGACGGCTACCCAGCGCATCGAGGTTCCTTAGAACGCGGCGACCGGGCAAACGACGTAGATCGTCTTGCCCACCATGGTCACCACCGGGCACATCTAAAGGATCGAAGATTTCGAAGTGACATTCCAGAAGCTCGTTCCGTAGGCGCAAGCCCACCTAGGTCCAGCGAATCCGCCGCTTGAGCCAGCTTAGATTTGGGTTCTCTTTTGGCCGTGGCCGAACGGTTTCCTGCGGCCTCACTGAATATTCGATGACGTTCCCGCCCTTCACGATGTTGCTCAGTTGCAGCTTGAACAACTGCACATCACCGAAATAGTTGGGATAAGCGTCCTTCAGATTCTCAATCTTGTCAGCTTCGACCAGCACAACGTTGGTCGCCTCATTGCCGGTGCAGTTGTCCAATTCCTCGGCGTTGTCGTATTGCAAGGTCGCGCCACGCGGTAGGTCGTACCGCTCAACCTCAACTTCCTTTTTTTCGTTGTTGAAGCGGATCAGGTAATAGCGCGGTTTCAAATCAGAATAATTGGTCAATTGATCGGTGCCACGCACCGCCAAGCTCATGTTGTCCAGCATGGCTGACGCCCGAATCTTCTTATCGATATCTTTGATCTCCCTTACACGCTGATCCCTCGGCGGCACCCCCGGCGGCTCAGGACACCCCTCACAAAACGCAAATTCAGCTGACATGAGCAAGAAAAGCCGGAGCCATTCGGGACTACCCTGATTACCCTTCAAGTCCTCTTGCCGGAACAAACCAACCGCCTCGACAGCGGTTGCCCAAGAGTGCTGCAACCTGGTTCTGATTTGCACCTCGATGCGACGGTCATCATGTACAGCCATGTCACCCTTGCCGCGATAGGCGTACATCAGATGGTGACTGCGATAGCCGTCCGGCTTCGGATTGTTGATGTAGTCGTCCTCATTGCGCAGATGATGCCGCGATCTTTCGCGCACTGCGCTGATCAACGAGCGAACATCGGCACTGGTCGGAAGGATTGCCCGACAGCCGCCCAAGTCCTGCATCTGATTTAAGGTGAGGTTAAAGCGGCGAAGCTTCCGCCGAATCGACTGCATACGCTTCAGGCGCGCGGCAGTGATGCCTGCAATACCTTGATCGCGCATAAACCAAACCAACTGCCAGCGAACGCTGCGCATAGGAAAGGCATGCGCGTCGCGCCAGTTGTTGGCGATCTGGAACGCCTCCCTGATCTTCGGCTCACCTTCGGCGGTCCACGGCATCTCACCGGCGATCACCTCACCAGCGCGACGCACGTCCCGCATGGCGTACCGGAATTTGGGGTAGTCGCCCACGGCAGCACAGAAGGCCACTTCGGTGACGCAATCAGCCACGGCCCATGGCCTGAGATTGCGGCGGGCGATGAATCGCCCAGCACTGCAGCAATATCGCGATGGGTACGCAAAGTCTAACACCCGTTCGCAATATGTTCTTTGCTGCATCTAAGCAGCATTCCCAGCGGGAACATTTCGCGGCAGCGTCGGCAGGCTGCAACGCGCCCCAATAAAAGCCAGCACCCGTCCGTGCTGGCTTGTCTCGTCCTGCCTCATGGCCGCCCCCGCGCGGCAGGACGTCAAGCCGGGCGCCGCAGGTATGCGGGTTGACCGCGGATCGAGCGCACGTGCACGCGATGCTGCCGCCGCCGGAGCTTGCCCCCACACTGTGTTTATCTGCCACGTGCTCGAGCAGCAGCATGACGTGACCGGTACGCGTCCATTCGGGACCGGACGCCGTGTGCAGGAACTTCGGGCGAGCAACACGCACAGCCGCCCCACCCCAAACCACCCCACGTTATCCCCAGCGTGTCATTTGAAAACACAAAACCCGCGCCTAACCTCCGATTGCACCGATAATGGTCGCATCACGGGGGGATGAGATGAGTCGGACGACGATGTTGTGCGCGCTGGCCGCGCTGAGCCTCGCTGGCGCCCTGCCGGCGCAAGCGGTCGATCTCAAGGACTGCAGCCGGGGCGGCACGCGCACGCGGCTCGCGTGCCTCGACGCGAACATCAGGCTGCTCAACAGCTCGCATCAGACCGTCGCCGCCGAGGTGCGCGGCGCCGTCACCGAGCTTCGGGCCGCGGTGTCCGAGCTCAAGGGCGCGGTCAGCGAGCTCAAGGGTTCCGACGCCGAGCTCAAGGCAGCCGATGCCGAGCTGCGGCGCACCGATACGGAACTCAAGGCCACGGATGCCGAGCTGCGGCGGACCGATGCGGAGCTCAAGGCCGCCGACGCCGCGCTCGGGCGCACCGATACGGAGCTCAAGGCCGCCGACGCCGCGTTCACCCGCGCCGACGGCGAGCTCAAGGCCTCCGACGCCGAGCTCAGGAGCGCGCTCGAGGACCTCAAGAAGCAGGTGGCGGCGATCCCGCAACCGGTGCCGCCGCCGCCCGCGCCCGACCTGTCGGGCGTCGTGCGCTACGGCGCGAAGATCCGGCTGCGCTCCGGCGCCTGGGGCGGCAAGTGCCTCGACCACGACACCCACAACGCCGACCACGTCCAGGGCTGGGACTGCAACGACTCCGGCGCGCAGGACTGGACCGTCGAGAAGCGGTGACCGCGCTGCCCTGCCGGGGGCCGCGCCTCATCAACCGGCGAAGGAACTTCCCCGTGCAAGTGCAACGGCGCGGGGACGTTTCCATGATCGCGACTGCCGCCGTGCGCCGGCCGGCCCGGCGGCAACCGCGGCCGGTGACCCATCGGCACGCGGGCGCTGACACCCCGGTCGAGACCATCGCGCCAAACGCCTGTCTCGACTCGTATTTTTGACTCCCAAGACAAAGGCGCCCCGCGAGGGGCGCCTCCGCGTCGCCTTTGCCCGCGCGCGACGGCCCCGCTCACACGAAGCGGAAGTCGTCGGCGCTCAGGCTCGTAGTGGCAACGCCAGTGAGCAGCAGGGTCGAGCCGTCCGCGTAGGCGATCTGCGCCCCGAGCCCGGTGTCGGTGAGCGCGCCGGCCGTCTGCAGGGCCGCGAAGTCCGCGAACACCGCCGCGTCGAGCTCGACCGCGTCGCCGGCGGCGAAGTCGAGCACCGTGTCGTGGCCGTAGCCGGCGCGGAACACGAACACGTCCGCCCCGCCCTCGCCCAGCATCTGGTCGTTGTCCGCGCCGCCGTCGAGGCGGTCGGCGCCGGCGCCGCCGAACAGGATGTCGGCGCCCGCCCCGCCGGTCAGCTGGTCGTCGTCCTCGCCGCCGAACAGGATGTCGGCGCCGCTCCCGCCCGCGAGCTGGTCGTTGCCGCCGCCGCCGGTCAGCGTGTCGTCGCCCGCGCCGCCGTCGACCACCTCGGCGCTCGCGTTGCCGACGAAGCGGTCCGCCCCCTCGCCGAGCAGGACGGAGCCGCCGATCTCGCCGCCCGCGAGGTTGAGCACGGTGTCGTCGCCCGCGCCCATGTCGATGGCCGAGCCGCCGGTCGCGGTCATGCTGCCGCTGTTGACCAGCATGTCGTTGCCGCCGCCCATGGAGACGCCGCCCACGATGCTGCCGCTGTTGGTCAGGCTGTCGGCGTAGTCGCCCACGAGGTTGACCGCTTCGTTGCCGTCAAGGTCGAACCGGGCGGCGTCTTCCGGCGCGACCCCCTCGGGACCGTGGCCGTCGCCCTGGATCAGCCCGGCGTTGACAATGGTCGTCGCGCCCAGCGCGTTGCTGTTGCTGGAGTTGTCGACCTGGATGGCGCGGCCGTAGCCGTAGATCTCGCCGCCGGCGTAGTTGGTGATCTCGCCGCCGCCGATGGCGATGGCTTCCGACACGTTCGGCTCGCCGTTGTGGTAGCCCTCGGCACCGAGGCCCGCGACGCGGCCGTAGTTGTGCAGCACCAGGAGGCCGTCGACGTCGATGGCGTCGCCGTCGCTGTCGGCGAGCTCGGCCGAACGTCCCTCCATGAGGCCGTGGTTGGTGACGTGCACCGTCTCCGCGACGGAGCCGTCGGTGTCCATGTTCACGGCCGAGCCGTTGCGGCCGATCATGGTGCCGTCGTTCACGATGGTGATGTCCTGCTTGCCCGTCACCGCGTGGCGCGCGCCTTCCAGCAGGCCCCCGGCGTAGTTGTGGACCACGCCGCCCCGCCCGCTGTCGAAGTCGAGCAGGTCGCCGCCGCCGGCGAACCCGACCGCCGACATCATGGTCCCCCAGTTGTTGACCACGGTGTTGTCGTCGAGCCGCGTGACGTCGGTCCCGCCGCTGCCGCTCTGGCGGATGATGCCGCCCGCGAGGTTGTTGATGACGGCATGGGCGCCGTCCTTCACCAGTTCCTTGAGATCGAAGATGCGTCCGTTGTTCTCGATCAGGCCGGCGTTGTTGACGGTGAAGACCGAGTCCGCCGTCACCTCCTGGCGCGGGGAGATCGCGCCGCGCACCACGCCGCCGGCGAGGTTGTTGAAGGTGAAGCTGCCGGTCGAGTTGGCCCGGGTGTCGAAAACGCGACCGCTCGCCTCGATCAGGCCGGCGTTGTCGACCACGACGTTGCCGCCCTGCCAGTAGATGGCGTCGCCCGCGACGAGGAGGCGGCCGCCCGCGCGGATCGTCAGCCGCTCGCTGTCGTCCACCACCAGCCGCGACGTGACGGTCGCGCCGTTCTCGATCGTGACGGCGTCGAAGGCCTCGCCGCCCGCCACCGACCACGCGCCGGCGCGCACCACGAGGGTCTCGACGCCCGAGGTGGCTCCGAGCGAGCCGGCGCCGGTCCCGAGCAGCGTCACCGTGTCGAGACCGTCGCCGCCGAGGATGTCGCCGGTGATGACGGCGCCGGTGAGCACGTTGAGCCTGTCGTTGCCGGCGCCGAGGTCGAGCGCGGAGCCCCCGGTGGCCGTGATGGTGCCGGCCTGGTTGACCACGTCGTCGCCGCCGCCCATCGACACGCCGCCGATGATCGTGCCCATGTTGGTCAGCGTGTCGGCGTAGTTGCCGACGATGCGGATGCCCTCGTTGCCGCGCAGGTCGAAGCCCGCGGCGTCCGCGGGGTCGACGCCCTCGGGGCCGTGGCCGTCGCCCTGGATCAGGCCGTAGTTGTAGATCGTGCTCGCTCCGAACGCGCTGCCGTTGTTGGAGTCGTCGATCTCGATGCCGCGGCCGTAGCCGTAGATCTCGGCGCCGGCGTAGTTGCGGATCATGCCGCGGCCGATCGCAAGGC
Source organism: Xanthobacteraceae bacterium (assembly GCA_035556735.1). Taxonomy (GTDB): domain Bacteria; phylum Pseudomonadota; class Alphaproteobacteria; order Rhizobiales; family Xanthobacteraceae; genus CANJBX01. The sequence goes on along the minus strand of DATMFF010000010.1, from coordinate 30,618 downwards.
CTTCCGACACGTTGGGCTCGCCCTTGTGGTAGCCTTCGTGGCCGAGGCCCCGGATCGATCCGTAGTTGTCGAGCTGGAGCATTCCGTCGACGTCGATGGCGTCGCCGTCGCTGTCCTCGGTCTCCGCCGAGCGGCCTTCCATCAGCCCGCGGTTGACCACGACCACGGTGTCGGCGATGTCGCTGTCGTTGTCGATGTTCACGGCCGAGCCGTTGTGACCGATCATCACGCCGCCCGCGGCGTTGGTGATGACCATCCCCTTCTCGCCGGTCACCCCGTGCTTGGCGCCCTCGATGCGGCCGGTGGCGGAGTTGTGGATCGTACCGCCGCCGGAGCGCATGTCGATGCCGTCGTTGCCGCCGCGGATCAGGCCGTCGTTGTAGATCGTGACCTGGTCGATGCCCGCGTTGTTGAACGAGGGGCGCAGCGCGTCGAAGCCGCCCGGAGCGTCGGCGATCATCTCGCCGCCAACGCGGTTGTAGATCGTGACGCTCGTCGAATTGAGCCGCCGCAGGTCGAGGCCGTGGCCGCCGACACCCTCGATGAGCCCGGCGTTGTCGATGACCACCACGCCGTTGGCCCCGGCGCTCGTGTCGGTCAGCCGCGGATTGAAGTTGTCGAAGCGGATGACGCCGCTCTCGCGGTTGAGCAGCGTGAACGAGTGCTCGAGGCCGTCGAACGTCCCGGCGAACTGGCCGGTGATGGTCCCGGCGTTGTCGATGGTCGCGCCGGTGAGCGGACCGCTGAACTCGATCGCGTTGTCGCCCGGCGATATCGCAGCGAGCACGCCGCCCTGCTCGATCGTGAGCGTGTGGTCACCCGTCAGCTCGACGGGACCCGACAACGTCGCGCCGTCCTGCACGGTGATGTCCGCATAGGCCGACGTGCCCGCGACAGACCAGGTGCCTTCCTCAACCACGAGATCTTCGAAGCCGGTCGCCGCACCGAACGCGCCCGCGCCGACGCCGCCCAGATTGACGGTGTCGTGGCCGGCCCCGCCGAGGATCGCGCCGGCGATGGCCGAGCCGACGAGCACATTCAGCGTGTCGTCGCCCTCGCCCATGTCGATCGCCGAGCCGCCGGTCGCCGTCATCGTGCCGCTGTTGGTGAGCGTGTCGTCGCCCCCGCCCATCCTGACGCCGCCGACGATCGTGCCCGAATTGGTGAGGCTGTCGGCAAAATGGCCGACGATGTTGATCGCTTCACCTCCCTGGAGGCGGCCCGCGAACTGCGCAACGTCCTCCGGCGTGACACCGGCGGGAAGATGTCCGTCGCCCTTGATGAGGCCCGCGTTGGTGATGGCCGTGGCGCCAAACGCTTCGCCGTTCTCGCTGTCGTCGATCTGGATGGCGCGGCCGTAGCCATAGATCGTGCCACCGGCGTAGTTGTTGATGATGCCGCCGCCGACGGCCACGCCCTCGGACACGTTCGGCTCGCCGCTGTGGTAGCCGTAGTGGCCGAGGCCTTCGATGGAGCCGTAGTTGTCGAGCGTCAGCAGGCCGTCGACGTCGATTGCGTCGCCGTCGCTGTTTTCATACGCCACCGAGCGGCCCTGCATCGTTCCGCGGTTGACCACATGGACGCGCTGCTCCTCGCTGTCATCGTTGTCGATGTTCACCGCGGAACCGCTGCGGCCGATGATGACACCGTCGTTCTCGACAATCGCAGCGCGCTTTCCGGTGATGCCGTGGCGCGACCCCTCGATCAGGCCGGTCGCCGAGTTGACGACCGTGCCGCCGCCGCTTGCGAAGTCGATTGCGTCGCCGCCCGCCGCATCGGCCGTGTCGGGTAGATGCTTGATCACGCCGTCGTTGAAAATCTTGACGAGATCCGGATTGCCCGCCCAGTCATCGATGGCGTGAATGCCCTCGGCTGCACGGATGACGTCGTAGCTGGCCGTGCTGCCGATAATCTCGCCCGTCTGCCGGTTATGGATGACGATGCTGTCGAAGGTGAGATTCGTGAGCCGGATCACCGTTCCGTCCGAAGTGTCAATGCGGCCCGCGTTGTCGAGCACGAACTTGCTGTTCGACCCGAAATTGTCCGCGGAGCGCAGATAAACGGCGCCCTGACCGCTGTCCGCATGGATCGAACCGGATTCGCGATTCACGATGGTGATATCACCGGTGTTCAATTGACCTGCCTGGCCGATGACGGTGCCGCCGAGGCCGGCGCGGATCGTGCCGGCGTTGTCGATCACGACGCCGGTCGTGTGATCGGCGATCTGGACACCGTTCTCGATGGCTCCGCCGGCTTCCACGGTCAGGTGGTCGTTGCCATCGACGAGCACGCTGCTGGTGATCGCCGCGCCGTCCTGCACGGTGATCTCTGAATAGGCCGCGCTGCCGGCGATCGACCACGCGCCCTCCTCGACCACGAGCTTCTCGAACCCGGCCACGGCGCCGAGGGTGCCCCCTGCCAGACTGTCCCCGACGAGGCGCACCTCGTCATATCCCTCGCCTGCATCGATCGTGCCGGTGATGCTCGAGCCGCGGTGGATGGTGAGGGAATCGTCGCCGTCGCCGAGCGCCACGTTGCCGACGATGCTGCCGCGGTTGACGAGTGTGTCGCCGCCGCCACCGAGCGCGACCGAGCCCTGGATGATGCCGCGATTGGCGAGCGTGTCGTCGTGCTCGCCGGCGATGGCGATGGCCTCGCCGCTCATGGAGTGGATGGTGCCGTCGTTGCTGATCGCGACTGCGGCGACGGCGTCGCCGCCATTGCCCACCGAGATGGCGGTACCCTGCGCGAGGATAGTGCCGCCCAGGGTGTTGTCGATCGAGCCGCCGCCGACCACCACGAGCGGCGCATCCGCCAGACCAAGTCCGGCGATCAGGCCCGCGTTGGCGACCTGCGCCGAACCTGCGGTACTGACCGCCGCGCCGGTCGTCACCATGACCGAGCCGCCCACGTCGACCGTGAGCGCACCGCCGTCCGTGAGCGACAGGCCGGAGCGCATGCTGGCGCCGACGGCGACGTGGACCTCGTCGTAGGCTGCGGGCGCAAGGGTCGTCCAGAAGCCGCCCTGCACGTCCAGGCGCTCGAAGCCGGTGTTGACCCCGAGCGCGCCCAGACCTGCGCCGGTCAGCCGCAGCTCGTCCTCGCCCTCGCCGCCGTCGATCGTGCCGGTGACGGTCGAGCCGTTCACGGCAACGAACAGGTCGTCGCCGCCGCCCATCAGCACGTCGCCGGCGATGATGCCGGTGTTGGTCAGCGTGTCATTGCCGTCGCCCAGATCCACCGCCGAGCCGCCGGTCGCGGTCATGCTGCCGCTGTTGGTGAGCGTGTCGTCGCCGCCGCCCATGTCGACGCCGCCGACGATCGCACCCTTGTTGGTGATGGTATCGGCCCAGTTGCCGACCAGGTTCACCGCCTCATCGCCGGTGACCGCATAGGCGGCCGCGTCCTCGGGGCTGACCCCGGCGGGATCGTTGCCGTCGCCGCGGATGGTGCCCTCGTTGTAGATCGTCGTGGCCGCGAACGCCGGGCCATTCTCGCTGTTGTCGATCTGGATGGCGCGGCCGTAGCCGGAGATGGTCGCGCCGGCATAGTTGTTGATGGTGCCGCCGCCGATGGCGATCGCCTCCGAGATATTCGGCTCGCCGTCGTGGTAGCCGTTGTGGCCGAGACCCTCGATGCTGCCGTAGTTCTCGATGGTGGCGAGGCCGTCCGTGTCGATGGCATCGCCGTCGCTGTCGCTATAGGTCATCGATTGGCCGCGCAGCGTGCCGTGGTTGGTGACGAACACGCGGTCGGATTCGGCGGAGCCATTGTCGATATTCACGGCCGACCCGTTGCGGCCGACGATCACACCGTTGAGATCGTTGATCACGGTGATGCCGCGATCACCGGTGATGGCGTGACGCGATCCCTCGATGTATCCGCCCGAGAAATTGTGGACCACACCTCCGGTTCCGTTTTGATAGTCGATGGCGTCGCCGCCGTACTGGCCGTCCGCGTCCGCTGCCGCCACGATCTGGCCGGCATTGTTGATGACGACGTTCTTGCCGCCGCGGATGATGTCCTGGCCCGCGCGGTCGCCGGTGATCACACCGGTGGCCAGGTTGTTGAGCGTGATCTGGCCGTTATTGGCCGACGAGGTCATCTCGACCGCACGGTACGGCGCGTCGATCGTCCCGGCATTGTTGATGGTGATCACCGTGCCCGGCGCAATGGACGAGCTGAAGGTCAGGTCGCCGTAGACGTAACCGCCTTCATGATTGTTGAAGGTGAACGATCCGCTGGTATTCGACTCCGTGCGGACCACGCGGGCCTGCGATGTCTCCGGCCCGAGGATGGAACCATAGTTGTTGACGACGCTGTCGCCGGTGCCGGACCAGATGAGCACCGAATGGTTGGTGACGCTGGCCGTCGGCGTCTTGAGGTCGAGAACGCCGCCCGCTTCCACGGTGAGATCATCACCGTTGCTCAGCAGGATGGTGCGGGTGACGGTTTCTCCCGCATGGATCACCGATGGCTCGGCGTCATCATTAGCGATTGTGCCGACCGCGATGAAGTCGTTGCCCAGAACGACGCTGCTCGCATTCGGATTCGAGGCCGACTGCAGCACCAGCCTGAACTTCTCGTCGACCTCGTAGAGCGCGTCTCCTGCCACCGTGATCGACACGGTCGTCGAGGTCTGGCCGTCGAGGATCGTACCGGTCGCTGTCGGGAACGCGCCGCCGAAATCCTCCGGTCCGGCCGCTCCGACGAAATCATCGGACATCACGAGCGCGGTGAAGGTCAGATCACCGGTCGTCCCGTTGGTGCGCTCGACCGTGAAAGTGAACGTCACGCTGGCGCCGGCATCACCTTCAGACTGCGAGACCGCGAACGAGCCGGCCGCGAACTCGACGACCTGCACCGTCGGATCGGTCGAGAACGGCATCGCGGGCAACGGCACGTCGGGCGCGATGCCGTCGGCGCTGTTGTCGGCTTGGTCGTTGTCCTGGACGATCCAGTTCGCCGGGTCGTGAATTTGCGGCAGATACGCCGCGACGTCGGTGAAGCCGGTGCGCGGCCCATTGTAATAGGCGACGTCCGCATCGGCGGCGAGGCTTCCGAGCGCGATCGCGTTGACCCCGAGCGTCAGGCCGGTATTGGCCAGCAATGGGTTCTGCTGATTGATCGCGCCGGTGGCGATGGCGGTCAGGAAGCCTTCGGGCTGATCCGGCGTCCCGAGATAGGCATAGACCACCTCGAGCACGCTGTGATCGAGCTCGGCGCCCGCCGGCGACGAGAATGTAATGGTGCCGAGATTGCTGGTCGCGGCGCCGGAATTCAGGTCGTCCATGGTGACGATGGTGCCGGCCGAGACGGCCGCATCAGCGGTCCAGCTCCACACTCCCTCGCCGGTATTGAAGCTGTCACCCTGCCACGCGTTGACAGTGAAGTGGATGACCGTGCCCGCCGGAATGTCGGAGACCGCAACGAAGGCGACATTGTCGGTCCCGTCCGCGTTCAAGCCGACGAAGGCGATCTGGACCGGCGCGGGGTCGTCATTGGCGATCGTCCCGGTCGCGCTGATGCTGGTCCCGAGCACCGCGCTGACGTCGGAGCTCGCAACGCCGGTCAGCGACAGCACGAACGCATCGTCGGCCTCGAAGGTCACGTCTCCGGACACATGGATCGTTACCGTTCCGGACGTCGCGCCGTCGGCGATCGTGCCGCTGAACGTGGCCGGCAGCGTTCCGCCGAAATCGTCGGCGCGTGTGGTGCCGCGCGGCGTGATCGTTCCGGAGAAATTCACCGTGCCGGTGGTCCCTCCGCTCCGCTCGATGGTGAAGGTCAGCATGGTTTCGCCGCTGTCGCCTTCCGCCTGCGACACAGCCAGCGAGCCGGCCGCGACATTGACCACCTGGACGGCGGGATCGTCGGAGAATCCGGCCAGGCTGAACGGCAGGTCGGGCGTGATGCCATCACCGCTCTGGTCACCGCCGCCGTCCTGCTGAACCCAATTGGCCGGGTTGTTGATCAGCGACAGGTAGTCGGCGAAGTTCTCCGAGCCGAGGCGCGGGCCGTCATAGGCGGCGATGTCGGGCGCCGGATTGTACGAATCGAGCGAGACGGCCGTGAGCCCCTCGACGAGGCCGGTGCCGGAGAGCGTGGCGCCATCGGCGAGCAGCGAATCGTTGGCAAAGGCGGTCAGGAAGGTGGTCGGCGCATTCGCGCTGCCGACGTAGGCGTATACGACCTCGCCGGCACCGGTGAGGCCCAGGCCGGGCGCGGCCAAATGCTCGGCATTGCCGAGATTGCTGGTCAGTGCGCCGGAGATCTGCGAATTCATCGTGACGATGGTGCCGGCCGCCACGTCCTGGGTCGCGGTCCAGCTCCATACGCTTTCGCCGGTGTTAAATGCCGTTCCCCGCCACTCGTTATCCGTGAAGTAGATCACCGTTCCTGCGGGAAGGTCGGTCAGCGCAACGAACGCGAGGGCGTCGTTGCCATCCGAGTTGTAGCCGGTGAACGCGATCGAGCCGGGACCGAGATCGAGCGTCAGCGTGGTGCCGCCGTTGCCGTCCGCGGCCAGCGTGAACGTCTTGCCGGTGAAGTCCTGCGCCGGATCAAGCTGCAGGGTGATCGGACCATTCGCGCCGCCGTCGATCGTGAGCACGTTGCCCGCGCCGAGCGTCGCGGAGGTGGCCGTCCCGATCCCGTGCAGGTTGATCGCGTCGCCGAGGCCGAGACCGGCAATGACTCCGTCGATGTCGCCGTCCGCCGTGGCCGTCGCGGAGAAGCGCAGCGTCTGCGCGCCGGCATGGAAGTTGACGGTCGCGAAGCCGTCGCTGCCGAGCGTCCAGTCGCCACCTTTGACGTTCACCGTCTCGATGTTGCTCACCGGGCCGAGCGTGCCCTCGCCGCTGCCCTCGAGGTTGAGCGTGTCGGCACCGTCCCCGCCGTCGAGCAGGCCCGCCACCGCCGAGCCGGCATGGGCATTGAACACGTCATCGCCGTCGCCCAGATCCACCGCCGAACCGCCGGTCGCGGTCATGCTGCCGCTGTTGGTGACGGTGTCATCGCCGCCGCCCATCTTCACGCCGCCGACGATCTGCCCGCTGTTGGTCAGGCTGTCGGCATTCCTGCCGACGATATCGATCGCCTCTCCGCCCTGGATGCGCTGCGCGAACTGGGCAACCTCTTCGGGCGTGACGCCCGTCGGCAGGTTGCCGTCGCCCTTGATGGTGCCGGCGTTGACGATCGTCGTGGCCGCAAAGGCGTCCCCGTTGCTGGAATTGTCGATCTGGATCGCCCGACCGTAGCCATAGAGCGTACCGCCCTCGTGATTGGTGATGACGGCCGCGCCGGCTGCGATGGCCTCCGACACGTTCGGCTCGCCCTTGTGGTAGCCGTTGTGGCCGAGCCCTTCGATGGTGCCCCAGTTCTCGACGATCACGCGGCCGTCCACGTCGACCGCATCGCCGTCGCTGTCGGCGTAATGTTGCGACTTGCCCTGCATCAGGCCGCGGTTGATGACGGTGACGGTGTCCTCTTCGCCGGCGTCATTGTCGATGTTCACGGCGGAGCCGTTGCGGCCGATCATCGTGCCGCCGGCTTCGTTGATGATGACGGCGCTCTCGTCGCCGGTCACGGCGTGATGCGAGCCCTCGATCCAGCCGCCGGCGAGGTTGTGGATGAGATTTCCGGTGCCGTGGTACTCGATCCCCTCCTTGCCGGCGCTCGTCGTGCCGGCCTGCGCGGGCACCATGATCACGCCGGCATTGTTGATCGTGGTCTTGCCTTCGATCTCGATGCCGGTCGCGTTGTCGGCGCCGCTGTTGATGACACCGGTGGCGAGGTTGTTGATGGTCAGCTGCGAGTAGCCGAAGTTGCCCTCGCTGCGGATCGACTTGTGTCCGCCCGCGATCGTCCCGGCGTTGTTGATCGTCACCTCCAGGCTGTCGTTGACGATGAAGGACGGCAGCTTGACCTGGTCGGCGATGACACCCGTCTGCGCGTTGTTGATGGTGAGACGCCCGTTGCCGTTGCTGTAGGTGAACTCCGCTTCGGAGACGAGGCCGGCGTTATCGATCGTGACGTCGAGGTCTTCGCCGGCCAGGCTGAAGCCGCCGGCCACGGTGCCGCCCTGCTCGATGGTGAGGGTCGCGTCTCCCGAGAGGCCGATGGCCTGGCTGACCGTCTCCCCGGAATGGACCACGAGCGGACCATCGTCGTTGAGGATCCAGCCCTGCGCCTTCTTGGTGCCGAGCGCGATGTTCTGCGCGGCGGGGTTGGTCGCTGACGTCAGGGTGAGGCCGAACCGTTCGTTGATCTCCGCAGCCGCGTCACCGGAAATGGTGATGGAGACGGTCGTCGAGGCCTGACCGTCGGGAATGACCCCGCTGAAGGTCATCGGTAGCGTGCCGCCGAAATCCCCGGCATCCGTCGCGTCTGCGGCGAAGGTGCCCGTGAAGGCGACATCGCCGACCGTGCCGCCATTGCCGGTGCGCTCGATGGTGAAGGTCAAGACCTTCGTTCCGTCATGCCCTTCGGTGACGAAGACGTTGGCCGAATCGGCGGCGAAACCGATGAGCTGCCGTGTATCGTCGTTGACGACGATGCCGGTCGCCTTGAGCTCGTCCGCGACCGGGCTCAGATAGACGGTCGCGGCGCCGTTCGTTGCGCTTCGCAGCATCAGCGAGAAGCTCTCGTCCGCTTCGAAGGCGGTCTCGCCGGCGATGGTGATCGTCACCGTCGCGGACGACTCACCTTCGGCAATGGTGCCCGAGAACGTCGTCGGCGGCAGCCCCCCGACGTAATCGGCGGGCAGCGTGGTGCCGCGCGCGAACGCGCCCGAGAAACTGACGGCGCCCGTCGTGCCGTTGGTCCGCTCCACCGTGAACGTGTAGGTCGTCGCGCCGCTGTCGCCTTCCTCGTGCGTGACGACCAGCGAATCGGCGCTAAAGGCGATCTTCTGGGCGTGGGGGTCGATGACGAACGATGCCGTCGAGAAGGGCGCGTCGGGCGCGGTTCCGTTCGCGCTCTGGTCGCCGTCGCCCTGCTCGACGGCCCAATTGCTGGGGCTGTTGATCATCTTCAAGAAATTGGAGAAATCGCCGCCCGTGATACGGGGACCGGTGTAGGCGGCAACGTCTCCCGACTGAATGGCTCTGGCGGTCTCACCATTTGTGAGGCCCGTCCCGACGATGCGCCCGATCTCATCCAGGGAGAAGGAGCCGTTGCTGATGGCGGTGAGGAACGTCGGAGACGACGCGCTGCCGACGTAGGCGTAGACCGTCTCGCCCTCCAGGTAGTTCGTGGGCGACTTGGGGTCGATGTCGCGGACCGTGTCCTCGCTGTAGCTGATCGTGCCGAGGTTGCTGGTCGCGGTTTGGCCGGCCGCGAGATTGTCCATGGTCACGACCGCGCCGGCGGCGAGGTCGCTCGTCGCGGTCCAGGTCCAGGTGGATTCGCCGGTGTTGAAGGCGCTGCCGACCCACTCGTTGTCGGTGAAGGTGATGACGGTGCCCGCCGCGATGTCCTGCAGGACGACGAACGCGAGATTGTCATTGCCGTCCGCGTTGAAGCCGACGAACGCGATCGAGCCGGGACCGAGTGCCATGACGAGTTCTCCAGATGAAGGGCGCAATTCGCCGTTGCGCGGCAAGCACGCCAAATGCGGGACCGAAGTGGGCTTCAAAACTGAGCGGGGGACCTGTTTCGACGAGCCCCGCGAACAACAACGTGTGGTTATTGGATGGTAAAGATGACGACCGCCTGACGGATTTGTTGCAAGCCGCAGCGTTGTTGCATGCAACGGCCATGATGCGCTGCGCCGTTCGCATGGCGCGTGGAAAAATCAAATCGTTTCGGTGCGACGTGCGTTATTCGCACACACAAGCGGGCCGTTGGCGATCGCAACGGTGTGCCGCATCGTCATGACCGCACGCGGCGGCGACCGGCCATCTGGTTTCACGGAACGAAACAGCCCGCATGCAGAGCGAACGACGCATTTGGAAACGAGTCATCGCAACGCCGGAGGAACATGGCGTGCCGAACGATGGCGGTCCCGGGATTCCTTCGACGACTGAAACAAAAAAGCCGGCGCCCATCGGCGCCGGCTGTCTCATTTTCGGGTAAGCCCTCGCCGCTGCGCGGCGAGGACGAGCGTCACAGACGCGCGACGCTGGTGTGCGGATTGACCACGGCGAAGCCGCGGATCGACCGCACGTGAATGCGGGTGCGGCCGCCGCCGGAGTTGGCGTCGTACACCTTCCACTGGTCACCGCCCATGTGCTCGAGCAGCACCATGACGTGGCCGGGCCGGGCCGCGGCCATGTTCGGCGCGGGCGCGGTGCGCGGGAACTTGCGCAGCCAGTTGGAGGCGAGGTTGAGCTCGGGGATGATGCGCCCGAACAGCTTGAGCGAAGCGCCGCAGCCGCAGAAGCGGCGCGGGCAGCCGGCCGGCCGGCCACCGACGACCGACGCCACGTGCGAGGCGCGTCCGACGGCCGGCGTCATGCGGGCCTGGCTGGCGCCGGTCGGCGCCACGCGCTGCCATTGCCACGCGGGGGCGGCTGCCGCCCGTACGCGACCGTTGTTGTCGTAGGTCAGAGTCTGGTGCTGAGAGTGGGTCTGAGGGTGCTTTTTTCTGGCGTATGCCGGTGCGGTCGTGATGGCGCTCAGAAAGGCAAACGCCAGCAGGGCCGCGCTGAATGCGCGTCTCATGCAGTCTCCTCTGTGTGGTTGATCGGACGGGTGGACCTGACCAGTCGACGTTGACGGTCAGGCGAGTGCCGATTCAGTTCTCGTAAGGACGCCTGTTATCGTCGATCCGAGGTTGTTTGACGGATGCGACCAGCCCCTGCCCGGCGGCCGCGGTTCTTATTTGACGGTGCGGACCTCGCCATGCGTCCGCACTCGCTATTGGGCTCGTCCCTCAAGGCCCGAGCCGCCCGGCGATATCCCATGCACAAATTGTCCACACAAGGGCAACGAGCTGTTGACTTTCCCGATGGTTACCCGGTGAGGTAATCCGGTAACGATAACGGTATCTAAATGCCGGATTCAGCGCCGAGCCGGCCGGATTCCGAATGGACCCATGCGCCACGTTCGCGGCTCATGCTACCGGTTACGGTAATTAGAAACCGCAACTCAGGCCGCGGCCGCCGCTTGGCGGCCGGCGCCGGGGGGCTTCGCCGGGGGACTTCGCCGGCCCGCCGCCTGCGGCCGAGACCGAGACGCAAACTGCCGCCGAATGCCGGGCCGCGACCGATCGAACGCCGGCCGATCATGCGCGCCTTGCGCCCCCGCCTGCGCAGACCGGACTCGTCGATCGCGACAATCCGCGCTACGGTACCTCACCACTGGCCGCAGCAAGGCAAGGCGGTGGCGGAGAGACGGCGCGCTCTCGCCCCCACGAGTCATCCCGAGGCTCCGGCCGCATGGCCATCTACCGTCTGCTGCAGAATTCCAGCTTCGATCCCGAAGCCGTCGAGATCATGACCACGGCCTACGAGGCGGCGCGCGAGCGGCTCGGCCTCGTCGACCGCAGCGATCCCCTCACCGAGCTGGTCGCCGGCAGGATCATCGAGATCGCCCGGACCGGGGTGCGCGACCCCGGCCAGCTGTGCGAGCAGGTCCTGCGCGCGATCCGCACCACCAGCTCTTAATCCTGCCGCCGTCCTGGGCTAGAACGGGACCATGCCACGGGGCTGCCACGTCCCGCGCGGGAGGGGAGATTTTCATGCGATCCGTTCTGCTTGGCGCGCTGCTCGCGCTGCCGCTGCTCACAACCGCCGCATCCGCGCAAAAGATGCCGAAGGCCGAACCTTTGAAGGAGGAGCATCCGGAGTTCGACGAGCGCAAGTACAAGGCGGCGACGCAGGCGATCCCGGAGCAGAAGACCACCAACGACCCCTGGGCCGGCGCGCGCGAACCGGCGCCCGCACCCACCGCAGACGCAAAGCCCGCGAAGACGCGCACGAAGCAGCGGTGAGGCGGGCGGTCGCGCGATGCGGCGCGCGTCCGGCGCCCGCTGATCCTCGTCAGGGCTTGTCCGTCGTCAGGATTTGTCCATCGTCAGGACTTGCCCGCCGCGATCATCGCCAGCGCGGCGCGGCCGAGCACGCCATAGGGATTGGCGAGGGTCTCGCCGATCTCGAAGTGATTGTAATTGGCGGCGACGATGGTCTCGACCGGCTTGCCGGCGGCCGCCACCGCGGCGGCGAAGTCGCGCGACTGGCGGATGAACTCCGGGGATTCGTGGGTGCCATAGGCGAGCACGAGCGGACATGCCAGCCGGTCGATGTGGCGGATCGCGCTCAGCTCCTCCACCACCGCGTCGGAAAAGCGCACGTACTCCGAGCGCTTCGACAGGCGCACCGGGGCGAGATCGTACATGCCGCTCGCCAGCAGCGCCCCCTTGAGCACCGTCTGCGGTGCGTCGAACCGGCTCCAGTCGCAGGTCGCGACACAGCCGCCGATATGCGCGCCGGAGGAGTGGCCGGTGAGATAGATGCGGTCGGGATCGCCGCCGAAGCTCGCGGCATTGCGCCAGACCCAGGCCACCGCGCGGCGCACCTGCTCGACCATGGCCATCAGGTCGCCCTTGAGCTCGTCGACGCTCGCGAAGTCGAGCACCACGTGGTGCACGCCCGCGCGCACGAACATCTCGGCCTGGTAGGCGAAATCGGCGGCGGACCCCATGCGCCAGGCGCCACCATGGACGAAGATCGCGACCGGCGCGTTGGGAGCATCGGCGCGATAGATATCGAGCGCCTCGATCGGGGTCGGCCCGTAGCTCGCGCGCTGCGGCGGCGCGATGAACTGTAACGCGCGCTGGCTCGCGGTCTTGCGGCGCCCGGTGATGTACTGCTGGTTGCTCGCCCATTTCGACTGGTCGTAGGCGTCGTCGAGCGCCTGCTGGTCCATGTCGCCGAAGACCAGCGGACCGCGGGACAAGACTTTGGCTTCGGCGGGGCTGGAGTTCATGGGCGTGGTCCTGCGAGATGACGTGTTCGACCGCGGACCTAGCACGTCGGCCGCGGCGCTGTCATCGCGCCGCGGCGCAACCAGCCACTGCGGCATCCGCACCCCTGCCGTGCTAGGCTTGCACGCAGAAAACGGAGAGGGAGCGCCATGAAATTCGGCTATTTCACGCTGAGCGACAACCGCTATGCCGACAACCCCCGCTCGCCCAACCAGCTCGTCGCCGACATCACCGCCGAGGCGATCTACGCCGACGAGATCGGCATGCACTCGGCCTGGATCGGCGAGCACCATTTCTCGGCCCTCGGCGTGCTCTCCTGCCCCGACCTGACGCTCGCCTACATCGCCGCGCGCACCAAGACGATCCGCCTCGCTCCCGCCGTCACGGTGCTGCCGCTGCATCACCCGATCCGCGTCGCCGAGCAGTGGGCCTCGCTCGACCTGCTCTCGGGCGGGCGCGTCGATTTCGCCGCCGGGCGCGGCTACGACCGGCGCGAATACGTGCCGTTCGAGGTCGACTTCGACGACAACCAGAGCCTGTTCGAGGAGGGCATGGAGATCGTGCGCAAGCTGTGGGCGACGGACAGCCCGATCTCGCATCACGGCAAGCACTATCGTTTCGACAACATCATCACCACGCCGCGTCCGGTGCAGAAGCCCCTGCCCGCCTATGTCGCCTCGTTCTCGAAGCCCTCGATCGAGCTCGCCGCGCGGCTCGGCTGCGGGCTCATCGTCGCGCCGTTTGCGGCGGCGATGAGCTACGGCGGGCTCAGGCAGGTCGCCGATCTCTACCACGAGACCTGCGCGAGGCACGGCCAGACGCCCGGACGGCTGATGTGCAGCTACTTCATCCACTTCGCCGACACGCCCGAGCAGGAAGCCGCCGCCCGCGCCCGCCAGATCCGCTATTACAAGGAGTGCGTGATCGACTCCTTCCCGGGCGACCCCAGGACGGCGCCGCCGAGCTACCGCTACTTCATCGACATCGTCGACCGCCTGCACAAGATCAAGGCGGAGGACCTCACCGAGAACGCCGTGCTGCTCGGTTCGCCCGCGCGCGTCACCGAGATCCTCAAGAAGGTCGAGGCCGCCGGCTTCGACGAAGTGATCCTCTACCTCAACGTCGGGCTCAAGCCGCACGCGCAGGTGAAGGACGAGATGGCGCGCTTCATGAGCGAGGTCGCTCCGCATTTCGCGCAGGACGCCAAGCGCCGCGTGGCGTAATCTGCGTGCCGCCTGCGGGCAGCGCAGGCGCGAGCGAGGATCGCGTGGCCGCCAGGATCGTCTCCACCACGGTGCGCTATGAGGGCTGGGCGAGGCTCAGCCAGGCCCGCGTGCGGCTCGACAGCGGGCAGGAGATCACGCGCGAGATCGAGGACCACGGCGCATCGGTGGCGGTGCTGCCCTACGACCCGGTGCGGCGCACCGCCCTGCTGGTGCGGCAGGTGCGTGCGCCGGTGCTCGCGACGCTCGGCGCATCCGACCTGCTCGAGGCGCCCGCCGGCCTGACCGACGGGGGCGATCCCATCGACACCGCGCGGCGCGAGCTGCACGAGGAGGTCGGCCTCGCGCTCACCGAGCTCGAGCACGTGGCGTCGGTCTTCACCATGCCCGGCATCTCGACCGAGCACATGGACCTTTACCTTGCGCGCTACACGCCGGCCGACCGTACCGGCGCCGGCGGGGGCCTCGCCGACGAGCACGAGCAGCTCACGGTCGAGGAAGTGGCGCTCGCCGAGCTCTGGCGCATGGCGGAGCGCAACGAGCTTGCCGACATGAAGACGCTCACGCTGCTGTTCGCGCTGCGGCTGCGCCACGGCGACCTGTTCCGCTGAAGGCAGCGGCAAGCGGAAGCCCCCCAACCCGCGCCTGCGCTGCGCCCGGCGCACCCTCCCCCGACAGCGGGCCGCGCGGATCTCTAAAATTTTAATGAAATTGTTTACGCCTCGTTCACCCACCCGCGAATCTTAGCCGCCGCAGCGCGCCTGATTTCACCGTTTGGACGCGCTTGCACGCGTAGATGACGCCACGGGGCGGCTCGATCCGCCAGCGCGTGCATGGCCCGTCGGCTCGCCGCCGGGACATGCGCCGCCAACCAATAACCGGCAGGCGTCACAACAGGAATGTCCGATACTCTCACCGCCACCTTGCGGGTGGCGAGCCCATCCGCGGCGCGCGGCGCCAACCGCACCTTCGTCGACATCGGCGAGGTGCCGCTCGCGCAATGGCGCGAGCTGTTCGCGCGCGCGATCGAGCCCAACGCGTTCTATCATCCGGCCTGGGCGCGCGCCGCCTCCGAGCACGCGCGTGAAGCCGCCCATGCCAAGGCATTGCTCGCCTACGATCCCGACGACCCGGCGCGCCTGATCGGCCTCATGCCGGTGGTGTCGTCGTGGCAGGCGCTCGGCCTGCCGCTGCCCCTGCTCGTCTCCTGGCAGCCCTATACGCGCCTGACGACGCCGCTCATCGACCGCACGCGCGCGCACGTCGCCGCCGCCGGGCTCATCGACGCGGCGCGCGCCGCCGGGGCGCGCGCGCTCCTGCACATCGACTATTCCTGCGAGGGCGCCGCGGCCATGGTCGTGCGCGACGTGCTCGCCAAGCGCGGTCTCGCTCCGCGCATGCTGCGCCGGCGCGAGCGCGCCTGCCTCGACGCGACGCAGGACGCCGACGCGCTGCTGCACGAGGCGCTCGGCGCCAAGAAGCTCAAGGAGCTGCGCCGCCAGCGCCATCGCCTGGAGGATCTCGGCGAGGTCAAGTTCGAGGTCGCCACCGCGCCCGCCGACGTCGCGCGCGGGCTCGACCAGTTCCTCGCGCTGGAAGCCAGCGGCTGGAAGGGCATGCGCGGCACCGCGCTCGCCGGCGACATGGGCGATCTCGCCTTCATCCGCGCGGCGACACAGGCGCTCGCGCAGGAGGGCTGCTGCGAGATCGTCACGCTCACCGCCGCCGGCAAGGCGGTGGCGGCCGGCATCGTGCTGCGCCACGACACGCGCGCATACTTTTTCAAGATCGCCTACGACGAAGAGCTCGCCAAGAGCTCGCCCGGCGTGCAGCTCACGCTCGACCTCACGCGCCGCTTCTGCGCCGACGGCGCCATCGCCGACGTCGATTCCACCGCCAACGCCTATCACCCGATGATCGACAAGATCTGGCGCGAGCGCCTCGCGGTCGCCACCGCAATCGTGCCGCTGCGCGCCAACGCCTTCGTCGGGCCGATGCAGTTCCTCGTCAACGCGCGCGAGCGCGTGCGCCGCGACCTGCGGCGGTTCTACCACCGCCTGCTCGACTCCCGGGAGACACCGCGATGACCCTGATCGAAACCGCCGACCCGCGCGCGCTCACGGCGCAGTTCCCGCACGAGACCTTCGCGCTCCGGCACGTCTTCGCCGACCATCCGCTGTTCACGCTGGCGCGCATCATCGAGCTGGTGCAGAAGCTGCCGCGCGACCGCCTGGAGTTCAACTCGGGCAAGGCCGCCATCAGCCAGGACCCCGACACGACGCCGATGATCGACCTGCCGCCCGAGGAGATCGTGCGGCGCATCGAGACCTGCGGCGCCTGGATGGTGCTCAAGCACGTGGAGGCCGACCCGGCCTACCGCGCGCTGATGGAGGACGTGCTGGGCGAGGTCGCCCGCGCGCGCGGCCACGCCAGCCTCGCCGACGCCGATTTCGCCGACCTGCAGGGCTTCATCTTCGTGTCCTCGCCGCATTCGGTGACGCCGTTCCACGCCGACAGCGACGAGAACATCTTCTTCCAGATCCACGGCGACAAATATTTCCACGTCTACGACAACCGCGACCGCTCGATCGCGACCGACGAGATGCTGGAGCAGGTCGTGGTCAAGCACCGCAACCTGCGCCACGAGACCGCGTTCGACGCCAAGGCGATCCACTATCACCTGCGTCCCGGCGACGGCATCTTCGTGCCCTACCAGTGGCCGCACTTCGTGCAGACCTCGGACGCCTACTCGATCTCGTTCTCGATCACCTGGAAGAGCCGCGACGTGCGCCGCCGCAACGACGTCTGCGTGGTGAACTCGATGCTGCGCGGCATCGGCCTGCCGCAGCGCCCGCCCGGCGCCTCGCCCGCGCTCGACGCGGTCAAGGTGGCCGCGCTGCGCAGCGCCACCGCCGTGGCCTCGCCGCTGCGCCGCAACGAGGCCGTGCGCCGCCTGCTGCGCCGCATCGCCTTCGGCAAGCACGCCAATTATTATTACGGCAAGCAGAAGCAGACCGCGGCTTGAGCTGCGCCGTCATTGCGAGAAGCCCCGCAGGGGCGACGAAGCAATCCAGGGCCCAGATTCCGCACTGGATTGCTTCGTCGCTTCGCTCCTCGCAATGACGTAACCGTGCGGCCGTCCCTTTCGGGGATATCGAGAGGCCGTGCGTTCAGTCGGAGGCGCGGGCGCGCCTGCCTACCCCAGGTTCAATTCCTTGAAGAAGTCGTTGCCCTTGTCGTCGATGACGATGAAGGCCGGGAAATTCTCGACCTCGATGCGCCAGATCGCTTCCATGCCGAGCTCGGGATATTCCACGACCTCGACCTTCTTGATGCAGTGCTCGGCAAGGTTCGCCGCCGTGCCGCCGATCGAGGCGAGGTAGAAGCCGCCGTAGGTTTTGCAGGCCTCGCGCACCGCGCTCGCGCGGTTGCCCTTCGCCACCATCACCATCGAGCCGCCGGCCTTCTGGAAATCGGCGACGAAGGAATCCATGCGGCCCGCCGTGGTCGGACCGAAGGCGCCGGAGGCGTAGCCCGCCGGCGTCTTGGCGGGGCCGGCGTAATAGACCGGATGGTTCTTGAAATAGTCGGGCAGCCCCTCCCCGCGCTCCAGCCGCTCGCGCAGCTTGGCGTGGGCGGCGTCGCGCGCGACGATCATGGTGCCGGTGAGCGAGAGCCGCGTCTTGATCGGGTGCCTGGAGAGCTCGGCGAGGATCTCCGGCATCGGCCGGTTGAGGTCGATCTGCACGGTCGCGCCGCCGAGCCTCGCCGTGTCGATCTCCGGCAGGTACTGCGCCGGATTGTGCTCGAGCTCCTCGAGATAGATGCCGTCGCGGGTGATCTTGCCGAGCGCCTGGCGGTCGGCCGAGCACGACACGCCGAGCCCGATCGGCAGCGAGGCGCCGTGGCGCGGCAGGCGCACGACGCGCACGTCGTGACAGAAATACTTGCCGCCGAACTGCGCGCCGACGCCGAGCGACTGCGTCATCTTGTGGATCTCGGCCTCCATCTCGAGATCGCGGAAGGCGTGGCCGTCCTCCGAGCCCGCAGTCGGCAATGCATCGAGATATTTCGTGGAGGCGAGCTTGACGGTCTTGAGCGTGAGCTCGGCCGAGGTGCCGCCGATCACGATCGCGAGGTGATAGGGCGGACAGGCGGCGGTGCCGAGCGTGAGGATCTTTTCCTTGAGGAACGCCAGCATGCGCTCGCGCGTGAGGATCGAGGGCGTCGCCTGGAACAGGAAGGTCTTGTTGGCCGAGCCGCCGCCCTTGGCGATGAACAGGAACTTGTACTCGTCCTCGCCCTCGGCGTAGATCTCGACCTGCGCCGGCATGTTGTTGCGGGTGTTCTTCTCCTCGAACATCGAGACCGGCGCGACCTGCGAGTAGCGCAGGTTGCGCTTGAGGTAGGCGTCGCGCGCGCCTTCCGAGAGCGCCGCCTCGTCGTCGCCCTCGGTCCACACCAAGCGCCCGCGCTTACCCATGATGATCGCCGTGCCGGTGTCCTGGCACATCGGCAGCACGCCGCCGGCGGCGATATTGGCGTTCTTGAGGAAGTCGTAGGCGACGAACTTGTCGTTGTCGGAGGCCTCCGGGTCCTCGACGATGGCCTTGAGGCTCTTGAGGTGCGAGGGCCGCAGCAGGTGGTTGATGTCGGCGAAGGCCGCCTCCGCCAGCGTGCGCAGCGCCTCGCGCGAGACGACGAGCACGTCGCGGCCCATGACCTTCTCCACCCGCAGGCCCTCGGACGAGATCTTGCGGTAGACGGTCGCGTCCTTGCCCAGCGGGAACAGCGGCGTGTGCTTGTACGGCGGGGCGATCGGGGGCGTGACGGGAGCGTTCATGCGAGATCCTCGACTGGCTAGTGCCGCGGCGGCACCAGGCCCCACAGATAGCCCGTGTTTTAGAGAAGCTCAATTCTGCGCGGAAGCGGCGGTGTTTTGGGTGCTTGGCGCGGCCAACGAGCGCGAACGCTGGCTGCACGCTCAAAGCCGGTCTATCCTCGGCGTTCTCTTGAGCGGGGGGCGTCCATGATACTCGGAATCGTCGCGGTCATCGGGATCGTCGTCGGGCTGGTGTTCGACAAGGTGGCGGGGCCGGGCTGGCTCACCCGCCAGATCGCCGGCGAGAACCGCCTGATGCTGACGAGCGCGCTGGTCGGCATCGCCGGCGCGTTCATCGGCTTTCATCTCACCATCACCATCGGGCTGGGCGCCGGGATCGGCGCGCTCATCGGCGCGGTCGTGGGCGCCGCGGCGGTCCTGTGGGGATGGCGGGCGGTGAAGTAGCGCGAGCGGTCAGGCCCGCTGCGCCTGCGCCCTGGCTGCGCGGCTTTAGCAGTCATAAGCGTTTCACTTCATCTTCAAAACCGCATCCATAAGATCATCAACGCGCGAGGCGGAGTACGCAGCGCTTTGGTATAAGTCATTTAGACCGGTGATGTGATCAAATGTGAACGCGGCCTGCCCAAAGTCGTCGAGGATTTCCAGTATCGTCACGGCTTGCGTGACTCTTCTTTTTTCTTCCCTGCCAAGTGCGCGCGCAATGGCATCCAGTCCCACCAGGACTTCTCTCTTGGTCTTATAAATTCGAAGCTCTTTACCTTCTATCGACGCGCTGTATGCAGCACTTCCGGACGACTCCGGATTGGGATGAGGAATTGACTGCCATCGCATTTTCCTGTCCTGAGTTAACTGCACCAACTTCGCGATGAACTGAACAGACCGGTCCGTCGAGTCTGCACTCACATCAGCCTCCTAGTTTCTGTTCTTCGACGAGATTCTTTAACTCCTCGAGTAAGCCGTTTAGCTCGGAATATATGCCCCATGCATCATCACGGCTGCTCGAAGCCGGATAGTATCCGAACCATCGAGAGCTCTTATACCTTGCGATGCGCTCCAGCACTTTACTGGCACGTCGCCTAGGTGAACGGCCGACCCTGCTCTTGATCAGACGCAAGTTCGCTTCACATCGCGCGAGTTCGACAACAAACTGATCTCGCGTGCTGGGCTCGTCAAACGTCAACATCAGATTCGAAAAGTTCTTACCGTGAAGCTCTAACGCCGCAACGAGGTTCGGCAACCGAATGCGAGCAACGATATCCGAACGCACCTTCGAAATCGTATAAGCAGCGTAGCCAGAGACAAATAAGGAAACTACTGAAGCCCAATCGGCAATGACAGGCCAGTAACTGGCAAGTTCAATCCACAAGGCACCCCCCGATGTGGCCGCGAATAGGCCCGCCGTCTACTGTCGATTAATTGGCACGAAATATCGCATGTAACACCCTTGCCGTGAAAACAATTTCGCTGACCAAAACCGTCTTGCGTATCGGCATCTCTCCCGCCCAAAGCAACTCCTCATTTCACGCAATTCACGATCAACGGCCGCACTACATTCCAGATTGCCTTAAGTCTGACCTCGCCGGATGGAAATTGGCATTGTGCACGTATTGATGCATGGAATGTGCAGACACTATCGGCTTGTCGCTCTCGAATTTCCGAATGATGCTTCGGCCCTTGGAATCAATGAAATTCCTGTTCAACATCGAATCTGCGACCGCAGAAACACGGCGGGCAAAGCTATCGGCCCCACTAAACACGATGCCTTGTCTTCGCGCGTAGTGAACAATTGCAAGTTCTAGCAGAACACGCATAAGGACAGCTATCGCATTGTCATGGTCGTCGAACTGAAGAGTGAATTGCAATTCACGCCATATTTTCTCGGCACGCTCTAGTTCCGGATGCTCAACGAACGGGTTGGGATCGGCCGCAGAAATTAGATACTTGTCTTTGGGGACTCGTCCCCTGCTCGCGCTCGGCCTTGCGCTAGTTGGACTGGCAGCAAATTCTGCGGCCGTCTTTACCCGGGGCGCGGTTGCGATATCGATTGGCAACCCCTCCGTCTTGAGACGATCAAGGTACTGAGTTTTCTGCGCGTTGTTCCAAATATCTCCCAAGACCACCTTACGGACTGCAAGATCGTCTGCAATTCGCTTCAGTGTTTGCAGACTTTTTGTTCTATCGCCGAGATGGGTGATTGAGCCTCCCGAAAATGAAAACCCGGCTCTCTTTCGAATTGGCTCGGAGCTAAAAAGTCGCTCAAGATTGGACCATGGCAGATTCACGTCAGGCTTGATGAGATTTTCCGCCTTCAACGCGCGCTCTATCGACTCTCCCAGTCCAACACTTTGTTTTCCGGTCCTTACGAGGAAAAACGATTTGCCTTCGGCGTCCCACTGGCTCTGACCTACACCTTCTTGGCTACCCGTGTGTCGGCGATAGAGCTTTTCATCAATGACGCTCAGGTCCGCTTCCACTTCACAGTCGACTTTCGAAAATGCCTTCGCAACATGCTCGGATCGAAGATCGGAAAAGAAGTTCAACCACTTTTCACTGGGAGACAGCTTTGGATCAAATAGAAGCTTGAGACAGCACACCCGCCGATTGCCATCGAAAACAATGTAGTTTTCGCCATCGCGCCGCACTAATGGATACTCATACAAGCGCGTCGTCTCCGCCAGGTCCTTGGCCAAAGCGCGCATGTGCAAAGATCGATTTTCAAGCAACCATTGAATTGCGGACGCTTCGTCCCTCAGAGGGCCGTGCCGGTCGTTGTGTGGATTCAACCTCAGCCGCTCCAAATCGATTGGTGCGATCTCCATCTGGCAGCCCCGCGAATACCCCTCCGCAACTGTGAATTGAAACACAAGCTCGGTCAACGCGACGCCGCGGTGTAGCTAGCGTCGCCACAACAGATGCACTCGACTACGGCAGCATCGCGCCGCGTCGGGCGGCAGATGCGTTTATTTTCTAAAGGCTTATACGGAGACGCGTCCCCTCTTGCGCTGCATCAAATGGCTGAGGGCGCAGGGAGCAATGTTTTGGGAGCGGAAACGGCGCCGCCTATGGCAATGACGCCAAACCGCACGCAAGAGGCACACCATGACGCTTCTTCCCGGGGGACCGAAACGTCATACTCATCGGGCGGTGAAGTAGCGCGAGCGGTCAGGCCCGCTGCGCCTGCGCCTTGACGTGCGCGTCCCAGACCGACTGCATGTTGGCGTCGAACAGGCGGTGGTCCTTGAGCAGCATGTCGTGCAGGGCGCGCGCCCGCGCGTCGGCGAGGATCTCCTCCTGCCCGGCCTCGATCCCAGAAACGATGCGGGCGGCGACGTCGTCCGGATCTGATTTGGCGTCGGTCACGCCTGCGGTCATGTCGGTGTCGATGTAGCCCGCGTAGACCCCGGCGACGAGCGTGCCCTGCGCGCGCAGCTCGAAGCGGGCGGCGCGCGTGAGCGACCATGCCGCCGCCTTCGATGCGCAATAGCTGCCCTGCATCGGAACGTTCATCCAGCTCACGACCGAGAGAATGTTGACCAACGCGCCGCCGCCGTTGGCGGCGAGCACGGGGGCGAAGGCGCGGCACATGGCGAGCGTGCCGAAGTAGTTCGTCTCCATCTCGAGCCGCGCGCTGTCGAGGCTCGGCGCGCCGAGCGACGGCGCGAAATGCGCGATGCCGGCGTTGTTGATGAGGAGATCGACGTCGCCGCAACGCGCCGCCGCGGCGCTCACATGCGCCGGATCGGTGATGTCGAGGACGACCGGCTCGATCCCGGCAATCGGGGCGAGGCGCGCCACGTCCCGCACCCCGGCGTAGATTTTAGCGCAGCCGGCGGCACGCAGCGCCTCGACCAATGCGCGGCCTAGCCCCCGATTGGCGCCCGTCACGAGCGCACGCGCACCGCGGATTTCCATCGCCATCTCCTGCACATCATTGCAACGCACAGAACATAAGCCGGCCCGAGATACGTAGAAGTCCTAAGGACTTATACTTAGGCATGCGGCCTCAAATCTTGCGGTGCATCAAACAATTGAGGGGTGCTCCGAAGCAATGCTTCAGACGCGGCAACGACGCCGCCCATGGCAATGACGCCCGATCCGCACGCAAGAGGCACACCATGACACTTCCCCGCGACCGAAACGACCGCGTCATGCTCAGCACCGTCAGCGCCATCGCGCTGCTCGGCTTCGCGGTCGGCGCGAGCTTCGCTCCGCTCCCCACCATCGCCGCCGCGCCCGCCGCGCCGAAGGACATCACTTACCAGGCGACGCCCGCCAAGGGGCCGGTGCCGCACGCCCACACGGTCAACAAGATCGTGAAGTCGGACGATCCGATCTCGATCGTGCGCGACCCCACCGACCTGCCGCCGCCGGTCGGCGCACGCGGTCCCAAGCGCGTCAAGGTCGATCTCGAGACCGTGGAGGTCACCGGCAAGCTCGCCGACGGCACGACCTATCGCTACTGGACGTTCAACCAGAAGGTCCCGGGCCCGTTCGTGCGCGTGCGCGTCGGCGACACCGTCGAGGTCAAGCTCAAGAACGACGACGACAGCGCGATGATGCACAACGTCGACTTCCACGCGGTCACCGGACCGGGCGGCGGCGCCAAGGCCACCGATGCCGCGCCGGGCGAGGCGCGCAGCTTCGAGTTCGTCGCCACCAAGCCGGGACTCTACGTCTACCACTGCGCGGTGCCGATGGCGGCGCAGCACATCTCCAACGGCATGTACGGCATGATCCTGGTCGAGCCGGAAGGCGGCCTGCCCAAGGTCGATCGCGAGTTCTACGTCATGCAGGGCGAGCTCTACACCGAGCAGAAGTTCGGCACCAAGGGCGAGCTCACCGAGAGCTACGACAAGCTGATGAACGAGCGGCCCGAGTACTTCGTCTTCAACGGCGCAGTCGGCGCCATCACGACGGAGAAGCCGCTCAAGGCCAAGGTCGGCGAAACCGTGCGCATCTACTTCGGCGTCGGCGGACCGAACTACACCTCCTCGTTCCACCTGATCGGCGAAGTGTTCGACCGCGTCTACAATCAGGGCTCGCTGACCACGGCCCCGCTCACCGACGTGCAGACCACCACCGTCGCGCCCGGCGGCGCCACCGTGGTGGACGTCAAGCTCGACGTCCCCGGCAAGTTCATGCTGGTCGATCACGCGCTCACGCGCGTCGAGCGCGGGCTCGCCGGCGTGCTGGCGGTGGAAGGCCCGGACAATCCGAACGTGTTCAAGGATCACGATCCGGCCCGGTCCGCGCAGTCGATGTCCCACTGACACAGGCGCAACAACAAACAGCCGGCCTCCTTCGGGGGGCCGGTTCTTTTATGCAGCGTGACGAGAGCGAGCGGCGCCCCTGCCCCGCCGGCAGAGCACCGCGTCA
Source organism: Xanthobacteraceae bacterium (assembly GCA_035556735.1). GTDB lineage: Bacteria > Pseudomonadota > Alphaproteobacteria > Rhizobiales > Xanthobacteraceae > CANJBX01. The sequence goes on along the minus strand of DATMFF010000010.1, from coordinate 6,248 downwards.
GCGCGCTGCGGCGGCTAGTTCTCCGTCTCGGCGTCCGCGCCGAGCACCACCACCGTCGAGGTGAGCTCGGGCTCGTGCGGCATCAGCGTGCGCTGGCTCTCGTCGGCCCAGTCGGCGATGTTGAGCACGGCGCAGACCGTCTCGCCGGCGTCGTTGCGTTCCGCCGGCTCCACGATGCTCAGTCCGTTGCCGTCGAGGAAGTAGGTGTGGTTGCCGAACACGTTGCGCAGCTGCTCGGCCACCGGATGATTGTCCGGCACGGCCTGGGCGTCGAGCTGCGTGAGCGTGCGTTCGACGCTCGCGGCGGTGAGTTTCATGGGCGCACTCCTTCGACTGGCGTCGCCGGCGCGGCGCAAGGCCATGCGGGCGGCGCACGGTTGAGGCCTCCCACCCGAACGGTGGTGCGCTTATCCGTCGGCCATGCAAGGTCAGCTAGGGAGCATCCGGGCGCAATCAACCCGCTCGGTTCACGATCGTACCGACGGGTGCCGATGGCGCGCGCTGTCCTGCGGTCAAGCATACCCCGGTGGGGGCACGAACCCCTGCCACTCGTCCTCAAGCAGGCGCGCGAAGGCGATCGTGGTGCGGTCGCCGAACTGGGGGCCCACGATCTGCACGCCGACCGGCAGGCCCGACGTCGTGAATCCCGCGGGCGCGGCGGTCGCCGGCAGATAGGCGACGCCGGTGAGACCGGCCCAGAACAGCAGGTCGCCGTGGCTCGCCTCGCGTCCGTTCACGCGATAGACGCGCGTGTCGGTGCCCTCGTCCGTGTGCGGATGCGGAGCCAGCGGACAGACCGGGCACAGCAGCAGGTCGTAGTCCTTGAACCATTCGTGCCAGGCGTGGCGCAGCCGCGTGCGCTGCTCGTTGAGCGCGAGCCAGTCGCGGTGGAACAGGGTCGAGCCGCGCAGCGTGTGCGCATGCAGCGAGTCGTCGTCCGGCGCGAGCGCTTGCGCCTCTTTCAAGTCGGCCTCGAACTTCTCGCGCGGCTCGCGCGAGCCGGTCGCCGCCGCCAGAAGCTGCGCGAAGATGCGGCGCACATCCCTGAAGTCGATCTGAGGCCGTGCCTTCTCGCTGACCTTCACCTTCCTGCGCGCGAGGAAGTCGACCAGCTTCTGCAGCACCTCCCGCACCTCGTCGTCGACCTCCGACACCGGATCGCTGAGGATCACGCCGACCTTGAACTCGCGCAGCGCCGACTTGCGCGCCGGCGGCAGCGTGTAGCGCAGACCGGCCGCCTCGATCTCGTCCGGCCCGGCGAGCACGCCGAGCGCGGCATCGAGATCGCCGGCGCTGCGCGCGAGCGGACCCACCACGCTGATGTCGAGGGGCGTGAGCACGTCGCCGAGCGCGTGGCCGCGCGTCGGGATGAGGCCATAGGTCGGCTTGTGCCCGTACACGCCGCAATTGTGCGCCGGATTGCGGATCGAGGATGCGATGTCGCTGCCGGTCTCGATTCCGGCGAGCCCCGCGGCGACCGCCGCGGCCGAGCCGCCAGACGATCCGCCGGGCGTGCGCGTCGGGTCCCACGGATTGTTGGTGCGCCCATAAACGGGATTGAAGCTCTGGCCGTCGGCGAGCATCACGGGGACGTTGGTCTTGCCGAAGATGACGGCGCCAGCGGCGAGCCAGCGCTCGACCACCAGCGCATTCTTCTCGCGCGGCTTGCCCTTGAACGCCGGCACGCCCCAGGTCGTGGGCAGGCCGGCGACGTTGAGCGATTCCTTCACCGTCATCGGCAGCCCGTGGAACACACCGTGCGGCGTGCCGCGCGCCAGCGCGCGGTCGGCGGCGCGGGCGCGCTTTCGCGCACCCTCGATGTCGGTGACGACGATGGCGTTGAGCGCCGGATTGTATTTTTCGACCCGCGCCAGATAGTGGTCGAGCAGTTCCAGGCACCCGATCTTCTTGCGCCTGACGAGCGAGGCGAGCCGCGTGGCCGGCGCGAAGGCGATGTCCGTCATGTCGATTACTTGTCCAGTTCGGGGTACTGCCGGAAGATGCCCATCTCGTTGAACGGGATGCGGCGGGGCGAGGCGAGATAGGCGGCGATGCGCGGACGCGCGGCAACACGGTCGTGCAACGCCACGAGCCGCGGATGCTTCTTCTCGAGCCGCCGCATCGCCTTGGGAAAGGCATAGCGCAGCCCCTCGACGATCTGGAACAGCGAGAGATCGGCATAGGTGACGCGACGCCCGACCAGGAGGCCACTGCGGTTCGCCGCCAGCACGCGCTCGAAATAGCCGAGGAACTTCGGCGCGCGGCTCTGCAGGAAACCGGCCGCGCGACGCTTGGATTCCGGCTTCTGGTCCTCGTGGTAGAAGCTGGAGCCGATCGGATGGTGGGTGTCGTGGATCTCCACCAGGAAGTCGGCCATGGTGAGCTGCAGTTGATGGGTCCACAGCCGCCCCGCCGCGTTGGCGGGCGCAAGGCCCTCACGTTCCCCCAGATAGAGCAGGATGTTGGCGGTCTGCCCGATCAGGAGCTTGCCGGCCTTGAGAAACGGCGGCGCAAAGGGCGGCGCCTCACCCCGGCCCATCAGCCGGATCAGCTTGTCGGTGCCGCTGCGCCCGCGCGCCACGTCGAGATAGTCCGCCCCCGCCTCCTCGAGCGCGAGGCGGATGAACTCGCCGCGCCCCTGGATCTCGGGCCAGTAGTAGAGTTCGTAGCGCACGCGGCCCTCCCTGGGTTGAACGTTGCAGGCGGCACTATAGCGACGCGCACGCGCGCGGGCGATTGCGCCCTGCTCATGCCTCGCACCCTCGCGCGCGGTTCGCTTTGCGGGCGCCCGCCGCTACACTGCCGGAAACAACGCCAGCCAGACACAACGGAGGGAGGGTCGCCCATGGCTCTGAATGTTCGCCGCGTCGTCACCGGGCATGACGCCGACGGCAAGGCCACCGTGCTGATCGACGAGCCGGTCAGGAACGTCGTCTCGTCCCGCCCGGGCGCCTTCTCCTCGGTGATCTGGACCACGGAAGGCTTTCCCGTGAACAACGACGCCAGCGCGGACGCCTCCGCCCGCAAGACCGGAACCACGCTCGACAATGGTACCGTATTCCGCGTCATCAGCTTCGGCCCGGGCGTATCGCCGCGCAACCACCGCACCGATTCCATCGACTATGCCGTGGTGCTGTCGGGCGAGATCGACATGGCGCTGGACGACGAGATGGTCCACCTCAAGGCGGGCGACGTGCTGGTCCAGCGCGGCACCATCCACAACTGGATCAACAACGGCACCGAGCCCTGCATCATCGCCTTCGTGCTGATCGCGGGCAAACCGGTGACGGCGGCGAACGGCAAGACGCTGCCCGCACAGGGATGACGCGGCGTCGGCCCTCCCCCATGAAACTGTGAGCAACGCGCATCAAAATATTTGCATGACGCGATAACCGCGTATAACCCGGCGCCATGTCTCGCAGACCATTTCGCGTTGGCCGTTCGCGCACCGGCCTGGGCCTCTTCGCCACCGAGGAAATCAAGAAGGGGCAGTTCATCGTCGAGTACAAGGGTCGCCGCCTGCGCAACGAGGAAGCCGACCGGCGGGCCGACCGCGGCGCCAAGTATCTCTACGAACTCAACAGCCGCTGGACGGTGGACGGGTCGAGCCGCCGCAACGTCGCGCGCTACGCCAACCACTCCTGCCGGCCGAATGCCGAATCAGACGTCACCCGCGCCAAGAAGATCATCATCCGCGCCATCAAGCGCATCCATCCCGGGGACGAGATCACCTACGACTACGGGAAGGACTATTTCGACCTGATCATCAAGCCGCTCGGCTGCAAATGTGACAAGTGCCGCGGCAAGGGTCGCAAGCGCACCACCACCGCCCGGCGGACCAAGGCCAAGACGAAGCGCCGGACCGCCCGCGCCAAGCGTTAGGCGATTTGCAGTTACAGCCCGCGGGACGAGCGTGACGGCGGCCGGCCTGCGTTGTAGACTGCGCCGGCCGTTCGGAACTCGGAGCCTCTCGATGAAGCTGAAAGCGCTGGTCGTCACCGTCGCAGTCGCGTCTGCCGCGCCGGCCGGCGCCGGCTGGTTCGACGCCATCCAGGGCAACGACACCGGCGGCATCATCCCCTGGGGTCACCCCAAGCCCGAATATGCGCTGATCGCGGCCGCCCACTGCGCGACCTACAACAAGATCGCCTTCGTCACCAGCTTCCCGCGCAAGTACGGCGACTACGCGGGATTCATCTGCGCCTTCCCGCGCGACTACGACCCGGTGAAGGCGCAGGCCGCCGGCTGGTGGTGGTGGCGCTGACGCGCCCGCGCGTTTTGCCGGATCTCCGCGAGCGCGCCGCTCAGGCCGAACGGACCTGGGCCTCGCCCGACATCGTGTCCTTCACCGCCGCGACCAGCTGCTTGAGCGTGAACGGCTTGGCCAGGAACGCAAACTGCCCGCCCTCGGGCAGGCTCTTGGCGAACGCCTCCTCCGCGTAGCCCGAGACGAAAATGATCTTGAGGTCGGGATTGCGCGCGCGCAGCTCCTTGAGCAGCGTCGGACCGTCCATCTCGGGCATCACCACGTCCGAGACGACGAGGTCGACCTTGCCGCCGTTTTCTTCGAGCACCTCGATCGCCTCCAGGCCGTTGCCGGCCTCGAGCACGCTGTAGCCGCGCGAGGCAAGGCCGCGCGCATTGAGGCCGCGCAGGCCCTCTTCGTCCTCGACCAGCAGGATCGTGCCCTGTCCGGTGTCGTCGGTCTGCACGCGCGCGGGCGCGGCGGCCGCCGCGGCCGCTTCGGTCTTGGGGGCCGGCGCCTCGAGCTCGGAGGGAACATGGCGCGGCAGGAAGATGCGGAACGTCGTGCCCTTGCCGACCTCGGAGTCGACGTAGATGAAGCCGCCGGTCTGCTTGATGAAGCCATAGACGGTCGACAGCCCGAGGCCTGTCCCCTTGCCGATCTCCTTGGTGGTGAAGAACGGCTCGAAGATCTGCTCGATGATCTCGGGCGGAATTCCGGTGCCCTGGTCGATCACCTCGATCTGGATGTAGTCGGCGGCCGGCATGCCCTTGTAGTCGAGGCGGCGGCACTGCTCGGCGGTGACGTTGCCGGTGCGCACCGTCAGCTTGCCGCCGTTGGGCATGGCGTCGCGCGCATTGACCGCAAGGTTGACGATCACGTGCTCGAGCTGGGACAGGTCGGTCTTGACCGGCCACAGGTCGCGGCCGTGCACGACCTCGAGCGAAACCTTCTCGCCGATCACCCGCCGCAGCAGCATCGAGAGGTCCGAGAGGGCGTCGCCGAGGTCGATCACCTGCGGGCGCAGCGTCTGCCGGCGCGAGAACGCAAGCAGGTGCCGCACCAGGCTGGCGGCCCGGTTGGCGTTCTGTTTGATCTGCATGATGTCCTGGAAGGACGGATCGGTCGGCTTGTGCGCGTTGAGCAGGAAGTCGGTCGCCATCATGATGGCGGACAGCACGTTGTTGAAGTCGTGGGCGATGCCGCCGGCGAGCTGGCCGACCGACTCCATCTTCTGCTGCTGGTTGATGCGGTTCTCCAGCGTGCGCTGCGCGGTGGTCTCGAGCGCATAGACGATCGCCGCCTCGCCGTCGCGGTCGTCGTCCTCGACCGCCAGCACGAAGAAATTCGCCCAGCGTTCGTTGGCGCCGACGAGCTGCGCCTCGACCGGCGGAATGTCGCCCTGCCCCTCGGAGGCCTTGCCGATCGCGGCCTCCAGCGCGGCGCGGTCGCGCTCGACGACCAGCGCGAGGATCGAGGCCTTGCCGTCCTTCAGCGCGTCGGAGAAGGTCCGCGCGAAGCGCGGGTTGTTGCGCGCCACCCGGCCGAGCCGGTCGACGGTCGCGATCGCCATCGGCGTGTTGTGGAAGAAGCGCATGAAGCGCACTTCCGCCGCGCGCTGCATGTCGTCGGTGCCGGCGTCGCGGCCGCGATTCAGCACCAGCGTGCGCGACACGCCGGGGCTGCCGTCGGCGCCGAACGCGATCTGGTGATGCAGCCGCACCGGCACCGGCCGCCCCATCGCGGTCTTGAGATCGAGATCGACGACCTCGGTGCGCACCTCGCCGGGCGTCGGATTGCGCGGGATCAGCAGCGCCGCGCCGTCGCCGGCGACGATGTCGCTGAGGTTCAGGCCGCCGGAGCCGACCCTCGCGAAGTCCTGGTCGAGCCAGCCGGCGAGCGTCGCGTTGAGATAGACGACCTCGCCCGCGCCGTTGACCGAGAAGAAGCCGGCCGGCGCGTGGTCTAGATAGTCGATGGCGTGCTGGATGTCCTGGAAGAC
>DATMFF010000009.1:0-130146 GCA_035556735.1 Xanthobacteraceae bacterium | reverse complement strand
AATCCTGTTTGCTCCCCACGCTTTCGCACCTCAGCGTCAGTATCGGGCCAGTGAGCCGCCTTCGCCACTGGTGTTCTTGCGAATATCTACGAATTTCACCTCTACACTCGCAGTTCCACTCACCTCTCCCGAACTCAAGATTGCCAGTATCAAAGGCAGTTCTGGAGTTGAGCTCCAGGATTTCACCCCTGACTTAACAATCCGCCTACGTGCGCTTTACGCCCAGTGATTCCGAGCAACGCTAGCCCCCTTCGTATTACCGCGGCTGCTGGCACGAAGTTAGCCGGGGCTTCTTCTGCGGGTACCGTCATTATCTTCCCCGCCGAAAGGGCTTTACAACCCTAAGGCCTTCATCACCCACGCGGCATGGCTGGATCAGGCTTGCGCCCATTGTCCAATATTCCCCACTGCTGCCTCCCGTAGGAGTCTGGGCCGTGTCTCAGTCCCAGTGAGGCTGATCATCCTCTCAGACCAGCTACTGATCGTCGCCTTGGTGGGCCATTACCCCACCAACTAGCTAATCAGACGCGGGCCGATCCTTCAGCGATAAATCTTTCCCCTTTCGGGCGTATCCGGTATTAGCCCAAGTTTCCCTGGGTTGTTCCGAACTGAAGGGCACGTTCCCACGTGTTACTCTCCCGTCTGCCGCTCCCCTTGCGGGGCGCTCGACTTGCATGTGTTAAGCCTGCCGCCAGCGTTCGCTCTGAGCCAGGATCAAACTCTCAAGTTGAAGAGATTGATCTCGGCTGATCACAACGTTTGACGAGGTCCACCACCTGACTGCTCGCGCAGTCAGCGATGTACCTTGAAACGTAGACCGCCGAAGTATCTCCGGCCGCGCCTCTCACGAGGAGCGGCCCGCAAGGACTCCGCCGCCCACGTTTCTCTTTCTTCCGATTCACTTGTCAAACAGCCCGGGATTCTGGCGAATCCCACCCTTCGGGGGCACCGAAGAGCCGTCGAAGCTTTCGCGCCCGACCGTTGGCCGGAGGCCTTTCACCGAAATATCAGTGAATGATGCTTCGAGGACGCGCTTTCGCTCAGGGCGGCAGCGCGTCGGTCTGGGGGTTATATGTCCCGGCATCGGACCTTGTCAACACCGGATGACTCAAAAAGCGCCAGCCTTTTTGCGCAGGCGCCAGAGCCCGGGGAAATGCGACCTCCCCGCGAAGCCCCCCCGTCCGGCACTTTATATTGGTAGTGCGCCGCACACGCGCAAGCCCGCCGCCGCCCATGCGCAGTTACCGCCCCACTCCAGCCATATTCTTCCGTCGCTGTGGTGCACGGGACGGTACGAGCGTTAATCCAAATCCCAAGGCCGACCACACACTTGGCGGTTGGTTCGTTGACTGTCTTAACCACTCGGGGCATCGTCCGATGCGCTGACGGGGCAAGACAACGTCGAAACAAGCGTAGCGACTGGCGCGCAAGCGCGGGGGACGGAATTTTGGATCACGCGAGACTACGCGGCGCGTCCGTTGCCGCGGCTGCAATCGACTTCGGCGACGAACCCCCTCTGTCGGTCGACGGCGAGGGCGCGGGAGTCGATCGCCGTCGCGTGTCGGTGCAGTGGTTCAGCGGCACGATCCTGACCGGGCTGTGCGGCGCCGCGCTCATGGGCGGCGCGGTGTTCGCCGCGCTCGACGGCGAGACCAACTTCGCGACCGTGCCGGAGCGGCTGGAGACCGCGCTGCGCGGCTCCCTCACGGGCATCGGCGAGCGCCTCGTGGCGCGCAAGTCGGACAAGCTGCCGACCGGCGGCGAGAGCAACGCGTCGCGTCACGTCATCCGCATTTCGACGACCGCGCGCGTGGGCGACCGCGAGGTCGTGCGCGTGCGTCCGTTCGTGCGCGTCTCGTCGAACCTCGCGCTGTCGGTGACGGAGCTCTCGGCAAAGATCCCGCCGTTCAACGCGCAGAAGATCATGCTCGCGGATTCCGGCACCGCGAGGACGCCGGGCGAGGAAAGCGCCCAGGCAGAGCCAAATCCCGAGGTCTCCTTCGTCACGCGCGAGCTCCCGCAGATGCTGCCGCGCGCGAAGATCGTCGCCTTCGTCCCGACGGAGGAGGTGGTCGCGCGCGTGCGCGACGTCACGAACTTCACCGGCAGCACGCCGGTCCGCTACGCGAGCGCGGGCGGCCTGCCCGTGCCGGGCAAGCTCGGCTACGCCGCGGAGGGCAACGTCGATCCCTACGCCGGGTTCGAGACGCGCATCGTGCCCGAGAACATCACGATGCTGGCCAAGACGGCCCAGCACACCAGCGGCCCGAGCAACGGCAACGAGAAGACCGTCACGCTCAAGAAGGGCGAGAACGTCTCCTCGATCCTGCGCGAGCTCGGCGTCGGCCCGGCCGACATCAAGGCCGTCACCTCGGTGCTCGGATCGCGCGGCCGCGACAGCGGCGTGAAGGAGGGCCAGCGCCTGCGCGTGCTGCTGTCGAGCCTCGGGGTGCGCGTTCAGCCGCTGCGCGTCATCGTGATGGGCGAGACCCAGGCGGAGGCGATCGTCGCGCTCTCCGACATGGGCAAATACGTCTCCGTCGATCCGCAGAGCGCGCAGATGCAGGTCGCGAACCCCGACGACGAAGAGGAAGAGGACGACGGCACGGGCGTGCGCCTCTATCAGAGCGTCTATGAAACCGCGCTGCGCAACCAGATTCCGGAGCCGGTCATCGAGGAGATGATCCGCATCTACTCCTACGACGTCGACTTCCAGCGCAAGACGCAGCCCGGCGACTCCTTCGAGGTGCTCTATACCGGCGACGACGAGAGCGGGAGCGAGAGCAAGCAGGACGTCATGTTCGCCGCTCTCACCGTCGGCGGCGAACAGAAGAAATTCTATCGCTTCCAGACGAGCGACGACGGCCTCGTCGACTATTACGACGAGACCGGCAAGAGCGCGAAGAAGTTCCTGGTCCGCAAGCCGCTCGCCGACGGCCTCCTGCGCTCCGGTTTCGGCGCGCGGCGCCATCCGATCCTCGGCTACACCAAGATGCACACCGGCGTGGACTGGGCGGCGCCGATGGGCACCCCGGTCTACGCCGCCGGCAGCGGCACGGTCGAGAAAGCCGGGTGGGAATCGGGCTACGGCAAGTACATCCGCATCCGCCACACCAACGGCTACGAAACGGCCTATGGCCACATGACCGCCTTCGCGCGCGGCATGGAGGCGGGCAAGAAGGTGAGCCAGGGACAGCTCATCGGCTTCGTCGGCTCGACCGGCCTCTCGACCGGCGCGCACCTGCACTACGAGATCATCGTCAACGACCGCTTCGTCGATCCGATGCGCATCAAGCTGCCGCGCGGCCGCACCCTCGAAGGGCCGCAGCTTGCGCGCTTCGATACCGAGCGCGACCGCCTCGACAACATGATGTCGCAGTCGCCCTCGCGGCTCGCCGGCAACATGCGCTGAGCGGCCGCGGCCGCAATTCACGACACCGGGAAATTGACGGACGGCGTGGCAGCTCCCTGCGCCGCCGGATCAACCCGGGCGAGACGGCGGCCTAGCCCTGCGGCTTGAGCTTGGCGATCCGCACGTACTCGGCGAAATCCGCGATGTCCTTGCGAAGCCGCGCCTGCCCCTGTTCGGGAGTCGTGATCCACGGCACGCCGCCGAAATTGTTGAGGAACTTCGGCGTGTCCGGGTCCTGGTGGATCTTCGCAAACCAGGCATTGATCTGGTCGATCACCGGGCGCGGCGTGCCGGTCGGCACCATGGCGGCGAACCAGCCGACCAGATCCATCGGATATCCCAACTCCTTCATGGTGGGAATCTCCGGCGCAAACGCCATCCGCTCGCCGGACGCGGTCGCAAGAATGCGCAAGCGACCTTCGCGCTGCTGCGAAAGGGCGAAGACCGGATCCTGGCAGGAGAAGTCGACCGCTCCACTCGCCAGATCGTTGAGCGTGTCCCGCGCCATCTTGTAGGCAACGTCGACGGCCGTGAGCCCCGCCTGCTCCTTGTAGATCGAGCACATGATGATGCTGCCGTTGCCGACGACGCCGACCGTGGCTTTGTCGCCCTTCTCCTTCGCAAAGGCGGTCAGCTCGGCGACCGTCTTGAACGGCCGCTTGGGATCGACGACGAGCATGAAGGCCAGGCGATTGAGCGTTGCCGCGACCTGGATCTGCTTGCCGGCGTCCACCGGATTGTTGCGGATCAGGTGAACGTTCGAGGCCAGCGTGTTCGCGGAATGCACGAGGATGGTGTAGCCGTCGGGCTTGGAGCGCACGACGTATTCGGTCGCGATGTTGCCTCCGGCGCCGGGCTTGTTCTCGACGATCACGTTGCGGCCCGCGATGGGGCGCAGCTTTTCCGCGACGTAGCGCACCAGCACATCGGCGCCGCTGCCGGGCGGGAAGGCGGAGATCAGGTGAATGTCCTGGCTGGGATATGGCTCCGCCCGCGCCCCCGGGCAGGCAGCGATCAGTCCGAGGCCCGCGAGAAGCGCGAGACGCAACGAGGTTGTCTTCCGAAGCGAAGCGCCAGGCATTGTCCCACCTCCGCATGGCCTGCCGTCATCCGCGGCTTCGGGCGACAGAGCAGGCGTTTCCTCGATCGTGTTGTCTTCAAGTCTGACAACGTTTTCGAATCCCGTCCAGCGCGCCTGCGCTCCCCACATATGCATTCCTGACGGCGCGAGACCGCGCTGGACGATCAACCGGCACGGACTATACTTTTCGAAAGCCGGCGTTCGGGTTCAGGCTGCCCAGCCTGCCCGACTTGCAAGCGGCAGGGACGGAGACGGCGCATGCGCATCATCGATTCCCATTTTCACTGGTGGCCGCGCCCGTTCTTCGAGCAGCTCTGTAAACGCAAAGGATTTCCCCGCGCCGCGGTCAACGGCCAGGGCGGCTACGACTACCTTCGCAACGACCATTCCGACACGCTGCGCAGCTGGGCGGAGTGGTTCGATCTCGACAGGCAGCTCGAATACATGGACAGCCTCGGTCACGAGATCGACGTCGTCTGCTCCATCGGTCCGTTCTCGATCTACTTCTCGGACCTGCCGCCGGACGAAGGCCGCGACGCCGCCATGGCGTGGAACGAGCACATGGCCGACGCACAGCGCAGATATCCCGGCCGGGTGTGGGCCAGCGCCGCGGTCCCGCTGACGGATACGCGCATCGCCATCGAGGTGCTCGAGCATGCCGCCGGCAAGCTCGGCCTCATGGGAGTCAACCTGCCCGGCAGCGTCGGCGACGACCCCCGCATCGACGCGGAACGTCTCGCGCCGTTCTATGCGCGCGTCGAAGAGCTGGGCCTGCCCATGTTCCTGCATCCGACCGACGCCGTCTTCGTCGACATGCTCGCCGGCTACAACGACGCGCTTCACCTGAGCCTGGGCCGCGTCATCGAAGTGAGCGTGGCCGCGATGCGGCTCATCCTGTCGGGGATGATGGAACGCCACCCCAAGCTCAAGATCGTGATGTCGCACACCGGCGGCGCCCTGCCCTATCAATCCGGGCGCATGGACAAGAACACGAAGAAGGCCGCGCTGCCGCAGCCGGTCAGCACCTACCTGAAGCGCATGTTCACCGATACCGTCTCGCCGCACTCGGCCGGGATGAAGTTCGCGATCGACTACTACGGCATCGACAACGTCATGTACGGCACGGACTATCCATGCTGGGAGCCGAAGGAGACGCTGCGGCTGCTCGACGAGTTGAGCCTCTCCGCCGAGGACAAGCAGAAGCTGTTCTACGACAACGCGCGGCGGATCCTGAACCTGCACGAGCGCGGCGCCGCCCTCGCGGCGGCGGAGTGAGCGAAAGGCCGTCGCGCTTTCGGACGTGATGTGGACCCGACGTGGGCAAATCGCCATCAATGCCGTGCGCACATTAAAGCCGGCGCTGCGATTTGCCCACCCTGCGCGGCTGGCGACGATACCCGAAAGGCCCTGTGGTCCGGCAAAAACGATACCGCCTTAGTTCGCCCGCACCAGCACGCCCCGCTTGGGCGCGAACAGGAACGCGAGCGCGAACAGAAGCGCCTGGACCAGCACGATGCAGGCGCCGGTGGCGGCGTCGATGTGGAAGCTGATCAGCGTGCCGGAGAGCGCCGCGACCGCGGCCACGGCGACGGCGATCACCAGCATGCGCCCGAAGCTGTCGGTCAGGAGATGGGCGGTCGCGCCGGGCGCGATCAGCATCGCGATCACCAGGATGATGCCGACCGCCTTGAGCGAGGCGACGATGGTGAGCGAGAGCAGCACCAGCAGCCCGTAGTGCAGCACGCGCACCGGCAGGCCGATGCTGCGCGCGTGATTGGGATCGAAGCAGTAGAGCAGGAGGTCGCGCCGCTTGGCGAGCACGATCAGGAGCGTGCCGCCGGCGATGAGCGCCGTCTCGACGAGGTCGCGCAGCGACACGCCGAGCACGTCGCCGAACAGCACGTGGTTGAGATGCTGATCGGTCTCGACCTTGGTGAAGAGGACGAGGCCGAAGCCGAACATGCCCGAGAACACCACGCCCATGACGGTGTCCTCCTTCACGCGGCTGTTCTCCTTGAAGTAGCCGGTGAGCAGCGCGCAGGAGAGGCCCGCGGCGAAGGCGCCGACCGCCAGCGGTAGGCCGACGACGTAGGAGACCACGATGCCCGGCAGCACCGCGTGCGAGATGGCGTCGCCCATCAGCGACCAGCCGCGCAGCACGAGGTAGCACGAGAGCACGCCGCACACCGCCGCCACCAGCAGCGCGACGACGAGCGCGCGCTGCATGAAGGGATAGCTCAGCGGGACCGTGATCCAGTCGAGAAGCGCGCTCATGACGGGCTCGCGCCGGCTGACAGGTGACGGCGGCGCGCGGCGAAGACGCCGTGCTTGGGCGCGAGATAGAACGCCGCCAGGAACAGCAGCGTCTGCAGGCTGACGATCACGCCGCCGGTCGCGCCATCGAGGAAGTAGCTGACGTAGGCGCCGACGAAGCTGGTGACCGCGCCGATCGCGACGCTGAGCGCGACGAGACGGCCGAAGCGGTCCGTGAGCAGGTAGGCGGTGGCGCCCGGCGTGACCACCATGGCGATCACGAGGCAGGCGCCGACCGCCTGCAGCGCGGCGACGGTGCAGGCGCTCAGCAGCGTGAAGAACACCGCCTTGAGCAGCGTGGTACGCAGGCCGATGCTGCGCGCGTGGCTCTCGTCGAAGAAGGTCACCATCAGGTCCTTCCAGAACAGGACCAGCACGGCGAGCGAGACGGCGGCGATCAGGGCGATCTGCACGACGTCCTCGTCGGAGATCGCGAGGATGTTGCCGAGCACGACGGTCTGGATGCTCACCGAGGTCGGCCAGATCGACGCCATCAGCAGGCCGAGCGCGAACAGCGAGGTGAACACCAGGCCGATGATCGCGTCCTCGCGCAGGCGCGACGTCTGCCGCACGACGTACATGGCGAGCGAAGCGAGGATGCCGGCGAAGAACGCGCCGATCGCGAACGGGGCGCCCATGATATAGGCCGCGGCGACGCCGGGAACGATGGAATGCGCGAGCGCATCGCCCATCAGCGACCAGCCCTTGAGCATCAGGTAGGCGGACAGGAACGCGCAGACGCCGCCGACCAGCGCGCTCACCCACATGGCCTTGAACATGTACTGGTAGGTGAACGGGACGATGAGTTCGCCGAGGAGCTCGCTCAATTTCGGTCGGCCTCCTTGTGCGCGTCGCGCTCGCCGTAGAAGACGAGCGGGCGCTCGTCGTCGGTCAGCACGGTGACGCGGCGCGGATCGTCGTCCTCGTGCAGCGCGGCGCCGCCGAGCGAGACGTTGCGCAGGACGCCGCCGAAGGCGCGCTCGAGGTTGGCCTGGGTGAACACCTGCGAGGTCGGGCCCGCCGCCAGCACCGTGCGGTTGATCAGCACGACCTGGTCGCAGAATTCCGGCACGCTGCCCAGGTTGTGGGTCGACACCAGCATCAGGTGCCCGGCGGCGCGCAGCTCGCGCAGGAGGCCGATGATCGCCGCCTCGGTCGTGGCGTCGACGCCGGTGAAGGGCTCGTCGAGCAGGATGATGCGGCCCTCCTGCGCGATCGAGCGCGCAAGGAAGACGCGCTTGCGCTGGCCGCCGCTCAACTCGCCGATCTGGCGCTTGCGATAGTCGGACATTCCGACGCGCGCGAGCGCCTCGTCGACCTTGGCGCGGTCGGCGCGCGAGGGGATGCGCAGGAAGTTCATGTGGCCGTAGCGGCCCATCATCACCACGTCCTCGACCAGCACCGGGAAGTTCCAGTCGATGTCCTCGCTCTGCGGCACATAGGCGACAGCGTTGCGCGAGAGCGCCGCGTCGACGGGGAGCCCGCACAGGCGCACCTCGCCGCGCGCGGGCCGCACGAAGCCCATGATGGACTTGAAGATCGTCGACTTGCCGCTGCCGTTGATGCCGACCAGTGCGCAGATCGTGCCGGGCCCAAGCTCGAACGAGGTGTCGTGCACGGCCGTGAAGCCGTTGCTGTAGGTCACGGTGAGGTCGCGCACGTCGATCGCGGCGGTGAGCGCGCCTGCGGCTGGAACTGCGGCTGGCCTGGGAGCCGGCGTCGGCGCGTTCATTGTCCGAAGCCCTTGGCGATGGTCTCGACCGTGACCTTGAGGAGGTCGAGATAGGTCGGCACCGGACCGTTTGCGGCACTGAGCGAGTCGACGTAGAGGACGCCGCCGTAGCGCGCGCCGGTCTCGCGCGCGACCTGCCTCGCGGCGCGGTCGGAGATCGTGCTCTCGCTGAACACCACGGGGATGCGGTTCTTGCGCACGAGGTCGATCACCTTGCGGACCTGCCGCGGCGTGCCCTGCTCGTCGGCGTTGATCGGCCACAGATAGGCTTCGCGCAGTCCGTAATCGCGCGCCAGATAGCTGAACGCGCCTTCGCTCGAGACCAGCCAGCGCTGGTCCTGCGGGATGGCGGCGAGGCGCCGGCGCAGCGGCTCGTCGAGCGCCGTGATGCGCGCGGCGTAGTCGGCCGCGTTGCGCTCGTACGCCTGCGCGTTGGCGGGATCGTATGTCGCGAGCGCCTTGCGGATGTTCTCGATGTAGACGAGCGCGTTCGCCGGCGACATCCAGGCGTGCGGGTTGGGCTTGCCGGTGTAGGGGCCCTCGGCGATGCCCATCGGCTCGATGCCCTGCGTCACCACGACGCCGGGCACGTCGCGGATGTTCTGAAAGAAGCGCTCGAACCAGCGCTCGAGGTTGAAGCCGTTCCACAGCACGAGGTCGGCGGCCTGCGCGCGCACGATGTCGTGGGGGGTGGGCTGGTAGTCGTGAATCTCCGCCCCCGGCTTGGTGATGGACTCGACGACCGCGGCATTGCCGGCGACGTTCTGCGCGATATCCTGGATGACGGTGAAGGTCGTCACCACCCGGAACGGCTTGCGCGCCGCGCTCTGGGCGACGGCCGCCGCGGGCGGCATGGCCGTGGCGAGAACCGTGAGCGCGAGGAGGATCGCGCGCGCGGTCGCGGTGGACAGGGCCACGCCTCGGTTGACCGTTGGGTTCATGGAATTCCCGAATGATGACCGGCGGTTGCGAGACTGCCAGTCCTGCAAATGCGAATTAGTTGCAAAAAAAGCTTTACTCGGCACGATGGCCAAGTCAATAGTTTCTGCGAGTCATTCGCAGTTAGGGGGCAGATATCGTGTGGGGCGTGCGGTGGGGATTGGCGGGCAGCCTGGCGTTGGCGGCGTGGTGCGGTCCGGCCTATGCCGAGATCGACGACGAGCATCTGTTCGGATTCACGGAAGGCACCGACATCGGCCGCAAGGGCGACAAGGAAATCGAATTGGAAGCGCACGGCCGCTTCGGCAAGCGCTGGGGCAGCTATTCCGCCGTCGCACCCGGCGTCGAGGGCAAGTTCACGATTCTCGATGACATGCGCGTGTCGCCCGCGATCGGCATGGCGCATCATCACGTCGGCGGCGTGCCCGGGCTCAACGACCACAACGAGACCGGCGTCGACAGCTTCTCGTTCGAGACCAAGGTGCGGGTCATCGACCGCACGCGGAACCCGATCGGCGTGACCCTCGGGTTTACGCCGTCGTGGGCGCGCGTGGACGGCACGACCGGCGAGCGGGTCACGAGCTATGGCGCGGAGTTCCTGGTGTCGGTCGACCGCGAGATCATCGCCGACCGGCTGCTGACCGCCTTCAACCTCGTCTATGACCCGGCCGCGACCCGCTCGCTCGTCGACCGCACGTGGTCGCACAACTCCTCGCTCGGCATCTCGGGCGCGATCGCCGGCCGCGTCATCGACGGCATCTTCGTCGGCGCGGAGATGCGCTACGTGCGCGCCTACGACGGCCTGGGTCTCGACCGCTTCTCCGGCCATGCGCTGTTCGTCGGCCCGACCTTCTACGCCAAGCTCTCGGACGCGGTCTGGATGGCGGCGGTGTGGAACGTGCAGGTCGCCGGCCGCTCCAACGCGGAGCAGGCCACCTACGATCTCGCCAACTTCGAGCGGCACGAGGTGGCGATGCGCGTCGGCATCGCGTTCTGACGGGCGCCCTGCCCTAGTCGGGCATGCGCGGCCAGGCCGCGAGCGCCTCGACCATGACCGCCGCGTCCTGATCGCCGTAGCCCTCGGCGATGGCCCGGCGGAAGATCTCCACCGCCCGCGCGAACAGCGGCGAGGCGCCGTCCACCTCGGCGACGAAATCGTCGATCATCGGAAAGTAACCCGACAGCCCGCGCGCGGTGCCCTGCGGCGGCATGAAGCGCTTCTGCGCCATCCAGGGCGCGCGGATGACGAACTGGGTCGACGAGCCGCTGCCCGCCGAGATCGCCTGGACCATCCGGTCGATGTCGACGCCCGCCTTGCGGCCGAGCGCCATGGCCTCCGCGGTGGCGGCGATGTTGATCGCGACCAGCAGGTTGTTGATGAGCTTGACGCGGCTCGCGGTGCCGAAGGCGCCGAAATAGACGCAGGCGTCGGTGAAGCCCTTGACCACCGGCTCGACCGCGCGCGCCGCGGCCTCGTCGCCGCCGAGGAAAACCACCGCCTTGCGCGCGGAGACCATGCCCGGCGTGCCGCTCACCTCGCCGTCGAGCAGCACCGCGCCCTTGGCCGCGAGCGGCGCGACATAGCTCTGCTTCTGCCGCACCGGATGGGAGCCGAGTTCCACGATGATCTGTCCCGGGCGCGCCGCGTGCACGAGGCCGCGCTCGCCCGCCATCACGTCGGCCAGCGCCGCGTGCTCCTTCACGCAGGACAGCACGATGTCGGCCTGCGCGCCGACGTCCTGCGAGGACTGCGCGGGGATGCCGCCGAGGCGCTCGAATTGCGCCATGTCGCCGCGGCGGAATCCGATCACGCGATGGCCGCTGCGGATGAGGTTCTCCGCCATCGGCAGTCCGATCTTGCCCAGGCCGATGACGCCGACGGTCTGCATGTGCGGTGTCCAATACTGCGGTTATCTTTTCGGGATCATGCTCTACGCCTGCTGCTTGAGCGCGAGCTTGTTGATCTTGCCGACCCCGGAGCGCGGCAACGCATCGATGAACGCGATCCTGGTGGGGACCTTGTACTTGACGAGCGATTGGCGGCAGTAATCCAGCAACTCCTCGGCGGTGAGGCGCGCGCCCGGGCGCAGCACGACGAATGCCTTGACCGCCTCGCCGGTGAAGGCGTCGGGCACGCCCACCGTCGCCGCTTCCAGGATCGCGGGGTGATTGAACAGAAGCTCGTCGATCTCGCGCGGATAGACGTTGTAGCCGCCGACGATGATCATCTCCTTCTTGCGGTCGACCAGGAAAAGATGCCCGTCCGCGTCGAAATAGCCGATGTCGCCGGTGTAGAGCCAGCCGTTGCGGATCGCCTGCTTCGTCTCCTCAGGACGATTTCGATACTCCTTGATGAACTGCGGGCCGCGCACGCGCAGCTCGCCGCGCTCGCCCGCCGGCATGATGCGCTCGCCAGTTTCGAGGTCCACCACCTGCACCTCGGTGTCGGGCGGCGGCATGCCGACCGAGCCGATCTTGCGAACGCCGTGCATCGCGGTGGCGCTGATCGGCGCGCCTTCCGACATGCCCCAGGCCTCGAGCAGGACGCTGCCGGTCGCCGCTTCCCAGCTTCGCACCAGTTCTTCCGGGCAGGACGAGCCGCCCGACAGACAGACCTGCAGGCTCGAGAAGTCGGTCTTGGCAAAATTCTCGTTCGCGCGCAGCCCGAGATAGAGCGCGGCCGGGCCGCCGGCGAACACGGTGATCCTGCGCTTCTGGAATTCCTCCAGCACCAGCGCGGGCTTATAGGCCGGCATCAGGTCCATGAACGCGCGGATGTAGACCGGCATCATCAAGGTGAAGCAGAAGCCCCAGATGTGGAACAGCGGCGCGATGTTGAGGATGCGCGCCGCATCGAGCGGAAACGGCCAGCGAGCGACGATGCCGTAGCAGTAGGCCATCAAGGTGGAGTGCGTGTGGTTGGCGCCCTTGGGAACGCCCGTCGTGCCGCCGGTGAAGAACAGCGTCGAGAGATCGTCGGCCTTGGGCAGCGGCAGGTCGCGCCGCGGACGGGCCAGCAGGTCCTCGACCATGAGGCCGCCGGGGCCGAGCTGCATCACGCCGGCGATGCCGCACTTGGCCGCGAGCGATCGCACTTTCTGCGCGGAGCCGGCGTCGCACACGAGCAGCCGCGGCGCGACGTCGCGGATGATCGGCTCGAGCTCGGGCTCGGTGTAGTTGGGGTTCATGGGCGCGACCTGCGCGCCCGCCGCCATCGCGGCCAGCATGCCGACACCGGCATCGAGGCTGTTGCTCATTGCGACCGCGATGCGCTCGCCGGCAACGCCGCGGGCCGCGAACTCGTGCGCGAGCGCGGCCACGGCCTGCGCGTACCCGCCATAGGTGACCTCGCGGTCCTCGCAGACCAGCGCGGTCGCGGCCGGCTTGAGCTCGGCCGCCGTGGCGAGCGCATGGAGGATCGTCGGATACTTCGGATAGACGGGAAGCGCCGCCGGCGCACGCAATGCCTCAGCCATCGACCTCCCCGACACTTGCGACCGCCGGCGCAGGCGCGCCGAGCGATCACTCTTATTTACGTCAATTCGCTAACCGATCGCATTTGCGGCGACAAGCCTGCCTCCGATAGCGCCAGCGATGACCCCACGGCAGGCTCCATCCGTTTCGCCCTTTGAAATGGCGCGCCAACGCTATGACGCACGCTCGATCAGCTCATTGGGCATTGAACCCACCCTCAGGCGACCACCGCCACTGCGGCGACCTACCGAGGCTAGATGGCGGCACCCTACCAAGAAGCGCGAGGCCATCGCGAAATCGCGCTAAAGGATAGCGAGGGTCCTCATCGTCGGCGTGGCCTTCGTCTCCAAGTGTAAACCCGAGAGGTTCGAGGCTCGGCAGATCGCGAAATGGCGGCAGTGAATCTCTTCCATTGCGGCCCAAGCTCGAAAGTTGATTCAAGAACGATATGGCCGCGTCCTCGTCCATGACAAACAGGTCTTTCCAGACTACACGGTCCGCAAGCCATGGCCCAATCCCACGCCAGTAGTCAAACCGAAATGGGGGAAACCCGAACTCTTCAATCCAAGAGTCCGGAGCCAGATGGGGAAAAAAAGCTTCGGCCGCGGCAAGAAATCGCCGGCCTTGTTGCTCAATGGAAAAGAACGTCGAGATTGAGGAGGCGGGCGGCGCTTCCCGTACGCCACGCAACCAGTCAAGCCATGCGACAACCTTCGCAGCGCCCATGAGAAGAAAATTAGCACGATAGGTTGCAAGCGTGAGGGAAGACGGCGTTACGCGTTCCGTGGAAGTGAGTGCGGTCGCATGGGCTTTCGGCATTCCTGTTGGCTTCGGAATTCTTTTCTCCGTCACATGGAGGAAAGTGCCCTTGCTTGTAGGCTGAGAGCCGAACGCAGTCGAATAGCCGTGCACCAATTGGCCGTGCAGGCAAGAGCCACCTACATGCGGCTTCACCTGACGCAGATACTTCCGCTTGGCTTCACGTTCCATTCGCGCCTTGTTGACGCCTTCGGCGAATGACCCATGCGCCTCTACCAGTACGACGCCATGGCCATCAGCTTGACCGCCACCATAGATGAAATCTGGTCGCGGCCCACTACCGAGGAGACAGGCGGCGTTGTCTCGCCACCTATAACCAAGCACATTCATTACTAAATCGGCCATGCCGGCGCCGACCCTGCCCGCGAACGCGGACCGTTCGGCATCCGCCAGTGACCTTATGGTTGGGGACAGTCCGAACGCGGGGCCATTGGCGATGAGAACCTCCACTTCCAGCAAAGCTGACCGGCTCCATTGCGCCAACAGAGCCTCTGGCGCGTCGCGTAAAGTGATGGTCCGCGCGATGGCCGCCGCGAGCGCTTTCGGCCGAAACCGGATTCCGGCCGCTATACGGGGAGCAACAAAGCCCACCGAGACAGGGCTCGGACGATGTGATTGGGAGTTATGCGAGATCGCAACTGTCTTTTCGGCGCGCCCAAGTGCTGATGCTGCGGCGACCATCGTCAAGTTTGCCCCCAAAATCCATGAAGTAATTCATCTTCATCGACTAGCTTGCAAAACACTGTCTTTCAGTGCCGGAATGATTTCAACTATTGGCTCATCTCCGTCGTAATGACTAGCGCTCAGCCGCAAGCAATAGCTTCCTATTTCCAGGTGCTAGCACTCATTTAGCAACACGGGGGGCGGTTGCGCCGCTCGCTGCAGCCACGAGGTTCTCTTGAGGCGAACTTCAAAACAACGTGGTGCGCTTGTTTTCGTCGCGGTACAGCCCCAGTCCGATTTGAGCGTAATCGAAAACGATACCTCGGAAAAGACCACGATCAAACGAGGGTTGACCATGACTGTCGCCAAGCGATCTTTGAAACGGCGCGCCGATGACACGGCCACGCGCGTACCCGGAATGACCGCGTCAAATATGAATCGCGACGCTACGCCCGCTGCTTGAGCGCCAGCTTGTTGATCTTGCCGACGCCGGAGCGCGGCAGTGCGTCCACGAATTCCACCTTCGTCGGGACTTTGTATTTCACCAGCGACTTGCGGCAGTAGTCCTGCAATTCCTCGGTGGTGAGGCTCGCGCCCGGCCGCAGCACGACGAAGACCTTGACCGCCTCGCCGGAGAAGGAATCCGGCACGCCCACCGTCGCCGCCTCGAGGATCGCAGGATGCTTGAACAGCAGCTCATCGATCTCGCGCGGATAGACGTTGTAGCCGCCGACGATGATCATCTCCTTCTTGCGATCGACCAGGAAGAGATAGCCGTCCTCGTCGTAGTAGCCGATGTCGCCGGTATAGAGCCAGCCGTTGCGGATCGCCTGCTTCGTCTCCTCGGGCCGGTTGCGATAGCCCTTGGTGAACTGCGCGCCGCGCACGCGGATCTCGCCGCGCTCGCCCGTCGGCATCACGCGCTCGCCGGTTTCGAGGTCGACGACCTGAACCTGCGTATCCGGCGGCACGATCCCGACCGAGCCGATCTTGCGCACGCCATAGAGCGGATTGCTGTTGATCGGCGCGCCTTCCGACATGCCCCAGCCTTCGAGCAGCACGCAGCCGGTGGCGGCTTCCCAGCCGCGCAGCAGCTCCTCGGGACAGGGCGCGCCGCCCGAGAGGCAGATCTTCAGGCTGGAGAAGTCGGTCTTCGCGAAATTCTCGTTGGCGCGCAGCCCGAGGTAGAGCGCCGCCGGGCCGCCCGCGAACACGGTAATCTTGCGCTTCTGGAATTCCTCCAGCACCAGCGCCGGCTTGTAGGCCGGCATGATGTCCATGTAGGCGCGGATATAAATCGGCATCACCAGCGTGAAGCAGAAACCCCACACATGGAACAGCGGCGCCACGTTGAGGATGCGCTCCTCGTCGAGCGGGAACGGCCACAGCGCGACGACCCCGTAGCAATACGCCATCAGGCTCGAATGCGTATGGTTGGCGCCCTTGGGAATGCCCGTCGTGCCGCCGGTGAAGAACATCGCGGAGAGATCGTCCGGCTGCGGCAACGGCAGCTCGCGGCGCGGCTTCGCCAGCACCTCGTCGATGGTCAACCCGCCGGGGCCGAGTTGCATCACGTTGGCGATGCCGATCTTCGCGGCGAGCGCGCGTGCCTTCTCGCAGGAGCCGGCATCGCACACCACAAGCCGCGGCTCGACGTCGCGCAGGAGCGGCTCCAGCTCGGGCTCCGTGTAGTTCGGGTTGAGCGGCGAGATCTGCGCGCGCGCCGCCATGCCGGCGAGCAGGCCGACGCAGGCTTCGAGGCCGTTGGTCATCAGGAAGGCGATGCGCTCGCCGGCGACGCCGAACGCGGCGAACTCGTGCGCGAGCGCGGCCACGGCCTGCGCGTATTCGCCGTAGGTGAGCTCGCGATCCTGGCAGACGAGGCCGGGCGCGGCGGGCTTGAGCTCCGCCGCCCTGGCGAGCGCGTGGATGATGGTCGGATATTTCGGATAGTCCGGAAGCGCCGGCGGCGCACGCAAGGGCTCAGCCATGGGCCTGCTCGAAAATACCGCCGGCACTGGTCGCGGCCGGCGATGTCGCGTTCATGGCAGGTCGCGTAGCCGATCGGGGGAGCCCGATGCAAGACGGGAGAAAGGCGGCGCAGGGCCGCGCCCTCCCCTTGCGGTCCCGCGTGCCGACCACCCGCGCTTTGGCCCCCTCACCCGGCATGCTGCGCATGCCGACCTCTCCCCACCGGGGAGAGGTCGAGGCCGTGCGTGGTTGCGCGTCATGCTCAATTGCAGGCGCCGCCGCGATCTCGCCCTCAAAGGCGCGCCCGTCGTGACCAATTGCCCCACCTCTCCCCCATCGGGAGAGAGAGCCTGCCCTCGGGTCGTAGCCCGAGGGTCGCCGCGCGAGGATCGCTACTTGCCGCCCGGCACCTTATCGTCGACGCCCTTGACGAAGTAGTTCATCGACAGGATCTGCGGATCGGCGAGATGGCCGTCCTTGCACTCGATCTGCTTGCCGTCCTGCGCGACGATCGGGCACTTGAACGGATGCAGCTTGCCCGAGGCGATCGCGGCCTCGGTCTCCATCGCCATCTTCCTCACGTCGTCGGGCATGTTGGTGTAGGGCGCCATCTGCACCGTCTTCGAGGCAAGGCCTCCCCACACATCCCCGGTCGTCCACTTGCCGTCCAGTTCGAGCTTGGTGCGCTGGATGTAATAGGGCGCCCAGTTGTTGGTGATGGCGGTGAGCTGCGTCTTCTCACCGAACTTGATCATGTCGGAGTCCTGGCCGAAGGCCAGCGCCTTGCGGGTGGCGGCGGTCTGCATCGCCGCCGGGCTGTCGGTGTGCTGCATGATCACGTCGGCGCCCTGATCGAGCAGCGCCTTGGCGGCCTCCGCCTCCTTGCCCGGATCGAACCAGGAATTCGCCCAGATGATCTTCACCTTGATGTTCGGGTTGACCGTCTGCGCGCCGAGCATGGTGGCGTTGATGCCGGAGATCACTTCCGGGATCGGATACGAACCGATGTAGCCCATCACGCCGGTCTTGCTCATCCTGGCGGCGATCTGGCCCTGGATGTAGCGGCCCTCGTAGAAGCGGCCGGAGTAGGTGGCGAGGTTCTTGTCGCGCTTGTAGCCGGTGGCGTGCTCGAAGTGCACGTTGGGGAAGCGCTTGGCGACCTTCGCGGTCGCGTCCATGAAGCCGAACGAGGTGGTGTAGATCAGCTTGTGTCCGGCGCGCGCGAGCTGCTCGATGGCGCGCTCGGAATCCGGCCCCTCGCTGACGTTCTCGAGATAGGTGGTCTCGATCTTGTCGCCCAGCGCCTTCACGAGTTCGCGCCGGGCCACCTCATGCTGATAGGTCCAGCCGAAGTCGCCCACCGGGCCGACGTAGATGAACCCGACCTTCAACTTGCCCTGGGCGGACGCGGGGCCGATGGCGCCGAGCGTCAGGGCGGCCGCGGCGGCCGCAAGCACGAGTTTTCGCATGGATGACTCCGAAAAAGACAAAACCGGCGGGGCCGCATTATCCCCGAAAGCGGCGCGCGCGTCTCGCATTCCCGGGGCCCTGCGTCCCAAGTCCGCAGGATTTTTTGCGACAAGCTCCCCAGCGTCGCCTGGTTCACACCGGGACGGCTCAACGGTCCGGCACGAAGGGAATGCCGAGCGAGGCCGGGGCCGCCGAACCGGCTGTCGCCCGCGCGCGCGAGATCAGGACGAGGACGAGGATCGTCGCGAGATAGGGCAAGGCGGTCATGAGTTGCGGCGGGATGCCGACGCCCGCGCCCTGGGCATGAAGCTGCAGGATGCTCACGGCGCCGAACAGATAGGCCCCCGCCGCCAGACGCCCTGGATGCCAGGAGGCGAATACCACGAGGGCGAGTGCGATCCAGCCGCGCCCCGCGGTCATCCCGGCGATGAAGAACGGGGTGTAGGCGAGCGACAGGTAGGCGCCGGCGAGGCCGGCACAGGCGCCGCCGAACAGCACGGCGAGGAAGCGGATGCGCAGCACCGGATAGCCGAGCGCATGCGCCGAGGCGTGGTTGTCGCCGACCGCGCGCAGCACGAGGCCGCCGCGCGTGAAATAGAGGAAGCGCCAGATGCCGATGACGAGCGCGATCGACAGATAGACGAAGGCGTCCTGCGCGAACAGGATGCGGCCGATGACCGGCAGGTCGCTCAGGACCGGGACGTGGAGATGCGGCGCGGAGACGATGCGCTCGCCCACGAAGCCGGCGCCGATCAATCCCGACAGCCCGATGCCCAAAATGGTGAGCGCGAGCCCGGTCGCGACCTGGTTGACCGCGAGGCCGAGCGTGAGCGCCGCGAAGACCGCGGACAAGGCCATGCCGGCGGCGATGCCGCACGCGGCGCCGATCAGCGTCGATCCGGTGATATAGGCGCCGGCGAAGCCGCAGGCCGCCCCCATGATCATCATGCCTTCGACGCCGAGGTTGAGCACGCCGGCGCGCTCGACCACGAGCTCGCCCGCCGCCGCGATCAGCAGCGGCGTCGAGGCGGCGAGCACCGCGAGCACGATCGCTTCAGCGAGCCCCATCTGCGGCCCTTCGGTTCGAGGTCAGGCGGATGCGATAGAGAATGAGCGAGTCGCAGGCGAGCACGTAGAACAGCAGCATGCCCTGGAACACGCGCGTGAGATCGAGCGGCAGCTTCATGGAGATCTGCGCCTGCTCGCCGCCGATGAAAGTGAGCGCGAGGAACAGCCCGGCGACGAGGATGCCGATCGGGTTGAGCCTGCCGAGGAAGGCGACGATGATCGCGGTGAAGCCGTAGCCGGGCGAGAAGCCGGGCTGCAGATGACCGACGGGGCCGGCGACCTCGATGATGCCGGCGAGCCCGGCGAGCGCGCCCGAGACGACGAAGGTCAGCAGCACCAGCCGGTCGGCGTCAAAGCCCGCGAACCGTGCCGCGCGCGGCGCGGCGCCGACGACGCGGATCTCGAAGCCCTTGAGCGTGCGGCCGATCAGCACGAGAGCGGCGCCGACGGCGGCGAGGGCGACGAGCGAGCCGAGATGCACGCGGCTGCCCTCGATGAGGATCGGCACCGTGGCGACGGGATCGAACTCGGCGGTGGTGGGAAAGTTGTAGCCCTTCGGATCGCGCCAGGGGCCGCGCACGAGATAGTCGAGCACGAGCTCGGCGACGTAGACCAACATGAGGCTGGTCAGAATTTCGCTGGCGCCGAAGCGCACGCGGCCGATCGCCGGGATGAGCGCATAGAGCGCGCCCCCCAGCGCGCCGAGCACCAGCATGGCCGGCAAGACCCACGCGCCGGCGTCGGTGCCATGCGTCGCCACCGCGAGCCAGCTCCCGGTGACCGCGCCGATCAGGAACTGGCCCTCGGCGCCGATGTTCCAGGCGTTGGCGAGGTAGCAGAGCGAGAGCCCGATGGCGATCAGCACCAGCGGCGTCGCCTTCACCACCAGCTCCTGCAGCGAATAGCCGTCGGTGAGCGGATCGAGGAAATAGACGGCAAGCGCCGTCACCGGGTTGCGGCCGAGCAGCGCCAGCAGCAGCGCCATCGTCGTCATGGTGAGCGCGACGGCGATCAGCGGCGAGGCCAGCGCGGCCACCACCGAGCGCTCGGCGCGGCGCTCAAGCACCAGCATGCGCCGCCTCCATGCCGCCGCCCATCATCAGCCCGAGCTTCTCGCGGCCGGCCTCTGCGCGCGGCAGCGGCGGCGACAGCCGGCCCGCGAACATCACCGCGATGCGGTCGGCGATCCCGGTCAGCTCGTCGAGGTCCTGGCTGATCACCAGCACCGCCGTCCCGCGTGCGGCAAGGTCGAGCAGCGCCTGGCGGACGGTCGCCGCCGCGCCCGCGTCGACGCCCCAGGTCGGCTGGCTCACCACCAGCACGCCGGGCGCGCGCAGGATCTCGCGCCCGACCATGAACTTCTGCAGGTTGCCGCCCGAGAGCGAAGCCGCCTCCGGATCGCGCCGCGCCTTGCGCACGTCGAACGTCGTGGTGATGCGGTCGACCGCGGCGAGCGTCGCCTCTTTGTCGATGAAGCCGTTGCGCACCATGGCGCTGCCGGCATGGCCGGTGAGCAGCACATTCTCGGACAGGCTCATGCCGGGCACGGTGCCGTGGCCGAGACGCTCCTCGGGAATGAAGGCGGCGCCCAGCCGACGCCGCTCGGAGATGGCGAGATGCCCGGCGGCTTGTCCGTCGATCACCACGTCGCCCGCCTTGGGCGCGAGGCGCTCGCCCGACAACAGGCCGAACAGCTCGTCCTGCCCGTTGCCGGCAACCCCGGCGATGCCGAACACCTCGCCGCCGCGTACCTCGAGCGAGACGCGGACCAGCCGGACGCCGTGCGGATCGTCGGGCGCGAGCGTGACCTCGTTGAGCGCAAGGCGCGAGCCGCCGGCGCTGCGCTGCGTGTCCGCCCTGACCTCGCCGACGTCGCTCCCGACCATCATGCGCGCCAGCGACGCGGCGGTCTCGCGGCGCGGATCGCAGGTGGCCACCTTTTTTCCGGCCCGCAGGATGGTGGCGGTGTCGCAGAGCTGCTTCACCTCCTCCAGCTTGTGGCTGATGTAGAGGATGGCGCGCCCCTCCCCGCGCAGCCGGCGCAGCACGGCGAAGAGCTGGTCGGCCTCCTGCGGGGTGAGCACGGCGGTCGGCTCGTCGAGGATCAGGAGCTTCGGGTCCTGCATCAGCGCCCGCACGATCTCGATGCGCTGGCGCTCACCCACCGAGAGCCGCCACACATCGCGCCTGGGCTCGAGCGGCAGCCCGTAGCGGCGCGAGATGTCGCCGAGCTCGTCGGCCACCGTGCGCAGCGCATGCGTGCGCGGCAGCCCGAGCGCGACGTTCTCCGCGACCGTGAGGTTCTCGAACAGCGAGAAATGCTGGAACACCATGCCGATGCCCTGGGCGCGCGCCTGCGCCGGGTTGGCGAGCCGGATCGGCCGCCCGAGCCAGCGCAATTCGCCCGCCGTGGGCTGCATCAGGCCGTAGATGATCTTGACGAGCGTGGACTTGCCGGCGCCGTTCTCGCCGAGCAGCGCGTGGATTTCCGCCGGCCGCAGATCGAGATCGATGTTCGCGTTGGCTTCGAACGCGCCGAAACGCTTGGTGATGCCGACCGCCTCCAGCAGCGGCGGCGCGGACGCGACCGCTTCAGCCATGGTGCGTGCCGCTCAAGAGGGGAGCGGCGACGACCGGGTCGCGCGCGGCCGATGCGCGCTCCATGAACGTGTCGGGAGTCATCGGCGCTAATCCGCGATGGCCTGATAGACGAGGGCGTTGATCAGCCGGCGATAGTGCCAGCGGATCGGGCCCGGCGTCACCGCCATGAACACGACCGCCATGTCCTCGCGCGGATCGGCCCACCAGTTGGTGCCCCCCGCCCCCGGCCAGTTGAACTCGCCGACCGAGCCCGGCATCGGCACGATGCCGGACCTGGTGCGCACCGCGAGGCCGAGACCGAAGCCGTAGTCGGCGCGGGTCGGATCGGCGACGACGATTCGGTTCTCGACCTTGTCGTCGTCGATGTGGTTGGAGATCATGTATTCGACGCTCTTGCGCGCCAGCACGCGCTCGCCCGCAAAGGCGCCGCGGTTGAGCAGCATCAGGGCGAAGCGCAGATAGTCGGTCGCCGTCGAGGCGAGGCAGGCGCCGCCGCACTCGAACTTGAGCGGCGTGCGCGAGTCGTGCAGGTAAGGTCCGTCCGAGGGGTTGAGCCCTTGCGCGTAGCGCGGCGCCTTCTCCGCCGGCACCAGAAAGCCGGTGTCGTCCATGCCGAGCGGCGCGAACACGTGCTCGCGCAGATATTGCCCGAGGCTCGCGCCGGCGACCTTCTCGATCACGAGGCCCAGCACGTCGAGTCCGAAGCCGTAGTCCCACACCTTGCCGGGCTGGTGCAGCAGCGGCAGCGAGGCCAGCTTGTCGATGAACTCCGCGCCGGTCATGCGCGCGCCGGCGGCGCCGCTGCCCTCGGGGTAGAGCTTGTGCACGGCGGTTGCACCGCGTCCGCCGTAGATCAGGCCTGACGTGTGGCGCATGAGATCCTGCAGCGTGATCTGGCGCTCGGCGGGCACGGTCTCGACGATCTTCTGCCCGGCCTCGTCGAGGACGGCGACGTGCATCTGCCCGAACTGCGGGAAGTATCTCGCGACCGGATCGTCCGCGAACAGCCGGCCCTGCTCGATGAGCTGCAGCGCCGCCACCGCGGTGACGGGCTTGGTCATCGACGCGATGTTGAAGATGCTGTCGGCGGTCATGGCGACGCCCGCCGCCGTGTCACGCATGCCATAGGTCTCGAGCACCGCGAGCTTGCCGCGGCGCGCGATGGCGAGCACGCCGCCGGGCATCTTGCCGGCGGCGATGTCGGCCTCGAGCACGCCGCGGATGCGACCGAGCCGCTCGGACGAGAGCCCCACGTCCTCCGGCCGCGCCGGCGGCAGCGCGTCGCCCGGCCGGCCGAGGAATCCGAAGGTCGACTGCTGCGTGCTCATGCCCTCACCCTGCATCGTTCCGCTGCGCGCGAAACTAGCACAGCCGGGCGGGGCTGCCGCAAACAGACCCGTGAAGAGCCGCTATGCGATCGCGTCCCCGCCGAGCGCCGCCAGCTTGTCGGGATTGCGCACGACATAGATGGCGGTGGCCTGACCGGCCTCGTCGAACGCGACGGAGAGCGTCGCGACCGTCTCCCCGCGCTTCGAGAGGACGACCCCGCGGCTGCCATTGAGATCGGCCAGGGTCCATTCGTACTCGCCCCACCAGTCGCGCAGCCGCGTGCCGATGAAGTCGAGCACGCTCGCCTTGCCGCGCAGGGCATCGAGCGCGGCGGGCACCTTGCCGCCGCCGTCGGCGCGCAGCTCGATGTCGTCGGCGAGAAGCGCCGCGAGCTGGCCCGTGCTGCCGCTCGCGATCGCGGCCTGGAATGCGGCCAGCAGCTCCTCCTGCCGCTCGAGCGGCGTCGTGTACCTGACCTTGGCCTGTTCGATGTTGGTGCGGGCACGCGAGACGAGCTTGCGGCAGGTGGGTTCCTGGATCCCGAGCGCGGTCGCAACGTCAGCGTAGTCCATGTCGAAGATCTCGTGCAGCAGGTAGGCGGCGCGCTCCTTCGGCGTGAGGCGCTCCAGCATGAGCAGGAACGCGGTCGTCAGGGAGGAGGCGAGCTCCGGCGTTTCCTCGGACATCGTGTCGCTCGATGTATGGACCGGTTCGGGAAGCCAGGCGCCGACGTAATCGACCCGGCTGCGGTGGGCCGCGCGCAGCAGGTCGATGCAGCGCCGCGTGCAGGTGGCGGTGAGCCACGCGGGCGGGTTCTCGATCGCCTGCTTGTCGGCGCTCTGCCACTTGAGGAAGGTGTCCTGCACCGCGTCCTCGGCGTCGGCCCGCGAGCCGAGCATGCGGTAGGCGAGGCCCATGAGCATGGGCCTCGCCTGCGCGAACGTCGTGGCGTGGGGATCGGCCATTCAGTGCCTCGACACGTTGATCCGGTTCCACATGTTGATCATGGCGATCTCGCAGGTGAGCGCGCCGATCTCCTTATCGGTGAAGTGTTCGCGCAGCCGCGCGCGCAGCGAGGCAAGGTCGGCCTCGTCGTCCACATGCGTCAAGGCCTCCGTCCACGCCAGCGCCGCCTTCTCGCGCTCGCTGAAGTCGTGCACGTGCCGCCAGGCGACCAGGCGGTCGAGCCGCTCGTTGCTCTCGCCGTCCTCGCGCGCCTCCTTGAGGTGCATCTTGATGCAGTGGGCGCAACCGTTCATCTGGGAGGCCCGCAGGTGGACGAGATGCGCGATCTTGCGGTCGAGACCGTGCGTGTCGATCACCGGGTGAATGGCGGCCATGGCCTGCAGCACCTTGGGGACTTCCTGCTCGTACTTCACGGGGCTTGTCGGGTTCATCGTCGTCTCTCCATGCTTGGGCGTCGGGCCCGTACCGTCATGACGATTGGCCGGCGGGGCTTGTGACGTGGCGGTCCATTTTTTTGCGCATGCGAGCGCGCCCTGGATGGACACCCGGGCTGCCCCCGCTACCATCGCGGCGATGACCGACAGAAAGCTTCGCCTGGGCGCGATCGGCCTCGGACGCGCCTTCAGCCTGATGCTGCCCACGTTCGTGCGCCATCCCCTGGTCGAGCTGGTGGCGGGGGCGGACCCGCGCCCGGAGGCGCGGGCGCGCGTCGCGCAGGATTTCGGCGCGCGCGCCTATGCCAGCGCGGAGGGACTGTGCGCCGATCCCGCCGTCGAGGCGGTCTATATCTCGACGCCGCACGAGGCGCACGCGGCGCAGACCTGCCTTGCCGCATCCAGTGGCAAGCACGTCCTCGTCGAGAAGCCGATG
The DNA here is from genome assembly GCA_035556735.1 of Xanthobacteraceae bacterium. Classification (GTDB taxonomy): domain Bacteria; phylum Pseudomonadota; class Alphaproteobacteria; order Rhizobiales; family Xanthobacteraceae; genus CANJBX01. Next base: position 105,438 of record DATMFF010000009.1, on the reverse strand, counting down.
GCGCTCACCCTCGCCGACTGCCGCGCCATGATCGAGGCCGCACGCGCGGCTGGCGTCGTGCTCGTCGTCGGCCACAGCCACAGTTTCGACGCGCCGGTCGCGCGCACGCGCGCGCTGATCGCGGGCGGCGGCTTCGGCGCGCTGCGCATGATCCACGCCATGAACTACACCGACTGGCTCTATCGCCCGCGCCGCCCCGAGGAACTCGCCGACGGCGGCGGCGTGCTGTTCAACCAGGCGCCGCACCAGGTCGACGTGGTGCGGCTGCTGGCGGGCGGACGCGTGCGCAGCGTGCGCGCGCTGGCCGGCGCATGGGACGGCACGCGGCCGGCGGTGGGCGCCTATTCCGCCCTGCTCACCTTCGAGAGCGGCGCATTCGCGAGCCTCACCTACAGCGGCTACGCACATTTCGATTCCGACGCGTTCATGGACTGGACCGGCGAAGGGGGCCAGGCGAAGAACCCGGCGGATTACGGCGGTGCGCGCCGCGCGCTCGCGGCGGCGCTCGCCGGCGCCGACGAAGTGTCGGCGAAGACCGCGCGCAATTACGGCGGACGCGAGTTCCGCGAGCCGCGCGCGTCGCCCGAACTGACGACGCGCCACCCGCATTTCGGGCTGGTGATCGCCTCGTGCGATCGCGCCGACCTGCGTCCGATGTCCGAGGGCGTGATGATCTACGGGGACGACAAGGCCGCTCTCGACGCGCTGGCCGCGCCCGACGTGCCGCGGCGCGAGGTCATCGACGAGTTCCACGCGGCCATCGTCGAGGGCAAGCCGCCGCTGCACGGCGGCGCGTGGAGCCTCGCCACGATGGAAGTGTGCCTCGCGATGCGCGAGTCGGCCCGCACGCAGCGCGAGGTCGCGCTTAAGCATCAGGTCGGGCTGCCATGAACCGGCGAAGCAGGTGATTTGCTTGCCGGCATATTTGCTCTAGGTTCCGCGTCCTCGATTGCGCTTTGAAGGGTCACGTCCTTGGCACACGACCACGACATCGTCATCGCGGGCGGCGGCATCGCCGGCCTGACCGCCGCTCTCACCGCCGCGCGGCTCGGCCGCAGGACGCTGGTGCTCACGGGCGACGTGCTCGGCGGTCAACTCATCAGCATCGAGACGATCGACGGCTATCCGGGATTTCCAGACGGCGTGCCGGGATACGATCTCTGCCCGATCGCGCAGGAGCAGGCGGCGGCCGCCGGCGCCGAGTTCGCCTCGACGGAGCTTACGAGCATCGCGCCCGATGGCGACAACTGGAAGCTGACGACGGGCGAAGGCGAGATCACAGCGCGCGGCGTGATCATCGCCACCGGCGCGGCGCTCAAGACGCTCGGCGTGCCCGGCGAGGAGCGCCTGCACGGCAAGGGCGTGAGCCACTGCGCGACCTGCGACGGGCCGCTGCTGCGCAACAAGGTCGTGGCGGTGGCGGGCGGCGGCGACTCGGGGCTGCAGGAGGCGCTCACGCTCGCGCAGTTCGCCTCGAAAGTCTTCGTCATCGAGCGCGGCGCGGCGCTCAGCGCGCAGAAGATCTATCGCGACAGGGTCGCGGCCGAGGGCAAGATCGAGGTCCGCACCAACAGCGCCATCGAGGAGATCCTTGGCGGCGATGCGGTCAGCGGTGTGCGCATACGCGACATGAGCGCGGGGACGACGTCCGACCTGGAGGTGGGCGGCGTGTTTGTGTACATTGGCCTTGCGCCGAGCGCCGTCGTTCTCAAGGAACGCGTCGCGCTCGATCCGTCCGGCGCTGTTCCCGTGGACGGGTTGATGCGGACCGAGTTGAAGGGCGTGTGCGCGGCCGGCACCGTGCGTGCCGGCGCGGTGGGCCGGGCGGCGAGCTCGGCAGGCGACGGAGCGATTGCGGCGGTGACGCTGGACCGCTATCTGGACGACGGCCGCTGGCGCGGCTGACAACGAACAACCGCCGGCACGCGCAAAAAACGCCGGCAGGGAGGCAGGGATGGCAGAGCTTCTGACGGTCCACGACCCACGTGGTTATCCGCCCAAGGTCACCGGCAAGCGGCTCGCCCAGCGCCCGCAGAGCCTCGACGGCAAGACGCTCTATCTGGTCGACTGCCTGTTCGACAATTCGGAAGTGTTCATGGACCAGCTTCGCCGCTGGTTCGCCGAGCACCTGCCCGCGGTCAATACCAAGACCATCAAGCCGCGCGAGAGCTGGGTCGATGATCCGCACATGCGCGCCAAGATCGAGAAGGATGGCGACGCCGCCATCTTAGGTGTCGGACTTTGAAGCACCTGTAGCCCCACGGTCGTGGGGTTGGCCATGTCGCTGGAGCAGGCGGGCGTTCCGTCCGTCGCCGTCCACACGCACGTCTTCGCGCGCCTCGCGCAGGCGACCGCGCGCGCCGCCGGCATGCCGCGCACGCGGCAGGCCTATGTGCCGCAGCCGATCGTCGACCAGACGCCGGAGCAGCTTCGCGCCTACATCGAGGGGCACGACCCGGTCTCCAAGCGTCCCTTCATGCAGGAGTTGATCGAGGGCCTGACCAAGTCGCTCGACGACGAGGACCTCAAGGGCCTGACGTTCGAGCGCTCGACCCCGCGCCTGCTCGCGCCCGACACCGAAGACAACCTGCAGAAGCTGTTCGTCGAAAACAACTGGACCGACTTCCTCCCCGTCATCCTGCCGACGGAGGAGCGCGTCGCGGCGATGCTCAAGGGCACCAGCCGCAAGCCCGACGAGGTCGTGGCGCGGCTGCGTCCCGCGGCGTTCCGCGAGTTCTGGGAGATCACCGTCGAGAAGGTGGCGGTCAACGCCGTGATGGCGGGCGCCAAGCCGGAGTACCTGCCGGTGATTCTCGCGCTGATCGCCTCGGGACAGACCGCGCGCTCGAGCAGCACGACGTCGTTCGCCGTGCTCGGCGTCGTCAACGGCCCGATCCGCGACGAGATCGGCATGAACTCCGGCATCGGCGCGATGGGTCCCTACAACCACGCCAACGCCACCATCGGGCGCGCCTACAATCTCGCCTCGATCAACGGCCAGGGCGGCTCGGTGCCCGGCGAGAGCTACATGGGCTCGCTCGGCAACTGGTACAACTACAGCGCCGTGTTCCCGGAGGCCGAGGAGCGCAGCCCGTGGCAGCCGTTCCACGTGCAGAAGGGCTTCAAGCCGACCGACTCCACCGTCAGCGTGTTCTTCGGCGGCTGGTACACGAACGCCGGCTACGGCCCGCGCGCGACCTGGCAGGAGAAATTCCGCCATTGCCTGGCGGCGAGCGAGCACCACAACCCGCCGCTGCTGGTGATCGACCCGATCGCCGCGCGCCTGTTCCACAAGATGGGCTTCGATACCAAGGAGAAGCTGATCCGCTGGCTGCACGACAACGCGCAGCTTCCGGCGCGCGAGTTCTGGGACAATCAGTGGATCCAGACGCTGGTCAAGCCGCTCGCGGAAGCGGGCGTCGAGCCCTGGGCGAGCAAGCTCAAGGCCGATCCGGACGAACTCGTCACCATGTTCGACGAGCAGGACATCCACATCGTGGTGACGGGCGGCGAGACCCAGGGCGCCTGGAAGCTGTTCGGCGGCTCGTGGCGCGGCAAGATCGTCTCCGTCGACGAGTGGCGGTAAGGCGCGGCCATCGCGGCCTCGCGGCTCGTCCCCGTCTGTGGTCGCAAATATCGGCGAGATGGCCTGACCGAGCGTTCTGCGCCCCCCTCACCCGCCGCGCTGCGCGCGGCGACCCTCGGGTCGCAGCCCGAGGGCGGGGCTCTCTCCCCGTTGGGGAGAGGTGAGCAAGTGGCGAAGCTGGGCGCACAATTGCTATGGAATTGCCTGCTATGGAATTGCCGCGACGATCGTGGTCGACGCAGTCGTGCACCACGGCACGGCCCCACCTCTCCCCGATGGGGAGAGGTGGGCATGCGCAGCATGCCGGGTGACGGGGCCAGAGAACTCGTGTCGAAAACATCATACGTGGCAGGCCGCGCCCATGACGATTGAGCAAGCTGCTGCGTCCGACACCATCGCCGCCGACTACGTGATCGTTGGCGCGGGCTCCGCCGGCTGCGTGCTCGCCAACCGGCTGAGCGAGGACGGCGCGCGGGTGCTGCTCGTCGAGGCGGGCCCGCGCGACCGCAATCCGCTGATCCACATTCCCGCCGGCATGATGAAGCTGCACCGCCATCCGGTGCTCAACTGGAACTTCTTCGCCGAGCCGGACGCGGGCATCGCCGGGCGCGCCGTCCACTGGCCGCGCGGCAAGGTGCTGGGCGGCACATCCGCCATCAACGGCATGCTCTACGTGCGCGGCAACCCGCGCGACTTCGACCGCTGGGCGCAAGCTGGCTGCAGCGGCTGGAGCTACGCCGACGTGCTGCCCTATTTCCGCAAATCCGAGAGCTTCGCCGGCGGCGCGGACGATTATCGCGGCGGCGAGGGCGAAATGGCGGTCGAGCCCTATCGCACCGTGCTGCCGGTCACCGACCGTTTCGTCGAAGCCGCGCAGCAGGCCGGCATTCCGCCGACGTCCGACTACAACGGCGCGCGCCAGGAGGGCGTCGGCTATTCGCAAAACAGCCGGCGCAGGCGCATCCGCGAGTCGACCGCGCGCGCCTTCCTCAGGCCGGCGCTGCGCCGCTCCAACCTGCGCGTCGAGACCGGCGCGCTCGCCTGCCGGCTGCTGTTCGACGGCAAGTGCTGCACCGGGGTGCTGCTGCGGCGCGGGGAACGCACGCTCGTGGCGAGGGCCGCGCGCGAGGTGATCGTCGCGGCCGGCGCGGTCGGCAGCCCGCACCTGCTGCAACTCTCGGGCATCGGCGAGCCCGAACACCTGCGCTCCCTCGGCATCGCGCTGGTGCAGGCTGCGCCGGAGGTCGGCCGCAATCTCATCGACCATCTCTCCGCGCTGGTGGTGCACCGCGTGCGCGGCCTCACCTCGGTGAACCAGCTCGTGCATGGCCCGCGCCTCGCGCGCGAGGCGGCGCGCTACGTGCTCACCGGGCGCGGGGCCCTCACCTTCGGCGTGACCACCGCGCTCGCCTTCGTCAAATCGCGCGAGGGCCTGGAGAGCCCCGATCTGCAGCTTTCGTTCGCGCCGATGAGCCGCGACCCGACGCGCCACGGCTTCGACGAGCTCGAGCGCGCGCCGGGCGCGACCATCGCAGTCTGCATCGCGCAGCCGGAGAGCCGCGGCACCGTGCTGGCACGTTCGCCCGATCCCGCCGCGCATCCCGCCATCCGGGCGAACTACCTGTCGGCGCCGCGCGACATGGAGGCGATGCTCGCGGGCATCCGCATGGCGCGGAAGATCTTCGCCATGCCGGCGTGGAAGGCGCACAGCGGCGGCGAGATCAGGCCGGGCATCAACGCCGTGTCCGACGAGGAGGTCGCCGACTACGTGCGCAAGACCGTCGGCAGCGTGTTCCATCCGGTCGGCAGCTGCCGCATGGGCGTCGACGACGGCGCGGTCGTCGATCCGCGCCTGCGCGTGCGCGGCGTCACGGGCCTGCGCGTGGTGGACGCCTCGATCATGCCGATGGTGACGACCGGCAACACCAACGCGCCGACGATCATGATCGGCGAGAAGGGCGCGGCGATGATCCGCGAGGATGCGCGGGCATAGACGGTTGACGGAGAGTTCCGCACCCCCTCACCCGCCGCGCTGCGCGCGGCGACCCTCGGGTCGGAGCCCGAGGGCAGGCACTCTCCCCCTTGGGGAGAGGTGAGCAAGCGGCCAAGCCGTACATGCCATTGATGGATGAGATCGCGGCAGCACTTGCCTTGGAGGGCGAAGCCCGCCACGCGGCACGGCCCCCATCTCTCCCCATCGGGGAGAGGTCGGCATGCGCAGCATGCCGGGTGAGGGGGGGTCAAAACACCGGCGGCAAACCGCGATGAGCGACCGCCCTCCTTCGGAGAGGCTATCTCACCGCCACTCGTCGACGGACACCGTCTTGCGGTAGGTCGCGCCCATGATCTGCCAGTAGCCGTTGGCCTCGCCGCCGACCACGACCACGTTGATGTCCTCCTCCGGGAAGATGCGGATGAGCTGGTCGGGCGCGGCCTTGAGGTTGCTTGCGAACGGCTCCTCGCCGTAGGTGGCGCGCGGATAGACGTAGTTCTGGATGAGCTGCAGGTCCCAGTAGCGCCCGGCCGGCAGCTCCGCCGTCTCGTGCAGCCAGCGGATCAGCTTCTGCTTGGTGTCGAAGCCGCCGCGGTCGATGAACTGGCGCGCGGTGATCGGGTCGAGCAGCAGGCAGGGTCGCGCCTGCGCGTCGGTGCCGACGAGCATGTCGCGCACGTGCTCGCGCCAGTACTTTTCGCGCAGGCCGAGGTTGAACGTGGTCGAGCGGCAGCCCCAGAACAGGCTCACGGTCGAGTCCGTCGGCTTGTAGCCCTTCTGCACGTGCAGCGGCTCCCACGGGCTGCGCTCCTCGTTCTCGGCGAAGGTGAGATTGTTGTAGCTGTAGCCGTTGCCGAGCGAGCCCATGTAGGTCTCGCCGGGCACCGAGCCGCCCTGCCCGTTCTGCGACAGGAGGCCGAAGGCACGGCCGATGGTGGCGTTGGCGTGGTTGTAGGGGCCCATCGCGCCGATGCCGCAGTTCATGCCGATCTGCGTGCGGATCGGCCCGTTCACGATGGCCATGGAGGACGCCGAGCTCGAGGTCGACGAGCGCGCGGACAGTTCCGAGGACGCAAGCGCGAGGATCACCGGCAGATATTCGGGACGCGCGCCGGCCATGACCGCGTTGACCGCGACCTTCTCCACGGTCAGCGTCCACTGCCCGCGATTGGCGGTGGCCTGCATGCGGCCGACGATCTTGTCGGGTGCGTGGCTCGTGCCCTTGAGCATCGCGGCGACGCGCTCCTCGGTCGGCAGCACGATCGGCAGGTTGTCGGTCCAGCGGTTCTCCAGGAACAGCCGGTGGAGGTTCTCCTCGGTGTCGGGCTCCACGAAACGCGGTGTCGAGCGGTCGATCTCGGGCGCGGCGTCGGCCGGCGGCTTGGTCAGGCCCTCGATCACCTCCTGCATGACGGGCTTGCCGGTGATCGGATCCTTGCCCTCGATGTAGGCGCGCAGCTCGTCCGCGGACTTGCCCATCACCGGCTGCGGCACGAACACGCTGATCGCGTTGGCGAGGCCCTGCACGCGCGAGGTCGCGCGCACCACGCGGTCGAAGATGTGGGTGTGGAACGCAACCGCAGGCACGCCGTAGCGCGTCTCCACGGTGATCGCGTGGGTGGCGACCGCCGGCGCGCAGGTGCTGCAATGGCCGACGCCGAGAATGGCGGCGTCGCCGTTCGCCTTGATCTCCTCCCACAGCTTGGGATCGTCCTTGCCGTAGTAGTTGCTCAGCGAGACGAGCCTGGTTTTCACGCTCGGCATGCGCTCGGCGAACCACTCCTGCACCTGCTTGAGCAGCTCGATCGAGTCGTCGAAGCGGCAGTCGATGAGATAGATCGTCTTGCCGTCGAGGGTGCCCAGACGGTTGGCGGCCGACTTTTTCGCGATCTTGGGCGGGTAGCCGACCGGATTGAGAACCGTGATCTTCGACTGCACCTTGCTGACGGTGTCGAGCATGGCCTGACCTTCTGCTGCGGCGGCGGGAACGGACACTAATATAGTGATTTATAGCGCCGCCGGCGCATGCCCTCAATGCGGGCGGAGCGCATGGCCGCCCGCCGGGGACGGCGGGATGCGGAGGTCAGTTGCGCTCGAGGTTCTCGGCGATGGCCTTGATCCGGTTGCGCGCATAGACCGGCAGGCCGGCGCTCATGGATTTGCCGGTGTTGAACGAGCTGTTGCCCAGCAGCACCTGCGAGGGGACCATGTTGCGCAGCACCGGCACGTCCTCGTAGTTCTTCTTCATCTCCAGCGTGGTCGAGGCCACCGCCAGCGCGATCATCACCGTCGTCACGGTCTGGCCGCTGTGGCCCGGGCGCGGCTGCACCACCGCCAGGAACTTGCCGAAGCGGATGATCTGGTTGACCGCGAAGATGTTCTGCTCGAGCACGGCCGCCACCGGCGTGCTGATGCCGGTGAGCGCCATCAGCCCGGACTCGTCGATCTCCGCCGGCGCGAGCAGGCGCACCTCGCTCTCGAACTCGACATAGGGCTGCAGGCGGCGCTCGCCCTCGCGCAGCTTGTTGGCGAGTGCGATGCCCATCGGGATCTTGCCCTCGAGCTGGTAGCGCGAGCGGATGCAGATCGCCACCGATGTGCCCTGGCACCATTCGCGCTCGGGATTGCGGTTGGCGGCGTTGCGCTCGTCCTTGAGCAGCGTGGCCTCGGACGCGGCGATCAGCCGGTGCTTGATCGACGGATCGATCGATTCGATGAACGGCAGCGTGGCGTAGCGGGCGAGGTTGAGCGAGGCCGGCGGCTTCGAGAGCAGGAAGCGCGCCTCGGCGATGTACATGTGCAGGCGGTCCTTGTAGGTCTTGAGCGTGCCGTCGACGGCCTTGGTCGTGACCGCCTCGGTGTAGGCGGGATACAGGCCGAGGAACTGTTTCTGCACCGGCACCTCGCGCGCCCAGTCCTCGAACTTGATGAACCCGCTGCCGCGCTCGAACAGCGCGTCGTGGCGATGGTCGTTGAAGATCACGGTGCGCGGCTTGATCTCGTCGACGGGCACGGCGGCCAGGGACGCGGTATTGACCACCTGGAAGTCCTGCGCCTGCGCGGCGGCAGCCATCGTGGCGCACCCCAGCACCACCGCGATCAACCTGCCGATAACCATAGTCGCTGTTCTCCTCGCGCCCGCCGATGGCCAGTCTCTCGTGGGATTCGCCCGGCTTTGAGGCGGCTTTGCGCGAAGCACGCCGGCGAAGCTCGCGTTTGGCGCGCCCAAAGCTTGTATTCTCTTCCTCACAGGCCGCCAAGGACGGCTGGCGCGCCTCTTCGCCCGCCCGAGTCGGGTATGCAGCCGACACCGCTTGCACGACAAGAGTGTGGCCGTACCGGCTAAAGCGCGCTAAAAGTGTAGTACGATTTGCTGAACCACCTGCGATCGAGGCCCATGCTCCAACCCCGACGCTCCCTTGCCCGTTGTTTCGCCCTTTTGATGCTCGCACCTCTCGTCGGCGCGGTCCCCGCGGCGGCCCAGGATGCCGCTCCCGCCGCCAAGGCTCCGGCCTGCCCGCGCGACCAGTTCAAGGTCGTGCTCGATATCGGCCACACCAGCGAGTCGCCCGGCGCGATCAGCGCACGCGGGGCATCTGAATACGGCTTCAACTTCGTGCTGACGCGGCAGATCGAGCAGCACCAGCGCAAGGCCGGATTCTCGAAGACGTCGGTGCTGGTCACCCAGGGACAGGCACGGCCGTCCCTGTTCCGGCGCGTCGCACAGGCCAACAAACTGGCCGGCGACCTGCTGCTGTCGATCCACCACGACTCCGTGCCCGAGCGCTTCAAGCAGACGTGGCAATTCGCCGGAAAGACGTTCGAGTTCAGCGACCGCTTCCGCGGCCATTCCCTCTTCATCTCGAACAACAACGCCGACCGGAAGGGCAGCCTCCTGTTCGGCAGCCTGCTCGGGCGCGCGCTGGCCGCGCAGGGCATGACATATACGCCGCACTATACCGAGAAGTTCATGGGCAACCGGCGCCGCGAGCTCGTCGATGCGGTGGCCGGCGTCTACCGCTACGACCAGCTCATCGTGCTCAAGAACACGCATATGCCGGCGGTGCTGTTCGAGGCAGGCTCGATCGTCAACCGCGACGAGGAGCTCGACCTCCTGTCGGAGAAGCGCCAGGCGGCCATCGGCGATGCGGTGACGCAGGCGGTCGACGCCTTCTGCATCGCGCGCACCACGCCGCAGGCGCCGCTCGTGGCGAGCAGCTCGCGCGCCCGCCCGGCGCTCAAGCCCCCGGTCATCCGTCCCAAATCGATCGCGCTGCAGGCGAACGGCACCAAGCGGCAATGACCGGCCGTCCGGCGGGCCCGCATCCCCGCCTGCGACGCGCGGGCGCCGGCGCGATTGGCATCCTCGTCCTGACCCTGCTCCCCGCAATCGCACCGGCACAGCCGGCGCTGCCGCCCGGCTTCGCCTACCTGCGCGACGTCGATGCCTCGATCGCGCAGGACATGCGCTATGCCGGACGCGACAATTTCACCGGCCGACCCCTGCCCGGTTACGACGCCGGCGAATGCATCCTCACGAGCGGCGCGGCGGCCGCGCTCGCGCGCGCGCAGGCGGAGCTCGCCGGCGCCGGTCTCGGGCTCAAGGTGTACGACTGCTACCGCCCCGCGCGCGCGACCCGCGCGATGGTGCGATGGGCGCTCGACGGCGGCAGCGACGGCAAGCGGTTCTATCCCGCGCTCGCCAAGGCCTCGCTGCTGTCGGGCTACATCGCCGCGCATTCGCGCCACGCGACCGGCACCGCCGTCGACCTGACGCTGGTCGCACGGCCGGCCCGCCAAACGGCCGCGTTCGATCCGCGCGCGCATTATGGCTCCTGCATCGAGCCGGCCGACCGGCGCGCGCCGGATACGAGCCTGGACATGGGCACCGGCTACGACTGCTTCGACGCACGGAGCCACACCAACAGTCCGGCGATCACCTCCGAGCAACGACGCAGGCGCAGGCTGCTGGTGGCGACGCTCGCGCGCCACGGCTTCCACAACTACCATCGCGAATGGTGGCACTTTACGTTCGCGTCTCCGCAGCCGGCCGCGGCGCACGACTTCGCCATCGCGCCACGCCCCGCACGCTAGCAAGAGACGCCGCTCACGGCTTGACCGACAGCTTCACCCGGCATCCGGAGGGCGTCTGCTCGCGCTGCAACGTGCCACGGAGCTGCTGCGTCATCAGCCGCATCAGCCGCGAGCCGAGCCCCTCGATGGCGTCGTCGGCGCACCCCACACCATCGTCCTCCACCACCACCTCCAGCGCGTCGCCGTCCTGCTTGAGGCTGACCGCGATGGTCCCGGAGCGCTCGTCGGGGAAGGCATACTTGAAGCTGTTGGTGACGAGTTCGTTCACGACCATGCCGATCGGCACCGCCGTCTCCGCCGGCAGTTGGACGTACGGCACGTCGACCGCGATCGTGACCGGCCGCACCCCGCGCAGCGCGCCGGCGAGCTTCTGGCAGAGCTCCTGCAAGTAGGCCCGCATGTCGACGTCACGTCCATGCGCGGATTCCCTGAGGAATTCGTGCACGTCCGCCATCACCTCGACGCGCGTCGCGGCGCGCGTGAGGGATTCGCGCACGGGTTCGTTGGCCGCCGCCCGCGCCTGGATGCGCAGCAACGAGCAGACGGTGGCGAGATTGTTCTTGGTGCGATGCGCCATCTCGCGCAGCAGCAGGTCTTTCCCGCGCTCGGCAGCCACAAGCCGCTCCAGGAACTTGCGCAAGGACTCGCTCACAAGCGCCGTCGCAAGGCCGGTGAGAAAGAACAGGACGAGCGGGACCGTGCGCGGATCCGGACTGAGGATGTCGGGCAGAAAGAACCAGGCGAGCAGCGCCGTCGCGAGGAAGGCCGCATAGACGCCGGTGCCGCGGTCGAACAGGATCCCCACCAGGAACACCGCCGGCAGCAGGATGAACATCGCGGTGAAGCCCGAGTAGGCCGACACCGCAGCTTCCACGAGAAAGAATATGACAATAATGACGGTGGCGACGGCGTAGCGCACCCACACCGGCTGCGGCCGCGGCCGCAGCATCAGCAGCTTTTCCATTGACGAGGAATGCGCGCCGCGGCGGCGCGTTCCCGCGGGTGGCGATACGAGGCGGCGGCGACGCGCGAACTCAGGCGTGCGCGGGCGCGAGCCGGGGGGCGCCCTCGTCTTCGCGCGGCGACGCGGTCTCCGGCTCCAACGCCGAAGCGACCGCCTCGTCGACGCGCTCGAGCCATACGAATTCCAGATCGCGCCGCGCCTCCTCGGGGATGTCCTCGAAGTCCTTGCGGTTGCGCGCGGGAAGCATGACACGCTTGATGCCGGCGCGGTGCGCCGCGACGACCTTCTCCTTGATGCCGCCGACCGGCAGCACCAGGCCGCGCAGGCTGATCTCGCCGGTCATCGCCGTGTCGCTGCGCACGGTGCGGTCCGTCATCAGAGAGACCAGCGCCATGAACATCGCAACACCCGCGCTCGGCCCGTCCTTCGGGATTGCGCCCGCCGGCACGTGGATGTGGATGTCGCTCTTCTCGAAGCGGGCCTCGTCGATGCCGAACAGACGCGCGCGGTTCTTGAGGATGCTCAGTGCCGCCTGCGCGCTCTCCTTCATCACGTCGCCGAGCTGGCCAGTCAGGATCAGCCGCCCGGAGCCGGGCACGCGCGTGGCCTCGATGAACAGGATGTCGCCGCCCACGGGCGTCCAGGCGAGCCCGGTCGCAACGCCCGGAATGCTGGTCCGCATCGCGATCTCGTTTTCGAACTGCGGCGGCCCCAGGATCGCGGCGAGATCGGACGGCTCGACGCGGATCGGACCGCTCTGGCCTTCGGCGATGCGCACCGCGGCATGGCGCAGCACCTTGCCGATCTCACGCTCGAGATTCCGCACGCCCGCCTCGCGGGTGTACTGCTGGATCACCTGGCGCAGCGCGTCGTCACCGATCTCGACCTGGCCCTCGGTCAGGCCGTTGGCCTCCATCTGCCGGCGCACGAGATAGCGGCGCGCGATCTGCAGCTTCTCCTCGGCGGTGTAGCCGGCGAGGCTGATGATCTCCATGCGGTCGCGCAGAGGCCCCGGGATGGTGTCGAGCATGTTCGCCGTGGTGAGGAACACCACGCGGCTGAGATCGAACGGCACGCCGAGATAGTTGTCACGGAACGTGTTGTTCTGCTCGGGATCGAGCACTTCCAGCAGCGCCGCGGCGGGATCGCCGTGGATGCCCGAGCCGAGCTTGTCGATCTCGTCGAGCATCATCACGCAGTTGCGCGTGCCGGCCTTGCGGATCGCCTGGATGATGTTGCCCGGCAGCGCGCCGATGTAGGTGCGCCGGTGGCCGCGGATCTCGGCTTCGTCGTGGAGACCGCCGAGGCTCACGCGCACGAACTTGCGGTTCATGGCGCGCGCGATCGACTGGCCGAGCGACGTCTTGCCGACGCCGGGCGGTCCGACGAAACACAGGATCGGCGCCTTGCCGTGCGGTGCAAGCTTGCGCACCGCAAGGTATTCGATGATGCGGCGCTTGATCTTGTCGAGGCCGAAGTGATCCTCGTCGAGGACGCGGCGCGCCTCGGCGATGTCGATCGGACTTTCCTCGGGCAGCGCCCACGGCAGCTCGACCAGCCAATCGATGTAGGTGCGCACCATGCCGTACTCGGCCGCCGCCTCCGGCATGCGCTGCAGCCGGCGCAGTTCCTTGCGCGCCTGATCCTCGACCTCTTGCGGCATCTTCGCGTCGGTGATGGCCTTGTCGAGCTCGGCCATCTCGGCGGCCTTGCCCTCCTCGCCTTCGCCGAGCTGGCGCTGGATCGCGGCCATCTGCTCGCGCAGCAAGACCTCGCGCTGGCGCTCGTCGAGCTTGGCCTTGGTCTGGCGGCCGATCTCCTGCGACAGGCGCAGCACCTCGATGCGATGGGCGAGGAGCCGCGACACCTTGTCGATGCGCGCGCCGATGTCGATGGTTTCGAGGACCTCCTGCTTCTCGGCCGGCTTCACGTCCATGTAGGACACCGCCATGTCGGCGAGCCCGGACGGAGAGTCGATCGACTGCAGGGCTGCGAGCAGCTCGGGCGGCGCCTGCGGCAGCAACTGCACTGCTTCGACCGCCTGGGACCGCAGATTGAGGAAGCGTGCCTCGATATCGGGTGCGAAGCTCTCCGGCTCGGGAATGCGCAGCACGCGCGCGACCATGAACGGCCAGCCCGAGAGGAACTCGGTGACCTGGAAACGCTGCTCGCCCTGGCAGACGAGATGATGCGTGCCGTCTGGCGCCGTGACGTAGCGCGCGACATTGGCGATGGTGCCCATGCGATGCATGTCGAGCGGAGTGGGATCGGCCACCTCGGGATCGCGCTGCATGAGGATGCCGACCGGATGCTGCTCGCGGATGGCCTGCTGCGCCGCCGCCACCGACTTGGGCCGGCCGACGGTGATGGGAAGCACCAGTCCGGGAAACAGCACGGTGCTGCGCACCGGCACGATGATGATCGCGTCGGGCGGCAGCGGCGGAACGGAGGGCGCGCCGCGCGTTGCTTCGTTTTCAGTCGGCGCCAACAGCTCGGTTTCAGCCACGGAAGCCTCCCGCTTTCTGCAAGGTGATCACAAGGCAGCCGTCGACGACGGCGCGGTTGACCGCACTGTAGCGTCCGGGCGGCAGCGGCAGGCGGCGCTGGAAGCGCCCTTGCGGCAGCTCGAGGCGGTGGATGGTCGCGGTGCGCAGCGCGGGCGGCAGCACGCGCGTGCCGCCGATCAGGAGATGGCCGTCCTCGATCACCGCCTCCGCCTCGTCCGCATCGACGCCGGGCAGCGCGACCACCACGAGCACTTCGTGGTCGGTCTCGAGAATGTCCACGGGTGGCTCCCAGGTCGGCAGTCGCGCGGATGAGCGCGCCGGCCTGAACAGTTCACGGTGCAGCCGTTCGGCGCGCGCGAGCATCTCGCACGCCTCGGACCACATCCAGTCGCGCGGGACGTCACGGGCCATGGACTTCACCATCTCGGTTGCCGTCAACGTAGATGAGGAGCGGTGGCCCCCAATTCAATACCTCTCCGGCAGGCGGGGCTGACAAACGGCTCGAGCCTCCGGCCCGAGGGGCCGAAGGCTCTCAGCGATGCGAGACGCGCGATAGCTGCGCGCTGCTGCTTTAGCGGTTGGTCGAGCCGGCCGGAGCGCTCGAGTACTTGAACTCCGGCGCGTTCTTGAGCTGGTCCTTGGTCATGTTGACGACGCCATGGTCGGGATAGTCCATGTTGGCGCTGCCGCTCGACATGCTGGTGCTGGCGCCCGAGCCGGTCGTGGTGCGCGCAGTGCCGCCCGCGTTCGATGCGGTGGTGTCACGCTTCTCCATGCGCCACTGCACCGCGTCGAAGGGCACAGCGACGTCCTTCTGGCCGACGCCGAGGAATCCACCCACGCCGATCACGATCGCCTGGGCATTACCGTTCTTGTCGAGCAGAACCTCGCTGACGTCGCCGATCTTCTCGTTGTTGCTCCCGTAGATATCGACGCCCATGAGCTTGGAGGCGCGCCACTGGCCGGGCTGGGCCTGCGCCATGAATTGCGTACCGCCCGCCGTGGACGAAGACGATGACGCCGCCGGCGCTTTCGAGCCGGATTGGTTGTTCATCGTTTGCGCAACGGCCGGACCGGCAGCCAATGCCGTGCCGAGAAGAACGAGCATCATGTGCTGCTTGATCATTGTAAACTCCTGATGAGGGTGGGGAGGCGCGCGCGGCCGCTGGGTGCTCCACGCGCGTTTCGCTCAGGCCAACGCGATGTGGCCCGATGCGGTTGCAGGCGCTTACCGGAAATTAAGCCGCACGGTGCCGTGGAACCTCGCACGGGAGGTAATCGCTTTTCGCTGCATCACAGCCGCAACCAAATGTCTGCGCCCGCGTTGCGCCAGACGGCGCGCGGCCGGTTTCGCCAAAGGCCGGCTTTGTTTGCTTACGGCAATCCGGACCGCTGCAGGTTGGGCGAGCGCTGATCCGCGAGACCGACATCGACGACGCCGACCTCCACGGTGCGCGTCTCGCCGCCGCGATTGATCGACAGGCGCAGCGTGTGCCCGACGCCGGTCCGCTCGATCTCGTCGATGAGGTCGGACAGGCGGCGCACCGGCTTGTCGTTCACCCCGACGATGACGTCTCCGAGCGCGCCGGTGGCGGGATCGACGCCGCGCAGTCCGGCGCGTTCGGCCGGAGACCCGGGCGCCGTGCGCACCACGATCACGCCCTCGGCTCCGATGCGTGTTGCGATCGCCTCGCTCGCGGCGACGATGCCGATGCCCGGAGTCGGGACGCGGCCGTTCCGGATGAGTTCGGGCACGACCCGGTTCACGCTGTCCACGGGAATCGCGAAGCCGATGCCGGCGCTCGATCCCGACGGCGAGATGATCGCGGTGTTGACGCCGATGAGACGTCCCGCGGAATCGAGCAGCGGGCCGCCCGAATTGCCGGGGTTGATCGCGGCATCGGTCTGGATGACGTTGGCGATCTCGCGTCCGGCCTGGGTCGGCAGGCGCCGCTTGAGCGCGCTGATGATGCCGCTCGTCAGCGACTGATCGAGCCCGAACGGATTGCCGATGGCGAAGGCCGACTGCCCGACCTTGAGGTCGGCCGAGGATCCGATCGCGACCGGCGGCGGCAAGTTGCGAACGTTGCGCAGCCGCACCACCGCGAGGTCATAGTTCGGGGCAAGGCCCACGACGTCGGCCTGAACCACCTCGCCCGAGGCGAGCCGTACCGCGACGACGCTCGCCCCCTGCACCACGTGATCGTTGGTCACGACATGCCCGGCGCCGTCCCAGACGAAGCCGGTGCCGGAGGCCGCTCCCCCGCCCTGCTCGTCCATCAGCGGCTGGTTGGCGGCCGCCGGCCGCGCGACCACCTGCACCACAGAGGGCGACACCCGTTCGAAGATCTCGATGGTCGACTGCTCGCTGCCGGCAAGATCGCCGCGCGCCGTCACTGGACGCGGCGTCGAAGCGGAAAACAGCAGCCGGTCGAGGTAGGGCTGCGCGGCCATGACGCCGAGCACGATCGCAAGCACCAGCAGCGCGACGCCGGTGAACCGGGAGTTCATGCCCCGCTCGCGCGGGATCGGCGGCGGCCGCGTCGGGCTCCCGTGCGCTCCCTGGCCGGGATACTGACCGCCTGTGTCCGTCATGAGTGCCTCCGTAGCGGCGGAAACGTATGACCGGGAATACCGGTTCCAAGGGGATGGCCGTCATGGCCGCAAACGCCGCAATCGGACCGGGTCGGGGGCAAGCCGGCAGCGCGGATCGGATGGCCATTGATCCCAACCCGCCCGATTCTCGCCGACCCCGATCCGGTCTACAGTCACACAGCGAATCACGAGGCTCTCCCATGAAAGCAGCCCGCAGTGCCGCGGTCCGGCCAACCGCCGCGCCGTCCGCGCTCGACGAGATGGTAGGGCGCGCCGTCGCGCTGCACGGGGCGGGAAAGCTGCCCGAGGCGGAGGCGCTCTATCGCGACGTCCTCACCATCGACCCGCGCCATCCCGAGGCCCTTCACCTGCTCGGCGTGATCGCGCACCAGTGCAATCAGCACGCCGCGGCGGTCGAGCTCATCGAGCAGGCGCTGGCCGTGAAGCCGCGGGAGCCGACGTTCCACAACAACCTCGCCCTCGCGTTGCAGGCGCTCAGACGCATCGACGACGCGGTGCGGCACTTCAAGCGTGCGCTCGCCCTCAAGCCCGATTACCTGGGGGCGGCCTCCAACCTCGGCCTTGCCCTGCTGCTGGCGGAGCGCATCGAGGAGGCCACCATGGCCGCGGCGGATGCGCTCGCCATCGCGCAGACCGCCGACATCAAGGCGCTGTTCTCCCAGTGCCTCACCATGCGGCAGGACGCCAGCAAGATCGGGCGGGTGCGGCCCATGCTGATGCGCGCGCTGCAGGAGCGCTGGATCAAACCGGACATCGTCTCGACCAACGTCTGCCGCCTGGCGGAGAACGGCCCGGCGGCAAAAGCCGTGAAGCGCGTGACCGCGGCATGGCCGCAGCGGGTGCCGGCCGCCGAGCTCGATCTCGCCGCCGCCCAGTCGGACGCCCTGCTGCTCACGCTCCTCGTCAGCACGCCGGTCTGTACGCCCGAGCTCGAACGCTATCTCACGCAGGCGCGCGCCGCCCTGCTTGAGCGCGCGCTCGCGGCGCCGGACGATGCCCGCCTGCTCCCGCTCGCCTGCGCCCTCGCGACGCAGTGCTTCATCAACGAGTATGTCTTCTGGGCCGAGGAGCAGGAAAGCGCGCAGCTCGCGCAGTTGCGGGACTATGTCGATGCCGCATTGTCCGCGGGCACGCCCATCTCCGCGCTGCAGGTCGCTGCCCTGGCCGCGTACGCGCCGCTCGGCATCCTGCCGCAAGCGCAGGGCCTCCTGGCGAGACAATGGCCTGCCCCGATCGACGACCTGCTGACGCAGCAGGTGCGCGAGCCCGCGGTCGAGCGCGAGCTGCGCGCCGCGATCCCGCGGCTGACCCCGATCGAGGACAGCGTGTCGCGCGCCGTGCAGGGGCAGTACGAGGACTTTCCCTATCCGCGCTGGGCGCATACCGCGCTGGTGCGGCCGCAAACGACGGTCTTCGACAACGCCCGCGAGATCCTCGTCGCCGGGTGCGGAACCGGCCGCCACCCGATCGATATCGCCCTCTCACACCGCACCGCGCGCGTCCTTGCCATCGACCTCAGCCTGTCGAGCCTCGCCTATGGCGTGCGCAAGGCACGCGAGCTCGGCGCCGACAACGTCGACTTCGCGCAGGCCGACATCCTCGAGCTCGGCTCGCTCGGCCGCTCGTTCGATCACATCGACAGCAGCGGCGTGCTGCATCATCTCGGCGACCCGTGGACGGGCTGGCGCGTGCTGCTGTCGATCCTGCGCCCGGGTGGCACCATGCGCATCGCGCTCTACAGCGAGATCGCGCGCTTTCCGCTGGTCGCGGGCCGGGCCTTCATCGCCGAGCACGGCTACACCGGCTCGAGCGAGGACATCCGCCGCTTCCGCCATGACGCGCTGTCGCGGCCCGAGTTCGCCATCATCGTCCAATCGAAGGACTTCTACAGCGTCAGCAACTGCCGCGACCTCCTGTTCCACGTGCAGGAGCAGCGCATGACGCTGGGCCAGATCGAGGCATTCCTGATCCAGAACGACCTGGAATTCCTCGGCTTCGACCTTCATTCCACCAGCCTGCAGAGATTCAGGAATCGCTTTGCCGGGCAGGACGTGCTGACCAACTTCCGCGCGTGGGAGGTGTTCGAGAAGGAGAACCCTTCCACCTTCACCGGGATGTACCATTTCGACGTGAGGAAGCGCGCCTGACGCGTGACCGCAGGCGAACCGGTTTCCGGGGCGCCGGATCATGCGCCGGCGGGCAGCAGACTCGCGGTCAGAACCAGAGCTTGAGCACCGTAAGCTCGACGCTGGTGACGAATTCCGCAGCGACGAGCGCGGCCATGATGGTGTCGAACGGCGTCCAACGCTCACGCCATCGCCGCATGAAGTCCCGCATTGCCACGCCCCCAGCCTGCCGCCTGCACGGCGGTCGTGCCGCCATCAGACCATGCGACCCCGGGCGCGTCCAGCGCGCGCGGAAAATAACGTGAATATCCAAGGGTCTTGGGGAGTGGTGGGCGCACTAGGGCTCGAACCTAGGACCCGCTGATTAAGAGTCAGCTGCTCTACCAACTGAGCTATGCGCCCGCACCACGGCCGCGGTTGTCCCGCAGCGCGCGTCGTCTAGCAAACGCAGCCTGCCCTGTCCAGCAAAGCCGCGCCCTGCTGGACAGGCCGGCCGGTTACCGTGTTTCCGCCGGAACCGCCGTCAGATCGAGGTCGGCAACCTCGACCGCGCGATCTGCGGCACCGAAATGCTCGTCGAGCCGGCCGGTGCGGAACAGGCCGCGCTCAAGGCCGCCCTCTTCGCCGAAGCGCGGCCGGTCCATGCCGCCGCGCTCGTGGAAGCGGCGCGGGCCGTGATGCCACCTGTGCCCGCGGCCGCGGTCGCCCGACATCATCGGGCGCGGACGCAGCATGCGCGCGAGCACCGTGAAGCGGTTCTTCTGCGCATCGTCGAGGCTCTGGTAGAGCGGCGCGGCCGCGTCGGCGAGCTGTTTGAAGCCGCTCGCGCGCTGCGTCATGATCTCGGCGCGGCGCTGCATGCGCTCGACGATGTCGCCGGAACGGTCGGGCTGCCCGTCGCGCCGCGCGGCGAAACGCTCGGCCCGCTGCTTGGCAAGCGCGCGATAGGCTTGCTCGAACGCCGGCCAGTTCTTCTCCTGCTCCGGGGTGAGCCGCAGCCCGGCCTTCATCCCGGCGATGCGTGCGTCAGCGAAGGCCGCGATGTCCTCGGCCGAAAACCGCCGGCCGGCGAACCCGTCGCGTCCGTCGCCGCGGCCGGGTCCGCGGAACTCCTGCGCCACGGCGAGCGACGTGCCGGCGAGCACCAGCACCGCGGCCGCCGCCATAACCTGCTTTCGCATGGGAATTCTCCTGATGGGCGTCGCCTTCGCTACAAATCTGCGGCCACCCCGGCCCGTGCCGCAACTTAAATCGCAGTAACAATGTCAGGGGCTTGGCGCGCCAAGCCCGCCGAACGCCCCAATGGCGTTAACCGATTGCTAACCATACACCCGGCAAAAATTGCCGCATGCCCCTCCTGCGCGCGGCCCCGCTTTGACCGACCTGTCCGCCTCCCAACCGACTACTTCCCTACCGTGGCCGACCCTGAAGGGGATCGGCGACGCGCTCAAGCGCGGGGACATCGGGCTCGCCGTCGGCGTGCTGACCATCCTGGTCGTGCTGATCCTGCCGCTGCCGCCCGTCCTGCTCGACTTCGCGCTCGCGGTTTCGATCATCGTGTCGATCCTGATCCTGATGACCGCGCTGTTCATCCAGGCGCCGCTCGAGTTCTCGGTCTTCCCGACCGTGCTGCTGATCTCGACCATGCTGCGGCTCGCGCTCAACCTCGCGTCCACGCGCCTGATCCTCTCGCACGGCCACGAGGGCGCCCAGGCGGCCGGCCACGTGATCCAGGCCTTCGGCAACTTCGTGATGGGCGGGAATTTCGTGATCGGCGTGATCGTGTTCACGATCCTGATCATCGTCAATTTCGTCGTCATCACGAAGGGCTCCGGCCGCATCGCGGAAGTCGCGGCGCGCTTCAACCTCGACGCAATGCCCGGCAAGCAGATGGCGATCGACGCCGACCTGTCCGCCGGCCTCATCGACGAGAAGGAGGCGCGCAAGCGCCGCAAGCACCTCGAGGACGAGAGCGCGTTCTATGGCGCCATGGACGGCGCCTCGAAATTCGTGCGCGGCGACGCCATCGCCGGCCTGCTGGTCGTGTTCATCAACGTGATCGGCGGGATGATCATCGGCATCCTGCAGCAGGGGATCACCTTCTCGGAGGCGGCCCAGAGCTACACCGTGCTGACGGTCGGCGACGGCCTCGTGACCCAGATCCCGGCGCTGATCGTCTCGACCGCGGCCGGCCTGCTCGTCTCCAAGGCCGGGCTGAGCGAAGCCGCCGACAAGGTGCTGCTGCGCCAGATGTCGACCTATCCCAACGCGCTCGGGATGTCCGGCGGCGTCATGCTGGTGATGGCGCTGCTGCCGGGCATCCCGATGCTGCCGTTCCTGTTCCTGGGCGGCGGCGCCTGCGCGCTCTCCTATCTCATCGTGAAGCGCACCAAGCGCCAGCAATCGGTGGAAGCGACGCAGGCCACCGCCGAAGCCGCCGCCGCGCCGGCCGCCGAGGAGCCGATCTCCACCGCGCTCAAGATGGACGACCTCAAGATCGAGCTCGGCTATGCGCTGCTGCCGCTCGTGAACTCGCCCGACGGCAACGACCGTCTCACCGAGCAGATCAAGGCGCTGCGCCGCTCGCTCGCGAGCGAGATGGGCTTCGTGATGCCGGCGGTGCGCATCCTCGACAACGTGCAGCTCGAGGCCAACGCCTACGTCATCAAGATCAAGGAAGTCGAGGCCGGCTCGGGCCGCGTGTGGCCGAACCAGTACATGGTGATGGACCCGGCCGGCGGGCAGATCGACCTGCCCGGCGTGCACACGCACGAGCCCACGTTCGGATTGCCGGCGACCTGGGTCGATGCGGCGCTGCACGAGGAAGCCTCGGTGCGTGGCTTCACCGTCGTGGATGCCGCCACCGTGCTGGCAACGCACCTGACCGAGCTGATCAAGGTCAACGTCGCCGACCTGCTGTCCTACGCCGAGGTGCAGAAGCTGCTCAAGGAGCTGCCGAAGGAACAGGGCGAGCTGCTCAAGGACATCGTGCCTTCGCAGATCGCCGTCACCGGCATCCAGCGCGTGCTGCAGTACCTGCTCGCCGAGCGCGTCTCCATCCGCGACCTCTCCACCATCCTGGAGGGAATCGCCGACGGCCTGTCGTTCACCCGCAATCCGGCGACGCTCACCGAGCATGTGCGTTCCCGCCTGGCGCGCCAGCTCTGCGCCCAGCACAGCTCGCCCGCCGGCTACCTGCCGCTCATCGGGCTGTCGGCGAAATGGGAGCAGGCTTTCGCGGAGGCGCTGGTCGGACAGGGCGACGACCGCCAGCTCGCGATGCAGCCCTCGAAGATCTCGGAGTTCATTACGCTGGTGCGCGAGCGCTTCGAGCTCGCGGCGCAGGAAGGCGAAGCTCCGGTGCTGGTCACCTCCGGCCTCATCCGGCCGTTCGTGCGCTCGATCATCGAACGCTTCCGCGCGCAGACGCCGGTGCTCTCGCAGGCCGAAATCCATCCGCGCGCGCGGCTCAAGACCGTCGGCAGCATCTGATCCCCGCAGACAACGGCGAGGCCCCGTCTCGGGGAGAGACGGGGCCAGCGGGACGGAACTCGGCTGCTGGGGGCGGTCAGCCGCAGACCATCACGCGCTTCTTGACGAGGCCGTAGGGCGTCGGGACGAACTTGCGCACGTAGTAGCAGCCGCCGTAGCCGCCGTAGACCGGATAGACACCCCAGTGCTTGTGGAAGTGGCCGTGCCAGTGGCCGTGGCCCTTGTGCCAGCCGTGGGCCGATGCGGCGGTGGGAGCGAGCGAGGCGGCACCGAGGGCGGCGACGGCGGCGGCGGCGAGAACGAGCTTGCGAAACATGGTCCTGTCTCCTCTGAAAGGGATGTGCTCTCACATCCTGTCCGTGGGTCGCGCCGCGCCTGGGAGAGGTTCAAAGCGCCCGCGGATTTTTTTGATGTCTGCGATCATCAAAACGCGAGGCCCCGTCTCGCGGAGAGACGGGGCCAGCGGGACGGAACTCGGCTGTTGAGGGGATCAGCCGCAGACCATCACGCGCTTCTTGACGAGGCCGTAGGGCGTCGGCACGAACTTGCGCACGAAGTAGCAGTCGCCGCCGTAGCCACCGTAGACCGTGGGGTAGAAGCCCCAGTGCTTGTGGAAGTGGCCATGGAAGTGACCGTGCCAGCCATGCGCCGACGCAGCGGTCGGGGCGAGCGAGGCGGCGCCGAGGGCGGCAACGGCGGCGGCGGCGAGAATGAGCTTGCGGAACATCGTCGTATCTCCTTGTGCGGGGGATGTGACCTCACATCCTGCCCATGGGTCGCGGGCCCCCGGCGGGAGGTTCAAAGGGACGGAGGATTTTTTCGATCTGTGATCCAAGTCACTGATAAGGCTTCGGATTGCCCGTAATCAGGCGCTAACTGCCTTTTCCCGCGGCGATTGCCGGGACGATGTTTCAGGAGCACCCTGAGGCCGCCCGCAGCCGCGGGCGAGGCGTTTGCGGCGCTCCTGCTCGATATTTCTTCTCCCGGTTTGAACCGGACCGCCGCTCCGCGCGACCCATGCACGAGTGATCGATGCAGAGTACGGACGAGGATCTGGTTCGACGGATTGCCGCGGGCGACCGGCTCGCCATGCAAGTCCTGTTCACCCGGCACCACGTCCGCGTCTACCGCTTCGTGCTGCGGCTCACGCGCAATGCGACGGTGGCGGAGGATGTCATCAGCGACGTGTTCCTCGACGTCTGGCGGCAAGCCGGCAAATTCGAGGGGCGCTCGGCGGTGTCGACCTGGCTCCTGTCGATCGCGCGTTTCAAGGCACTGTCGGCGTTGCGACGCCGGCCGCACGCGGAGCTGGACGATGAGATGGCAGAGACGATCGAGGATCCGGCGGACGATCCGGAGGTGGACCTCCAGAAGAAGGACAAAGGCAGCGTGCTTCGGGAGTGCCTGAGCAGGCTGTCGGCCGAGCACCGGGAGATCGTGGACCTTGTCTATTATCACGAGAAGTCGGTGGAAGAGGTCGCGCAGATCGTCGGGATTCCCGAGGCGACGGTGAAGACGCGCATGTTCTATGCGCGCAAGAAACTGGGCGAGCTGCTCAAGGCAGCAGGAGTTGAACGAGGTTGGCCATGACCACGACGCAGACACCGGAGCGCCAGGAGATCGAAGAGCTCCTGCCGTGGCATGCGGCCGGAACGCTCAGCCGCCGCGAGGCGGCGCGCGTCGAGGACGCGCTGGCGAGCGACCCGGAACTCGCGCGCCGCTACGAGCTCGTGCGCGAGGAGCTCGCCGAGACGACGCACCTCAACGAGACGCTGGGCGCGCCGTCCGTGCGCGCGATGAACCGGCTGATGGCCGCCATCGATGCCGAGCCGGCGCGTGCGCCCGCGAGCGCGGTCAGCCTGAGCGACAGGCTGGCCCAATTCATCGCGAGCTTTTCGCCGCGCACGCTCGCCTGGACCGGCGTTGCGGCGGCGCTCGTCATCGCCGTGCAGGCCGGACTGCTCGCCGGCATCGGCCTGACCGAACGGCCGGGCACGTTCCAGACCGCGAGCGGACCCGCCGCCGAGGCAACGGGCGGCACCTATGCGATGGTGCGCTTCAAGCCGCAGGCGACCGCCGCCGAGATCGGCCGCTTCCTGGCCGACAACAAGCTGAGCCTCGCGGGCGGCCCGCTCGCGGGCGGCCTGTTCAGGATCAGGCTGGCGGACAGCGCGCTCTCCAAGGACGTGCTCACGCAAACCCTCAAGCGACTGCAGGATGACCGGGTGGTCGACCTGATCGCCGCGGCGCAATGACGGCCAACAGCGGAGGCTGCACCATGCGGACATATCGACAAGCAGGCCTGCTCGTGATCGCAGTCGCGGGACTTGCGTTCACCGCGAGCGATGCGGGTGCGCAGAACATGCATCGCGGGGGCGGCAACGGCCCGACCTTCAGCCGCGTTCCGACGCGGCCAATGCCGCCGGTGACGCAGCCCCCGCGCCCGACACGGCCCGACCGTCCGGACCGCCCGCACCGTCCGGGCTGGGGCCACGTGCATCCCGGCATCATCGTCACCATCCCGCCGCGCGGGCCCTATGTCTATGATCCGCCGGTGCGCGAACCGGCCGTGCGGCAATCGAGCCGGCGGCCGCCGCCCCGCCGCAACACCGCGAGCGGCGCACCCCCAGGCGGCGAGCGCCGCTTCGTGCCCAACGAGGTCATCGTCGGCGTCGCCAACACGGCGTCGCAGCAGTCGATCGCCGCGCTGCTGCGCCGCAATCGCGTCACCGAGATCGAACGCCAGCCGCTGCAGCTGTCCGGCACGACGATGCTGCGCCTGCGCATCCCCGACCGCCGCTCGGTGGCCTCGGTGGTGCGCGCGCTCGAGGCCGAGCGCATGGTCGCGGCCGCGCAGCCGAACTATCTGTTCCGCCTGCAGCAGCAGGACAGCCCGAAGGATGGCGCCGGCGCATCGCAAGACGATGCCGGCGCCGACTACGCAGCGGCAAAGCTGCGCGTCGCGCTCGCGCACTCGCTCGCCAACGGCGAGAACGTGCTGGTGGCGGTGATCGATTCGGGCATCGATGCGTCGCATCCCGCGCTGACCGGCGCGGTCGCCGACCGGTTCAACGCGCTCGACACGCCGGAGAAGCCCGATGCGCACGGCACCGGCATCGCCGGCATCATCGCCGGCCACGGACGCCAGCCGGGCGTTGCGCCCGCCGCGCGCATCCTCGCGGTGCGCGCCTTCGACGGCCGCGAAGGCACGAGCTTCAGCATCCGCAAGGGGCTCGACTGGGCGGTGGGGAACGGCGCGCGCGTCATCAACATGAGCTTCGCCGGTCCGTCGGATCCCGGCATCGCGCGCAGCCTTGCCGCCGCCAGCAAGAAGGGCATCGTGCTCGTGGCCGCCGCCGGCAATGCCGGCCCGAAATCGCCGCCGCTCTATCCCGCCGCCGATCCGAACGTCATCGCGGTCACCGCCACCGATGCCGACGACAAGCTCTATCCGCAATCGAACCGCGGCCGCCACGTGGCGATCGCCGCGCCCGGCGTCGACATCATCGCGCCCGGACCCGACGCGACCTACCAGGTCGCATCGGGCACCTCGTTCGCCGCCGCCAAGATCAGCGGCGTGGTCGCGCTGATGGTGCAGGGCAAGCCGGAGCGCAGCCCGCGCGAGGTGCGCAGCGCGCTCACAGCAAGCGCCAAGGATCTCGGCCCCAAGGGCGTCGACGAGCAGTTCGGGGCCGGCCTCGCCGACGCCTACGCGGCGGTATCGGCGGGCGAGCCGGTAGCGGCCGCGCGCAACTGACGCGCGCGCCCCGGGCAGGTTGCAGAGCGCATTGCGATTCGGTCGCACTCGCACGACCGGCTGGCAACAGCCATGCGTGCGGGCAACTTGCGGGATGCTGCCCGCTCTGAATAATTTCGAGCAAACACCGACGGTTGCCGAGGGAAACGCCAATGGATCCGGCCAAGAACGAATTGCTCTGCCGCGTGGGCCGCGGCACCCCGATGGGCGAACTGCTGCGCCGCTATTGGATGCCGATCGGCGGGGCGAGCGAACTCGACGACAATCCGGTCAAGGCCGTGCGGCTGCTCGGCGAGGATCTCGTCCTCTACCGCGACCTGAGCGGACGCTATGGACTGCTCGACCGCCACTGTCCGCACCGGCGCGCGGATCTCTCCTACGGCTTCGTCGAGAAGGAAGGCATCCGCTGCAACTATCACGGCTGGGTGCTCGACGAGAAAGGCGGCTGCGTCGAGCAGCCGTTCGAGGACACGTTCAATCCCAAGTCGCCGCTGCGCAAGAAGTGCACGAGCCCGGCCTATCCGGTGCGCGAGGTGGCGGGCCTCTTGTGGACCTACATGGGACCCGATCCCGCGCCGGAGCTGCCGATCTGGGACCCCTTCACCTGGAAGAACGGCTTCCGCGAGATCGTCTGCGCGGAGGTGCCGTGCAACTGGTTCCAGTGCCAGGAGAACTCGATCGACCCGGTGCACTTCGAGTGGATGCACGACAACTGGAGCATGCGCCAGCGCGGGCAGCTCGGGCCCTACGCGCCCAAGCATCTGAAGATCAACTTCGAGGAGTTCGACTACGGCTTCCAGTACAAGCGCATCCGCGAGGGCGCCAACGAGCAGGACCCGCTCTGGACGATCGGCCGCGTCACACTGTGGCCGAACGGCTTCTATCTCGGCAGCCATTTCGAATGGCGCGTGCCCATCGACGACGAGAACACGCTCAACATCTGCTGGTTCTACACGCGCGTGCCGACCGAGCGCGAGCCCTACGAGCAGAACCGCGTGCCGGCATGGTACGGGCCGATCAAGGACAGCAAGGGGCGCTGGATCTCCAGCCACATCATCAACCAGGACATCATCGCCTGGGTCGGCCAGGGCACGATCGCGGACCGCAGCAAGGAATTGCTCGGCTCGAGCGACCGCGGGATCGCGATGATTCGCAACCGCTTCTTCCAGGACATGGAGGCGGTGGCGCAGGGACGCGACCCCAAAGGCATCATCCGCGACGCCGAGCTTGCCAAGCGCGTGCCGCTGCCGATCGCGACGCCGCGACAGCAACGCGATGGCATGTCGCAGAAGGAATGGCTCGCGGACCCCTATTTCTCGCGCCGCACGCGGCGCTTCCCCTGGCAATACGGCCAGCCGGCCGAGGTCTGGACGGAATATGCGAATGCCATGGGGATCGATCCCGCGGGGCGTGACCCGGCCGAGACGCGGCCAGTCTAGCCCAAGGCGCTCCGACGCCGCCCCGACCGCAAAGTTGCTGCGGCTGCTGGGTTTTTGGCGGTCGCTCACGTCGTTTCAAGGCTGCGTGAGGGGACCTGTGAAACCTTAGGCCCCACCATACGTTATTGGCCGAGACCGTCACACGGAGCACGCGTCATCACGCGGGGGCTCGGGCCATGAACAACGCTTCTTTTGAAACCGCCGACCGCAACACCCACGTCAAGATCGTGGTCGTGTCGCTGATCGCATCCATCGCCGTGCTGGTGGTGGGCATTTCCGCCCGCACGAACTGGGCCGACGACGCCGCGGCGTCGATGCATGCCAAGGGCCCGCCGATCAAGGCCGGTCAGCCGGTGGTGGTCACCGACAGCAAAACGAGCGTGATCCGCTAGCTGATCGCGCGCGTGCGGCGGACACGGCCGGGCCGCCCGACGACGCAAAGCCGCGACGCAAAGCCGCCTGGCACCCCTTAGGATCAGAAGTTGTGATGATGGCCCGAAGGCAGGCCGTCAGGCCGTCAGCTGACGCGCGCGCATCAGCCCGATCGAGTCGAGATCGGCCTGCTCGCGTGCATCGATCTCCGCGCGCTCGCGCATCTGGTCGCGCTCGTCGAGCAACTCGACCTTCTTGAGCTCCTCGAAGGCTTCCTGCAGCGCCGCCTTGGCAGCGTCGAGCTGAACCCTCAGTTCGTCGGCCGAGTTGCGCAGGTTCTGCCGGCGCGTGATCGCGGCCTTGGCGTAGGTCGGATAGGCGTAATGCGCCGGATCGTGGATGCCGGTGCGCTCCTGCTCGCCCTGAATCTCGCGATCGAGATCCGCGACCATGCGCTCGAACTCGGCGATCATGGTTTCAATCTGGGCGACCTTGCGACGCTTCTCGTCGACCTGAAACTTCTTCAAGCGAATAAGCGTTTCGCGCGACTTCATCGACTCATACTCCCCAGAAGCGCTTACACACCAGCCGGTGCCACCCGGCCACCGCCGAACCGGCTGCTCCGATACCCGCGCGCCGCGTCCGGGGCGCCGCGTGGTATGGGCAGGCGGAGTGTGGCCTCATAACGTTAGTTTTCTGTTGCTGCGCCAGTTAAGATTGTCTGAAGTCGCAGATAGCCTTCACGCAGCCCCGTCGCCTCGTTCTTGTGCTGCGAGAGAAACGCTTCCAGCGCGGGGTGCAGGCCGATCGCTTCGTCGACTTCCGGGCTCGAGCCCTGTCGATAGGCGCCGAGGCGAATGAGTTCCTCCATGTCTGCGTAGGTTGCCATCACTTGGCGCGCGCGGGTGATCACCGGCAGGAATTCCGGATCGGCCGCGCGCGGCATCGTGCGCGACACGGACTTGAGGACGTTGATCGCCGGATAGCGGCCGCGCTCGGCAATGCTGCGCTCCATGACGATATGACCATCGAGAATGCCGCGCACCGCGTCGGCGACCGGCTCGTTATGATCGTCGCCGTCGACGAGGACCGTGAAGATGCCGGTGATGCTCCCCTGGCCCTCGGTGCCGGGACCCGCGCGTTCGAGCAGCCGGGGCAGCTCGGTGAAGACGGTCGGCGTGTAGCCCTTGGCGGTGGGCGGTTCGCCGGCGGAGAGGCCGATGTCGCGCTGCGCCATCGCGAAGCGGGTCACCGAATCCATCAGCACCAGCACGTCCTGGCCCTCGTCGCGGAAGTATTCCGCAATCGAAAGCGTCACGTAGGCGGCTTGACGACGCATGAGCGCGGGTTCGTCGGAGGTCGACACCACGACGACGGATCGGGCGAGGCCGTCCTCGCCGAGATCGTCCTGCAGGAACTCCTGCACCTCGCGCCCTCGCTCGCCGATGAGCCCGATGACCGACACGTCGGCGGCGACGTTGCGCGCCAGCATCGACAGCAGCACCGATTTGCCGACGCCCGAGCCTGCGAAGATGCCCAGGCGCTGGCCGCGGCAGCAGGTCAGGAACGTGTTGAGGGCGCGCACGCCCAGATCGAGCGGCCCGCCGACGCGCTGCCGCGCATGCGCGGGCGGCGGCGAATTGCGGAACGTGAAAGGCGACGAGCCGGACGGCAGCGGACCCTTGCCGTCGATCGGCTCGCCCATGGCGTTGACGACGCGCCCGAGCCAGCCGGCGGACGGGCGCACCGCGCCCGGCGTCGCCGAGACGATCGCGCGGCAGCCGCGGCGCACGCCTTCGAGCGGCGCAAACGGCATCAGCAGGGCGTTGTTGCCGGAGAAGCCCACCACCTCGCACGGGATCGGCCGCAGCCCGCCATCGCGCGAGCCGGTCTCGATGGTGACGCGCGCACCGACCCACATGGCGTGCAGCGGGCCGGCAACCTCCACCATGAGGCCGCGCACCCCGACGACACGGCCGTAGATCTCGACGTCGTCGAGATCGGAGATCTGTTCGGCCAGCGCCTTCATCATGCGAGCTCCGTGCCCGTGGGACGCGGGCGGCACCCTCGCCGACGGACCGGCGGGCGCCGGTTACCGCCGGGACGACCCGTTGCCACGCGTCAGGCGCGTGGCAACTAAAACTTCACCTTTAACCTCGTGTTTACCCGCGTCGTTAATCATTGCGTCACCGTCCTTGGGATGAAACAGGCTGGGCCCGCCAGGACGGACGGGCTGAGTCGCCGGAATCGGTTAGCGCCAATTCCTCATCTAAAACTCGAACGACGACGTGACCAAAAAAGCACCCGTGCACAAGGTTTTAGGCCGATTCGGGCAAATTTGCCCAGGAGGTTCTTGCGCACCGGAATCAGGTTTTGTTAACCATGTCGGGTCATCGTTTCGAATCAGTTTGTTCCAAGGCGTATTCCAAGGCGCCCCCTCGCGGCGCGCTTACCTAGGCCCGAAGTGGCAAGGAAGGGGATTGGCATGCGCGTTCTGCTGATTGAAGACGATGGCGCCACGGCTCAATCGATCGAGCTGATGCTGAAATCGGAGAGTTTCAACGTCTACACCACCGACCTGGGTGAGGAAGGCGTCGATCTCGGCAAGCTCTACGACTACGACATCATCCTTCTCGACCTGAACCTCCCCGACATGTCGGGTTTCGAGGTGCTGCGCTCGCTGCGCGTCGCGAAGGTCAAGACCCCCATTCTGATCCTCTCCGGCCTCGCCGGCACCGAGGACAAGGTCAAAGGTCTCGGATTTGGCGCCGACGACTACCTGACCAAGCCCTTCCACAAGGACGAATTGATCGCACGCATTCATGCGATCGTGCGCCGCTCCAAGGGCCATGCCCAGAGCGTCATCCAGACCGGCGATCTCGTCGTCAACCTCGACACCAAGACAGTCGAGGTCGGGGGCCAGCGCGTGCATCTGACCGGCAAGGAATACCAGATGCTGGAGCTGCTCTCGCTGCGCAAGGGCACCACGCTGACCAAGGAGATGTTCCTCAACCATCTCTATGGCGGCATGGACGAGCCCGAGCTCAAGATCATCGACGTGTTCATCTGCAAGCTGCGCAAGAAGCTGGCCAACGCTTCGAGCGGCAAGAACTTCATTGAGACCGTGTGGGGCCGCGGCTATGTGCTGCGCGAGCCGACCGACGCCGACGAGCGTATCCCGGCGTAAGGCCCCGACAGTGCTTTGAGCGCGTCAAGGCCTCCTCCCACCTCAACCCCGCCGAAAATGGCGGGGTTTTTGTTTGCGAGCCCGGCATCGCCGGATCAAGGCGCTCAGCCGATCACGAAGGTGCTCATCATCTCAGGATGAGCGCCTTGAACGCCTTAGACATCGTGGTGGGAACAACCGGCGACCGACGGGCGCGGGCCTTTATCCGGCGCGCCGGATCTCGTCCTGCTCGGGATCGCCGGCGAGGACGGCATCATAGGCGCGGATCGGCCGCGGGCGCCCGATCAGGAAGCCCTGGATCTCGGAGCACGATTCCTGGGTGAGGAAATCGAGCTGCTCCTGGGTCTCGACGCCTTCCGCCACGACCGGCAGATCGAGCCCGCGTCCCAGCCCGATGACCGCGCGCACGATGGCCGCCGACTGCGGACTGTACTGAAGACTGGCGACGAACGAGCGGTCGATCTTGATCTTGTCGAAGGGAAACGACTGCAGGTAGGACAGCGACGAATAGCCGGTGCCGAAGTCGTCCATGGCGATGTGCACGCCCAGAGCCTTGAGCCGGCGCAGCACCGATATGGCGTGGGCGAAATCACGCATCAGAACGCCCTCGGTGATCTCGAGCTCGAGCCGCTCCGCCGGCAGGCCGGTTTCCAGCAGGACCTCGTGCACCAGGCTCGGCAGATCGCCGTGCTGGAACTGCACCGGCGAGAGGTTGACCGCCAGGCTGAGCGGCCGCGTCCAGGACGCCGCCTCGCGGCAGGCCTGACGCAGAATCCATTCGCCCAGCGCGATGATGGCGCCGCTCTCCTCGGCGAGCGGAATGAAGGTGGCTGGCGGAATCAATCCGAGCCGCGGATGGTTCCAACGCGCCAGCACCTCGAAGCCGACGATCTCGGCGTTCAGCCTCGCCTGCGGCTGGTAGTCCAGCGTCAGCTCGCCGCGCTCCACGGCTCCGCGCAGCTCATGCTGGAGCGCGCGGCGTTCGCGCAGCTGCCGGTCCATCTCGGCCTCGAAGAAACGGATCGCGTTGCGGCCGTCGGCCTTGGCGCGATAGAGCGCCGCGTCCGCGTTGCTGAGCAGCGACTTGGCGTCCGTGCCGTCGAGCGGGTATAGCGCCGCGCCGAGGCTGAGCCCCAGCTTGAAGCGCTGCCCCTCGACGACGATGTCCTTTGCCATCACCGCCTGCAGCCGCTCGGCAAGACTGGCGGTCGCCAGCGGCTGCGGGCCAGGAACGATGAGCGTGAACTCGTCCCCGCCCAGCCGCGCCAGGAACGCGCCTTCGGCGGCGTCCTTGAGGCGACGTGCGGTCTCCTGCAGCACGGCGTCGCCGGCCGTATGCCCGAACACGTCGTTGATCCCCTTGAAGCGGTCGAGGTCGAGGCAGATGACGCCGAACTGCTCGTCGCCCCCGCGCGCCTGCGCCAATGTCTCGTGCATGTGCCGGTCGAACGCGGCCCGGTTCGGCAGGTCGGTCAGGCTGTCGTGGTTCGCGAGATGGGCGATGCGCGCCTGCGCCGCCTTCAACTCGGTGATGTCCTCGACGACGCCGAGCAGATAGCGGGGCTTTCCGGCGGCATCAGCGATGGTGAGTCGGCGCGTGTTGATGCAGGAGATGCCGTTGGTCGTGGCGTGGAACGGGCGATCGTCGAGGATGACCTCCAGACCGTTGACCAGAAGCTGATGATCGCGATCGCTGATCGCGTCGGCGGCTTCCTTCGGATACATGTCGTGAACGGTCCTGCCGATGACCTGCTCGCGCGGCAGGCCCATGAACCGCTCGCCGGCCTGGTTGACCAGCACGTAGCGGAAGTCGCTCGCGTCCTTCACGGTCACGCACACCGGCACGTTGTCGATGATGGTCTTGAGGAACTCGCGCGCGTCGCGGGCCTCGTCCTCCGCCCGCTTGCGGTCGGTGATGTCGATCGCCGTGAACAAGGTGGCATCCTGGCCGGCATAACGCAGCGGACGCGAATAGACCGTGACGTCGATCACGGTGCCGTCGGCCCTGAGGTGGCGGTGGGCGGCGCCCGTCTGGCGCCGGCCCTCGCCGGTCTCGCTCAGCCGCGCCAGATCCGCGCGGTCGTCCGGCGCGCGCAGCTCATGCACCGACATCCTGAGAAACTGTTCACGGCTGTAGCCGTAGTGCGTCAGCGCAGCGTCGTTGACGGCAATGAACTGCAGCGTGCCCTTGCGGCACAGCATCATCGGCAGCGGATTGCCCTCGAACAGGAGGCGGAACGATTCTTCCCGCTCCTTGAGGTCGGTGATGTCGATGCGCACCCCGATGCTGCCGCCGTCCGCCGTGCGGCGTTCTTCGAGCCGGATCCAGCGCCCATCGCCGAGGCACTGGATTTCGGTGTTGGCGGGCCGGCGATGGCGTTCGAGACGCGCGGCCACCCACGCCGCCTCGCGCCCCACCGCCTCCGGGAAGCGGCCGTTGCGCAGTCCGGCCCATAACGCATCCTCGAAACGCAGGCCGACCTCGAGCTTGCCGCCACCGCGTGCGTAAAGATCCGCGTAGCGCGCGTTCCAGAAGACGTAGCGGTCGCTGCTGTCGAAGACTGCGATCCCTTCGGGGATCACGTCGAAGGCGTCCATCAGGCGCCGATGGTCCCGGTCGGCGTTCGAGTAGCTGGCGTCGACGAGCTGCACCAGCTTGCCGACGTCGAGCTCACTCGACTGCGTGCGAGTGGCTTCGGCGAGCTGCTGACTGAGAAGCTTGTGCATTGGCTTGCCTGGTTCGCGCGTCTTGCCCATGGCGGCGCGCCTCGTAGGACCGGCGCAACATGCGCTCAAATGTTGAGCATTTCGAAAATATTAGGAGGAAAGCCCCGCTCTCCTGCCGCAAGATCATTAACGTGGTGCTATCGGCACGCCGACAAATTGACCGATCCCGCCCGATCACCCGGCGAACAGCCGCTCCAGCTTGTTGAGCGAATCGGTCCAGCCGCGGCGATGCCCGGTGCGCGCGGCTTCATCGAAGAACTGCTCGTGCAGGAGCGTGAGCAGCGTCGATTCGCCGTCCGGCTCGAACGTGACGGTCACCAGCGACTGCCGCTCCGGCAGCGTGATCCAGCGCCATGTGAAGACCAGCTTCCGGCCCGGCACGAATTCCCGATACGTGCCGCTGATGTCGTGATCCTCGCCGTCGGGCGTGGTGAAGGTGATGTGGAATCCGCCGCCCTCTCGCGCGTCGATGTCGGCCGTCAGGATCTGCGCGCCCTCGGGACCGAACCAGTGCGCGATCTGCGCGGGCTCGATCCATGCCGCAAAGACGCGCGACGGCGGCGCCTTGAGGCGGCGCGAGAGCGTGAGGCTGGGCTTGGCGAGCATTCCATCATCTCCAGGTGCACCGGCAGGGTCGAGCGTGCTGGAGACATGATAGCGGCAGACTCGCGTCACGGCATCAGGCCGGATGGGGGTCCTCACGGCCCGATCGCGACCGGCCCTGATTCGCGGGCGCTTCCCCGGCCAGGCGCTACAGCTTCACGCGCAGGAGGCGCGCGATCTCGCCCACGATGCCGCGGCGGAACAGCAGCACGCAGGCGACGAAGATGGCGCCCTGGATCACCGTGACCCACTCGCCGACCTGGGCGAGATAGTTCTGCATGGCGATGATGACGACCGCACCGACCACAGGCCCGAACACGGTGCCGAGCCCGCCGACGAGCACCATCAGCACCACCTCGCCCGACATCGGCCAGTTCACGTCGGTGAGCGAGGCGATCTGCAGCACGATCGCCTTGGTGGCGCCGGCGACGCCCGCGAGCGTCGCCGACAGCACGAAGGCCGCGAGCTTGTAGCGCTCGGTCCGGTAGCCGAGCGAGACCGCGCGGGCCTCGTTCTCGCGGATCGCCTTGAGCACCTCGCCGAAGGGCGAGTTCACGATGCGGTAGATCAGCAGGAACACCGCGAGGAAGATCGCGGCCACGAACACGTACATCGCGGTGTCGTTCTTGAGGTCGACGAGCCCCAGGAGCGTGCCGCGCGGCACGCCCTGGATGCCGTCCTCGCCGCCGGTGAACTGGCTGCGCACCGCAACGAGGAACATCATCTGGGCGAGCGCGAGCGTGATCATGGCGAAGTAGATGCCCTGGCGGCGGATCGCGAGCGCGCCCGAGACCAGGCCGAAGACGGCCGCGGTGGCGGTGCCCGCGAGGATGGCGAGCTCGGTCGGGAACCCCCACACCTTGGCGGCGTGGGCCGAGAGATAGCTCGCCCAGCCGAAATAGAGCGCGTGGCCGAACGAGAGCAGCCCGACGTAGCCGATCAGCAGGTTGAAGGCGCAGGCGAACATGGCAAAGCACAGCGCCTTCATCAGGAACGGCGGATAGACATAGAGCGGCGCGACGATCAGAGCGGCCACCATCAGGCCGAACGCGACACGCTCGCTGATCCCGTTGTGCCGTCGCGCGGCTGCCTTCCCCGATGGCATGCTGATCGCCGTCATGCCCCGCTCCGCCCGAACAGTCCGGCGGGCCGCACCAGCAGCACCAGCGCCATGATCACGAAGATCACCGTGTTGGAGGCCTCGGGAAAGAACACCTTGGTCAGCCCTTCCACGATGCCGAGGCCGAAGCCGGTGACGATCGCGCCCATGATCGAGCCCATGCCGCCGATCACCACCACCGCGAAGACCACGATGATGAGCTCCGCGCCCAT
Organism: Xanthobacteraceae bacterium; assembly: GCA_035556735.1. GTDB lineage: Bacteria > Pseudomonadota > Alphaproteobacteria > Rhizobiales > Xanthobacteraceae > CANJBX01. Next base: position 69,643 of record DATMFF010000009.1, on the reverse strand, counting down.
CTGCGGGCTGACGTTGTAGATCGGGGCCGCCATGACGCCCGCGAGCGCGGCGAGCCCGACGCCGAAGCCGTAGGTCAGCGTGATCAGGCGCGGCACGTTGACGCCGAAGGCGTTCACCAGCACGGGGTTCTCCGTGGCGGCGCGCAGGTAGGCTCCGAGCTTGGTGCGCTCGATCACGAACCAGGTCACGAGGCAGATCGCGAGCGAGAACGCGATCACCCAGGCCCGGTAGAGCGGCAGGAACATGAAGCCGAGATTGTAGCCGCCGGTGAGCGCATCCGGCACGCGGTAAGGCAGCCCCGAGGATCCGAAGTAGTTGCGGAACGTGCCCTCGATGATCAGCGCGAGGCCGAAGGTGAGCAGCAGCCCGTAGAGGTGATCGAGTCGGTAGAGCCACTGCAGGAACAGCCGCTCGATCACGACGCCGACCGCGCCCACGACGACCGGCGCGACGAGGAGCGCGCCCCAGTAATTGAGGCCGAGATACTGCAGCGCGAGGAACGCCACGAAGGCGCCCATCATGTACTGGGCGCCGTGGGCGAAATTGATGATGTTGAGCATGCCGAAGATCACGGCCAGCCCGAGGCTGAGCAGCGCGTAGAACGAGCCGTTGATCAGCCCGAGCAGCAGTTGCCCGAACAGTGCCTGGGAGGGGATGCCGAAGATCTCGACCATGCGCGATGCCTGGGCGCGACGCCGCCGTCGGCGGCGCCGCGGCGCAGGATTGACCGGATCAGCCGCTCACCAGCGGACAGCCGCCCTCCTTGAGCGGCCGGAAGGCTTCGTTGGCGGGGATCGTCGCGCGCAGATGATAGAAGTCGCCCGGGTGCTTCGATTCCGAGGGCGCCTTGGCCTCGAACAGGTAGGCGTCGTGGATCTTGCGCCCGTCGGCCCGGATCGTGCCCTTGCCGAACAGGGGATCGTCGGTTGGCATCTCCTTCATCTTGGCGACCGCCGACTTGCCGTCGCCCGGCCCCTTCATGGCGGCGACCGCCTTGAGGTAATGCGTGATGCCGGCATAGACGCCGGCGTGGATCATCGTCGGGAACTTGCCGGGACGCTCCTGCTGCCAGCGTTTGGTCCAGGCGCGGTTGGCCTCGTTCGCGTCCCAGTACCAGGTTTCGGTCAGCGACAGGCCCTGGGCGGTCTGCAGGCCGAGCGCGTTGACGTCGCTTGCGAACACCAGCAGGCCGGCGAGCTTCTGGCCGCCCTTCACGATGCCGAATTCGGCCGCCTGCTTGATCGAGTTGATGGTGTCGCCGCCGGCATTGGCGAGGCCGATCACCTTGGCCTTCGAGGCCTGCGCCTGTAGCAGGAACGAGGAGAAGTCGTTGGTGTTGAGTGGGTGGCGCACCTTGCCGATCACCTTGCCGCCGCTCGCCTCGACCACGGCCGAGGTGTCGCGCTCGAGCGCGTGACCGAAGGCGTAGTCGGACGTGAGGAAGAACCAGGTGTCGCCGCCGGTCTTCACCATGGCCTTGCCGGTGCCGTTGGCGAGCATCCAGGTGTCGTAGGTCCAGTGCACCGTGTTGGCGTTGCACTTGGGACCGGTGAGGTCGGAGGCTGCCGCGCCCGAGACGATGAACACCTTGTTCTTGTTGGCCGCGACCTGGCTGACGGCGAGCGCCACGCCCGAGTTCGGCACGTCGATGATCATGTCGACCTTGTCGACGTCATACCACTGGTTGGCGATCGTGGTGCCGACGTCCGGCTTGTTCTGGTGATCGGCGCTGAGCAGCTCGACCTTGATGTCCTTGTTCTTGGCGGTGAAGTCGGCGATCGCGAGCTTGGCGGCGGCGACCGAGCCGGGTCCTCCGATGTCGGAGTAGAGACTCGACATGTCGCTGAGCACGCCGATCTTGACATTGACCTGCTGCGCCTGCGCCGCGCCGCAGGCCAGTACGGCTGACACGGCAGCCAGTCCCAGAGCACGCTTCATGGCTTTCTCTCCCTTGATGCTGATGCCTGCCGGCATTCGTTGAGGTCGCAATTTTCCGTCGGCCTAGACTCCAAGGTAATCGTGCAGCGTGTCGATGTTGGCATCGAGCTCGGCGTTCGTGAAGCTCTCCATCACCCGGCCATGCTCCATCACATGGTAGCGGTCGGCCACGGTGGCTGCGAAGCGGAAGTTCTGCTCCACCAGCAGGATCGTGAAACCCTGCTGCTTGAGGGCGCGGATGGTCCGGCCGATCTGCTGGATGATGACCGGCGCCAGCCCCTCGGTCGGCTCGTCGAGCAGCAGCAGGCGCGCGCCGGTGCGCAGGATGCGTCCGATCGCCAGCATCTGCTGCTCGCCGCCCGAGAGCTTGGTGCCCTGGCTCGACGCGCGCCGCTCCCTAAGGTTGGGAAAGAGCGCGAACACCTCCTCGAGGCCGAGGCCGCCGGGGCGCACCACGGGCGGCAGCATCAGGTTCTCCTCGACGCTGAGCGAGCCGAACACGCCACGCTCCTCCGGGCAGAAGGCGATGCCGCTGCGCGCGATGGCGTAGGGCGGCAGGCCGATGAGCTCCCGCCCCTCGAATCTCACCGAGCCGGTGCGGCTCGCAACGATACCCATGATGGACTTGAGCGTGGTGGTCTTGCCGGCGCCGTTGCGACCGAGCAGCGTCACCACCTCGCCCGCCTGCACCGCGAAGCTCACGCCATGCAGCACGTGCGATTCCCCATACCAGGCCTGCAGGTTCTCGACCTCGAGCAGCGGGGGCGCCTCAGGCATGGCCCACCCCGAGATAGGCCTCGCGCACGTCCGGATCGGCCGAGATCGCGGCGTAGTCCCCTTCGGCAAGCACGCGCCCGCGGGTGAGCACGGTGATGCGGTCGGAGAGCTGGGAGACGACGTTGAGATTGTGCTCGACCATGAGCACCGTCCGGTTGGCCGAGACGTCTTTGATCAGCGCAACGATGCGGTCGATGTCCTCGTGACCCATGCCCGCGGTCGGCTCGTCGAGCAGCATCAACTCCGGATCGAGCGCCAGGGTGGTGGCGATCTCCAGCGCGCGCTTGCGGCCGTATGGCAGTTCCACGGCGGCGACCTCGGCGAAATCTTCGAGCCCCACCGCCGCGATCAGCTCCAGGGCGCGGGCGTCGAATTCGCCGAGCACCGTCTTGGACCGCCAGAAGTCGAACGAGCCGCCGCGCTTGCGCTGCAGCGCAACGCGCACGTTTTCCATCACGGTGAGATGCGGGAACACCGCCGATATCTGGAACGAGCGCACCATTCCGAGACGCGCCACGTCGGCGGGGGCGAGCGCCGTGATGTCGCGGCCGTTGAACGTGATCCGCCCGACGCTGGGACTGAGGAACTTGGTCAAGAGGTTGAAGCAGGTGGTCTTGCCGGCACCGTTCGGTCCGATCAGCGCGTGGATGGTGCCGCGTTCGACGGACAGATCGACACCCGCGACGGCAACGAACCCTGCGAACTCCTTGGTGAGGTTCTCGGTCGCGAGAATAATGTCGCCGCCCATGCGCCGCCCCATTTGCGGCCATTGTGCGCAAACTCCCTGGGGCGCGTCCAGATCACAACGCGCCGCTTGCCGTGTTCCAGTACCCGGCGCAGGAACCTTCGTTCGATCTGGGACGTTCCCGCACGACGGGGACGGCTCAGGCAAAGGAAGAGGTCTCTGATGCGCAAAACACTGATGGTTGCTGTTGCCGCGGTAGCGTTGTCTCCGGCCATGTCCATGGCCCAGACAGTCGGTGTGGCCGTAGAGGTTCCCGACGAGGTGGTGACCTACGTGGAGCGGGAAAGCGTCCCGTCGGTGCAAGTGGAAGAGGAGGTCGTGGTCGGCCACGCCTTGCCCTCGACCGTAGAGCTGCGGACCATCCCTTCGAGCGAGAAGTACCGCTATGCGGTGGTCAACAAGAAGCGCGTGATCGTCGATCCCGGCACGCGGCGGATCGTCAAGATCATCGAGTGAGCCAGCTCGGCACACACGCGAAGACCCCGGCTTGCCGCCGGGGTCTTTTCGTTTGCGCTGTGCGCGTCAGCCGATATCGGCAACGATGATGCCGGTCTGCGGATCGACCAGCAGGATGCGGCCGTTGACGAGGGCGTATGCGTAAGGCGCGGTTTCGGGAACGACCGAGACCGCCGCGGCCGGAAGCTCGATGAGCGGAATGCCGCGCGGCAGGCGGGAGCCGACGACGTAATCGGCGCGCGCCAGCGGATCGACCGCGACGGCCGGCACCGCATCCGGCGCATAGGCATAGACTCCGCCCGGCGCCACGGCCGGCGCATTCTGGTCCATGATCGCTGTGTAGAGGAAGCTTCGCTCCTGCGGGCTGAGCAGCAGGGGTTCAGCCGTCACCATGGCGTAGACGGGCGGGCGGCGCGTGCTCACCACCCGCGTCGCGGTACGTGCGCGCGCATAGGCCGGACGGCGCGTGGCGACGACGGTTCGCTGCGCGGGAAGCACCTCGGTGACGGTCGGCAGCACACGGCGGGTGATCACCGTTCGGCTCGGAGAGCGGGTGATCGTGGTTTCCACCGGCATCTCTGAAACTTCCCGCGTGACGGTCGTCTGCGCGTATGCGGCGGTTGCCGTGACCAGCGACAGCCCGAGGGCGGCAAGGCCAATACTTCTCATCGCGATCTCCATGAAGGCGGGGCGGCGGCGTCGCCGCGAGAGCCGCGGTCGCCGCTCGGCGTGAACCCGGGAGTGCCGGCTTCGACCTTCCGGGTTGTCGCACGCCCCTGCCAAACGCTGCGCGATATCGCGGAGTTCCGGCGCGCGCCGCGACGTGGTCGCGGCGGGGTAGCGCCCTACCAAAGCTTCAAGTTCGCGGGCGTTTTTCGGCCGCTGTTGCGTCAATAACCGACCGTAAAGCGCTGCCGCACGTGCTGCGGCCGCTCCAGTTCATCGACGAGGGCAATGGCGTAATCAGGAATGGAGATGCGGCTCTTTCCATCATCGCCGACCAGGAGCTGGTCCTTGCCGAGACGGAACTTTCCGGTGCGCTCGCCCGGTCCGATCATCGCCGAGGGCGACAGGAAGGTCCAATCCAGCGAGCTTTCCCGCCGCAGCGCGTTGAGCGCGTCACGCCCTGCGGTTGCCTCTTCCTTCGCGGCGGCGGGAAACTCCGGCGTGTCGAGCAGCTCGACGCCGGGCCGCACCTCGAGCGTGCTCGCGCCACCCACGACGATCAGTCGCTTCACGCCCGACTGCCGCACGGCGCCGAGCAACTGCTCGGGCTTGAACGTGCGGAAGCGCACCGAGCTGATCACGGCGTCGTGGTCCGCCAGAATCTTCGCGAGCGCAGCCGTATCGGCGAGGTCGCCGCGGATTGCTGTGATGCCCGATTTCGACTGGACCTTCTCGGGATTGCGCGCAATCCCCGTCACCTGATGACCGCGCGATGCGGCTTCCGCCGCGATCTGCGACCCGATGTTCCCGCTGGCCCCGATCAATGCGACTTTCATGCAATCCTCCCCCGCCATGGCTCGGATCGGCGCGGTCATTCCCCCGCGTCCGCCCGGATGCCCTTCATACTGGCACGATCATACGGCCAAGGAATTCCAAAATGTCGGCCAAGGCCCGCACTCGGAACCTGCGGGCAGCCCGAACCTTAGAATGAACAGGCTGCCGCGATCGCGCCCAGCCGCGATGGCGCGAGGAGGAAGACCATGGCTACCCACGACGAGCAGGCCCCAGAGTTTCCGGCGGAGAAGGCGCGCGGCGGCACCATCGTGCTGCGCCGCAGATGGCAGCGCGCCGTCTTCATTGGCGGGCTCGCCGGCCTCGTTCTACTGGTCCTGCTTCTCAACATGATCGCGCTCTCGGGCTCTTGAGCAAGCGCCGGCCGCGGTGCACGCGCGCTTCGGGCTATGACATGGCACGCGCCAGCCAGACCGTGTGGCCGCCACAATCCGGATCCTCTGCGCGATGCGCGACGATCTCGAACCCATACCGCCGCAAGAGCGCGGCGTATTCGTCGAGACCGAGGCTGGAATGATAGAGGGGCTCGCCCTGGTATGAACCGATCGCCTCCCCCGCCCGCGGCCCGCTCGTGAACATCAGCGCCGCCGCGGCTGCGGCATGGGCGCGAAACACGGCAAACATGCTCCGCTGATCGTCCGGCGTCAGGTGAAAGAAGCTGTCCCAGGCCAGCATGCCGTCGAAGCGATGCCCAAGCGAAAGCGAGCGCATGTCGGCTACGCGCCACTCGGCATGCGGGAAGCGGCTCCGACACATCCCGATCAGCGTGGGAGAGGAATCGATGCCGGTCACGCGATAGCCCCCGGCGATCAGGTGGCGCGCGATCGGCTCTCCGGAACCGCAGCCGATGTCGAGCACGGCCCCGCCCTCCGGCAGCAACTTGGCGAAACGATCGAGCCAGGGCTTTTCGAACAGAGTGCGCCCCCTGTCCTCGTCCCAGCATCGGGCGTGCGCCTCGTAAAGCGCAATGATTCGATCAGCGTCGGCCATGCGCGACCATGACGGGACGCGGCGGCTGGAACAAGGCAGCGCCCTCCACATGGGCGCATGCGGTGGAACTGCTTCAAACCGCGCGCAGCGTGGGCTAGGGTCCGGCCCGGTCGAGCGGGAGGACTTCATGGGCAAGCTTGGCGCGGCGGTTGCACGCGCAATTGTGGTGACGGCGCTGACGGCGGCGCCCGCGCTGGCGCAGAAGACGTACGACGCCGGTGCGAGCGACACCGAGATCAGGATCGGCAACATCAATCCCTACAGCGGCCCCGCCTCCGCCTACGGCCTGATCGGCCGCACCCTCGACGCCTTCTTCAAGAAGGTGAATGCCGACGGCGGCATCAACGGCCGCAAGGTGACGTTCATCAGCTACGACGACGCCTACACGCCGTCCAAGACCGTCGAGCAGGCGCGCAAGCTCGTGGAAAGCGACGAGGTTCTGCTGATCACGCAGAGCCTCGGCACGGCCCACAATACGGCGATCATGCGCTACATGAACAACAGGAAGGTGCCGCAGCTGTTCGTCGCCGCCGGCGCCACCAAATTCAGTGATCCCAAGAATTATCCCTGGACCATGGGATGGCAGCCGAACTACCAGAGCGAGGCCCGCGTCTATGCGAAGTATCTGCTCGAGCACCATCCGAGCGGTAAGATCGGCATCCTCTACCAGAACGACGACTACGGCAAAGACTACATCAAGGGCCTCAAGGACGGGCTTGCGGGCAAGATTCCGATCGTCTCCGAGCAGAGCTACGAGTTCACCGATGCCACCATCAGCTCGCAGATGATCTCACTGCAGGCCGCCGGCGCGAACATCCTGTTCAATGTGGCGACGCCCAAGTTCGCCGCGCAGGCGATCCGCAAGGCTGCCGAGATGAAGTGGTCGCCGGTACACGTCCTCAACAACGTGTCGAATTCGGTCGGCGGCGTGCTCAGGCCGGCCGGCCTCGACAACGCCAAGGGCGTGCTCTCGAGCGTCTATTATAAGGATCCCACCAACGCGGCATGGAAGGATGACGCCGATTATCGGGCCTGGGCCGCGTTCATGGAGCAGTACTTCCCGGACGGGGACCGCACATCGAGCTTCACCGTCTATGCCTACGCCGTGGCGAGCACGCTGGTGCAGGTGCTCAAGCAATGCGGCGACGACCTCACCCGCGCCAACGTGATGAAGCAGGCGGCGAACCTCAAGGACGTCGAGATCCCGATGCTGCTGCCCGGGGTCCGCATCAACACCGGACCGGACGATTACAATCCGGTCGAGCAGATGCAGATGATGCGTTTCACGGGCGAACGCTGGGACGCATTCGGGCCCGTGCTGACCGGCGCACCGGGAAGCTGAACTCACGAGGGAAACACCAGGAACGGCGTCGGTGAACCCGTCCGCGGGTGCTTCGGCGAAGCACAATCCATGACCGAAGCTCTCAAGACCGCCACGCCGATCCGGACATTGCCGGGAATCGCCCTCGCCGCCGCGGTGGGCATCGCGGCGATCCTGTGCGCCCGCGCATTGAAGTCGACGTTGCCGGTTTCCGAGATGGTCGTGGCCCTCCTCATCGGCATCGGCCTCAACCGCATCGCCATGGCGCCGGTCTTCCAGCCCGGCCTGCAGTTCTGCGTCCGCACGCTGCTGCGCATCGCCGTCGCGCTCCTGGGCATCCGCATCGCGCTCGCGGACATCGCCGCGCTCGGCTGGCAGACCGCGGCAATGGTCATCGCCGCGATGACATTGACGATCGTGAGCGCCATGGCGCTCGCGAAAGCACTCGGCAGATCGGACAATCTCGGCGCTCTCGCTGGAGTGGGCACCGCCGTGTGCGGCGCATCGGCGACGCTCGCCACTGCGGCGATCCTGCCGGCCTATCCGCGCAAACAGGCGGACGTCGCCTTCGTCGTCGTGGCGGTCAATGCGTTGTCGACCGTCGCGATGATCGCCTACCCCCCGATCGCACGGCTGGCGGGGCTCGACGATCACACCGCCGGCATCCTGTTCGGCGCCACCATCCACGACGTCGCGCAAGTGGTCGGTGCCGGTTACAGCGTGTCGGATCAGGCCGGCAATACGGCCGTCATCGTCAAGCTGTTCCGGGTGGCGCTGCTGTTGCCGGTCGTGATGGCGGTCGGCTGGTGGTTTGCGCGGCGTGGGCTCGCAGCCGCAGGCCGCGCGCGCATTCCGGTGCCGCTGTTCGCGGTATCCTTCCTGCTGCTCTGCATCGCGAACAGCTTCGCCATGAGCAGCGGCCTTGTCCCGCACTACATGCCGCTCAAGGCGTGGGTGGTGGAAATCTCCACGTTCGGGCTCGTGATCGCGATCTCCGCCCTCGGCCTGCAAACCTCCCTGACGGACATCCGCGCGATCGGCTGGCACGCACCCGTGCTCGTGGTCGCCGTCACTCTGCTGCTGCTCGCGTTCTGCATGGCGCTGCTCGTGGCGGCGTGAAGCCACGTCGGCCGCAGCCCCGGCGATCCCAGCCCTAGCCGGCTTCGGCGCCGCGCGGACGCTCCAGCAAGCGCCGGAACATCTTGAGCATGAAGGCGCCCAGTTCCTCCGCCGGCATCGGACGGCCGAAATAGAACCCCTGGGCGAGATCGGCGTGCGCGCGCTCGAGGAAAACGGCATGCTCCTCGGTCTCCACGCCCTCGACGGTGACGCGCATGTGGAGCTCACGCCCGAGCGCGATGATCGTCTTGACGACGGTCGCGGCGTGGCGGCCATTGGAATCGAGACCCTGCATGAAACTGCGGTCGATCTTGATCTTGTCGAACGGGAATCGCCACAGGTAGCTGAGACTCGAGTAGCCGGTGCCGAAATCGTCCATCACGATCGCCACGCCCAGCTCCTTGAGCCGCGTCAGCTCGAGGGACACAGGCTCGCTGCTGTGCAGCAGCAGCGACTCGGTGATCTCGAGCTCCAGTCGATGGGCCTCCAGGCCGGTATCGCGCAGCGCGGCAGCGACCGTCCGGCTGATGCCTTCGCTCTCGAACTGGGCCGGCGACAGGTTGATGGCGACGGTCAGGTCGCTCGGCCACATCATGGCGGTCAGGCAGGCGCGCCGCACCACCCATTCGCCGATCTTGCCGATGAGGCGGATATCCTCGGCCACCGGAATGAAGGAGGCCGGCGGGATCGGCGTTCCGCTCTCATCCTTGAGCCGCAGCAAGGCTTCGAAACCGACCAGCTTGCGGTCGTGGACCTGGAAGATCGGCTGATAGTTCAGCTCGAAGCGTTCCTCCGCCGCGGCGTCGCGAATGATCTTCTCCATCCGCAGACGCGCCTGCATCGACTGGTCCATTTCCGGCTTGAAGAAGCGGATGCAGTTACGGCCGCTCCTCTTGCCCTCGTGCAGCGCGAGCCCGGCGCTCTTGACGATGCGCGCCGCGGTGGCGCCGTCCGCGGGGGCGACGGCAACGCCGATCGTCGCCTCCGGCGTGATCGGGTGCTCCTTGAACACCATGGGGGCCGAGACGGTGGTCATCAGACGATGCGCAAACTGCTCCACCTCCTGCCTCTCGTGCACCGCCACCTGGATCGCGAGGAACTCGTCGCCGCCCAGATGCGCGACGACGTCCCCGGCACGCGAGACCGCCTGCATCCGCTCGGCGACGGTCTTGAGCAGGAAGTCGCCGCCCTCGTTTCCCAGCGTGTCGTTGATCTGCTTGAAATGATCGAGGTTCAGGAAATGCACGGCGAGTCCCGTTCCGGTCGCGGGCAGGACGGCAAGCTCGCGTTCGAGCAGTTCCGTCGCGTGGGCGCGATTGGCGAGACCGGTCAGCGCGTCGTGGCGCGCGAGATATCGAATGCGGCCCTCGGCATGTTGCTTCTCGCGCGTGCGAAGATACCAGGCGACCGCCGGAATTCCGAACGAGAGCGCGGTGAGCAGGCACAAGGCGGCGGCGGCCAGCAGGAACGTCGCGTAAAGCTCGTTGCGCTGCGCAGTCTGATCGACATAGGCGGCGACGACCGCCACGGGCTCGCCGTCCTGGCGCACGGGCACGTAGGCGCGTGCGTAATAGGACGGGAGCACGGGCGGCGAGCCCTCGTGGACGCCGACCACCGACCGGCCTGACGCAATCGCCGCGGCGGCATCGGCGTTATATTCGGACAGATCGACCGGCTTCACCGTCTCGTGGTCCGAGGCGAGTTGCGAGAAGCCGTAGCGATTGAATATCTCATAGCGGAACACGACGCCGGATCGTCCCGCGTTCCGCAGAAACGCCAGGCTTGCTGCGGACGGCTGTTCGCCGGCCGCGATCTGTTCGAGATCGCCGACGCTTTCGGCGAGATAGTGCGCCCAGTGGCGGGCGGAGTTGGTCGCGCTTTGGTAGAGCAGATGATCCACGGTGAGCCGCACGGCGAGCCAGGTGCCGCCGATCAGCACGAGGAAGATCGCGGCGAAGGCCCCGATGTTGCGCCGGATCGACGTGGTGGCGGAGGGCATCATGGAAGAAACATCTCGTGCCTTCTACGAACGGGCCGTCACTGGACGACACGCTCCGACCTGAAGCGGCGAATCTCGGCTTGTGCTTTCCGCAACAGCGCCGCGCGATGCCCGTCACCCGCAGCCCAATCGTCGACCACCGATGTGAAGGCGACCTGCGCGCGGTCGAACTCCGCGGTGGTCGGCGTGACCACGCTGCGGCGCGGATCCTTGCGCAGTTGCTCGATCGCCTGGCTGTTGAGCTTCTCGTAGCCGTCGGCGAAACGCGTCGCGGCCCATTCGCCGCTGTGGCGGCGGATGACCGCCTGCGCGCCCGGCGGCAGGCTGTCGAACTTTGCGCGGTTCATCAGCAGGGCAAGCGGCCCAGCGCTCGTGCGCAGCAGGTAGTGATAGGCAGTGACACGGCCGATGCCGAACTCCCGCAACAAGGCCGGCGCCACCGCCGCGCCGTCGACGAGGCCGCTGCTGATGGCATCGGCGGATTCAGACGCCGGCATGATGCGCGGCACCATGCCGAGCTTGCTCAAGGCCGCGGCCTCGATCGGGCTGCTGCTGCGGATGCGCTTGCCGCGCAGGTCGTCGAGGAAGCGCACCGGAGAACGCATATGGATGGTTTCCGGCTCGGTGGCGAATGCGCCGACGACGTGGAATTGCTCGTAGCCGCGCAATGCGTTGGCCGCCATCAGCCGGGCGAACACGACGCTCGCCTCGCGCAGCCCCTGAAAGAGGCCGGGGAGTTCGATGACAGCGTTGTCGATGAAGCGCTCGGTGCTGCCGGGCACGACGAAAGCGATGTCGGCGGTGCCGTCCAGCACGAGCCGGATCTGCTGCGCGGGAGCCTTGCCCAGCGCGCCGCTGGCGTAGACGTCGATGGCAAGCTGGCCCCGCGCCTCCCTGTTCACCGCGTCGACGAACGGCTTGATCAGGTCGATGAACAGGCTGGTCCGATCGGAGAACAGGTACGCGAGCTTGAGCCGGACCGGCTCCGCGCGCGCCGGCGCGGCGCACGCGAGCAGGCCCAGAACAAGTCCTGTCATCAGCCACTGCACCATGAGCGGGCGTGCGTTCGTGTCCTGCGTCCATCGCCGGCGTCGTCGGGCGCACCCCGGACAACCGCCGCGCGAGCCGCATCCTGAATTGCAACCTCTTTACGTTGAATTGGCCGGAAGCTGCTAATTCGCCACGATTTTTGACGTCTTTGCCGCAAACCTGTTGCGCTTGCGCAGGGCACCACGGGACGTGCGGTATCACGTCACCGGATAGACAAGGATCACACCGTGACCGTGCGCCAGTCGTTGGCGAGGCGGAGCTTGGCGCCGGTCCTGCCCTGCAGCTCGTCGAACTCGAGCCCGGGCGCCATCTCACGCACCAGCAGGCCGTCGACCGTCACCTCGATGACCGCGAGATTGGTGTAGATGCGGTCGACCACACCGGCGGCGGTGAGCGGGTAGGTGCAGCGCTCGAGGATCTTCGGCGTGCCGTCTTTGGCGGTGTGATCCATCAGCACCCATACGCTGGCGGCGCCGGCGCCCAAGTCCATCGCCCCGCCCACCGCGGGCGGAAACGTCTCGTCGCCGGTCGCCCAGTTCGCGAGGTCGCCGTTGGCGGCGACCTGCATCGCGCCGAGCAGCGCGAGATCGATGTGTCCGCCGCGGATCATCGCGAACGCATCGGTGTGATGGAAAATCGCAGCGCCCGGCACCAGCGTGACCGGCTGCTTGCCGGCGTTGATCAGGTCGGGGTCCTCCTCACCCGGCTTGGGCGCGGGGCCCATGCCGAGGATGCCGTTCTCGCTGTGATAGACGACCTCGCGGTCGGACGGCACGTAGTTCGCAACCAGCGTCGGCAGGCCGATGCCGAGGTTGACATAGGCGCCGTCGGGAATGTCGCGGCCGACGCGGCGGGCGATCTCATCGCGGGTGAGCGGCTTGACTGGCATGGGTCACCTCGATGCGCGCGGGAGAGCCATGTTACGCCTGCCCTGCCGCCTGCGGGTTGGCCACTTCCACGACACGATCCACGAAGATGCCGGGCGTCACCACCTGCTCGGGATCGATGCGGCCGAGCTCGACCACGCGGCGCGCCTGCACTACGGTGAGATCGGCCGCCATCGCCATGGTCGGCGCGAAGTTGCGCGCGGAGAGATGGAACGTCAGATTACCCCAGCGGTCGGCGGTTTCGGCCTTGATCAGCGCGACGTCGCCGCGCAGCGGCGCCTCGAACACGTGCAGGCGCCCGTCGATCATGCGCGTCTCCTTGCCTTCGCCGAGCTTCGTTCCCGCCGCCGTCGGCGTGAAGAAGCCGCCGATGCCGGCGCCCGCGGCGCGCATGCGCTCGGACAGGGTGCCCTGCGGCACCAGCTCCAGCTCGATCTTGCCTGCGGCATAGAGTTCCTCGAACACCACCGAGCCGGCGGAGCGTGGATAGGAGCACACGATCTTGCGCACGCGCCCGGTCGCCATCAGCTTGGCGATGTCGGTGCGTCCGGCGCCCGCATTGTTGGCGACGATGGTGAGGCCTTTCGCGCCCTGCTCGATCAGCGCGTCGATCAACTCGACCGGGATGCCGGCGTTGCCGAAACCGCCGATGAGAACGGTCGCGCCGTCGCGGATACCGGCGACACTGTCGGCGAGGGACGCTACGCGCTTGTCGAGCATGCGGGATCTGATTGTCGAAGGCCGCGCGGGCGCTCGGCCGGGTCAGTCCCAAAATATGCGTGCCGTGGTCGCTGCGGCAATCGCCTTTGTGGGGCTTTTCATTTTTTGCGGGCGGGATGGCGGCGGATCGCGGCGGCGGCCGGATGGCGCGCCGAGACCTAACGCTGCGGCGGCGCCGACCCTTGCGTCTGCCCGACGTCCTTCGAGGCCAAGAAGCCGTCGTTGGGCAGGAACGGCCACACCATGCCCGCGACCAGGATGATCGCGGCGATGATGACCGCCCACAGCATGAGCTTGCGCGTGCCGCGGCGTTCTTCCTGGGGGGTGAGGTCATCTGCCATGACCCCATCAACGAGGCTCGGCACTGATGGTTCCGGGGCCGGCCGCCCGGTCAGGGGCGATACTGTCTTGGTGAACGGCCGTTTTCGCGCCCTAACGGGTGTTGCACCCGGGCGGGAAGCACTGGTTGCCGATACACGTGCATTGCGGCTGCGGCGGCGGGCCGAGGGGAACCGTCTCGTACTTGAACTTCGGTGTCCCCTCGAACTTGCACGATGTGTCGTCGCCGACCACGTACTGCCCGCTGTCGGAGGAGATCCACAGCCGACGCGGGTGCTCCTTCCACTGGAACACCGTGACGCTGCGATATGTGAACTCGATGTTGCCGCCGGTTCCCCAGCACTTGAGACTGCATTGGGCCTGCTGACAGTCGTACTGCACGATCGCCGTCATCTCGCTCAGCGCGCGCGCCGGCTGCCCCGACAGCGCCGCGACGCCAATGCAGACCATCAAGATCCAAATGCTGCGCATCCCCGCCCCGGAAGCTGCCTGCGCGGACAGGCTACGCGGAAGTTGCAGCGGGGGATAGGCGGGAGCAGCACGGTGATTGTCAGGGCTGGCTGAGCGGAGAAACTGGCGGTCCCGGGAAGACTCGAACTTCCGACCTTCGGTTTAGGAAACCGCTGCTCTATCCTGCTGAGCTACGGGACCAAGCCATTGGCTGGCCATACATATCGCCGGGGTCACTGCATTCCAAGGCGAATTTGGTCGCGCGGCGATCGTTCCGGCCACCGGCCGGTCACGTTGCGGCGTGACATTCGCCTCGGCGCTGACGGCCCATACATCAGCGGGAGGTGCCGCGTGGCGCAGCCATTCGCCGAGCCCTGCAGCCGCGGCATCATCGCCGCCGAGCCCTGCCCGCGCGAGCTTGGCCGCGAGATCGCGCCGCGTCGGCGCCGGCTTGTCCTCGCCGCCTGCATCCTCGCCTCCTCGATGGCGTTCATCGACGGCTCGGCGCTGACCGTGGCGCTGCCCCGCCTGCGCGAGGATCTGGGCGCCGACTTCGCCGCGGTGCAGTGGGTGCTCAACGGCTACGTGCTCGCGCTCGCCGCGCTCACGCTGATCGGCGGCGCGCTCGCGGACGTCTACGGCAAGGCGCGCATCCTGCGGGCGGGCTGTCTGCTGTTCGGCCTCGCCTCCATCGCCTGCGCGCTCGCCCCTAGCACCGGCTGGCTCATCGCCGCGCGCGTTGCGCAGGGAACCGCGGCGGCGCTGGTCACGCCCGCGAGCCTTGCGCTGATCGGCGCGACCTATCCGCGCGCCGAGCGCAACCGCGCGATCGGCACCTGGGCGGCGGCATCGGCGCTGACCACCGCCGGCGGCCCCGTGCTCGGCGGCTGGCTCACCGAGACGATCGACTGGCGCGCGGTGTTCTGGATCAATCCGCCGATCGCGGTCGCGGCGGTCGCGATCCTCGCCCTGGCGGCCCCGCCCGACCGGCGCGAGGCGCGCGCCTTCGACATCACCGGCGCCGCGATCCTGGCGGCGGCGCTGGCCGCGCTCGCCTTCGCGCTCAGCGAGATCGGTCCCGGCGAGGGCCGCGCGCGCAGCGTGCCCGCCGGCATCGTCGCGCTCGCCGGCCTCGCGGCCTGTGCCGGGCTTGCGCTCTATGCCCTCTGGGAGCGCCGCACCTCGCATCCGATGACGCCGCCGCGGCTGGCGGGAAACCGCGCCTTCGCCGGCCTCAACGTCGCGACGCTGCTGATCTACGCCGCGCTCTCGATCATGTTCTTCCTGCTGCCGTTCGACCTGATGGAGCGCCGTGGCCTCGGCCCCACCGCCGTCGGCGCCGCGCTGCTTCCCTTCACGCTCGCCATGGGCCTGCTCTCACGCGCCTTCGGCGCGCTGGCCGACAGGATCGGCGCACGCACCATGCTGATCGCGGGGCCGCTCCTCGCCGCATGCGCATTCGTGTGGCTCGGATTCGGCCAGGACGCCTCGCTCGCGGCCGGCGTGCTCGCGCCGATGGCGCTGCTCGGCCTCGGCTTCGCCGTGCTCGTCGCGCCGCTCACGGCCTCCGTGCTCTCGAGCGTCGCCGACGCCGACGAGGGCCTCGCCTCGGGCATCAACAACGCGGCGAGCCGCATCGCCCAGCTCGCCGGGATCGCGCTGTCGGCCGGCATCGCCTCGCTGGCCGGGGGCTACACGATCGCGCTGGTCGCGGCAGCCTTCGCCTCGATCGCGGGCGCCGTCACCATCGCCGCGACCCTGCCGCCCGCCCGCCCCGCTCACGCGCGGCGCGCGCGATAGCCGACGAGCACTGCGACATCGGCACAAGCTCCATGCACAACCACGATCTGGAGCGTAGGCGCGGACTGCCGTAGCCTTCCCTGCAAGGCCCGAACCAGACGGCCATCAGGAGAGGAGACGCCCCGTGAAGCTCGCAGCAGCCGCAGTGTCTTTGGCGTTGGGATTGATGGGGGCGGCGGCCGCGCATGCCCAATCCGACTTTCCGTCACGCCCCATCACCCTGGTGGTGACGCAGGCCGCGGGCGGCGGCATGGACGCGATCGCGCGCTTCGTCGGGCGCAAGCTGTCCGACACGCTCGGCCAGTCGGTCGTGATCGAGAACAGGCCCGGCGGCGCGGAGAACGTCGCGATCAGCAGCGTCGCCAAGGCCAATCCCGACGGCTACACCGTGCTGATCTGCTCGAACAGCATCACGATCAATCCGAGCCTCTACAAGAATATTCCCTACGACGCGAAGAAGGACCTGCGCCCGATCGGCCGCGTCGGCTCCTCGCCGCTGCTGATCGTGACGCAGGCGTCGGAGCCGTATCGCGACCTCAAGGAAATGGCCGCCTTCGCCAAGGCCAACCCGACGAAGCTGTCGTATGGCTCGCCGGGAACCGGCACGGCGCATCACATGTCGATGGAGCTGATCAAGAGCGCCACCGGCGCGCCCATCCAGCACATTCCCTACCGGGGCGCGGCGCCGGGCATGAACGACCTGCTCGCCGGCGTGATCCCGCTCTACGTCGCGTCGGCGCAGGCTGCCGAGCCCCACATCAAAACGGGCAAGGTGCGCGCCCTCGTCACGATCAGCAAGGCGCGGCTGCCGCAGCTCGGCGACGTTCCGACACTCGGCGAGGCGCTTCCCGGCGTCGAGGTCGAATCCTGGATGGCCATGTTCGCGCCGGCCGCGACGCCCGACGCCGCCGCGAACAAGCTCAGCGACGCGCTCAAGACGGTCCTCAACGACCCGGAGGTCGCGGCGCAGATGCAGCGGCTGGGAACGATCCCGCGCTGGCTGTCGCCCGCCGAGCTCAAGGAGACGATGGCGAAGGACGAGGCGCGCTGGGCCGCCGTCATCAAGGAAGCCGGCATCAAGGTCGATTGACGCGACGCGGCCCGGCGGCCTGCACGCCTGACCGGCGACGGGCGCGACGACGGCGTCTTACTGCACCGCCGTGTGTCCGCTCGCCTGCGCGGCCGCGTCGGGAGTGAGCGGCGGCTGGCAATGCGCCGCTGGCGACACCGGCTCGCCCATCGGCCGTCCGTTGCGGTCGAGCCGGCGCAGCGTGACGGCGACGGGATTGGGGCAATGCTCGTTGGTCGCGCCGCTCGCCGCATCGACGGCCATGCCCACGACGCCGCCGACGATGACATTGCCCGCGAAACCGGCCGCGCCCGCATTGGCGAGCTGCGTCTTCACCGCCACCCCCTAGGACGCAGTTCGGGCCTCTTCGTCTTAGGGGCAGTCACCGCTGAAAATGTCAATCTGGCCCAAAGGTTCGCCGTTCTTGTCGGAATAAACATAACGATATGAGCCGCCCAGTCGCAGCATCTTCCTCATGGCGTCAGTTCTGCAGACCTTGTCGCTCATGACCGCTTTGATTTTCCGTTGAACAGGGCCCAATCGAGTTCTGATCTTGCGAGCTCGATACGATGCCCGTAGATGACTTTTCGCCCTTCATGCGAGAGCGAAATCCAGGTCGTCACGTTGTCGACTTTCTTTGGAAGAGTCGGACGCGTTTCAGCTTCGAGTTGCGCTAACGCTCTCTCGATTGCAGTATCAAGTTGCGCGCTAGAGGGAGCCATAGCCTCCTTCACTGCAGTTTTGGCCACAACTCCCGCGACTATCGCCGCGAAAATTGGAGCCACAAGCAACACTGCGCGCTTGATCCAGGACGGCTTCTGCCCCTTCGGTTCTTCTATGTCATTTCGTGGACTGCCTTCGTCTCGCGATATGGCGGACCGAGGAGCCGGCAGATTCCGCGCTTTAGACTGCCGCACGGGCGGAGGAAAAATAGACGAGCCCGCAGCTTTCCAGTCTTCGAAGCCTTCTTTCCAGACTAATACTGCGCGCCAATCCGATAAAGCTCCCAGATATCTCCGCAGTTCATCGAGGCTTACCGGCCCTTTGGTTTCACCGCGCTCGACGTAATACCAAGAGTCAGACACAGTGATTCCTCTCAGTACGTCGGTTGGCGGTTCAAGCGGCAATCAGACCGCCCTTTTATGTGTTGATTGTAGAAGCGGCCCAGGAGCCAGCCAACATCCAAGCTTCAACCGTTGGCCTCTCGACCGCGCAGTAGTGATAGGACGTACTCCTTAGCAGTAAGATCGCATACTCGTTTTCTCGTCGTCGCAGATGCGATTGACGAAGCTCGATTTTCTTTGCGGACCGCTTAGCTTAGGTGCGAGGAACAACTTCAATTACCCTGGTTATGAGATAGGACCGCTGGTCGTTCACATACAATTTCAGTTTGGCGTCGTAGTTCTGCAGTACCGTAATTTCAACATCTAGCGCGTCTCCTGCGCCGATTAGATATTCCCGTCGTTCGATCTTATCCAAGAACTCTTCGTCAACGATTGGCGCTGATACCGGAACTCCGTTCCATTCAAACGTCCACTTTCGCTTCTTGTGGTTCACCCATGCTTTCAGAATAAGCACCCGCGCAGTTTCCGTGTGCTGCCTGCTCCGCTGAGATTGGAGTTCGGAAACCAGCGTACGACGAGTAAGCGTCGCGAAACGATCCCGCGGGACCTGCACAAGCGGTTTGTCGTCGCTTACACTTCCCGTCAATCCGAAGTCTGTTACGCCAGGGTTTGCCTCAAGCGGGGCGAACGTGCGCGCAAGCCCCCTTTGAACGTCGGGGCTTTTCTCGGCGTTCTTGGCGGCTGCATACACCTGTCGAGGAATAATGACGCGGTCGCCGCCCGTCACGATGATCACTTCGCTAGTGTTCACCGTGATATTCGGTTTTGGATCCGAATTTATTATTTGATCGTAGATCAGCGCACCAACCACACCCCACAAAATTTGGGTGGCCCCGTCGGAAAAAAATCCGCTCACGTCCCTTTTGCGAACCCAGCGAAGGACAGCCCGGTAACTTCCTGAAGCGTCCGCCTCGATGACAATTTCGATAGCTTCGCCGGGATTGATTACATGGTTCACTGCGATCGTAGTGGCAGTAAAGCCAAGCAAAGACTGAGCGAACGTATAGGTGTTGATACTTCCAGTGCCGCCAAAATGGACGACGGCTCGCGGGCCTTCTAACCGGCTCAACAAAAGATTGGTCATTAGTCCCCCTAGAACATCCTAGGGTTGCGCAGCATCCTTTTCAATCCGTCGATAATCGCCCGCAGATATTTGGCGACTCTTATGCTCCCGTGAGGGTCGTCGAACACTGGCTCTCGTCCCCAAGTCCGAGGAAGTTTCCCGCTAGAAAGCTCCTAAGACCAGCCGCTTAAATACTTCTACTCCTGCATCGACATCATTTCTCCTGGAGGAACTCAGGCAGCGCACCTAGCTCCGCGAACGGAATCAAGCTGTCGCGAGCGCGAGCTGAGTTGAAGGGCGGCCACGTGATCTGAACCTGGCTTTGCGTTCCGCGCGTGATCGACGCGCAGCCGGCGAGCAGCATCGCTGCCCCGGCCACAATTCCCCGCCACATGAAATGCCCCCAAACCCCCGCTGCCCCAGGCGCGGCCCTTGTCTTACGCCACGAATTTCTACCACAACCAGGGGCCGCAATTTCAAGGATTGCGTGATCGGGCCCGCGCTTGCGTTTGCGGCCGGAAGACACAAGATGATGGTGATCCGCGCGGCCGCACGCGCGTCCGGGAGGCCTCATGTCGGACAAGGACGTCTTCGTTCTCGGCGGCTACCAGACCGACTTCGCGCGCAACTACAGCCGCGACAACAAGGATATCGCCGCGCTGATGGAGGACGCCGTCGAGGGGGCGCTCGGCCACTGCGCGATCGAGCCCGCCGAGATCGAGACGGCGCACATCGGCAACTTCGCGGCGGAGCTGTTCTGCAACCAGGGCATCCTCGGCGGCCTGTTCGCCGCCATGAAGCCGGAGTTCGACGGCCGTCCTTCGGGACGCCATGAGGCGGCCTGCGCGTCCGGCAGCCTCGCCGTGCTCGGCGCCGCCGCCGAGATCGAGGCCGGGCGCTATGGCCTCGCCTGCGTGCTCGGCGTCGAATACATGCGCAACGTGCCGGCGAAGATCGCCGGACAATATCTCGCCACGGCTGCGCGCACCGGCCACGAGTTCGTCGATGCCACCTATCTGTGGCCGCGCGCCTTCAGCGATCTCACCGATGTGTACGACGAGCGCTACGGCATCGATTATCGCCACGTCGCGCGCATCTCGGAGATCAATCTCGCCAACGCCAAGCGCAACCCCAATGCGCAGACGCGGTCATGGGTCTACGGGCCGAAGTCGTTCTCGCAGGACGACGAGGCCAACCCACGCATCGAGGGCCGCGTGCGGCGCAACGACTGCGCCCAGGTGACCGACGGTGCGGCCGCGCTCTTCCTCGCCTCGCGCGACTATGCCGCGCAATGGGCGAAGCGGCGCGGCATCGCGCTCGAGAGCGTGCCGCGCATCCTCGGCTGGGGCCATCGCAGCGCGACCATCCTGTTCAAGGACAAGATCGCCAACAGCCGCGGCAAGCCCTACGTGCTGCCGCACGTGCGCGACACCATCCAGGATGCGTTCGGCCGCGCCGGCATCGCCGACGTGTTCGAGCTCGACGCCATCGAGACCCACGACTGCTTCTCGATGACGGAGTACATGGCGATCGATCACTTCGGCATCACCGCGCCGGGCGAAAGCTGGAAGGCCATCGAGGATGGCACCGTCGCCTTCGACGGCAAGCTGCCGATCAATCCGAGCGGCGGGCTGATCGGACTCGGCCACCCGGTCGGCGCCACCGGCACGCGCATGGTGCTCGACGCCGCCAAGCAGGTGATGGGCGAGTGCGGCGACTACCAGGTCGCAGGCGCGCGCAAGGTCGCAACGCTCAATATCGGCGGCAGCAGCACCACGAGCTGCTGCTTCGTCGTCGGCACGTAGGATCGCATCGGGCCGCAGGCGCTGCACGGGCTGAATTTAAGCCCGCCCAATTCCCACTGTCGTCACCCGCGAAGTGCCAGCCCGGACACATCCCCGAGCATGTCGCAGACATGACTGACGCGTCATCCCGACCCATCGGGCGCACGACGATACCTCGGACTTTTTCGCACAATCGAGTGGCGATTTTTCCGTGGTGCACAATGGTCCAATCGACCGACGAACACGCCTCATCCTAGCGTCCCCCGGTGCCGCGTCAGCCGGCGGACCCACAGGAGAGAAACATGAGCCCGGACGTCGCCTCATACCCCGGTAGATCGGAGCCCGATGAGCTGGTTCCGTCGCGCTACGCGCTGCGGATCGGCGACATCGACGTGGTGGTGATCAGCGATGGAGTGGTCACGCCGCCGGCAGAGTCGATGGCCACCAACGCCGATCCGGTTGTCCGAGGGGCTTGGCTGGACGACAGGTTCCTGTCGCGGGAGGCGTTCGATTGGGCGCTGAACGCGGTCGCGGTGCGCAGCGGCGGGCAGACCATCCTCATCGACAGTGGGCTGGGGGTGGAGGTCCCGGACTTCCCGCGGGCCGGACGGCTGGTCCATCGACTGGAGGCCGCAGGCATCGATCTTCCGTCCGTGACCGACGTTGTGCTGACCCACATGCACTTCGATCACGTCGGCGGACTGCTGCTCGACGGCGTGAGGGACCGTCTGCGTCCGGACCTGCGCATCCACGCGGCGGCCGCGGAGGCCAGCTTCTGGGCGTCGCCCGATTTCTCCCGCACCGGCATGCCGCCGGCGCTCGTGGAGGTGGCTCGGCGAGCGTCCAGGCGGTTCCTGGACGAGTATCATGGCCAGTTGCGGACATTCGAGGACGAGCATGAGGTGGCGCCCGGTGTGGTCGTGCGCCGCACCGGCGGCCACACCCCCGGCCACAGCGTCGTCCGCCTGGCGTCCGGCGGCGACCGGCTGACGTTCGCGGCCGACGCCGTGTTCCCGGTCTCGTTCGACCATCCCGAATGGCACAACGGCTTCGAGCACGACCCAGAGGAGGCAACCCGCGTTCGGATCCGTCTCCTGCGCGAGCTGGCGGCGACCGGCGAGCCGCTGGTCGCCACTCACCTGCCGTTTCCTTCCCTCGGCCGGGTTGCCCCCGCCGGGGACCTGTTCCGGTGGGTGCCGGCCTTCTGGGATTACTGACCGCTTGTCGCGTCGTTGAGCACGGCCTTTTCCAAAAGCCGGATCCCACTTTTCGGGATCATGCTCTAAGCGTCGATCAATGCATCCGGCCGCGCGCAGGTCTCCAGCGCATCGCGATTGCCGATGATGATCTCGCGCCCGCGACTTGAGACTCCGTGCTGAGCGAGCGCGGCCAGGTTGCGCGACAGGTTCTCCGCCGTCATGCCGAGCTGCGAGGCGAGCGTGCGCTTGTCGTAGGTCAGACGCACGCGTCCGTCACCGCCCTGCTGCCGCTCCGCCTGCAGGATCCACGCGGCGAGCCGCTCGAGGCCGGTGCGCAGCTTCTGGTTCTTGAGCTCGCGCACCACGCAGCGATAGCGGTCGGCGAGCTCGCCCACGACCGCGCGCGCGAACGCGGCATCGCGATCGAACACCTCGCGCACCGCGGTTGCCGGAATCATCAGGATCTGCGAGGGCGCCAGCGTGCGTGCCGACTTGAGATAGACGTCGTCGCGGATGACCGCCGCGAGAATGAAGGTCGTCACCGGGCGGATGACATCGAGCGTCGTCTGGCGCTCGCCGCACGCGCCGAACAACTCGACCATCCCCTCCACCACGATGTGCAGAAAATCCGGGAGGTCGCCCTCGTGGATGAGCGTCACGCCTTCCGGAAAGCGCTGGAAGTAGGCGGCGCTGAGCAGTGCGTCGAAATTCTCCTGCTTCATCTCTCGAAACACTGAGAGCTCGCGGATGAGCTGTTGGTCGGCGCTGCGCATCGAAACTCCTGGCGTCACATGCGCATGTTTAGACCGAGGAGCGCATGCAAACTTGATAATCATCAATTGATTGAGTGCGTTCAGTCAAACACCAAATTCAACTTGAGCAATTCAGTATTTCCTCGATTTCGACAGTATTGCTGGCGCGATTTGACTCACCGCAAAGCACCGCGCCAGTGGATCGGTTGTTCTTCGTCTCGCACTGCGAAACCGATACGGGGAACATCCATGCCGGAGCGTCCAGACGTCAGTCCAGGCGAGCAACGCACCGCCCTGTGGATGTCCACCCTGGCCTTCACGGTCTGCTTCGCGGTGTGGACCATCTTCGCGATCATCGGAATCCGCATCAAACAGGAGCTCGGCCTCAACGAGACCCAGTTCGGCCTGCTCGTGGGAACGCCGATCCTGACAGGATCGCTGATTCGGCTGGCACTCGGCATCTGGACCGATCAGTACGGCGGCCGCCTCGTCTACGTCGCCGTGATGCTGTCGGCCGCGGTCGCAACGTTCCTTCTGTCCTACGCCACCACCTATCCGCAAATGCTGATCGCCGCGCTCGGCGTCGGCATCGCCGGCGGTTCGTTCGCGGTCGGTGTCGCCTATGTCTCGCGCTGGTATCCCACCCAGAAGCAGGGCACTGCGCTCGGCATCTTCGGCGCCGGCAACGTCGGCGCTGCCGTCACCAAGTTCGTCGCGCCGTTCGTGCTCATTGCCTATGGCTGGCAGACCACCGCGCAGGTCTGGGCGGCCGCCATCGCCGTCATGGCGATCGTGTTCTGGTTCACGACCAAGGACGATCCCGTGCTGCGCGAGCGCCGCGCGCGCGGTGAGAAGCCCAAGAGCGCCTGGCTCGAGCTCGAGCCGCTCAAGAACGTCCAGGTCTGGCGCTTCTCGCTCTACTATTTCTTCGTGTTCGGGGCCTTCGTCGCATTATCGCTGTGGCTGCCGCGCTACCTGATCGGCGTCTATGGCGTCGAGATCACCACCGCCGGCATGATCGGCGCGGCCTACTCGATCCCGGCCAGCATCTTCCGTGCCTACGGCGGGCATCTGTCCGACCGCTACGGCGCGCGGCGCGTGATGTACTGGACGTTCCTCGTCTCCGTCGCCTGCACCTTCATCCTGTCGTACCCGCCGACCGACTACATCGTGCAAGGCATCAAGGGCCCGATCAGCTTCCACTTCGAGATCGGGCTGGTGCCGTTCATCGTCACGATCTTCGTCCTCGGCTTCTTCATGAGCCTGGGCAAGGCCGCGGTCTACAAGCACATCCCCGTCTACTATCCCAACAATGTCGGTTCGGTCGGCGGTCTCGTCGGCATGATCGGCGGCCTCGGCGGGTCCGTGCTGCCGATCGCCTTCGGCGCGCTCAACGACCTTACGGGCGTGTGGACGAGCTGCTTCATGCTGCTGTTCCTGCTCGTCTCCGGCGCGCTGCTGTGGATGCACATGGCGATCCGCTACATGGAACGGGGCGTCGTGGGCGAGGCGCTCGAGCGGCTGCCGCAGTTCCCCGAGATGGAGGAGATCCACAAGCCCGAGCACGTCGGCGCGCTTTCGGGCAAGGTGCTGCAGGACTGGCGCCCCGAGGACAGGGAATTCTGGGACACGACCGGGCGCGCCGTCGCGCGGCGCAACCTGTGGCTCTCAATCCCCGCGCTGCTGCTCTCCTTCGCGGTCTGGCAGGTGTGGTCGGTCGTGGTGGCCAAGCTGCCCACGGTCGGATTCCAGTTCACCACCGACCAGTTGTTCTGGCTCGCCGCGCTGCCCGGCATCTCCGGCGCGGTACTGCGTATCTTCTACTCCTTCATGGTGCCGATCTTCGGCGGCCGGCTCTGGACCACGCTCGCGACCTGGTCGCTGATGATCCCGGCGGTCGGTATCGGTTACGCAGTGCAGTCGCCCGGAACGCCCTACTTCGTGTTCCTCGGCCTCGCGCTGCTGTGCGGCCTCGGCGGCGGCAACTTCGCCTCCTCCATGGCCAACATCTCGTTCTTCTTCCCGCGCGCCGAGAAGGGCAATGCCCTCGCGCTCAATGCCGGCCTCGGCAACCTCGGCGTCAGCGTCGTGCAGTTCCTGGTCCCGATCGCCATCACCGCCGGCGTGTTCGGCTGGCTCGGCGGCGATCCGGTGATGGTCAAGGACGGCACGGGCGAGGTTCCGCTCTGGCTGCAGAACGCCGGCTTCATCTGGGTGCCGTTCATCGCCGCCAGTGCCTTCGCCGCTTGGTTTGGCATGAACGACATCGCCTCCGCCAAGGCTTCCTTCTCCGAGCAGGCGGTGATCTTCCAGCGCAAGCACAACTGGCTGATGTGCTGGCTCTACACCGGCACCTTCGGCTCGTTCATCGGCTACTCCGCCGGCTTCCCGCTGCTCGCCAAGACGCAGTTCCCCGAGGTCAATGCGCTGCCCTTCGTGTTCCTCGGCCCGCTGGTCGGAGCACTGTCACGCTCGGCCACGGGCTGGATCTCCGACCGCTGGGGCGGCGGGCGCGTCACCCTCGGCGTGTTCGTACTGATGATCGCCGGCGTGCTGGGCGTCCTCTACTTCCTCGGCCTCAAGGGCCAGCCTTACGCGTTCTGGGGATTCTTCGCGATGTTCCTCGTGCTGTTCTTCGCCACCGGCGTCGGCAACGCATCGACATTCCAGATGATCCCCAACATCATGCGCAAGGAGATGGACCGCCTGATGCCGACCGCCGATACCGCGACGCGGCTGCGGCAAGCGGAGAAGGAATCGGCCGCGATCACCGGCTTCACTTCCGCGATCGCCGCCTTCGGAGCCTTCTTCATCCCGAAATCCTATGGAACGTCGATCCAGATGACCGGCGGCGTCGAGTTCGCGCTGTGGGGCTTCCTCGTCTTCTACGTCACCTGCCTCGTCATCACCTGGTTCTACTACACGCGGCGCGGCGGCCTTCTCCACGACGTCGAGCGCCGGATCGCTTCCGTCACTCCCCTGCGGCCTGCATCAACTCCAGCCGAGTGAGCTCATGAGCCATTTTCTCGACCGCCTCGCCTTCTTCAACCGCGTCGACGACGAATTCTCCGACGGGCACGGCATCGTCACCCACGAGGACCGGCGCTGGGAGGACGGCTATCGCAAGCGCTGGCAGCACGACAAGATCGTGCGCTCGACCCACGGCGCGAACTGCACGGGCTCGTGCTCGTGGAAGATCTACGTCAAGGGCGGCATCGTCACCTGGGAGACGCAGCAGACCGACTATCCGCGCACGCGCCCCGAGCTGCCCAACCACGAGCCGCGCGGCTGTTCGCGCGGCGCCAGCTACTCCTGGTACCTCTATTCGGGCAACCGCGTGAAATATCCGCTGGTGCGCGCGCGCCTCATCAAGCTGTGGCGCGAGGCGCGGGCGCTGCGCACACCGGTCGCGGCCTGGGCCTCGATCGTAGAGAACCCGGAGAAGCGCGATTCCTACACCCGCAAGCGCGGCCTCGGCGGCTTCGTACGTTCGACCTGGGACGAGGTCACCGAGATCATCGCGGCGGCCAACGCCTACACCGCGAAGACCTACGGACCCGACCGTGTCATCGGCTTCTCGCCGATCCCGGCCATGTCGATGGTGAGCTACGCCGCCGGCGCGCGCTACCTCTCGCTGCTCGGCGGCGTGTGCATGTCGTTCTACGACTGGTACTGCGACCTGCCGCCATCCTCGCCGCAAACCTGGGGCGAGCAGACCGACGTGCCGGAATCGGCCGACTGGTACAACGCCGGCTTCCTTATCCTGTGGGGCTCGAACGTTCCGCAGACGCGCACGCCAGATGCACATTTCTACACCGAGGCCCGCTACCGCGGCGCCAAGAGCGTCGTGATCTGCCCCGACTATTCGGAAGCCTCGAAGTTCGCCGATCTCTGGATCTCCGTGAAGCAGGGCACCGACGCCGCCCTCGCCATGGCCATGGGCCATGTCATCCTGCGCGAGTTCCACATCGACCGGCAGGCCAAGTATTTCGCCGATTACGCGCGCCAGTACACGGATATGCCGATGCTGGTGCGGCTGGTGAAATCCGAGGGACGGCTCGTGCCTGACCGGCTCGTGCGCGCCTCGGATTTCACCGGCGCCCTCGGCGAAACCAACAACCCGGACTGGAAGACCGTCGCCTATGACGAGGCGACGGGAGAGGTCGTCGTGCCGCGCGGCTCGGTCGGCTTCCGCTGGGGCGAGAAGGGCAAGTGGAACCTCGAGGAGAAGGCCTCCGACGGGCGCGAGACCAAGCTGCGTCTTTCTCTCGCGGACGTGCGCGACGAACTCGCCGACGTCGCCTTCCCTTATTTCGGCAACATCGAGCACGACCACTTCACCGGCACCGAACACCCGAGCGTGCTGGTGCGCAAGGTCCCGGCCAAGCGCGTGACGCTGGCCGAGGGCGAGGCGCTGGTCGCCTCGGTCTACGACCTGTTCGTCGCCAACTACGGCGTCGACCGCGGCTTCGGCGGCGGGCACGTGGCGAAGTCCTATGAGGAGAACGAGCCTTATACGCCGGCCTGGGCCGAGAAGATCACCGGCGTTCCCGCCGATCAGATCATCACGGTCGCGCGCGAGTTCGCGCGCAACGCCGAGAAGACAAACGGCCGCTCGATGGTGATCATCGGCGCGGCGATGAATCACTGGTTCCACTGCGACATGAACTATCGCGGTGTGATCAACATGCTTGTCATGTGCGGCTGCGTCGGCCAATCCGGCGGCGGCTGGTCGCATTATGTCGGGCAGGAGAAGCTGCGCCCGCAATCGGGGTGGCTTCCCCTGGCCTTTGCTCTCGACTGGGGCCGCCCGCCGCGCCAGCAGAACTCGACCTCGTTCTGGTACGCGCACACGGACCAGTGGCGCTACGAGACGCTCGACGTCACCGAGATCCTCTCGCCGACGGCGCCCGCCGGTCCCTGGGACGGCGCGGTCATCGATTACAACGTGCGCGCCGAACGCATGGGCTGGCTGCCCTCGGCACCGCAGTTCGAGACCAACCCGCTGCAGATCGCGGCCAAGGCCGCCGCCAAGGGCATGGAGCCCAAGGACTACGTCGCGAGCGCGGTCAAAACGGGCGAGCTGAAATTCTCCTGCGAGGATCCCGACAAGCCGGTGAACTGGCCGCGCAACCTGTTCGTCTGGCGTTCCAACCTGCTCGGCTCCTCGGGCAAGGGCCACGAATATTTCCTCAAGCACCTGCTCGGCACCACCCACGGCGTGCTCGGCAAGGACCTTGGCGAGACCGGCAAGCAGAAGCCGACGGAAGTCGCCTGGCACGAGGAGGCGCCGGAAGGAAAGCTCGACCTGCTGGTCACGCTCGACTTCCGCATGTCGACCACCTGCGTCTATTCCGACATCGTGCTCCCGACCGCCACCTGGTACGAGAAGAACGACCTCAACACTTCGGACATGCATCCTTTCATCCATCCGCTCACGGCGGCGGTGGACCCGGTATGGGAGTGCAAGAGCGACTGGGAGATCTACAAGGCGATCGCCAAAAAGTTCTCCGAGGTCGCGCCCGAGGTGCTCGGCATCGAGAAGGACGTGGTGATCACGCCGATCATGCACGACAGCCCGGGCGAGATCGCGCAAGCGCTCGACGTCAAGGACTGGAAGACCGGCGAGGTCGCGCCGATCCCCGGCAAGACCATGCCGCAGGTCACGGTGGTCGAGCGCGACTATCCCAACCTCTACAAGCGCTACACCTCGCTCGGACCGCTGATGAGCAAGCTCGGCAACGGCGGCAAGGGCCTCGCCTGGAACACCCAGCACGAGGTCGACTATCTCAAGAAGCTCAACGGCGTCGTCACCGAGGAGGGACCCACCAAGGGCCTGCCGAAGATCGACACCGACATCGACGCTGCCGAGGTGCTGCTCACGCTGGCGCCGGAGACCAACGGCGAGGTCGCGGTCAAGGCCTGGGAGTCGCTCGGCGGCTTCACCGGCCGCGAGCACACGCATCTCGCCGTGCCGAAGGAAGACGAGAAAATCCGCTTCCGCGACGTGGTGGCGCAGCCGCGCAAGATCATCTCCTCCCCAATCTGGTCGGGACTTGAGTCGGAGAAGGTCTGCTACAACGCCGGCTACACCAACGTGCACGAGCTGATCCCGTGGCGCACGCTGACCGGCCGCCAGCAGCTCTACCAGGACCACCTGTGGATGCGCGCCTTCGGCGAGGCGCTCTGCGTCTATCGCCCGCCGATCGACACCAAGTCGGTGAAGCCCGTGCTCGACCGCAGCCCCAACGGCAACACGCCGGTCGTGCTCAACTTCATTACCCCGCACCAGAAGTGGGGCATCCACTCGACCTACACCGACAACCTGCTGATGCTCACGCTGTCGCGCGGCGGACCGATCGTGTGGATCAGCGAGATCGACGCGAAGAAGGCCGGCATCGTCGACAACGACTGGATCGAAGCCTTCAACACCAACGGCGCGCTGGTGGCGCGCGCCGTGGTCTCCCAGCGCGTGAAGGAAGGCATGTGCCTGATGTACCACGCGCAGGAGAAGATCGTGAACGTACCCGGCTCGGAGCAGACCGGCCAGCGCGGCGGCATCCATAACTCGGTGACGCGCACCGTGCTCAAGCCCACGCACATGATCGGCGGCTACGCCCAACAGTCCTACGGCTTCAACTACCACGGGACGATCGGCACCAACCGCGACGAGTTCGTCATCGTGCGCAAGATGGCGCACGTCGACTGGCTCGACAAACCCACCGCAGATCAACCGGGCGACGCCGCCCCCGCCCGCCTGGAGGCCGCAGAATGAAAATCCGCGCGCAAATCGCGATGGTGCTCAACCTCGACAAGTGCATCGGGTGCCACACCTGTTCGGTGACCTGCAAGAACGTGTGGACCAACCGCGAAGGGATGGAATACGCCTGGTTCAACAACGTCGAGACCAAGCCGGGCATCGGCTATCCCAAGGACTGGGAGAACCAGAAGCGCTGGAACGGCGGCTGGCGGCGCAAGGCCAACGGCAGGATCGAGCCGCGCATCGGCGGCAAGTGGCGCGTGCTCGCAAAGATCTTCGCCAACCCGGACCTGCCGGAGGTCGACGACTATTACGAGCCCTTCACCTTCGACTACGAGCACCTGCAGAAGGCGCCCGAGATGTCGGCATTCCCGACCGCGCGTCCGCGCTCGCTGATCACCGGCGAGCGCATGGAGAAGATCCAATGGGGGCCGAACTGGGAGGAGATCCTCGGCGGCGAATTCGAGAAGCGCGCGCAGGATTACAATTTCGAGGGCGTGCAGAAGGACATCTACGGACAGTTCGAGAACACGTTCATGATGTACCTGCCGCGGCTGTGCGAGCATTGCCTCAACCCGGCCTGCGTCGCCGCCTGCCCGTCGGGGGCGATCTACAAGCGCGAGGAGGACGGCATCGTCCTCATCGACCAGGACAAGTGCCGCGGCTGGCGCATGTGCGTGTCCGGCTGCCCCTACAAGAAAATCTATTACAACTGGAGCTCGGGCAAATCCGAGAAGTGCATCTTCTGCTTCCCGCGCATCGAGGCCGGCCAGCCGACGGTGTGCTCGGAGACCTGCGTCGGCCGCATCCGCTACCTCGGCGTCGTGCTCTATGACGCCGACCGCATCGAGGAGGCGGCGTCGGCGCCCAACGAGCAGGACCTCTACGAGGCGCAGCTCGGCATCTTCCTCGATCCGAACGATCCCGCGGTGATCGCGCAGGCCCGCGCCGACGGCGTCGCCGACAACTGGCTCGAGGCGGCGCGCCGCTCGCCGGTGTGGAAGATGGCGATGGAGTGGAAGGTCGCCTTCCCGCTCCACCCCGAGTACCGCACGCTGCCGATGGTCTGGTACGTGCCGCCGCTCTCGCCCATCCAGTCGGCCGCCGAGGCCGGCAAGATCGGCGTCGACGGCGAGATGCCCGACGTGCGCAGCCTGCGCATCCCCCTCAAGTACCTCGCCAACCTGCTCACCGCCGGCAAGGAGGAGCCCGTCGCGCGCGGTCTCGAGCGCATGCTGGCGATGCGCGCCTATATGCGCGCCAAGACCGTCGACGGCGTGATCGACGAGACCATCGCCAGGCGGGTCGGCCTCACCAGCCTTGCCATCGAGGAGATGTACCACGTGATGGCGATCGCCAATTACGAGGACCGCTTCGTCATCCCGACTGCGCACCGCGAGATCGACGAGGACGCGTACGACCTGCGCGGTTCCTGCGGCTTCTCCTTCGGCAACGGCTGCTCCGGCGGCACCTCGGAGCCCAACCTGTTCGGCACGCCCAAGCGCGGCAAGACGCCGATGGAGGTCGTCTGATGAGCAAGACCCTGAAAGCGCTCTCCGCGCTGCTCACCTATCCGACCGCCGAGCTGCAGCAGGCGACAGACGAACTGCGCGCGGCGATCGCCCGCGAGAGCCTGCTCCCGGCGCGCGAGGCGCGGCTCCTCGACCGGCTGATCGACGAGATCGAGACCGGCGATCTCCTCGACCTGCAGGAGCGCTACGTCCTCCTGTTCGACCGCACGCGCTCGCTCTCGCTGCACCTGTTCGAGCACGTGCACGGCGAAAGCCGCGACCGCGGCCAGGCCATGATCGACCTCAAGACCCAGTACGAGACGCACGGCCTCGCCATTTGCGCGTCCGAGCTGCCCGACTTCCTGCCGCTGTTCCTGGAGTATCTCTCGCTGCTGCCGCTCGCCGAGGCCTGCGCCACGCTGGCGCAGCCGGCGCACATCCTCGCCGCGTTCGCCGAGCGCCTGCGCAAGCGCCAGTCGCGTTACGAGGCGGCGTTCCGCGCGCTGGTCGCGCTCGCCGCCGCGCAGCCCAAGGCGGAGGACCTCACGGTCCTGCTCGACGAGCCCGACCCCGATCCGGCCGATCTCGCCGCGCTCGACGTCGCCTGGGAAGACGAGCCGGTCACGTTCGGCCCGAACGCCTCATCCTGCAAGGACGAGCTGGTCGCGCGCATCCGCGCCGCGCGCCGGCCCGCGCAGAGCTAGGAGACGCCCATGCGCGAGACCATCAACTACATCGTGTTCGGCTGGTATCCGTACGTCTGCCTCACCGTCTTTCTCGTCGGAAGCTGGCTGCGCTTCGACCGCGAGCAGTACACCTGGCGCAGCGGGTCGAGCCAGCTCCTGCGGCGGCGCCAGTTGATGTGGGGCTCGAATCTCTTCCACGTCGGGATCCTGGTGATCTTCGCCGGCCACCTCGTCGGTTTGCTGACCCCCATCGCCGTGTTCGACTTCATCGGGATCTCGCACGGCTTCAAGCAGATGATGGCAATCGTCATCGGCGGCGTCGCCGGCATCGCCTGCTTCATCGGCATCACGCTGCTGGTGCACCGGCGTCTCGCCGACAGCCGCATCCGCAAGACCTCGTCCTTCGGCGATATCGCCATCCTGCTGCTTCTGTATGCGCAGCTCATCGTCGGCCTCGCGACCATTCCGGTCTCGCTCGGCCACCTCGACGGCCACGAGATGGTGAAATTCATGAATTGGGCGCAGGGCATCCTGACGCTGCAGCCCGGCGTCTCCGCGCTCATCGCCGACGTGCATCCCGTGTTCAAGCTGCACCTCTTCCTCGGCATGACGATCTTCCTGGTGTTCCCGTTCACGCGGCTGGTGCATGTGTGGAGCGCGCCGGTCTGGTATCTCGGCCGCCGCGGTTATCAGGTGGTGCGCTCGCGCAATCCCCATCCGCGCCGGCGCGCCGCACCGCTCGCCCAGCCGGGCCCCACCGTCATTCCAGCGCGGCGCCCTGTTGCCGCCCCGGCGGAGTGAGCCATGAGCTGCGCCATCCACACCACGGTGCTGCCCAAGGGCCATGGCGTGCGCGTCAACGGCGTACCGATCGCGCGCGACCTGATCGCGCGCGAGGTCCAGCATCACCCTGCGAGAACTCCGGCCGAGGCCTTCAAGGCGGCGGCCCAGTCGCTGGCCATCCGCGAGCTCCTACTGCAGGAGGCGCGCCGCCTCGGCGTTTCGGCCGATCCGCTGGCGGACGGCGAAGGCCGCCGCGAAGCGCCCGAGGAGGCCATGATCCGCGCGCTCATCGAGCAGGAGGTCGTCACGCCGGCGCCCGACGCCGACGCCTGCCTTCGCTATTTCAACAATAACCGTCGCAGGTTCCGCTCGCCCGACATCGTCGAGGCTGCGCACATCCTGTTCGCCGCGCCGCGAACGAACGCAGCGCTGTATGCGCAGGCACGCGCCGCCGCGCAGGCGGTGCTGCTGGTGCTGCAGGCCGCGCCGGAGCGATTCGCGGAACTCGCCAGGCTGCATTCGGCCTGCCCCTCGGCGGCACAGGGCGGCAACCTCGGCCAGATCACCGCCGGCCAGACCACACCCGAGTTCGAATCCGCCCTGGCGGCGATCGATCCCGGCAGCATCGCCGCGCAGCCGGTGGAGACGCCTTACGGCTGCCACGTGGTGCGCATCGACCGGCGCATCGCGGGCGCGGAGCTGCCGTTCGAGCTGGTCGCAGGCCGCATCGCTGACTATCTCAAGGACAGCGTCCAGCGGCGCGCCACCGCGCAGTACATCGCGCGTCTTGCCGCGCGCGCCACCATCGAGGGCATCACGCTGGCGAGCCCCGAGGAACTGCAGGTCCATTAGCACGGCCTGGAAGGGCCGCCGCCCGAAAGGAGGCAGGCATGATGCTGGGAGATATCATCGCGCGCTTCGAGGACGAGGCCGCCGCGACGCAGGCGCTGGCGGATTTGCGCAACCCCGCCCTGACGACGCGCATTGGCGCCGCCGCCGCGGAGGAGGATCTCACCATCGGCGAGTTCGCCACCCGCGCGGTCGAGCGGTTCGTCGCCGGCGCATCGGATGAGGACTGGGTGACGATCGTCGGCCGCATGAGCCGGACCGACGATCCGGGCCGCGCCTTCCTCGCGCATGTGCTCGGCTTCGCACTGCAGACGCAGCACGCCGGCCGCGCCGCGCACCTGAGCTCGCCTCCGCCCGGCGCGTGAGCTGCGTCCATCCGTTTGTCGGAATGTCTCGCCCGTGTAGCATCGGGCGATGATCTTCATACCTTCGATCGGCGGCGTGGGCGTCATGCGTCGGATACTGCTGCCGGCGGCGGGTGCCCTCGCCCTGGGCTGCCCGTTCGCTGCTGCGGCCCAGCCGGCCGCCTGCGCGCCACGCGAGGCCATCACCGCGACCGTGAGATCCGTCGTCGACGGCCGCGGCGTCCTCCTCGAGGACGGGCGCGAGGTGCGGCTCTCCGCGATCGAGGTGCCGCTCGCGCAAGCCAGCGCGGCGACGGCGGCGCTTGCCTCCCTTCTCGGCGCACGCGAGGTGACCCTTAGCCCGCTCGAGCCGGCGGCCGACCGCTACGGCCGCCTGAACATGCATGCATTTATTTCCACCGGCGCAAGCGCCGCCACCTTGCTGGA
This sequence comes from Xanthobacteraceae bacterium, assembly GCA_035556735.1. Taxonomy (GTDB): domain Bacteria; phylum Pseudomonadota; class Alphaproteobacteria; order Rhizobiales; family Xanthobacteraceae; genus CANJBX01. The sequence goes on along the minus strand of DATMFF010000009.1, from coordinate 35,162 downwards.
GACAGCGCTCGTGACGCAGGGCCTCGCGCTGGCCTCGCTGCGCGGCGATGCGGCCTGCGTGGCGGCACTCAAGGTGGCGGAAGCCGCCGCCCGCCGCGCCAAGGCCGGGTTCTGGAACCCCGACCGCGCGATGACCGCCGATCGCCCGGCGTCGCTCCAGGCGGGCCGCGGCGGCTTTGCGGTGGTCACGGGAAAAGTAGGCTCGGTGCGCGAGAGCGGCGGCACGATCTATCTCAACTTCGGCCGGCGCTGGTCCGAGGACTTCACAGCCACCGTGCTCAGGCGCAATGAGTCCAGATTTCGCGCGGCGGGGGTGGTGCTGCGCCAGCTCGAGGGTCGCATTGTGCGGATCCGCGGCGTCATCGAGGAGCGCGGCGGCCCCTGGATCGAGATCGTCCGCCCCGAGCAGATCGAACTTGCCACTGGCTCGCAGTAGGAAATTCCGCCAGCCGGTGAAGCACTTGCGTTGGGGCCGGGCACCGTGGGTCCGATCTGGCGTGCCAAGGCATTATTGCGCCAAAATTCCGGTGAAATCTGGCATGCTGTGGGTGCCGGGTTTGTTGCGGGCGTGGGTGCGGTGATGTGACGGGGTTCTGCACGATCGAGAGGTCGGCCGGGCTGAAGGGCGCGCGGCGGTTGGTCCTCGCGGCGATGGCGCTCGTGCTCGCGGGCTGCGCCGGCGGCACGCTGCCCGGCGAGCAGGTCGCACTGCCAAGTCTGCCACGGGCCTCGCAGCCGACGGTGCCGGCGGCCAGCCGCGAGCATCAGCGGATCCTCGCGGCCTATGGCGGTGCCTACAGCGATTCCAAGCTCGAAGCGATGGTGGCGCAGACCGTCGAGCGGCTGGTCGCCGCCTCGGGGCGCCCCGACGCCAAGTACAAGGTGACCATCCTCAACTCGCCCGCGGTCAACGCCTTCGCGCTGCCCTCGGGACAGATCTATGTCACCCGCGGCCTGCTGGCGCTGGCGAACGACAATTCAGAACTCGCATCCGTGCTGGCGCACGAGATGGCGCATGTCGTGGCCGATCACGCGGCCATGCGCGCCAACCAGGCGCGCCACGCGGCCGTGGTGTCGGCGGTCGTCAGCGACGTGCTCAGCGACCCGATGGCGGGAGCCCTCGCGCTGGCCAAATCGAAGATCGCGCTGGCCAGCTTCTCGCGCGCGCAAGAGCTGGAGGCGGACGCGATCGGCGTCGGCATCGCGGCGCGCGCGGGCTATGATCCGTACGGGGCCGCGCGCTTCTTGGATTCGATGGGCCGCAACGCCGACCTCAAGGCCGGCGGAAAGCCCGCCGATCCGGGCGTAGTCGACGTCACAGCTTCCCATCCGGCGACGCCGGAGCGTGTGAGCAGCGCCCAGCTCAATGCACGCCAGTATTCCGCTCCGGGTGCGGGCGAGCGTGACCGCGACAGTTATCTCGCGCGGGTCGACGGCCTCGTTTATGGCGAGGATCCGGCCGAAGGCTTCGTGCGCGGGCGCCGCTTCATTCACCCGCGGCTCGGCTTCACCTTCACGGCACCGGAAGGATTTTCGCTCGACAACACCGCGCAGGCCGTTCTCGGGGTGAAGGACGGCGGTGCGCAGGCCATGCGATTGGACGTGGTGCGCATTCCGGCGGAGCAGACGCTCAAGGGTTACCTGACCTCGGGCTGGCTCACCAACGTCAATGCCGGCTCCGTGCGCGAACTGACGATCAACGGCTTCCCCGCCGCGACCGCCACCGCGGCCGGGGATCAATGGTCCTTCCGGCTCTACGTCCTGCGATTCGGCAGCGACACCTATCGCTTCATCTTCGCGACGAAGCAGCATGCGGCCGAGGCCGACAGGCACTTCCGAGCGTCGATCGAGACATTCCGCCGCTTGAGTCTGGCGGAGATCAAGGGCGCGCGGCCGCTGCGCGTGAAGATCGTCACAGTGAAGCCCGGCGACACGGTCGAAAGCCTCGCTGCCCATTACATGTCCCATGCGGACCAGCCGGTCGTGCGCTTCCGTGTGCTCAACGGCCTGTCGCAGACGGCAAGGCTCAGGCCCGGAGAGTCGGTCAAGGTCGTCGTCGAATAGCCTGCGGGACGAACGGCCGGCATTTGATGATAAGATGCACGCAGCCCGGCCGATGGAACCGGCGGCTGGGCTTGTCGATTTCCATCACCATCGGATGCAAAGCCCGGAGCAGCAATTGACGCCAGTTGAGGCCGCGGCGCAGGAGATCGAACCGACGATTTCCCTGCGCGTGATGACCTACAACGTTCATCGCTGCGTGGGGGTTGACCGGCTGCTCTCACCCCAGCGCATCGCGCAGGTGATCGCCTCCTGCCATCCCGACATCGTGGCATTGCAGGAGCTCGATGTCGGACGCGCGCGCAGCGGTCATGTCGACCAGGCCGAGGTGATCGCGCGTGATCTCGGCATGGACGTGCATTTCTTTCCGGCCGTGCGGGTGATGGAGGAACTTTACGGCGACGCCATCCTGAGCCGCTGGCCCGCGCGGCTGGTGAAAGGGGGCTCGCTCCCCGGATTCACCCGCCTGCCGCGCGTCGAGCCGCGCGGCGCGCTGTGGTCGGCAATCAACGTCGACGGCAACGAGATCCAGATCATCAACACGCATCTCGGCCTGCTGGGCGCCGAGCGCATGATGCAGGCCGGCGCGTTGCTCGGCAGTGACTGGCTCGGCCATCCCGAATGCCGCGATCCGCTGATCCTGCTCGGCGACTTCAACGCGACGCCGCGCTCGCGCGCCTACCGCTTGTTCACCTCGCGCCTGCGCGACGCCCAGCGCACGCCCGCCGTGCGGCGGGCCGAACTGACCTTCCCCACCCGCATGCCGGCGCTGCGGCTCGACCACGTGTTCGTCAGCCGCTCGATCGAAGTGACCTCGGCCGGCACGGTGCGCACGCCGCTGGCGCGCCTCGCCTCGGATCACTTCCCGCTCGTCGTGGAACTTCGCATTCCCGCCCTCACCAACCGCCTCGACCGGCGCGACGCCGCCGGCCGACGCCCATTGAACCAGGAAGCGGTTTGAACGGTTGTCGCGTCGGAACTCTCGAGCGAAGGCGCGCAATGCTGAAGGCCGTCAATTCCGCCGACCCGCCGCGGCCGGCCGCTTCCGACGATGGGGAGCAGCGTTCGCGTTGGCGTGCCTGGCTCGCCCGCGCGTTGGCGGCGGCGGCCATCGCCCTGGCCGCGTTTCTCCTCTACCGGACGCTGCGCAACTATACGTGGGACGATGTCGTCGCCTCGGTTGCCGCCATCCCGGCCTGGCGCATGTCGCTCGCGCTCGCCTTCGCCGCCGCGAGCTATCTGTGCCTGACCGGGTTCGACTGGCTGGCTACGCGCTATGTCGGCGCCGACCTGCCGTATCGCTATGTTGCGCTCGCTTCGTTCTGCAGTCTGTCGCTGGGGCACAACATCGGGCTTGCCGCGCTGAGCAGCGGCGCCATCCGCTATCGCTTCTATTCGCGCAAGGGCGTGAGCGCGCAGGACATTGCCAAGATCATCCTGTTCTGCGGCGCTACCGTGGGCCTTGGGCTCGCCACGCTTGCGGGCGTGGCTGTCCTGCTCCGGCAGGATCTCGCGCGCGAGGTCACCGGTCTCGCGCCCCTCGCCGTGCTCGCGCTGGGCATCGCCTGTCTCGCCGTGCCCATCGCCTACCTTGCGCTGGCGGCCACGATACGCAGGTCGCTGCACATCCGCCGATGGTCGTTCAAGCTGCCGCGCCCGCCGCTGGCCGCCGCGCAGATCGCGATCGGTGCGATCAACTTCGCCTTCGTCGCGGCCTGCCTGCATCAGGTGGTGACGGCGGCGAACGATGTTCCTTATGTCGCGGCCGCCACGGTCTATGTGATCGCGAGCGCCGGTGCGCTGATCGCACATGCTCCGGGCGGCCTCGGCGTGATCGAGACGGTGGTGAGGAGCCTGCTCCCCGAGGGCGGCACGATCGGCGCGCTGATCGCGTTCCGGGCCGCGTACTATCTCGTGCCGCTGTGCATCGGCGGACCGCTGTTCGCGATCACCGAGCTTCTGCTACGGCGCTCCGCCGCGCAGGAGGGTGCCGCCGACGCCACCACAACGGCTCGAACGGACGGCGCGGGTCGAACAGGGCCGTCCCCAGCCGCGATCTCGTGGGGCCGTCGACCTTCACCTCGGGGAACGGACGCAGCCCGCGCTCGCCGCGGTTGAGCTTGTCGATGGTGCGGATCAGCGAGCCTTCGCGCGCGAGAGTCTGCGCCACCACGTCGGGCGGGACGCCCAGGTGTTCCCCGAGCAGCCGGGCCCGCACTGCGGCGACCGCGCGGCGGTGCGCAGGATCGAGGGCTTCGACGATCGCGTCGCATTCGGTGTCGAGTCCCATCGAGCGATTGTTGAGGTTGGCCGAGCCGATCCGCAGGAGCCGATCGTCCACGATCATCACCTTGGCGTGGATGAGCACGTCGCACGGGCCGCTCGCGCCGGCCACGACGGGATAGAACACGCGCAGGCGGTTGTGACGGTCGGCACGCCGCAACCGGCGCACCAGCCGGTCGCGATTGTCGCCCATGAAGATGCGCTCGATCGTGCTGTGGGTGATGCGCGTGACCAGAACCACGATTTCAGGCCCGCGCCGCGCCGCGAGACTTTTCTCGAGGACGCGGCGCACGCTGCGCGCGGCGAAATATTGCGCCTCGATGTAGATCGACTGGCGCGCGCTTTCGAGCATGTCGGTCGTGAGCGCGGCGATCTCCTCCACCGCGGGATTGCCGCGCCAAGCGGGCTCGGTGCGGGCGATGCCGACCCGGGCGGCCTCGAAATCGGGTTTCAGATCATCAGGCCAATGCTCGTCGTCCTCCACGCTTCCGGCCGGCGGCAGGACCTCGCCGGTGGCCCGCCGCCAGCGCTCGCGCACCAGTGTCCCGAGCGCGCGCGCTGCGGCGCCGGTGACGACCATCTGCACGTCGTGCACCGGACTGTAAGGGCGGCCGTCGGGCAGGACGCGGTGGCGGTCATCTTCGCGGTGGGCGCAGGTGTCCCAGCGGTCGACCGTCAGATCGATCCCGCCGACGAAGGCGATGGCGTCGTCGATGCACACGATCTTCTGGTGGTGTGATGCATAGAACGGATGTTCGGCGTCGAGCCGCAACGAGATGCGAGGGTGATCCTGCCAGGGCGAGCCGATCAGCAGTTCGGCGGGAGCGCTCGGGGCATGAATGGTGGCAATGCTCCAGACCAGGATATTGACGTGCAGGTCGGGCCGCGACTCGACGAGGGAGCGCAGGACATCGCCGAGCGAGGGAGAGTCATCGCAGTCGGGCCGCAGCCGGATGCGGCCGTCGAAATCCCAGCCGGCGATCAGGATCGACCGTTGTGCCCGGCTCAGCGCCTGCTCGAAGCGCGCAAAGAACTCGGCCGCGTCGACGAGCACCGCGGCCCGCGGCGCCGGCTCGATCCGCCAGCAGTTGCGGCCCGGGACGAGCAGGCGCGGTGCACCGGCGCCGTCATCCAGCAGGCTGTCGCGATCCACGATCTGATCCAACGAAGACCCCACACGCACGATCCCTCCGGCCCGCGCGGCCGGGTGATGCTTTCAGATCGAGAACACGGAGGTGCCGCGGTAAGTTCCGCCCCGGGCCGGCGCGGGCGCCGACCAAGGGTCAACAAAAAAGCCCGGCGCGAGCGCCGGGCTTTTGCATTCTGGGATGGAGATGGTGGCTTACGCCGCCTCTTCCTCGACGACGTCGTCGGCCTTGGGCGCGGCGCCGCGGCGCGGGCCTTTGGCGAGCGCAGCTTCGATTTCCTTGATCGCCTCGGTTTCGGTGATGCGCTGCACCGCCGAGATTTCGCGCGACAACCGATCGAGCGCGGCTTCATACAGCTGGCGCTCCGAGTAGGACTGCTCCGGCTGCGAGTCCGAGCGGAACAGGTCGCGCACCACTTCCGAGATGGCGACGATGTTGCCCGAATTGATCTTGGCTTCGTATTCCTGCGCCCGGCGCGACCACATGGTGCGCTTGACGCGCGCGCGGCCCTTGAGTGTCTCGAGTGCGCGCTTGACCAGCGGGCCTTCCGCCAGCTTGCGCATGCCCACGGTCGCCGCCTTGGGAGTCGGAACCCGCAGCGTCATCTTGTCCTTGACGAAATTGATGACGAACAGTTCGAGCTTGATGCCAGCGACCTCCTGCTCCTCGATCGCCACGATCTGGCCGACGCCATGCGCGGGATAGACGATGAATTCGTTGGTCTTGAACCCGTGTCGCTGGGTCGTCTTCTTGGCAGCAGTCATTCCCTGGGAAACTCCTTGCGCCTCCGGCTGAGAGCGGCCGGCGGGCTTGGTTACGGAAGACCCACGCCGGCCTGCGGCGCGGGAGGCATGTGATACCGTCCGGCGGCTGGCCGAGAGGGCTTTGGTCGTCTTCTTCGACCCGGTCTTGCTGGACCCGGCCTTACTGGACCTATGACGCGTTTTTCCTGCCACAGCGTTCGCGTGGAATTCACGCCCCTGTTCGACATTTCCCCGAGATGACCCGAAAAAATATGCTCCCAACCGGGAGCTTCGGGCGGCGCTACATTGTGTAGTTCATTGTGCTGAGATATATAGCACAAATTCCGCCGAAATCAAAGCCTTGCGGCGACGCAAACGCCCAAAATCGGGCCGTTCCCGGGCTCTGCTCGTTAAATTGGGTTAACGAGGGGGCTGCGCAAGGGCGTCACTTTGCGGCATCGTGCCGCCATCTCGCTAACCAGAGGTGAGGTGCCCCGATACAGGGTGGCGCGGTCGCCAAATACCGTGGGACCGGCGATTTCCGACGCTAGTCGCCGCTGCCGGGTTCCGATGAAAAGTACTTCTCGAACTTGTCGGGAACGCCCTCCCAATCCTTGGCATCGGGAGGGGGGTCCTTCTTGACCGTGATATTCGGCCAGGTCTTGGCGTACTCGGCGTTGAGCTCCAGCCACTTCTCCAGGCCAGGCTCGGTATCGGGCCGAATCGCTTCCGCCGGGCATTCCGGCTCGCACACTCCGCAATCGATGCACTCATCGGGGTGGATGACGAGCATGTTCTCGCCTTCATAGAAGCAATCCACCGGGCACACCTCGACACAGTCGGTGTACTTGCACTTGATGCACTTGTCGTTGACGACGTAGGTCATTGCCTGCTCCGGCCGCGACGACGGCCATCCGGCGCGAATAAACCCAAGGAACCGGACGGAACGCGCCATTCCGCGAGGGGGTGCTAACCTATGCAGGCCATCGCTGCAAGCAACGCGACCCGCCGCGCGGCTCAGCCATTCCGGTCGGTGAAGCGCTCGATCAGGCGGCGGTCGCGCTTGGTGGGACGCGCCGTGCCGGGCGCGCGCACGGCTGCCGGCGGGGCCGGCCGGTCGGCCGCGGTCTCTTCCGGCCGGCTCAGATCTTCGTAGAGCGCCCGCGCGCTCACGGCGTCGCCCCGGCGTTCCGCAAAGCCCTGGACCCGGAGCACGCGAACCGTCCGGTCGAGCGCGACCGTGAGCACATCGCCGGCCTTCACCGCGCGGCTCGCCGCATCGATGCGCTGGCCGTTGAGGCGCACGTGGCCGGAGGCGGCGAGCGCGGCGGCGGCGCTGCGCGTGCGCACGACACGCGCATGCCAGAGCCACTTGTCGATGCGCTGTCGTTCGCCGGAGATCTCGATCAAGCGGGATCGGTTCCCTCTATTGGCCGTCCTTGCCGGCCTCGAGCTGCGCCTTGAGCGCCGCCAGCTTGGCGAATGGCGAATTGGGATCGGCCTCGCCGCGCCGGGCATTGGCCGACGACCATTCGCGCGCCGGCCGGTCACCGTCCCGCCGGTCGCGATCGCCGCGGTCGCGCCGCCCGCGTCCCTCGCGGTCTTCGCGCCCTTTGCGCGCAGCAAAGTCGGGCTTGCGGCCCGGCCGCCCTTCGCCCTCGCGCCGCTCGCCGCGCTCGCGATCCCGCTCACGGTGGCGGCGCCGCCGCTCGTCACCGCCCGGCGATGGCGCGCCCTCGGCGCCACCTTCCGTCGGCGCGGCGGCAACAGACGTTTCGGCCGCGGCGCCTGCGCCTTCGGACCGCCCCCTGCGTGGGGGACGCCCATGCCGGCGCGGCCGCCGCTCGTCGGACCGCCCGCCCGGCCGCCAGACCTCGACCAGTTCCGGCTCGGCAGGCGCAGCCTCGGCCGCGACCGCTTCGGCGGCCGGCGCGGCACCCTCGCCCTCGGACGCCGTGCTCGTCTCGCCACCGCCGACCGGCGTCGGCTCGCCCTCGGCGCTGGCGCTTGCTGCGTTCTCGTCCGGAGCCGCGGCCTCTGCCTGCACCGCGCTTTCAGGCGCGACCGGCGCCACGGCGGCTGCCGTGACTTCGCCGGAGGCCTCGGCCGCGGCGGCGATCTCGCCGCCTTCGATCGTCGGAACAACGTCGGATGCCACCGCTTCGGGCGAGGCAGCCGCGATCGTCTCGTCCGCAGCCTCCTCGGCTGGGGCCACCAGGGCCTCAGCCCCCGTGACCTCAGTCCCGGTTGCGTCGATGGCTGCGGCTTCGGGCGCGGGCTCGGGCGGCTTCGGCCGCCGCTCCATGCGATAGCCAAGCGAGCGCAGCACCTGCGCAAAATCCTCGCCGGAGGATCCCGTCAGCGACGTCATCGCCTGCGTCACCATGAACCCGCCGCCGCCGAAGGCGCCTGCCGGCCTGGACGCCGGGGCGCCCTCTCGCCATGCGATCGCCGGACGAATGAGGTCCGCGAGCCGCTCCAGGATGTCGACCCGCACCGCGCGCGCGCCGCAGACGCGATAGCCGAGCGTGCGGATCAGGGCGTGCGGGACGTCCTTGTCCACCGCGAAGGAGGTGCGGCCGCTCGCCGCCAGCCGCTGCAGGTCGTCGAGGCCCTTGAGGTCGGGCGTCGCGTGCTTGAGCGCCCAGAGCTGCGCCGCCAGCGCACGCGGCCCGGGCTTGAGCAGCGCGGGAACATAGAGGTGGTAGGCGCCGAACCGCACACCGTGACCGCGCAGCAGGGCGCGCGCGGGCTGGTCGAGGGTCTTGACGTCCTGGCTCACCTGCGAGCGATCGAGCACGCCGAGCGCTTCGACCAGCTGATAGGCGATCCCGCGCGCGATGCCGGTGATGTCTTCCGCCGCGCCGAGCACGAACAACGGCCCGAGCGCGCGCTCGATATGCGTGCGCGCCCACAGGTCGAGCCGCTTCTGCACCGCCTCCTGTGCCGCGCCGGTCAGGTGCTCGTCGGCGAGGATGCGCACGCGCGGACGCAAGACGTTGTCACCGGCGGAGAGCTTGGCGACCACCTCGCCGATCCAGCGGATCGAGCCGTCGGCGGCGAGCACGAACTGCGAATCCGGCGCCTGCGACAGCCGCGTGGCGCGCGCCTCGATCTCGCCGGCCAGCGCCTTCTGCGCGGCGCCCGACAGCATCTTCGCTTCCGATCCGCCTGCGCTGGCGTCGGGTGCGAAGCGGAATCCTTCCAGGCGTCCGATCGTGTGGCCTTCGACGACGACGTCGCCGGTCTTGCTGATTTCTGTTTCGAGCATCGTGCTTTCTTTGAGACGCCGCATCAGCACGCTGGTGCGGCGGTCGACGAAGCGCTCCGACAACCGTTCGTGCAACGCGTCGGAGAGCCGGTCCTCGATGGCGCGCGTGATGCCCTGCCAGTGTTCAGGGTCTTTGAGCCAGTCGAGCCGGTTGGCGACAAATGTCCAGGTCCTGATGTGGGCGATGCGCGCCGACAGCGTATCGATGCCGCCGTCGGTGCGATCGCTCTGTGCGAGCTGAGAAGCGTACCAGTCGTCAGGGACATTACCCTCTCGCATCAGAAAACCATAGAGGGTGGTCACGAGTTCGGCGTGGGCCGAGGGAGAGATCTTGCGGTAGTCCGGGACCTGACACACCTCCCACAGCCGCGCGATCGCCGTGCGCGTGGTGGCGCGGGCCCGCACCTCCGGATCGCGCGCCGCATGTTCGAGCACGAGGAAATCTTCTGCAAGCGGCGCACGCGTCAGCCCCGCTTCGGAGGGGACGGCCGCGAGCGAGGCGGTGAGCGCGCCGAGCGAGGAGAAGTCGAGATCGGAGTTGCGCCACTGCAGCGCCTTCACCGCATCGAACGAGTGGCTTTCGAGCGCATAGACGAGATCGCTGTCGAACGGCGGACACCGGCCGGTGGTGCCGAAGGTGCCGTCGCGCAGATGGCGGCCGGCGCGGCCGGCGACCTGCGCGAGTTCGACCGGATTGAGCTTGCGGAACTGGTAGCCGTCGAACTTGCGGTCGGACGCGAATGCCACGTGGTCGACGTCGAGGTTGAGGCCCATGCCGATCGCGTCGGTGGCGACAAGATAGTCGACATCGCCCGATTGATAGAGCGCGACCTGCGCGTTGCGCGTGCGCGGCGACAGTGCGCCGAGCACGACGGCAGCACCGCCGCGCTGGCGGCGGATGAGCTCGGCGATGCTATAGACCTCCTCCGCCGAGAACGCGACGATCGCGGAGCGTCGCGGCAGACGGGTGATCTTCTTCTCGCCGGCGAAGGTGAGCTGCGAAAGCCGCGGGCGGCTGAGGATGTTGGCGCCGGGCAGTAGCTTCTCGATCATCGGGCGCATGGTCGCTGCGCCGAGCACGAGCGTCTCCTCGCGCCCGCGCTGATGCAGCAGCCGATCGGTAAAGACGTGCCCGCGCTCGAAATCCGCACAGAGCTGGATCTCGTCGATGGCCACGAACGCCACGTCGAGATCGCGCGGCATCGCCTCGACCGTCGCCACCCAGAAACGCGGATTGTCCGGCTTGATCTTCTCCTCGCCGGTGATCAGCGCCACCGCATCGGGGCCGACGCGCTCGACGATGCGGTTGTAGACCTCGCGCGCCAGCAGGCGCAGCGGCAGACCGATCAACCCGGACGAATGCGCCACCATGCGCTCGATTGCGAGGTGGGTCTTGCCGGTATTGGTGGGTCCCAGCACGGCGGTGAGGCCGTAGCCACGGACGCGGCCGTCACGAGATGAGCCGGGAAGCGAGATTGTCATTGAAAATCCTGCGTGCTCGGGCCGCCGTCCGGAGCGCCGGTCCGCGCCGCTGCTGTCTCACAATGTGACGTTTCCAAGGGTCGCGGTCACGCCTGCATTAACGGCTGGGAACGAGTCTCGAACGAATCGCGGCCGAATCGCGGACTCGCTCCCTGTGTGGATTCGTTCACGGCAACATGTCGCGCTCGCATAACGCATCGCCACCAGATCGCGTGTAGCACCGGAACATGACACCGGCCTCTCGCTCGCAAATCCTTAACGCCGCTCACGATCATGGGGCGGGCGCGGAGTCAATCATGCATTGGCTCGGACTGCGCGCGAGCCGCCTTGGCGAAGCCGCGTCCTCCCACCCGGTCATATGGGGTGGGCCGTGCCGCGGCATCAAGCGGCACTGGTACCATATTGCTCCTACCCGCGACCATCGCGGACGCGCCGCCCCGAAAAAGTAGTCCACAAGGCACGCAGGTTTCTTCGTAAGATTCTGATTTATAATATGTTTTTCCGTCGAACCAGCATCCTGCCCGAGGGTTGTCATCAGAGCCGTAAGATTTTATTGTCCAGTCTTCCCCGCCACACCCTTGCCCGCAACCAGACACAGGAGACCCCGCCTGATGACCATGGCCGCATTTCGCAATATCAATGAAGGCAAGGTGAATTTCGACGAGTTCTACGCCAAGGACGATCCGCGCGATTATTTCAAGTTCCTGGGCCGGCTCGACTACATCATCCCCCATCTCGCACAGCCGATTTTCGACCAGATCATCCGCGCCCGCGCCGCCCAGCAGGATGATCCCGTGACCGTCCTCGACCTCGGCTCTTCCTACGGCGTCAATGGCGCGCTCATGAAATACGCGCTCGACTACGACGCGCTGCGGCTGCGCTACACCGCGCCCGCGTTCCAGTCGATGTCGAGCGACAAGCTGCTCGAGCTCGACCGCCACTTCTACCGCGCCTGGCCCAAGCACGAGCACCTGCGGGTGATCGGGCTCGATATCTCGGACAAGGCCGTCCGCTACGCCCAGGCCTGCGGCGCCGTCGACGTCGGCCTCGCGATGGATCTCGAGACGTGCGATCCCCGTCCGCAAGAGGAAGCGATCTTCGAGGACGTCGACCTGATCGTATCGACGGGATGCGTCGGCTACATCTCCAGCAAGACCTTCGAGCGCCTGGCGCGCGTCACCACGCGGCGTCGTCCGACCTGGGTGGTGTCGTTCGTGATCCGGCTGTTCCCGTTCGACGACATTGCCGAAACGCTCGCCAGGCAGGGGCTCGTTACGGAAAAGCTCGAGGGGACGACCTTCGTACAGCGCCGCTTCGCCAGCATCGAGGAGATGGAGGCAGCGATCCGCACGGTCGAAGGCCGCGGCCTCGACACGCGCGGCCACGAGGCCGAGGGACTCTATCACGCGGAGCTTTACGTCTCGCGGCCGGCCGAGGAGGTCGAACGCAATCCGCTCAACAAGCTGGTGACGGTCGTGAGCGGAGCCAACAAGCCCTGGACCGTGGGCACGAACGTGCTCGCGACCTTCGGGGACGCGGCGCGCCGGCGCGCGCGGCGCAAGCACCTGACCCTCGCACAGCCGACGAAAGCGTCCTGACGCATCGCACGCCCGCCGGCTCGCACCGGCGCCGGGCGCAGCAGCGCCCGGCCGCGGACGGAGGCCTCAGCGCCCGGTCATGCTGGTCGGCGTGGGGCGCGGCATCTGGGGGGCGGCGACGAATTGCGTGGCCTGCAGCGCGCCCATGCCAAGCGGGGTCGGGATCGCGACCCTGAAGGGCACCAGCACGCGCGTGCCGGTGATCGGGGCCAGCCAGACCTCCATCTCGCGCTGCTCGGTGAGATATTTGACCGCCGGCCGGTTGGGGACATAGCCGGCAATCGGGCGGAAATAGACCGCGCAGACTGCGACGGGCCCGCTGTAGCCCTTGTCCGCCTTCACCATCTCGATGCGCTTGAAAGTCAGCGCGAGATCGTAGCGCAGCCGTCCGTCGAACACGGCCGTGGTGCGCTGACAGGCCTCCGGCGACACCGGGTTGCCGGTGCCGGAGACCCTGACCATGGAGGCCGTCATCGGATCGGTGACACCACGCCGATGCACGTCGGTCACCGGAATGCGTTCGGGGTGGGGCGGCGTCGGCGGCTCGACGGAAAGCTCCTTCACCACGCCGCCGGCGAGGCCCATGCGCAGTTCCTCGGTCTTCTTGTCGGTGGTGATCGAAGCCGCATAGGCCGCGGAGACGAGCGCTCCGTTGCTGATGCTGCCGCGGGCGATGCCATTGCCTTCTCCGCTGGCGAAGACGCGCAGGAGCCCGGTGGTCACGCCGCTGGCCGCAGCCGTGTATTGATCGTCCCCGATCTCGACGATCCAGGCTCCGCGGCCCAGCGGGATGCCCGCCAGGCTGGCGGTGTAGAGCGCATCGAGCTTGCCCTGGGCGCGCGCCGGCTGTGCGGGGCCGAAAAACGCTGCGATCGCGGCCACAAACGCCGCCAAGGCCAGGCGATCGAGCAAATGGGGCATGACCATCGTTCTGTCGGGAGGGATTACGTCGTTTGTATGGTACCGCACGTCAAACTTGTGCAGGCGGCGTTAACTGCGCCAGCCCCCGCGCAGCGGGTCGCATCGCCGCTCCCGGCTGCCGCGGCTTGACGCTGTCCACCCCACTTACTATACGTCCGCGGTCCAAAACAGCGGATTGTTCCCATGGGGCTGGCTGCATGGCGGCCGGGCCTTTCAGCGAATTTCGAGGTTTTCCATGTCACGGCGTTGCGAACTGACCGGCAAGGGCCCCCTGGTGGGCCACACCGTGAGCCATTCGAACATCAAGACCAAGCGGCGGTTTCTGCCGAACCTGGTGAACGTGACGATGATGTCGGACGCGCTCGGCCGCTCGGTCCGCCTGCGCGTGTCGGCGAACGCCCTCAAGTCCGTCGATCATCGCGGCGGGCTCGACGCCTTCCTGCTCAAGGCCAAGGACAACGAGCTCTCGAAGCGCGCGCTCGAGCTCAAGCGCCAGGTCAGCAAGAAGCTCGCCGGCTGAGCCGGGCGAGATTCAATCCCAACCAGATTCGAGGGCCGCGGTGATCGTCACCGCGGCCTTCGTGCTTTCAGGATGCCTCAGCGCTTCGTCAGCGTGAGCGAGTAGCGCTCGTCGGCGGCAAGGCACGGCGCCTCCGGCAGGCCCAGTTCCTTGCGCACGATGTTGGTGCCCAGCACCATCGAGACCATCTTGTAGGTGGCATGGCGGCGGCCCATGCCCTCGCGGCCCATTCCGCAATCCGACGAAATGATCAGGCGCTCGGGCGGGATGTGCTTGAGCGCCTCGCGGATGAGCGCCGCGATCTCCTCGGGCCGCTCGACCTGCAGCGTGTGGTGGTCGATCACGCCGATCACGATCTTCTTGTCCTTGATCGCTTCGCCGATCGCCTTGAGATCGCCGGGGCCCGACGAGCAGGTCTCGAACGTGATCGCATCCGCCTCGATGCGGTCGAGCGCCTTCAACGTGGGCTGATAGCTCTGCACGTCCTTGAAGATGCGCTGCTGCGAGGGATTGCCCCAGCAGGTGTGGCACCACACCTCGGTCTTCTCGCGCAGCCCCTTCACGGTGGCATTGAAGACCTCGACGAGATCGTCGACGTCCAGCTTGCCGAAGGCCTTGCCGCGCACCGGCACCATGTGGATCTGCGGTTCCTCGAGCTGGATCACGGGACAGCCGGCGTCCGCCAGATCGTTGAGCTCCTGGTTGATCGCCTTGCTGAAGGCCCAGGTCCGCTCGATCGGATCCTTGTAGTAGGTGTCCTCGACCGAGGCGGCGAGCAGTTCCGGCAGCGGCGTGCCGAACTTGGTCGGCTTCGTCGTCATCCGCTGCGCGGTCTTCCACAGGGCGGCGTATTGCAGGTTGCCGCGTCCGATCGGTCCCGCGATGCGCGGCAGCACGCGCGCCTCGAGGAAGTCGTGCAGGATGTGGCCGCGCGGATAGGCCGACGCGCCCACGCTGTATTGCGCGGACACCGGCCGGCCGTCGAACCCGTCCATGTGGGTGATCGGGTAGCTCTGCCAGCTCATGCCGCCCACCTGCTCGTCGTAATGCGCGTCGCCGTCGGTGAGGATGTCGAGCCCGGCCAGTTCCTGCGCGCGCAGGTGCGCACCGACGGCGTCCTCGTATTGCTCGCGAAAGCGCGAGTCGACCATGCATTCGAGGAAGCTGCGCGATCCGATCGTGGCCGTGAACCACGTCGGCCGCGGCAACGATCCGATGATCGAGGTTGGCAATACGACGCCCGATGATGCCTTGAACACGACGTTCCCCCTGCTCTCTCAGAGACTTCGCTTGGTGGCGCAGCCCGTGGCAGCGAAGGCTAGGCAGATTTGCGCGGATTGGCAAACGTTTGCCAAAGCCGTCGTCAGCCGATAACCTTTGTCTCGCAAGGTGAGAAAAATCATCGGCTGGGAGGAAGCAATGCAGACAGCTTACGGCATGCGCGCGTGGACACGGCGGCTCGCGACCGCGGCCTTCGCCCTATTCACCGTGACAACGTTGGCGATGCCGGCCACGGCGGCGGATCCGATCCGCATCGGGCTCAGCCTGAGCCTGACGGGGCCGACGTCTCCCGCCGGCAAGCAGGTGCTCGCGGGCCTCGAGATCTGGCGCGACGACGTCAACAAGAAGGGCGGCCTGCTCGGCCGTCCCGTCGAGTTCGTCTATTACGACGACCAGGGCAACCCGGCCCAGGCGCCCGCGATCTACGCCAAGCTGATGGGCGTCGACAAGGTCGACCTCCTGATCGGCCCCTACAGCACCAACGTGATCGCGGCGGCGATGCCGGCGATCATCCAGGCCAACCGCACCACCATCGGCATCTTCGGGCTCGGGGCCAACCAGACGTTCAAGTATCCGAAGTACTTCTCGATGAACTCGCAGGGCCCGACGCCGGCGAACTATTCCAAGTGCGTGTTCGACCTCGCCGCCGCGCAGAACCCCAAGCCCAAGCGCGTCGCGCTGGTCGGCGCCGAGGTCGAATATTCGCGCAACGCGCTCGACGGCGCGCGCGAGAACGCCAAGGCGATGGGCTTCGACATCGTGTTCGAGCGCACCTATCCGCTCTCGACGACGGAATTCACGCCGGTCGTGCGCGCGATGCAGGCGGCCAATCCGGATTTCGTGTTCGCGGCGACGCTGCCGATCGACACCACCGGCATCATCCGCGCCGCCAACGAGATCGGCTTCAAGCCGAAGCTGATCGGCGGCGCCATGCTCGGCCTCCTGGTCACCGGCATCAAGCAGCAGCTCGGGCCGATGATCAACGGCTACATCAGCAACGAGTTCTACATCCCCGCTCCCAGTCTGCAGTTCGCCGGCACCAAGGAGATGATGGAGGAGTACCAGAAGCGCGCCGGCGCCATCGGCACCGACCCGCTCGGCTACACCTATCCGCCCTATGCCTACGCCGCCGGACAGGTGCTGGCCAAGGCGGTCACCGAGACGAAGTCGCTCAATGACGACAAGCTCGCCGACTACATCCGTTCGCACAGCTTCGACACGGTGATCGGGCCGATCTCGTTCGGCGCCAACGGCGAATGGAGCAAGCCGCGCATCATCTGCCTGCAGTTCCAGGGCGTGAGCGGCAACGACATCGGCCAGTTCAAGAACTGGTCGCGCCAGGTCGTCGTCTATCCGTCCGAATACGCCTCCGGCAAGCTGATCTATCCTTTCGAACAGGCATCCAAATGACGGCGGTTCGCGGCCGGTGTGTCGAAGGACCGCCGGCCGCGCTCGCTCCATCGGCTTCACGGCACGAGGCAGCGTTTGAAGAATAACAACAAGCGGCCGCGGCCGACCCTGCGGGACATCGCGCGCGAAGTCGGGGTGCATGTCTCGACCATCTCGCGCGCGCTCGACCCGCGCTCCCCGCACGCGGTATCGCCGGCGCTGGCGGAGAAGATCCGCCGCGCCAGCCAGCGCCGCGGCTACCGCCGCAACGCGGCCGCCTACCTGCTCAAGACCAGCCGATCGCGCACGGTCGGCGTCGTCATTCCCGACATCACCGATCCGGTGTTCCCGCCGATCATCCGCGGCATCGAGGACGGGCTGGCCGAGCACGACTACGTCGCCATCCTCGCCAACACCGACGGCAGCCCGCGCCGCCAGGCGCAGGTGATCGAGGCCATGCAGCCGCGCGGCGTCGACGGCCTGATCCTCGCGAGCGTCGAGCGCCACGACAAGGCGGCCTCGCGGCTCGCCGGGACGACACCCGTCGTGACGATCAGCCGCCGCACCGACCATCCAACCTTCTCGTCGGTCGTGCACGACGAGGAAGACGGCATCCGCCAAGTGCTGACCCATCTCGTCTCGGCCGGCCATCGTCGCATCGCCGCCATTGCCGGCCCGCAGGGCATCTCCACCGGCCACAACCGCTATGCCGCATTCGTGCGCCACAGCGCCTCGCTCGGCCTGGACACGAAACGGCTGCCGGTCTCCTTCGCGCGCGCCTTCAACGAGATGGAAGGCGAGCGCTGCGTCGAGGAACTGCTTGCCGCCGACAAGCCGTTCACCGCCCTCGTATGCGCCAACGACCGCCTTGCGGTCGGCGCGATCGCCGGCCTGCGCCGGCATGGCATCGCGTGTCCAAAGGACGTCTCGGTCACCGGCTTCAATGACATGATCCTCGCGGACCGCCTGTCGCCGCCGCTGACGACGATCCGCGTCCACCACCACAAGGCCGGCATCGAGGCCGCGCGCCTGATCGTCGAGATCATCGAGAACGGCGGCGCCGAGGCCAAGCACATCGTCCTGCCCGTGGAGTTGATCGCGCGCGGGTCGACGCGGTCGTTGCCGCGTACCGCGGCTGGAATGGGGAAGGAGCAGAGCGCATGAAGATCGGATTTGCCGGCCTCGGGGACATGGGCTCGCTGATCGTGCCGCGGCTGATGGCGGCCGGCCACGAGGTCACCGGCTGGAACCGCACCAAGAGCAAGGCGGGCGAACTGATCGCGGCGGGCATGCGGTGGGCCGACACGCCCGCAGACGCCGCGCGCGATGCCGACATCATGTTCTCGATCGTCACCGACGGCGCCGCTGTCACCGAGGTCGCGCTCGGCCCGCAGGGCGTGCGCGCGGGCCTGCGCAAGGGCGGCCTGTTCATCGACATGAGCACGATCTCGCCGGTGGTGAACCGCAAGGTGGCCGCCGCGCTCGCCGAGGCGGGTCAGATCATGCTCGACGCGCCGATCTCGGGCAGCCCGATCACCGTACGCGCGGGCCAGGCCTCGCTGATGGTCGGCGGCGATCCGGCCGCCTTCGAGACGGCGAAGCCGGTGCTGCTCGCCATCGGTCCCAAGGTGCTGCACATCGGCGAGAACGGCCTCGCCTGCCAGATGAAGATCGCCGTCAACCTCTTGCTGATGGTCGAGGTGATCGCGTTCGGCGAAGCCGTGGCGCTCGCCGAGAAGGGCGGCGTGACGCGCGAGGTCGCGCTCAACGCCGTGCTCAACAGCGTCGCCGCCTCGCCCGTGCTCGGCTATCGCGGCCCGTTCATCCTCGACGGCAAGATGCCGGACAAGCCGCTCGCCGACGTGACGCTGCAGCAGAAGGACATGCTGCTCGCGCTCGAGCTCGGACGCACGCAAGGCAGCCCGGTGCCGCTCGCCGCCGCCGCCAACGAGATGATGAATGCGTGCCGCGGTCTCGGCATCGACCACCGCGACTTCGTGACCGCGCACGAGGTCTATCTTCGCCTGGGAGGCCAGTTGAAATGACCAAGATGTTCCGCACCAACCGCAAGCAGGTTCCGCTCGTCGAAGGCCTCAAGCGCGACGACGGCTGGATCGACATGCAGGTGCAGTTCCTGATCGACAAGAAGTCGGCCGGCGCCGACCACGTGGTCGGCTGGACCGTGCTCAAGCCGGGCGCGAGCCACGAACGCCACCTGCACCGCAACTGCGACGAGTTCTTCATCGTGCTCAAGGGCCACGGCCACATCATCACCGAGAACGGCCTGGAGCCGTCCCGCGAAGGCGACGTGGTCTATTCGCCGCGCGGCTGCTGGCACGGCTTCAACAACACCTCGAACGAGGACGTCGTGCTGGTGTGGGGCTGGATGGGCGCGGGCTCGATCGAGACGTCCGGCTACGAGGTGCCGCCCGATCACAAATAGCCGCGTCTTCTTGTTATGCTGCCGCGGTAAAAAACATTCAGGAGCAGCCATGCCCGCCGCCTGGGACGATCCGCGCGTTCAACGCGCCATGCCGATCCAGCTTGCCAGGCGCCGCGCGCGCATTGCGGGCGGGGACGCGCCGCTCGGCTGGAAGGTCGGATTCGGCGCGCCGGCGGCGCTCGAGAAGTTCAAGCTGGCGGCGCCGCTCGTCGGCCACCTCATGCAGAGCGGCCACGTCGCCAACGGCGGGCGCGTCTCGCTGGCAGGTTGGACGAAGCCGATCGCGGAGCCCGAGATCGCCATCACCATCGGGCACGATCTCGCGCCCGGCGGCGGCCGCGCCGCGGCTGCCGCGGCCATCGCCGCGCTCTCGCCTGCGATCGAGCTCGCGGATGCGGACCTGCCGTTCGAGGATCCCGAAGCGATCCTCGCCGGCAACATCTTCCAGCGTCATGTTGTGCTCGGCGCGCCGGATACCGCCCGCGCCGGCGGAGACACGCACGGGCTGCACGCCCGCGTCTTCCGCCGCGGCGCGGAGAGCGCGCGCACCGACGATCCCGAGGCGCTCACCGGCCGGCTCGTCGACATCGTGCGGCATGTCGCGGATCTGCTCGGCGCCTTCGGCGAGCGGCTCACGCAGGGCGAGATTATCATCGCCGGCTCCGTCGTTCCGCCGCTGTTCCTGGAGCCCGACGAGACCGAGGTGCGCTACGAGCTCGCTGCGGTCGGCGGCGTCGCCGTCAGCTTCGAGCGCTAGACATTCCGCAGAATCGGAAATGCATCGCCCGCGGGACGGTCCCGCGGGCGGCATCCGTTTCAGCAGACTGGAGGGCGCGCGTCAGTCCTGCGCGACGAAGCCGGAGGCCTTCACGACCGGGCCCCACTTGGCGACGTCGGCCCGGAAGCGCTTGGCGAACGCGTCCGGCGCCTCGAAGTCGGGCTCGTTGCCGAACTTGGCGAGGCTGCTGGCATATTCGGGCGACTTCACTGCGGTCTCGATCGCCTTGCTGAGCGCCGCCACGCGATTCGCGGGCATGTTCGCCGGCGCGAACACGCCGATCCAGGAATCCACCACGACATCGTAGCCGGCCTCCTTCAGGGTCGGCACGTTGGGCAGGAACTTCGAGCGCCGCGAGCCGGTCACGGCGAGGATACGGAGCTGGCCCTGGTTCGCGAGCGGCATGGCCTCGCTGACCGGATTGACGCTGGCGGGGATGTGCCCGCCCAGCAGGTCCTGCAGCGCGGGCGCGCCGCCGCGATAGTGCACGGCTTGCATCGGCACGCCGGCTGCGGCCGAGAGCATGGCGCCCGCGAAGTGCGTCGTGCTGCCGGCTGCGGTCGTGCCGTAGGACGACTTGCTCGGGTTCGCTTTGCACCAGGCCACGAAGTCCGCGACGGTCTTCACGCTCTCCGGCACACCCGGGCCGACGTTGAAGGTCAGCAGCGAGCGCGTGATCGGCGCAACCGGCGTCACGTCCTTGAGCGGATCGTAGCTCAGCGTTCGGAAGCTGTGCGGATAGACGGTGAGCGGGAAGTCGGGCGTGACGAGGATGGTGGTGCCGTCCGGCTCCGCGTTCTTGACGAACTCGACCGAGAGCCGCGCGGCGCCGCCCGGCTTGTTCTCGACCACGACCGTCTCGGCGTAGGCGCCGCGCAGGCGGTCGGCCAGCACACGCGCGATGATGTCGGTGCCGCCGCCGGCGGGAAAGCCGACGATCACCTTCACGGGCTTGGTCAGCGCTTGCGCCAACGCGTGCGGGGCAAGTGCCATGGCGCCGGCGAGCCCGAGCGCGGAACGTAGAATCTGGCGGCGTGTCGACATGCAGAAACTCCTCGACGGTCGGCGATTTGCGGAGCGCAGCCTTACCACAACGCGGCGGCGCCCACGTGCAAGGCTGGTATTCGCAGGAGCCAAATGACGCCGCCGGGCGCGCGTGCGACCGCGACCGATCGTCACTCGTCGGTGGTCACTCGTCCGCGACGGTGAACTGCAGCAGGATGGTGCGCTGCAAAAACGAGAAGTTGTCGTCCGAGATCAATGTGAGAACGGTTTCACCGTTCTTTGCGCGATGGACGGCGATGCCTTCCATGTTGTCGATCTGATAGCCCATGTCCGCGGTGATGAGCACCTTTCCCTCGAGCACCGCGCCGGGCACGACCGCCGACAATGGAACGCGCCGCACGCGCATCGCGACGCCCGCCGCCCACGAGAACCGCCGCTCCAGCACGTAGAGTTCGTCCGCGGGACCCACCACGCAGTCGGTGACATCGAAATTGTCGTGGCGCGCCACCGTGAAGGCGCCCGGGCTCGGACCGCCGATCAGAAAGCCCTTGATGCGGCCTGCGGCATCGAGCGCACGCTCGGAGATTGCAATCAGCGTGCCCGCCCGCGGCAGCGGCTTGGGGATCACGGCGAGACATTCGAGCCCCGCGTTGTTGGGGAGCTTGGAGATCTCCGCCGGAGCCGGAACGATCTGCCCGCGCGCGCGGAACCCATTGCGGCCGGCGTCGAAGCGCAGGATACGGTTCACGCGCTCGAGCCCAAGATAGACCGTGCCGGCGCCGTCGTCGGCCAGCGACTCGGTGTCGTACCAGCCGCGCGCAGTGATCGCGCGCCCGTCGGGTCCCAGCACGGGCGCCATCTCGGCGTCGTCGACGCCGGCGAGGCGGCCGTTGCGATAGATGAGCCGGCCGCTCAGCCAGCGGCCCTTGTCGCTCACCGCGAGGAAGCGCTCGCCGTCCGGCGTGAGACGGATGGCGGAGAACCCGCCGAAGTTCTTGTAGGGCGACGTCAGTTCGAGGCCGCCGCGGAACTCGAGCGCACCGAAGCGCCGGCGCGTGACGTCGCGGGCGTCGAACGAGTCGATCGGCCGCGCGGCGACGCTGATCTCGACCGGCGGATCTGGCGCGCGCGCCGCATTGTTTTGGGCGGAGGATGAGTCGGTCGGCGGCAGGAAGAACAACGCAACGGCGATCGCGATGCCCCGCAACACCAGCCGCATTGCGCCGGCGCGGGGCCGGCGACGCCCACGGGCGGAGGCCTCGTGCGGATCGGCCTGTGCGCTCACGAATGCAGCCGGCGCCGCACGGCCGGCATGCGCGGCGGCGGCGATGCCTTCTCGTCGAACAGCTCGGCAAGCTTCTCCGTCATGGCGCCGCCGAGCTCTTCCGCATCGACGATGGTGACGGCGCGCTGATAGTAGCGCGTGACGTCGTGGCCGATGCCGATGGCGATCAGCTCGACCGGCGAGCGCTGCTCGATCTCCTCGATCACCCAGCGCAGGTGCCGCTCGAGATAGTTGCCCGGATTGACCGACAGCGTGGAATCGTCGACCGGCGCGCCGTCCGAAATCATCATCAGGATCTTGCGCTGCTCGGGCCGCACCAGCAGACGGCGGTGTGCCCAGTCGAGCGCCTCGCCGTCGATGTTCTCCTTGAGCAGGCCCTCACGCATCATCAGCCCGAGGTTCTTGCGCGCGCGCCGCCATGGCGCGTCGGCGGACTTGTAGATGATGTGGCGCAGGTCGTTGAGACGGCCGGGATTGGCGGGCTTGCCGGCGGCGAGCCAGGCCTCGCGCGATTGCCCGCCCTTCCAGGCCCGCGTCGTGAAGCCAAGGATCTCGACCTTGACCCCGCAGCGCTCGAGCGTGCGCGCGAGGATGTCGGCGCAGGTCGCCGCCACCGTGATCGGCCGGCCGCGCATCGAACCCGAGTTGTCGAGCAGCAGCGTCACCACCGTGTCGCGGAAATTGGTGTCCTTCTCCCATTTGAACGAGAGCGGATGCATCGGGTCGATGACGATGCGCGACAGGCGCGCCGAATCGAGCAGCCCCTCCTCGAGGTCGAAATCCCAGGAGCGGTTCTGCTGCGCCATCAGGCGCCGCTGCAGGCGGTTGGCGAGCCGTGCGACCACGCCCTGCAGGTTGGCGAGCTGCTTGTCGAGATAGCCGCGCAGCCGGTCGAGCTCTTCCGGCTCGCACAGTTCCTCGGCGCCGATGATCTCGTCGAACTTCGGGTTGAAAGCCTTGTAGTCGGGCGCGCGCGGCTCGTTATAGCCGTGCTGGCGCGGCCGCCACGGCTCGGCCGACGTGTCCTGGTCGCCCATCTCGGCGTCCTCGGGCATGTCGGAGGCCGGCGCCTCGGTCGATTCCTCCGCGCTTTCGGGCATCTCGTCGGCGGACGCCTGCGCGTCCTCGCTCGCGCTGCGCTCGGACTCCTCGGTCTCGGAGGCCTGGCCTTCCTGACCCTTGTCGTCGTTCTGGCCGTCCTGGCTCTCGTCCTCCTCGTTCTCCTCGTCCTCGCGGCCGCGGTCGTCGCCCATCTCCAGCGACTCGAGCAGATCGTGCACCGCGTCGCCGAAGCGGCGCTGGTCCTCGATCACCTTCTCGAGCTTGTCGAGATCGCGCCCGGCGCGCTCCTCGATGAAGCCGCGCCACAGCTCCACCAGCTTCCTGGCGGCGGCCGGCGGCGCCTGTCCGGTGAGACGCTCGCGCACCATCAGCGCCACCGCGTCCTCGATCGGCGCGTCGGCGCGGTCGGTGATCTCGTCGTACTTGCCGCGATGGAAGCGGTCGTCGAGCATGGCGGTGAGGTTCTGCGCCACGCCCTGCATGCGCCGCGCGCCGATGGCCTCGACGCGCGCCTGCTCGACTGCCTCGAACACGGCCCGGCCCTGCTGGCTCCCGGGCGAGAGCCGGCGGTGGATGCCGGCGTCGTGGCAGGCGACGCGCAAGGCGATCGAATCCGCATGGCCGCGCACGATGGCGGCTTCCTCGGCGGTCAGCTTGCGCGCCGGCTCGGGCAGGCGCGCCTTGCTGCCCGCAAGGCCGGGTCGCTCGGCGGCGAAGGCAACCTCGAGCTCGGGATGCCGCGCGATCGCGCGCAGGCAGCCGGACACGGCGCGCTTGAACGGCTCGTTCGGTGAATCCTTGGCGGGTGTCTTAGGCTTGATGTTGGAGGACATGGATCAGGTCTTCGGCATCTCTTCGCTGATCGTCCCGATCACCCGATGCACGAGCGCCCACGCGGGGCGCTCGCCGCTCCGTATCTCCCCGCCGGGGCGGGAGATAATCAGGACAACGCCACGTTGACCGCGCTCTCCGGCAGCTCCTGCCCGAAGCAGCGCTGATAGAACTCGGCGACGATCGGCCGCTCCAGCTCGTCGCACTTGTTCAGGAAGGTGACGCGGAACGCGAAGCCGACGTCCTTGAAGATGTCGGCGTTCTCGGCCCAGGTGATGACGGTACGCGGGCTCATCACCGTGGAGACGTCGCCGTTCATGAACGCATTGCGGGTCAGGTCAGCCACGCGCACCATCTTGCTGACGATGTCGCGGCCGGCGTCGGTCCGGTAATGCTTGGCCTTGGCCAGCACGATCTCGACCTCGTTGTCGTGCGGCAGGTAGTTGAGCGTGGTCACGATCGACCAGCGGTCCATCTGCGCCTGGTTGAGCTGCTGCACGCCGTGATAGAGGCCGGAGGTGTCGCCGAGGCCGATGGTGTTGGCGGTCGCGAACAGGCGGAAGGCCGGATGCGGCTTGATCACGCGGCTCTGGTCGAGCAGCGTCAGGCGGCCCGAGGATTCCAGCACGCGCTGGATCACGAACATCACGTCCGGGCGGCCGGCGTCGTACTCGTCGAAACAGAGCGCCACGTTGTTCTGGTAGGCCCAGGGCAGGATGCCGTCGCGGAACTCCGTGACCTGCTGCCCGTCCTTGATGACGATGGCGTCCTTGCCGATCAGGTCGATACGGCTGATGTGGCTGTCGAGGTTGACGCGCACGCACGGCCAGTTGAGGCGCGCCGCCACCTGCTCGATGTGGGTCGACTTGCCGGTGCCGTGATAGCCGGTGACGATGACGCGGCGGTTGCGCGCGAAGCCGGCGAGGATCGCGAGCGTCGTGGGCTTGTCGAAGCGGTAGTCCGGATCGGTGTCCGGCACGTGCTCGTTCGGCGCCGAATAGGCCGGCACCTCCATGTCGCTGTCGATCCCAAACAACTGCCGCACCGACACCTTCATGTCGGGCAGGCCGCTCACGGCTTCAGTTCCGGTGGCCATCAGTCCTCCTCACCTCGAAAAACACGTCCGAGGCGCGAATCGTCATGCGTCTAGCGGGGGTGTCCCAGCCAACTTAGCAGAATCGTGTGCGCCTGCGAAAGTCACTCGGCCATCCCTGAAATGCCCGCTATTCCAAGCGGTTATGGTCCGGGGCCGCGGCCGGCAGAGCTGCAATGCCGGTCGGCGGTAACGCTTGAGGACCGGCCATTGCGCACGCCCGATAGATGGGGAGCCGGCGCTCCCAGGGAAAGGGAGGCCCCGGCGGCGCGCGCAAATATCCGGGCGGGCCCGGCCTCAGCAGTAGCCGGCGGATTTGAGATAATTGTAGGCGACGATAATCTCGCGCAGCTTGTCCTCCGAGCCGCGGTCCCCGCCGTTCGCATCCGGGTGGTGGCGCTTCACCAGCATCTTGAAGCGCGCCTTGATGTTGGCCTTGCTGGCGTCGGCGTCGAGCCCGAGCGAGTCCAGCGCCTTGCGCGCGGCGTTGTGCACCGTGCGCTGCTCCGAGCGGCCGGCCGTCCCGGAGCTGGTGCGCCGAGCTCCGAATTCGCCGAACACATGGAACGGATCGTCGGCGCCGTCCGCGCCTGGCGCGAAGCGATGGCGCGCGAAGCCCGAACGGCTCCGGCTACCGCCGATGGTTCCGAGCTTCCAGGTCGGCAGGTGGCCGGTCAGCGCGTCCTTCTGGAAGCGCGCGACCGCGTCATCGTTCATGCCCGCGAAGAAATTGTAGCTGTGGTTGTACTCGCGCACGTGGTCGAGGCAGAAGCGCCAGTACTGCCCTTCCTTGCCGCGCCCCTTGGGCGCGCGGTGGGTGGCGCAGCCGTCGCAGCCCGGCCAGTCGCACGCGGGCTCTTGCGCCGCGCGGCGGCGGTCCTGATCGGGCTTGACCCGGATGCGATCGAACAGAGGCGAGTCGAACTTCATGGCGGGCATATATGAGGTCATGACCACTTGCGCCGCAAGCTTGACAAATCCGGATTGCCAACTCGCCGTCGCAATTTTTCCCCTCGCGGCACGCCGGGTTTTGCGCCCGCCCTGCAGCAATTATATGATCATAGGGTTCGCGCATGAACTTGCGGTGAACCGGATCTCTCTTCTTCGGATCAAGCCATGCCGATGTCCGCGACGATCGAGGACAAGCTCACCGCCGCCTTCGCGCCGCAGGCGCTGCAGGTCACCGACGAGTCCCACCTCCACGCCGGACACGCCGGCCACCGGCCCGGCGGCGAAAGCCACTTCCGCATCCACATCGTGGCCGACGCCTTCAGGGGCAAGAGCCGCCTCGAGCGCCACCGCATGATCAACAGCGCGCTTGCCGCCGAGCTTGCGGGCGGCGTGCACGCGCTCGCCATCCACGCGGCCGCGCCGGGCGAAGGCGGCGCCTCCTAGACCGATCAGATTGAACCGCGATCACGCTCTATTTTTGTTCGAGCATGATCTTTTCCGAAAACAGCCATCCGCTTTTCGGGATCATGCTCCCCGTTCAGGCCACCAGCTGCGCGATCCCCTTGCGGGTCAGCGGCGTGATCCGCAACGCCGTGATGCGGTTGCGGTTCTTGCGCAGCACGTGGAAGCGGAAGCCGTGGAACGTGAAGGTCTGTCCGGGCTCCGGGATCGAGCGCGACTCGTGGATGACGAGGCCGGCGATGGTGGTCGCCTCCTCGTCGGGCAGGCGCCAGTCGAGCGCGCGATTGAGATCGCGGATCGGCACGTCGCCGTCCACGGTCACGGAGCCGTCCGGCTGCGGCCGCACGCCCGGCAGGTCCACCTCGTGCTCGTCGGCGATATCGCCGACGATCTCCTCGAGGATGTCCTCCAGCGTCACGAGGCCCATCACCTCGCCGTACTCGTCCACGACCAGCGCGAACGGGGTCTTGCGCCGGCGAAACGCCGCGAGTTGCTCGGAGAGCGGGCGGATGTCGGGCACGAACCACGGCGGCATGGCGATGGCGGTGAGGTCGATCTTGCTGGCGTCGCCGCCGGTCTGCTGCAGGGCGCGCAGGACGTCGCGCGCGTGCACCACGCCGACGATGTTCTCGGGACTGTCGCGCCACAGCGGCACGCGCGTGACCGGCGCGTTGAGGATGGTGTCGACGATCTGCGCGGGCGGATCGTCGACATTGAACGTGAGCATCTCGGTGCGGTGGACCATCACGTCGCCAACCGTGAGCTCGCGCAGGTCGAGCAGGCCCCCGAGCATGTCGCGGTCGTGCTTCTCCACCGAGCCTTCCTGGTGCAGCAGGTCGACCGCGCCGCGCAGCTGATCATGTCCCGACAGGATCGGCTCGGCCTCGCCGACGACGATGCCCACCCGCGCCAGCATCCAGCGCACGAAGCGCTCCACGAAGGTCAGCACGGGGCTGAGGATGCGAACCACGATGTGCATCGGGCGCGCCACCAGCAGCGCGAAGCGGACGGGGTCGTTGAACGCGGCGGTCTTGGGCAGCACCTCGCAGAACACCAGCACCAGCACGGTCATCACGATCGTCGCATAGACCACGCCGACGTCGCCGAACCAGGCGAGGAACAGCCCGGTTGCCAGCACCGAGCTCGCGATGTTCGCGACGTTGTTTCCGATCAGCAGCGCGCCAATGAGCTGCTCGCGGGCGGCGAGCAGGCGGTTGACGATGCCGGCCTTTCGGTTGCCGTTCTTCTCGAGCCGCATCATGGCGGCGCGCGAGGACGCGGTGAGCGCGGTCTCGCTGCCCGAGAACAGGAACGAGACGACCAGGCACACCAGGACGGCGAGAATGGTGAGGATGTCAGCCGTTGTCATGAGCCGCGAGCTTTCCCGAAAGAAATGCACGCACGTCCCTGGGATCCACATCGGGCGCGATGAACGCGCGGCCGATGCCGCGCGCCAGGATGAAGGTCAGCTTCCCGCGCCTGACCTTCTTGTCCTGCGCGATGAGGTCCATCAGGACATCCAGCGTGGGAACGTCCGCA
Organism: Xanthobacteraceae bacterium; assembly: GCA_035556735.1. Classification (GTDB taxonomy): domain Bacteria; phylum Pseudomonadota; class Alphaproteobacteria; order Rhizobiales; family Xanthobacteraceae; genus CANJBX01. Next base: position 7,016 of record DATMFF010000009.1, on the reverse strand, counting down.
ACCTGCGACGGGCGGACCGGCAGGCCGACGGCGGCGAGATGGCGGACGGCACGTTCCGCATCCGCCATCGACATGAGCTGATGCCGTGCCGAGAACTCGAGCGCGAGCGACATGCCGAGCGCCACGGCCTCGCCGTGCAGCAGCGCGCCGGAGAAGCCGGCGGCTGCCTCGAAGGCATGGCCGAAGGTGTGGCCGAGGTTGAGCAGTGCCCGGTCACCGGTCTCGCGCTCGTCGCGCGCGACGATCGCGGCCTTCATGCGGCAGCTCGTCGCGATCGCGTGCTCGCGCGCCGCGCCGCCCGCGAACACATCGGCCGCGTTCGCTTCCAGCCAGTCGAAGAATCCGGCGTCGCCGAGCAGTCCGTATTTGGCGACCTCGGCGTAGCCGGCGCGGAACTCGCGCTCTGACAGGGTGTCGAGCAGCGCCGTGTCGGCCACCACGAGGATCGGCTGGTGGAACGCGCCGACGAGGTTCTTGCCGTGGCGGCTGTCGATCGCGGTCTTGCCGCCCACGGAGGAGTCGACCTGCGCCAGGAGCGTGGTCGGCACCTGCACGTAATCGACGCCGCGCCGCACCACCGCTGCGGCGAAGCCGGCGAGATCGCCCACCACCCCGCCGCCGAGCGCGATCACCACGTCGCTGCGCTCGATGCGCGCCGCGATCAGCGCCTCGCAGACCTGCTCGAACGTGGCGAAGCTCTTCGAGTGCTCGCCGGGCGGCACGACGATATCGACGGCGGACATGCCGGCCGCCGCAAGCGCCGCGCGCGCCGCCGCGAGGTGCAGCCCCGCCACCGTCTCGTCCGTGACGATAGCCGCCTTGGCGCCCGGTTTGAGCGCCGCCACCCGCTGCCCGAGCGAGGCCAGCACGCCGCGGCCGATGACGATGTCATAGGCGCGCTCGCCCAGGGCCACGTTGACCGTGATCGGTTCGGCGGGACGCAAGGGGGCGGTCATTGGCTGGTTCCGGTGGTCGTGGCGGCGAGCTTGTCAGTGAGCGCGCCGATGATCTCGGCGACGATCGTGTCGTGCGGCACGTCGCGCGACATGACCGTCAGATCGGCCTGGGCATAGACGGGATAGCGCTCCTCGATCAGGCGCGCCAGCGTCGCCGCGGGATCGCTGGTCTTGAGCAGCGGCCGGTCGACGCGGCGGCGCACGCGGCGCAGCAGCACGTCGAACTCGGCCTTGAGCCAGACCGACACGGCGCGCGCACGCACGAGCGCGCGGGTCTGCTCGTTCATGAAGGCGCCGCCGCCGGTGGCCAGCACGCTCGGCCCTCCCTCGAGCAGGCGCGCGATCACGCGCGCCTCGCCGGCGCGAAAGTAGGCCTCGCCCTGCGACTCGAAAATCTCCGGGATCGGCATCCCGGCGGCCTTCTCGATTTCCGTGTCGGCGTCGATGAAGGGAACGTCGAGGGTGCTCGCCAGCCGCCGTCCGATCGACGATTTGCCCGCGCCCATCATTCCGACCAGCACGACCGGACGCGCGCCGAGCGCGGCCCGGACAGCGGCGACCGCGGCCGCCGGCACGGGCGCCGGCCCTGCGGCGTAATCGCTGATCTCGGGCAGTTCAGGCATCGCGCCGTCCATCTCCATTCGGGCCCAAACTCACATAAACCTCGGGGCGGTACAACCAACCCCTTGCCAGACCTCGGCAATGATCGTACTCGCCCAACGTGCCCGTGGCCCTGGATTCCGTGCGCTGGAATCGTGCAGGATCAGGAGCGCCGGTGGCCGCGCTTCCAGGTCGCGCGCCTCTATAACGTATGTCTCCGGCGACGCGCGTATCGCCGGGTCGATAGCCGCGGACGCACGCCATGCCAAGCCTCGCCCGATTCCTTGCCGTCGTCGCGATCATCGGCGCATTGATCTACGGCGGGCTGTTCGCACTTGCCACGTTCCTCGATCCGAAGCCGCGCGAGATCTCGGTGACGGTGCCGCAAGAGCGGTTCTACAAAGAGCCGCGATAAGGATCCGCCGATGGCTCGCCAGGCGGCCCGATCGACCCGGCACGTGGACCTCTTCCTCGACATGCTCGCCGCCGAACGCGGCGCCGGCCGCAACACGCTCGACGCCTATGGGCGCGACCTCGCCGACCTGTCCGAGTATCTCGCCGGCTGCAAGCAGACGATCGCCACCGCGACCACCGACGATCTGCGCGGCTACCTTGCCGCGCTTGCGGCGCGCGGCCTCGCCGCGGCGTCGGTCGCGCGCCGTCTGTCGGCGACGCGACAGCTCTTCCGCTTCCTTTACGCGGAGGGCCATCGCAAGGACGATCCGGCCGCCATCATCGAGGGCCCGCGACGCGGGCGCGCGCTGCCCAAGGTGCTGTCGATCGCCGAAGTCGACCGCCTCTTCGCCACCGCGCGCGAGCGCGGCGCACGCGCGGAAAGTCCAGGCGAGCGCGTCAAGGCGCTGCGGCTCGTGTGCCTGCTCGAGGTTCTCTATGCCACCGGCCTGCGCATATCCGAACTGGTGGCGCTGCCGGCGTCGGCGGCGCGCCGCGACGAGCGCATGCTGGTGGTGCGCGGCAAGGGCGGGCGCGAGCGGCTGGTGCCGCTCAACGCCGGCGCCCGCTCCGCGATGCGCGACTACCTCGCGGCACTGACGGCTCCGGGCGGCAAGGCCGAGCCGAAATGGCTGTTCCCGTCCTTCGGCGAGAGCGGCCATCTCACCCGTCAGCACGCGGCGCGCGAGCTCAAGGACCTAGCGGTCGCTGCCGGGCTCCCCGCCTCCCGCGTCAGTCCGCACGTGCTGCGCCACGCCTTCGCCAGCCACCTGCTGCAGAACGGGGCGGATCTGCGCATCGTGCAGACGCTGCTCGGCCACGCCGACATCTCGACGACGCAGATCTACACGCACGTGCTCGAGGAGCGTCTGAAGAGCCTCGTGCGCGACTTGCACCCCCTTGCCGACGAGTGAGTTGCGCGCCGATCGTTCGCAATTACATCGAATTGCGCGCAAATTTGATCCCGTTAATGCGCGCATTTGAAGCGGACGCGCGGACGGCGCGTTAACGGCCCTCCCTTACCTCTGCCCCATCGACCCAATCGATCCGGGGGCTTGGATGCCGAGAGTGCGCCGCTTTCTCGCCGACACGCAGGCGAGCGTCTTGCCGCTGTTTGCGTTCACAGTGGTGACGGTCATGGCGATGATGGGGGCTGCGGTCGACTACAGCCGCGCCAACGCGACCAAGGCGGCGTTCCAGGCCGCGCTGGACTCGACCGTGCTCGCCATGGCCGAGAAGGCCAACGATACGGCTCCGGGCGACCTGCAGACGCAGGCGCAGTCGTACTTCGACGCCCTGTTCAGCAAATATGGGGCCGCGCCGGTCACGCTGGACGTCTCCTACACCACGGCCAACGGATCGGAGCTCAAGATCTCGGGCGAAACCACCATCAAGACGCAGTTCATGCGGCTGAGCGGACTGGGCATCGACGAGATCAAGGTGGGCGGCAGCGCAACGGCGCATTGGGGCAACACCCGCATGCGCGTCGCGCTCGCGCTCGACAACACCGGATCGATGGCCAACAACGGCAAGATGACCGCGCTCAAGGCCGCGGCGAAGGGGTTGATCGACCAGCTCAAGGCCGCCGCCGCCAACGACGGCGACGTCTATGTCGCCGTCATCCCGTTCTCGAAGGACGTCAATGTCGGCCCCGACAACGGCGATGCCAGCTGGCTCAAGTGGGCCGACTGGAATTCGGCGAACGGAACCTGCAGCGACACGCGCTACAGGACCAAGACCAAATGCGAAGCGAACGGCAAGATCTGGACGGTCGCGTCGAGCTCCGACTGGAACGGCTGCGTCACCGATCGCGACCAGCCTTATGACACGACCAACGATCCGCCGACCAGCATCGCGACGCGTTTTCCGACCGAGCAATACTCCTCGTGTCCGGTGGCGCTGATGCCGCTCAGCTACGACTGGACGGCGCTCAAGGACAGGATCGAAGCGATGCAGCCGGCCGGCAACACCAACACCACGATCGGGCTGGAGTGGGCCTGGCATTCCCTGTCGCAGGGCGACCCGCTCAACGCGCCGGCCGAGGACGCCAACTATCAATACAAGAAGGTCATCATCTTCCTGACCGACGGCGTGAACACCGAGAACCGCTGGACCCAGACCTCCAGCCGGATCGATGAGCGCATGCAGCTCGCCTGCGACAACGCCAAGGCCGACGGCGTGACCATCTACACGGTCCGCGTGATCGACGGAAACGAGCAACTCCTGAAATATTGCGCGTCGTCGAGCGACAAGTACTACGGGATTTCCGCGTCGAACCAGCTCGTCGATGCATTCGCCAAGATCGGCACCAACCTCACGCGGCTGCACCTGTCGCGATGACGCGGATGCGCATGGTCAGCGCTTCGTTAACGCGGAGGCTGGGTCTTTAGACAATTGCATGCACCGTATTTAAAGACCCCCCGGCCTACGGTGGCCCCATCGCCGCGACCTCCGGTTCAGATCATGTCGCTGCGACGATGGAGTCTACTGCGATGGTTCTCAGGCACATCCGGCGTTTCATCGGTCACCGCGGCGGCAACATCCTGCCGATCTTCGGGCTCGCGCTCATTCCGATGCTTGGCCTGATCGGCGCTGCGGTGGACTACAGCCGCGCCAATGCCATCAAGGCGGCGCTGCAGGCCGCACTCGATTCCACGGCGCTCGCCATGGCCTCGAAGGCGGCGACCACGGATGCCAACGCGCTGCGCTCGCAGGCGCAGGCCTATTTCGATGCGCTGTTCACCAAGTACAACACGACGCCGGTCACCCTGAACGTCAACTACAGCACCGACAACGGCTCGCAGATCACCGTGTCCGGCACCACCAGCGTGAACACGCAGTTCATGCGCATCCCCGGATTCGGCATCAACCAGATCGCCGTCGGCGGAAGCTCGACCGCGGCTTGGGGCAATACGCGGCTGCGCGTCGCGCTCGCGCTCGACAACACCGGTTCGATGGACTGGTCGAACAAGATGAGCTCGCTCAAGACGGCGTCGAAGAACCTCATCGATCAGCTCAAGACCGCCGCCGTCAACGACGGCGACGTCTATGTCTCGATCATCCCCTTCGCCAAGGACGTCAACGTCGGCCGCGACAGGTACACCGCCTCCTGGCTGGACTGGGAAGACTGGGAGGACGACAACGGTTACGACCAGAGCACGACGACCTGCTCGAGCTACCGCAGGGGGCGCAGCGGCCGCAGCACGCGCCGCTGCTCCACCAGCACGACCTGGGTGGCGTACAACCACGACACCTGGAATGGCTGCGTCACCGACCGCGACCAGCCCTACGACACCACGAACGATCCGCCGACGACCGCCAACAGCGGCAGGACGCTGTTCCCGGCCGAACAGTACGGCGACTGCCCGGTGTCGCTGATGCCGCTCAGCTACAACTGGACCGCGCTCAAGAACAAGATCGACTCGATGTCGCCGCGCGGCAACACCAACACCACGATCGGCCTGGAATGGGCCTGGCACTCGCTCACGCAGGGCGCGCCGCTCGACGCGCCTCCCGAGGACACGCGCTACCAGTACAACAAGGTCATCATCTTCCTGACCGACGGCGACAACACGCAGAACCGCTGGCACGACTCCAACAATCCCGGCAACGGCCAGACCCAGGTCATCGACAACCGCATGAAGCTCGCGTGCAAGAACGCGAAGGACGCCGGCATCACGATCTACACGATCCTGGTCCTGGAGGGGAACGAGAGCCTGCTCAAGGAGTGCGCCTCGTCCGAGGACAAGTACTTCAAGATCACCTCGGCCAATCAGTTGGTCGGCGTGTTCAACCAGATCGGCACGAACCTCTCGCGCCTGCGCGTCGCCAAGTAGGCGGCGCGCGGTCCGCGCGCGTCTGCTGGCCGCCGGCTGGCGGCCGGTTCCCCTCGACGGCCGGTCGCGCCGGCTTGAGCGGGCGCGGGCGGCCGGCGCCTCGGTAATTCCGTCAATTTGTCGATGAACCCCGGGGCCGGGCGGCCGTTGCTTGACATCCGCGCCGCCGCGCGTTTCTTCACCGCCGATGCGCAGCTATCTCGACTTTGAAAAGCCCGTCGCCGAACTCGAAGCCAAGATCGAGGAGCTGCGAGGCCTCACCGCCGCCGGCGACAGTACCGCCATCGGGGAGGAGATCGCGCGGCTGGAAGCCAGGGCGGGCGTCGAGCTATCCGAGATCTACGCCAATCTCACCCCCTGGCAGAAGACCCAGGTCGCGCGCCACCCGCAGCGCCCGCATTGCTTCGACTATATCGCCGGCCTGCTGACCGAGTTCGTGCCGTTCTCGGGCGATCGCAAGTTCGGCGAGGACGAAGCGATCGTCGGCGGCTTCGGCCGCTTCCGCGGCGAGAGCGTGTGCGTTATCGGACAGGAGAAGGGGTCGGACACCGAATCGCGGCTGCGCCACAACTTCGGCATGGCGAGGCCCGAAGGCTACCGCAAGGCCACGCGGCTGATGGAAATGGCCGACCGTTTCGACATCCCCGTGATCGCCCTGGTCGACACCGCCGGCGCCTACCCGGGCATTGGCGCCGAGGAGCGCGGCCAGGCCGAGGCGATCGCACGCTCGACCGAGACCTGCCTCAACCTCGGCGTCCCCAATGTCGCGATCGTGCTGGGCGAGGGCGGCTCCGGCGGCGCCATCGCGATCGCCACCGCCAACCGGGTGCTCATGCTCGAGCATGCGATCTACAGCGTGATCTCGCCGGAAGGCGCCGCTTCGATTCTGTGGCGCGACACATCGAAGGCGCAGGAAGCCGCGACCAACATGAAGATCACCGCGCAGGACCTGGTGCGCTTCGGCGTGGTCGATACCGTGGTGCTCGAGCCGACCGGCGGCGCACATCGTGATCCGGCGGCGGCGATCGCCGCGGCGGGAGAGGCGATCGGTCATGCCTTCGGCGAGATGCGCGGCCTCGACCGCGACACCGTGCGGCGTCAGCGGCGGGAGAAATTCCTCGCAATCGGCCGTACTCTGGGTTGAGCGCCAGTATTTGCGCGGTGCGAAGAA
>DATMFF010000008.1:0-361356 GCA_035556735.1 Xanthobacteraceae bacterium | reverse complement strand
GGCCGTCATGTTGGCGCTGTCGCGCAACGTTGCGAACGTGCCGTGATACTCCGCCGTGATGCGGCGCGTGAGGTCGCCCTCGGCGAGCGCGCTCATCATCCGCACCATGTCGTTCATCACCGTGCCGATGTTCTCGCACATGGTGTTGAGCGCCCCGGCGAGGTTGCGGATCACGCCGTCCTTGCCCTCGAGCGGCACGCGCTGGCTGAAGTCGCCTTCCATCGCCGCCTTGACGATGCCGCCGACCGCGGCGTCGAACTCGCTCATCACCTTCGCAGTGGCAGCGTCGCGCTCGCTCGCCGCGCGCTTGTCGGCCTGCGCCTTCTCCTCCGCGGCGACCCGCTCCCGCTCCGTCCGGTCCGCCAATGCTCTCCGGTCGAGCTCGGCCTTGGCCTCGGCTTCAAGCCGTGCCTTTTCGGCCGATTTGACCTTGAAGGCTTCGACCGCGGCGGCGACGTCGCCGATCTCGTCCCTGCGGCCGAGCCCGGGCAGTACCACGTCGAAGTTGCCGTCGGCGAGCTCCAGCATGCCACCGGTCAGCGCCTTCATCGGACGCGCGATGGTGAACATCGAGAACACCGTGGCGCCGATCAAAACCACCATAACTGCAAGACCGAGGCCGATGCCGACACGTTCCGCTGAAGCGATTGCCTGGGCCGCCAACTTCTCCTGCTCGAGTGCAGTCTGCTTGGCCGCATCCACGATCCGGTTCGTCAGAGCCTCCATCTCCGCGCCGATCGGCAGGGCACGCTCCTGGAAGATGCGGCTGACCTGATCATCCAGTGCGGCCAGTTCGCTGGCTACGGCGTCAGACCCATCGATCGACTGGCCGATCTCGAACGCCTTGGCCCGCAACGCTGCCACCTCTTTGGCACGCGCCATGAACTGATCCGCGAGCGAGCGGATTTTTTCGACCTGTTGCCGGATTTCCGGCTTCTCGACGCTCTTCTGCAGGGCCGTCGTGATGCTGGCGATCGAGTTGGACCGTTCCTGCAGGTACTCCATCGCTTTCTGCGCGTCCTCCGACATGCGGGCCAGCCGCAGGTCCCGTAATCCCGTCTGTAACCCGCGCGCGGCCGCCTTGGCTTCTGCCGATTCGCCCGCAATCGACTGCTGCGTCAGCGCGTTGCCGTTGGCTGCCATGATCGACGCGTTGCTCGCGATCTGGGTCGCCAGCATGCCGAGCACGAGCAGCACGCCCATTGCCGACGTTACCGCCAGCTTGGTGCCGATGCGAAGGTTGAGGATGAACTTGATCATTTCGAAACTCCGGAGCGCTCAGGCGCGGCGTGGACGTGCCGGTTCATGCAGTGGGCGGCTTCCCCCATGTCGGTCTCGCTGATCGAAGCGCGTGGTGCGCGTTCAGGTCCCGGCCTCGGTTCGCCTCGAACGGAACGTTGCGATCCGATTTCGGCGCGCAACGTCCGCCGATAGCGGCATCAGTCGCGCAGCTTGGGGTGGCTGGCCACCAGAAGGGAGGCCCGAGGCGAGACGGACGAGGGAGACGGCGGACGCATTCACGACAGCTTCGGCGGCGATCCCTGACAATCTCGGCGAGGCTCCTTTCCAGCTTGTTAAAGGTCATTATCCGCACGCGCAGACCACGTATGCGTTTGGATGCACCACAGCGACATACAACTTCGATTCACATCGGCGTGCGAATCACTTCCGTGATGGCAACCGCGATCGCCTCGCGCACGTCGATGGCGTTGCTCGGATGTGGAATCGTATTGCAGGTCACGAGGCGCGCACCGGCTTCGATGATCAGGCGGTCCGAACGATCGGCGAATATGCCGTGGACACCGACGCAAACGGGCGCAGCCGCCGTATGCCCACGCAGCAGCTTGGCCGCTTGCAGCATGGTCCGGCCGCTGGAAATGATGTCGTCCAGGAGGACCGGGGTGCGCCCGCTGAGGTCCGCCGTCCGCACAAACGACACCTCGACCTCGCGGTCGCCGCGCCGCTTCTTTTCCAGCACGGTCCATGGCGCGCCGGCGTCGGCGGCAACGGCGGAGACCCATTGCCCGCTTTCGCTGTCGGGGCCGACAAGAACGGGATTGGTCACATTCGCCCTGATCCACCGCGATATCAGCGGCGCGGCGTGCGCAACCTGGGTCGGAATTGCGTAGACGGTCGCCAGGGACGGGTAGCGGTGCAGGTGCGGGTCGACCGTGACCATCCAGGCGAAGGCCTCGGACACGAGGCTGGCGAAGATACGCGACGTCACGGCCTCGCCGGGTTTGAAGCGCTGATCCTGACGCATGTAGGCGAGATAAGGGGCGATCAGCCCCACGCGCCTCGCGCCAAGTTCGCGCGCCGTGGCCGCCGCGAACAACAGGGGCAGCAGCTTGGCGTCGGGATGATCAAGCGTGCAAACAAAGGCCACGTCCCGCCCCTGCACATCGCTCAGAACGCGCAGATAGGACTCCCCGTCCGGGAAACGACGCGCCTCGAAGCGGCCGATATCCGCTGACAGGGCGCCGGCGAGCGCCGCAGCTATCGCTTCGTTGTCCGGCAGCGGGAGCAGCAGCAGCCGGCTCATCCATTCACCAGGAAGATATCCGGCGTGACCGCTACGAAGTCAAAGGCATAGGCGAGTTCGCCTGGCGATTCGGCATGCACGGTGCAGAGCGGATCGCCTGCGGAGACCTTGTCGCCTGGCGCGACGTGCAGTTCGACCCCGGCGGCCTTGTCATCGGGAGCGCCGGCCAGTTTGGCGAGCCGCGAGATCTTGCGGTTGTCGATCGTGGCCAGTGCCCCGCTGCGATCCGCCACGATCGGCCGCCGTTGGCGCGACACGGGCGGCGCGCGCATGCCGCCCTGCGCCTCGCAGATGCGTTGGAACTTCTGCCAAGCTTTGCCGCTGTCCAGGGTATGCGACGCGATCCGCTCGCCCTCGCCTGGCGCCACCGACCCGGCAAGCTCGAGTAGCGCGCCGGCCAGAGCGACGGATTTAGCCCGCAGGTCCTGCGGCGCGTCCGTCTCGCCCTTGAGCACCGCCAGCACATCGCGCGCCTCAAGCGATGGGCCGATCCCGCGACCGATCGGCCGTGAGCCGTCCGACTGGATGATCTTGGTCTTCAATCCGAATGCCTCGCCGACGTTCGCAAGGCCGAGCGTGAGCGACCGCGCGGACTCTGCCGTGCGCACCTTCGCCGTCGGCCCGACCGGCATGTCGAGCACGATATGCGTTGATCCCGCGGCGATCTTCTTGGACAGCACCGAGGCGATCATCTGCCCCTCGGTGTCGAGGTCGAGCGCGCGCTCCACCCGGATGAGAATGTCGTCGGCCGGGCTGAGCCGCACCGCGCCGCCCCAGACGATGCAGCCATGTTCCTGTTCGACCACCCGGCGAATGGCGTCGGTCTCGAGGTCCACCGGCGCCAGGGTCTCCATCGTGTCCGCGGTTCCGGACGGCGAGGTGATCGCGCGCGAGGAAGTCTTGGGCATGGTCAGCCCCAGCGAGGCCACGATGCTGACGATGATCGGGGTCGTGCGATTTCCCGGCAGGCCACCGACGGAATGCTTGTCGACCACGACACCGGCCGGCCAGCTCAGCCGGTCGCCCGCGGCAACCATGGCATGCGTGAGCGCAAGCACCTCCGGCTCGCTCATCGGACGCGCCGCGCAAGCGGTGATGAACGACGAAAGATGAATATCGGAATAGCGGCCGGCCACCACGTCGCCGATGATGGCGTGGAAAGCGGGCTCTCCCAGATCATGGCCGTAAACACGGCTTCGCACGTGACTGAGCGAATCGAGCGGCGGAACGTGGCTTACCGTGACGCGGTCGCCTTCGCGCAGATCGAGACGCGTCCAGGCGGCCTCGGAGAGCGCGGCCTCGTCGGATCGGATGAGATCGTCCGTGAGATGATAGAGTGTTGCGATCACCTGCCGCGATCCGTGGCTCAGCAGCACGCGATTGTGCGCCGTAAGACCTTCAGAACGGCACACCTCGCACGCGACGTGCATGAAGACGACGGCCTCATACTGGGTGTCGAGGCCGAAGCGGCGGGCGAGAATGGTGTTGGCGGGTATCGGCATAACAACAGGTGCACGCATTTTGAATGCGCCTCTTAGAGAAGGACCTTCTCGCCATGTTCGGCGACAATGCATGACCACTGCAACTCTTCCTCGATGCGGTGGCGCAGGGCGTCCGCCGCCGCCGGCTCGCCGTGAACGATGAAGGTGTTGCGCGGCGGCGCATGAAATTCGCGCAGCCAGCGCATGAGCTCGCCCGCATCGGCGTGCGCGGACATCATTTCGAGGTTGCGCACCTGCGCGCGCACGGGAATGTACTCGCCGTGGATCTTGATGCTGTCCGCTCCGGCGATCATGGCGGCGCCGCGTGTGCCGCCGGCCTGAAAGCCGACGAACAGGATGGTGTGCCGCGCATCGGGCGCATAGCGCTTGAGGTGATGCAGCACACGGCCGCCGGTCGCCATGCCACTGGCTGAAATAATCACCTTCGGCATGGGATTGGCCGTGAGCGCCTTCGACTCGTCTACGCTGCGGATGTAATGCGCGACCGCGAACGCGCGACGGCATTCGGCCGCGGTCAGCCGATGATCTTCGTGGCGCCGGCAATAGATGTCGCTCGCATCCTGCGCCATCGGACTGTCCAGAAAGATCGGCACGTTCGCGAGGCGGCCCAGCGCCTTGAGCCGCTCCAGATAATAGAGGACCATCTGGGCGCGCCCGACCGCGAAGGCCGGCACCACCACCGTGCCGCCCCGCCCGACGGTGGTCTCGATCGTATCGGCCAGCGCCTGCGCCGCATCGCTCCGCCCGTGCAGGCGATCGCCATAGGTGGATTCCACCAACAGATAGTCGGCGCGCGTGATCGGATCCGGATCCTCCATCATCGGATCACCATAGCGGCCGAGGTCGCCAGAAAAGACGATCTTGGTGTGGCCCCAGGTCAGCTCGATCGCCGCAGCGCCCAGGATGTGGCCGGCGCGACGCATATGAAAGGTCGCGCCGCCGACACTCTGCTGGGTATCGAAGGGAACTGGCTTGAGTCGGCGGAGCGCGATGTGGGCGTCCTCTTCCGAGAACAGCGGCAAGGCCGGCTTGTGCTTGGAAAAGCCGTGCCGGTTGGCAAATTCAGCATCCCGTTCCTGCAGATAACCCGCGTCAGGCAGCAAGATCTCGCACAGGTCGGCAGTCGCGGCAGTGCAGTAGACCGGGCCCGCAAAGCCGTTCTTGACGAGGAGCGGGAGATAGCCGGAATGATCGATGTGGGCATGCGTGAGCAGCACCGCTTTGATGCTGCGGGGATCGACGGGCAGCGGGCCCCAGTTCTTGAGGCGCAATGCCTTGAAGCCCTGGAACAGTCCGCAATCGACCAGCAGGCGATAGCCGTCGCGCTCCAGCAGATATTTCGAGCCCGTGACGGTGCCCGCACCGCCGAGGAAAGTCAGTTCCACGCTCACGCCACCTCCGCTGGAATGGACGCCGCACGCGTGCGCCGACGGGCTCGTATCGCGCGGATTCGCGCGTCTTCCCAGCGGAATGTGATAGGGGCCGGCGATCGAAGGTGTTTGACTTTGCTCAAGGAGCGCCGTCCCGCCGATGGCTGCGACGCTGTTGAATTTCCCGCCGGCGATCTCGTATGTTAGGAACGCTGGGTTTGCGGGCGTAGTTCAATGGTAGAACGGCAGCTTCCCAAGCTGCATACGAGGGTTCGATTCCCTTCGCCCGCTCCAGGCTGTCCGTTCGCCCCGGGCCGCTCCATCGGCTGACAACGTCATCAAGCTGTTGATGTTCGAAGACCGTGGCCCTTTTCGGCCGCCGTCCAATGCTGTAATTCCGATTCGGCAGTTGCGTCCCGTGACCACCGCGTTCCGATCGTCTCACCGTGGAGTCCCAGCTTGGACGCCCAGCAGCGCGAATTCTGCCAGTACACCACCGATTATGTGCAGGCGGTCACCGCAAGCCTCAGCCGTTACATTGGACCCAAGGCCGCGCTGGCGCAGGTGATGCAGCACCTCAAGCTGGTGCTCGAGAGCATGTTCGAGGGGGTGAACTGCGACGAGATGGCATGGTCGCTGATCCCGCAGCCGCACAATATCCCGATGCCCGGGACTGCCGCCTGAGAGTGCCCTGGCGAGCCGGGCCAGCCGTCCTGAGCGAGCGACTGCTCGCAGCGGCCACAAGCGACTTCAGTTGCCACCGCCCGCGGATAGGCCGCAACCGGCACAGGAAATCGCGTGAGCCGTGCGGCGGCTTGTGCTGGAGCGGCCGGCCGGTGCCAGGTGTCGCAGTTGTCGGGACCCCCTGCAGGGCCTATTTAGGAGTGTGAACACATCCCCGGAGCCGCCATGGTACAGCCTGCGACCCACTCCCAGCTGGCCTCCTCGCGCGCCTTGATGATCGCTGGCGCGGTTGCCGTGCTGTTGGTGGGAGCGACCGGAGCGTTATGGGCGCACTACGGCACCGCCGTTTTCTACGAGATGATCGTCGCAGGCATCGCCGCCTGCCTGTGACCTGCAAGATCGGACTCGCACATGACATCCCGCATCACTCGCCCGGCGCTTGTGCTTGCCGCATTCGTGGCTGGACTGGTGCTCTGCTTCGGCGCCGTGCTTTGGCTCACCCGCGGGCCCGCAGCCGTCAGCGTGCCGCAGAGCACGGTTGGCGGGCCGTTCCAACTGACGGATCAGGACGGCAAGCCGATCAGCGACGAGAGCTTCCGCGGCAAGCCCTTCCTCGTGTTCTTCGGATTCACGCATTGCCCCGACATCTGTCCGACCACCCTGTTCGAGGTCTCGGAGGTGATGCGAGCACTCGGCCCCGATGCCGACCGTACCGCCGCGCTGTTCATCAGTGTCGATCCTGAGCGTGACACACCGGCCAAGCTCAAGGACTATCTGTCGAGCTTCGATCCGCATCTGCGCGGGGCGACAGGGAGCCCCGAGACCATCGCGGCCGTGGCCAAGTCTTACCGCGTCTACTACAAGAAGGTCCCGACGGAGAAAGACGACTACACGATGGACCACACCGCGATCGTGTACCTGATGGACAAGAGCGGGCGCTTCGTGGCGCCGTTCAATCTGCGCCGGCCGCCGGAGCAGGCTGCCGCGGACCTGCAGAAATATTTCTAACGGCGCCCCGCTCCAGCGCAGCCGGCATTGATCAGCCGCGATTGAGCTATAGTGTGCGGGCGGCGGGCGGCCTTTGACGATCACACATCCAGCGATGCGCAACCGGTTCATCCACCCAATCGTATGCAGCCTCGCGCTCGGCGCTGCGTTGCTGCTGGCCGACGGAACCGTGCCGCCGGCCTCGGCTCAATCGGATTTGACCGATCGCCCGCCGCCGCCGGTCATGTCGGTTCCCAGCTTCTGGGATCCCCGTCGGCGCCCGGAGAAGCCGGACACGTCGCGTATCACGCTCATCCGCTTCATGACCGAAGTGGACTACCCTCCGTTCAACTACGCAGGGCCCGACGGCAATCCCATAGGATTCAATGTCGAGCTTGCGCGCCTCATCTGCGATGAGCTCAAGATTCCCTGCACCATGCAGATGCGGCGGTTCGACACCCTCATCGATTCACTCAACGACAATCGCGGCGACGCCGCCATCGCCTCGATCGCGGTCGACGCCGCGACGCGCCAGCGCGTCGACTTTTCCGATCCCTATTACCGTCCGGCAGCGCGCCTTGCTGCGCGCAAAGAGACGAACATCACCGACGTGACGGCAACCCAACTCGAGGGACGCAAGATCGCTGTGATCGGCGGCACGGCGCATGAGGAATACGCCAAGTCGATGTTTCCCGAGGCCGAGGTGCGCAGCTTCCCGACCCGGGACATGGCGCGCACGGCGCTGCGCAAAGGCGACGTTGACCTGCTGTTCGACGACGCCTTCAACCTCGCATTCTGGCTTAATGGCACGGATTCCGCTGGCTGCTGCACCTTCGCCGGCGGCCCCATCCTGGAGAGCCGGCTGTTCGGGGAAGGGATCGGCATCGCAGTGAAGCGCGGCAATGATACATTGCGGCAGGCGTTCAATTGGGCGCTCTTCCGGATCTGGGAAAAAGGCAAGTTCGCGGAGCTCTGGCTGCGGTATTTCCCGATCAACCCGTACTGAATCGGGATGCCGTCCCCGGATTTGAAGTTCCGGCCATTTTGCGGCATGAGAGCCCAATGACCAGCATGGATACCCAAGCTTCCGCGTCCCTGCGGGAGATCGCCGAACAGTCGAACGCCTGGCCCTTCGAGGAGGCGCGCAAGATCGTCGCGCGGCTCAAGCGCAAGCCTAAGGACGAGGTGATCTTCGAGACCGGCTACGGCCCGTCTGGGCTGCCCCACATCGGCACGTTTGGCGAGGTGGCGCGTACCACCATGGTGCGCCACGCCTTCCGCGTGCTGACCGACGACAAGATCAAGACGCGCCTGATTGCGTTCTCCGACGATATGGACGGGCTGCGCAAGGTGCCCGACAACGTTCCAAACAAGGACATGCTGGCACAGCACCTCGGCAAGCCGCTGACCAAGGTGCCCGATCCGTTCGGCACCCATCCGAGCTTCGGCGAGCACAACAACGCGCGGCTGCGCGCCTTCCTCGACGCCTTCGGCTTCGACTACGAGTTCATGTCGTCGACCGCCTGCTACACCAGCGGGCGTTTCGACCAGGCGCTGCTCACCGTCCTCGAGCGCTTCGACCAGGTGATGGAGATCATGCTGCCGTCGCTGCGCGAGGAACGCGCGCAGAGCTATTCGCCGTTCCTGCCGGTCTCGCCGCGCAGCGGCGAGGTGCTGCAGGTGCCGATCGTCGCACGCGACGTCAAGCGCGGCACTATCACCTACGAAGATCCCGAGACCGGCGAGCGCATGACGACGCCGGTGACCGGCGGACGCTGCAAGCTGCAATGGAAGCCCGACTGGGCCATGCGCTGGGTCGCGCTCGGCGTCGACTACGAGATGGCCGGCAAGGACCTGATCGATTCCGTGAAGCTGTCCGGCGAGATCTGCCGTGCGCTCGGCGGAACGCCGCCGGAAGGGTTCAACTACGAGCTCTTCCTCGACGAGAAAGGCCAGAAGATCTCCAAGTCAAAGGGCAACGGCCTCACCATCGAAGAGTGGCTGCGCTATGCCAGCCCAGAGAGCCTGTCGCTGTTCATGTATCGCGAGCCGAAGGCGGCGAAGCGGCTCTACTTCGACGTCATTCCTCGCCACGTCGACGAGTACTACCAGTTCCTCGACGGCTACACGCGGCAGGACACGAAACAGCGGTTGTCCAATCCTGTCTGGCACATCCACTCTGGCAATCCGCCCAAGGCCGATATGCCGGTGTCCTTCCAGATGCTGCTGACGCTGGTGTCGTCATCGAACGCGGAGAACGCCGAAACACTGTGGGGGTTCATCGGCCGCTATCGTCCGGGCGTGACGCCGCAGACGCACCCCAAGCTCGACGCGATGGTCGGCTACGCGATCCAGTACTTCCACGATTTCGTGCTGCCGACCAAGAAATTCCGCGAGCCGACCGAGATCGAGCGCAAAGCGCTCATGGACCTGCGCGACGCGCTCGCCAATCTGGCGCCCGACGCGAGCGCGGAAGACATCCAGAATGTCGTCTATGAGATCGGCCGGCGCGATCCGTTCCTGGACCACGCCAAGAAGGCGAAGGACGGACGGCCCGGCGTGTCGCTCGATTGGTTCAACATGCTCTATCAGGTGCTGCTCGGCCAGGAGAAAGGCCCGCGCTTCGGGTCTTTCGTCGCGGTCTACGGCATCCAGAACACGGTGGACATGATCGACGGCGCGCTGGCGCGGAGTGCCTGACCGGGCGCGACGAGGCGCGACCGCGGTCAGCCCAGCATCTCGATCTTGCCGTCGAGCCCCATCAGGCCCGTCTCCACCTGGAGGGCTGGGTGACGCTTGCCAACCTCACCACGGAACTCCGCAAGCGCGGCCTTGTGGGTGAGCGTTTCCTTCTCCGCGCCATCGACTCTCTCCGCGCCGTACGCGATCCGCGCAGCGCCGCAATCGCGGTGGTTGATCGCGATTACCTTAGGGATGTGGTGCAGTTGGATGGACGCACCGAGATTTTCCCAGAACGCCGGCTGCCATGCCTTGAACGTCGGCGCCACGACACCAATGGCCGAACCTGCCAGCGAGAACTGACTGTATTTCCCGACCATGCCGCGGCCCTGCATGTAGTTGAATGTCAGTCCTGGGAAGCGGGGATCGATACAGGTCAGCAGCATTGCCTCATAGACCGTCTGATAGCTGTCGCGCGCGAGGGCAAACGAAGGAAACGCAGCCATCGCGCCGGCGCCGGCTGCGAGGTGCAGAAAGCGGCGGCGATCAAAGCGGCCGCGGAGAAGGTCGGCGCAACAACCACAGGCAGTCTCGTGTGCAGGCGTCATAATTCGTAGTTCCTTGAATGCGCGGGTGATTGCGAAACGCCTTGGAGCAGCAGCATGGCGCGACTATTCGCCGGCAAATGTTGCCAGCCGATGAACGATATCCAGCGCATTGCGCCGATCGCGCAAGCTTATTGGCTCGCCCACACGATACGAGCAATCCATTGCACGTTATCGAGATTGAGTATGCGCTCGCCATGCGCGGGATTGAACGAGCGCAGTTCGACTGTCCTGGCGGTCTTGCGCTTGAGCTCCTTCGCCATCACCTCGCAGTCGCGCGTCTTGACGACGACGCGGTCGCCACGCCTGACCGGCACCGCCGGCGAAACGACGATGATCGTTCCATCGCGGTAGGCCGGCTCCATCGAGTCGCCGGCGATCTCGAGCGCGTAGGCATGCGGATCGTCCACCTGCGGGAACGAAATCTCGTCCCAGCCCTTCCCAACCGGAAAGCCGGCATCATCGAAGTAACCGCCCGCCCCTGCCTGGGCGAGACCGATCAAGGGCACGGCCTGTGCCGGCCCCTTGCCGTCGTTGATCAGGGCGACGAACTGCTCGATCGATGTGCCGGTGGCGGCGAGCGACTTCGCAATCGATTCGGTCGACGGCCAGCGTGCCCGGCCTTGCGGCGTCACGCGTTTGGATTTGTTGAAGGTGGTCGGATCAAGTCCGGCGCGCTTGGCGAGGCCGGACGCCGACAGGCCCGCCTTGACCGCGAGCCTATCGAGCGCGGCCCAGACCTGAGCATGCGTCAGCATGGCACGCGCCGCGCCCCGCGACAGGCCACAGGCTGAGAATATTTATCCATTGCACGATTGGCCAAGGCGACCCCAAAGCGCCCGCAAGGGCAGCAAGCGATTGTTCCGGCGCATGATCTCCCAGATGCCGGCGGCTGCCGCCGCGTCCCTGAGCCATGCCTTTAGGAATTGTAACCTGAAACGCCGCAGCTCCAAGCCCCACCGCTCCGGCGGGAGGGCCCTGCAAAACTTTCGCCTTGAAGGCGGCCTGATGCCGAGTAGGGTCGCGGTCCACTTGGAGATGCGTGGTGATTGGATTGTTCGACCGCCTCGCCCGGCCGCTGCTGCGCGCCCTCGACCCGGAAGATGCCCACGGGCTCACGGTGCGGGCCCTCAAGCTGACGCCGCGCAGCCATGTCGCCGTGGACGATCCGCGTCTCGCGGTGCGGGCGTTCGGGCTCGATTTCCCGAATCCGATCGGCATCGCGGCCGGCTTCGACAAGCATGCCGAGGTGCCCGACGCCCTGCTGCGGCTGGGTTTTGGCTTCGTGGAAGTGGGGACGATCACTCCGCGTCCACAGCCCGGCAACCCGCGCCCTCGGCTGTTCCGGCTCGAGGCCGACGAGGCGGTGATCAATCGCTTCGGCTTCAACAGCGAAGGCGCGGTGGCCGCCCTGGCGCGACTGCGCGCACGTGTGCGGCGCCCGGGGGTCGTGGGGGTCAACATCGGCGCGAACAAGGAGACCGCAGACCGCGGCGCGGACTACGTGCGCCTCGTCGAGATGCTCGCGCCGGTCGCCAGCTACTTCACCGTCAATGTGTCCTCGCCCAATACGCCCGGCCTGCGCAATCTGCAGGAGGCGGCGGCGCTGGACGATCTGCTCGCGCGCGTGCTCGCGGCCCGCGAGCGCGCGCTTCCGCTGCGTGCAGTGCCGGTGCTCCTCAAGATCGCACCGGATCTGACGTTGTCGGAACTCGACGAGGTCGTCGCAGTCGCGCGCCGGCGGCGCGTCGATGGCATGATCGTCGGCAACACAACGATCTCGCGGCCCAACGGGCTCACGGATGCCGCCGCCCGGCAGACCGGCGGATTGTCGGGTAAACCGCTGTTCCCGCTCGCCACGCGCATGCTGGCCGAGACCTTCGTGCGTGTGGAAGGCGCGTTCCCCCTGATCGGCGTCGGCGGCATCGATTCGCCGGCAGCGGCGCTGGCCAAGTTTCGCGCGGGCGCCAGCCTCGTGCAGCTTTACAGCGCGCTGATCTATCGCGGGCTCGGCCTGATCGGCGATATCAAGGCCGGCCTCCTCCAAACGCTCGGACGGGCTGTCACGCTCGGGCGACTCGTCGGCACGGATGCGGCAGAGATCACCGCGGAGAAGTGGCCGGAGTGATTAGTGTCCCCGCTTGAGTGACGCGCGGCAATAATGCCGCGAATTTCTGAACCACGACACTAGCCGCGCCCGCCCTTGGCGAGTCGCACGATCAGCCAGATCGGGATCACCACCACGGCGCCGACCAGGAAGTAGCGCCAGACCCACCATACGGCCTCGAATCCCATATCCCATATGGAGCGGACGAGGTTCTGCAGGCTGCGCCAGATGTTCCACGGATCGAAGCCGAGTGCCGTCAGGATCACACCAACCAGAATGCAGAGCAAGACGAGGCGCAGCGCCACCGAGAGGGGCGGCCCGCCGAGAAACTTGCTCATTGCTCCGTTCGACATCTGTGCTGCTCCGGTGCACACGGATACGCCTCGTCCGTACCTGAAGTCTATCCGATCTGTCTCGACGAAGTATCGCCGGCGGCTGTCGGCGGCCGTCCTTGTTCGATCTTTTCCAAGATCTTTTCGAGCGTTTCGAGCCGATCGGCATCGCGCGGCGGCTTGTCCCAGCGCAGGCGGCTGATGCGCGGGAAACGCATCGCCACTCCCGACTTGTGGCGGGTCGAGCGCTGTAACCCTTCGAACGCAACCTCGAAGACCAGCCCCCGCTCGCGCTCGTGCACCACCTCGCGCACCGGACCGAAACGGTCAATTGTATTGCGCCGCACGAAACGGTCGATCTCCGCCAGCTCCGCATCCGTGAATCCGAAATAGGCCTTGCCCACGGGCACCAGTTCGTCCCCTTCCGCGCCGCCGGTCCAGACGCCGAATGTATAGTCGGAATAGAAGGAGGAGCGCTTGCCGTGACCACGCTGGGCATACATCAGCACGGCATCGACGATGTAGGGATCGCGCTTCCACTTCCACCACAAGCCCTTGGGCCTGCCCGGCAGGTAGAGTGCGTCGCGGCGCTTGATCATCACGCCTTCGACCGCATCCGCATCGGCGCCGGCGCCTGCCTCTGTCGGATTGGCGCGGGCGCGCGCGAGTTCGTCCCAGCTCTTGAAGGGCACCTGTGTCGAGAGGTCGAACTGAGGCCGCCCGAGACGCTGCAGCAGTTCCTCCAACCGCGCGCGGCGGGCATATAGCGGTTGCTCGCGCAGGTCCTCATTCCCGTCCACTAGGAGATCATAGGCTCGCAGGTGCGCGGGAAATTCGACGAGCAGCTTCGGCGTCACCGTCTTGCGGTTGAGCCGTTGTTGCAGGACGTTGAACGACTGGACGCGGCCGTCGCGCAGGATCAGGAGTTCGCCATCGATCGCGCCCTCGAAATCGATCGCTTCGCACAAGTCCGGGAAGCTTGCGGATATCTCCTCGCCCGTGCGCGAGTAGAGCCGCTTCACCAGCGCCCCGTCCGAGCGGCGACCGCCGACTGCCTGGATGCGGATGCCGTCCCACTTCCATTCGGCGCAATGCTGGGCGGGATCGAGTGCCGAGAAGTCGGTCTCTTCGATCGCGTGCGACAGCATCACCGGCCGGAATGGGGCCGGATTGCCGGACTCGGGCTTATCGGCACGTCCTTCGAGCCAGGCGAACAGGTCGAGATAAGGTGGCTCGAGGCCGGGCCAGATCAGTTCGATCTCGTCGGGCTGCCTGTCGCCGAGCGCCGCCACCGCCGTCTTCGCGAGGCGCGCCGAAACCCCCACGCGCAATCCACCGGTGACAAGCTTGAGCAACGCCCAGCGGCCGGTCTCGTCAAGCACGTCAAGCCAACGCGCGAGCTGCGCCGGAAGCTGCGCCTTGCCGAGCGTGGCGAGCGTATGGACCACTTCGCCGAGAGTGGGGGGCGCGGCTGCACCCTCGTTCTTCACGATAGGACCCGCCCACATCAGTGCGACTGTTTCCGACAGGTCGCCGACATAGTCATAGGATAACGCGAACAGCACCGGGTCCGTGCGCTCGGCGATGAGGATGCGGATGAGACCGGGCTTGGCATGCTGGAAGGAGAGCGTACCTGTAAGCGCGGCGAGTGCGTAGCCGCGGTCGGGATCGGGCGTGGTGCGGAAATGCTCCGTCATCAGCCGCAGCTTGCCGTTGCGACTGGGCTCGTAGCTTAGGCGGTCCAGCAGCGCGGCAAAACGATTCATGCGCCTGCATCCGGTCGCGGCGCGGCAGCATCTGCGACGCTCGACGCCTCCTCCTCGTCGCCGTAGCCGACGATGTTGAGCGGTCGTGCCTTGAGCCCGCGCGTGAGGCACCAATGCACCAACGCCTCCTCGGCGCCATGCGTGACCCACACCTCCGAGGCGCCGGTGGCCGCAATCGTCGCGGTAAGACCCTCCCAGTCGGCGTGGTCGGAGATCACCAGCGGCAGTTCGACGAGGCTCTGGCGCGCGCGGGCGCGCACGCGCATCCAGCCAGACGCGAAGCAGGCGACCGGATCGGGAAAGCGCCGCGCCCAGACGTCCTTGAGCGATGATGGCGGACATAGCGCGATGATGCCGGCGAGCTCGGTCTTGGGTGTTCCGCTGACCGGGCGCAGTTCGCCAAGGTCCATCTGCTCGGCGTAGTAGCGCGTGAGCTTGTCCATCGCGCCATGCAGATAGATCGGTGCGTCGTGGCCGGCCGCACGCAGCATGGCAATCACGCGCTGCGCTTTGCCCAGGGAATAGGCGCCGACGAGATGCGCCCGCTCCGGAAAGATCTCGACCGAGCGCAGAAGCTTGTCGATCTCAGCGGCCGGCGTGCTGTGGCGGAACACCGGCAGGCCGAAGGTGGCCTCGGTGATGAACACATCGCAGGGCACGAGCTCGAACGGCGCGCAGGTCGGATCGGCAATATTTTTGTAGTCGCCGGAGGCAACGATGCGCAGACCATTGGCTTCCACGCAGATTTGCGCCGAACCGAGGACATGACCAGCCGGATGGAACGTCACGCGCACGCCGTCGATCTCGACAGTCTCGCCATAGGCGATCGCCTGGGTCTCCCGGGCAAACCCCTCGCCGTAGCGCAGGCGCATGAAATCCAATGTTTCCCGCGTCGCCAGCACGGCGCGGTGCCCGGGGCGGGCATGATCGGAATGGCCGTGCGTGATCAGTGCCCGATCCACCGCACGAACCGGGTCGACGTGGAAGCCGCCGTTGGCACAGCACAGTCCGGCCGGCGTGAGCTTGAGGAGGTCCTCCGGGCGCATCCCGATCTACATAAGAGATTTTCACGCCGTTGCGAGCCTCGCCGCGTAGTGTGGTATGTCGACCGGCCATGACCACGGCTGCGCCCCTGTTCCACTCTTCCGGCAACCTGACGGCCGACCGACGTTATGCCTTCGGTCAGGAACTGGCTGAACGCGGCGACGTCGCAGCCGCCGCTGACCTGTTCGCGCAGGCGGTCGAAGTCGCCCCAGATTTCGTATCGGCATGGTTCGCGTTGGGGGAAGCGCACGTCCGGCTCAGGGACACGGCCAAGGCTGCGGTCGCCTTCCAGCGCGCGCAGGCGCTTGACCCTTCCGACCGCCGTGGCGCTGGCCTGCAACTCATGCGGCTCGGCGCCATCCCGCTCGCGCACATGCCGGCGGATTACGTGCGCACGCTGTTCGACCAGTACGCGCCGCGCTTCGACACCGCGTTGGTGGAGGGGCTCTCCTATCGCGGGCCTGAATTGCTGCTGGCCGCGGTGAGCACGGTCTGCATGGACCTGAACCGCGACCTACATTTCAAGTCCGCACTCGATCTCGGCTGTGGCACCGGCCTGGGCGGCGCCGCATTCCGTCCGTTCGTCGACCATCTGGCTGGCGTGGACATCGCCGCGGGGATGATCAGACAGGCGCGCGGCAAGGCCATCTATGACCACTTGTCCGTCGGCGACATGATTCCATTCCTCGACGAGCAAACTACGGCCGGGTTCGATCTCGTGTTCGCGGCCGACGTCTTCGCCTATTTCCCCGGGCTGACCCCGCTGGCAGCGGCAAGCGCACGCGTGCTCGCACCGGCTGGACTGTTCGCCTTCTCGGTCGAAACGCACGAGGGTGACGGCGTCGTTCTCGGTGAGAAGCTGCGCTATGCCCACGGCGCCGCACATGTGCGCGCAGCCCTGGCACAGGCCGGGCTCGCCCTGCTGCGGCTCGACCCCGCGGTGACCCGCAAGGAAGGCGGCCAGGACGTACCGGGACTGATCGCCGTTGCCATGCGGCGCTGATTGGCGGCTCGACCCTGCTGCGGCGGCGCGCTACGTGTGACGCGTGCCGCCCGCTGATAGCCTTACGACCGCACCGTTGCTTCCGGACGTCTTCCAGCGCTGGTTCGCCCAGCGCGGCTGGACCCCGCGCCCGCACCAGCTCGCGCTGCTCGAGCACGCCAAGGCCGGCCGCTCGACCTTGCTGATCGCGCCGACCGGTGCGGGCAAGACCTTGGCCGGCTTTCTGCCGACGCTGGTCGAGCTGGATGAGCAGCACCATGCCGGCGCGCCGCGCAAAACGCGTGGTCAAGGCACCGACCATGCCACGCCGCCTCGCGGCAGGCTCGTGTCGACCGGCCGCAACGTCGCGCGTTCGGGCGGGCTGCACACCCTCTACATCTCGCCGCTCAAGGCACTCGCGGTCGACATCGCCCGCAATCTCGAGACGCCCGTCGCCGAGATGGGCTTGCCCGTCCGTATCGAGACGCGCACCGGCGATACGCCCACCTCCAAGCGTCAGCGCCAGCGCCGCGATCCGCCCGATATCCTGCTCACCACGCCGGAGCAGCTCGCGCTGCTCCTGGCGACGGCGGACGGGCCATTCCTGTTCTCCAGCCTGCGGCGCGTGGTCCTCGACGAACTGCATTCGCTCGTCACATCCAAACGTGGCGACCTGCTGGCGCTCGATCTCGCGCGCCTGTTTAGCCTGGCGCCCCAGCTTACGACCGTTGGTCTTTCCGCCACTGTGGCGGATCCCGCGGAGCTCTGCCGCTACTTGGTGCCGCAGCCGCCCGCCGGTGCCGCCCAAGCCGACCTCGTCGTCGCCGAGGGCGGCGCCGCGCCCGTGGTAACCATGCTCGACACTGCCGAGCACCTGCCGTGGGCGGGACACTCGGCGCGGCATGCACTGACGGAGATCTATGCGCTGATCAAGCTCCACAAGACGACGCTCGTGTTCGTCAACACACGGATGCAGGCGGAAATGATCTTCCAGGAGTTGTGGCGCATCAACGACGACGGCCTCGCCATCGCGCTGCATCACGGATCGCTTGACGTCGAGCAGCGCCGCAAGGTGGAAAACGCGATGGCGGCCGGACGCCTGCGTGCCGTGGTCTGCACATCCTCGCTCGATCTCGGCGTCGACTGGGGCGACGTCGATCTCGTCATCAACGTCGGTGCGCCGAAAGGGTCGAGCCGTTTACTGCAGCGGATTGGCCGCGCCAATCACCGCATGGACGAGCCTTCGCGTGGCGTGCTCGTGCCGGCCAACCGCTTCGAGGTGCTCGAGTGCACGGCGGCGATTGCGGCCGTCGCGGAGAATGCGCAGGACACGCCACCGCTGCGCACAGGCGCGCTCGACGTCCTGGCCCAGCACGTGCTCGGCTGCGCCTGCGGCGAGCCGTTCCTTGCCGAGGAGCTTTATGCCGAGGTGCGACAGGCCGCGCCCTATGCCTCGCTCAGGCGCGCTGACTTCGACAGCGTGGTCGATTTCGTCGCAACGGGCGGCTACGCCCTGAAGGTCTACGAGCGCTTCGCCAAGATCAAACAGACGAAGGACGGCCGGTGGCGTATTACGCACCCGCGCATCGCTCAGCGCTATCGGATGAATGTCGGCACCATTGTCGAGGCCGACATGCTGAAGGTGCGGTTGGTGCGATCGCGGGCGTCCAAGCACGGCTACGCCGGCCCGATCGCGCGCGGGGGCAAGCTGCTCGGCCAAGTCGAGGAATATTTCATCGAGACGCTGACGCCGGGCGATACGTTCGTGTTCTCCGGCGAGATCCTGCGCTACGAGGCGATCGTCGAGGACGAGGTTTATGTTTCGCGCGCAGCCGACGAGGATCCAAAGATCCCATCTTATGAGGGTGGAAAATTCCCGCTCTCGACCTACCTCGCCGACCGCGTACGCCACCTGCTGGCCGAACCGTCCGCGTGGCGCGTGTTGCCCGACCAGGTACGCGAGTGGCTCGACATCCAGAAGTGGCGTTCGCTCATTCCCGCCGCGGGAGATCTTCTGGTCGAGACGTTCCCGCGCGCCGACAAGAGCTATCTGGTCTGCTACCCGTTCGAAGGCCGCCTCGCGCACCAGACCCTCGGCATGCTGCTGACGCGCCGGCTCGAGCGCGCGCGCCTGCGCCCGCTCGGCTTCGTCGCCAACGAATACGCACTGGCGGTATGGGGACTGGGCGACCCCGCCCTCGCCATCCGGCGCGGCGAGCTGTCGCTCGCAGAGCTGTTCGATCAGGACATGCTTGGAGACGACCTGGAGGCTTGGCTTGGGGAATCCGCCTTGATGAAGCGCACCTTCCGCAACTGCGCCATCATCGCGGGGCTGATCGAGCGCCGCTATCCCGGCGAAGAAAAATCGCGCCGACAGATGACGATCTCCACCGATCTCGTCTATGACGTCTTGCGCAAGCATCAGCCCGACCATGTATTGCTGCGCGCGGCGCGGGAGGACGCGGCTACCGGCTTGCTGGACATCCGGCGCCTGGGGGCAATGCTCTCGCGTATCCGGGGCCGAATCATCCATAAGGAGCTTGATCGCGTGTCGCCGCTGGCAGTGCCGGTACTGCTCGAGATCGGCGCCGAGATGGTCTATGGCGAAGCATCCGACGTGCTGCTCGCCGAAGCCGAAGCAGATCTGGTCAAGGAGGCGATGGGATGAGGGCTGCCATCGAAGTCGCCGGCGTTCCACTCGAAGCGGATTGCGCGGGTGCGCTTTACTGGCCCGAGGAAGAGCTGCTCGCGGTCTCCGACCTGCACTTCGAGAAAGGGTCGAGCTATGCCGCGCGCGGCATGTTGTTGCCGCCCTATGACACGGCGGCAACGCTCGCCGCGCTGTCGGGCGTGATCGCGCAGTACGATCCGCGCACAGTCGTGACGCTCGGCGACAGCTTCCACGACAACGATGGCCCCTCGCGTCTCTCCGCATCCGATCGCGCGACGCTCGGACAACTGCAGCGCGGACGCGACTGGATCTGGATCGCTGGCAACCACGACTCCGAGATGGCGCGCATGGCGCGCGAGATCGGCGGCGTGTTCGCCCACACTTTGAGCGTCGGGCCGCTCACGTTCCGCCACATTCCCGAGGGAGCCGAGGGCGAGATCGCGGGACACCTGCATCCCTCCGCGCGCATCAGTTGGCGCGGGCGCTCCATCGTGCGTCGCTGCTTCGCCGCCGACGCAGGGCGCATGGTGATGCCTGCCTTCGGCGCGTACACCGGCGGCTTGTCGATTCGCGACCGCGCCTTTGCCGCCGTGTTCGGGACGCGCGATTTCATGGCCCACATGCTTGGCGGACGCCGCCTTTACGCGTTTTCTGCCGCGCACTGCCTGTAGCGTCACGCCGCGCGCGCCTGCACCCGCTCGCAGAGTTCGGCGATGCGCTCGGCCAGCCGCAAGGTCGCTGCGCTCGCGTTGGGTGCGGCGATCAGCGCCAGCTCCGTCTTGTCGATCGGCGCAAATCCGTCCCTGGCGGTGAGCACGCGATGATCCGCGAGGATAGCGACATCGGGGAGAATGGTGACGCCGAGCCCGCTCGATACCGCGGCCTGGATGCCGGCGAGATTCGGGCTGGTGTAGACGACGTGCCACGAGCGTCCGGCGCTCTCGAGCGCGTGCACCGCGCGCTTGCGGTAGAGGCAGCCCGGACGGAACACCGCGAGCGGCACCGAACCCTGCCGTCCATCGACGGGATGGCTGCGGCTGGTCACCCAATGCAGCCGCTCCGGCCACGCGGCGATGCCGCCCTTCTCCCCGACATCGCGTTTGATCAGGGCAAGGTCGAGTTCGCCACGTTCCAGATCGCGGCTGTTGTTGACGCTGAGATCACTGCGAACGTCGAGCCTCAAGGTGGGGCGAGCACGCGCAAATCCCGCCAGCAGCTTGGCCAACCGATAGGCCGCAAAGTCCTCGGGAATCCCGAGACGCACGACGCCATCGGCGGCGGGATGCGTCACCACCTCGCGCGCCTCCTGCGCAAGAGTCAACAGCCGGCGCGCATAGGAGAGCAACCGTTCGCCCTCTTCCGTCGGGGTGACCCGCTTGCCGTTGCGATGAAGCAGCGGCCGCCCAAGCTGCTCCTCCAGCCGACGGATCTGCTGGCTCACCGTCGATTGCGTCCGATGTACGCGCTCGCCAGCGCGGGTGAAGCCGCCGGCATCGACTACCGAGACGAAGCTGCGCAGCAATTCAAGATCGAGCATGGCCCGCTCCATCCATAATTCCACTGCATCATATAGGATCATTTAATTTCACAATAGTCGCGGCGCGCTCTACATAGGCGCAGGAGATCAGCGATGCCGCCCCTGCCGATACCCGCCTTACCGTGGCGCGTGCTGCCGCCGCTCTCCGTCGCGCTGTTCTGCATCGCCTGGAGCTCGGCTTTCGCGGTCGCCAAGTACGCGCTGCACGACTGTCCCCCGCTGCTACTGCTGAGCGCGCGCTTCCTGCTCGCCGGGGTGATCATGGTTGGCGCCGCACTGGTCACCCGAACCGCGTGGAAGCTGTCGGCGCGAGACCTCGCCGCACTCGCGCTGCTGGGCGTGTTCAACAACGCGCTTTATCTCGGGCTGAACTACGTGGGCCTGCAAACGGTGTCGGCGGGACTTTCCGCGCTGATCCTGAGCACCAACCCCGTGCTCATTGCGCTGCTGGCGGCCATGCTGATCGGCGAAAGGCTGAGCTGGCGCAAGGTATTCGGGCTCGCGCTCGGCGTCGGCGGTGTCGCATTCACGGTGTCGGGCCGACTCGCGGCAGGCGCCGAAAGTGCGCTCGGGCTCGCCTTCGTGCTCGCCTCACTGGCAGCCTTCGTGGTCGGCACCGTCCTCTTCAAGCGGCTCGCGCCCCGCGGTGGACTCTGGATCGGGAACGGCGTGCAGAACATCGCTGGCGGGCTGGCTTTGACGCCCTTTGCGTTGTCGCTGGAACCCCTCGATGCCGTGACGCCGAGCTGGGGCCTGACCGCGGCCCTCGCCTATCTCGTGCTCGTCGTGTCGGTGATTGCCTACCTCCTGTGGTTCCATTTGCTGACGGAATACGGAGCCAGCGCGGCCAGCGCCCATCACTTCCTCATGCCGCCGCTCGGCGTGCTGTTCGGCTGGCTGCTACTGAACGAGCAGATCTCGCTGCGCGACATGCTCGGCATTGTACCGGTGGCGATCGGTATCTATCTGGTGACGAGGCCGGGGAGCTCGAACGGACCCGTCCCGTCCACCGCACGGAGGCTCGCGTGACTGCATTGCGGGTGACCCTGATCGGCGGACCGACCGCCTTGATCGAAGTCGGCGGATTCCGTCTGCTCACCGATCCGACCTTCGATGCGCCGGGAGAGTACCAGCTCCCGCACGCGAAGCTCACGAAACTTGCCGGTCCGGCGCTCGCCGCGGACCGCATCGGCCCGGTCGATGCGGTGCTGCTCAGCCATGATCAGCATTCCGACAATCTCGACACCAGCGGCCGCGAGTTCCTGACAGGCATAAGCCGCGTCTTCACCACACAAGCAGGCGCCGGCCGCCTGAAGGGCAATGCCGAAGGCTTGGTCCCGTGGGACACCCGCGTGTTGAGCAAGCCAGGGCACGTGCCCCTGCACATCACAGCCACGCCGGCGCGGCATGGTCCGGCGGGCATCGAACCGCTCTCCGGCGACGTGATCGGATTCGTCGTCGGCTTCGAGAACCGGACCCCCCGCTCGATCTACGTCACGGGCGACACCGTGTGGTTCGACGGCGTCGCCGAAGTCGCTCGCCGCTTTCCGGCAGGCGCGGTCTTGCTCTTCGCCGGTGCGGCGCAGGTGCGGGGACCGTTCAATCTGACCATGGGAACCAATGACGCGATCGAGACGGCGTGCGCCTTTCCCGACGCGGCGATCATTCCCGTACATCAGGACGGCTGGGCGCATTTCACGCAGCACGCCGATGACATCGATGCGTCGTTCAAGGCGCTGGGCATCGGCGCACGTCTGTACCTGCTCAAGCCAGGCGAGACCGCCACGATCGAGTTGCCAGCCTAGGCTTCCCCGTCTGGAACACTCCGGTACGGAATGCATTGTCGAACGCCTCGACGCCATCGGGATACGAGACACTTGTCGCAGCAGAAGAGCACCACGGCGCCGCGCAAGCACCACAGCAGCCTGCGCCGCTTCTTCAGGACGCTAGGCCCGGGATTGATTACCGGTGCGTCGGACGATGATCCGTCCGGCATCGGCACCTACAGCCAGGCCGGCGCGCAACTCGGCTACGGTATCGGCTGGACCATGCTGTTCACTTTCCCGCTGATGGCCGCTATCCAGGAGATCAGCGCGCGCATCGGGCGCGTCACCGGCCACGGCATTGCCGGCAATCTTGCGCGCTACGGACCGCGTCCGCTGCTCGGCTTGATGGTCCTGCTGCTGGCCATCGCCAACACGATCAACATCGCGGCCGACCTCGCCGCGATGGCGGATGCGACGGCCCTGCTCGTCGGCGGTTCCGTCGTCGTTTTCGTCGCGATCTACGGCGTCGGCTCCGTGATCGCGGAGATATTCCTAAGCTACAAGCGCTACGTCGCCATACTGAAATGGGCGACGCTCAGCTTGTTCACCTATGTTGCTGTGCTCTGTGTCGTCAACGTGCCCTGGAGCAAGGCGCTGGCCGGTGCGCTCGTCCCGCAGGTCACCTGGAGCGGCACCTTCTTCACCACACTGGTTGCGATCTTGGGAACGACCATTTCGCCCTACCTGTTCTTCTGGCAGGCCTCTGGCGAAGCTGAAGATCAGCGTATCGCGCCACACAAGCATCCGCTCAAGGACTCGCCGCGGGAAGCGCCAAAGGAATTCCGCCGCATTCGCGCGGACACGCTGGCGGGAATGGCGCTTTCCAATGCGATTGCGCTCGCGATCATCATCGCGACGGCGGCCACGCTGCACGACCATGGCATCACTCACATCGAAACCTCCGCCCAGGCGGCGCAGGCGCTCAAGCCCGTGGCCGGCGATCTCGCGCAATCGATCTTCGCGCTGGGCATCGTGGGAACGGGCTTGCTGGCGATTCCGGTGCTGGCCGGGGCGACCGCCTATGCCATCGGCGAGAGCCGCAACTGGCCGGTCGGCCTCGCGCGCCGGCCCAAACGTGCAAAGGCGTTCAACGCTGTGCTCGCGCTGTCGGTGATCGTCGCAATCGTACTGAATTTCAGTCCGATGAACCCGATCTCGGCGCTCTATTGGGCCGCAGTGATCAACGGCATCGTCGCGGTGCCGATCATGGTGGTGATGATGATCATGTCGGCAAGGCCGGCGGTCATGGGCGATTTCGTGGTCAATGGACCGTTGCGTTTCCTCGGCTGGCTGTCCACCGCGGCCATGGCCCTGTGCGTCGTCGCAATGACGGCGACATTTGTCTTGTAGCCGGCCCGGATCAATCGCGCCGGAACACGATCGAAGCCAGCCAGCCGGTCATCAATGCCATCGCCGCCGTGGCAAGCCCGTAGAGCAGTCCGTGATGCTGCGCTGAGTTCGCGACGAACTGCTCGAATCCGACCTTGATCACTTCGAAAGCCGAGCTCGATCGGGCGATCATGGCGCCGTCCGCGAACAGCTTGATGTCGATCTCGTAGGCGCCGACCGGCACCTCGGCCGGGAGCGGAATCGTCGCCCGGAAGAGCTGCGGGGTCAGGAAGGTGACGGCGCTGGTCTGCTCGACGTAGAGCCCCCGCTGTGCTCGCAAGCGCACAAAGGCCACACGGAATGGATCGTCGCGCACCACGTCGGCCAGATCGGGTCCGATCTGTTGCGGCAGCAGGATGTTCCGCAGTCCGAGTTGAAGCCGTTGTTCCAGCTCCGGGCTGGCAAACGTGTTGAACGGACGCGTCGCGAGCGCAGCCAGATAGGTCGGCACCTCGATGAACGAGCGGGAATCCGCGTTGACCCAAATCCCCACCATCCGCTCCTTGCGGCGCACCACGAACGACTGCCGCGGCCCCGTCACCGTGACGGCGAGATCGTAGGGGGTCTTGCGCGTGACCGTGGCGGCATCGCGCTCCACTGTCCCGAACAGCACCAGATCAAGTCCGCTGAAGCTCTGGTCGATCAGCACCTGATGCACGGACAGCGAAGAGACGATGCGCTCGGCGGCGGCCGGACCGCTGGCGAGCCATGCCAAGGTAGCGATGAGTGCGCCGAGGTTCCTCATGACCCGGATTCCATCACGCGGATCGTGAAGCGCTCGGTTG
Source organism: Xanthobacteraceae bacterium (assembly GCA_035556735.1). Lineage (GTDB taxonomy): Bacteria > Pseudomonadota > Alphaproteobacteria > Rhizobiales > Xanthobacteraceae > CANJBX01. Next base: position 336,548 of record DATMFF010000008.1, on the reverse strand, counting down.
GCGCAACGACCAGATCGTACGCAAACCGCAGACCGACGGCGAGCACGAGAATGCCGAGCAGGAGGCGGAGCCGGTCGGCCGGCATGCGCTGCCCGGCGCGGGCTCCAAACTGGGCTCCGACCACCCCGCCCAGCATGAGGATCAGCGCCAGCACGGCGTCGACCAGGTGGTTGGTCGCTGCGTGCAGCACAGTCGCGAAAGCCATGGTGACGAGCGTGACGACCATCGAAGTGCCGATGACGACGCTGGTCGGCACGCGCAGGAGATAGATCAGCATCGGCACGAGCATGAAGCCGCCGCCGATACCCATGATGGCGCCCACGAAGCCGATGATGAAGCCGACGCCCCATACCGGAATTGCCGAGACGTAGAGCCGCGACTGCTTGAACCGCATCTTGAGGGGCAGCCCGTGGACCCAGGTGTGGCTGCCGGGGCGGCGCAGCTCGACCTTGGCGCCGCTGCGCGCCCGCGCGATCGAGCGCAGGCTTTCCGCGACCATCAGTCCACCCACCGAACCGAGCAGGATCACGTAGGACAGACCGATGGTGATATCGAGCTGGCCGAGCTCGCGCAGCTTGGTGAAGAGCCAGATGCCAGCCACCGTACCTGCGGTACCGCCGATCAGCAGCATCAGCGCGAGCGCAAGGTCGAGCGCGCGCCGCCGCCAATAGGAGATCGCTCCCGAAAAGGACGATGCGGCAACGTGGCTCGCCACGGTGGCAACCGCGACCGCCGGCTGGATCCCGACGAAGATCAGCAACGGCGTCATCAGGAACCCGCCGCCGATGCCGAACATTCCCGAGATGAAGCCGACCGTCAGCCCCATGCCGAGAATCAGGAAGACGTTGACCGGCAGGTCGGCGACCGGAAGGTAGATCTCCATACGACTGCTCCGGCGCGGTTTCTCCACGCCGCTGGCGCACGATCCGCCAAAGCGGATCCGGTTTGCCCCCCGAGATCAGGCGCCAATCGGCGTGTGACCTGCTTGCGCGAAGCCTGCGCCCGGCTTGTTCGGACGCAGAACCGGCAACCACTTCTGCTGATCGCGCGCGATCATGTGAGCGTACGACGGGGTGAATGGCCCCTTCGTGCGTTCCCTCTCAATGGATGAGACGATTAGCGCATGAACTCGCAAAGGTGCAGTCCTTTCGCGAGAAATCACCCGCGAAAGGACCGGTTTAAGGTCACAAAGCCTTAACGGCGGTTACAGCGGGGTGGCCGTCAGGCCCGCTTGGACTTGCTCTTGCCCGCCTGTGCGCCCTGGTCCCATCCGCCGTTTGGCGCATTGGTCGTAGTGGCGTCCTCGGGCTGCGGCTCGGGTGTCCATTTCTGGATGGCGGCACGCACCGCCGCGACGGTCTGAGCGTCGAGCCGCTTGCCGACATCGTCGCGCTTCTGTGCAGCGTCGGTGTCCCCGGTCTGGGCCGCCAGCGCGAACCACTTGTAGGACTCCGCCAGATTCTGCTCCATGCCGATGCCCCGGGCGTAGAGGACCCCGAGATTGAACTGGCTGTCCGCTACCCCGCGCGCGGCGGCCTTATGGAACCATTTCACAGCAGTGACGTAGTCGGGCTTGCCGTCGACGCCTTCGGCATAGAGCACCGCAAGATTGTGCATGGCCTTGGCGTTGCCACGGTCGGCCGCCTCGGCATAGAGCGTGCGCGCGCGCTGCAGGTCCTTCTTGACGCCCGTGCCCTTCTCGTAGAGCCCGCCGAGCCGGAACAGCGCCTGGGTAAGGCCCTTGCGACCGGCGCGCTCGAACCAAAGCGCGGCTTCTTCCGGACTGGCGGTCACCCCGCGGCCCTCGATGTAGCGCAGGGCGATTTCGTAGGCCGCACCGGCGTCGCCACCCTCGGCGGCAGCGATCAAGGCCCTGCCGCCGATGGCGGGAGACAGCGGGGCGGGCCGTCCGATCGGCGTGCTCGCGAAGAGGCCAGCCGGCGGCGGAGTGAGCTTGTGCGCCGAGGGTGGGGCCGCGGCCGGGGCGGATACGTCCGGGGGGGCCAGGCTCAGGGCCGCGGGCGGGGCCGGCGGCACGTCGATCGCCTTCGGCGCTGGCGGTGCCGCCGCAGGAGGTGAAGGCGGCGCCGCGACCGGTGCCACCGGGGTCGGGGACGGCATCGCAATCGGAGCCGCAGGTGCGGGCGGCGTGAGCACGCCGGACCCGCCCTGGACAGGCGAAGTCGCGCCACCGAGGCCGAGCAGCGGAGCGGATGCGATCTCTCCCGGCGGGGTGATGCGTGCAGCCGGCGCCGCCGGCAGCGCCGACTGCGGCTTGGGCGATTCCTGCGGCAACTGGACGGACGTGTCACTGCCGCTGAAGTAGTTCACGGCCAAGTGGATGGCCGCCGCGAGCAGCACGATGATGCTCACGCCGATCAGCACCGGCTTGGCCAGGCGGCCGGCGCGTCGCAGCAGCGATGCCGCTTCGGGCGCCGCGGCAAACGGGGCAGCGGACGCTTCGGCGGTCGGAGGGCCCTGGGTTTCCGCGGCGAACTGGGCGGCACGACGTGCCGCCAGGATGAAGTTGGATTTCGAATCCGGCTCCGGGGCGACGCCCCTGGCAGACTCCAGGCTCGCCTTCGACTTGGCAATGCGCTCCGCCGGAGTCGCCATGCCGCTTGCCACACCGGCCGCCCCGCCGATTGACCCGGACGCAGGCGCGGCCATGCCAGGGCGTGGCTTTCCCGAACCGGGTTCCAGAGGAAAGTCATACGGGAGCGAGCCGTCCGCGGTCGGCCGCACCTGCGCGGCCGCCGGTCGGGCCACCCCAGGCATGCGTGACGGATTTGGGGGCCGTCCGGGTGCCACCGGAGCAGCTGCTGCGGGCGCAGGCCGCGCTGGCGAGGGCTGCGCATGCACCTGCGGCGCGGCGGCCGGCTTCTGCACCGGCGGCTCGGGCTCCGGCCGCACCTGCGGATGCGGTGCCTGCAACGGCGGCGATGACACCGTCGGCATCGCCGGCATGGTTTGATAGGCGGCGGCCGCGGTGTGCGTCGGCGGACGCGCGGCATCGCGCTGATCGGCGCCGCGTATCCCGGTCTCGATCATCGCGAGTCTGTCGACGACATCGCCGATGGTGCCGTGCGCCGCTTCGATCGATTCCTCGGCGCGCCGAACGTCGCGTGCGATCGCGTCCACCGGCGGCCTGTCCGGCGTGCGATCCCGCCGCATGTCCGAGAGATAGGCGAGGAGCTCTTTCATGCCGCGCTCGATCGCATCGAGATTGCCCAAGCGGGCCTCCGACGCGTCCAGCTTGCTGACCAGTTGGGTAATACGCCCTTCGAGCTGCGCGAGCGCCGGGTGGTCGCTGCCCGCCGCGTGGAGCCGCTCGATCTTGTCTCCCAGCGTGCGCACCATCGCGTCGATGTCGACCGCCGGCGCCTGCACTCCGGAGGTCCGAACCGACTCGATGGCGTCGGCTATGGTGGAAATGCGTTCCTCGAGATTGCGCAGCATCGCATTGTCGCGCACGACCGCGGCTTGCGGCGTGCTGTCGACGCGGGCGGCGAGCGCGCGGACTTCATCCGTGAGCGCCGCCAGCGCATCGGCCGACGCAACGTGGGTAAGGATGCTGCGCAACCCCGCGATCGCGCCCTCGAGTTGATGCAACGCGGCCGGGTCCGTTCCGCCGGCCGCCATCTGGTCGATGCGCCGCGACACCGTATGGATGGCCTCGACCATTCCTGCCAGGTTCTCCGCCGGAGTGAGCGTGCGCAGCGTGTCGCGCACTTCGGCAAGCCCCTGCTCCAATTTGGCAATGGCGGTGCCGCCGCCGTCGCGGCTGCGCAGATCCAGGCGCGCCGCGAGCACGCGCACTTCCGATTCCAGCGCCTCGATCGCACGCCGCGGCGAGGCCTCGGTCAGCGTCCGTGCCACATCGGCGAGATCATTGCGCAGCCCGGCGATCGCATCATGCATCCGGCCCGGGCCAAGTGCATCGATCTGGTCGGTGAGATGGCGCAGCCGGTCGGAAACCTGGGAGAACTCTTCCGGCATGCGCGGCGGCGGAGCGTTCGACCGCCTTGCCGTAGGCGCCTCGCCGTCGAGTTCGCGTTGGCGCTCCATGATCGCAGCCATGGCCTGGTCCATGGGCGAGGGCCATTCCGGACGCGGCACAGCAAGCGAAGACAACGCACGGTCGACCTGCTCGACCCGCCGTTCGAGCGCCTTGGAGGCGCTTCGCCCCTCCTGCGCAAGCTGCTCGACCCGCTGGTCGAGGCGGGCGATGGCATCGGCCAACCGCTGCGACGTCGCGTCCTGCTCGTCCCAGGCCGCGCGCGAAGACACCGTGCTGCGGACGAAATTCTCGAAGCCCTCGGTCAGGCCCTCGAGCTGGCGATTGAGGGCGGCAACCTGATCGATCACCGGATCGCGTGCTGGCGCGCCATACTCCGCCTGGCGAAAAGCGGAACGACGGGGGTCAGCACGGTAAGGATCCGCGCCTCGGAATTCGTCGCGGTCGGCATCCGCACGGTAGGGGTCCGTACGATGAGGGTGCGCACGCGCGCGTTCCGCCCGCTGGGGTTGCGGACGATACGGCTCGGCGCGACGGTTGTCCGGCTGCTGGGACTCCGCACGATAGGATGGGGGTGCGTACGGATCGGACTGCGAGTGCTGGCGCGGCCTGTGCTCGGGCGGATACTGTGGAGGCTCATCCTCGCCCGCCGTCTCGAGGATGACCGAGTTGAGCCACTCGCCGACCGACATGCCGGCACGCCGCGCCGCCTCGCGCGCCGAATCGCGCGCGTCCGGGTGCACGCCTTTGACGTGCCACGGCCCACCGAATCTCATCGACCCACTCGCATTTGCGCTTCGACCTCGCGGCTCGTGCCGCGGCCATGCATGCCGGGCGCAAAGCACGATGCGCGTGAAAAGCGGGCGTCACACGCATGGCTTTAGGCCCTGCGCGAGTTTTAAGATTTAAGGTAAAGACCAAGTTAAGATGCCTTCCGCCCCGGCCGAAATCTCATGAGCTATCAGCGTTTTTTTCACCGGATGGCCGTAAACCTTGGATAGCGGTGCCGGCCGCTGGTAACGCTCGACCGGCGAGGGAGGAGACTGCGATGCCCAGCTATAAAGCGCCGGTGGAGGACGTCCGGTTTTTGCTCAACGACGTCTTCCAGATCGGTCGCTACGACAACCTGCCGGGCTTCGCCGATGCCTCCTCCGACGATTTGGCGACGGCCATCCTCGACGAAGCCGCAAAGTTCTCCGAAGCAGTGCTGCAGCCGCTCAACCGATCGGGCGACCTCGAGGGCTGCAAGCGCCATCCGGACGGCCGCGTCACCACGCCAACCGGCTTCCGCGAAGCCTATGCCAAGATGCGCGAGAGCGGATGGATCGGGATCGCCTTACCTGTCGAATACGGCGGCCAAGGGTTGCCAACGATGCTCACGTCCTGTGTCGGCGAGTTCATGATCTCGGCCAACATGGCGTTCTCAATGTACTCCGGGCTGACGCAGGGCGCGGTGAAAGCCCTGATCACGCATGGCACGGACGAGCAGAAGCGCACCATCGTTCCAAAGCTCGTCTCCGGCGAATGGGCCGGCACCATGAACCTGACCGAACCTCATTGCGGCACCGATCTCGGGCTGCTGCGCACCAAGGCGGTGCCCCAGGCGGACGGCAGTTATCGCATCAGCGGAACGAAGATCTTCATCTCCGGTGGCGAGCATGACCTCACCGACAACATCGTGCATTTGGTGCTCGCGCGCATCGAAGGCGCCCCCGCCGGCACCAAGGGGATCTCGCTCTTCGTCGTGCCCAAGCTGTTGAACCAGCCGGACGGCACGCTCGCCGGCCGCAACGGCGTGAGCTGCGGCTCCATCGAGCACAAGATGGGCATCCACGGCAACGCCACCTGCGTGATGAACTACGAGGCCGCCATCGGCTGGCTGGTGGGCGAGCCCAATCGCGGGCTCAACGCGATGTTCACGATGATGAACGAGGCGCGCCTCGCAGTCGGCCTGCAAGGCCTCGCGCTCTCGGAGGTCGCCTATCAGAACGCGGTCGCCTATGCCAGGGAACGGCTGCAGGGGCGCGCCATCACGGGGACGAAGGCCCCCGACAAGCCCGCCGATCCGATCATCGTTCATCCCGATGTGCGGCGCATGCTGATGAGCATGCGCGCATTCAACGAAGGTGCGCGCGCGCTCGTGATGTGGGTCGCCCTCCACAACGACCTTTCCGAACGCTCCGAGGATCCCAAAACACGGCAGGCGTCCGACGACCTGCTCGGCCTGCTCACGCCCGTTGTCAAAGGCGTGCTGACCGACATGGGCTTCGCCGGCACGGTGCAGGCGCAGCAGATCTTTGGTGGTCACGGCTATATCGCCGAGCACGGGATGGAGCAGTTCGTGCGTGATGCGCGGATCGCCATGATTTATGAAGGCGCCAACGGCGTGCAGGCGCTGGACCTTGTCGGCCGCAAGCTCGGCAAAGACGGCGGCCGCGCCGTGATGACCTTCTTCGGCGAGGTGCAGACCTATCTCAAGGAGCGCGCCGCGAGTGACGCGCTCAACCCGTACCTGCATCCGCTGGGACAGGCGCTGGCGCACCTGCAGCAAGCCACCATGTGGTTCATGCAGAACGCCATGCAGAAGCCGGACAACGCCGCTGCCGGATCTACCGACTACATGCATCTCTTCGGGTTGGTCGCGCTCGGCTACATGTGGTGCCGCATCGCGGAGGCCGCGCAGGCGAAGCTGGCGGCCGGCGCGGCCGACGCGGAGCGTATGACCGCCAAGCTCGTCACCGGCCGGTTCTTCATGGAACGCATGCTGCCGGAGACGGCCGCCTGCCTCGCGCGCGTGCAGGCCGGCGCTGCCAGCACCATGGAACTGCCGGCCGAAGCGTTCTAGGCTCTCCCAAGCGGCATCATCATGTCCCCACTCAATCTTCCCCGCCCCGCATGGATGACCGAGGACCTCGTCCTGCTCGAGGAGCAGGCACGGCGATTCTGCCAGGCCGAGTTCGCGCCTCACGTCGAGCGCTGGAATGAGCAAGGCACGTACGAGCATGAGGTCTGGCAGAAGGCAGGCGCCGCGGGGCTGCTGTGCGCCTCAATGCCTGAGGAATATGGCGGCGCCGGCGGCACGTTCGCGCACGAAACCGTCATCAACATGGAGTTCAGCCGCGCCGGCTTCGATTCGTTCGGAGCGCCGCTGCACTCGGGGATCGTCGCGCCCTACATCCTGCGCTACGGCACCGAGGACCAGAAGAAGCGCTGGTTGCCCAAGCTCGCGACGGGCGAACTCATCGGCGCCATCGCGATGACCGAGCCCGGCACCGGTTCCGACCTGCAAGGCGTGCGCACTTCGGCGGTCAAGAGAGGCAATCGCTATGTGCTCAATGGCTCGAAGACGTTCATCACCAACGGCCAGCACGCCAACCTGATCGTCGTCGTCGCCAAGACAGATCCCAAGCAGGGCGCCAAGGGCGTGTCCCTGATGGTGGTCGAGACCGATGATGCGCCCGGTTTTCGCCGCGGCCGCAAGCTCAAGAAGCTGGGCCTCGACTCGGCCGATACCTCGGAGCTGTTCTTCGAGGACGTCTCGCTGCCGGCGGAGAACCTCCTGGGCCGTGAGGAGGGGCAGGGCTTCGCGCAGCTCATGAACGAATTGCCGCAGGAACGCCTGCTCGTGGCAACCCACGCCATGGCGATGATGGAGCGCGCGCTCCAGTTGACGATTGACTACGTCAAGGAACGCCAGGCCTTCGGCAAAAAGATCATCGAGTTCCAGAACACGCAGTTCGTCCTGGCGGAATGCAAGACGGAGCTGACCGTCGCGCGGGTCTTCATGGACCATTGCGTGACCCGGCATGTCGCCGGCGAGCTCGACACCGTGACCGCGTCTATGGCGAAATACTGGCTCACCGACCTGCAGGCAAAAGTGATCGACCGCTGCCTGCAATTGTTCGGCGGTTATGGTTTCATGGATGAGTATCCGATCTCGCGCATGTACCGCGACGCACGCGTAATGCGCATCTACGCCGGCACCAACGAGATCATGAAGCTGCTGATCGCGCGAAGCCTGTAGGACGGCAACGGCCGGACAGGCAGGCGAGGAAGACCACAGGAGCACGCCCATGGCGGACGCATTCATCTACGACCACGTGCGCACTCCGCGCGGACGGGGAAAACCCGACGGGGCCTTGCACGAGGTGACCTCCCTCAGCTTGGCCTCGGGTGTACTGCGCGCGCTCAAGGAGCGCAACGAGCTCGATCCGGTCCTGATCGACGACGTCGTCCTCGGCTGCGTCGATCCGATCGGCGAGGCCGGCGGCGACATCGCGCGGTCCGCCGCGCTGCATGCCGGCTACGGCAACACAGTGGCAGGCGTGCAGATCAACCGCTTCTGCGCCTCCGGACTCGACGCGGTCAACTTTGCGGCGGCCGAGGTGATGTCCGGCCAGCACGACATGACGATCGGCGGCGGAGTTGAATCCATGAGCCGCATCGGTCTCGGCGCATCCGGTGGTGCCTGGCCGATGGACCCCTCACTCGCCGTCCCGACCTATTTCATGCCGCAAGGCATCTCCGCCGACCTGATCGCGACCAAGTACGGTTTCTCACGCGCCGACGTCGATGCCTATGCCGTGGAAAGTCAGCGGCGCGCTGCCGAGTCGTGGGAGAAGGGCCATTTCAAGAATTCGGTCGTGCCCGTGAAGGACGTGAACGGAATCACCATTCTGGCTAAGGACGAGCACATGCGTCCGAGCACGACGATGCAATCGCTGGCCTCACTCAATCCATCCTTCGTGCAGATGGGAGAACTCGGTGGATTCGATGCGGTGGCGACGCAGGCGCATCCCGAGATCGAGTCCGTCAATCATGTGCATCATGCCGGAAATTCCTCCGGCATCGTCGACGGCGCTGCGGCCGTGCTGATCGGCAGCCGCGCTGGCGGCAAGGCCGCCGGGCTCAAGCCCCGCGCGCGCATCAAGGCCTTCGCCAACATCGGCTCCGAGCCCGCGATCATGCTCACGGGTCCTGTCGATGTGACCGAGAAGCTGCTCAAGAAAGCAAAGATGAAGCTCAAGGACATCGACCTTTTCGAGCTCAACGAGGCGTTCGCGTCGGTCGTGCTGCGCTACCTGCAGGCCTTCAAGATCGACCCCGCCAGGATGAACGTCGCCGGCGGCGCCATTGCGATGGGCCATCCGCTCGGAGCGACCGGCGCGATGATCCTGGGCACCGTCCTCGACGAGCTGGAACGCCGCGACCTCGAGACCGCCCTGGTGACGCTGTGCATCGGCGCGGGCATGGGCACCGCGACGATCATCGAGCGGGTCTGACGCTCGCATGCCCAAGATCGACCTGCCCGCCGTCCGCGCGCGCGCCGCAGTCAATTCCGCTTTGGGGAGTTCATATCCATGACCAGCTTCAGGCTCGAAACGGACGAAGACGGCATCGCGCTCGTCACCTGGGACATGCCTGGGCGATCGATGAACGTGCTCGACGCCGCTGTGCTGGGCGAGCTTTCGGACATCGTCGAGCGAACGACGGCGGACGCCGTGATCAAGGGCGTCGTCATCACCTCGGGCAAGGAGGCGTTCTGCGCCGGCGCCGACCTCAACGTGCTGCAATCGCTCGGCGAGCTCTATGCGCGCACACTCGCGGCCAAGGGTGAGGAGGCGGCGGCCAGCGAGTTCTTCGAGGAGAGCCGCAAGGCATCCCTGCTCTATCGGCGCATCGAGACCTGCGGAAAGCCCTGGGTCGCCGCCGTCAACGGCACCGCCATGGGCGGCGGTTTCGAGCTTGCCCTCGCGTGCCATTACCGCGTCGCGGCCGAGAATCCGAAGACGCGCGTCGGCCTTCCTGAGATCAAGGTCGGACTGTTTCCGGGAGCTGGCGGCACCACGCGCGTCTCCCGCATGATGCCGCCCGCCGACGCGCTGCAGTTCCTGCTCAAGGGCGATCAGCTCAACGTCGCGCGCGCCAAGGCCATGAAGCTGGTCGACGCGGTCGTGCCGATGGGCGAGATGATCAAGACGGCAAAGGACTGGATCAAGGCAGGCGGCTCAGCGAAGAAACCCTGGGACACGGACGGCTTCCGGCTACCCGGCGGGCAGGTGTATTCCAAAGGCGGAATGATGACCTTCTCCGCCGCCAACGCGATCTACCGGCGCGAGACCTACGACAACTATCCCGCCGCCCGCGCCATCCTACAGGTCGTCTATGAAGGCCTGCAGGTGCCGTTCGATCTTGCCCTGCGTATCGAATCGCGCTGGTTCGCGAAGATCCTGCGTTCGCCAGAAGCGGCGGCGATGATCCGCTCGCTGTTCGTCTCGATGCAGGATCTCAACAAGGGCGCGCGCCGGCCGGCCCTGCCACCGAGCCGGATCAGGCGTGTCGGCATCGTCGGGGCCGGTTTCATGGGCGCGAGCATCGGCTACGTCACCGCGCAAGCCGGCATCGACGTTGTGCTGATCGACCGCGATCAGGCCAGCGCCGACAAAGGCAAGGCTCATTCCGAAAAAATGGTCACGGACCAGATCAATCGCGGGCGTGCGACCGCCGGCGATAAAGACGTCCTGCTCGCGCGCATCACCGCGACGGCGGATTATGCCGCCCTCAAGGATTGCGATCTCGTCATCGAAGCCGTGTTCGAGGACCGCAAGGTCAAGGCGGAGATCATCAAGAAGGTGCAGGACACCGTCGGTGACAATGTAATCTTCGGCTCCAACACGTCGAGCCTGCCGATCACCTCGCTCGCCAAGGAGTTCAAGGATCCCGCGCGCTTCGTCGGCATCCATTTCTTCTCGCCGGTCGAGCGTATGATGCTGGTCGAGATCATCCTCGGCAAGGGAACCGGCGACGCTGCCCTCGCGACGGCGCTCGATTACGTGCGCGCCATCCGCAAGACTCCGATTGTCGTGAACGACTCGCGCGGCTTCTACACCTCGCGCGTCGTGACCGCCTATCTCCTTGAGGGGCACCTCATGCTGACGGAGGGTGTGCCGCCTGCGATGATCGAGAACGCCGCGCGGATGGCCGGCATGCCGGTAGGCCCACTCGCGCTCAACGATGAGGTGGGTGTCGATCTCGGCTGGAAGATCCTGATGGCAGCCGAGGCCGACCTCGGCGCGAAGGCGATCGACCCTAGCCAGAAGGCGTTGCTCCAGGAGATGGTGGAGAAGCGAGGCCGCTACGGCCGCAAGAACGGAAAGGGTTTCTACGACTATCCCGAGAAAGGTCCGAAGCGCCTGTGGCCCGACCTTATGACGCTGGCGAAAAAAAAGCTCGACCCGGATAAGATCAGCGCTGACGAGATCAGGCAGCGGCTGCTGGGTGTCATGGCGCTGGAATCGGCCCGTTGCTTCGAGGAGAAGGTGCTTACCGACGTGCGGGAGGCCGATGTCGGTTCGATCCTCGGCTTTGGCTTTGCACCCTATAGCGGCGGAACCCTGTCCTACATCGACATGATGGGAACCAAGCGCTTCGTCGACCTTTGCCGCAAGCTCGAGAAGAAGCACGGTGCGCGCTTCAAGCCCAACAAGCAACTCGTGGATATGGCCGCCAAGGGCGAGACCTATTACGGCAAGTTCGCACCGGCGAAGCGCGAGAAGGCGGCCTAGCATACCCGTCGCCCGCGCGGCGGGAGGATGGCGGCTGGAATGTGCGTTCAGGCGCGGTTCGCATGCATGGCGAGGGCGGAACACATCGCGGCATGTTGCGTTCCGTAACGTGGCGCATCATTCGGTACCAACCGCAACGCCCTCTCCGCCGCGCCGGCACGATCCCGGCCGAAATTCACTCGTCGGGAGGAACATCCGTGCGCTCAAGTACAAGCGCGACGAGGCTGCGGCGAATGCCGGCGTACAGGACGGCGTAGCCGCCGTGATCACCCGCTTTGCCGGCAGCATGACGCTCGTTGCATTGCACGTCGTGCTGGTAGCCGTCTGGATCGCGATCAACCTCGGCTGGATTCCAACCGTCGCCCCGTTCGATCCGACATTCGTCATCCTGGCGACAGTCGCGTCCGTCGAGGCCATCTTCCTGTCGACCTTTGTGCTGATCACGCAGAACCGCGCCGCTGAGGCCGCCGATCGGCGGGATGTCTCGATCTGCAGATCAACCTGCTGGCGGAGCACGAGATCACGCGCGTACTGACCCCCACCCGCGCGATCGCCGACCGGCTCGGCATCGAGGAGGCTCACGATCCGAATCTGTCGGAACTGCGGAAGGACGTTGCGCCCGAGGCCGTGCTCGATACCCTGGAGCAGGCCCGCGACTGACGGGGGCGCCTTTCCGGACTGAGAATTCGCAAACCCGCGGCCCCTCGCGGTAGAACCCCGCATGCCCACCCCTCCTCCCGTTTCTTTCCTGCGATGGCGCGATATCCCACGCGGCGTGTGGATGCTCGGTCTGGTGTCGCTGCTCATGGATCTCTCATCGGAGATGATCCACGCGCTGCTGCCGCTCTACCTTGTGACGGCCTTCGGCGCCTCGGCACTCGCGGTCGGCGCGATCGAGGGCGTGGCGGAGGCGATCGCCATGATCGTCAAGATTTTTTCCGGCTCGCTCAGCGATTATCTCGGCAAGCGCAAGCTGCTGGCGGCGATCGGCTACGGCTTGGCGGCTTTCACCAAGCCCATATTTCCCCTGGCCGGATCGCTCGGCTGGCTGGTGGCCGCGCGCTTCATTGATCGGCTCGGCAAAGGAATCCGGGGCGCCCCGCGCGATGCGCTGATCGCCGATCTGACGCCGCCGGGCGTGCGCGGCGCGAGCTTCGGCTTACGGCAATCGCTCGACACGGTCGGCGCCTTTCTCGGGCCGCTCGCTGCGATGCTTTTCATGTTGCTGCTCGCAGACGATTTCACCGCCGTGTTCTGGATCGCCGTAGCGCCGGCTTTCCTGTCATTTGCGGTGATCGCATTCGGCGTGAGCGATCCGGACCGCCCCGATGGCTTGTCGGCCACGCGTACGCCGTTGTCGCGGCCTGAGCTGCGGCGGCTCGGGCGCGCCTACTGGCTCGTGGTCGGAGTTGCCAGCCTCTTCACGCTCGCGCGTTTCAGCGAGGCGTTCCTGCTGCTGCGCGCGCAATCGATCGGTCTTCCCCTCGCCATGATCCCGCTCGTGATGGTCGTGATGAACGTCGTGTATGCGGGCTCGGCCTGGCCCGCGGGCGTGCTGTCCGACCGCATAGGCCGTTATGGCCTCCTCGCCGGCGGCTTTGTCCTGCTCGCAATCGCCGATCTCCTGCTCGCATTCGGCGGCGGCATCGCCGTGATCATCGCCGGGGTCGTGGTATGGGGTCTGCACATGGGTCTCACGCAGGGACTGCTCGCGAGCCTTGTTGCCGATACCGCGCCTCCCGACCTGCGCGGGACCGCCTTCGGCATGTTCAATCTCGTCACGGGGCTCGCCACGCTGGCGGCGAGCGTGATTGCGGGCGCATTGTGGGACGTGGCCGGGCCGAGCGGCACGTTCCTGGCAGGCGCCGTCTTGACCGTGGCGGCCCTGCTCGTCCTGCCGCTGGCGCGCCGCGTCGTCAGGGCGGCGTACCCGGGAGCAGCAGCATCCTGAACTCGGCCACGCCGAGCCGCCGCTGCCGCGCCGCTTGGTATTCGGCCGAGTGATAGAATGCACGCGCCTGCGCCACGGTCGGGAACTCGACGACCGCAATGCGGCCGCTGCCCTCTCCTTCGAGCGCCTCGGGCGTCACGCCGGCCACGATGTAGCGGCCGCCCGCAGCCCGCACTGCCGGTGCCGAGAGCGCCGTATATTCCTTGAACCGCTCGCGATCCCTGATCTCCATTTCGACGTAGATGTAGCCGCGCTCTTGCGCATTCGACGTCACATCCATCGCTTGCTCCTCCGCGTTGCGTGCCGCTAGAGCTAGGCAATCGCCGCGCGCCCTCCAATTACCTCGAAGGTCATGGTCGCGCCGGCGCTGCAAAGAAAAAGGGCGGCGATGGCGCCGCCCTTTGCGCGATTGCCGAGAGGACCGATCACTCGGCGGCGATACGCACCTCCGGCGCGGCCGCGCGCACGTCGGCGTCGACGTGGCTCTCGTACTTGGCGAAGTTTTCCTGGAACATGCGCACGAGATTGCGCGCAGTCTCGTCGAACTCGGCCTTGTTCTGCCAGGTCTTGAATGGATACAGCAGGTGCGGTTCCACACCGGCGAGCTGAGTCGGCACCTCGAACCCGAAGTACGGGTCGGTGCGGAACTTCGCGTTCTTGAGCGAGCCGTCGAGCGCGGCGGTCAGGAGCGTGCGCGTCACCTTGATCGGCATGCGCCGCCCGACGCCGTACTTGCCGCCGGTCCAGCCGGTATTCACCAGCCAGCAGTCGACCCCATGTGCGCCGATCAGCTCGCGCAGCAGGTTGCCGTAGACCGACGGATGGCGCGGCAGGAACGGCGCGCCGAAACAGGTCGAGAACTCCGGCTGCACACCGACGAGGCCCTTCTCGGTGCCGGCGACCTTGGCCGTGTAGCCCGACAGGAAGTGGTACATCGCCTGCGACGGCGTCAGCTTGGCGATCGGCGGCATCACGCCGTAGGCATCGGCGGTGAGAAACACCACATTCTTGGGCATGCCGGCGCGGCCGGTGCGCGACGCGTTCGGGATGAACTCGAGCGGATAGGCCGAGCGGGTGTTCTCGGTCTTCGAATCGTCGTCGAAGTCACAGATGCGCGTGTCGGGATCGAAAACCACGTTCTCGAGCACGGTGCCGAAACGCAGCGTCGCGGCATAGATTTCCGGCTCGGCCTCCTGCGAGAGCTTGATGCACTTGGCGTAGCAGCCGCCCTCGAAATTGAACACGCCCTGCGGGCCCCAGCCGTGCTCGTCGTCTCCGATCAGCGTGCGGTTCGGATCCGCCGACAGCGTCGTCTTGCCGGTGCCCGAGAGACCGAAGAACAGCGCCACGTCGCCATCCTTGCCGACGTTGGCTGAGCAGTGCATCGGCATCACGCTTTCGGCCGGCAGGTAGTAGTTGAGCGTGGTGAAGACCGACTTCTTCATCTCGCCGGCGTAGTAGCTGCCGCCGATCAGGATCATGCGCTTGGCGAAATTGAGCGCGACTACGGTCTCGCTGCGCACGCCGTGGCGCTTGGGATCGGCCTTGAATGAGGGCAGGCAGAGGATGGTGAAATCCGGCACGTAGTGGGCGAGCTCTGAACGGTCAGGCCGGATCAGCAGCGATCGGATGAACAGCGAGTGCCAGGCGAGCTCGGTATAGACGCGGGCCTTGATGCGATACTTGGGATCGGCACCGCCGTAGAGATCCTGCGCGAAGATCTCCTTGCCCTTGGCGTGCACGATGAAATCCTTGAGCAGAAGGTCGAATTGCGCCGGCGTGAGCTTGCCGTTCTTCTCCCACCAGATGGTGTTCTCGGTGCTCTCGTCGCAGACGACGAACTTGTCCTTGGGCGAACGCCCGGTGTGAATGCCGGTCTCGGCACAGAACGCGCCGCCCTCGACGATATGGCCCTCGCGGTTGGCGACCGCGTGCTCGTAGAGCGCAGTCTCAGGCAGATTCCAGTGGACAGCGGCGAGATCTTTGAAGCCGAATTTATCGGCGCCATGGGCGCCGTTGCGCAGACCTGTTTCCTTCACGTAACTCCTCCTCGACGTGCCCGCCCGGCAGATATGGGTCGCTTCGACCGCGATTGCTGCAACGATCTGATTTGTCTTTGACGACTGTTTTGGGGCCGATGGAAGGCCCTGCACCGACAGCCAATATACTCCCTCGCCCGCGAGCGCGCGACCTATAGTCGTGCCTGTAAGACCTGCCAAGCCGAATCCGACGAGACATCGTCACGCCATCGAATAGCGCGACTGCTCAACGGGTTATAGTTAACTCACGGGCGCTGCATCGTGCATCGCAATGCCGCTCAGGTCGTTGTGCGATGCAGTATGCGCGGACGCCGAACCACCGCGCGCGATCACGTCCGTCGGGCGACGTGAACATGGCCTTGTCACATCGCCCGCGCCCGCTCGGCGAGTTGCTTGAGCATCTGGCGCAACGGCCCCGGACCGGTCACCCGCTGCGGAAACGGCAGGCGCAAAGCGCGCCGCCCACACTGCAGGTCGACGCCTTCGGGATCACAGCCGACGCATTGCCAGGCGCCATCCGAGGCGCCGAGCAGTTTGGTGGCGTACAGTCGGAGCGCATCGGCATGATCGGCATTCATGTGCGCGATCACGCCCGGTTCGGCGGCGACGAAGGCCTCGGCGCCTGCGAGGTCCGTGAGGAGATCGGCCGGGGCAAGGTCGACGATGCGGCCGAAACCGGCGACGAGATGCGCCCCCGTCGGCTCGATCCGGTAGAAGGCAAAATCCCGGAAGCCGGCAAACATCTCCGCCTCCGGCTGGCGTGCGAGATAGCGGCGCCGGACCTCGGCATCGTCGCTCTGCTGCGCGCGCCCCATCAGCATCACGCGGGCGCCCTCCAGCGGATCGCCCTCCTTGCGTTCATCCAGCATCAGCGACACGCGTGAATCGGCGATGACGTTCTTCGTATGCACGGCGAGCCCGGAGATCAGCAGCAGCGGCGCGCCGTCCACGGCAGTCGCGACGTTGACCAGTGAGCAGTAAGGATGGCCCGTGCCCGGCATCAGCGTCGCCAAGGCGCCGGAACGCGCCTCGCGCAGCAGCTTCTTGGCGGCGGTCTTGGGTTCGAAAGGCGCGCTGGCGTCCATGGTCGTCCTCGGTTCGGATCCGGGCTCGATTCTGCATCTGCGGCGGCGCGGGCCAAGCGCGACGCGCTCGCTCCAACGCCCCCGGCACCCTTGACCATGGCGGATCCGGCCGTGCCCTATGGCACGTCATCGGGTTGTAGCCCTTGGCGCAGGCATCAAAACCCGTGCGATCAGGGTTGTAATTCGAGCAGAATCACATAGTTGATGCAGGAAAGTCACATTTCAGCCCGGCTTCTCGGGCTCAAAGCGGGGCGTAGAGCGGGGCATCCTACTACCGCGAAAGAGGTTTCATGCCGACGATCGCCTTGGTGGACGACGACCGCAACATCCTGACCTCGGTTTCGATCGCGCTCGAGGCCGAAGGCTACAAGATCATGACGTACACTGACGGTGCGTCTGCGCTCGAAGGCTTCAAGACGAGCCCGCCCGATCTCGCCATCCTCGACATCAAGATGCCGCGCATGGACGGCATGGAGACCCTGCGCCGCCTGCGTCAGAAGACCGACGTGCCGGTGATCTTCCTGACCTCGAAGGACGAGGAGATCGATGAGCTGTTCGGGCTCAAGATGGGCGCCGACGATTTCATCCGCAAACCATTCTCGCAGCGGCTGCTGGTGGAGCGCGTGAAGGCCGTGCTGCGCCGGGTCGCCCCGAAAGATGCGACCGCTCCGAAGGAAGTCGACTCCACCAAGGTGCTCGAGCGCGGGCAGCTCCGCATGGACCCGGAGCGTCATACCTGCACGTGGAAGGGCGAACCCGTCACCCTGACCGTGACCGAGTTTCTGATCCTGCAGGCGCTGGCCCAGCGCCCCGGTGTGGTGAAGAGCCGCAACGCGCTGATGGATGCGGCCTACGACGATCAGGTCTATGTCGACGACCGCACCATCGACAGCCACATCAAGCGCCTGCGCAAAAAGTTCAAGCAGTCCGACGACGACTTCGACATGATCGAGACGCTCTACGGCGTCGGCTACCGTTTCAAGGAAATGTAGTAGCGCCTCGTCCGCCGCGCGCGGCCGAACGCATGATATTCGCGCTCGTTTGAACATGCGCGAGCGCCACGCGGGGCGGAGGCGGTGGATCATAGGGTCCAAGCCGCGCTAACATGCCGCAAGAACCGCACGAGCGAGACAGGCGTGCTGGACCGTACGAGCGAAATGACCGATACCGCCAAGGCGGAGACCGCGCGTCGCCCGCCGCGCACGCGGCGGCAATGGCTGGCCAAATGGCTGGCCCAGCGCGCCCGCGCCGCCGCCGCGTCGTTCCGCGAGTCCGTTCTTGCCGTCGCGCAAGGCATGGGCGAGGCATGGCACGTGCTGCGCACCGAAGGCATCCTCGGAGCGCTCAAGCGCACATGGCACTTCCTGGTGGTGCTGAGCGTCTCCAGCCTGTCGCGCCGCATCCTTCTCATCAACATCATCGGCCTTGCCGCCTTTGTCGTCGGCATCCTGTTTCTGTCGCAGTTCCGCGCCGGCCTGATCGATGCGCGCATCCAGAGTCTCGTCGTGCAGGGCCAGATCATCGCGGCGGCGATCTCCGCCTCCGCAACGGCGGAATCCGACACCATCACCGTCGATCCGGAACGGCTCCTGGAGCTGCGCGCGGGCGAAAGTTACGGCCCGACCGATGAATTGTTCGGCCTCGAATTCCCCATCAACCCGGAACGCGTCGCGCCGGTCCTCAATCGGCTGATCTCGCCGACCAACACCCGCGCGCGCATCTACGACCGCGATGGTGCGCTCATTCTCGACAGCCGCAATCTCTACGGCCGCGGCGAGGTCCTGCGCTTCGACCTTCAGCCGCCCGACGCGCAACGGCCGAACTACATCCAGCGCAACTGGATCAAGTTCCGGCGCTGGCTCGCACGCGGCGAGCTGCCGCTTTATCGGGAGCTCGGCCCCGACAACGGCAAGGGCTATCCGGAAGTGGCGAACGCGCTCGCCGGCCACAAGCAGGACAGCCGGGTGACCATCAACGAGCAGGGCGAGGTCATCGTCTCGGTGGCGGTGCCGATCCAGCGCTTCCGCACGGTGCGCGGCGCGCTGCTGCTGCAGACCCAGGGGGGCGATATCGAAGAGATCGTCGAGGCGGAACGCTTCGCGATCATGAAGGTTGCGCTGGTCGCGGCAGGCGTGATGGCGCTGTTGTCGATGCTGCTCGCCGCCACCATCGCCGGTCCGGTGCGGCGCCTGGCCGACGCCGCCGAGCATGTGCGGCGGCGCATCCAGTCGCGTGTCGAGATTCCCGACTTCACGCGCCGGCGTGACGAGATCGGACATCTGTCCGGTACACTGCGGTCGATGACCGACGCGCTCTACAGCCGTATCGAGGCGATCGAAAGCTTCGCCGCGGACGTCGCGCATGAACTGAAGAATCCGCTCACGTCGTTGCGCTCGGCAGTCGAGACCATGCCGCTGGCCAAGACCGAGGAGAGCCGCAAACGGCTGCTCGCGGTGATCGAGCATGACGTGCGCCGGCTCGACCGGCTGATTTCCGACATCTCCGACGCCAGCCGGCTGGACGCGGAGTTGCAGCGACAGGACACCGCGCCGGTCGACCTGCGCAAGCTGCTCACGGCTGTGACCAACGTGGCGAACGAGATCCGGCGCGACAGCGACGTCACCGTGACCCTGACGTTCGAGGGCAGCAGCTTCATCGTGCCCGGCCACGACTCGCGGCTTGGGCAGGTGGTGGACAACCTCATCGGCAATGCACGCTCGTTCTCGCCCAAGGGAGGCAACGTCCGCGTCACGTGCCGCCGCCTCAAGGACGAGGTGGAGATCGTGGTGGAGGACGAGGGTCCCGGCATCCGGCCCGACGTGCTCGAGAAGATTTTCGAGCGTTTCTATACCGACCGGCCCCACCAGGGCTTCGGCCAGAACTCCGGCCTCGGACTGTCGATTTCCAAGCAGATTGTCGAGGCGCACGGCGGCCGTATCTGGGCGGAGAATCGCCTCGGCGGCGATGGCGACGGCGACCCCAGGGTGCTGGGCGCCCGCTTCACCGTCCGCCTGCCCGCAAAGCGCTGAACTCCGGCGCCCCGGCCGGGTTCGTCCGCGCCGCCGGCATCCGGCACCCCCTCGCCTCGCAAAGCTGTGATCGGGCGCTGTCCCAGCCTGCCTTGAACTCTCCGGACTGACGATTTATGAAAATCGTCAGTCGTCACTCCCTCGTCCGGCCCAGCGCCGCAGAACCGGGAGACGCCAGGGCCCGACCATGAGCACCCAAGTCAAGACCAGATCCGACGATACCCGCGCCCGCATCATCGAGACGGCGGAGGCGCTGTTCCGTCGGATGGGCTTCGCCAAAACGGCCGTCGCCGACATCGCCAGCGAGCTGGGGATGTCGCCGGCCAACATCTATCGTTTCTTCGCATCCAAGAACGCCATCGTGGACGCGATCTGCCAGCGCTGCCTCGGCGAGCTCGATGAGAAGGCGTGGTCGGTAGCGCGCGGCCGCGGCACCGCCGGCGCACGCATCGAGCAGCTTGTGCTCGCCATCCTGGCCTATCACAAGGAAAATTTGATCACCGAGCAGCGCGTGCACGACATGGTGCTGGTCGCCATAGAGCAGAACTGGGAAGCCATCCTCGCGCACAAGCAGGCGATCCAGTCTGCCATTGAGCTCATTATTCGCGATGGCATCGAGGCCGGCGAGTTCGAGAAGGTGGAGCCGCGCCCGACCTCCCTGCTGTTGATGCAGTCGCTCATTCGCTACTGCCATCCGGTGCTGATCGCAGACTCCCTGCGCGAGCACGATCTGGAGGCGGAAGCCCGCGAGCACATCCGCTTCCTCCTGCGCGCCATCTCGTCGCACAGGTGACGCCGTGGGGGCGGCGGTCGCTCAGGCATGTCCATGGACTGACGAAATACGGGTTTCGTCAGGCATCACAAGTCAGTGACGGAGTAGCATGATGCCTCTGCTTCACGGAACTTTACGTTTCCGCAAACCGCGCGAAACGGGCCCCTCCAACACTGTCGGCTCCGGCGTGGGGCCGGCCCGTTCGGCGAAGGAACGTCGCATGTCCTCGACCGCTCCCAGATTTCCCCTGCTTGCGCTGCTCGCCGCCTCCGCGCTGCTCGCCGGCTGTCAGGCCAACACCGCGCCCGCCCCCAAGGCAGAGCGGCCCGTCCAGGTGCAGCGGGTTGCCTTCGCCAGCGAGGACTCGGCCCGCGATTTCGTCGGCATCGTGCGCGCCCGCTACGAGAGCGACCTCGGTTTCCGCGTTGCCGGCAAGATGACCGAGCGGCTGGTCAACGTCGGCGACCGGGTACACGCCGATGACGTGATCGCACGGGTCGATCCGCAGGATCTCAAGCTGCAGGTCGAGAGCGCCGAAGCCGAGCTCGCCGCAGCCACCTCGAACCTTGCGCAGGCGAGCGCCGAGTTCGAGCGATCGTCCACGCTCAAGGCACGCGGGTTTGCCTCCAACGCCGATTTCGACCGCAAGCAGGCGGTCAAGGATGAAGCCGAAGGACGGCTCGAACGGGCGCGACGTTCACTCGAGCTCGCGCGCAACCAGCTCGCCTATGCCGACCTGAAAGCCGGTGCGGACGGGGTGATCACCGCGATCATGGCGGAGCCGGGCCAGGTCGTCGCCGTCGGCCAGGCGGTCGCGCGGCTCGCGCGTCGCGGCGAGAAGGAGGCGATCGTGGCCCTGCCGGAGACATGGCTGGCGGATGCACGCAAGGCGACGGCCACGGTGCGCCTTTGGTCGGACCGCGAGCGTGTCTTCAAGGCGCGGCTGCGCGAGTTGTCGCCGCAGGCCGAGCCCACGACCCGCACCTATGCCGCCCGCTTCACGATCCTCGATGCGGATGATGCCGTCGCGCTTGGCATGACGGCGACCGTCACCCTCGCACAGCCCCAGGAGACGCCGGTCGCACGCGTTCCGCTCTCCGCCGTCCTCAACCGCGGCAAGGGCCCTTCGGTGTTTGTCGTCGACGAAACCGACACGCTCGCGCTGCGGCCGGTGACCGTCGCCTCATTCACGGAGCAGGCGGCCCTCGTCACGTCCGGCGTGCGCGACGGCGAGCAGGTGGTCACGCTCGGCGTCCAGAAGCTCGAAGCCGGCCTGAAGGTCCGCACCGTCCAAGCCCGCTAGGGCAGATCGAGGGGCGCGTCATGCATCGCTTCAACCTGTCCGAATGGGCGATCACGCACCGTGCGCTGGTGCTGTTCATGATCGTCATGCTCGGCATCGCCGGCACCTATTCGTATCTCAACCTGGGACGCGCCGAAGATCCCTCCTTCACGATCAAGGTAATGGTGGTGAACGTGGCCTGGCCGGGCGCGACCGCCACCGAGATGCAGACGCAGGTGGCCGACAAGGTCGAGAAGAAGCTGCAGGAATTGCCCTATCTCGACCGCGTCGAAAGCTACTCGCAGCCCGGCGTGTCGTTCATTCAGGTTATACTGCGCGATACGACGCCGCCGTCGAAGGTGAAGGACCTGTGGTACCAGGTCCGCAAGAAGATCGGCGACATCCGCGGCGATCTTCCTGCCGGCATCATCGGCCCGAACTTCAATGACGAGTACGGCGACGTCTATTCCTCGCTCTACATGCTCACCGCGGACGGCCTCTCGCCCGCCGACCTGAAGGCGCGCGCCGAGGACATCCGTCGGCGGCTGCTGCGGGTGCCCGACGTCAACAAGGTCGACATCATCGGCGTGCGGCCGGAGAAGATCTTCATCGAATTCAGCCACGCGCGACTGGCGACGCTCGGGATTTCGCCGCAGCAGATCTTCGACAGCGTCGCGCGCCAGAACACCATCGCCGCGGGCGGCTCGATCGACACCAGCGCCGACCGCATCAACATCCGCGTGACCGGCGCCTTCACCGGCGCGGAAGCCATTGCGGCCGTGCCGGTGCAGGCAGACGGCCGCGTGTTCCGCCTCGGCGATATCGCCACCGTCACGCGCGGCTACGAGGACCCGCCCACCTATGTCGTGCGCCAGGGCGGCAAGCCCGCAATCGGTATCGGCGTCTCGATGCAGGAAGGCACCAATATCGTCACGTTGGGGCAGAACCTCGACAAGGCCATGGCGGCGGTCATTTCGGAGCTGCCGGTCGGCTTCGAGGTCACGCAGATCGCCAACCAGCCGCACATCGTCGACGAGTCGGTCTCGGAGTTCTTCAGGACCTTCGGCGAGGCGCTGGTGATCGTGCTGGTGGTCAGCTTCATCTCACTCGGCTTGCGCACTGGCGTCGTCGTGGCCTTGTCGGTGCCGCTCGTGCTGGCGATCGTGTTCGTAGTGATGTTCGCGGCCGGCATCGACCTGCACCGCATCACGCTGGGCGCGCTCATCATCGCGCTCGGGCTCTTGGTGGACGACGCCATCATCGCCATTGAGATGATGGTGGTGAAGATGGAGCAGGGCTTCGACCGCGCCCGCGCCGCCACGTTCGCCTGGACCTCCACCGCGTTTCCCATGCTGACCGGCACGCTGGTGACCGCGGCCGGCTTCCTGCCGGTCGGCTTCGCCAAATCGAGCGCCGGCGAGTATGCCGGAGGCATCTTCTGGATCGTGGGTCTTGCGCTGATCGCATCGTGGTTCGTGGCGGTGCTGTTCACGCCCTATCTCGGGCTCAAGCTGCTGCCGGATTTCGCCAAGCACGCCAAGCGGGCGCTGCACGATCCAGAGGCGATCTACGACACGCGCATCTATCGCACGCTGCGGCACGCGATCGAGTTCTGCCTGCGCTGGCGCAAGGCGGTGGTCGCGCTCACGGTCCTGATGTTCCTCGCCTCGATTGCCGGCTTTGGCCTGGTGCAGCAGCAGTTCTTCCCGACCTCGACGCGGGCCGAACTGTTCCTTGAAATGCGCCTGCCGGAGGGGACCGCCATCGGCGTGACCGACGCGACCGCGCGCAAGGCCGAGAAGCTGGTGGAGGGCGACACCGACATCGCGAGCTACACGACCTATGTCGGCCAAGGCTCCCCCCGCTTCTGGCTCGGTCTCAATCCGGTGCTGCCGAATTCCAATTTCGCGCAGATCGTGATCCTCGCGAAGGACCTCGAGGCGCGCGAGCGCGTGAAGGCGCGGCTTGACAAGGCGATCGCCGACGGCGCCCTCACCGAGGCGCGCGCCCGCGTCGATCGCTTCGTGTTCGGGCCGCCGGTGGGTTTCCCGGTCCAGTTCCGCGTCGTGGGGCCCGACCCGATGAAGGTGCGCGACATCGCCGAGCGCGTTCGCAAGGAGATGGCCGCCAATCTGAAGATCGTCGACGCCCACCTCAACTGGACCGAGCAAGTCAAGTCGATCCGGCTCGAGGTCGACCAGGATCGCGCGCGTGCGCTCGGTTTGACGCCCCTCGACGTCGCGCAGATGATGCAGACTTGGCTCAAGGGGTACACCATCACGCAGTACCGCGAGGGCATCGAGCGCATCGACGTCGTCGCCCGCGCCGTGCCGAGCGAGCGCCTCGAGCTCGGCCAGCTGCCGACCCTGACCGTCACCACGCGCAACGGCATCGCCGTTCCGCTCAGCCAGATCGCGCGTCTCAACTATGAGTTCGAGGAGCCGATCCTGTGGCGGCGCAACCGCGACATCGTCATGACGGTGCGCGGCGACATCGTCGACAATGTGCAGGCGCCGGACGTGAGCAACGAGATCAGGCCCAAGCTGCAGCCGATCGTCGATGCCCTGCCTTACGGCTACCGCATCGAGACCGGCGGCTCGATCGAAGAGAGCAGCAAGGCGAACGGCGCGCTGGTCGCGGTGTTCCCGGTCATGATCATCGCCATGCTCGCGCTGCTGATGATCCAGCTCCAGAGCTTCTCGAGACTTGCGCTCGTGTTCGTCACCGCGCCCTTGGGACTCATCGGCGCAACGGCGGCCTTGCTCATCACCAACAAGCCATTTGGCTTCGTCGCGCTGCTCGGCCTGATCGCGCTTGCGGGCATGATCATGCGCAACACGGTCATTCTCGTCGACCAGATCGAGCACGACATCGCCGCCGGTCACGGCCGTTACCGCGCCGTCGTCGACGCTACCGTACGCCGTGCGCGGCCCGTGGTGCTGACGGCGCTCGCCGCCATGCTCGGCATGGTCCCGCTCGCGCGCAGCATCTTTTGGGGACCGATGGCGATCACCATCATGGGCGGCCTGTTCGTGGCGACCGTGCTCACGCTGCTCGTCGTGCCTGCGCTCTATGCCCTCTGGTTCCGCGTGCGCCAGGATGAAACCGCCGCGACCGCGGATCGGCACGATGCGTCCGATCGGCTGGCGCATCCGATCGCGATCGCCGCGGAATGAGCGCGCCGTCGATCCACGCCTCCTGCGTCCTCGTCGGCGCCCGCGCGGTGCTGATCCGCGGGCCGTCGGGCGCGGGCAAGTCGCACCTCGCCTGGCGCCTGCTGCAGGCGGCCGAGCGCGGGGAGCTGCGCTTCGCGCGCCTCGTCTCCGATGACCGGACGCATGTGCAGGCCCTGCACGGCCGATTGCTGGCGCGGCCGGCCCCGCAGATCGCAGGCATGATCGAGTTGCGGGGCGTCGGCATCCGCACGCTCGCCTACGAGCCGGTCGCGGTGGTTGCGCTGGTTGTCGACCTGAATGCGGCTGGCGACCGCTTGCCCGAGGACGGCACGGTCGAACTGGCTGGGATCAGGGTGCCGCGGCTCGCCATCCCGGCCCAGTCAGATCCGCTTCCGCCGGTCCTGGCCGCCCTCGCAGCCTGAGGTCCGCGCGACATAGCGCCGCGCAGCATAGCCAGCCGGCAGAACCCCGCCGAGCCTCAGCCACGGGCTATCGGACCTCCCGCTGACCCTGCAGCGGAATAGTAACCAGCGTCCGGCAAAATCCCCCTTGCCGTTTCGTGCCCTTTTCACCGATAGTTGCCGCAGCGCAACAATGCCCTTACATAAGCCGCGCGCATGATCCCGGCGAGGTGGACTCCGGTTTGCCGCGAGATCATACGCAACAATAGACACTTAGCGCCCGATCACATGCAAAACCGGCAACCACTTTTGCGGATCGCGCGCCGACCCTTGCACACAGGCTTTGGATGGTCATGATGTCCGTCCTTTCGTGCGGCGCAAATCTTTGCGCCCGCGGGGAGCTTCGATGATCGGTATCGTCCTCGTCACCCACGGGCGCCTCGCGGTGGAGTTCCGGCAGGCCCTGGAACACGTGATGGGCAGCCAGTCCCAGATCGAGTCGGTCACCATCGGCCCCGACGACGACGTCGAGCAGCGCCGCTATGAGATCATCGAGGCGGTCAAGCGGGTGGATTCCGGCGACGGCGTCGCCATACTCACGGACATGTTCGGCGGAACCCCGTCGAACCTCGCGATTTCAGTCATGAGCCGGCCGAAGGTCGAGGTGCTGGCGGGCATCAATCTGCCAATGCTCGTCAAGCTGGCCAAGGTGCGCGCGTCCTGTCCTCTGGTCGATGCCGTGGCGGCAGCGCAGGAAGCCGGCCGCAAGTACTGCACCATTGCAAGCCGGGTGCTCGCCGGCAAATGAGCGAGACGGGCGGCAGCGACCATGCCCCCCCGCCGACCGAGAGCGGCGCCGTCGTGCGCGTCATGCCGATCGTCAACATGAAGGGCCTGCATGCGCGGGCCTCCGCCAAATTCGTCCACACGGTCGAGAAGTTCAATGCCGAGGTAAAGGTCAGCCGTGGCGGAGAGACCGTCGGCGGCACCTCCATCATGGGCCTGATGATGCTCGCGGCCTCCCCCGGCACCACCATCACCGTCGAGGCCGTCGGCCCACAGGCCCGCGAAGTCATTGCCGCGCTTGAGGATCTGGTGGCTAAGCGGTTCGGCGAGGAGGAGTAGGCATCATGATGCCCACCTTTTCTTCCCAACTTTCCTTTTAAGACATAAAGATATCTTTATATCCTCTTGCTCGCGCGGTGGCGCCCTGCTAATAGGCACGCGCACCGGGCGACAGCCGTCCTCGACCTGCGCCCGAACCCTCCCTGCCACAGTTCTGTGAAGGATCGTCATGACCGCGACCAAAGACTGCGCCATCAAGGACCTCAGCCTCGCCGACTGGGGCCGCAAGGAACTGAACATCGCCGAAGTCGAGATGCCGGGTCTGATGGCCACGCGCGCCGAGTATGGCAAGTCGCAGCCGCTCAAGGGCGCGCGCATCGCCGGCTCGCTGCATATGACCATTCAGACCGCGGTGCTGATCGAGACGCTGCAGGCGCTCGGAGCCGACATCCGCTGGGCCTCGTGCAACATCTACTCGACGCAGGACCACGCCGCCGCGGCGCTGGTCGCCAAGGGCACGCCGATCTTCGCCATCAAGGGCGAGTCGCTGAAGGACTACTGGGACTACCAGATCAAGATCTTCGAATGGGGTGACGGCGGCGTCCCCAACATGATTCTCGACGACGGCGGCGACGCCACGCTGCTGATCCACCTCGGTGTGCGCGCCGAGGGCGGCGACACCGCGTTCCTCGACAAGGCCACCAACGAGGAAGAGGAATGCCTCTTCGCGGTGATCAAGAAGCAACTCAAGGCGAAGCCGGGCTTCTTCAAGAAGTGCGCCGACTCGATCAAGGGCGTCAGCGAAGAGACCACCACCGGCGTGCATCGGCTCTACGAGATGCAGAAGAAGGGCACGCTGCTGTGGCCGGCGATCAACGTCAACGACAGCGTCACCAAGTCGAAGTTCGACAATCTTTACGGCTGTAAGGAATCGCTGGTCGACGGCATCCGCCGCGGCACCGACGTGATGATGGCTGGCAAGATCGCGATGGTCGCAGGCTTCGGCGACGTCGGCAAGGGCTCGGCGGCCTCGCTCCGCAACGCCGGCTGCCGCGTCATGATCTCCGAGATCGATCCGATCTGCGCGCTGCAGGCGGCGATGGAAGGCTACGAAGTCGTGACCATGGAAGACGCGGCGCCGCGCGCCGACATCTTCGTCACCGCCACCGGCAACCTCGACGTCATCACCGTCGACCACATGCGCGCCATGAAAGATCGCGCCATTGTCTGCAACAT
The DNA here is from genome assembly GCA_035556735.1 of Xanthobacteraceae bacterium. GTDB lineage: Bacteria > Pseudomonadota > Alphaproteobacteria > Rhizobiales > Xanthobacteraceae > CANJBX01. The sequence goes on along the minus strand of DATMFF010000008.1, from coordinate 308,929 downwards.
CGGTCACTTCGACTCGGAAATCCAGGTCGCCGGCCTGAAGAACTTCAAGTGGCATAACGTGAAGCCGCAGGTCGACGAGATCGAATTCCCGGACGGCAAGCGCATCATCCTGCTGTCGGAAGGCCGCCTCGTGAACCTCGGCAACGCCACTGGTCATCCGTCCTTCGTGATGTCGTCCTCGTTCACCAACCAGACGCTGGCGCAGATCGAGCTCTTCGCCAACAACAAGGACGGCAAGTACAAGAAGCAGGTTTACGTGCTGCCCAAGCACCTCGACGAGAAGGTCGCTCGCCTGCACCTCGACAAGGTCGGCGCCAAGCTCACCAAGATGACACCGAAGCAGGCCGCGTACGTCAACATACCGGCCGAAGGCCCTTACAAGCCGGAAGCCTATCGGTACTGAGCGAGGCCGCGCGCGACATTGCCAACGACAACCGCCCCCGGAAGGGGGCGGTTTTTTATTGCGGCGGCGGAACGACTGCGATGACGTAGCGGTGCGCCGCGCCAAGTCGGCCGAGATAACGCCGCGAGAGCACGACCTCGCTGCGGCGCAGGTTGGCGGCGTGCGCCGCGCGTGCGTTGAGTGCGTTCATGCAGACCTGGTGGTCCTGCGGGCACATCATGGCGATGCCGTCACGCGCGACATCCGCCTCGCTGGTCCAGGGCGTGTTGCGCGGCGTGACGATCTCGAACGTGCGCGGCTCGTCATGGAAGTAGAACGCGGTGCCGTACAGCAGGTTGTCATAGCTGCCGACGATGCGCAGCGGCTGGGCAGTCGCGGCGCGCCAGGCACGCTCCGTCGCGCGCGCAAGCAGGCTGTACTGGTCGGCGTAGTTGTCGACCCCGCGCCAATGGACGGCGAACGCCACAAGCGGCGAAACCGCAAGGGCGATCACCGGCACGGCGATTGCGAATCCGACGACCCGCCGCAGCATGACGCGCGAGAACGTGAGCATCGGTGACGACAACAGGACCACCGGCAGCAGGGTCATGGCGCCGATGCTCCAGAGCGGCACGATCCGCGTCCGCGCGGCCACGGCGGCGATGGCTGGCAGCAGCAGCGGCGTCCAGAACGCGACCGCAACCAGGCGCCGGTCTGCATTGCGCGGCCACAGCGCATCGGCGAGCGCGGCGCGCGACGGCCGCGTGGCGGCGAGAGCGATCAGCGCCGGCACCGCCGCATAGGCCACCGAGCCGACCGCGAAATTCACCCCCGAGACCAACGCGGTCCAATAGGTCCCCGGGTGAGCCGCGAGGGCGTAGCCGAAGGTCGTGCCCTGTTGGAGCAGCCAGATGACATGCGGCGCGAGCACGACGGCGCCGACGAGCACCGTGGTCCACGGCGCGGTCGAGCGAAAATACACGGAACGGCGGGGATCGAGCAGGACCGCAAGGCCGAGCCCGGCCAGCAGGAAGATCGACCAGTACTTGCCGAGCATCGCAGCAGCCGCCGCGAGGCCGGCGAGTGCACCGCTCAACGCGGTGCGGCGCGCATAGGAGGCGAGGAACGCCCATGTTGCGAACGCCCACAGCGGCACCAACACGGCATTGGCGTTGAATTTGAGGATGAGGAAGTTGAAGAACGGCACCAGCGTCAGCAGTGCAAGGCCGGCGACCAGCTTATCGGGGGCAAGATAGCGCGCGGCAGCCTTCCAGGCCGCCCACAATGCCAACGTCGCGAGGCCCATGCTCAGCGTGTAGTAGGCCCAGTCGGCAGCGGGAAAGATGTGAAACCAGAGCCACGCCACCAAGGCGATCAGCGGCGGATGCTTGGGGTTGGCGAAGAGCGCCTCGCGCGACCATACGACCGCCTCGCCCATGTCGAAATGGATGTCCTGGCTGCCCTTGGCGATGGCGGCATAGAGCGACCACAGCAGCCAGTACGCGCCCAGCACCGCCAGCACGATGCGCTCGCGCCGATGCAGGTCCGTCAGCGCATCGATCAGGCGGTCGAGCGCGTCGCCGACGCGCTGCGGCAAATTGCTCAGCATCCAGAAGCCCGCCCCATGATCCCGACGTCAGTCTCTGCCACGGGACCCTAGCGCGGGGACGCCGAAAATGGCTACGGCTTTGCATCTCGCCGCACATCCTGACCAACGCGTGCTATCGCCATCCAGTCTGCGGATCATGCGCTGGACCGGCCGGACCAGGACGCTATACCGGTCGCACAACCAAGATGAGATGGAATAGATGATGGCGGCTGGTTGGAGCGGACTTGGCGGCGGAGGGCGGCTGGCGTTGCGGATTGGCGTGCTGGTTCTCGCGCTCGCCGCCGTCGGGCTGCCGGTCAACAATCTGTTCAAATACGCCCTGCTGCTCGCGCTCGGCGCCTGTGTGCTGGTGGGATCGATCGAGCGGCGCTCGCCACGCTGGATCGCCGCAGCGGCACTCGCTGCGCTGGTCGCCGCCGCACATATGATCTGGCCGGCGCCACGCATCGAGCAGGGCTTCAACGTCTTCCTTCCCGGCCCCGCACTGGCGCAATCCTCCGGACTTCCGGCCGACGTGCTTCGCGTGCTCGGCGAACAATTCAACGTCCGGTATCCGCCGGAGAAGGGCTGCACCGAGCGCAGCCGCCCATGCTGGCGTCCGCAGCGGACGCCCGCCGCCGACGGCTACGCCTTTTCGGCGGATGGCATCTACGATCGCCCTGCCTTCTCACGCCGCGTGGCGGGGATCGAATTCTCCGACCCGGTCGAGCTACGCCTCGGCATTGTCAACGAGTACATCTACAACTGGCCGGACGATGCGAGCGATGTCGTGCGTTTCACGCGTGACCGCAAGTCGCTCAACCTGTTCGACCGCTTCCGCGTCACGTTCCCGCTGTTCATCGTGCACCGGTTCCCGGTGCAATTCGCTGGTAGCGATCTGTGCTGGCGCGGCACCCTGATGTGGGAAGGCCCCGGCGGACACTTCGAGACGATCACTCACCAGGATATGGCCTGCCGTACGCTGCGCGCCGAGGATGCCCAACGCCGCATCTATGCCGCCCGGATCCTGCCGGAGCCGAAGCTCGCCATGAGCCTGCGCCCGACGTTGCGCGTGCAAATCCAGCGCGCCGTCGAACTCGGGCTGAGCCTCCTTGCCGTTGTCGGCATCGGCCTGCTGCTGGTGCGCATCGAACCGCAGCGACTCATCCTGCCCGCCGTCGTGATCGGCGCCACCGTGCTCCTCGTCACCATCGTCGATTGGCAGTTCATCGGCGGCTATCGTCCGCTCGACGGCGGCGATGACGGCATCACCCATGAGGGCCTCGGCCGCAATGTGGTGCGCTATCTGCTGGCCGGCGATGTCGTTTCGGCGCTGCGCGGCGACGAAGCGATCTACTATTTTGCGCCCGCCCTGCGCTACTGGCGCGCGCTCGAGCGTTTCATCTTCGGCGACACGTTCCTTGGCTATTTCACTCTCATCCTGGTGCTGCCCTTCCTGGTGCTGGCGCTGGCGCGGCGGTTCATGCCGCCGCGCTGGGCCATCGCCTTCGCGCTGATCTTCGTCGCGGTCCCGATCGGCACGGCATTCGGTTCGAGCCTGATCGACTACGTCGTGTGGGCCTCGCGCGGCTTCGCGGACCCGCTCGGATTCATCCTCATGTTCGCCGGCCTCGTGCTGATCATCCCGAGCGCGGCGAAGACGCCGGCGCCGGAAACCGGACGCGCGTTCGCAGGCGCCCTGCTGCTGGCGATGGCGACATTCTGCCGTCCCAACTTCCTGCTCGCGACCACGACGATGGCGGCGGCGGCGATCGTGGCGGCGCTTGCGCGGCGGCAGGTCGCACGCGGCGTTGCGATCGTCGCGGGCTTCGCAACGCTCGCCGTCTCGCCCTTGCACAACTACATCTTCGGCCGCTCGTTCATTCCCTTCACCAACAACGTGGCTCACGTCGACATCTTTCTCATGTCGCCGCTCGACTATCTGCGTGCGCTCGGCGAACTCGTCCGCCTCGATTTTGCGGGCGAGCATGTGCGCCGCGGCATTGTCCAGCTCGCAAGTTGGCTTTCGGGCGCCCACCACGTGATGGCGACGATCCCGATTCACCTCTTCGCCGTGCTGATCCTTGTGCGAGTCCTGCTGCTGCGCGGCTTCGATCCGTGGCTGCGCGTTCTGGCTTTCGCGGCCCTGCTGCAGCACGGGGTCGCGGCCTGCTATCTCAACAACGCTCGCTATCACCTGGGGACCTGGCTGCTCACCGCCCTCGTGGCGACCGCTTGGCTGCAGGCAGAAGGCCTGCCGTGGGTCCGCCGGCGCTGGCCAGGCCTCGAGGCCCGGTTCGCCCGGCTGCCGGGGGCAGGGACGCTCGCCAGCGGCCTGGCGGGCCTTGAGCGGGCATCGGCGGCGAGCCCGCCGGCGCAGGCAAAGGCTTGAATCGCGGTGGCCGGCTGGGGACCGCCAGAAAATTACCAATATTTCACGGCCATATTGCCATTCTTGTTATTGTCTTTCCGGCCGCGTCGGCCGACATGAGATGCCGCACGGACGGTGAAACACGATGTGCCGCTGGATTGCCTACCGGGGTGAGCCGACTGCGCTTGAGCACTACGTTACCTCCCCCGCCCATTCGTTGATCGAGCAAAGCATTCGCGCCCTGGAATCGACCGCCGCCACCAACGGCGACGGCTTCGGCCTCGGCTGGTACGGCGAGCACGCCGAGCCCGGTCTTTATCGCGAGGTGCGGCCGGCATGGTCGGACGACAACCTGCGCTACCTCTGCCGTCACATCCGCTCGCACCTGTTTTTTGCCCATGTGCGCGCTGCCACCGGCACGTCAGTGACACGACCAAACTGCCACCCGTTCGCGGCCGGGCGCTTCCTGTTCATGCACAACGGGGTGATCGGCGACTGGACCCGCATCCGCCGCAAGGTGGAAGGGTTGATCCCCGACAAGCTCTACCCCTGCCGCCTCGGCACCACCGATTCCGAAGCGGTGTTCCTGGCCATGATGGGCGCGGGTCTCGACGATGATCCGATCGGCGCCACCGAGCGTGTGCTCGAGGTCCTCACCGCCCTCGCGAACTCGGACGGCCAGCACGATCCGCTGCGCTTCACCTCGGCGCTGGCCGACGGCAAGAACCTCTACGCCTTCCGCTACGCCGCCAACGACAATGCCAACACACTCTACTATCGCGCGTCCGGCGAGAACGTGGTGGTGGTGTCGGAGCCGCTCGACAAAGACCGCTCGATCTGGACGCCGGTCCCGACCAACCACATCCTGATCGCCCGCGCCGGGGAGCGCGTGGAATTGCGGCCATTCTTCAGCGAGAAGCGCCAGGCGGCGGAGTAGCCCGGCCTCGTCACCGGAGCGTCTGAGGACCGCAATCAGCCGGTCAGGCCGGCGGCGGCGCCCTTGCCGCTGTGGGCCCCCGCTGCTATCTCCCGCCCATGGCCAGCGTTCCCATTCAAAACATCCGCAATTTCTCGATTGTCGCGCACATCGACCACGGCAAGTCCACGCTGGCGGACCGCCTGATTCAGCTCACCGGCGCCCTCGAGGCGCGCGAGATGAAGGAGCAGATCCTCGACTCGATGGAGATCGAGCGCGAACGCGGGATTACCATTAAGGCCCAGACCGTCCGCCTGCGTTACAAAGCCAAGGACGGCAAGGATTACATCCTCAACCTCATCGACACGCCGGGCCACGTCGACTTCGCCTATGAGGTCAATCGCTCTCTTGCCGCCTGTGAGGGCTCGCTGCTCGTCGTCGACGCCAGCCAGGGCGTCGAGGCGCAGACGCTGGCCAATGTCTATCAGGCGCTCGACAACAATCACGAGGTCGTTCCCGTCCTCAACAAGGTCGACCTGCCCGCCGCCGAGCCGGAGAAGGTCAAGCAGCAGATCGAGGACGTGATCGGCCTCGACGCCTCCGACGCCATCGAGATTTCCGCCAAAACCGGCCTCAACATCGACCAGGTGCTGGAGGCGATCGTCACGCGCCTGCCGCCCCCGAAGGGCGATCGCGATGCGCCGCTCAAGGCGCTGCTGGTCGATAGCTGGTACGACGCCTACCTCGGCGTGGTGGTGCTGTTCCGCGTCGTCGACGGCGTGCTCTCCAAGGGCCAGCGCATCCGCATGATGGGGACCGGCGCCGCTTATGACGTCGATCGTGTCGGCGTGTTCACGCCCAAGCGCGTCGAGTTCGACGAGCTCGGGCCCGGCGAGATCGGCTTCCTCACCGGCTCGATCAAGGAGGTCGCCGACACCCGCGTCGGCGACACCATCACCGACGACCGCAACCCGACCGCAGAGCCGCTGCCAGGCTTCCGTCCCGCCATTCCGGTCGTGTTCTGCGGGCTGTTCCCGGTGGACGCCGCCGACTTCGAGGCGCTGCGCGCGGCCATGGGCAGGCTGCGGCTCAACGATGCCAGTTTCTCGTTCGAGATGGAGACGTCGGCGGCGCTCGGCTTCGGCTTCCGCTGCGGCTTCCTCGGCCTGCTCCACCTCGAGATCATCCAGGAGCGGCTCGAGCGCGAGTTCAACCTCAACCTGATCGCCACTGCGCCGTCCGTCGTCTATCACATCAAGCTCACCAACGGTGACATGGTGGAGATTCACAATCCGGTCGATATGCCAGATCCCGTGCGCATCGCCGAGATCGAGGAGCCATGGATCGAAGCGACGATCCTGTCGCCGGACGAATACCTCGGCTCGATCCTCAAGCTGTGCCAGGATCGCCGCGGCGTGCAGGTCGACCTCAACTACGTCGGCACCCGCGCGATGGTGAAGTACAACCTGCCGCTCAACGAGGTGGTGTTCGACTTCTATGATCGCCTCAAGTCGGTGTCGAAGGGCTACGCCTCGTTCGACTATCACCTGACCGACTACAAGCCGTCCGACCTGGTGAAGATGTCGATCCTGGTCAACGGCGAGCCGGTCGATGCGCTCGCCATGCTGGTGCACCGCACGCGCGCCGAAGCCCGCGGGCGCGCCATGGTGGAAAAGCTCAAGGAGCTGATCCCGCCGCATATGTTCCAGGTCCCGATCCAGGCCGCCATCGGGGCCAAGGTGATCGCGCGCGAGACCGTACGGGCGCTGCGCAAGGACGTGACCGCCAAGTGCTATGGCGGCGACGTCACGCGCAAGCGCAAGCTTCTGGAGAAGCAGAAGGAAGGCAAGAAGAAGATGCGGCAGTACGGGAAGGTCGACATCCCGCAGGAAGCCTTCATCGCCGCCCTCAAGGTGGACGTGTAGCAGGCCAAGCGCGCTTCACGCACCCGCGCCGGTCTTCTCCTGTCTCTGGCAAATCCCGATCAGGGTGTCGGCACCGCGGGGCCGATCCCTAGGTGCTCACGAGCCGCCCGCAAGGCGCTCACCACCCGCACGTGAGCATATTGCGCACCTTGGCGACATCAACGGCTGCAGTATTGCCCGTCACGCCGCCCGGATGAACCGGCGCGCGAGCAGCTCCAGCACCTCGGACTGGGGCCGCGCCGGGCTGAACAGATAGCCCTGGCCCTCGTGGCAACCTTCGGCCTTGAGGCAGGCGAGCTCGTCCTCGGTCTCGACGCCTTCGGCCGTGATGGTGATCCCGAGACTGACACCAAGGCTGAGGATGGCGCGCACGATCGCCTGCGAGTCCGCATTGGACCCCAGACCGTGCACGAACGAGCGGTCGATCTTAATCTTGTCGAACGGAAACTTGCGCAGGTAACTGAGCGACGAATAGCCGGTGCCGAAATCGTCCATAGAGATCCGCACCCCGAGCGCACGCAGCGCATGCAACGTGGCGATCACGTGCTCCACCTTCTCGAGCAGCACCGTCTCGGTGATCTCGAGCTCAAGGCGGTGCGCGGGCAGGCCGCTCTCCTCCAGCGCGCGTTTGACCGCGGCCAGCAGGTTGCCCGCGCGGAACTGAAGCGGCGACAGATTGACCGCGAGTTTCACATCCTGCGGCCAGTGCGCCGCGTCGCCGCAGGCTTTCCTGAGCACGTGATTTCCGAGCTGGCCGATGAGGCCGGTCTCCTCCGCCACGGCAACGAACTCCGACGGAGCGATGAAGCCGCGCTGGGGATGACGCCAGCGCAGCAGCGCCTCGAAGCCCGAAACCTCGCCGTTCGCGAGCTTCACCAGCGGCTGGTAGTGAATCTCGAGATTGCCCGCCGCCAGCGCGTTCCGCAGGTCGAGCTCGAGATGGCGGCGCGCCTGGACGCGCGCGTCCATCTCCGCTTCGAAGAAGCAGAACGCACCGCGGCTTTCGGCCTTGGCGCGGCAGGCCGCGAGGTCCGCATTCTTGAGCAGCTTGTCGACGTCGTCGCCATCACCGGGAGCCAGTGCGATGCCGATCGATGCGCCGACCACGACGTGGTGGCCCATGACGTCGAACGGCTCGCTGATGTCGGCAATCAGGCGCCGCGCCAGCGCCGACACTTCCGCAGGATCGGTCACGTCGTTCTGGATCACCGCAAACTCGTCGCCGCCGAGACGCGCCACCGTATCGCCCTCGCGCAAAGCGGCCTGCAGGCGCTTGGCCACGGACTGCAACAGGTGGTCACCATGCGAGGGACCGAGCGCGTCGTTGACCGATTTGAAATTGTCGAGGTCGATGCACAATGTCGCGACGCGTCTGCCGCTGCGCTGGATCCGGGCAAGCGCCTCCTCGAGGCGCAGGCGCAGCAGCACGCGGTTGGGAAGGCCAGTCAGCTCGTCGTGATGAGCCATGTGCGCGACGCGCGCTTCCGCGCGCTTGCGCTCGGTGATGTCGATGGCGGCCACCAGCATGGCCGGCTTGCCGTGGTGGGTGATGGCGCGCGCATAGATCGCAACGTCGATCATGCGTCCGTCCGCCTTGATGTGTTTCCACGTGCGCCCGGCGTGGCTCTCGTGCGAGGGGTCGATCCGCTCCAGTTCCGCATAGGTGTCGCAATCGTGAATGTGGCGCAGCGACATGCACAGGAACTGCGCGCGGGTGTAGCCGTAGTGGCTCACGGCCGCGTCGTTGACGGCCAGGATCGCGTGGTCCTCACGGCTATAGATGATCATCGGCACCGGATTGCCGTTGAACAGCAGGCGGAACGACTCCTCGCGCTGCTTCATGTCGGTGATGTCGACACGCAGGCCGATGATGCCGCCGTCGCTGGTTCGGCGCTCGTCGATCAGGATGCAGCGTCCGTCGGACAGCGGCTGCTCGTGCCGTCCCTGCGGGTTGTGCAGCAGACGCAGGCGTTCGGCGATCCACTCTTCCTCGCGGCCCTTCGCTTGCGGATAGTCGCCCCGTTCGACGCCGACGCGCAGCGTATCCGCGAGCCGTGCGCCCGGTTTGAACAGGTCGGCGCTGCGCTTGTAGATGTCCGCGTATTGCTGGTTCCACAGGATGTAGCGGCCTTCGGAGTCGAGGAACACGAGCCCGTGCGGCAGGATGTCGATGGCGTTGCGCAGGCGCGCGTGCGCTTGGCGCGCGCCTTCCGCCATCCGCACCTGCTCGGTGACGTCCTCGTGGGTCGATATCCAGCTCCCGTCCGGCATCGGCCGCGTCGTGATCTGGATGGAGCGCCCGTCGCTCAGCCGCGTCACGGTCGTACTGGAATCGCCGTTGCGCCTGGCCTCGCGGACGATCGCGGTGTAGCGATCGACGTCAGGCTCAAGCAACCCGGCCGCCTTGCGATGTTCGATGAGTTCGCGCAGCGTGCACCCGGCCTTCACCACGTCGGGAGACAGACGGTAGATTTCGAGATACCGCCGGTTGCAGACGACGAGGCGCTCGGCCCCGTCGAACATGCACAGGCCTTGCGTCATGTGATCGAACGCTGCGCGGAAGTGGGCGTGCGATCCATGTCGGCCGGAGCGGCGGCCGATCCATCGGCGCGCGACGCTCCACCACGAGCGGCGCGATCCGCCAAGGGCGGCTCCATCAGAACTTACGGTCGGGCTGGCGCCGGTCGTCGGCATGGTACGTTCCATCCCGCACCGTTGCGGGCTATGCGGTTGTACGAACAGACCTTTTAAAGAATGCATGACCGCGGCGGCCGCCAGTGCGAGGGCGGCCTGCCCGCCGCGAGCAGGTTGCAAAATTTTCGGGCAAGCGCCGGGCGATCATGGGCTCGAACCGGCTGCCTCGCGCGCCCGATTCGCTCGAATACCCGCGTGACGGCATCACTCGTGAGGAAGCACGCGGCAATGTTGCGCGCGAGGCAGGCATGCGCGCATGCATGCACGAATTCACGCCAGCTTGCGGCATGGTTACGAAATCATTTCCGCTCGCTTCGTGCGCGGCAGTCCGACGAATACCTCCGGTTCTGCCCGAGGCGCGATTTCCCGAAAAAGGCGCAAATCGGCTATAGTCGCATCCGTGTCCAATGCATTGCCGGATCCATGCTGAGACTTCTCTTCGTCGCCGCGCTTCTCATTCTCCCCGCCGCGTCAGCACCTGCCCAGGATAAGGGCACGCTCAACCCGCAACCGTTGCCGCCGCTCGCGAATCCCAGCGATCCCAAGCTGCCGGCGAAGCTGCTGTTCGGACGCCGCACGACGCCGGCGAAAGTAGCGGAGCCGGAGGTCTTCGGATTCTATTCGAAGGGCTGTCTCGCGGGCGCGCAGGCGCTGCCTGTCAACGGTCCGAGTTGGCAGGTCATGCGGCTGTCGCGTAATCGCTTCTGGGGCCATCCCGACCTGATCGCATTCCTGCATCGCTTGGCCGACAAGCTGCCCAAGAGCGACGGATGGCATGGGCTGCTGATCGGCGACATGTCGCAGCCGCGTGGCGGACCGATGCTCACGGGCCACGCCAGCCACCAAGTCGGACTCGATGCCGACATCTGGCTCACGCCGATGCCCGATCGCGAACTCACGCGCGAGGAACGCGAAGAAATGTCGGCGACGATGGTGGTGCGCGAAGATCGCCGCGACGTGGACCCCAAGGTCTGGACGCCGGGCCACTTCAACGCGATCAAGACCGCCGCACAGGATCCGCAGGTGGAGCGCATCCTCGTCAACGCCGCCATCAAGAAGGCGCTATGCCGCGAAGCCAAGGGCGACCGTAGCTGGCTCAGCAAGGTGCGCCCCTATTGGGGCCACGACTATCATTTCCACGTGCGCATCAAGTGTCCCGCCGACAGCCCACAATGCAAGCCGCAGGATCCGCCCGCCGACAATGATGGCTGCGGCGCCGATCTCAGCAAGTGGTTCAAGGAATCGATCCTGCATCCGAAGCCGCCGGCGAAGCCCCCCAAACCGAAGCCGCCGCTCACGCTGGCCGATCTTCCGGCCGCATGCCGGCAGGTCGTGAGCTCGCCCTAGCTCGCGCGCCCCGCGTCCAACATCGGAAAGCTTGCTAGCGCGCGTCCTCGCGCACCATGGCGGCGCCCTTCTCGGCGATCATGATCGTCGGCGAGTTGGTGTTGCCCGACGTGATCGTCGGCATCACGGAAGCGTCGATCACGCGCAGCCGCTCCAGCCCGATCACCCGCAAGCGTTCGTCCACGACGGCGGCGGGGTCGCTGGCGCGGCCCATCTTCGCAGTGCCGACGGGATGGAAAATTGTCGTGCCGATGTCTCCGGCCGCCCTCGCGAGCCGCGCGTCGTCGTTGTCTGGCGCGAGTTCCTGACCGGGCAGGTATTCCTCCGGGTGAAACTTTTGCAGCGCCGGCTGCGCAACGATGCGGCGCGCCACACGGATGGAATCGGCTGCGACGCGGCGATCCTCGTCCGCGGAGAGATAGTTCGGCTTGATCACGGGAGCGGACGTGGGATCGGGCGAACGCAGGCGGACGTAGCCACGGCTCGCGGGCTGCAGGTTGCAGACGCTCGTCGTAAAGGCGGGGAACGTGTGGAGCGGGTCGCCGAACTTGTCGAGCGAGAGCGGCTGCACGTGGAACTGGATGTTGGCGCGCTCGCGCGAGGGATCGGAGCGCGTGAACAGCCCGAGTTGCGAGGGCGCCATGGTGAGCGGACCACGGCGCCGGAACACGTAGTCGAGCCCCATCCCAGCCCGCCCGAACAGCGAGTGATAGGTCTCGTTCAACGTCTTCACGCCGGTGATCTTGTGGATCATGCGCAACTGCAGATGGTCCTGCAGGTTCTCGCCGACGCCCGGGCTGTCGAGCACCAGGGGGATATCGAAGCTTTTGATCTGCGCCGCAGGGCCCACACCCGACAGCAACATGATCTGCGTCGAACCGAGCGAGCCGGCGGAGAGGATCACCTCGCCGCGACATCGTGCGCTGCGCGCAACGCCGCCCTGGCGCCATCGCACGCCGACCGCGCGCTTGCCCTCGAACTCCACGCGCTCGACGAGACAGCCGGTCTCGAGCTGCAGGTTGTGCCGGTGCAGCACCGGCTTGAGGAAGCCGCGTGCCGCCGACCAGCGCCGGCCGCGCCGTTGGTTGACGTGGAAGTAGCAGGAGCCTTCGTTGTCGCCGCAATTGAAGTCGGGAATCTTCTTGATGCCGGCCTGCTCGGCGGCGTCGCGGAAAGCCTCCAGCAGGTCCCACGTCACGCGCGGCGCCTCAATGCGCCACTCGCCGCCGACCTCGTGGTGGTCGCTCGGGCCAAGGAAATGATGTTCGTGCTTGCGGAAGTAAGGCAGCACGTCGTTCCAGCTCCAGCCGGTGAGGCCGAGCTGACGCCAGTGGTCGTAGTCCGCGGCCTGGCCGCGCATGTAGATCATGGCGTTGATGGCGGACGAGCCGCCGATCACCTTGCCGCGCGGATAGGCGAGGCTGCGGCCATTGAGGCCCTCCTCCGGCTCGGTCTTGAACATCCAGTCCGAACGCGGATTGCCGATGGCGAAGAGATAGCCGACCGGGATGTGGAACCAGATCCAGTTGTCGCGGCCGCCCGCCTCGAGCACGAGCACGCGCTTGCCCGGATCGGCGGAGAGGCGATTGGCCAGCACGCAGCCGGCCGAGCCCGCGCCCACGACGATGTAGTCGAATTCGTCTTCGATGGTGTCAGCCACCGCGTCCTCCCGATCCTGCGCCTGCATGGGCACGCGATCCAGTAACGCCGGGGCACGAAAGGGGCAAGTTTGGTACAGCTTTGACGTGGCGCCTGTGTTTGCTACAGTGCGGGCGTGACCCGAGGCCTGCCGTAAGTGCGCCTCGCCGCCCGGAACGGCGCTTCCGGCATTGGTCGCTTCCCGACAACCCACGCCTTCAGCGCGGCCGCCGTGCCGCGCGCCGTACGATTGTGGAGCGCCGCATGAAATCGCTATCCCTTGCCTTTCTCATCTTGCTGGTCACCTTCGGCACCGCCCCGGCGCAAGACCGCACGGTCACGGTTTTCGCCGCAGCCTCGCTCAAGAACGCCCTGGACGACGTGAACGGTGCCTACGCGACCGCCCAGCCCGGCGCGAAGGTCACAGCAAGCTACGCCGCAACCTCGGCATTGATCCGGCAGATCGAGCAGGGCGCACCCGCCGACGTCTTCGCCTCGGCCGACCTCGACTGGATGGACTATGGGATCCAGAAAAAGGTCATAAATCCCGCGTCGCGGGTGAACCTGCTCGGCAACCGCTTGGTATTGATCGCGCCCAAGGATTCCAAGCTGCAGAACGTATCGATCGGTCCCGGCTTCGATCTCGCCGCGCTCGCGGGCGACGGCCGCATCGCCACCGGCGACGTGCAGGCGGTGCCGGTGGGCAAATATGCCAAGGGCGCGCTCGAGAAGCTCGGAGCGTGGCAGGCGGCGCAGCCGAAGTTCGCCATGGCCGACAATGTGCGCGCCGCCTTGCTGCTGGTGGCGCGCGGAGAGGCGGAGCTCGGCATCGTCTATGCCACCGACGCCAAGGTCGAGCCGGGCGTGAAGATCGTGGGCACGTTCCCCGCCGACTCGCATCCCGCGATCGTTTATCCTTTCGCGCTCACCACGACCGCCAGGCCGCAGGCCGCGGGCTATCTCGCGTTCCTGCGCTCCGCGCGGGCGCGAGCGATCTTCGAGCGTTACGGCTTCTCCCTGCTCACCCCTCCGGGGTCGTAATGTCGTCCCGGATTTCCCCGTCGACGCAGGCCGCCGGTGCTTGACCTCACGCCGGACGAATGGACCGCGATCCTGCTCTCGTTGCGGATCGCGGTCGTCGCCACGCTGGCGGCGTTGCCGTTCGGCATCGCCGTCGGCTATCTGCTCGCGCGCGGCAACTTCTGGGGCAAGACCCTGGTCGACGGCATCGTGCATCTGCCGCTGGTCATGCCGCCCGTCGTCACCGGCTATCTCTTGCTGCTGGCGTTCGGCCGCCGCGGCCCACTCGGCGCGTTCTTCGCGGACTATCTCGGCATCGTTTTCGCCTTCCGCTGGACCGGCGCCGCGCTCGCCTCCGGCATCATGGGCTTTCCGCTGATGGTGCGTGCGATCCGCTTGTCCGTCGAGGCCATCGACCAGCGGCTCGAAGGCGCTGCGGCGACGCTCGGAGCCAACCGCGCCTGGGTATTCGCCACGATCACGCTGCCGCTCGCCCTGCCCGGCATCATCGCCGGCATGGTTCTGTCGTTCGCCAAGGCGCTTGGCGAATTCGGTGCGACGATCACCTTCGTCTCCAACATCCCGGGCGAGACGCAGACGATTTCAGCGGCGATCTATACGCTCACGCAGGTGCCGGCCGGCGATGCCGCCGCGATGCGCCTCGCGGTGGTGGCGATCGCGCTGTCGCTGATGGCACTGATCGCGTCGGAATGGCTGGCGCGCGCGGTCAATGCGCGCGTGCGTGGAGACTGACGTGCTTTCGTTCACCGCCACCAAACAGCTCGGCGAGTTCTCGCTCGACGTCGCTTTCGAGGCGGCGGCGGGCGTCACGGCGCTGTTCGGCCCATCCGGAGCAGGCAAGACCAGCATCGCCAACATGATCGCCGGGCTGATCAATCCGGACCGCGGCCGCATCGTGCTCGACGACGAGGTGCTGTTCGATTCGTCCGGCGTCAACGTGCCGCCGCACCGCCGGCGCATCGGCTACGTGTTCCAGGAAGGTCGCTTGTTCCCGCACATGAGCGTGCGCGCCAACCTCCTCTATGGGCGGCGCATGCACCGTCTGCCGCACGATGACGCTGCCATCCGCCACATCGTCGATTTGCTCGACATTTCACATCTGCTCGAGCGCCGGCCCGGCCGCCTGTCAGGCGGCGAGCGCCAGCGCGTTGCCTTCGGCCGCGCCCTGCTGATGCAGCCGCGCCTGCTCGTACTCGACGAGCCGCTCGCTTCGCTCGACCGCAGGCGCAAGCTGGAGATCCTGCCGTACCTCGTGCGCCTGCGCGACGAAGCCAAGGTGCCGATGGTTTACGTCAGCCATCAGGCCGGCGAGATCATCCGCCTCGCCTCTCAGGTCGTGCGCATCGAGGAGGGTCGTGTCATTGCCAACGGCGGGCACGAGCTGCTGGATATGCGTGCGGAGGAGATGGCGTACTAGCCGGCGTCAGCGCGACAGCCGGCCGATGGCCTCCCCGAGATAATCAAGCGCAGCGATCAGTGCCGGTCCGCCGCACAGCGCATAGCGCGCGGGCAAGTCGATCCTTCGATTGGCGGGATAGGCCCCGCGCAACGCCGGGTGCGTGAGATAGAGCGCGCCCTGATCCGTCGGTTCGCGCGGCAGGTCCTTGAGCACGACGACGTCGGGCCGAAGCAGCAGCAGCCGTTCGAGCGGAACGAACCCGCCGATTCCGGCGGGAGCGCCGGCAGGCGGCCGCAGCCCTGCCTCGCTGAGCAGCGCTGCCGCGAGCGCCGCCGAGCCGGCTGCAAAGCCGCCACGCTCGATCACCAGTGCGGTCGACAGGGGCGGGTGTGGACGCACGGCGAGCCTTTCGCGCGCGCTGTCGAGCGCACGCGCGAGCGTGACGCCGCGCTCGGGATGCCCGAGCAGCGCGGCCACGCGCAGGATCTGCGCGCGGGCGGAATCGATGCTGGAGACATCCTCGATTTCCGCCAGCCGGTAGCCGAGCGCGTCCAGCATGCGGCGGGTCACCGGGCGGTCCCAAGCGCCGACCAGCACGAGGTCGGGCTGCAGCGGAATGGTCGATTCCGCCTGCCAGTCTAGACGCGGGTATCTCGCGGCGGCCTTGGCCATCACCGAGAGTCTCGGATCGGCGGCGTAGGGCGACAGGCCCACGATCTGCCCGGGATCGGCCAGCGCCAGCACAAGCTGATCGGCGCACAGGTTGAACGAGATGACGCGGCGTGGCGCATCCCCGGCCGTGCCTGGCGCGGCCCACGACATGAACCCAGCGACCAGAGCCATCCCGATCGGCTGCAGCACGCACCTGAAGCAATCGGTCCTGTCCGTCCATCTTGCTGGCATCGCCGTCTTTCTTCCCCTTATCCGGTTTGACCGCAAGCGTGGACCCTGTAGGAAGACCGCCGGAGTACCTCATGGTGGCTTTTTCCCGGCGCGATATCGGTCTGTGGGCGGTCCTGATCGCCCTGCTCGCCGTGCTCGCGCTGATATCCCTCATGGTCGGACAGGCGGGACTGTCGCCGCGGACGGCGCTGCGTGCGCTGATCGATGGCCAGGGTCCGGCCGGCCTGATCGTGCGCGAGATCCGTTTGCCGCGCACCCTGCTCGCGTTGACCATCGGCGCGACGTTGGGCCTGTCGGGCGCCGCGCTGCAGGGACTGCTGCGCAATCCGCTGGCGGAGCCGGCGCTGTTTGGCGCGCCGCAATCGGCGGCGGCAACCGCCTCGCTCGTGATCGCCTTCGGGCTTGCGCCGGTCACGTCGTTCGCGGTGCCGCTTGCGGGCATCGCCGGCGCGCTGCTTTCCATCGGAGGGCTCGTCGCCATCGCGGGCCGCCGTGCCGGGCTGACGGTGACGCTGCTGGCGGGGCTGGCGCTCGCGAGCTTCGCCGGCGCGATGACGGCGCTGATCCTCAACCTTGCGCCCAATCCGTTCATCGCGCTGGAAGTGGCATTCTGGCTGCTCGGCTCCCTGGAAGACCGCAGCATCGATCATCTCATGATCGCGCTGCCGTTCTTCGTGCTGAGCTGGGTGCTGCTGGCGCTGCCGCTGCGGGCCTATCGCGCGCTCACGCTGGGTGAGGACGCAGCGGTCTCGCTCGGGGTCAATCTCGCGCTCACGCGCCTGCTCGTGGTCGCGGGCGTTGCGATCGGCGTGGGCGCCGGTGTAGCGGTCGCCGGCTCGATCGGATTCGTCGGATTGGTGGCGCCACACCTGGTGCGGCGGCTGGTGCGATCCGACCCGGCCGCCGTGTTGCTGCCGGCGGCGCTCGCGGGCGCCGCGCTGCTCGCCGCTGCGGACATCGCGGTGCGCGCCCTGCCTGCAGCCATCGAGCTCAAGGTCGGCGTGGTCACGGCCCTCATCGGCGTGCCGTTCTTCCTCGCAATGATATTCGCCGAGCGCCGCGTGCTGGAAGGCTCCCCCGCATGAGCGATGCGATCCTCGCTGCGGACAATCTCGCCGTGCGGCTCGGCGGCCGCACCATCGTCGATCACGTCTCCTTCGCATTGCGGCGCGGCGAGATGACCGCGCTGGTCGGTCCAAACGGGGCGGGCAAGACCACGTTGTTGCGCGCGCTTGCCGGAGTGCTGCCGGCGCGCGGACGCATCACGCTGGCGGAGGCACGCTTGTCCGACGTGCCGGCGCGCGAGCGGGCGCGGACCATCGCCTATCTTCCGCAGGGCCATGTCTTCCATTGGCCGATGAGCGCCGCGGCCGTGGTCGCGCTCGGGCGACTGCCGCATGCCGACCAGTTCACGCGACTGAGCTCAGCTGACGAAGCCGCGGTAGCCGAGGCCATCGCGGCCGCTGGCATCGAGACGCTCGCGCAGCGCCCTGTCACCGCGCTCTCCGGGGGCGAGCGCGCCCGGGTCGCGCTCGCACGCGTGCTGGCGACAGGCGCAGCCGTCATGCTCGCCGACGAGCCCACCGTCTCGCTCGATCCCCTCCATCAGTTGCTGGTGATGGACCTGCTGCGGCAGGCCGCGCGCGCGGGCGGTGCTGTGCTCGCGGTCGTGCACGACCTGGCGCTGGCGACGCGCTTCTGCGACCGCGTGCTCGTGATGGACAAGGGCCGGCTGATGTTCGATGGGCCACCCGAACAGGCGTTGTCGCCCGAACGGATCGCTGCGGTGTTCGGCGTCGACGCGGTGATGGTCGACACCGGCGAGGGCCGCGTGCCGATCGCGCGCCATCCACTCTGAAGGCTATTTCTTCATCCGGCGCATCTGTACGCGCGGCACCGCCAGCACGCGCTGCCAGAAGCGCTTCACCGGCGTCTTGCGCCGCCGGGCCGGCATGAACTCCGGCTCCATCAGCCGCAGGCCCGCGCTGACCACACGCCCGTCCACGACATGGTTGGCCACCAGCGCCACTGCGCCGAGCGTTGCCACATCGCCCTTGCGCGCATAGCTGCCGATGCGGCGCGCGAAATAGTCCGCCACCGTGACGTCGCGGTCGTCCTCTCCGATCTCCTGCCCGTAGATCTCGGCGAGGCCGCGCATGCGTGCGTCGCCCGGCACGAAGAAATCGCCGAACAGGTTGGCGTCTATATCGGCTTGGCCGGGCGTATCGACGAAGAAGCGGTCGAGCGCCTGCGCCCGCTCGGTAGGGGCGACCAGATAGATGTAGTCGCCCTCGCGAACAATGCCGGCCTCCTCGGCGGTGAACACCTTCTCCTTGCGCACCACAAGCATCAGCTTGGCCCAGGAGGGCATCAGCCGGCGCCGCAAATACGGATTGCTCTCGCCCAGGCGGTAGCCGACGAGTTCTTGCGAGAGCTGGCCCGGCAGGTCGAGCTCGACGCGGCGCGGATCGGGATCGCTGCGCGGCAGAGCCGTATGCGTGAGGTGCGCGGCAAACCCGATCGTCCAGCCCTGCACCAGCACCGAGACCAGGACGATGACGAAGCCGACGTCGAAATAGAGTTGTGCGTTGGGCAGCTGCACCAGCAAGGGGATGGAGGCCAGAAAGATGCTGACCGCACCGCGCAGGCCGACCCAGGAGATGAACGCCTTGTCCCGCCAACTGAACCGAAACGGCGCCAGGCAGATGAACACCGTGAGCGGTCGCGCCACCAGCATCAGCCCGGCGGCGACTACCAGCGCGGGCAGGATCGTGCCCAGCAGGCGGCCCGGCCACGCGAGCAGGCCGAGCAGCAGGAACATGGCGATCTGCGCCAGCCAGGTTGCGGCGTCGAGAAACGACACGATGCTGGAATGGGCGCGCGTGCGCTGGTTGCCGGTGACGAGGCCTGCCACATAGACGGCGAGAAACCCGGAGGCCTGGAGCGACTCACTCGTCGAGAACACGATCAACGCGCCCGTGGTGACGAAGATCGGGTGCAGCCCCTGCGCCAAGCCGAAGCGATTGAGCACGAATACGATGGCCTTGCCGCCGGCATAGCCGAGGGCGCCGCCGCCGAGCCCCTTCAGCGCGAGGCTGACGAGGACATGCTGCATCGACTGCTGCCCGCTGAGCAGCATCTCCACCAGCATGATCGTGAGGAAGATGGCGAAGGGATCGTTGGTGCCGGACTCCACCTCGAGAGTCGCAGCGACGCGCGGCCGCAACCGCAGCCCCCGGCTGTGGATCAGCAGGAACACCGCCGCGGCGTCGGTCGAGGCCACGACCGCGCCAACGAGCGCCGCTTCGGTCCAGTTCAGCGCCAGCGCGTACTTCGCGAACGGCGCGGTGATCGCCGCGGTCAGCATCACTCCGATCGTGGCCAGGATCAGCGAGGGCGCGATCACGCTGCGCACCGTGGCGATGCGGGTGCGCAGGCCGCCGTCGAACAGGATTAGGGCCAGGGCGATGGAACCGACGAAGTACGTCGTCTGCACGTCGTCGAACTGGATGCCGCCTGGACCGGACTCGCCCGCCAGCATGCCCACGCCGATGAAGCCGAGCAGCAACGGGGCGCCGAATCGAAGAGCGACGAGGCTGGAGAGGATACCGGCCAGGATCAGGGATGCGCCAAGCAGAATGGCGAAGCTGGCGGTATCGAGTGCTGACATGCGAATCCTTCCGTACTTCTTTTGAAGGATTTACGTGGCCTGCGGCAAGATCAAACATGTCGCGCAGGCACGTCCTGTCGCGCGTCGCGCGCAGTACGGCTGTCCGGCGCCGATGCGGCAACCGGCTAGCGACGCCCGACGTCTGTATTCGCTTAAAATCCGACCTGATCGCCGCCCTTGAGCGAGAGGATCTCGCGTGCCTCATCCGGCGTCGCCACGGCGAGCCCGAGCCCTTCCACGATCTGCTTTGCCATGCGCACCTGCTGCGCGTTCGACTCGGCAAGCTTGCCGGGCCCGATCCAGAGCGAGTCCTCGAGGCCGACGCGGATGTTACCGCCCATGGATGCGGCCATGGCAGCGATGGGCAACTGATTGCGCCCCGCACCCAGCACCGACCACTGATAGCTTTCGCGTCCGAACAGCCGGTCCGCGGTGCGGCGCATGTGCATCACGTCCTCCGGATGCGTGCCGATGCCGCCGAGAATGCCGAACACCGTCTGCACGAACAGCGGCGGCTTCACGAGGCCGCGGTCCAGGAAGTGCGCGAGATTGTAGAGATGCGCCGTGTCGTAGCACTCGAACTCGAAGCGCGTGCCGTTGCCGGCGCAGGTGGTGAGGATGAACTCGATATCCTTGAACGTGTTGCGGAAGATGAGATCGGTCGTGCCTTCGAGGTAGGGCCGCTCCCAGTCGTGCTTGAACTCCTTGAAGCGCTTGAGCATCGGGAACAGGCCGAAGTTCATCGAGCCCATGTTGAGGCTCGCAACCTCCGGCTTGAACGCGTGCGCAGGGCTGACGCGCTCCGCCACCGACATGGTGGGCGCGCCGCCGCTGGTCAGGTTGATGACCACGTTCGAACGCTGCTTGATGCGCGGCAGGAAGCGGCCAAAGGCCTCCGGCGACTGATCCGGCCGCCCCGTCTTGGGATCGCGCGCATGCAGATGCACGATCGCCGCGCCCGCCTCCGCCGCGCCGATGGCGGCGTCCGAGATCTCGTCGGGCGTGACCGGCAGATGCGGCGACATCGACGGCGTGTGAATCGCGCCGGTGATGGCGCAGGTGATGATGACCTTGTTCGCGGCCATGAGACGTTTCCCCTGGGATGCGCCCGCGCGGCGGGGCAGTCGTTCTGGTCAGTCACGATATGCTTTGCGGCATTGTTGCCTGCCGGGAGAGGATCGCGCAATGTCCCGGCCGCCCCGGGCGCGGCACGCGACCGGGGCATGGGGAGACATGCCGATGAAGAAGGGTCTGCGCTCACGCCTCGCCCAGTACGGGGACGAGGAATTCGCGCTGTTTCTGCGCCGCGGCTTCCTCAAAGGCGCGGGCTTCACCGATGCGCAGCTCGACCTGCCGATCGTCGGCGTTCTCTCGACCGCGTCCGACTTCAATCCGTGCCATGGCACTGCGGGCCGCCTCGCTGAGGCGGTGGCGCGCGGGGTGCGCATGGCCGGCGCGCTTCCCTTTGTCTTTCCCACCATCTCGCTGCACGAGGCGTTCACGTTCCCGACCTCGATGCTGCTGCGCAATCTCATGGCCATGGACGTCGAGGAGATGCTGCGCGCTCTGCCGCTCGATGCGGTGGTGCTGATCGGCGGCTGCGACAAGACCATCCCTGCCGAATTGATGGGCGCGGTTTCGGCGAACATGCCGGCCATCGTACTGCCGGTCGGCGCTATGCTCGCGGGCCGCCACGAAGGTGCGCGCCTGGGCGCCTGCACCGATTGCCGCCGGCTGTGGGCGGCCTACCGCGCCGGCACGCTCGATGAGGTAGACCTCGACCGCGCGCACGACCAGCTCATGCCCACGTCCGGCACCTGCATGGTGATGGGCACCGCCTCGACCATGGCCTGCATTGCCGAGACGCTCGGCTTCACCCTGCCAGGTGCTGCGACGGCACCGGCGGTCTCGTCGGACCGAATGCGCATCGCGGAAGCGACCGGCAGGCGCGCGGTGGAGATGGCGGTCGCCGGCGGACCGCTGCCGCGCGATATCCTGACTCCTGCGGCGTTGCGCAACGCGTCGGTGATCCTGCAGACGACGAGCGGCTCGACCAATGCGCTCGTGCATCTCGCCGCCATCGCCGGCCGCGCTGGCATTCCCTTCGATCTCACCGAATTCGACCGCGTTGGGCGCGACGTGCCGGGGCTGGTCAACCTCAAGCCGGCGGGGGCTTACTTCATCGAGGATTTCCATGCCGGCGGCGGTGTTCCCGCGCTCTGGCGCCGCCTGCGCGAGCGGCTGGACCTGACGGCCCCCACCGTGGGCGGAGACACGCTCGGCGACATCGTCGCACGCTGGCCGGCGTACACCGATGACGAGGTCATCCGCCCGCTCGACAGGCCGGTCTATCCCAGCGAGGCCATCGCGATCCTTTCGGGCAACCTCGCGCCGCAGGGCGCCGCCATCAAGCTCGCGGCCGCCACGCAGTCGCTCTGCACGCATGAAGGCCCGGCGTTGGTGTTCGACTCGCTCGCCGATCTGGAGCGGCGGATCGACCATCCGGACCTGCCCGTCACGCCAGATCACGTGCTGGTGCTGCGCAACGCAGGGCCCGTCGGCGCGCCCGGCATGCCGGAGGCAGGCGCGCTGCCGATCCCGAAGAAGCTCGGATCGAAAGGCGTGACCGATATGGTGCGCATCTCCGATGCGCGCATGAGCGGCACCGCGTTCGGGACGGTGGTCCTGCATGTGGCTCCGGAAGCCTCGGCCGGCGGACCGCTGGCGTTGGTGTGCGACGGCGACATCATCCGCCTCGACGCCGTGGCGCGGCGGCTCGAACTGCTGGTCGACGAAGCGGAGCTCGCCCGTCGCAAAGCCGCATGGACGCCGCCCGAAAAGCCGCAGCGCGGCTATACGAGACTCTACGTCGATCACGTCACCCAGGCCGACAGGGGCTGTGACTTCGACTTCCTTGCAGGCACGTGAACCAAATCGAGACAGTACCGCCTGTCGCGCTCCGGAAAAGTCCTTAGGGGCAATATCTGAATTTTCCTCGTGCTCCCGCGGCCTTAACTGGTGGGTCATCAACGTTTCCACCCCCGTGCTGCCAGGGCAGCGGATGAGGAGGCGTCCATGACCCACGTGTTCTTCCATTGCTCCAGCGGCAAGGGCGTGCTGCTCGATCAGCGCGGCAGCTATCTCGATGATCCGGTCGATGCGCGCGACTACGGCGAACGTTTCGTTCGCCACCTGATCAGCCGGCCCGGTCCCGAAGACTGGCGCGACTGGACGTTGCACGTGAGCGACGAGGAGGGCGATGAACTGATCGTCGTGCCGTTCGCCTCGTTACTGGGCCGCCCGAACTGACGGGAGGATGCGATGTCCTGCAGCGGCTTCATCAACGAAATGCGTGACTTGTGGCGGAGCGTCCTGCGCATGCTCACCGGCTCCTATCATCCGGAGCGCCATTACATGCGCGGCGCCGGCCCGAAGTGCCAGGCGCGCTGGCCCGCCCACGACAGAGCTGACATGCAGCTCATCCGCGTGCACACGCATCCGCAACGGCGCGCGCGTTAGAGCGTGACTGCCGGTTGAAGGTTACGGCCGTTTGGGTATTTCCAAGCCGCGCTGCAGGGCGGGCCGCGCCAGGCCACGTTCGAGCCACGCCGGCACATGCTTGAGCGTGTCGAACTCCACCAGCTCCCGTGCTCCATAGAAGCCGATCAGGTTGCGCACCCAGCCGAGCATCGAGATATCGGCGATCGTATAGTCCTCGTCCATGATCCATTGACGGCCGTCGAGCCGCCGCTCCATCACACCAAGGATGCGTTTCGACTCGTCGCGGTAGCGATGAAGCGGCCGCTTGTCCTCATACTCGCGGCCGGCAAACTTGTGGAAGAATCCCACTTGTCCGAACATGGGTCCGACGTGCGCTGCCTGAAAGAACAACCACTGGATCGTTTCGAGGCGACGTGCCTCGTCCTTGGGGATGAGTCTGCCGCCTTTGTCGGAGAGATAGATCAGGATGGCGTTGGATTCGAACATCCCGACCGGCTTGCCGCCCGGTCCGCGCGGATCGATGATCGCCGGGATCTTGCCGTTCGGACTCAGCGTCAGGAATTCCGGGGTCGTCTGGTCGTTCTTGCCGAAATCGATCGTGTGGGCCTCGTAAGGCAACCCCAGCTCCTCCAGCGCGATCGAGACCTTGACGCCGTTCGGCGTCGGCAACGAGTAAAGCTGGATGCGATCGGGATGCTGCGCGGGCCAGCGCTTGGCGATGGGAAAGGCCGAGAGATCTGACATGGAGGACTCCAGGAGTGACGGCGCCGGACGAGCCGCGCCACGTCGTATCATGTGCCCGCACGTCAGATAAGCGCCCGCCGGTTATCTTTCCAATTGCGGCCTGTACGAGCCGCGCGACCCCATCAAGCGGCTCGCGTCCGCATCTCGCGCAGCTTGAAGAACAGGATGCCGGTCAAGAGCGCCAAGCTGACCGAGTTGGCGAGGATGATGACCCAGTCTCCTCGCAGCAGGCCGTAGACCACCCACAGCGCGATGCCCGTCGCAAGAATCGACAGCATCTTGAACGACAGGTCATGGGCGGAACCGGTGTTCCAGCACTTCTTGAGCTGCGGAATGTAGGACACCGTCGTGCAGCACGCGGCCAGGAAGCCGATCACGGTCTCGAAGGTCAGCATGTTGCGCTAATGCGGGCGCGCGGCCGCGGTTCCGGCAAGACATGTCTCGAGCACGCGGGCGACATGCAGAGCTGCGCGACCGGTCGCATCCTTGATCTGGTGCCGGCACGAGGTGCCGTCGGCGACGATGAGCGCATCCTCCGGCGCTTGGCGCACGGTCGGCAACAGCGCGAGTTCGCCCATGGCGAGCGAGACATCGATCGTGTCGGCGCCATAGCCGAACGCCCCCGCCATGCCGCAGCAGCTCGATTCGATCGGTTCGACGAGCAAGTCCGGAATCAGCCGCAACACCTGTTCGACGTCGTTCATGACGCCGAACGATTTCTGGTGGCAGTGCCCATGCAGCAGCGCATGTTTGGCGCCCGGCGCAAGCGGCAGCGACAACGTGCCGGCCTTCGCCTCGCGCGCCACGAACTCCTCGAACAGCACGACCTGGCTCGCGAGCCGATGCGCATCATCTGTCTTGACCAGCGCGGGGATCTCGTCGCGGAACCCGAGCACGCAGCTCGGCTCGAGACCGATGATGGGCACCCCGCGCGCCGCGAACGGTACAAGCGCCGCCAGCGTGCGCTCCATCTCCCGGCGGGCTTCGTCGACCTTGCCCACCGCCAGGAACGTGCGTCCGCAGCACAAGGGACGGCCGCCGCCCTGGGGCGCCGCCACACCCACGCGCAGGCCGCCGGCCGCGAGCACGTTCATCGCCGCGGCTAGATTCTCCGGCTCGAAGTAACGGTTGAACGTGTCGGCGAAGAGGACAATCTCCCGCGCTCCATCCGCATGCTCGCCTCCGTTGCGCCGGCGCGGGTCGCGGAACCAGTCCGATCGCCACTTGGGCAGCGGTCGCCTTGCGCTCAGCCCGGTCAAACGCTCGGACAATTCCGCCGCGCCGGGCACGATGTCCCGCAGGTTGGCGAGCCACGGCACGCGCGCGAGGTAGGGCGCGTAGCGCGGCATGTATCCGACCAGCCGCTCGCGCAACGCCAGCCCGAGCTTCCCCGCGCGCGCCGCCTGCACCTCGATCTTCATGCGCGCCATGTCGACGCCGGTCGGACATTCACGCCGGCAGGCCTTGCACGAGACGCACAGCCTGAGCGTCTCCGCCATCTCGTCCGCGGTGAACGCATCCGGCCCGAGCTGGCCGCTGATCGCCAGCCGCAGGGTGTTGGCGCGTCCGCGCGTGAGGTGCGTCTCGTTGCGCGTGACGCGATAGCTCGGACACATCACGCCGCCCGCGAGCGCGCGGCAGGCGCCGTTGTTGTTGCACATCTCGACCGCGCCCTGGAGCCCACCACCCGAGCCGGGAAAGGCCGACCAGTCGAGGTGCGTTGCGACGGGCTCGCCGTGGTAATCCGGGCCGTAGCGGAAATAGGCGCGGTCGTCGAACTTGGGCGCGCGCACGATCTTGCCGGGATTGAACAGGCCGTCGGGATCGAAGCGGTCCTTCACCTGCTCGAACGCGCGCACCAGGCGCTGGCCGAACATCTTCTCATGGAACTCCGAGCGCACGATGCCGTCACCGTGCTCGCCCGAGTGCGAGCCCTTGTACTCGCGCACGAAGGCGAAGGCCTCCTCGGCGATGGCGCGCATCGCCTTCACGTCCTTGTCGAGCCGCAGGTTGAGCACCGGCCGCACGTGCAGGCAGCCAACCGAGGCGTGCGCGTACCAGGTACCGCGCGTGCCATGCTTCTCGAACACCTGCGTCAGGCGCGCCGTGTAGTCGGCGAGATGCTCGAGCGGCACCGCGCAGTCCTCGACGAAGGAGATCGGCTTTCCCTCCTCCTTCATCGACATCATGATGTTGAGGCCGGACGTTCGCACGTCCGCGATCGCGCCCTGCAGTTTGGCGTCGAGCACGTCGACCACCCCGCCCCGCTGCACACCGCTCTTTCCCCAGGCGAAGCCGAGGTCGCCCATGAGGTCGTGCAGCGAACCCAAGCGGCGCAGATTCTCGCCCCATTCCTCCTCCGCGAACTCCACCAGCAGGATCGCCTCGGGTTCACCGCGCACGAATGCATCGATCGTCGGTCGGAACATGGCGATCTCGCGCGCCAGCTCGATCATGGTGCGGTCGACGAGCTCGACCGCAATCGGCCCCAGCTTGACGATGTGCTGGGCCGCATCCATCGCGGCGTGGAAGCTGCCGAAGTGGCAGGCGCCGACGGCGCGGTGCGAGAGCAGCGGCGCCAGTTTGAGCTCGATCCGCGTTGAAAATCCGAGCGTTCCTTCCGCGCCAACGAGGATATGCGCAAGATTGAGGTCGTTGCGGCCCGGCAGCAGCGCATCGAGATTGTAGCCGCCGACCCGGCGCTGCACCTTGGGAAAGCGCGCCCTCACTTCGTCCGCCTCGCGTGCGCCGAGCGCCAGCAGGTCATGGGCAAGGCGCCGCAAGGGTGAACCGGCCGGAACGTCCGACAGATCGGCCGTCACGGGACCGAAATGCGCGGCGCCGCCGCCTGCCAGCAGCGCGTCGATCGCCAGCACGTTCTCGCGCGTGTTGCCATAGCGCAGCGAGCGCGCGCCGCAGGAGTTGTTGCCGGTCATGCCGCCGATGGTGGCGCGCGAGGCGGTCGAGATGTCGACGGGGAACCACAGGCCGTGCGGCCTGAGCCGGCGGTTGAGCTCGTCGAGCACGATGCCGGGCTCGACGATGCAGCGTCGCCCGGCGACGTCGAGGTCGATGAGGCCGTTGAGATGCTTCGAACAATCGATCACCAGCGCGTGGTTGACGGTCTGCCCGCTCTGCGAGGTGCCGCCGCCGCGCGCCAGCACGCTGACGCCTTCCTCACGCGCAATGGCAATGGCGCGCTCGGCCTCCGCCATCGTACGCGGGGCAACCACGCCGAGCGGCATCATCTGGTAATGCGAGGCGTCGGTGGCGTAGCGTCCGCGGTCGAAGCGGCTGAACAGCACGTCGCCCGAAAGCTCCGCCTTCAGCCGTCGCTCCAGACCGGGCAGCACCTGCTCCGCCACGCCAACCTCCGCCATACTCGGTATTCCGAGCCGACAATTGCATAGGTCGCATCCCGCTGGCACCCTGCTTGTGCGGCCGGGACATATGTTTGTGACCAGGGAAGAAACGTTCGTCGTGATCGCTGGCGGTGGCCCCGTCGGGCTCACCGCGGCTCTCGCGCTAGGGCGCCGGGGTGTACCGGTCATCCTCCTCAACGAGCGGCTGGAGACGGCAACCCACCCCAAGTGCAACAACACCAACGCGCGCACCATGGAGCACTTCCGGCGGCTGGGCCTCGCCGATGACATCCACCGCGCATCGCTCCCGCCGGTGGTGGCGCGGGAATACGCCTATGTGACGCGCTTTTGCGGCTACGAATTCGCGCGCATGGCCCGCCCCCACCCCTACATCGACAACGGCAGGAAGGTTGGCGGAAACGCCGATTTCCTGCGCTCGCCCGAGACGCCGCAGTACATTCCGCAGACGAGCCTGGAGCCGATCCTCAAGGATCACGCGGAGCGGCAGGCGAGCGTGAGCGTACGCTTCGGCTGGCGGGTCACGTCGGTGCGCGAATCCACGTCGGGGGTCATCGTCTCGATCGAGAATGTCACGACCCACGTGCGCGGCGAGATCGCTGCGCAGTACGTGGTCGCTGCCGACGGCGCCCGCAGCGCCATCCGCCGCGACCTCGGCATCGACATGGCCGGCGAGGACGGCACCGTCGAGCGCGCGTTCATGAGCGGCACCATGCTCTCCCATCACATCCGCGCCCCCAAGCTGCTGGAGCAAAGCGGGCGCCCGCCAGCCTTGATCACGTGGATCACCAACCACGAGGTGCGCGGCTTCATGTTCGCCCAGGACGAGCGCGAGCGTTGGATCGTACACTACCAGGTGCCGCGCGGGGTCGACTGGCGCACGCTCGATCCGCACGAGATCGTCGCCAAGATGATCGGCGCCCACACCGAGTTTGAAATTCTTTCGGGTGGGCCGTGGACGGGCGGCCTCGCGCTGGTCGCGGAGCGCTATCAGTCCGACCGCGTTTTCCTCGCGGGCGACGCGGCGCATCTCTACACGCCGCTCGGCGCGTTCGGCATGAACACGGGGGTCGGCGATGCCGTCAACCTTTGCTGGAAGCTCGCCGGTGCCTATCTCGGCTGGGCGGGGGCGGGCCTGCTCGCCTCCTACGACGCCGAGCGGCGGCCGATCGGGATGCGAAACGCGCGGCACGGAATCAACTGCGCGGAACGCCAGAGCGCATGGCCGATCCCGCCCGACATCGAGGATGACGGCCCAGAGGCCGAAGCCGGCCGCAGAGCCCTCGGCGCCTATTGCATCGAAGATGACAGGGAGCAGTACAACACGCCGGGCATCCAGCTTGGAGAGCGTTACGAGCACTCGCCGATCATCATTCCCGATGGCGAGCCGCCGCCACCCGACACCTGGCACACCTACACCCCACATGACCGGGCCGGCGCGCGGGCGCCGCACGTCAACCTGAGCCACGGCGGCTCGCTCTACGCGGCGCTCGGTCCGGAATTTTCCCTGATCGCCTTCGCCGGAGCCGAGACCGCCCCGCTCGAGGAGGCGGCGCGGGCGAGCGGCCTTCCGCTGACGGTGGTGCGCGTTCCGGGGGCGCCCCCGGAGCCTTATCGCAACGCGCTGATCCTGGTGCGTCCTGACCACCATATCGCCTGGCACGGTCCGACGGCGCCGGCTGATCCGCAGGCGATCCTCGACCGCGTGCGCGGCGTGTCCTGACGCCCCAGGGGCTGCCCGGGAAGGGCGCGCACGACTGTTTTCAAAGGAGAATTACCGGGGCGATGGCCCACCGGGACACCCTTGACTGCCTGCGCCATTCGTCATTCATGGCGGCACCTGCGCCGGCCTTGCGCGTTGCGCCGCCGGCCGCCCAGTCACAGAAAGCACTCCGATGTCCAAGAACTCCTCGCGCTCCGCCGGCCGCCATTTCCTGCAGATTCCGGGGCCGACCCCGGTGCCGGATCGCATCCTGCGCGCCATCGACACCCCGATCATCGATCATCGCGGTCCGGAGTTCGCGAAGTTGGCGCGGCGCTGCCTCGACGGCATCAAGACCATCTTCAAGACCACCAACCCGGTCATCATCTACACCGCCACGGGCACCGGCGCCTGGGAAGCCGCACTGGTCAACACGCTCTCGCCCGGCGACCGCGTGCTGATGGTCGAGACCGGCCAGTTCGCCGCGCTGTGGAAGAAGATGGCCGAGAAGTTCGGCCTCAAGCCGGAGCTCATCGCCACGGACTGGCGCACCGGCGCCGACCCCGCAGCGATCGAGGCCAAGCTGAAAGAGGACAAGGCCCACGAGATCAGGGCGGTCTGCGTGCTGCACAACGAGACCGCGACCGGCTGCCTCTCGCCAATCGCCGAGATTCGCAAGGCAATCGACCGCGCCGGCCATCCGGCGCTGTTCATGGTCGATACCATCTCTTCGCTCGCCTCGGCGGACTATCGCCACGACGAATGGGGCGTCGACGTTTCCGTCGGCGGCGCGCAGAAGGGCCTGATGCTGCCGCCCGGCATGTCGTTCAACGCGGTGAGCGACAAGGCACTCGCCGCCGCAAGGACGTCCACGCTGCCGAAGTCGTTCTGGTCATGGGACGACATGCTGACCATGAACAAGCAGGGCTTCTTCCCCTATACGCCCGCCACCAACATGTTGCAGGGGCTCGCGGTCGCCGTCGACATGCTGCACGAGGAAGGGCTCGACAACGTGTTCGCGCGGCACGAGCGTCACGCCGAAGCCACACGGCGCGCGATCCGCGCCTGGGGTCTCGAGATCCTCTGCCGCGAACCAAAGCATTATTCGCCGACGATCACGGCTGTGCTGGTGCCGGAGGGCAACGACGCGGACGCGTTCCGCAACCTTGCGCTGAACACCTTCGATATTTCGTACGGCATGAGCTTCGGCAAGTTCCTCGGCAAATACTTCCGCATCGGCCATCTCGGCGACACCAACGACTTGACGATCATCGGTGCGCTCGCGGCGACCGAAATGTCGCTTGCGCTCGCCAGCATCCCGCACAAGAAGGGTGGGGTGCAGGCGGCGATGGACTATCTCGTCTCCGTCCATTCGTCTCAGACGCGGGCCGCAGCCGAATAGACGTTCGTTTTCCGAACATCGCGCAGGGGCTTTGCGCCCCTGCGCGCATCGAGACCCTCTGCCGCTGCTCAGATCGCGGTGGGCGAGCGCCCGCCCGTCGGCACGCGCCGACATGCGCATTATTTCTCCATGGCGGTGGATCAAATCGGCGACTCGTGCGTTAGTGTCATCTTGGGCCATTCAAGATGTCGTGAGCCTTGCCGATCGCCACCTCCACTTTATCGTGACGGCACGTAGCTAATGTCCGCCCCCCGGCGCGGGCGGGTTCGTGTCCGCAGGTCGCGTGTCGTTCACGCGCGAAATCTGGAGCAGCAAATGTCCGCAACCGTCACCCGCCTGCACGATGCCGCCGGCCGCAAGCCGAATTCCGCCGCGCTCCAGGATCGCAATCGGCTGCGCGACGCCTTCCACCTCGTGCGTTCGGAAACCGAATGGCGCGCGGCACCGCTGTCCTCGGAAGACCAAGTCGTCCAATCGATGCCGGACGCCAGCCCGACGAAATGGCATCGCGCGCACACGACGTGGTTCTTCGAACAGTTCGTGCTGGTGCCGAACCTCGAAGGATATCCGCTGTTCGACGAGCGGTTCGGCTACCTGTTCAATTCCTACTATGTGGCGGCCGGTCCTCGCCACGAACGTCCCAAGCGCGGGCTTCTGACGCGGCCAGGCACCGCCGATATCGCCGCCTACCGCGCGCACGTCGACGCCGCCGTCGAGCGTCTCATCCGCGATGCGGATGCCGAGACGTTCTCGAAGGTGGCGCAGCTCATCGAGCTCGGGCTCAACCACGAGCAGCAGCACCAGGAGCTGCTGCTCACCGACATCCTGCACGCGTTCTCGCTCAATCCGATCAAGCCGGCCTACAATGCGAACTGGCGCGCGCCGAGAACGACATCCGGACGCGGCTACGCCGAAATTTCCGAAAGCGTGCGCGCAATCGGCCATTCCGGTGGCGGATTCCATTTCGACAACGAAGGACCTGCGCACCGCGAGCTGGTCGGCCCTGTGAAGATCGCACGCGCGCTCGTCACCAACGGTGAATGGCTCGAGTTCATGCGCGACGGCGGCTACGCCCGCCCGGACCTGTGGCTGTCCGACGGCTGGGCCACCGCGAATGCGGAAGGTTGGACCGCGCCGGGCTATTGGCAGGAAATCGACGGGGGCTGGCACGCTCTCACACTCGCCGGCCTCAAGCCGGTCGACGTCGCGGCGCCCGTGTGCCACGTGAGCTACTACGAGGCCGATGCCTTCGCGCGCTGGGCGGGCAAATGCCTGCCGGGCGAAGCCGAATGGGAAGTCGCCGCGCGCGAGGAGCTGATCGACGATGCGTTCGGCGTGGTGTGGCAGTGGACGCGCTCCAGCTATTCGCCCTACCCCGGCTACGTCGCTCCGCCCGGCGCCATCGGCGAATACAACGGCAAGTTCATGGTCAACCAGATGGTGCTACGAGGTTCTTCGCATGCAACTCCGGACGGCCACTCGCGCCTGACCTATCGCAACTTCTTCTATCCTCCTTCGCGCTGGCAATTCACCGGCGTGCGCCTCGCCGAGGCTCTTTGACGTTCAGCAATCGGAGAGGCTTATGACTCTGTCCGCACGACGACCGGCGCGTTTCATTGCCCGCGACGACGCCACCGAGACGTTCGCCGCCGATGTGATCGCCGGCCTCTCCGCGCGTCCCAAGACGCTGCTGCCGAAGTATTTCTACGACAGCCTCGGCTCGCAGCTCTTCGAGCAGATCACGCTGCTGCCGGAATATTATCCGACCCGCACGGAGCTGCGCATTCTGCGCGAGAATGCCCGCGTCCTCGCCACGATGATGCCGAAGGACGCTGCGCTGATCGAGTTCGGCGCCGGCTCCGCAAGCAAGGCGAAGATCCTGCTCAACGCCGCACCGCAGATCGGCGCCTACGTTCCCGTCGACATCAGCGCGGAGTTCCTCGCCGATGAAGCCCGGCGGCTGGAGCGCGACGTGCCGCGCGTCGGCGTGTTTCCGGTGGCGGCCGATTTCACCGCCCCGTTCGAACTGCCGCCCGCCGTGCGGTCGCGTCCGCGCGTCGGATTCTTCCCCGGCTCCACCATCGGCAATTTCGAGCCCGTGCAGGCGACCGCATTCCTGCGCCAGGCGGCGGCGATTCTCGGCCCGCAGGCGACCTTCATCGTCGGCGCCGACCGCGTGAAGGACGAAGCGGTGCTTCTCGCCGCCTACAACGATGCTGCGGGGGTCACGGCCAAGTTCAACCTCAACCTGCTCAGCCGGATCAACCGCGAATTGGGCGGCACGTTCGATCTCGGCGCCTTCGTGCACGAGGCGCGCTACGATCGCGAACGAGCGCGCATCGAGATGCACCTGATGAGCACGAAGAAGCAGGTGGTCCGCGTGCGCGAATTCGCCTTCGCGTTCGACGCCGGTGAGACCATCCACACCGAGTCGAGTCACAAGTTCACGGTGGCGTCCTTCACCGCGCTGGCCACGGCTGCCGGCTGGACCGTCTCACAGGTGTTCAGCGACGCGCAGGACTATTTCTCGGTCTACGTGCTGGGGCAGTCGTAGGCCCGCGATCTCGCCCGTCCCGGCGGACGGCGCAGTTATCGCGGCCATGCCCTTTCGCCATGCTGCACGGCTCCTAAAATGCCGCTATGGTGCCGCGCCGTTTGCCGCCCGCCGGCGCGACGGCAGCCATAAGACGGCCACGCGGCTTGCGCGATGGTCCAGCAGCAGGGGAAACCGCCCATGATCACCAGCCGGGATCGCATCCTCACCACGCATGTCGGCAGCCTGCCGCGCAACGAGAAGCTGTCCGACCTGCTGGTCCGGCAGGAGGCCGGCGAGGCCTACGACCAGCGCGAATTCGACGCCGAGATGGACAAGGCTGTGCGCGACGTGGTCGCCCGCCAGAAGACCGCCGGCATCGACGTCGGCAACGACGGCGAGCAGCAGCGCGTCGGCTTCCAGACCTACATCCCGCAGCGCATGTCGGGCTTTGCCGGCATCTCCAAGCGCCGGCGCGGGCGCGAGTTCGAGGATTTTCCGGAGCTCGTCGCCATGCTGATGCGGCGCTTCCCGGCGGTGAGCAAGCAGCAGAACGCGCCGGAGGCGCAGGCCGAGATCCATTACAAAGATACATCCGCGATCGACGGCGAGATCAAGCGCTTCAAGAGCGCGGTCGCCGCCGCCGGGGGGTTCGTCGAGAGCTTCATGACCGCGCCGTCGCCGGGCATCATCTCGAGCACCATGCTCAACGCCTTCTACGACAGCCATGACTCCTATCTCGACGCCATCGCGCGCGAGATGAGCAAGGAGTATCAGGCGATCCACAAGGCGGGGCTGATCCTGCAGATCGACGCGCCCGATCTCGCCATGGACCGTACAATGATGTACCGCGACCTCTCCGACGCGGAATTCGTCAAGGCCTGCGAGCGCCACGTCGCGGCGATCAACAAGGGCATCGCCGGCATCCCGCGCGAGCGGGTGCGCCTGCACGTGTGTTACGGGAACTGGGAGGGACCGCACGTCTACGACGTGCCGCTGGCGACCATCCTGCCGGCGCTCTACCAGGCCAACGTCGGCGCGCTGTCGATCGAGTTCTCCAATCCGCGCCACGCCCACGAATATGCCGCTTTCAAGAAGGTGCCGCTGCCCAAGGACATGGTCCTGGTGCCGGGGGTGATCGAGACCACCACCAATTTCGTCGAGCACCCCGAGGTGGTCGCGCGCCGGATCGAGGACGCCGTCGCCGCCGTAGGCGACCGCGAGCGGGTGATC
The DNA here is from genome assembly GCA_035556735.1 of Xanthobacteraceae bacterium. Classification (GTDB taxonomy): domain Bacteria; phylum Pseudomonadota; class Alphaproteobacteria; order Rhizobiales; family Xanthobacteraceae; genus CANJBX01. The sequence continues at coordinate 274,560 of DATMFF010000008.1, read as the reverse complement.
GCCTCGACCGACTGCGGCTTCGGCACGTTCACCAACCGCGAATGGGTGATCGAGCCGGCGGTGTGGCTCAAGCTCAAGTCGCTGCGCGAGGGCGCCGACATCGCGTCGGCCCGGCTGTGGGGCAAGCGCAGCGCGGCGTGATGTTTTTCCGGCCGCGGCGGATCTGGCCCTTTGTCGAGGGCCCCACCCGCTGTTCGTCGCAATCGGATTGCGACTTGCTGCGCGCGGCTCGGGACCAGCTATAATCGAGCGAACAACGCCTACAACGATCGACCCAAGGAGCCTCCATGGACAGCAAAGCCCGCGAGATCCGCGCCGACGACATCAACCCGCGCTTCAACTGGGGCCGTGCGCTGCCGGCGCTCGGCATCATGGGGGTCGATTTCGAGGAGCGCGTGGATTACCGCCGCCTGCACCGCTATCGCCTCTCGCGGGTGAAGCAGGCCCTGGAGAACTCCGAACTCGGCGCGCTGCTGGTCTTCGACGTCAACAACATCCGCTACATCACCTCGACCAAGATCGGCGAGTGGGAGCGCGACAAGCTCTCGCGCTGGGCGCTGCTCACCCGCACGGGCGAGCCGATCCTGTGGGACTTCGGTTCGGCCGCCGTGCACCACAAGCTCTACACGCCGTGGCTGGCGCCCGAGAACTGCAAGGCCGGTCTGATCGGCCTGCGCGGCACCGTCAATCCGGCCTTCGGCCTGATGAAGCGTCACGCCGAGGAGATCGCCTCGCTCTTGCGCGAGGCCGGCGTCGCCGGCATGCCGATCGGGATCGATATCGTCGAGCCGCCGATGATGTTCGAGCTGCAGAAGGCCGGCATCACGATCCAGGACGGCCAGCAGGTGATGCTGGAGGCGCGCGAAATCAAATCGGCGGACGAGATCGCACTGCTCAACCGCGCCGCCGCCATGGTCGACGGCGCCTATCATCTGATTCACGAGCACCTCAAGCCGGGCGTGCGCGAGAACGACATCGTCGCCAAGGTGAACGAGTTCCTCTACACGCACGGTTCTGACGACGTCGAGGCGGTGAACGCCATCTCCGGCGAGCGCTGCAACCCGCACCCGCACAACTTCACCGACCGGATGCTGCGTCCGGGTGACCAGGCGTTCTTCGATATCCTGCAGTCGTTCATGGGCTATCGCACCTGCTACTACCGCACGTTCAACGTCGGCCGCGCCACGTCGGTGCAGCACGACGCCTACAAGAAGGCGCGCGAGTGGCTCGACAACGCGATGGGGCGGATCAAGCCCGGCGCGGCGACGTCCGATATCTGCGCGGCGTTCCCGAAGGCCGACGAGTTCGGCTTCCCCGACGAGATGAGCGCCTTCGGCCTGCAGTTCGCGCACGGTCTCGGGCTCGCCCTGCACGAGCGCCCGATCATCTCGCGCGTGGTCTCGATGGACCACCCGACCGAGATCAAGGAAGGCATGGTGTTCGCGATCGAGACCTACTGCCCCGCGACCGACGGATTCTCCGCAGCGCGCATCGAGGAAGAGGTCGTCGTCACCGACAAGGGTTGCAAGGTGATCACGCTGTTCCCCGCCGAGGAACTGCCGATCTCGGCCCGCTACTGACAAGAGCGGGGCGGACTGATCGTCCGTCCCGCATCGCGCCGTCACGGCACGTTCGAAATCAGGACGCCTGACGCGGTTGCAGCGCGCGCCACAGCCGCTCGGGCGTAACCGGCATGTCGAGCGTGTCCGCCACCTCGTGGGGAATGGCGTCCATGATCGCGTTGACGATGGCCGCCAGCGAGCCGGTCGTGCCCGCCTCGCCGACGCCCTTCACGCCTAGCGGGTTGGTCGTGCAGGGCACCGGGTGATCCTCGAAGAGGATCTGCGGCAGGTCCTCGGCGCGCGGCATCGCGTAGTCCATGAACGAGGCTGTCACGATCTGGCCGTCGTCGTTATAGACGGTCTTTTCCATCAACGCCTGTCCGAGCCCCTGCGCCACGCCGCCCTGGATCTGGCCTTCCACGATGGTGCGGTTGAGCAACACGCCGGAGTCGTCCACCGCCGAGTAGGACACCACCGCGACTTCGCCGGTCTGCGGATCGACCTCGACCTCCGCGACGTGGCAACCGTTGGGGAACGTCAGCCCCGTATCGATCTTTTCCGTCGTGTCGAGCGAGACCACCGCCGGGTCCTGGCCGGTGCGCGCCTTGGCGTGCCGCGCAACCTCCTTGAGCGAGACGGAGCGGTCCGTGCCGACGATGCGGAACTGCCCGTTCGAGAACTCGATGTCGGATTCCGACGTCTCCAGCATCGAGCCGGCGGCCTTCCTGGCCTTCTCCAGCATTACGTCGATGGCGCGGCTGAGCGCGGTGCCGACCGACTGCGCGGAGCGCGAGCCGACCGCAGGACCGCCCGCCAGCCCCATGTCGGAGTCGCCGGCCTTCATGCCGACCTCGCCCACATCGAGGCCGAGGCGGCGCGCCGCGAGTTCTGCGAACACTGTCCGGTGGCCCTGGCCCGAGGAGGCGACGCCGACGCCGATCTGCAGGTCGCCGGTCTCGGAGAAGGCGACCGACGCGGTCTCGAACGGCGTCGCGCCCGAGTGCTCGAGGAAGCAGGAGATGCCGACGCCGCGCAGCTTGCCGCGCTTCGCGCTCTCCCGCTTGCGCTGCTTGTAGGTGTCGTAGTCCGCGAGTTGGAGCGCGTGGTCGACCACCGCCGGGAAATCGCCGCTGTCGATCACGTTGCCGATCGCGCTGCGATAGGGCATGGCCCTGGGCTTCACGAGATTGCGCTTGCGCAGGCTCACGCGGTCGATGCCGGTGACCTCCGCTGCCTTGTCGACGAGGCGCTCGAGGAAATAGTTGGCCTCCGGCCGCCCGGCACCACGATAGGCGCTCACGGGAATCGTATTCGTCAGGACGCAGCGGCCCTGCACGTCGATGCGGGGAATGTCGTACATCCCAGGCAAGCAGCGCGTCATGCTCGTGGTCTGGATCAGCGCGCCCGGCGGCGCGAGATAGGCGCCGAGGTTCGAGACGACGCGCATGCGCAGGGCGAGGAACTTGCCCTTCTCGTCCAGCGCCAGCTCCGCGTCGCAGATCGAGTCGCGCGCCTCGTTGTCGCTGGTGAAGGCCTCGCCGCGCGTCGACATCCAGTGCACCGGCCGGCCCAGCACCTTCGCGCCGACCAGCATGGCGATGTATTCCGGATAGAGTCCCGCCTTGATGCCGAAGCCGCCGCCGACGTCCTGCGTGATCACCCGCACCTTCTGCACGCCGAGCACGCTGGCGATCGCGCCGCGCAGCGGGCCGGAGCCCTGCGAGCAGACGTGCAGCAGGTAGCTGTCCTCACCTGCATCGTAGGCCGCGGTCGCGCCGCGCGTTTCCATCGGCACGCCGGACATGCGCTGGTTGACGAGCGAGAGCCGCGCCACGTGTGTCGCGCCACGGATGATCTCGTCGACCGCCTTGACGTTATCCGGCGTGTTGGCTTCGACGCCGCCCCAATCGAGCGCGACGTTGCGCGGCGCCTCGGGCCACAGCAGCGGCGCGTCCGCTTCCGTCGCCGCGCGCAGGTCGGTGACGGGATCGAGCGGCTCGTACTCGACCACGACGTTCTCTGCAGCCTCGATCGCCTGGTAGGGCGTGTCCGCCACCACCATGGCCACCGCCTGCCCGACGTGCAGGACGCGATCCTTCGCCAGCGGCGGGCGTGGCGGCACGTAAAGCTTCGCCCCGGCCACGGGCGGATGGATCGTGATGTTGGTGGCGTTGGCGGCGTCCATGTCCGCCGCGGTCAGCACGCCGACGACGCCGGGCATCCCGCGCGCCGCCTCAGCATCGACCGAGGCGATCCGCGCGAAGGCATGCGGCGAACGCACGAAGGCCGCGTAGCCCTGGCCGGGCAACGAGACGTCGTCGCTGAAGCGGCCCTGCCCGCGCAACAGGTAGTCGTCTTCGATCCGCACGCTCCGGGCTTGGTCGGCGTTCTGGGGCACATGCATTCGGGGGGTCATCCTTGGCTACGGCACGAAAGGGCCCCGACTTATGGCAGAGATGCGCGGCCGATCAATGACTTTCAGCCCGCGCAGCGGCACGCACGGCGCGCCGCATGGCTCGTCTTCGGCTTCGGAATTACTGTAGGAACTGTTACCAGCCGTGGCGATAGCGGTGCCGCTTAGAACGGCAATCCGACATAATTCTCCGCAAGCGCCGTGGCCGCCGCCTTCGAGCGGAAGATGTAGTCGAGCTCGGCGAGTTGCATCTTCTGCTCGAACCCGCTGTCCGGAAACGTGTGCAGGAGCATGGTCATCCACCAGGAGAACCGCTCCGCCTTCCACACGCGCGCCAGCGCGCGCGCGGAATAGTGGTCGAGGCCCTTGGGCGAGCCTTCCTTGAAGAACTCGATCAGCGCCTGCGACAGGTAGCGCACGTCGCTGGCGGCGAGGTTGAGCCCCTTGGCGCCCGTCGGCGGCACGATATGTGCGGCGTCGCCGGCGAGAAACAATCGACCGAACCGCATCGGCTCGGCCACGAAGCTGCGCAGCGGCGCGATGCTCTTCTCGATCGATGGCCCGGTGACGAGCGCGTCACGCGCCTCGTCGTCAAGCCGCAGCTTGAGCTCCTCCCAGAAACGGTCGTCCGGCCAGGCGTCGATATCTTCCGCCAGGGAGCACTGCAGGTAGTAGCGGCTGCGCGTCGGCGAGCGCATCGAGCAGAGCGCGAAACCGAGTTCGTGCCGCACGTAGATCAGCTCCTCCGATACGGGGCGCGTGTCGGAGAGCAGACCGAGCCAGCCGAACGGATAGACCCGCTCGAAATTGGTGACGGCGCCCGGCGGGACGCTCTTGCGCGACACGCCGTGGAACCCGTCGCAGCCGGCGATCACGTCGCACTGGATCTCGTGATCCTTGCCGTCCGCGCGGTAGGTCACGCGCGGATGGTCGCCCGCGAAATCGTGCAGGGCGACGTCGTAGGCGGCGTAGATGGTCGGCTGCCCGCTGGCGGCGCGGCCGTCCATCAGGTCCTTGGTGATCTCGGTCTGGCCGTAGACCATCACGGTCTTGCCGGTCAGCTCCTTGAAATCGATGCGGTGGCGCACGCCGTTGACGCAGATCTGCGTGCCGTCGTGCACCAGTCCTTCGCGGTGCATGCGCGCGCCGACGCCGGCCTCGTCGATCAAATCGACGGCGACCTGCTCGATGACACCGGCACGAATGCGGCTGAGCACGTGCTCGCCGGTGTGGCGCTCCAGGATGACATTGTCGATCCCATGCTTGTGCAAGAGCTGGCCGAGCAGCAGGCCGGACGGGCCGGCGCCGATGATCACCACCTGTGTACGCATGTGCAGTCCCCACCCGGCGACAATGCCGACATCAACCGACAGATACCTGGCCGCGAGACACACGACTCCAGCAGGAGGCGGCGCTCGCGGACTCAGGGCCGGTGTCCCCCCGGAAACCGGCATCGCGATAAGAGCCCGGCATGCGCCAGTGCGGTTTGATATGGGTCAACGCACGCGTGGAATTCGCTGGCAGACGCTTGGCCAATTGCGAACCAGCTTCAATCATGGCGTGCCGGGCCGGGCACGTCCCTTTTCCGGGAAGCGACGGCCACTTTCGCGGCGGCCGTCGGCATCTGGGAGCGCGCCTTCGCCGGCACGTCAGGTGATCGTACTGACCACGCCGCCATCGACGCGCAGCGCGGCGCCGGTGGTGGCGGAAGCCTGCGGCGAGCAAACGTAGACCACCATGTTGGCGACCTCCTCCGGGCTCGCGAGCCGGCGGATGATCGAGCTCGGGCGTCCTTCCGCGATCAGCTTTTTCTCCGCATCCGCCTGTGACGCGCCCGGGCTCAGCTTCGCCATGAAGTCGACCACGCCCTCGGACCGCGTGGGGCCGGGCAGGACCGAGTTCACCGTCACGCCCGTGCCCGCCGCCGACGCGGCGATGCCGCGCGCGATCGCGAGCTGCGCCGTCTTCGTCATGCCGTAGTGAACCATCTCGACAGGGATGTTGATGCCGGACTCGCTCGAGATGAAGACGATGCGGCCCCAGTTGCGCTTGAGCATGCCGGGCAGATAGTGGCGCGAGAGCCGCACGCCGCTCATCACGTTGGTGTCGAAGAAACGCTGCCACTCGGCGTCGGGAATCTCCAGGAACGGCTTGGGATCGAAGATGCCGAGGTTGTTGACGAGGATGTCGGCGTCGTCGCCCGCGCGCTTGATGAACGCAGCCACGCCGTCCGCCCCCGCGAGATCCGCCGCGACCGCTTCGACTTTCGCTTTGGGTAACTCTTCGGTGAGCCGCTGCTTCGCCTTCACGACAGACGCCTCGCTGCGCCCGTTGATGACCACGGCGGCGCCGGCTTGCGCCAGGCCGGCCGCGATCGCAAAGCCGATACCGGCGGTCGAGCCCGTGACGATGGCGCGTTTTCCCGAGAGATCGATGCGCATGTGCAGTCCCTTGCGTTGACTGCACGCGATTTAGGAACGCGGCCTTGAGTTGCAATGCCCGCCGCGCGAGCGCGGCCGGGCCAGCCAAGACCTGCTCAAAATGACGGCAATATCACGCGATGCGCCGCAAGCCTTACGATGCCCTGCGCTCGCGCAGATGCGGGAAGCGCTCGGTCAGCAGGCTCCCGAAATAGTAGGTCTGCCGGAAGGAGGGATGCGCGCGGATCGCCTCGTACCAGCGCGCGATCACCGGCCGGTCGTCCCACATGGTGGCAAGCCCCAGATCGTCCATGCGCACGATCGCCGGCATGACGGAAATATCGGCGAGGGTGATGTCACGCCCGAGCAGCCACGGCCCGCCGCTGGCGACGATCGCCTGCTCCATGCGCGCATAGGTCCGGTTCATCTTGTCGAGGGAGGCCTGCATGTCCTTCTGCGGGAAGCCGGTGCGGCCCATGGCCAGCATGAAGTCGCGGCGCAGCGGCTTGCTCTCGGCGAAGGTCAGGAATTCATCCTCGCTCATGGCGGCAAAGCGCGGCAGGAACGCGATGTTGTAGGTCGGCACCCTCACCGCCGCTGCCGGCACCTCGTCGATGAAGCGCATGAGCGCGCGCATTGCGGCGCGCTGCAACGGATCGGGCGGGGTGAAGGCGACCGGCTCGGCGAAGACGTCGTCGAGATATTCGAGGATCACCGAGGAATCGATGACGATGCGGCCGTCGTGGTCGAGGGTCGGCACCACGCCGTTCGGATTGAGCGCGAGGTAGTCGGGCTTGAGCTGATCGCCCGCGAGCAGGTCGAGATGCACCTCCTCGAACGGCAGCCCCTTTGCGTTGAGCGCGAAGCGCACCCGCTGGCTGCAGGTCGATTGCGGCGCGTTGTAGAGCGTGAAGGCCATGGCTGTTTCCCCCGTCCCGAAAGTCTAGCACGCGACGGACGCTGTCGGGCAGCCCGGGCCCCACAGCAACGCCGGCCGGTTCGCGCAGCGGACCACGCCGCCGGCCCGAACACCCGTCGGGCGGGCTGCGACCGGCCGTGAAAGCCGCTAAGGTCCCGGCGGTCTCGACACGAGGATTCCCATGCACGCCGTGCCGGCCGTGATGGTCGCGTTCCTTCTGCTCGCCGGCGTTGCGCGGTCGCAAGAGCCGCGGCTGACCGACGAGCAGGTCGCGCGCGTGCGCGTGCTGGCGCTCGACAATATCTCGCGCGCGCTCTGCGGCGCCGCGCCATGCGCGCCGGCGAGCGCCGCAGAACAGACCAGCCCGCCGCTCACCCTTGACGAGACACGCCGGGTGATGGCGCGTGGCATGATCAGCGAGGCCGGCGAGCAATGCGGGCTCGATTGGCGCATGACCAATTTCCTGCCGATGATGACGTATTGGCGGCACATCATGAAGAAGGACGAGCGGCAGCTGGCGCTGATCGGGCTGGTGCACGGCATCGCGCAAGGCTTTGCCCGCTCGGACACCGCCATGGTCTGCACGCCGCAGATGCGCGAAAGCATCGCGAGGCAGTTGACCTTCGAGCCGTAGCGCAGGCGCAAATGAAAAAGCCTGCCCTCGCGGGCAGGCTTTCGACAGTGCGCTCAACCCCCAGCTTATTCCAGCCCGCTCGGCACGTTCTTGTTCTCGCTCGCGAGCTTCATGCCGGCGGCGAGCGCCATGGTCTCGGCCAGCGCGGCGAAGTCCTTGCCGAGATATTCCTCCGGATCTTTCTGCAGGATCGCCGCGCCGAAATGGCTCTGCAGCACTTCGCGCGTCGCCGCCGTGACCGGCATCGGCACGTCGTATTCGCGGCCGAGCTCAAGCCCGAGGTCGAGATCCTTGCGCAGCAGCTCGGGCGTGAACGTCGTCGTCCAGTCGAGGTTCACCAGCGCCGGCGACTTGTAGCGCGTGAACATCGAGCCCATCACTGAGTTGTTCATGAAAGCAAGGAACGCGTGGCGCGGCACACCCATCTTGTTGGCGAGCAGCGTGATCTCGATCAGGTTCTCGATCACGACGCCGAGCATCACGTTGTGGGCGATCTTGCAGACGCGCGCGAGCTCGCCGTCGCCGACGTAGGACACGCCGTTGGGCGCAAACACCTCGATCATCGGCCCGACCGTGCGGAAGGCCGCTTCCGGGCCCGAGGCCACCGCAGAGAGCTTGCCGGCCTTGATCACCTTGGCGTTGCCGGAAACCGGCGACGCGATAAAGTCGACGCCGCGCTCCTTCAGGCGCTTGCGGATCTCCGCGGATTCCTCGACCGCGATGGTGGAGCAGTCGACCGCGATCTTCGGCGTCTTGCCGTTGCCGGCGAACACGCCGCCGTCGCCGAAGTAGACCTGCATCAGGTCCTTGCCGGTGGAGACAATGGAAAACACGATGTCGACGCCGGCCAGATCGCGAACTTTGTCGACCACCTTGCCGCCCTTGGCGGCGAGCGGCTCGGCCTTGGCGCGCGTGCGGTTCCAGACGGAGACGTCATAGCCCGCCTTGATCAGCCGTTCGGCCATGGGAAAGCCCATGCGGCCCATGCCGATCCAGCCGAGTTTCTCCTTGCCTGCCATGACCGTCTCTCCCTGTGAACGCGCGGCCTGAGATGCCGTTACATGCGTGCTCTGCCGTAACATGGGCCCCGGGCCGCTTCAACGGCGGGCCGGTTATGGTCGGTATTTCGGGCGTTTGCGGGCGTGCGGCAGATGACGTTTCCGAAAACCGGTCTGGCCTTCGGGGGTCGTGCGCCTACGCCACCTCGCGCAGCACCTCGGCGAGGCGCTCGGGCATATCGAGCATCACGTCGTGGCCGCAAGGAATGTCGTAGGTGCGCCAGCCGTTGGCGGCCGCCCTTTGCTTGCTCTGGTCGAACGGCACGCTCGGATAGGCGGAGGCGCGGACATAGGCCTTGCGCGCAATGCGCTCGCGCGCGCCGGTCATGGTCAGCGGCTGGGTGAAGCAATTGATCGGATGCGGCACGCACATGCGGTCCACCCACGCAGCGTCATCGGCATTGACATGGAACATCGCGGCAGGACGCGGAGCCATCGCGATCTCGCCCTTGGCCTGCGCCGCCATGAAGGCGTCGCGCGCAGCCGGCGGCTGCAGATCGATCAGCGCCTGCCCGCTCTCGGTGTAGAACGCATCGAGCAGCACGATGGAGCCAATCGCGTCCCCGACATGCTCGGCCGCGCCCGACACCACGACCCCGGCGTAGGAATGCCCCACCAGCACGACGTCGCTCAACTCCTGCCATCTGATCTCGTTGACCACGTCCATGATGTGCGTGTCGAGATCGATGCCGGGACGCAGATGATGCGCGCGCTCGCCGACCCCGGTGAGCGTCGGCGTGTAGACGTCGTGACCGTCGGCACGCAGCAGGCGCGCGACACGCTTCCAGCACCATGCGCCATGCCAGGCGCCGTGCACGAGGACGTAAGTCCCCATGGTGTTTCCCCCGGGTTGCTTCTTATCCGGCGCCGTCACCCCTGCGGGAGACGATCTGGCGCTCGGCAGTCTTTAGAACACGCGATGCCCGCCTGCGCGGAGCATACCGCCACCGAACTTACAGAATGAAGCTCACGGAACCGAGCTCGCCCAGTTCCTCGGCGTCCAGGATGGCGCGGCGCTCGGCGAATTTCAACGCGCCGCCGACGCGGCGCAGTCTGTGCCGGTAGTGGCCGACAAAGACGCGCGCCGGCTCGTTCCGCCGGTAGCGGTAGACGATGAAGTTCGCGGTGATCAGGATCGCGTCGCTCTCGCTGCCGGTGACGCGCACGTTGCTGATCAGGCGGCGCGTGCGCGAAGGCGGATATTCGGCGTGGCAGTTGGGATCCTTGAGCCGGATCACGCGCTCACGCAACCGCACGATGTCGTCGGCGATGGTGAACAGGGTATAGCGGTGGTCGGCGTCGGGCTTGTCGTTGGGCGGCACGTAATAGGCCGCATCGTCGGTGAGCAGCGCCAGCCATTCGTCGAGCCGCCAGCCGTCGAGCAGTTCGGCCTCGTGATAAAGCAGGTCCTCGACCTCGGCGCGCGAGACCGCCGGTTCCTTCGGTCGGTTCACGCGCAGGCCTCCATGAGGTCGCGCCAGCGCCGCCAGAATACGCGCAGGTGTCCCTCGTCGGTGTTGGTCTGCTCGTCGGTCTTGGTGAGGCCGCGCGAGAGATCGTTCCACTCGACGTCGCGCCACGCGGCATAGCCCTGCTGGGCGCATTCGAGCGCCGCAACGTCGTCGGGCGTGGCGAAGCCGCCGGGGCCGTAGAACGTGAGGAACGCGTGCAGGCGGCGCGCGCGCTGCGCTTCCGTCTCCTCGACAGGCCCCAGCGCCCAGGCGGTGACGCGCATGTGGTCGGGGCCGAGCGGATAGAAGTGGCGCACCGTCACCGACGAGCCGTCGTTGATGACGAGGTTCGGGAAGATCACGAGATTGCGGTTGGTGTCGGCGACGCGCGCGGCGCGTGCCTCGCCGAGCCGGGCCACGAGTTCGCGACGGATCGCATCGATGTCGGCCTTGGCCTCCTCGCCGTAGACCGAGATCCAGCGCGCCACCGGACGTCCGCGGTAGTTCGGATTGTCGGTGGTGAGATGGCCGTTGCCGAGGTCCTTGCCCGCGCCCTTGGTCGGCAGCAGCAGGCCCGAATCCTTCGGCGGCGCCATGTTGACGCCGGAGTTGCGCATGTAGTTGAGCCAGGTCGCGTGCGTCGCGACGAGGTGATAGTCGTCGACGCTGTTCTCGACCAGCAGCTTCCAGTTCGCCTTGATGTCGTACTCCTGCACGCCGGAGATGATCTCCATGCGGCCCGACGGCGACTGGTCGGTGACGAGGTCGATGTATTCGGTCGCGCCGGCGAGATAGGTCTTCAGGTCGACGGCGTCGCGATCGAAGTTGAGGAAATAGAAATCGCGGTAATGCTCGAGGCGCGGCGCTTCGACGAGACCCATCGCGCCCTTGTCGAAGCCCGGCGGATAGGCGTCCTCGCCCGGCACCGACTTGAGCCTGCCGTCGGGGTGATAGGTCCACCCGTGGTACATGCAGTAGAACTGCCGCGCATTGCCTTCGCGCTCGCGGCAGACGACGGCGCCGCGGTGGCGGCAGGAGTTGATGAGCACGCGCATCGCGCCCTGGCGGTCGCGCACGAAGATGACCGGCCGCCCCGCGACCCAGCGCGTCCTGAAATCGCCCGGATTGCGCAGCTCCGATGCATGTCCGACGTAGATCCAGCAGCGGTCGAACAGCGCGCGGCGCTCGCCCTCGAACACCTCGGGCGACACGAAGACTTCGCGCTTGACTTGAAAGCGCGTCGGCTCGTCGCGCACCAGTCCACGAAAGCCGCCGTGCCGGGTGGGGTCGAGCATCGCGACTACGCCTCCGCCTGCCCGCGCATCTTGCATGCCTCCTGGATCGCAGACCAGACGCGCGCCGGGGTCGCGGGCATGTCGAGCTCGCGCACGCCGTAGACCGACAGCGCATCCATCACCGCGTTCATGACCGTGGCCAGTGCGGGCGTGATGCCGGCCTCGCCGCCACCCTTCACCCGCAGCGGATTGCCGTGGGTCGGGTCCTCGACGAGATCGATGTCGAAGCTCGGCATCTGATCGGCGCGCAGCATCGCATAGTCCATGAAGCTCGCGCTCAGCACCTGCCCGGTATCCGGATCGTGCGCCACCGCTTCGCTGAGCGCCTGGCCGGCGCCCTGCACGATCCCGCCGTGGGTCTGACCGTGCAGGATCAGCGGATTGATGACTTGGCCGGCGTCGTCGACCGAGGTGTAACGCACGATCTCGACCACGCCCGTATCGGGATCGATCTCGACCTCGCAGACGGCCGAGCCCGTCGGATAGGCCGGCAGGCGGCCGAGGAAGCGCGCCTCGCTCGCGAGCGGCTTGCGCAACTCCGACGAAAGCGAAACGTCCGACTCGAGCGTGCGCGCGAGGTCGAACATGCCCAGCCGCAGGTTGGAGCGCGGCGCCGAGAACAGGCCGTCGTCGAACGCGACGTCGTCCTCCGGAACCTGCGCCAGCGCCGCGAAGGCCTTGCGCGCCTGCGCCACCACGTTGCCGGAGGCTTCCACCAGGATCGTGCCGGCGAGGCGCATCGAACGGTCGGAGTGCGTGCCGCCGCCGACCGGAACGATGCGCGTGTCGCCGCTCACAACCTTGACGTCTTCCGGCGTGACACCGAGCTGGTCGGCGATCACCTGCGCGAAGCTCGTCTCGTGGCCTTGCCCGCTCGACTGCGTGCCGACCGCGACCTCGACCTTGCCTTCCGGTAGCACCTTCACGTTCACCCATTCCATCGGCGCGCCGACCGGCGTCTCGACGTAGTTGGCAAGTCCGATGCCGGCCAGCTTGTGGCGCCTCTTGGCCGCGCGGCGGCGCGCGGGGAATCCGCGCCAGTCGGCGGCCTCGAGCACCTTCTTCTGGTTTCCGACGAAATCACCGCTGTCGTAGGTGAGCCCGGTTGCCGTGCGGTAGGGAAACTGCGAGCGCCGGACGAGGTTGCGCCGGCGCAGCTCTGCGCGGTCGACGCCGAGCTTTTCCGCCGCCATGTCGATCAGCCGCTCCAGCGTGAGGATCGCCTCGGGACGGCCGGCGCCGCGATAGGGCGCCGTCGGCACGGTGTTGGTGAACACGCCACGCACGCGGATGTGCGCCATCGGCAGATCATAGACCGTGGGCTGCACGCGATAGGCATTGTTGATGAAGACGTACGAGACCGGGTGCCCGCCGATGTTGCCGATCATATCGATCGAGAGACCGAGCATGCGCCCCTTCTCGTCGAAGGCGAGGCGTCCGGTGGTGGTCATGTCGCGGCCCTGGTAGTCCGCAAGGAACGCCTCGGTGCGATCGCCCGTCCACTTCACCGTGCGCCTGAGGTGACGCGCGGCCCAGGCCACCGCCGTCTGCTCGGGGTTGAGGTGCGTGCGCAGGCCGAAGGCGCCGCCCACGTCCTGCGTGATGACGCGCACATTGTCCGGCGGCATGCCGAGCACGGCGGCGAGGTCGGCCTTGACGCGCACCGCGCCCTGGCTGCCGGTGATGAAGGTGAGCGTGTCGGTCGCGGCGTCATAGCTGCCGATGTGCGAGCGCGGCTCCATCTGCACGGCGACGGCGCGCTGGGCGCGGAACGTGTGCTCGACCACCACGTGCGCCTTGGCGAAGGCGGCCTCGAGAGCGTCCGCATCGCCGAAGGCTGCATCCACCCCGACGTTGCCCGGCGCCCCGTCGAAGAGCTGCGGCGCGCCCGGCTTCGTCGCCTCCAGCGCATCGACAACGGGCGCAAGCACCTCGTACTCGACGTCGACCAGCTCGGCAGCATCGCGCGCCAGCGCCACGCTCTGCGCCACCACCAGCGCCACCGGCTCACCGACGTAGCGCGCCTTGTCGCGGGCGAAGGGCAGGTGCGGCAGCTCGAACGTCGTCGCGAGGTCAAAGGCCTTCTGCTTCCAGTCGACGACATCCGCCGGATTGGCGTTGTGCTGCACGCCACGCGCACCGGAGGCGATGAAATCCTCCGCCGTCAGGACGGCCACGACCCCCTTGGCGGCGCGCGCCTGGCCGGCATCGATGCGCAGGATACGCGCATGCGGATGCGGCGAGCGGACGAAAATCCCATGCACCTGCTCGGGCACGGCGACGTCGTCGGTATAGCGACCTTGTCCGGTGATGAGCCGCAGATCCTCCAGACGTGGCATCCAGCGGCCAATGTAGCGGGTCCGGCGTTCGACTTTCGGTTCAGACATTCCCACACGCATCCCAAAGCTGTTTTTTCGGCCCCTGTTTAGTCAAAACGGGCCGCCCTGTCTCCGTCCTGCCCGCATAGCAAGCAGGCGCCGCGATGGCTTGCCAGGGTGGCGCGGCGGAGCGCGCGCGACCGAGCGCGCGCGCTTGCGGGCATCGCGCTCGCCGCTTGTTGCACCGCATCGGCCTCACGTTCGCGTGAAAGTCGTGGAGCCTGCGACACCGCCCCTTTTTAGAGTCATTCGAATGCGACTATGCTGCCGCCGGCCGCACACCATCAAGCCTCAAGATCATCGAGGGAGCTGACGAATGATCCGTCTCATCGTGAACGGAAAACCCCATGACATCGACGTCGAGCCGGACACGCCCTTGTTGTGGGCGATCCGCGAGAACGTCGGCCTGACGGGCACCAAATATGGCTGCGGCATTGCACAATGCGGCGCCTGCACCGTTCACATCGATGGCGTCGCGACACGCTCCTGCGGCATGCCGGTGGGGGACGCGGCCGGCAAGCAGATCACCACCATCGAGGGCCTGGCGCAGAACGGCACCCTGCATCCGGTGCAGCAGGCCTGGCTCGACGGCGACGTGCCGCAATGCGGCTACTGCCAGAGCGGCATGATGATGGCCGTGGCGGCGCTGTTGAAGGAAAATCCCAAGCCCACGGACGCCGACATTGATGCGGCGATCTCCAACATCTGCCGCTGCGGCACGTACCTGCGCGTGCGCGCGGGCATCCATGCGGCTGCGGCCAAGGCGTAAGGGAGGCGAGCGATGACCTACATGCCGAAGATCGACCGCCGCGCGTTCCTGATCTCGTCCGCCGCCGCGGGCCTGTCCATCGGGTTCAACATCCCGTTCGAGGACGAAGCCGCCGCGCAAGGCGCCCCGCCCGAGGTCAACGCCTGGGTCGTGGTGAAGCCGGACGACACCGTGGTCGTGCGCGTCGCGCGCGTCGAGATGGGCCAGGGCTCGCTCACCGGCCTGTGCCAGCTCGTGGCCGAGGAGCTCGACTGTGACTGGTCGAAGGTGACCTGGGAATATCCGACGCCTGGACAGAACCTCGCGCGCAACCGCGTGTGGGGCAACTTCCAGACCGCCGGAAGCCAGGCGATCCGACAGTCGCAGAAATACGTGCGTGAAGGCGGCGCCGCCGCGCGCATCATGCTCATCCAGGCCGCCGCCAACGCGTGGAAGGTGCCGGCGTCCGAGTGCTCCGTCTCGGCGGGCGTGATCACGCACAAGCCGACGGGCCGCACCACCACCTACGGCAAGGTGGCGGAAGCCGCCAGCAAGCTGGAGGCGCCGAAGGAGCCCGCGCTCAAGGACCCGAAGGACTGGAAGATCGCCGGCAAGCCGCTCAAGCGCATCGACACCATCCCGGACAAGATCACCGGCAAGCAGGTCTACAGCATCGACATCCGCGTTCCCGGCATGCTCAACGCCGCGATCAAGGACTGTCCGGTGTTCGGCGGCAAGGTGAAGAGCTTCGATGCCGCCAAGGTGACCGGCATGAAGGGCGTCAAGAAGGTCGTCCCGGTCGGGGAGACCGCGGTCGCCGTCGTCGCCGACACCTGGTGGCACGCCAAATCGGCGCTCGAGGCGCTGCCGATCATGTGGGACGAGGGCCCGAACGCGAAGGTCTCGAGCGCGACCATCGCCGACATGCTCAAGGAAGGCCTCACGGCCGAGCAGGCCTTCGTCGGCAACAAGCAGGGCGACGTCAAGGCCGGACTCGCCGGCGCCGCCAAGACCGTCGAAGCAACCTACGCCTATCCGTTCCAGAACCACGCCACCATGGAGCCGATGAACGCCACGGCACTGTGGACGCAGGACCGCTGCGAGGTGTGGACCGCCACTCAGAACGCCGAGACCGCGCTGGCAGTGACGGCGGCCGCGGCGGGCCTGCCGCCGAACAAGTGCGAGGTCTATCGTGTGCACCTCGGCGGCGGCTTCGGCCGGCGCGCGTCCTCGCACGACTACGTGCAGCAGGCGGTGCTGATCGCCAAGCAGATGCCCGGTACGCCGGTGAAGCTGATCTGGTCGCGCGAAGACGACATGACGCACGGGCGCTATCACCCGATCACGCAGTGCAAGCTGACGGGCGGCCTCGACAAGGATGGCAACCTCGTCGCGCTGCACATGCGCCTGTCGGGCCAGTCGATCGTCGCCAACCTGCTGCCGCAGCTCCTGCGCGACGGCATGGACCCGTTCGTGTTCCAGGGCCTCAACCCGGGCGGCGCCGAGGGCGCGATCGGCTACGCGATCCCCAACCTCCTCGTCGACCACGCGATGCGCAATACGCACGTGCCGCCGGGCTTCTGGCGCGGAGTCAACAACAACCAGAACTCGATTTATCTCGAGTGCTTCATGGACGAGCTCGCCCATACGGCCGGGCAGGATCCGCTGGCGTTCCGCCGCAAGTTGATGGCCAATCATCCCAAGCACCTCGCGGTGCTCAATGCGGTGGCCGAGAAGATCGGCTGGGACAAGCCGGCGGCGGAAGGCATCGGACGCGGCCTGTGCCAGCACATGGGCTACGGCAGCTACGTCGCCGCCGCCGCCGAGGTCTCGGTAAGCCCGAGCGGCGAACTCAAGGTGCACCGCATCGTCGCGGCCACCAACTGCGGCCACGCGGTCAATCCGCAGCAGATCCAGGCCCAGATCGAAGGCTCCTTCGTGTACGGACTGTCCGCGCTCATCCACCAGGAGTGCACGGTCAAGGACGGCCGCATCGAGCAGCAGAACTTCGACACCTACAACTGCATGCGCATCGACGAGATGCCGAAGGTCGAGACCATCATCATGCCGTCCAACGACTTCTGGGGCGGCGTGGGTGAGCCGACCATCTTCGTGGCGGCGCCGGCGGTGCTCAATGCGATCTTCGCGGTGACGGGCAAGCGCATCCGCTCGTTCCCGCTCAAGAACCAGGACCTGCGGCGCGCCTAGCGCCGCACGGCCCTCCGCCGGGGCAGGGGCGATCCGATGATCCACGGGCGCACGAGCCGGCGGGACGTGATCAAGGGCGCGGCGGCTTCGGCCGCCGCTGCGCTCGCCACCCCCGCGCTGGCACAGGGCCAGGGCCCGCCCGTGGTGGTGATCGGCGGAGGCTTTGCCGGCGCCGACTGCGCGCGCACCCTCAAGAAGACCAATCCCCGTGTCGCGGTGACGCTGGTCGAGGCCAATCCCACATACTCGGCCTGCCCGCTCGCCAATGCCGTGCTCGCCGGCCTGCGTCCGCTGCGCGCGCAGCAGTTCGACTACGCGCGCGTGTCCGCCGACAATGTGTCGGTCGTCATCGACCGGGCTGTGGCCGTCGATCCCAAGCTCAAAATCGTCTCGCTCTCCGACCGCACCCGCCTCGCCTACGAACGGCTGGTGATCGCGCCGGGCATCGACCTCAGGTTCGACGCGCTCGCGGGCTACAGCGCCGCCGCCGCCGCGGTCATGCCGCATGCATGGACGAGCGGCGAGCAGGTGATGGGCCTGCGCGATCAGCTCGAGGCCATGGACGACGGCGGCGTCGTGGTGATTTCCGTGCCGGTGAACCCGGCGCGCTGCCCGCCCGGTCCCTACGAGCGCGCGAGCATGATCGCGTGGTACCTCAAGTCCAAGAAGCCGCGCTCGAAGGTGATCGTGCTCGACGCCAAGGAGACCTTCTCGCTGCAGCGGCAGTTCCAGAAGGCCTGGGCCGAGCTCTATCCGGGGCTGATCGAATGGGTCTCGCTGTCGGACGGCGGCAACGTCACCGAGGTGCGGCCCGCGACCAAAACGTTCGTCACCGATTTCGACGAGGTGCGCGCCGACGTCGGCAACGTAATCCCGCCGCAGAAGGCGGGCGCGATCGCACACGCGGCAGGCGTCGCCGACCGCACCGGCTGGTGCCCGGTCGATCCACTGACCTTCGAATCGGCGTTGCAGCGTGACATCCACGTGATCGGCGACGCGGCCATTGCCGGCGCGCTGCCAAAGTCGGCCTTCGCCGCGCGCGAGGAGGGCAGGCTGTGTGCCCTCGCACTCGCGCGCCTGCTCGACGGCAAGCGGCCGGCTCAGCCCAAGCTCGCCAGCACCTGCTACAGCCTCGTCGCTCCCGATTATGCACTCTCGATCTCGGGCGTGTACCACCCCGTGAGTGGACAATTCATGGAAGTGGAAGGCACCGGCGCGTCGAGCCCGGTCGACGCGCCGCGCTCGTTGCGCAGCGAGGAGGCCAACTTCGCCGACGCCTGGTTCAAGACCATCACCCGCGAGGTCTTCGGGTGAGAGCGGCGCCCATCGCTCTCCTGGCAGCCATGACCTGCACCGCCGCGCAAGCGCAGGCGCTGGTGTCCTATCGCGTGGTCGGCGACGCCATTCCCATCTCGCTCACCGGCAAGCCGGGAGATCCGGCGCGCGGCCGCGCCATCGTCGGGAACCGCCAGGTCGGTCTCTGCCTGCTCTGCCACAGCGGCCCGTTCCCGGAGGAGCGCTTCCAGGGTAATCTCGCGCCCGATCTCGCCGGCGCGGGCAGCCGCTGGAGCGAGGGTCAGTTGCGGCTGCGCATCGTCGACGCCGGCCGCCTCAACCCGGACACGATCATGCCGCCCTATTATCGAACCGATGGACTGATCCGCGTCGCCGCGCCGTTCCGCGGCAAGACCGTGCTGACGGCGGAACAGATCGAAGACGTCGTCGCTTACCTGGCGACGTTGCGGGAACAGCGGTGAGGCCGATGCGCGGCACGAATGCCACACGACGCGACTTGCTGGCCGGCGCGGGTGCACTCGCAGGCGTGGCGCTGCTCGCGGTGCGGCCGGGTGAGGCCACGCCCGCCTCGATGCGGGAGGCGATCCGCAAGGTGGTCGGCGGCGCCGACATCGGCAAGGGCAGAGTGACGATCGAGATTCCCGCGCTGGTCGAGAACGGCAACGTCGTGCCGCTCACCGTCTCGGTCGACAGCCCGATGACGGCGCAGGAGCACGTCAAGGCGATCCACGTCTTCAACGAGAAGAACCCGCAGCCCAACGTGATCGGCATCAAGCTCGGCCCGCGCGCCGGCAAGGCCATGGTTTCGACGCGCATCCGCCTCGCGGACGCACAGAACGTCGTCGCCATCGCCGAGTTGAGCGACGGCTCGTTCTGGTCGGCCTCCGCCTACGTGCTGGTCACGCTGGCCGCCTGCCTGGAGGGCAACCTGTAATGGCCCGCGCGCTGATCAACGTGCCGCGCAAGGCGAAGCGCGGCGACATCATCGAGATCAAGACGCTGATCTCGCATGTGATGGAAACCGGATACCGCACCACCCAGACCGGCCAGGTGATCCCGCGCGACATCATCACGCTGTTCACCTGCGACTACGACGGCGAGGAGATCTTCCGCGCCGAATTGCACCCGGCGATCTCCGCAAATCCCTTCATCACCTTCCACACCGTCGCGACCGCGAGCGGCACGCTCACCTTCCGCTGGACCGGCGACAACGGCTATTCCGTCACCGAGACCGCGACCATCGCCGTCGAATGATGATTCCGATCCGCGCGCTTGCGATCCTGGCGGCGCTCTGCGCCGCCGGCATAGGCGCGCTCGCCGCCGAGATTCCGGCCGGCGAGCGCCGCTCGGCCTACGACAGCATGAGCCGCGAGACCCGCGCCATGCAGGACGACGACACCGCCAACCCGGCGACGCTGTGGGTGTTGGACGGGGAGACGCTCTGGACCGCCAAGGCGGGCGACGCGCGCAAATCCTGCGCGGACTGCCATGGCGATGCAGCGCAAAGCATGAAAGGCGTGGCGGCGCGCTACCCCGCGTTCGACGCCGCGCGCGGCACGGTCGTCGATCTCGAGCAGCGCATCAACCTGTGCCGCAGCGAACGGCAGAAGGCGAAGCCGCTGGCGTTCGAGAGCCATGATCTGCTCGCGCTCACCGCTTATGTCGGGCGGCAGTCGCGTGGGCTGCCGATTGCGCCCGACGAGACGGCGCTCGCCGCCACGATCGAAGCGGGCCGGCGAATCTTCCACCGGCGCCAGGGCCAGCTCAATCTCGCCTGCACGCAATGCCACGACGACAACTGGGACCGTCAGCTCGCCGGCAGCGTCATCGGCCAGGGCCACCCCACCGGCTATCCGATCTACCGGATGGAGTGGCAGAGCCTCGGCTCGCTGCAGCGCCGCCTGCGCAACTGCATGGTCGGGATGCGCGCCGAGCCCTATGCCTTCGGCTCGCCGGAGTTCGTCGCGCTCGAAGCGTTCCTGATGTGGCGCGCCCGCGGGATGAAACTGGAGACGCCGGCCGTGCGGCCGTAGCCGCGCTGGCCTTGCGCCGCCCGGTTCCGCTTTGCGGGGCTACGTCCCCGTGAACACCGGCTTGCGCTTCTCCATGAAGGCGCGGCGGCCTTCCTTGTAGTCATTGCTGGCGTAGCACTTCTGCACCAGCTCTTCGGCGAGCGCGACGTTGCGCTGCGAGTCCTCCTTGATCGCCTCGGCGACCGTGACCTTCACCGCGTGCACTGTGAGCGGCGCGTTGGCGGAGATCGTCTCGGCGCAGGTCTTCACGTAGGTCTCGAGCTCGGCCGCGGGCACCACGCGGTTGACGAGGCCCATCTGGTGCGCCTCCTGCGCGTCGAACTGGCGCGCGGTGAAGAAGATCTCCTTGGCGAAGGACGGGCCGACGAGATCGACGAGGCGTTTCACGCCGACGTAGCCGTAGCCGAGCCCGAGCTTCGCCGCCGGAATGCCGAACCTGGAATTGTCGGAGCAGATGCGCAGGTCGGTGCAGACCGCGAGCCCGAGCCCGCCGCCGATGCAGTAGCCGCGGATCATGGCGATCGTCGGCTTGGGAAAGTCGTTGATGCCCGTGAAGGCCTTGTCGCTGACCGCGTTGTACTTTTCGATCAGCTCCTGGCTCGAGCGCAGCTTCTCGAACTCGGAGATGTCGGCGCCCGAGACGAATGCCTTGCCGCCGGCGCCGGTGAGCACCACCACGCGCACCGCCGGGTCCTTCTCGAAATCGTCGAGCACGCGCCGCGTGCCGTCCCACATCTCGAGCGACATCGCATTGTGGCGCTCGGGGTTGTTGAAAATCAGGTAGCCGACGCCGGCCTCCTTGCGCGAGAGGATCTTGCTGGTCTGCGTCACGGTCTCGTTCATTTATGTTTTTCCTCGAACTCGTCTCAGATCGCGTTGACCTTGCGCAGCGCGTCGATCTCTTTCTTGCTGAACCCGAACTCCTTGAGCACGGGTACGGTATGCTCCCCGATCTCGGGCGGGCGCAAGGCCAGCCGGCTCTTCGTGCGCGACATCGTGAACGGCTGGCCCAGCATGGTGAGCGTACGGCCCTTGCCCTTCACCGTCTGCGCGGCCTTGAGGTGTTTCACCTGCGGATCGGCGAACACCTGGTCGATCGCATAGATCGGGCCGGTCGGCACACCGGCCTCGTTGAGCACCCCGACCCAGTCCGCGCTCGGGCGGGTGATCGTGATCGCGTCGAGCTCCTTCTGAAGCTGCGCGACATGCTTGAGCCGCTCGCGGCCGTTGACGTATTCCGGCCGCTTCACCAGTTCGGGCACCCCGAGCGCATCACACAAGCGCGCCCACATCTTCTCGCCGGTGGTGGCGATGTTGATGTAACCGTCGGCGGTCTTGTAGACGCCGGTCGGCGCGCTGGTCGGATGATTGTTGCCGGCCTGGCCCGGCACCTCACCGGCCATCAGCCAGCGCGCGGCCTGGAAGTCGAGCATGAAGATCTGGGCCTGCAGCAGCGAGGTCTCGATATGCTGGCCCTTCCCTGACTTTTCGCGCTCAAGCAGTGCGGTCAGAATGCCGAGCGCGGCGAACAGGCCGGCGCAAAGATCCGCCACCGCGATGCCGGCGCGCACCGGCCCCTGCCCCGGCAGGCCGGTGATCGACATCAGCCCGCCCATGCCCTGCGCGATCTGGTCGAAGCCGGGCCGCTTGGCATAGGGACCGCTCTGGCCGAAGCCGGAGATCGAGGCATAGACGATGCGCTTGTTGATCCTCGCGAGGTCCTTGTAGTCGATGCCGAGGCGGCGCTTCACGTCGGGTCGGTAGTTCTCGACGACGACGTCGGCCTTCTTCGCCAGCCGCTTGAACGCCGCGACGCCCTCCTTGGTCTTGAGATTGAGGGTGATGCTGCGCTTGTTGCGGTGGAGGTTCTGGAAATCCGGCCCGTGGCGCGGCCCGCCCATGTCGCCCGCTTCCACGTGCTCGGGCGTCTCGATCTTGATGACGTTGGCGCCCCAGTCGGCAAGCTGGCGCACGCAGGTCGGTCCCGAGCGCACCCGGGTGAGATCGAGCACGGTGAAGCGCGACAGGGCTTGCGAGGCACGCGGCGACGGCATGGGCGGACGTTTCCCGGTTTTTCAACGCCTTGGAGCATGATCCCGAAAAGTGGGGACCGGTTTCGGAAAAGCTCATGCTCGAACAAAAAACCCAGACCATGATCCCGAAGATCATGGTCTGAGGCCGCCGACATTCCTCGATCTGGACAGCCTTGTCCACCGGACGGCGCGCGGAGCTTGTCTGTGCGCAGGGAAGACCGGCGCCTGTCGCGGCGTGAGCGGACGGCGTGGCAGCTCGGAGGGATGCTTACGTCGCCAGGGCCGCGACCTTCTCGCGGCGGCGCTGCACCGAGGATGGGATGCGCATCGCCTCGCGATATTTCGCGACGGTGCGGCGGGCGATGTCGATGCCGGCTTCCTTCAGCTTCTCCACGATGGCGTCGTCGGAGAGCACGTCCTTGGGCGGCTCGGCGTCGATGAGCTGCTTGATGCGATGGCGCACCGCCTCGGCGGAATGCGCATCGCCGCCGTCGGAGGCGGAGATCGCGGACGTGAAGAAATACTTCAGCTCGAAGATGCCGCGGCTGGTCGCCATGTACTTGTTGGCGGTGACACGCGAGACCGTCGACTCATGCATGCTGATGGCGTCGGCGATCGTCTTCAGGTTGAGCGGCCGCAGGAACTCGACGCCGTGCGCCAGGAAGGCATCCTGCTGGCGCACGATCTCGCTCGCCACCTTGAGGATGGTCTTGGCGCGCTGGTCGAGCGCGCGCGTGAGCCAGTTCGCCGTCTGCAGGCAGTTCGCCAGGAACGCCTTGTCGCCGTCCGACTTCGCGGTCTTCGACACTTGCGTGTAGTAGCTCTGGCTGATCAGCACCTTCGGCAAGGTATCGGTGTTGAGCTCGACGATCCACGCGCCGTCTGCGCCCTGGCGCACGAAGACATCCGGCACCACCGGCTGGATCGGCGCCGCGCCGAACGCGAGGCCGGGCTTGGGATTGAGCCGGCGGATCTCCGCGACCATGTCGGCGATGTCTTCGTCGTCGACGCCGCAGACCTTGCGCAGGGCGGCGAACTCGCGGCGCGCCAGCAGCTCGAGGTTGTCCACCAGCGCCTGCATCGCCGGATCGAAACGGTCGCGCTCCTTGAGCTGCAGCGCGAGGCATTCCTTGAGGTTGCGCGCGCACACGCCGGTCGGGGAGAAGGTCTGCAGGATCGCGAGCGTCTGCACCACGTCCGCCACGGGCGCGCCGAGCTTGTCGGCGACCTCGGCGAGATCGCCCGAGAGATAGCCCGCGTCGTCCACGAGATCGATGAGATAGCGGCCGATCATGCGCCGGCGGGGATCGTTCACCGCCAGCGCCAACTGCTCGGCGAGATGATCGGCGAGCGTCGCCTGCGACTCGACAAAAGCCTCGAGGTTGTAGTCGCCGTCCTCGCGGCCGCCTTTCGCCCCCGCCCATTCGGAATAGGCCGGCGACTCCGGTGCGGTGCGCTCCGGGCCCGCCGCGTCGCCGTCCGCGAACACGTTGTCGGCGCCGTTCTCGCGGTCGATCACCTCGTCGATGCGCCCGAAATCGTCCGCCAGCGCGGGCGCGGTGGGCGCCTCGTCGCCGCCCCAGCCGTCCGCCTCGAAGCCCGCGGCGTCGGCCCCCTCGTGCTCGGCATCGCCATATGACCCGGTATCGGCGTCCGCATCCGCGGCGTGCTCCTGCACCGGCTCGCCCTCGTCCGCGCGCTCGAGCAGCGGATTGCGTTCGAGCTCGGCATCGACGTAGGCCGCCAGGTCGAGCGTCGAGAGCTGCAGCAGCTTGATGGCCTGCATCAGCTGCGGCGTCATCACGAGCGCCTGGCTTTGGCGGAGCTGCAGTCTGGGGGAGAGTGCCATCGGGGTCAGCAATTTGGTCCGATTCTTGCTTACCCAGAAGTATCGACGCTGTACAGCCCGCCCGGCCTCGTTCCTGCACGAATGAGGGGCAGGACACGCCGAGAGTTCAGCCGAGTCGGTGAAATTTGCCTATCTTTTAGGCATAGCAGGCGGTTGGCCGCATCACATGCGGAATTCTTCGCCCAGATAGACCCGGCGCACCTCGGGGTCGTTGACGATGTCCTCGGCGCGCCCCTCCATCAGCACCTCGCCCGAATAGATGATGTAGGCGCGGTCGGTCAGGCCCAGGGTCTCGCGGACGTTGTGGTCGGTGATCAGAACCCCGATGCCGCGCTCGGTGAGGTGGCGCACCAGGGCGCGGATGTCGCCGACGGCGATCGGATCGATGCCGGCGAAGGGCTCGTCGAGGAGCATAAAGTGCGGGCGCGTCGCAAGCGCGCGCGCGATCTCGACGCGGCGGCGCTCGCCGCCCGACAGCGCGATCGACGGTGTCTTGCGCAGACGCGTGATGTTGAACTCGTCGAGCAACTGCTCGAGGTCGTGCTCGCGGCGACGGCGATCGGGCTCGATCACCTCCAGCACCGATCGGATGTTCTCCTCGACGTTGAGACCGCGGAAGATCGAGGCCTCCTGCGGCAGGTAGCCGACGCCCAGGCGCGCGCGCTGATACATCGGCAGGCGGGTGACGTCGTGGCCGTCGAGCTCGACGCGGCCGCGGTCGGCGGCGATCAGGCCGGTGATCATGTAGAACACCGTCGTCTTGCCGGCGCCGTTGGGGCCGAGCAGACCGACGGCCTCGCCGCCGCGCACGTAGAGGCTCACGCCCTTCACCACCTTGCGCTTGCCGAAGCTTTTCTCGACGCCATGGACGGCGAGATATTCCTGGCCGTTGAGCTGCTCCGAGAGCTTGCGCGGCAGTCCGCGCGGCTGCGCCGCGGCCGGCACGGGCACGGGCGCGGGCTGCTTGGGCGCGGCGGGCGCCGGCGGGTTGGGCGGCACGGGTGCGCGGCGCGGAGCCGGCGCGGGCTTGCTTGTCTTGCGCGCCGATCCAGGCAGCCGGATCGCTTCCGTCGCGATGCGTCCGACCGGGCCGCCGATCTCGTCGAGATCGATGCGGAAGCGCTCGTCGATGAGCAGAGGCTTGCGCTTGAGGATGCCCCAGCGCCGCAGCCAGGGTGCGAGATTGATCACGGTCGCTCCCGGCGCTGCAAACGGCGATGGCGTACGGGAATAAAGCGGGCCGGCATCAATAGAGCCCGCTCGGGCGCGGAGCGTTGCGCGGCGCCTGGCCCGCGCCCTCGCGCGCGCTTTCGCGCACGCTGTTCGTGCGCTGCGGCGCCCCCGCGTTGCCCTGCGGCGCCGCGCCCTCGGGCGAGGACGAGGGCATGAACATGCCCTGCACGCGCCCGCCGCCGGTCTTGCCGCCCTCGACATGCGACACGCCGGTGGTGAGGTTGACCACGAGCCGCTCGCCGCGCAGCACGCTCTGTCCCTGAGTCACCACCACGTTGCCGTTGAGCGTGACGGTGTTGGAGGCCATGTCGAAGATCCCGAGGTCGCCGGTCGCGGTCTGGTCCTTCTGCGTCACCACCACGTTGCCGCGCGCTTCGAGACGGCGGATGCGCTGCTGCCCGCCCGGGCCGGGCTTGGCCGCCGGCATGGCGTTGCCCTTGTTCTCCTGGTCGTAGAAGACCGCCAGGGTCTTGCAGCGCAACGTCGTGTCGCCCTGCACCACCTGCACGCTGCCGGAGAACGTCGCCAGCTTGTCCTTGTCGCGCACCTCCAGCGATTGCGCATCGATCTTCACCGGCTGGTCGCGGTTCTGCGAGAAGCCCTGCAGCGCGTTGGGCGGACCCGAGACGCCTTGCGCGCACAGGGCCGACGGCGCTGCGACGAGCGCCGCGAGCACCGCGAGGATCCCGATGTGCGTGCGCCTGATCATTGCTGCTGTGCCTGCGCCGTCTGCGGCGCCTCTTCGAGGATCAGCACCATGCTCACGCCACCCTCGAATCGGATCGACTCGCCCTTGTCGTCGATCTCGAGCCGGTTGGCGTTGAGCGTGCCGTTGAGCAGCTTGACGTCCACGGGCTTGTTCGAGCGCACGTTGCCGCTCTTCACGTCGACGACCGCCTGGGTGAGGCGCGCCTCATAGCCGGTGGATGTCGTCAGCAAAATTCTGTCCAGCAGCGTGAGCTGTTCGACCTTGCGGTCGAACACGCCGTTGGAGGCGGTCATCTCGACCTGACTCTTGTCCTCCATCTCGAACTTGGCCTGGATGTCCTGCAGTTCGAGCAGGTCGGGCTTGGTGAGGTCCTGCGAGGCCGCGCGCGCGGTCAGGTCGTAGGCGCGCGAGTCGCGGGTGAAGCCCGCCAGGCGAGGCGCCGCCATGGTGATCTTGGTGCCGGACACGACGATCTTGCCGGGGTCGAGCGGCAGCCGCATCAGGCCGCGGAAGGGATTGAAATACGTCAGCCCGAGCGTTCCCCCGACGAGGAGGACGATGCCGATCGGCAATGCGATGCGCAGCAGCCGCACGCGGATGCTGTGGCGGGCCGCGGCGCGGAACCTGCGCGCGGTCTCGTCACGGCTGCGGCCGGTGGCCGCGAGGCCATTTCCGATCGTCGAAACGGATGTCAGAGCCCCACCCTCGCTGGAACGTCAGGTACAGTTACTGGACGCAATATTACGCGAAATTCGCCCTGGAATGTGGCCCCGGCACGGCGAGGTTAACGCCTGCGGCCAGATCGGGCTTCACACGACGCACCGGGCCCCGGCTTGGCCCGACCCCGCCCAAGCCACATCAACTGTGGGCGAAGATGTCCTCGGCCGCCCAGCCGGCAAGGTCAAGCCGCGCCCGCTCGGGCAGGAACCTGAAGCAGGCCGCCGCCAGCTCCGTGCGCCCTTCGCGCGCCAGGAGGGCGTCGAGCTTGTCCCTGAGCGCATGCAGGTAGAGCACGTCCGAGGCGGCATAGGATACCTGCGACTCGGTCAGCTCGGGCGCGCCCCAGTCGGAGAGCTGCTGCTGCTTGGACAGTTCCACGCCCAGCACCTCGCGCGCGAGGTCCTTGAGGCCGTGCTTGTCGGTGTAGGTGCGGGTGAGGCGCGAGGCGATCTTGGTGCAATAGACCGGCGTCGGCATCACGCCGAAGGCGTTGAACAGCGACGCGATGTCGAAGCGCGCGAAGTGGAAGATCTTCACGATCGACGGATCGGCCAGCAGCTTCTGGATGTTGGGCGCGCTGCGGGCGCCCGGCGGAATCTGCACGACGTCGGCCGAGCCGTCGCCGGGCGAGAGCTGGACCACGCAGAGGCGGTCGCGGTGGGGATCGAGGCCCATGGTCTCCGTGTCGATGGCGACGGCGCCCGTGTAGCGAGAGAGGTCGGGCAGGTCGCCGCGGTGGAGACGAATGGTCATCAATATCTCCCGCCGGGTCGCGCGCTGCGCCGGCGGCTATGGGAAATGGGTCCCCAGAGAAAGCCACAGCAAGCGAGCGATTTCAAGCAGTTGTGAATGCCTCGCACGGCGCATCGGCAGCCGCCGGGGGCGCCTGGGCAGATCCACAATGCGATTGCCGGGCGATGAGGGCGCCGGCCGCGCACGGGGACTGTCATGATTATGAATCATAATTCCATAATTATGGAATTATAGAATTAATGGTCGGGGCGAACGGGCTGTCGTGTCTGGTCATATCTCGCGCACATGCGGCGATTGCTCGCTGTGCTGCAAGCTTCTCGCAATCGAAACGATCGGCAAGACGCGGGGCCAATGGTGCCGGCATTGCAATGTCGGTTCGGGCTGCAGCCAATACAGCGCCAGGCCGGACGAATGCCGCGAGTTCCACTGCGGCTTTCTGACGATCGCCGCACTGGACGAGTCCTGGCGACCCTCACGTTCGAAGCTTGTCCTCGGCATCGAGGCCGGTGGCCAGACGGTATTCGTGCACGTCGATCCCGACCGCCCGCAGGCGTGGCGCAAGGAGCCGTATTACTCTCGCTTGAAGGAGTGGTCGCGCGCCGCCGCCGCGTCCCGCGGCCAAGTCATCGTGAGAATCGGCAAGCGCGCCATCGTCGTTTTTCCCGATCGCGATGCCGAGGTCGGCCTCGTCGAGGACGATGAATGCGTCGCCACTTCGGAGGTGCGGGGCGCCGACGGCATCAGACTCGATGCGATCGTGATGAAGCTCGACGATCCGCGGCTCAAGACTCAGCTTTCGCAATCCTCGCGCCGGGCCATTCCGCTCGCCTGACCGCACCGGCCTGAAATGTTTCTGTTACAATTCTCCATATGCTGGGCGCGGCAAGCCGCACGCCTCGTCTGCGTCGTGGCCATGGCGCGGAGCACATCGTGGACGACTCGAAGGCCATCGCGGCGTTGGCGGCACTGGCGCAGGAGACCCGCCTTCAGGTTTTCCGTGCCCTGATCAAGGTCGGTCCCGAGGGATTGCCCGCCGGGTCACTCTCGGCTGACCTGAAGGTTCCCGCTCCGACATTGTCGTTTCACCTGCAGCAGCTCGTGCATGCGGGCTTGGTCACCAAGCGTCGCGTCAGCCGCTCGCTCATCTATGCCATCGATACCGACGGGATGAACGGCTTCATGTCCTATCTGGTCGAGGACTGCTGCGGCGGCCGGCCCGAGCTCTGCATGCCGTCCACGGCGGCGAAGGCGGCGTGCGACGGCTTGTCTCGAGATTGAGAAATTTCGCGCGCCGGCATGCCTGCACGGCCCTAAGACAGCAGCGGGGGCGGTGTGACCGGACACCGCCCCCGCAGATCGTCGAATGTCGAAACGAACGTCTGGCTTACTTCACCAGCTTGCGGCCGGTGATGCGCTCCAGGTTCTTGTAGTAAATGTTCTCGCGCGAGGCCTTGTCGAGCTCGAGCTCGTCGAAGATGCGCAGCGTCTCGCGCGGATAGAGCGAGCCGCCCTCGGGATCGAACGGGCAGTCCGACGCGAACACGATGCGGTCGTGCGGGAAGAACTTGACGCCGCACTCGGTCGCCGGCTGGCCGCCGAACACCGCCGTGTCGGCGTAGAAGTTCTCCTTGAAGTAGTTGAGCGGCCGCTTCTTGAGGCTCTTGCGCAGCGCGACGTAGTCTTCGTCGGTGGTGCGCGATCCGAGCACGTCCCAGCCAGGGCCGATGCGGCCTTCGAGCATCGGCACGATGCCGCCGAAGTGGTGGGTGATGATCTTCAGGTTCGGATTGTTGTCGATGATTTTGGAGAACACGAGGCGCGCCATGGCGGTCGCGGTCTCGTAGGACCAGCCGAAGGTCCACCAGATCTCGTAGAGCGACTTCTTCTCGTCGATGTAGTCCGGCATGTTGGCGCCGCGGATCGGGTGCATCCAGATCGGGATGCCGAGCTCGTTCATGCGGTTCCAGAACGGCTGGTACTGCGGACGGTCGAGCGGCTTGCCGAGGACGTTGGTGTAGATCTGCACGCCCAGCGCGCCGAGTTCCTTGACCGCGCGCTCGGCCTCGCCGATGCCGCAGTCGGGCGCCTCGAGCGAGATCTGCGCCACCCAGCCCGGAAAGTGATCGGATTCCTTCGCGCACAGCTCGGCGAAGCCATCGTTGATCATGCGGCAGTATTCGTCGATCTGCGCCGGGGTCTTGGCGATGTCCTCGATCGCCGGCTGCGAGTAGGAGACGATCTGCGCGTAGTCCTTGTGGGTGTCGATGATCTTCTTGCGGGTGTCGAGATCGTGCAGCGCCGGAAGCGAGCGCACGCGCTTGCCCATATCCTTGTAGTCGCTGGTGGCATCCAACACCTTCTCGAAGTACTTCCTCGGGAAGAAGTGGGTGTAGGAGTCGATACGCATCATGAGGCTTTTCCTCTACTTGGCTTGGGAAGCGGCGGCGAGCTCACATCCGGGCTGAAATGAGCGCGGCGAGGCCGGGGCTGGCCTTGCGGCCGCGCATCCGGCCATTGCTTTAGGCGACTTTCCGTCCGGCCGGAATAGGCCGCGCGTTGGAAGGCGGCATTGGGGGTATGCCACCCCTAGCACCCGGGTGGTGAACAAGCCCTTCAATGCGCGCAGATGATCGAGGCCCCGGCGCTGGAGCCGTCATGGTGCCCAGGAGAAGGATTGCGCCGCCCCTGAGCAACTGCTTGAGTTTGCTGGCTCTTTGCAGTTTTCGCGCGGCAATGTGTATCAGCCCGCCAGCACGGCCGCAAGCGGCCCCAGCAGTGGAGGGCCTCGACGCTCAGTCCAACTGCGGCAGGAATCCCAGCAACGCCGCGTTGACACGGGCGCCCTCCTCCAACTGAGGCCAGTGCCCAGCTTCCGGCAGTACCTCCAAGCCGCGCAGGTCCGTCAACGCGCTCCGCAGCGCCTCCTCCGTTGGCTTGCGCACGGCATTCAGCCCATCCTTCGCGCCGGTCAGAAAGTACGAGGGTTGCCGAATGGTCGCGCCTGCGAACACCCCGGAGGCGAGGGCATAGCAGAAGAGGACGGCCGGCCCTTCTCCGAGATCACGGACGTGAATGTCGATTCCGTTCGCCGTCAGGCAATGCCGTCGCATGGGCTTTCCTTCGTGCGGCCGTTCGCGATCCGTGAAGCTCTGTGTCCGATCGGAAACGTCCCGTCGATCGGCCTTCACGGCCACACAATCCCTGGCCGGCCTCGTTGTAATGATGCCTGGCCGACGAAGCCAATTCTGCGATTGCAGAAGCCAGTTGGACGATGCTGGCGATGCCGATGCGCGTGACCGGGTCTCGATGATGTGCGTCGGCTCGAGCCCCTTCGCCGTTCCCGTCAGAGCGCAGGCGCATCCGGTGCCGAGGCTCGCAAGGCCGCGAGATCGCCGTTCTCGCCGAAGATTCCCCAATTCCTTTCTTCGATCTCGTGAATGACGACATGGACAGGCACACGCTCGGCGACGCCGAGATGCCGCCCAAGAATCGCCGTAGCACCCTTGATCAATTTCTTCTTGGCTTCGTCGTCGAGGCCGCCCTTAAGGGCGAAGACCTGCATGCTGACGACGCTGATGCTCGCCTGGTTCTCGCCCATGAACACGGCATCGGCCGCATAGCTGTTGAAATAGGTCCAGACCGTACTCTTGACGAACGGCGACGTCGGCAGCGCCTCGCATTCGAGCGCGAAATCGGTCAGCTCCGCTGCGATCGCCTGCCGCGCCGTCGCGTCGAAAGCCGTCTTCGATGCATGAATGATGATCTTGGGCATGCTTGTCTCCGCTGGAATGGAAGCCGCTGCGGCGCGGCCGCTGCGGCTTCGTGCGCGTGGCTCGGACGGATCAGATGACCTGGCCGCCCGACACTTCGATGCGCTGCGCCGTGATCCAGCGATTGTCCGGACCAAGGAGGTTGGCGATCATCGGTCCGATATCGTCCGGCACGCCGACGCGACCGAGCGCGATCATGCTGGCGAACTGCTTGTTGAGGTCGGGCATGTCGCGAACCGCCCCGCCGAGAAAGTCGGTTTCGATGGCCCCGGGGGCGACGGAGTTGACGGTGATGCCGCGGCTGCCAAGTTCCTTGGCCATATAGACCGTCAGGATCTCGACCGCGCCCTTGGCGGCGGAATAGGCCGAGAAGCCCGGATAGGACACGCGCGTCAGGCCCGACGAATAGTTCACGATGCGGCCGCCATCGGCGAGCACGGGCAACAGCGCTTGCGTCAGGAAAAACACACCCTTCACGTGGACGTTGAACAGCGCGTCGAACTGCGCCTCGGTCGTATCGGCAAACGCCGCCATCTCGCCATGGCCGGCGTTGTTGACCAGATGGTCGAGCGTCTCGCGCCCCCAGGTTTCGGAGAGTGCGCGTCGAACCTTGGTCACGAATGACGGGAAGCTCGCGACATCGCTGACGTCAAGCTGGAGCGCAACCGCCTTGCGGCCCAGGGCTTCGATCTGCGCCACGACAGCGCGGGCTTCGGCCTCGCCGATGCGATAGGTCACGATCACATCGCCGCCGTGGCGCGCGATGCTGATGGCGGTGTTGCGGCCGAGACCGCGGCTGGCGCCGGTGACGAGGGCAATCGTTGTCATCTCAAACTCCTGTCTCTGAGGTGTGCGTCGTGCCGACAGGAGCTTTATGAGACCGGCTGGTCCCCGATTGTTGCCGAATCCTCGCTCGTTCTTGCCTATTCCTACGGATCAATACTCCCTAGCGCCGAGGCAACACAGCAAGGGTGGGCCTTCACGCCTCACCAGGTCTGATATGATTGCTAGAATCTCGCTCGTTCTTGCCTGATCCTCGATAGTAACTTGCGAGATCGGCCGCGATAGCTATGCTGGAGACGTGACAAGCACATTGCTCGACAGCGTCCGTCGCCATGCCGACGCACACTCGGACGAATTCGGCGTCGCCCGAACGCCGATCCCTGGCCTGTCCACCATCCGGGCGATCATGCCGAGCGAGCTGCAGTACGCGATCTCGCGTCCACTCGTCGCGTTGGTCGTGCAAGGCGGCAAGCGCGTCACAATGAGCAGCCAGAGCTTCGAGTTCGGCGCTGGCGACTCGCTGCTGATCGCCGCCGACGTGCCGACCGTGAGTCAGATCACCCGCGCGAGTCTGCGCGCGCCCTACTACTCGCTGGTCCTGGAGCTCGATCCTTCGATCATCGAGGCGCTGTCGGTGGAAATGGGCATCGTCCGCGCAGAGCAGGGTAGCCCGATCCGTGTCGATCCGACCGAAGCCGAGGTGGCTGACGCGGCGCTGCGACTGATCCGTCTTCTTGACCGGCCGGAGTCGCTGCCGGTGCTGCAGGCACAGTTGCTTCGTGAGCTGCATTTCTGGCTGATGTCGGGCCGGCACGGCGGAGCCATTCGCAGCCTCGGGGTTGCTGAGAGCCATGCGCAGCGCGTGGCGCGCGCAGTCGCGCTCATCCGCGCGAATCTCGCCAGGCCGCTGAGGGTGGAGCAACTGGCCGCGGCCGCCGGCATGAGCGCGTCGTCGCTTCATGAACACTTCAGGGCCATCACCTCCTTGACGCCCCTTCAGTTTCAGAAGCAGCTCAGGCTGATCGAGGCGCGCCGGATGATGCTCGCGGACGGAGCCACGATCAGCAATGCCGCTTATGCGGTGGGATACGAGAGCGTTCCTCAGTTCACGCGGGAATATGGCCGCATGTTCGGACTGCCTCCGGCGCGCGACATGAAGTCCGCCAGGACGCAGGTGCAATCAGCCGCATGGCGGCCGATCTAAAGACAGCTCTCGATCAGTGTTTGATTTCAATCGCTTGATAACGCGATGGTGCCCAGGAGAGGATTACGCGCCCATCCCTGTTAGCCATTGAATCTATAGGGCTTTTTCTCCTGCCGCGCAAGAATGTATCCCAGCGCTGTTGCTCAACTCGATGCTGGGTTATCACTCCCTACGCACGTGGGAGCACCGGGGTGGTTCGTCGTCTAAGAACGCTGTCATATGACGATGTGCAGAAAGTCCGCGCCGCGGTCGCGGCAGGAGAGGCGCGCAATAGCATTGCAGCCGCTCTCGACATCAGTCCGGCTACGGTCAAAACAATAATCAAAAACTTCGAAGGCTGGTCAGACGATGAAATCGAGCGGGAAGTCAACACCTGGGACAAATACAGAAAAATCTTCCGTGCGCTGTTCGGCGAAAAGTTCAGTGCAGCAGATAAGCAGCACGTAGACCTCCCGTTCACTACGACCGACCTCGCGCGGTGGCAAAGGACTCTCGGGCTCGAAGGCGGCAATCCCTATGATTTGAAATACAATATCAAGGGGCGCGGAGCCCTGCCGGCCGAGGTGCAGGCAACCGCACCGGCGGGAAAAGAGTGGCGAGTGAAGCCAACAGCGAAGGGCGAGTATGTTTTCAGTCTTTATGGTATTGGCGAAGGGGTATTCGAACTCGATGACGATCCTATTTCAGTCAAGATTCCGGACGCATTGCCGACCATTGTCGAGCGCTACGCCCGCGACGACGAGCAAGCGCTCCTCGCTCGAATTCGTTACAACAATCTTGTCAGCTTGTTCCTCGGGCTGAGCACCTACTCGCTGCAAAGTCATTGGAAGACCGCCGCCGAGGATACTGGCTCCCCTGTTGAAATAGACGAAATGTACGTCGGCCTCGATAGTAACGGCGCTCACTATGCGATCCCAGTCGAAGCCAAGGGACGCGCCCGGTCAGAACGACTGACGGCCGACCAAATACTTTCGAACTATTGGGCTGCGGCCGATACATTCCCCGGAGCCGAGGTCATTCCAATCGCGGCTAAGGTGGTGGACGAATTTACATTCGCAATGATCCGCTTTGCGGTGGATCGAGATAGCGAACTCGTTACGAAAGTGTTTGAGCGGCACTACACATTAGCGACCAATCCTTCCCAGGAAGGCCAGGAGCGGCCGATCTTGTCCGATCAAGACATAGAGTCGAACGCGGCGCGAAGCGGCGTTCTCAATTCTGATGGCCCGGACGAAGAAGTACCATCATGAATCGACAACCGCTCGCCACTAGGACGGTTCGGTCGCAAAACACATCCCCGGCAGTCATGTCCCAGCGGATTGAACCTGCCGATGGGCTCGACGATTTCCCAACTCCTCCCTGGGCTACGCGGGCTTTGCTTGAGCATGTACTAAGCCGGCAAGACGGACTCTCGACTTTGTGTTGCCTTGAGCCCGCCTGCGGCGCGGGACACATGGCGCGCGTACTAAAGGAATATTTCGGTGAAGTTGAGAGTGCGGATGTGCATGACTACGGCTTCGGGAAGGTGCGCGATTTTCTCGGCAGCCCATATGAATCGAATAGTGTTGATTGGGTGATTACAAACCCGCCTTTCCGCCTAGCGGACCGCTTCGTTCTGCGTGCGCTTGATGTTGCCCGCCAAGGCGTTGCCGTTTTGGCGCGAACGGTTTTCTTGGAAAGCTTGGGCCGATACGAATCTATTTTCCGTCAATCGCCGCCAAACATATTCGGCCAATTTGTCGAACGGGTTCCAATGCTACGAGGTCGGCTTGACCGCACAGCGTCCACCGCCACTGGCTATGCTTGGTTCGTATGGGATAGGCGAATAGCTTCGGAAGCTCAGACCCGCCTAGTTTGGATTCCGCCTTGTAGGAAAAGGTTGGAACGCGAGGGGGACTACCCCAACTAGAACCGGCGTCCTTCTCAGATTTCCAGCGCCAGTTGCGCTTCAATGTCTTCTTGCCGTCGCTTGCGGGCGCCGCTCTTCTTGTTTCGTCGTGCAATCGGCGAGTCGATTCCCCAAAATTGCGCAGCTTCACTCATATCCATAGACAACAACGCGGGATCGCCCAACTCCGTCGTCCCACGTGGCCGCGAGGGTCGCGCATCCAGCGCCTTCATCACGCTCCTTGCAATGGCGCGGGCAAGAGGTGGTGGCACGGCGTTTCCGATCTGGCGCGCTCCGTGCCACTTGGTCACGTGGAAGCGGAACCAATCGGGGAACCCATGGAGACGGGCCATCTCCCGAACGGTGATGCACCGGGCATACGCGTAGTGGATTGGGCGCGGGCTGGTAAATGCGCCACGCGCTGAATCAGTACCCGCTCGAAGCGTGTTGCTCACTCCATGGCGCGGCAGTTTGAAAAAACGCGAGATGGGTTCGACCTCGCCCTCCGCCGTCCTGTCAAACCGCCTGCGGCTAATCGCCGTGTGATGGGTTCGAAGACTTGAAGTAAGCAGCTTGGGATTCCATTCACGGACGTGGCCATAGTGCCAACTATCATTGGCGAGACATCGCATCTCCCGGGCGTATTCAGACCGAGGGACCGGCCAGCGTTCCACCTCGACCGAATCCTCATCGAGGAGTTCATCGAACGCCTCGGCGTCCGGAATATCTTCGAGTGCATCTGCGCAGGTAGGCGCTAGGTCGGTTGCTGTGGGATACTCTGGCAGCCGCAATCCCCGCCGCGCTCCGAAAAGAATTAGGCGCTGCCGGTCCTGAGGAACGCCGAAGCGCGCCGCGTTCAGCACTTGCCACGGTAATTGAATCTTGTAGTCGCCACTAAACGCTTCGATCAGTTCCTCTAGAAACAGGCGATGCTTACCTAACGTAAGGCCCTTAACGTTCTCGAATACAAAATAGCGTGGCCTCACTTCCTTAACGATACGTACGAAGTCACTGACTAGAGCGTTGCGCGGGTCCTTCAAGGCGCGCTGTCCTATGAGACTGAAGCCCTGACAGGGTGCTCCGCCGAAAACGACATCGACCGGACGCCGTCCAAGGCCAGCCATTCGGCGTATCTCGCTGCCCGACAAACCGGTCACTGAACGGGGGATTGTGGTGCAGCCGGGAAAATTGAAGGCGTGCGCTGCCGCGTGAACTGGATCGACCTCCACCGCGGCCACCACGTCGAACCCTGCCTGCTCGAACCCGAGCGACATTCCACCGGCACCAGCGAAAAGGTCTATGCCGACTGGCCTTGTCATCGCTGCACCACTTGTGATTCGCGCGAATCAATTCGTAGCGCATCGCGAATCAAAAGTCGATCGGAATGTTCAACGATCCAAGAATCTCACAAGCCGTCGTTTTAGGGCTTGCAAATCTTTAATCTCACATTGCCAGACGACCAGGACCCGCCAGCCCCTATCCTCAATCTCGGCGACCACTGCGGCGTCCCGGGTGCGATTTTTCTCGATCTTCGGACCCCAGTATTCCAGCCGTGATTTTGGAAGTCGGCCTTTCGCACAGCCGTGACCGTGCCAGAAGCAACCATGCACCAGCACCGCTTTTCTACGGCCCGGGAACACAACATCGGGTCGGCCGGGCAGGCTTCGCGAGTGAAGGCGATAGCGATACCCTAGCCCGTGGAGGAGCTTCCGCACCACCATCTCGGGCGCGGTGTTCCTCGTCCCGACACTCTGCATGATGTATCGGCGTTGAGCTGGAGTTCGGGTATCGGCCATTAGTGTCCCCCGGCGGAGGAGGGTGATCGGCTAACGCGTCGCGCGAGAATTTCGATCCGATACCAGCGCGCTTAGCTTCACCCCCAGCGCTGTCGCGATGTGCCATAAAGTGACCACGGTTGGGTTCCGATTCCCCTGCTCTAGGCCGCTTACGTAAGCGCGATCCACTCCCATTCGGACGGCTAGCTCGGCTTGAGAAATCTTTGCGGCCAACCTAAGCCGCCTGACGTTCTCTCCGACCATGCGCCGCACGTCTTGTGCCATAGGCGCATGCGACACCCCGTTGTATTTTAATGCGACGCATTATAATGCACGTCGTATCGCCTCAGGGGAGGGGAACCATGCGCGTTCTCAAGCCGATTGCTTACGTGGCCGCCATTGCTCTTGCCGCATTGGCGGGCCTGCTCATCCGAAAATATCTTGCCGGGGCCCCCCTCTAGGTCTCGCCTGATTTGCTTCGGGTCGAGCCCGGCAACGTTTTGGGGTCACGTATCTGAGAGGTGACCTCTCAACGCGAGCGCGCCGGTTTCCCCCCGTAGCCCCTCAGGGCTTGGGACTGATCAAGCTTGGGGAACTTGAAACGCCGGGCGCACTCGCGAACTAGCGCGACAAGCCAGCAACGTGAGTCACTTTGACTCATATCCCCCCGTTGGACGCTTTTGTATAAACTCTAAACGGTCGTATAGGTTTTATACAAAACCGGAGCAACCCTCATGTCGCGACCCTTGGTCACCTATCTTCGCGTGTCATCGGCACGGCAAGGCCGGTCGGGACTGGGCATCGAAGGCCAGCGTACAGCGTTGGCACAGTTCGCCCGCGCGGAAGGTTTCGAAATCGCGGCCGAGTTCATCGAGGTGGAAACAGGCAAGGGGGCGGATGCGCTAGAGCGTCGCCCTCAATTGGCCGCGGCATTGAAGGAAGCGAAGAAGCACCGCTGCCCTGTAGCTGTCGCCAAGTTGGACCGCCTCAGCCGAGACGTGCATTTCATCAGCGGCCTGATGGTCCACCGCGTGCCGTTTCTTGTCTCGGAGTTGGGGCCTGATGTGGACCCGTTCATCCTCCACTTGTTTGCTGCTTTGGCGGAAAAGGAGCGGAGGATGATTTCCGTTCGAACGAAAGACGCATTAGCTGCTGCAAGGGCTCGCGGGGTGAAGCTTGGTGCGCCGTCGAACAGGCTTGCCAAAGCTCGTAGAAAGGCGTCCGCGGTCAGCATGGCCACTGCCAACGGATACGCCGCCAACGTGTTGCCTATCATTCAAGAGATACGGAAGGCGGGCCCCACCTCTCTGAGGGACATTGCCAATGCCCTCAACGCCAGAGGCGTTCCTACACCTCGCGGCGGCAAGTGGTACGCTGCAAGCGTTCGTAACGTGCTTTCACGTCAGCACACCGCGTAACGTGTCAGGTCCATGCACTAAGTGCGTGCGAACGTACACGCACGGATGATGGCCATTGTGGAGGACTTGCAGTGCCTTCATGGCAGCGTGGGCACACACCCTAACCCTACATGTCGGCCTTCGGTGACACCCCAATGGTGATGCCGTGGGGGCCAAATTTCTTTCACGTGGGGGAATTGAATAGCCTCGATGCGAATAACTAATAGGAGAGCCGATATGCAAAGCAAAAGCTTTCGAGGCTCAGATGGGAATTGCAGAGGCACGCACCCGCGTCATCAAATCGGCCGGAAATTTCGAAGCCTGGATCGTTGCTAACGATAACCCAAACGACGACTATTCGGCCGGCCCCTCCGCTCATGCATGGGAAATTTACAGAACCGGTAGCGGAGCCCTAGAAGATTCTAATGCGGCCAGTAGTCCACCGGGGTCTAGCAGCGACGAGAGCAACGGATATGTGACGGCGGTCTACCGAGTATTGGAGGCTGTTCCTCACTCATCCAGCGTGCACATCTTCTCGGCGAACGATTACGTCGTTTTCGCATTTAGCAAGCATTGGCTCGACGAGGTATGGATTCCGAGTGGCTACCGAAGGGCCGACGGAAGACCGCTGGCCCATG
Source organism: Xanthobacteraceae bacterium (assembly GCA_035556735.1). Taxonomy (GTDB): domain Bacteria; phylum Pseudomonadota; class Alphaproteobacteria; order Rhizobiales; family Xanthobacteraceae; genus CANJBX01. The sequence continues at coordinate 235,393 of DATMFF010000008.1, read as the reverse complement.
AAGCATATTGGAGGCTAATCGCGGAACTTCGCCGCGATGCAAATCTCCAAGTCACTGCCGAGCGTCTCAAGAGTCGCTCCGACTGGAAGCACGGCGATAACTACAAGCGCCTGATGATCCGGGTGCGCCGGGCACTAGAAGCATACAACCGGCCGCGTCCTGGTCGGGACGACCGATAATGGCCCGATCCCCAGGCGCCCGACGACGGCGGGCGTGCTCAGTCCAAGCTCGTTCGGCATCGGATGCGAGCGATCACTTCTCACGGTGCACAATCCCCGGGTGCGGCTCGCCCACGCAGCGCGCTGCGAAGATAGGGCTGGCCGGCACTCTCTGCCGCAAGCACTTGCTGCACCGCCAACGCCACGGGTCGCCATGGTGTCCAAGCCCCCCCGCCACCGCCTTGAGGCCCTACCTCAAGGCGGCTCTATCGCTCATCGAACCGCACCGTGATGACGCCTACGTCAAAGCGGCGATTGCGGGGCTTCGCGGGTGCTTGAATCAGGCTGGCCCGGCGATCATCGCCACACGCCTGCGCGGGTTGCCGCCGGCCGAACGCGCAAAGGCCGCCCTCGCGCGGCTCCGGGATTCAGGCGTCAAGCCGGAGCGATTGCTTGCCATTACGATGGCCGTCCATGCGCTCATCGAGGAAGCGCCTCAGGTGGTCCACCGCATCAAGGAATGGCGCATCGTGGCCATCGCCAAGGCCGCCCATCGCCTCGCCAGTGGCTATCACCGCGTCTGGGAAATCCCCGACGCGACTGGCCGCACAAGCCGCACCGAGCTTCATGCCTACGCCCGCAGTTCGGGCCGCGTGCTGCGCTACCTCGGAGACATGATCGAGGCGGAGTGCGAGTGGGTGATAGAGCGGCATCTCACCGCTGTGCTGGCACTCAAGGTCAAACGCTACGGTCCGCATCCGGCCGTCGCGGAGCCTCCCCCATTCGCCTCGCGGCCAAAGCAGGTTTCCCCCCGCCTATAGGTCCGCAGATGGCACGTACGCGGGATATCACCTCCGAGGGTGGCGGTGCGCACAGGTTGAACATCCAGCCCGATCACTTCGCGCCCGACAATCAGCCGAAACCAAACCAAAGGCCGCCGCCGGTCCGATGCGAACCGCGATGGCGTGCGGAGGCTCCCTCTTTGCAAGCTGTAATCGGGCAGCTGACGACCGCGCTCCTTGAGCACGAACATGCGGAGCATCCCAGGCAGCGACAGCGGCGGGTGGCTGACGAGCGGAGATTCCGGGCTGCCGTGGAGTGTATCGCCTGCAACTTGCTGGCGCTTTCGATTGCGGCCCCCGACCGCTGCCTAGCGATTCCCCTTGCGAATGCCGCGTCACGCTATACGCCGATCTTCGGCAAGACAGCCCGCAAGGTCATCGACCTGATGCAGGAGCTCGGCCTCGCGGTCAAAGTTAAAGGCTATCCGTTTCGGGGACCCACGACGATCCAGGCCACCGGGAAGCTGGCCAAGTATCTGCCAATGGGAAAGTCCGATTGGAACGCCCTGCGTCTTGAGCATGAACCAAGAGCAATCATCCTCACGGCGGCGGATGTTGCCGGTCCTGACGAGGACGAGGCTTTCCAAGAGATCGCTCGCCGGACCTACCCGCCAGATATCGGGCCGTGGCTCGACAAGGTGGACGCAGAAATGCAGGCAATCAACGCGGCGCTGCGGAGCGCGCGGATCGAGTGCGGCAACGGTCGGGGAGCCTACCTAAGCGAACGCCCGGACAAGCCGATGGCGGTCTTGCTAACCCCGCATCACCGGACGCTCCGCCGCTACTTCAACGGGTCTTGGGACCGCGGCGGCCGGCTGTTCGGCGGCTTCTGGCAGAACATGACCCGGGCTGACCGGTTCCGGCACCTTCGCATCGGTGGCGAGCCCGTTGCACTGGTGGACTATGGGCAGCTCTTCTTGAGGCTCGCCTACGCGGAGGCGAACATCGATCCCCCGAAGGGCGACCTTTACGACCTGACTGGCGCCGACGCCACGCGGCCTCAATGGAAAGAACTCCGCAACGCGCGCAAGAAAATGATCAACGCGCTGTTCTTTTGCACGGGCCCCCTCAAGCAGTGGCCCGGTGCCGGCCCTCGGGAGCGGGCAGAGATGCGCAATGCGTTTCCACCGGGAACGAAGCCGAGCCACGAAATCCAAGCGATCAAGTGCAAGCACGCGCCGATTGCCGCGCTATTCGAAAGCGGGCACGGGCACCGCTTCATGCGTCAGGAAAGCGACCTGATCACCGTGGTTGTCCTGGCGCTGCTCAAGCGGGGCATCATCGCGCTGCCGATCCATGACGCGGTGCTGGTTGCGGAACGTCACGCAGCCGAAGCGAGAGCCGTCATGGAGAACGAAGCCAAGCGAGCGACAGGGGCCGATATTCCTGCCAGTGTCGAAACCGTGGCCGATTGAGGCATCACTGTCTAGAGGGCAGCAGCGGGTCCGCGGCTTATCGTTCCGCTATAGCAGCTTATCCCTAGTGGGTGTTCCTTAGGTGTCCTCTAGTTGAACCGTGGATGTGATGACTATTCAATCATCTCCCACACCTAAGAGTGTCCCTAGAGACGCTCCCTAGGGCGGAGGGATGCCGTTCCCCCATCCTCCAAACCCTACCTCCGGCCCTTCCCTAAAGGCCCTGGTGGCAATGAGGATGTGAGATGGCGGGGGGATGACCATCCTCAGCCCCCTATCGGGAGCCGGAACACTCTTGTTTATCGGGGCATCGCTGCTGCTTGGCATGTCGAGCGGTGGTGCACCGGGCACGCACGACCCTTTCCTCGCGCGGAGTAGTAGCCACCGGAGAACCGCGTCCAGTCACACGCTAGGCCCTGCTCCACCAGCACCGAGGCGACGTCTCGCTCGGAGGACCCGACAAAGCACTGAGCGACGATGCGATTGCCACTGGTAGGTCTGGATCTTCCGTCACATACGGTACCAGAGCCTACCTGCCGGCACCGGACGGACCGACCCAAAACTAATTTCCCCAAGGTCTTGGCGGCTTCGTCGTACCGTGGACACCACGACTCCGGAGAATCGATCCCGCAGAGCCGCACTCGCTGAAAATGCCCATCAGCCTGCTCAAGGGTGAAGCCATCACCGTCATGAACATCGACCACATAGCCAGCGAACTCGCCCGCCGACACAGATGTTGTTAACAGAACAGCAAGTGCGACTACGTGCACGTATTCGGCCCAAGTCATCCGGCGACCTGCGGGGCACGCACAATCAATTTGCTGAGCTCCTCAAGAGACAACGGTGGACGCCGTCGGTGTACCATTCGGTGACAGTTCGCACATAGCGGGCGAACATCCTCAGCCGAAATTGACCAACCACTGGTGCTCTTGCTGGCCCGCTCACTCACTGATTCAAGATGATGCATTTCGATGTAACCTGCACCAAGCACACCATAAACGGTTGCAAAGTCAAAATTACAAACCGTGCAGTTCAACCCGTGCTTTCTGATAGCCTCTTCGCGAAGCTTTGGATTTCGCGAAAAGAAGGTGCGCTCACGTCTGAGCTGTTCGCCTTCCTGAAAGACAGTCAAGTCAACTCCGGCCTTCTCCAACCCGGTGCTGGTAGCGTTGAGGCCGGCATATGCTCCAAATATTTCGATCATACGATTGGTGAGCTTGCCAAGGTACATTCCCTGCGCAAGGCGAAGCCCGGACCATATGTGACGTAAGGATGATGTTCTGGCCTTAGCGGAAAGATGTCAGCACGAATTTCATCCGCATTGGATGCTTCAATGCTGTCGATGCTGGGCGCCGGATCGAAGGGCACAAAGTCGGTAAGCGGAATGCGATAGTAGCCTTGGAAATTGGCCCAGACGCCAGGCGTTGGCGGCGCGTCATTCCGAATTGCAGCAGCACCCGCTACAATGGATTTGCCGGCCAACACGCGACCATCGTTGCGCCGAATGAGGTGGCAGACAGTGTCGCCTGCAGCAGGCTCACGCATGATTCGGTATCGGTCATTTCCGACACGATCAGTGGCCGGACTCCAAAGGCACCTACCAAGCTCCCAGCCAGGACCGCCGTGACCATGGTCAAGAGCCGAAATCTCTACCCAGAAGGTTGTCATGGTTTGTCGCCCCAGGGGGAAAGTGGTCTCACGGCGCTTAGTGCCTGCTTGTTGGGCGCAAAGTGACCGGTTCCATACCGGCTAGATTATCGCACTAGGTAGCGCGGCAATTTGGCAATGGCAGCCGCTTGCGCCTTAATGGTCACCTCACCATAGCTTTCCGATACATTCCGCGGCTGCTGTCCCTGGATCGCATCCAAGACACGATGCTCGATTGCAGCGTCCACCCCGACAGTCTTGAAGCGATGCCGCCATCCGTGGTTTGGCGCGACGTTCCTGTCGGGGACCACGGCGCGAACGAACTCTCGCAGCCTGTTCTTCAATCCCTTAAGTGGTCCCAAAACGTCGCCGCTACTCGCGGGCCTGAGGAACAAATGTCCCTTAGGCGCTCGTTTCACGAATTCGATAAAGCCCAGCTCGACGAGATGCGGATGCAACACCACATCGCGCGCCTCGTTGTTCTTCACCGTGCCCGCTTCGGGCGTGATGGTCGCGACCCAGTGCTTGCCCTCACGGCGGATATCCTCCTTGCGCAGTTGCGCCAACTCGCCAACGCGCCCGCCCGTGTAGGCGCAGAGCCAAGGCACCCACCGCTTGGCAGCAAACGTCTCGGGCCGCTCTTGCCCCTGTTTCACGCGTAGCGCAGCCTTCAAGATCGCCGTGGCTTCCGAGTCTGTGAAGCCCTTAGACCGCAGCTTGCGGGGTTTGCCCAGCTTGATGGTGATACCCTCTGCCGGATTGCTCACCAGCTTGCCGTTAACCTTGGCCCACCCAAAGACCGTCTTGAGGCCCGCCAAGTCGCTGTCCTTCACCGTCTTCGCCGATATTGGTTTCCCGGTGCGCGGATGGACCGATGCAAGCCGGTGATCCTTGAAGCGAACCACGTCATCGCGACTGACACGCGTGGCGTCGTCATGCTCCAGGAAGTCCGCGAAGCTAGTCATGGTGTTGCGATAGCTCTCGTAGGTGCTCGGCTTGCGGCCGGTGGCTTTCGCCTCAAGCCACCACGCTTCGACTAATCCCTTGAGGGAAACCTTTGCGGCGGCCGGGCGGGAAGTCTGCGGCGATGTCCACTCTGGGAAGCGCTCCGACTTCGGGTCTGGCGAATAGTCGCCTTCCGCATTGCGCTTGCGCGTCTCGAATGCGTCCCGGGCGGCTTGCCAAAAGGATTTCAGCAGCGTCGCGCGCGATGCTTCGTCAACACCCTTGATTCCTCTCGCGAGCAAGAGGCGGTCCACTATCGCGCCCAAGGTCCGTTCCAGGGTATCGATATCCTCGCTCGCGCCGAGCTGCTCCCAGCGGGCAAGCACCGCGTCCCATTCCTCGGGCAGTTCCTCCGGGATAACCCTCTGCCAGCCGATCCCGGGCACGTGCTCAACCGCTAGGGCGCGCTCGCTGTCCGCACCTTGCGCCCAGCCTCGATAAAGCTCTCCCGCCAATGCCGTGGCCTGCTTGTGGGTCAGCGATACCGGCGCTGTTGCGCGTAACCCGCGCCACACATTTTCGAGGTAGGCATCGACCACTGCGAGCCGCGCTTTGACCTCGGCAGGATCGTTGGTGCGCAGCGAGAGTTTGATGAAGTGGGCGCGTCCGGAGACCGTCCGCGTTTGCGTGCTGTCACCGACCGGAATCGCGAGCTTGAGGCCTGCCGCTCTCGGCCTCACATCGGCCGGGATGCGCTTGACGAACTGCGGATTGCGGGAACCTGGACGCTTCAACGGACGCACCAGTCGAAACAGCATTGTTACTCACCCTTGTATCACAGTCGGGCGAGCGCAAAGCCTTGCTGGGCCTTAAGTTATTGAGCGGACTGAGGTCCGAGAACTTATGGTGCCCAGGAGAGGACTCGAACCTCCACGGTGTTACCCGCTAGTACCTGAAACTAGTGCGTCTACCAATTCCGCCACCTGGGCATCAGGCAGGCACAGATAAGGGTCCGCCTTTCGCCTTGTCAACGCTGGCGGCCCCGCCCGCGCCGGGCCTATACACCCGCGCCCCGATCTAGTACTTCCCGCGTCGGCGCCCCGCAGGGTCGGGGCGGGATTCGGTGCCAGCGATGCCCCCAGTCGAACAAGCCAACCTCGATACGATCGTCACGGTGATCGGCGGGTCGGGATTCCTCGGCCGCCACGTGGTGCGCGCGCTCGCCAAGCGCGGTTACCGCATCCGCGCTGCGGTGCGCCGGCCGGAGCTCGCCGGCCACCTGCAGCCGCTCGGCCGCGTCGGCCAGATCCACGCGGTGCAGGCCAACCTGCGCTATCCGGCCTCGATCGCCGCCGCCGCCCGCGACGCCGCCGTCGTGGTCAACCTCGTCGGCATCCTGTTCGAGCGGGGGCGCCAGCGCTTCGAGGCCGTGCAGGCGCAGGGCGCGCAGGCCGCCGCCCAGGCCGCCGTCGCCCAGGGCGCGCGCTTCGTGCACGTCTCGGCCATCGGCGCCGACGAGAGCTCGCCTTCGGCCTATGGCCGCTCCAAGGCGGAGGGAGAACAGCGCGTGCTGGCGGCCGCACCGGACGCCGCCATTTTCCGCCCCTCGATCATGTTCGGGCCGGAGGACGACTTCTTCAACCGCTTCGGCTCGCTCGCCCGCTTCTCGCCCGTGCTGCCGCTGGTCGGCGGCGGGGCGACGCGCTTCCAGCCGGTCTATGTCGGCGATGTCGCCGAGGCGGTGGCGCTGGCGGTGGATGGCGCCACGAAGCCCGGAACGACCTACGAGCTCGGCGGGCCGCAGATCGTGACCTTCAAGGAACTGCTCGAATACGTGCTCGCCACCGTCGAGCGCAAGCGCCTGCTGGTGCCGGTGCCGTTCTGGGCGGCGAAGGCCCAGGCGGCGCTCCTGCAGTTCCTGCCCAAGCCGCCGCTGACCCCCGATCAGGTCGAGCTGCTCAAGGCCGACAACGTCGTGTCGGAGGCGGCGATCCGCGAGGGCCGCACCCTCGAAGGACTCGGCATCGCGCCGCATACCATGGCTGCGATCGTGCCGAGCTACTTGTGGCGCTTCCGGAAAACGGGACAATTCCAGGGCCGCGTCGCGTAGCTCCGCAATCCGCGACCGGACGTCGGCAGCCGCGCGCCGCCTGGAATCGCGATTGCGCGAACGAGAGAACCTGCGGGGAGCTGGTCATGACGCCCATCACCAACATCGAAGACCTGCGCGTGCTCGCGCGCAAGCGCGTGCCCAAGGCGCTGTTCGACTACGTCGACGGCGGCTCCTACGACGAGCTCACGCTCGCCAACAACCGCAACGACCTCAACGCCATCCGCCTGCGCCAGCGCGTGATGGTCGACACCTCCAAGCGCGACCTCTCCACCACCATGATGGGCGAGAAGGTGTCGATGCCGGTTGCGATCGCGCCGACCGGGCTCACCGGCCTGCTGCACGGCGACGGCGAGATCCTTGCGGCGCGCGCGGCCGAGCGCGTCGGCGTCAAGTTCTGCCTCTCGACCATGTCGGTGTGCTCGATCGAGGACGTCGCCGGCGCGATCAAGACGCCGCTGTGGTACCAGCTCTATGTGTTCAAGGACCGCGGCTTCGCGCGCGCTATGATCGACCGCGCCACCGCCGTCGGCGTCACCACCATGTTCCTCACCGTCGACCTGCCCTATCGCGGGCAGCGCCACGCCGACATCAAGAACGGCCTGACGGTTCCGCCGAAGATCACCATGCGCAACGCCTTCGACGTGATGACCAAGCCGCGCTGGATGTCGAGCGTGCTGATGAGCAAGCGCAAGTCGTTCGGCAACCTGGAGAGCTACCTCGGCAAGGCGGTCGGCACCCTCAAGCAGGGCTCGTGGGCCTCGCAGAACTCCGATCAGAGCCTGAACTGGCGCGACCTCGACTGGATCCGCGAGCGCTGGAAGGGCAAGCTCGTGCTCAAGGGCATCCTCGACGTGGAGGACGCCAAGCGCGCCGCCTCCGAAGGCGTCGACGGCATCGTCGTCTCGAACCACGGCGGGCGCCAGCTCGACGGCGCGTCGGGCACGATCTCCGTGCTGCCCCATATCGCGGACGCGGTCGGCGATCAGCTCGAGGTGCTGTTCGACGGCGGCGTGCGCTCGGGCCACGACGTCTACAAGGCGATCGCCAACGGGGCGCGCGGCTGCCTGATCGGCCGCGCCTTCCTCTACGGCCTCGCCGCCATGGGCGAGAAGGGCGTCGGGGCCGCGCTCGAGGTGATCCGCGAGAGCTTCGACAACGCCATGATCCTCACCGGCGTGAACAAGGTCAGCGAGATCACGCGCGACAATCTCTATCGCCCGCCGCTGAAGAACTAGCGCCCGGGTCATTGCGAGCGCAGCGAAGCAATCCAGGGCCGAATCGTCGCGCTGGATTGCCCCGTCGGGCTGCGCCCTCCTCGCAATGACGAGCGCCCCTATCGCCGCAGCCCCATCACCTGCAGCTCGCCGAGCACGGCGACCACCGCGGCCTGCCCGATCACGAAGGCATAACCGAGCATGCCGGGCGCGACCCACCCGGTGAGCAGGAGGCCGATGCTCGCCGCCGCCCACAGGAGGTTGGCGGCGATGATCGCAACCACCGCCGGCCGCGCGATCGCGGCGCGCGTGGCGACGATGAGCACGAAGGCCACGTAGGGCACGAGCACGAGGCCGGCGCCGCGCAGCAGCGCGGCCGGCAGCGCCAGCCAGGGCGACAGCACGTCGGCGCCGGCGATCGTCAGCAGCGCCGTGGCGCCGCTGAGCAGCGCATCGGCGAGCAGCGCGCGGCGCAGGAAGGACGGACGGTCGAGGATCTGGGTCATCATCATCAAAGGGCTCCTTCTCGTTTCGCGTTGATCACGCGCGGATGACGGTGATGGCAGCAGGGAGCCAAGTCGATTACCTGCGAGGTCATGGAGCCGCCTCGCCGGCTGCGTTATTTTGCCGGGCATGACATCGGTCGCGGCCAGGCCCGTCGGGGACTATCTGCGCGAGTGGCGCCAGCGCCGCCGCCTGTCCCAGCTCGAGCTCGCCACCGAGGCGGAGATTTCCGCGCGCCACCTGAGCTTTCTCGAAACCGGGCGCTCGCTGCCCTCGCGCGACATGGTGCTGCATCTCGCCGAACGGCTCGACGTGCCGCTGCGCGAGCGCAACGTGATGCTGGTGGCCGCCGGCTATGCGCCCGTGTTCCCCGAACGCACGCTGCAGGACCCCGCGCTCGCGGCCGCGCGCCAGGCCATCGACGCGCTGCTGGCAAGCCACGAGCCCTATCCCGCCCTCGCCATCGACCGGCATTGGACGCTGCTATCGGCCAACACCGCCGCCGCGCGCCTGATGGCCGGCGCCGACGCGGAGCTGCTCAAGCCGCCGGTCAACGTGCTGCGCCTGAGCCTCAACCCGAAGGGGCTCGCGCCGCGCATCGTCAATCTCGCCGAATGGCGCGCGCATCTCATCGAGCGCCTGCGCCGCCAGATCGACGTCACCGCCGATGCGGTGCTGGGCGAACTCCTGCACGAGCTGTGCGGCTACGGCGGTGGCGCCTCGTCCGCGCCGCCCTCGATCGACCGCCGCTATGCCGGGATCATCGTGCCGCTGCGGCTGCGGACCGAGACGGGCGTGCTGTCGTTCCTGTCGACCACCACCGTCTTCGGCACGCCGGTCGACATCCTGTTGTCGGAGATCGCGCTGGAGACGTTCTTTCCGGCCGACGAGGAGACCGCGCGGGCGCTGCGCGAGACCGCCTCGTCATTGCGAGGAGCGTAGCGACGAAGCAATCCAGGTCTCACGCGCCGCGCTGAATTGCGGCGTCGGTCCTTCGGATCGTGTTCGCAATGACCTCGTGACGAGCAGAGCTCTCTCTCACCGTCCCACGGCGAGCGCGGCGAGCGCGACGACGCCGACGATGATGCGCCACCAGCCGAACAGCGCGAAGCCGTGGCGCGAGACATAGTCGAGGAACGTCTTCACCACGATCCAGCCGAACACGAACGACGTGACGAAGCCGACCGCCACGATGATGGCGTTGCTGTTGCTCAGGTGCGCGCCGCTTTTATAGAGGTCGTAGGCGAACGCGCCGGCCATGGTCGGCATCGCGAGCCAGAACGAGAACTCGGCCGCCGACCGCCGGTCGGTGCCCAGCAGCATCGCCGACACGATGGTCGCGCCTGAGCGCGACACGCCGGGGATCATGGCGGCGCACTGGCAGACCCCGATCGCAAGATAGGTCGGCAGCGGAAAGCGCGTGGCCTCGTGATAGCGCGGCTTGAGATCGATACGGTCCACCCAGAGCAGGACGAAGCCGCCGAGAATTAACGAAATGCTAACGATCCAGGGATTGAACAGCACATCCTTGATGAATCCGCCGGCCGCGGCGCCGATCACCGCGGCGGGCAGGAACGCGATCAGGACGCCGATGACGAAGCGCAGATCGTCCCCGTTGGTGAACATGCCGACAGCAAGCCGCCACAGTCGGGTGAAATAGATCGACAGCAGCGCCAGGATCGCCCCGAACTGGATCAGGATCGCGAAGGTCTTCCCGAAATCCTCGTCATTGAACCCGAAGAAATGCTCGACCAGCAGCAGGTGGCCGGTGGACGATACCGGCAGATATTCGGTCAAACCCTCGACGACGCCGAGGACGGCGGCCTTGATCAGATCGAGCAGCATGGCTGGCGGAACTCCGGGAGAGGTCGAGGTGACGCGCCCCGAGGGCTTGTGGAACAAGCCGTGGCTCGGGGCAATGGGAAAGCTTGCTCCTGCACAACCGCGGTTTGCCCCGGCCGCCGGATCAAGTATCACTGCCCGCGATGCAGGCAGCGCACGAGGCTATCCATCCAACGTGACACGCCGAACATGGAATCTGGCGCGATGACATCATGTGCCCAACGCGCGCCGGGGCGCGCGGTCATCCGCGCGGCAGGTAGAGCATGCTGACATTGTTCCATCATCCGTTCTGTCCGCACTCCCGTTTCGTGCGCCTGGCGCTGGGCGAGTTCGGACTGCACCCCCACCTGGTCGAGGAGCGCCCCTGGGAGCGGCGCACCGAGTTTCTCAAGCTCAATCCCGCGGGGACGACGCCGGTGCTGCTCGACGAGGGCCGCCCGCCGGTGCCCGACGCCAACATCATTGCGGAGTATCTCGACGAGGCACATGGCGACGACCTCGTGGAGGTGCGGCTGCTGCCGCGCGACATCAACGGCCGCGTGGAAGTGCGGCGGCTGACCGTCTGGTTCAATCAGAAGTTTGGCGAAGAAGTGTCCGGCCCGCTGGTAACGGAGCGCATCTTCAAGGTGCAGATGACCCAGGCCCAGGGCGGCGGCCCCCCGGACGTGAACGTGCTCCGTGCGGCGCGCAACAACATCCGCTATCATCTCGCCTATATCGGCTGGCTGGTGCGCTCGCGCGACTGGCTCGCCGGCGATCGCATGAGCTATGCCGATCTCGCCGCCGCCGCACACCTGTCGGTGGTCGATTATCTGGGCGATGTGCCGTGGACCGAGGACGAAGCCGCAAAGATCTGGTACTCGCGGGTGAAGTCGCGGCCCTCGTTCCGGCCGCTGCTGGCGGAGACGCACGCCGGCATTCCGCCGTCGAAGACCTACGCCGACCTCGATTTCTGAGCGATCCCGCCGCCATCAAGTCCGCGCTGATCGAGGCCGCGCGCGCGCATGGTTTCGATCGCATCGGCGTCGTGCGCGCGCAGGCGCTGCCGCATGCGCGGCAGGGCTTGAGCGAGTTCCTCGCCGCCGGCTCGCATGGCGACATGGACTGGCTCGCCGCCGATCCCGCCCGCCGCAGCGACCCGCGCGTGCTCTGGGACGGCGCGCGCTCGATCGTCATGCTGGCCGTGAACTACGGCCCTGACCAGGACCCGCGCGCGCTCACCCGCGAACATGCGCGCGGCGCGATCTCGGTCTACGCGCAGGGCGACGACTATCACGATGTCATCAAGAAGCGGCTCAAGGAGCTGGCGCGCTGGCTCATCGCCGCCGCCGGCGGCGACGTGAAGGTGTTCGTCGACACCGCCGCGGTGATGGAGAAGCCGCTCGCCGCGGCTGCCGGCCTCGGCTGGCAGGGCAGGCACACCAACCTCGTCTCGCGCGACTACGGCTCGTGGCTCTTCCTCGGCTCGATCTTCACCACGCTCGAGCTGCCGCCGGATGAACCCGAGGAGGACCGCTGCGGCACCTGTCGCGCCTGCCTCGACGCTTGCCCGACTGATGCCTTTACAGCCCCGCACAAGCTCGATGCGCGGCGCTGCATCTCCTACCTCACCATCGAGCACAAGGGGCCGATCCCGCGCGAGTTGCGCGCGCGCATGGGCAACCGCATCTACGGCTGCGACGATTGCCTTGCGGTGTGTCCGTGGAACAAGTTCGCGCAGGCCGGCAGCGAGGCCAAGCTTGCCGCGCGCGATGTGTTGCGCGCACCCTCGCTCGCCGAGCTCGCGCGCCTCGACGACGCCGCGTTCCGCGCGCTGTTTGCGAAGACCGCGATCAAGCGCACCGGCCGCGACCGTTTCGTGCGCAACGTGCTCGTCGCCATCGGCAACAGCGGCGAGCCCGCGCTGGCCCATGAGGCCGAACGGCTCATCGACGACGGCGCGGCGATCGTGCGCGGAGCCGCGGTGTGGGCGCTCGCGCGCCTTGCCCCGCAGCGGATCGCGGCGCTGGCCGGGCGGAGCACGCGTGAGAGCGACCCGCTCGTGCGCGAAGAATGGTCCGCCGCGCTGGCCGACGCGGCATCACGCTGAGCCCGGCACCGCCTGTTCGAACTCCGCCACCGTGTGGATCAGCCGCTCGATGTCCTCGGGACGCGACAGGCGGTGATCTCCGTCTTTGATCATGGTCAGCACCACGTCGTCCTGGGCGAGGCGCGAGACCAGCTCGACCGCGTGCTGCCAGGGCACGTCGGGATCGAGCGCGCCCTGCAGGATGCGCACGGGGCAGCCGGTCTCGATCAGCCCGCCGAGCAGCAGATGGTCGCGGCCTTCCTCGATGAGTTGGCGCGTGATCGGATAGCCGCCTTCCTCGTATTGCGACGGGCGCGTCCACAGGCCCGTACTCTCGAGCTCGGCCTTCACGTCGGCGGGAAACCTCTTCCACATCAGCTCTTCGGTGAAATCGACCGCGGGCGCGATCAGCACCAGGCCGGCAAGGCTCGCCGGCGGGTCCTTGGCGGCGCGGCGCTTGAGCGCGCGCGCCAGCAGCAGCGCCAGCCAGCCGCCCATGGACGAGCCGACCACCACCTGCGGCCCGCGGCAGAAGCGGTCGAAGACGGCGAGGCTGTCCTCGAGCCAGCGGCCGATCGTACCGTCCGTGAAGGCGCCGCCCGATTCCCCGTGCCCGGAATAATCGAAACGCACGCAGGCGCGGCCGGCCTTGGCCGCGTGGTCCGCCAGCGCCTGGGCCTTGGTGCCGCGCATGTCGGATTTGAAGCCGCCCAGCCAGAGGAGGCCCGGGCCGGCGCCGGATTGTACGCGAACGGCCAGCTTGCGCCGCGCCGGCCCTGTTCCCACATCGATGAATTGCAGGTCTTGCGGTTCCATAAGGTTACTCGAACGTCGCTAATTTGCCGGGTGCAGATCGTGCGCGCTGCGCCATGCCCGTTGACTCAAGCCGCGATTATCCCGATTCTCTTGCATGGTCCGCACATCATGGCCTGCGCACCATCGTTCTAACAGCAGAGGAGATTGTCGCCATTCGTCGCCCAATGAGAGCCCCGCCGCCCGTCCAAAAGGACGGTCCGCGCATCAACGAGGAGATCCGCGCTCGCGAAGTACATCTGATCGACAAGGACGGAAGCAATAAAGGCAACGTCTCCGTCGCGGAGGCACTCGCTTTCGCCCAGGCCGCCGGGATGGACCTTGTCGAGATCGCGCCCAATGCCACGCCCCCTGTCGTGAAGCTGCTCGACTACGGCAAGTACAAGTACCAGGAGCAGAAGAAACAGGCCGAAGCCCGCAAGAAGCAGAAGGTGGTCGAGGTCAAGGAAGTCAAATTCCGGCCGATGATCGATGACCACGACTATGACGTGAAGATGCGGGCCATGCAGCGCTTCTTCGAGGAAGGCGACAAGGTGAAGGTGACCCTCCGCTTCCGCGGTCGCGAAATGGCCCACATGGAGCTTGGCACCAAGCTGCTCGACCGGGTCAAGGAAGACACCGCCAAGCTGGCCAAGGTCGAGATGGACGCCCGCTTCGAGGGCCGCCAGATGATCATGGTGCTCGCGCCGCGCTAACCCCTTCCTGCGGCTCACGAATTCGCGCCCCGCGGGCCTCCCGCGGGGCGTTTTGCTGTTGCCGCCGCAGTTGCCAAGGCGTGACCGTTCTGCCATAAACCCGGCCTTCCGCCGCCCGGCTAAAGGGCTGCCGTGGCGGCAGGAAAACGCTCAATCCAGAGCAGACGCGCGTGAGCGCACCGCCGGCACCCGGCGCGGTATTTTTCCGCGCGGCATCTGCGCCGGCCGAAGAAGGAGAGCCAAATGCCCAAGATGAAGACCAAATCCGGCGCCAAGAAGCGCTTCAAGATTACCGGCACCGGCAAGGTGAAATTCCAGCAGTCCGGTAAGCGCCACGGCATGATCAAGCGCAGCACCAAGCAGATCCGCGACCACCGCGGCACCAAGGTGCTGTTCAAGACCGATGGCGACAACATCAAGAAGTATTGGCTGCCGAACGGCTGATCCCCGCCGCTCGCGACACCGAGCACGATCCCGGAAAATGAAACCCGGTTTTCGGAAAAGATCGTGCTCAAACAAACACATAAACCGTGACGGCGATCAAATCTGACCCGACCATGGTTTAAGAATTATCCAGGAGATCAGTCATGGCCCGCGTCAAACGTGGCGTCACCAGTCACGCCAAGCACAAGAAGACCTTCAAGGCAGCCAAGGGCTATTACGGCCGCCGCAAGAACACCATCCGCGTCGCCAAGCAGGCCGTCGAGAAGGCCGGCCAGTACGCCTTCCGCGACCGCAAGAACAAGAAGCGCACCTTCCGCGCCCTGTGGATCCAGCGCATCAACGCCGGCGTGCGCCAGTTCGGCCTGACCTACAGCCGTTTCATCAACGGCCTCGAGAAGGCCGGTGTCGAGATCGACCGCAAGGTGCTGTCGGATCTCGCCATCCGTGAGCCGGCGGCGTTCCAGGTCATCGTGGAGAAGGCCAAGGCCGCGCTCGCGGCCTGACGCTGCACGACCTGTCGCGCCACCCCGTCGGAGCGACTGACATGATCGACGCCGCCTACGCCCGGCGCATGGCCCGCTACAATCGCTGGCAGAACGAGAATCTCTACGGCACCGCCGACCGCCTCTCCGACGAGGCGCGGCGGCAGGAGCGCGGCGCGTTCTTCGGCTCGATCCACGGCACGCTCAGTCACCTGCTGTGGGGCGACGGCATGTGGATGAGCCGGTTCGCCGACGTGCCGCGCCCGCCGGGCGGAATCCCGGAATCGGTCTCGCTCTATCCCAGCTGGGACGTCCTCAAGACCGAGCGCGCGAAGATGGACGCAACCATCCTCGCCTGGGCCGACCGCCTCGACGACGACTGGTTCGCCGGCGACCTCACCTGGTTCTCCGGCGCGGTGAAGCGCGAGGTGTCGAAACCGCGCTGGGAGCTCGTGACCCATTTCTTCAATCACCAGACCCATCATCGCGGTCAGGTGCACGCCATGCTGACGGCCGCCGGCGGCAAGCCCGGCGACACCGATCTCTTCATCATGCCGGAGTGAGCCCGTGGCCGATCTCAACGCCCTCGAGAAGGACATCCTCGCCGCGGTCGGTGCGGCCAGCGACGAGGCGGAGCTCGAAGCGGTGCGCGTCGCGACGCTCGGCAAGAGCGGCAGCGTCTCCGCGCTGCTCAAGATGCTCGGGACCATGTCGCCCGATGAGCGCAAGCAGCAGGGCCCGCTGATCAACGGGCTCAAGGATCGCGTCACCACGGCGATCGCGGAGCGCAAGGGTGCGCTCGCCGAGCAGGCGCTCGATGCGCGGCTCAACAGCGAGACCGTCGACGTCACCTTGCCGGTGCGCGAGCCGCCGGCCGAGGCCGGCCGCGTGCATCCGATCAGCCAGGTTGTCGACGAGCTCACCGCGATCTTTGCCGATATGGGCTTCGCCGTGGCGGAAGGCCCTGACATCGAGACCGACGACTACAACTTCACCAAACTGAACTTCCCCGCGGACCATCCGGCCCGCGAGATGCATGACACGTTCTTCTTCAATCCGAAGCCGGACGGCTCGCGCCTCCTGCTGCGCACCCACACCTCGCCGGTGCAGGTGCGCACCATGCTGACGCAGAAGCCGCCGATCCGCGTCATCATCCCGGGCCGCACCTATCGCTGCGATAGCGACCAGACCCACACGCCGATGTTCCACCAGGTCGAGGGCCTCGTCATCGACAAGGGCTCGCATCTCGGACACCTCAAGTGGATCCTCGCCGAGTTCTGCAAGGCGTTCTTCGAGGTCGACGACGTGAAGATGCGCTTTCGTCCCTCATTCTTCCCGTTCACCGAGCCTTCGCTCGAGGTCGACATCCAGTGCCGCCGCGACAAGGGCGAGATCCGCTTCGGCGAAGGCGAGGACTGGCTGGAGATCCTCGGCTGCGGGATGGTGCACCCGAACGTGCTGCGCAACTGCGGCCTCGATCCGGACGAGTATCAGGGCTTTGCCTGGGGCATGGGGATCGACCGCATCGCCATGCTCAAATACGGAATGCCGGACCTGCGCGCCTTCTTCGAGGCGGACGTGCGCTGGCTGTCGCACTACGGCTTCCGCCCGCTCGACTTCCCCACCCTCGCCGGAGGGCTGAGCTCGTGAAATTCACACTCTCCTGGCTGAAGGACCATCTCGAGACGGACGAGCCGCTCGACAGGATCGTCGACAAGCTCACCATGATCGGCCTCGAGGTCGAGAGCGTCGAGGACAAGGCCAAGCAGCTCGCGCCCTTCATCATCGCGCGCGTGATCTCGGCCGAGCAGCATCCCAATGCCGACCGCCTGCGCGTGTGCATGGTCGACACGGGCGACGGCCAGCCGGTGCAGGTGGTGTGCGGCGCGCCCAATGCGCGCGCCGGGATGAAGAGCGTGTTCTCCCCGCCCGGCACCTACATCCCGGGCAAGAACATCACGCTCGGCGTCGGCACCATCCGCGGCGTCGAAAGCCGCGGCATGCTGTGCTCGGGCATGGAGATGCAGCTCTCCGAGGACCATGAAGGCATCCTCGACCTGCCGGCCGATGCGCCCGTGGGCGTGCGCTACACCGAGTGGGCCAGGCTCGACGACCCAGTCATCGAGATCAACCTGACGCCCAACCGCCCCGACTGCACTGCCGTATCCGGCATCGCGCGCGATCTCGCCGCCGCCGACATGGGCAAGCTCAAGACCGCGCCGGTGAAGCAGGTTCCCGGCAAGCTCCCCTGCCCCGTGACGGTCACGCTCGACTTCGGCGATACGCCTTCGCTGTGCCCGGCGTTCGGCCTGCGCCTCGTGCGCGGCGTCAAGAACGGCCCGAGCCCCGAGTGGCTGCAGCGCCGCCTCACCGCCATCGGCCTGCGTCCGATCAACGCGCTGGTCGACATCACCAACTTCATGACCTACGACCGCGGCCGTCCGCTGCACGTCTTCGACGCCGCCAAGGTCAAGGGCAGTCTCGTCGTGCGCCGCGCGCGCAAGGGCGAAAGCCTGCTCGCGCTCGATACCCGGACCTATCAGCTCGACGACAGCATCTGCGTGATCGCCGACGACGCCGGCATCGAATCCCTCGCCGGCATCATGGGCGGCGAGCATTCGGGCTGCGACGAGACCACCACCGACGTGCTGATCGAATCGGCGCTGTGGGAGCCGATGAACATCGCGCAGACCGGCCGCAAGCTCGGCATCAACTCCGATGCGCGCTACCGCTTCGAGCGCGGTGTCGATCCGGCCTTCATGCTGCCCGGGCTCGAGCTCGCCACCCAGATGGTGATGGAGCTGTGCGGCGGCGAGCCCTCGGAGATCGTCGTCGCCGGCGAGGTGCCGGCCGGGGACCGCATCATCGATTTCCCGGTCGAGGAGACGAAGCGGCTGGCCGGGCTCGAGGTTCCGTTCGTCGAGGCCAAGCGCATCCTCGGCCACCTCGGTTTCTTCGTGTCAGGCTCCGGCGCGGCGGTGAAGGTGGCGGTTCCCTCGTGGCGCCCGGACGTGCACGGCAAGGCCGATGTCGTCGAGGAGATCGTGCGCATCGCCGGCGTCGATCGCGTGCCGCTCACGCCGTTCGATCGCGGAGAGGCGCCGCGCAAGCCGGTGCTCACCGCCATTCAGACGCGCACGCGCAAGGCCAAGCGCGCGCTCGCCGCGCGCGGCATGGTGGAGGCCGTCACCTGGTCGTTCATCGGCAAGGCCGAGGCCGAGCTGTTCGGCGGCGGCGACCCGGCGCTCACCCTCGCCAATCCGATCGCGGCCGACCTCTCCGACATGCGGCCGAGCCTGGTGCCCGGCCTCGTCGCGGCCGCGCAGCGCAATGCCGACCGCGGCTTCCACGACACCGCGCTGTTCGAGGTCGGCCAGGTCTTCAAGGGCGACGGTCCGCAGGACCAGTTCACCGCCGCCGCCGGCGTGCGGCGCGGCCTCGCCAAGGCGTCCGGCATCGGCCGCCACTGGTCGAACGGGGCGGGCGAGGTCGATGCCTTCGACGTCAAGGCCGACGCGCTCGCCGTGCTCACCGCCGCAGGCGCACCGAGCGCCGCCCTGCAGGTGGTGCCCGGCGGACCGGCCTGGCTGCATCCCGGCCGCTCCGGCACGATCCAGATCGGGCCGCAGAACGTGCTCGGTCATTTCGGCGAGCTGCATCCGCGCACCCTGCGCGCGCTCAATGTCGAGGGCCCGCTCGTCGCCTTCGAGGTCATCCTCGAACGCATCCCCGAAGCCAAGGCGAAGGCGACCCGCGCTAAGCCACTGCTCGAGCTCTCGCCCTTCCAGCCGGTGGCGCGCGACTTCGCCTTCGTGGTGCCGCGTGCGACCAAGGTCGGCGATCTCGTGCGGGCGGCGCAGAACGTCGACCGCAAGCTGATCACCAGCGTCAACGTCTTCGACGTCTACGAGGGCCAGGGCATCGACCCCGACAAGAAGTCGGTGGCGATTGCCGTGACGTTGCAGCCGCGCGAGAAGACCATGACCGACGAGGAGATCGACGCGGTCGGCAAGAAGATCGTCGCCGAAGTCGGCAAGCGCACCGGCGGCGTGCTGCGCGGGTAGCACACCTGCTTAGAATCGCGGTTGCGCCGGTTGCCTCGGCTGGCGCTGCCGCGGCTTGCGCCGTTGCCGCTGCTGCGGCGCCGGCTTCTCCTTCTCCGGTTCCTTGAGCGCGCCGATCGCCTTGAGCGCCTCGGTGGCGGCGCGTTCGCCCGACTCCCAGGCGCCCGCGACCGTGCCCCACAGCGTTTCGTGCGCGGCCTCGCCCGCAAGCCACATCCGGGCTGCGAGCGGCTCCATCAGGACGCGGCGCGCGCCCTGTCCGCCCGGCGCCGCGGCCGAGGCCGCGCCGAGCACCCACGGCTCCATGTTCCACT
Organism: Xanthobacteraceae bacterium; assembly: GCA_035556735.1. Lineage (GTDB taxonomy): Bacteria > Pseudomonadota > Alphaproteobacteria > Rhizobiales > Xanthobacteraceae > CANJBX01. The sequence continues at coordinate 215,833 of DATMFF010000008.1, read as the reverse complement.
GCGTCGCGGCGCTGCGCCCGACGGCTTTCCTGATGTCCTCGCCATAAAGGTTGGCGAGCCAGTCGGTCGCGAAGGCCACCACGGCGCGCTCGCCCTGCGCGGCGAGGTCGCGGCCGAAGCGGCCGCCCACATCGACGAAGCACAGCGTCGAGCCGGTGATGTTGGCGAGCAGGAGCGCCGTGCGCGCATCGTTCGACTTCTCGAACATCAACTCGTCGCGCTGCATGCCGAGCGGGTTGCCGGCAAGCTCGAGCGCAACGCGGTCCTGGCTGCCGAGCGACAGCCGCGCGGCGGCATCGAGCTGGCGGCGCGGAAGCTCCGGCGCGAAAGCGATGCGGCCCGACGCGAGCATGTTGGTCGACGCCGTCACGATCGCGGTGCGCGCGGAAAACTTGCCGCGCGCGGTTTCGATCTCGACCCCGGAGCGGCCCTGCCAGGTGATGCGCGTCGCCGGCGTCGCGAGCTGCACCGGCACGCGCTCGCCGACCTTGGCCAGCAGCGCGCCGAAGCCGAGCCGGCAGAACGCGGCGACGTCGCGCTCCGCCGACTTGATGAAGTCGAGCGCCGAGAGCGCCGCGAGGTCCTTGCCGAAGGCCGACGGCCCGAACAGGAACTCGATCGTCTGCTGCCAGCTTCCGAGATCCTTGGGCAGCGCCTGCGCGCAGGAGACGTCGCCGCGCCGGGTCGTCTCCTCGATGGCGCGGCGCGCGCGCACGAGCGTCGCGAGAAATTCCTCCATCTCGCCCTCGCGCGCGTAGCGGCGGCCGACCCGCACCTTCTGTCCCGGCGGCGCGGGATAGATGTCGACGCCGGCGCGCGTGCCGGCCTGCGCCACCGCATTGGCGTCGGGCGAATAGATCCAATGGGCGCCGCGGTCGAAGGGCCGTCCGAACGTGCGCGTGTCGGTGATACAGCGCCCGCCGATGCGCTCGCTCGCCTCGATCAGGCGGAAGCTGCGGTTGGCGGCGGCGACGCGCCGCGCCGCCGCGATGCCCGCCGCGCCCGCGCCGACGATCGCGACGTCCACGTCGGCCGTCTGCGCGAGTGCAAGCGCCGGCGCCGCCACGGCGGCAGCCGAGCTCATGAGAAAGGTGCGGCGGTCGATCAGCATGGCCTCGCGCGCAATGTGCCTGAACGGCGCCAGCGAGGCAAATGGCGCCGCTTGTGCCGGGCCGTCCGCGCGATTACCTCTGGTCTCGTCTCGCGGGAGGTCGGCTGATGATCGATGCGGCAATCAAGGCGCTGTCACAGATGGTGACGCCGCCGTTCCGGTCGGTGCTGCTCAAGTCGGTGGGCCTTGCCGTCGCTCTGCTGATCGTGCTCGGCATCGTGCTCGACTGGCTGCTGATCTGGCTGACAGGCGAGGGCGGGCAATGGGTCGAGACCACGCTCGGCCCGCTCGCGCACTGGCCGGTGGTGACGCTCGGCTGGATCCTCGCCTTCGCCATCGGCTTCGGCCTGCTGGTCGGCGCGATCTTCCTGATGCCGGCGGTGACGTCCGTGATCGCCAGCTTTTTCGCCGACGAAATCGCCGAGCACGTCGAGCGCGAGCACTATCCCGCGGACCCGCCCGGCCACGCGCTGCCGCTGGCGCGCGCCAGCCTCGAAGGCGTCAAGATCGCGCTGCTCTCGCTCATCGTCTATGTGGTCTCGTTGCCGTTCCTGCTGTTCGCCGGCCTCGGCGCAATCATCTTCTTCCTCGCCACTGCCTATCTGCTCGGGCGCGAGTATTTCGAGCTGGCGGCGATGCGCTTCCATCCGGTCGAGGAGGCCAAGCGCCTGCGCCGCATCCATCGCGGCACGGTGTTCACCGCCGGCTGCTTCATCGCCGCCTTCGTCTCGATCCCGATCGTCAATCTCGCGACGCCGCTGTTCGGCACTGCCTTCATGGTGCACATCCACAAGAAGGTGGCGGGCGGCACGCGCCGCGAGCTGATCGAGCCCAATCGCTAGGCTAGACCAGGCTGGGCTGCGCTCGCCTACAGTTCCTTGAGCCCCTTGCCCATCATGCTGGCGCTGGTGGCGATGCGCTCGGCCAGCGTGAACTCCGGCGCGGCCTTCTCCGGCCACCGGCACAGCTCGTTGATCAGGCAGCGCCCGCACAACGGCTTGCGCGCGACGCAGATGTAGCGTCCGTGCAGGATCAGCCAGTGATGCGCGTGCAGCTTGTAGGCGTCGGGCACGGTGCGATCGAGTACGGTCTCGACCTCGAGCGGGTTCTTGCCGGGCGCGAGGCCGGTGCGATTGCCGACGCGGAAGATGTGCGTGTCGACCGCAATGGTTTTCTCGCCGAAGGCGATGTTGAGCACGACGTTGGCGGTCTTGCGGCCGACCCCGGGGAGCGCCTCCAGCGCCTCGCGCGCGGCGGGCACCATGCCGCCGTGCTCCTCCACGAGGATGCGCGAAAGCGCGATCACGTTCCTGGCCTTGGTGCGGAAGAGACCGATGGTCTTGATGAGGTCGCGCACCTTGTCCTCGCCGAGCGCGACCATTTTCTCCGGCGTGTCGGCGGCGGCGAACAGCGCCGGCGTCGCCTTGTTGACCCCGGCGTCGGTCGCCTGGGCGGACAGGACCACCGCCACGAGCAGCGTGAACGGGTTGATGTGCTGCAACTCCCCGCGCGGCTCGGGGTTGGCTTGCTGGAATCGGCGAAAGGCCTCCTCGACCTCGGCCGGTGTCCAGAGCTTGAGTTTGGGCTTCGGTTTGAGTTTGCCAGCGCGCGGCCGGGGCGTTTTTACCGTCGGTTCCGGCCGCGATTTCGACGCGGAACGCGGCTTCGATGCGGCGGCGCCCTTGCCCGCCCGGCTCTTGGACGCGGGAGCCGCCTCCTTGGCCGGCCTTTTGGCGCCCGTGCGCGCCTTGGCCGGCCGGGTCGCCGTGACCGATGTCCGCTTCGGGATCGCCTGCCGCGCCATGATCTTCGTATAGTGAAAGCCGATGACCCCAGGCAACGACCATACCCAAGAGCCCACACTGTTCTCGGCGGTGCTGACGCCGCACCGCTCGCTCAGCGCCTCGGGCTTCCTGATCGTGATGATCGCGGTGGGCGTGGTCAGCTTCATCGCCGGATTTGCCTTCCTGCTGATGGGGGCATGGCCGATCTTCGGGTTTTTCGGGCTCGACGCGGCGCTGATCTACTTCGCGTTCCGCGCCAATTACCGCGCCGCCACCGCTTACGAGCAGGTCTGGGTCACACCCAGCGAATTGCGGGTGCGCAAGGTCAGCCACCGCGGCCAGGTCTCGGAATGGACCCTCAACCCGGTGTGGGTGAAGCTCGACCGCGAGGTCCACGAGGAATTCGGCATCGAGCGCCTGTTCCTGGTCTCCCACGGCCGCAAGCTGCCGATCGCGGCGTTCCTCGGGCCGCAGGAGAAGGAGAGTTTCGCCGACGCCCTCGCCGCCGCCATCGGCGAGGCCAAGCGTGGCCCCACGCGGGCGGCCCTCACGTGAGCCGCACCTCACCCCCCGTTTGCAGATAGAATGGCCAGAAACCGGGTGGAGACGGCCCGCCACCGGCAATAGGTGAGGTGAAAGACAATGGAGAGCGCCATGCTTTCACCCGATCGAATTTCGCTGCCAGCCGAGGCCGACCCCTGCGCCGACTACGAGGTCGTGCGCGCCGCCATCGCCTACATCTCCGAGCACTGGCGCGCCCAGCCCGAGGTCGAGGCCATCGCCCATGCCGCCGGCACCACCCCCGACGAACTGCATCACCTGTTCCGTCGCTGGGCCGGGCTCACGCCGATGGCGTTCCTGCAGGCGCTGACCATCGACCACGCCCGCACCTTGCTGCGCGAATCGGCGAGCGTGCTCGATGCCGCCTACGAGGTGGGCCTGTCGGGCCCCGGGCGGCTGCACGATCTCTTCGTCGCGCACGAGGCCATGTCGCCGGGCGAATGGAAGAAGGGCGGCGAAGGCCTGACCATGCACTACGGCTTCCATCCCTCGCCATTCGGCATCGCGCTCGTGGTGACCACCGAGCGCGGCCTCGCCGGCCTCGCCTTCGCCGACATGGGCGACGAGCCGGCGGCGCTCGCCGACATGCAGCAGCGCTGGCCGCGGGCGACCTATGTCGAGGACATCGCGGGCACCGCCGAAGTCGCGCGCCGCATCTTCGAGCCGTCGCTGTGGCGCGCCGACCAGCCGCTGCGCGTCGTCATGATCGGCACCGACTTCGAGGTGCGCGTCTGGGAGACGCTGCTCGCCATTCCCATGGGCCGCGCCTCGACCTACTCGGACATCGCGCGCCGGCTCGGCAATCCCAAGGCCTCGCGCGCGGTCGGCGCCGCCGTCGGCAAGAACCCGATCTCGTTCGTCGTCCCATGCCATCGCGTGCTGGGCAAGAGCGGCGACATCACGGGCTATCACTGGGGCCTGACGCGCAAGCGCGCGATCCTGGGCTGGGAGGCCGGCCGCACCGCCGCGGCGTAAGCTACGCCGCCATCTCCTGGCGCTCGGCCACGGTCGAGTCCGCATTGAGCCGATAGACCAGCGGCACGCCGGTGGCGAGCTCGCGCTTGACGATGCCCTCCGGCGTGAGACGGTCGAGCACCATCACCAGGGCGCGCAGCGAGTTGCCGTGCGCCGCCACCAGCACGCGCTCGCCGCGCAGCACGCGCGGCAGGATCTCGGTGACGTAATAAGGCAGCGTGCGCGCCAGCGTATCCTTGAGGCTCTCGCCGCCGGGCGGCGCCACGTCGTAGGAGCGGCGCCAGATGTGCACCTGCTCCTCGCCCCACTTCTTGCGCGCGTCATCCTTGTTGAGACCCGACAGGTCGCCGTAGTCGCGCTCATTGAGCGCGACGGACTTGAACACCGGCAGGTTGGTCTGGCCCATCTCCTCCTGGATCAGCCTGAGCGTGTTCTGCGCACGCTTGAGGTCGGACGTGAAGGCGACGTCGAACGACAGCCCGAGCCCCTTGAGCTTACGCCCGGCCGCGCGCGCCTCGGCGACGCCCTTCTCGGTGAGGTCGACGTCGCGCCAGCCGGTGAACAGGTTCTGCAGGTTCCACTCGCTCTGGCCGTGACGGACGAGCACGAGAAGACGGTCACTCATGGCATGCTTCCCACTGGTTACAGGCCGAGCACGTCGGCCATGGAGTAGAGCCCGGGCGCACGCCCGCGCGCCCACAGCGCGGCCTTGAGCGCGCCGCGCGCGAAGATCATGCGGTCCTCGGCCTTGTGCGCAAGCTCGATGCGCTCGGCCGGCCCGGCGAAGATCACGGTGTGGTCGCCGACGACGGTGCCGCCGCGCAGCGCCGCGAAGCCGATGTCGCCCGCCTTGCGCGCGCCGGTGACGCCGTCGCGCGCGCGCACCGAGCGCGCGGCGAGGTCGATGTTGCGCCCTTCCGCGGCGGCGCGCCCGAGCAGCAGCGCGGTGCCCGAAGGCGCGTCGACCTTCTTGTTGTGGTGCATCTCGACGATCTCGATGTCGAAATCCTGATCGAGCGTCTGCGCCACGCGTTTGACCAGCGCGGCGAGCAGGTTGACGCCCATGCTCATGTTGCCCGACTTCACGATCGCGGTGGACTTCGCCGCTTCCGCGATCTTCGCGTCGTCTTGCGCGCTGGTGCCGGTGGTGCCGATGACGTGCACCAGCTTGTGCTTGGCGCACAGCGCGGCGAGCGCGACGCTCGCCTCCGGCACCGTGAAGTCGATCACCCCGTCGGCGACCGCCGCAAGCGGGGCGACGTCGGTGGTGAGCTTGATCCCGTTGGGGGTGAGTCCGGCGAGGACGCCCGCGTCCTCGCCCAGGAGCTTCGAGCCGGCATTCTCGACCGCGCCGGCCAGCGCCAGGCCGGGCGCGTCCGCGATCGCCTTGATGAGCGTGCGGCCCATGCGGCCGCCCGCGCCAACCACGATCAGCCGCATGTCCGACATGGCTTGCTTCTCCAAAAGACGCCCGGGGTTTAGCATCCCGCGGCGCCGATTGTAGCCCCTGTTCGGTTCAGAAATGCGCTTGCGCGGCGCGGACGAAGCGGATCGCGGGAGCCCCGACCCTAGCGCTGCGCCGCCGCGATCTCGGCGACGATCGCCTCCGCGGCCGCCTTGGGATCGCCGGCGGCCAGGATCGGCCGCCCCACCACGAGATAGTCCGCGCCGGCGGCGATCGCCTTGGCCGGCGTCATCACCCGTTTCTGGTCGCCGGTGTCGGCGCCGGCCGGGCGGATTCCCGGCGTGACCAGCACCAGCGGGCCGACCTTCGGGCGGAGCGCCTCCGCCTCCTCGGCCGAGCAGACGAGTCCGTCGACGCCGATGTCGCGCGCCTGCGCGGCACGTTCGGCCACCAGCTCCTTCACCGTGAAGTCGTAGCCCGCCGCCGCGAGGTCGGCGTCGTCATACGAGGTGAGAACGGTGACGGCGAGGATGCGCAGGCCCGAGTCGCCGCGCGCATCGACCGCCGCATGCATGGTCTGCGGATAGGCATGCACCGTGAGGAAGGTGGCGCCGAGCTTCGCGACGCTCTCGACGCCGCGCGCCACGGTGTTGCCGATGTCGTGCAGCTTGAGATCGAGGAACACGCGCTTGCCTTGGCGCACGAGATCTTCCGCGAGCGGCAGCCCGCCCGCGAAGGCGAGCTGGTAGCCAATCTTGTAGAAGGTGACGGCATCACCGAGCCGCTCCACCATCGCCTCGGCGGCGACCACCGAGGGCAGGTCGAGCGCGACGATCAGGCGCTCGCGTGACGTGTCCACTGACAGATCCTCCATGCGCGCCGGATCGAGCGCGGCACGCACCGCCGTCGCGCCGCGCGAGCGCCTACGCCTTGCGATAGACCCACACGCGCGCCGGCGGCACGTTGAGCCACACCGGCTCGGAGCGTTCGGCGCGCACGCCGGCGAGCCGCGTCGGGATCGGCGAGACCACCGCGTAGGTGAATTGCACGAAAGGCGCGCCTGGCTTGAGCAGGTTGAGCGCCTCGTTGATCAGCCGCAAGCGGGTGCGCAGGGGCTTGGTCATGAGCGGCAGGCCGGACACGATCGCCGCCGCCGGCTTTCCCAGTCCCGAGAGGAGCTGACGCAGGCTGTAGGCGTCGCCCTGCACCACGGTGGCGGTTGGATAGCGCTCCTGCAGCAGGCGGCAGAAGGCCGGATCGTATTCCACCAGCACGAGGCGCGCCGGATCGACGCCGTTCTTGATCAGCGCGTCGGTCACGGGGCCGGTGCCGGGCCCGAGCTCGACGATCGGCCCGTCGGAGGCGGGATCGACATAACGTGCCATGGTACGCGCCAGCACCCGCCCGGATGGCGTCACCGCGCCGACCGACAGCGGCTTCTCGAACCAGGTGCGGATGAATCGCAACTCGTCGTCGATGCAGATGCCGCGCTTCTTTTCGAACGCGCGCACGCGGCGTCCGATGTTCTGCTCGAACGCTTCCTTCTTGATTTCCAGGAGACGGAAATGCTGCTCGAGCTTGCGCTCCAGAGCGCCCTTCTTGCGCTCGAAGAGACGAATCTGCTTACCGATGTGCTTCTCGATGTGCTGGAACGCCGGCAGGGCCATTGCGGATGACAATCATGTGACGCTGTACATCAAACCGGTAAATGCCGGCGGGTCGGGGGTCAAGTGGCGCCTGGGCAACAACCGAAGCGCCACGTCTAAGTCCTTATCCCTCCGCACGAACTCGACAGACTACCGCTGCTCATGCCGAGCTGGCGCGGCTGCCGAAAAAGTCCTTGACCTTACCAAAGAATCCGACCGCTTCCGGCTGCGTGTCATGGGAGGAGAGCTGCTCGAACTCCATCAGCAGCTCGCGCTGGCGCTTGGTCAGCTTCTGCGGCGTCTCGACGACAACCTGCACGTACATGTCACCGACCTGCTTGGACCGGAGCACCGGCATGCCCTTGCCGGCGACGCGGAAGCTCGTGCCCGACTGGGTGCCGGCCGGCACCTTGATCTTGCTGTTGCCGCCGTCAATCGTCGGCACTTCGAACTCGCCGCCGAGCGCCGCCGTCACCATCGATACCGGCACGCGGCAGTAGAGGTCGGCGCCGTCGCGCTGGAAGAACGCGTGGCTGGCGAGCGACAGGAAGATGTAAAGATCGCCCGAGGGCCCGCCGCGCGCGCCGGCCTCGCCCTCGCCCGCGAGACGGATGCGCGTGCCGTCCTCGACGCCCGCGGGGATGTTCACCGAGAGCGTGCGCTCGCGCGTGACGCGGCCGCTGCCCGCGCATGACGGGCACGGGTTCTCGATCACCTGGCCGCGGCCATGGCAGCCCGGACAGGTCCGCTCGATGGTGAAGAAGCCCTGGGTCGCGCGCACCTTGCCCATGCCGCCGCAGGTGGCGCAGGCCTTGGCCTTGGTGCCGGCCTTGGCGCCCGATCCGGAGCAGGCTTCGCAGATCACCGACGTCGGCAGGCTGATCTGCGCAGCCTTGCCGTGGAAAGCCTCGTCGAGAGTGATCTCCATGTTGTAGCGCAGGTCGGCGCCGCGCTCGCGCCCGCCGCGGCCGCGCCGGCCGCCGCCCATGCCGAAGAAATCGTCGAAGATGTCCGCGAAGGTGGAGGCGAAGTCGCCGCCGAAGCCGAAGCCGCCCGCGCTCGCGCCGTTGCCGTGCTCGAAGGCGGCGTGACCGAAGCGGTCATAGGCGGCGCGCTTGTCGGGATCCTTGAGGATGTCGTAGGCCTCGTTGATCTCCTTGAACCTGTGCTCGCAGTCCTTGTCGCCCGGATTGCGGTCCGGATGCCACTTCATCGCGAGCTTGCGGAACGCCGACTTGAGCTGCGCATCGTCGGCGCCGCGCTCCACTTCCAGCGTCTCGTAATAGCAGCGTTTGCTCATCAGCTTGCCCGCCCCGGCGTCCGTCCCCGGCAAATCTGCCGGACGGGACCACCCAACAGCAAGTTACAAAATTTGGCCCTCACTCCATCGAGCGCGACAACTGCGTCTCGCTGGGTGAGGGCCATGGTGTGTCTCCGCGGCGCTTAAGCGGATTTCTTGTTCTTCTTGTCGTCGTCCACTTCGGTGAACTCGGCGTCGACGACGTCGTCCTTCGGGGCGCCCTCGCCGCCGGCGGGGGCTTCGGGCCCGCCCTCCTGCGACTGCTTGTACATGGCCTCGCCGAGCTTCATCGACGCCTGCGCCAGGGTGTTGGTCTTGGTCTTGATCGCTTCGGCGTCGTCGCCCTTGAGGGCTTCCTTGAGGTCGGCCAGCGCGTTCTCGATGGCGCGGCGATCGCCCTCGCCCACCTTCGAGCCGTGCTCGGCCAGGGCCTTCTCTGTCGAATGCACCAGCGCCTCGGCGTGGTTCTTGGCTTCCACCGCGGCCTTGCGCTGCTTGTCCTCTTCGGCGTGCGCCTCCGCCTCCTTGACCATCTTCTCGATGTCGGCTTCGGACAGGCCGCCCGACGCCTGGATGCGGATCTGCTGCTCCTTGCCGGTGCCCTTGTCCTTCGCCGAGACGTTGACGATGCCGTTGGCGTCGATGTCGAACGTCACCTCGATCTGCGGCACGCCGCGCGGCGCCGGCGGCAGGCCGACGAGATCGAACTGGCCGAGCATCTTGTTGTCGGCCGCCATCTCGCGCTCGCCCTGGAAGACACGGATCGTCACCGCGTTCTGATTGTCTTCCGCGGTCGAGAACACCTGGCTCTTCTTGGTCGGGATCGTGGTGTTGCGGTCGATCAGCCGGGTGAACACACCGCCCAGCGTCTCGATGCCGAGCGACAGCGGCGTCACGTCGAGCAGCAGCACGTCCTTGACGTCGCCCTGCAGCACGCCGGCCTGGATCGCCGCGCCGACCGCGACCACCTCGTCGGGGTTCACGCCCTTGTGCGGCTCCTTGCCGAACAGCTGCTTCACGACCTCCTGCACCTTCGGCATGCGGGTCATGCCGCCGACCAGGACCACCTCGTTGATCTCCGCCGCCGACAGGCCGGCGTCCTTGAGCGCCTGCTTGCACGGCTCGACGGTCTTGCGGACGAGATCGTCCACCAGCGCCTCGAACTTCGAGCGCGTCAGCTTCATCGTCAGATGCTTCGGCCCGCTGGCGTCGGCGGTGATGAACGGCAGGTTGATCTCGGTCTGGGTCGTGGACGACAGCTCGATCTTGGCCTTCTCGGCGGCTTCCTTGAGCCGCTGCAGCGCGAGCTTGTCGCGGCGCAGGTCGATGCCCTGCTCCTTCTGGAACTCGTCGGCGAGATAGTTGACGAGCCGCATGTCGAAGTCTTCACCGCCCAGGAACGTGTCGCCGTTCGTGGACTTCACCTCGAACACGCCGTCGCCGATCTCGAGGATGGAGATGTCGAAGGTGCCGCCGCCCAGGTCGTAGACCGCGATGGTGCCGGTCTTCTGCTTGTCGAGGCCGTAGGCGAGCGCGGCCGCCGTCGGCTCGTTGATGATGCGCAGCACCTCGAGGCCGGCGATCTTGCCCGCGTCCTTGGTGGCCTGGCGCTGGGCGTCGTTGAAGTAGGCCGGAACGGTGATGACCGCCTGCTCGACCTTCTGGCCGAGATGGGCCTCGGCGGTTTCCTTCATCTTCTGCAGGATGAAGGCGGAAATCTGCGAGGGAGAGTAGGTCTTGCCCTGCGACTCGAGCCAGGCGTCGCCGTTGGACGCCTTCACGATCGAGTAGGGGACCAGCTTCTTGTCCTTCTCCACCATCGGATCGTCGTAGCGGCGGCCGATGAGGCGCTTGACGGCGAAAAAGGTGTTTTGCGGATTGGTGACCGCCTGGCGCTTGGCAGGCTGGCCGACGAGGCGCTCGCCATCGTCGGTGAAGGCCACGATCGACGGCGTCGTTCGCATGCCCTCGGCGTTTTCGATGACGCGCGGCGTTTTCCCGTCCATGACGGCGACGCAGGAATTCGTCGTTCCCAGGTCGATGCCGATGACCTTACCCATGATATGTCCTCTCTTTGGCGGCAGGTCGGCGTGGGCCTTTTCAGCGCCCGGTCGACCGCGGGCTGGTTTTTTTCAACCAGTTGCGACGCTCCGACCCCCTTGGAGTTGGCTTTCACGCCGCAGCCTGCGGCGCATTGGCACATATAGGGGGGCGGGGTGCGGCCGCAAGCGGGTTGTGGGCGAAAATGCCAATGATCAAGGCACATTGGCGAGCCTCCTTAACGCGTCCGCCAGCGCCGGGACGGCGTTTGCGGCAGCGGATTTTGCAGCCCTGATCCGGAAGACGCGGATCGGCCCCTCCTGCGTCTGCGGAACCGGCTCGAGCCAGGGCGGAATCTCGCCCGCCTGCAGTCGTCCCCACAGGCTGGCCGCCTGCCGGGCCGCATCGAGACGCGCCGGCGGGCGCTCTCCGCAGATCGCCACATAGTCGGCCTTCAGGCCGGCCAACAGGTCGCGCGCCACATCCGGCGGTGCGGCAAATACGTCGTGTGCGGCCAGGATCCCAGCCGCGGCGCGGTGATAGGGCGCCGCCAGCACCGTGTGCGGCGTCAGCGCCAAAAGGAACGGCCCGTCGTCCACGTTTGCCGCCACCAGCCCCGGCGGCAACTGCGCCAGTTGCGAATAGCTCGCGCTGGCAAAGCAGGCCGAGCGGGCGGCGTGCTCGCGCGTCGCCGGGCTCTCCTGTCCCAAGGCCACGGCCAGCGCGGCGGCCGCGCCGGACACCGCCGTCGGCGTAAGCAGCATCACCACCGCGAAGCGCGCCAGCAGGCTGTCGAGGGCGAAGCGGGCGAACAGCGCAATGGCGAGCGCGGCCACCGGCGGGATCGCGAACCAGATCGCATAGGGTGCGCCCTTCACGGTCGCCAGCGTCGTCGCCATCGCGACCACGAGCGCGGCCGCGGCGGTGAGGAACGCGGCATCGCGCCGCCGCGCGTCATCAAGGACGAGCACGGCGAGGGCGACAAGGCCGAGCGCGGGATAGGCCGCGAGCCAGAGCGCGGTGAGCAGGTCCTTGCGGAAGACCTGTCCCAGCGGCTGCATCTCGTTCACCTGCGCGAGCCAGATCGGCCAGACCGCCGGGTCCATCATGGCGAAGGGCCCGCGCAGGCAGCGCGGCTCGAGCGCCGCGAACAGCGCAAGCGCGAGCGCGCCGGTCGCGACCACGGCACCCGCGCGCGCGTTCGCGGATGCGCGCGCAAGCCGCACGGCCGCAAGCGCGAGCCCGAGGCCGGCGGCCGCGGCCGGCAGCGCGAGGTTGATCGCGATCATGTCGCAGGCGCTCGCCGTCCAGTGCGCCGGCGCGACGCTGACCGCAAAGGCGGCCGCAACGCCGACCGCCAGCGCCACTCCGTAATCGCGCAGTGCGTCCGCCTGCGCACCGTCGGCGACGAAGCGCAGCGCAAAGGCCGCTCCGGCCAGCGCCGCGAACGGCAGGCCTTCGAGGCCGACGGCGACCGCGCAGCCCGTTGCGACGCCGGCAGCGCTGGCGGCGAGGCGCACGCGGTCCGACCACACGGTCGCGGCGATGGTGATGAGCGCGAGCGCGATCTGCGCATTGTGATGGTCGATACGGCCGGGCACGAACTGGCTGAACGCGGGCAGGCCGAGCGTGACCAGCAGCAGCGAGGCGACGGCCGCGTCGCGTCCCGCGACGCGCCAGGCGATCGCGCTCGTTCCGGCCATTGCGGGGATGAGCCAGAGCAGCGGCCAGAGCGCCCGCATCAGACGTTCGGCGAGCGGCGCATCGACGACCAGATGGAAGAGCCCGAACAGTCCGGCGAGCCCGGCGTCGATGAGCCGCGACCAGTGCGAGTCGAAACCCTGCGGCGGCATCACGCGCGGCTGGTGCAGGTCGAACCAGGACTGTCCGGCGAGGAAGCCACGCATCTCGACGAGCCGCATGGCGTCGTCGGTGTCGTTGAGGGTTACGGCGGTCGCGCCCCAGTGCTGCACCATGAGTTGCAGCGCGATGACCATCCAGGCCAGCGCGAGCAGCAGGGCGAAAGATGGCTGGCGCTGGGCTTGGAACATCGACCGGACCGAGGCAACCGGACTGGGCAACCGGGCTGGGGGTGGGCTCTGGCGCGCAGCAATGACCCAACAGCATTGAGCTTCGCTTAACGCTGACACCCGATTACCGGCGCCTCTCGGCGGTCGGTTAAGCCCCGCGTTAAGGAACCCCGGCCAATATCGCCGCGGGGCTGGCGCATGAGATCGTGCGCTCCATCAACACCTTGGCGTGCGAACGCACGCGTGGGACGCGGGCGAAGCCGTGCGTCTCCTGACCTGGACCAGGATGGCCGTCGAACCACCGCATTCCCTCGCAGCGCCCGCCGACGCGTCAGCCGCGCCCGACCGGCTGCGTCGTCTCGCCGAACGGCTGCCGCGTCCGCTGCGCTTCCTCGCCGTCGGCGGGCTCGGCCTCGTCACCGACCTCGGTGTGTTCTCGCTGGTGTTCGCCCTCGGCCCGCATCCGCTTCTCGCGCGCGTTGTCTCGCTCGCCGCCGCGACGCTCGTGACCTGGCGTCTCAACCGCGCCCTCACCTTCGATCGCAGCGGCCGCCGCCAGGCCGAGGAGGCCATGCGCTATGCGCTGGTGACTCTGGTGGCGCAGGGCATCAGCTACGCGATCTTCGCCGCGCTCGTCCTCACCCTGCTCGGCCGCCTGCCGCAGCTTGCGCTGCTCGCAGGAGCAGCCTGCGGCGCGCTCATTTCCTACAACGGCCACCGCCTCTATGCCTTCGCGGCGCGGCGCGGCGGCGTGATCGAGGCACGCGCATCATGAGCGACCGGCAGCGCACCCATGTTCCCGTCGACGCCGACGTCTTCATCATCGGCGCGGGGCCGGCCGGCCTGACCGCCGGCTATTGCCTCACGAAGGAAACGCCCTCGGTCATCATCATCGAGAAGGACCCGCTCTACGTCGGGGGCATCTCGCGCACGGTGCGCTACAAGGACTTCCTGTTCGACATCGGCGGGCACCGCTTCTTCTCGAAGGCCAAGGAGGTCGTCGACCTCTGGCACGAGATCCTGCCGGACGACTTCATCGCGCGCCCGCGCCTCTCGCGCATCTTCTACGGCGGCAAGTACTATTCCTATCCGCTGAGCGCCTTCGAGGCGCTGCGCAACCTCGGCGTCTTCACCAGCGCCGCCTGCATGATGTCCTACGGTTTCGCCAAGCTGCGGCCGATCGCCGATCCCGCCACCTTCCATCAATGGGTGCGCAACCAGTTCGGCGAAAAGCTGTTCCGGATCTTCTTCAAGACCTACACCGAGAAAGTGTGGGGCATGTCGTGCGACGAGATCTCCGCCGACTGGGCCGCGCAGCGCATCAAGGGACTCGACCTGCGTGTCGCGGTGACGCACGCGCTCAAGCGCTCGCTCGGCCGCAAGGCGCCGCGCAAGGCCGGCGGCGACATCGTCAAGACGCTGATCGACACGTTCCAGTATCCGCGCAAAGGCCCCGGCATGATGTGGGATGCGGCGGCGCGGAAGATCCGCGACCGCGGCGGGCGCCTGCTCATGGGGCGCGAGCTGCAAAGCCTCTCGTACGACGAGGAGACGCAGGTCTGGCACATCGCGGTCGCGACCGCGCAGGGCACCGAGCACTACCGCGCCCGCCACGTCATCAGCTCCGCGCCGGTGCGCGAGCTCGTGGAGAAACTCGCGCCGCGCCCGATCTCGCTGTTCCATGCGCGCGCGCTGCGCTACCGCGACTTCCTCACCGTCGCGCTGATGGTCGACAAGCCGGACCTCTTCCCCGACAACTGGATCTACATCCACGATCCCTCGGTGAAGGTCGGACGCGTGCAGAACTTCCGCTCATGGTCGCCGGAGATGGTGCCGGAGGGCATGAGCTGCCTCGGCCTCGAATATTTCTGCTTCGAGGGCGACGGGCTGTGGACCGCATCCGACGATGAGCTGATCGCGCTCGCCAAGACCGAGATCGCGAAGATCGGCCTCGTGAGCGCCGACGACGTCGTCGACGGCTGCGTCGTGCGCCAGGCCAAGGCCTATCCGGTCTACGACGACGACTACCGCCACAACATGGCGATGATCCGCCTCGACCTCGAGACGCACTTCCCGACGCTGCACCTCGTCGGCCGCAACGGCATGCACAAGTACAACAACCAGGACCATGCCATGATGACGGCCATGCTCACCGCGCGGAACATCCTCGCGGGCGAGCGGCGCTATGACGTGTGGGGCGTGAACGAGGACGCCGAGTACCACGAGGCCGGCGGCTCGGGCGTGCGCGAGGCGCTCGCCAGCGAACGGCTGGTGCCGCAGAAGGTCGCCGGCGAGCAGAAGGTGGCCGACGAGAAGGTGGCGTAGCCACAGCGCCGGCGCGAGTGTTCCCCTGCGCTGGCATTGTTCGTGACCCTCTCCGCTGTCATTCCCCGCGCAAGCGGGGAATCCAGTACTCCGGAACGCCGGTGGTTACGGGATGCCCGCGGGCATGACGAGCGCGCGGCGATCGCCTGCACGTCCCGCGCGGCTTCGACACGGCCCGATCCGGGTTGACTTCCCGCGCGCGGCTTCCCATCCCTGCCGCATGCTGCATCCGGGCTTTCTCGACCGCGCGCACCAGGACGCGCTGCTCGCCGACATCCGCGCGGTGATCGCGCAGGCGCCGCTCTACGTGCCGCTCGTCCCGGGCGGCAAGGCCATGTCGGTGCGCATGACCAACTGCGGGCCGCTCGGCTGGGTCACCGACGCGCGCGGCTACCGCTATCAGGGGACGCACCCCGTCACCGGCGCGCCGTGGCCGGCGATTCCGTCCGCGCTGCTCGACGCCTGGGAGGCGCTCGCGCGCTATCCGCATCCGCCGCAGGCGTGCCTGATCAACTATTATGATTCCGCCGCGCGCATGGGCCTGCACCAGGACAAGGACGAGGAGGATTTCGACGCGCCTGTGGTCTCGCTCTCGCTCGGCGACACCTGCGTGTTCCGCCTGGGCGGTGCGACACGAAAGTCGCCGACGACCTCGTTCCGTCTCGCCTCCGGTGACGCTATGGTGCTCGCGGGGCCGCAGCGCCTTGCGTATCATGGGGTTGACCGCATCATCCCCGGCAGTTCCACATTGTTGCCCGATGGCGGGCGCATCAACCTGACCCTGCGGCGCGTCACCAAACCGTCCGAGCGTCGATTGCACGCTCACGATTGATGCTGACCCGGCGCCTCGCGATGGAGTTGCAATGACTGTCCGCTTTGCCCGTGCCGGCTTGACCCCCGCCCTCCTCCTCGCCGCCTGCCTGATCGCATCGCCTGGCTTCGCGGCCGACGCGGTGTTCCCCACCGGCTCCAAGCTCGGCCTCGTGCCGCCGGCCGGCCTCGTGCCGAGCGAGACCTTCCGCGGCTTCGAGGACCGCACCAACAGCACGGCGATCCTGCTGGTGGAGATGCCGACGCAGGCCTATCGCGACGTCGAGAAGGCGATGACGACGCCCGCGCTCAAGAAGCAGGGCGTGACGGTCGACAAGCGCGAGACCGTGCCGCTCGCCGAGGGCAAGGCGCTGCTCATCCAGGGCCACCAGAGCTCGGAGGGCGCCAAGCTGCGCAAGTGGATCCTCATCGGCTCGACGCCGAAGGCCACCGCGCTGGTGACGGCGATCGTCCCCGAGGACGCCAAGAAGGTTTATCCCGACACGGCGATGCGCGCGGCGCTGGTCTCGCTCGCAGTGCGCGGCGAAGTGCCGATCGATGAGCAATTGAAGCTGCTGCCGTTCAAGCTCGACAACCGTGGCGACATGCGGCCGTTCCGCGTCGAGCCCAACACCGTGTTCCTCACCGACGGTCCGAAGGACGCGCTCGAGGCCACCGACCAGGCGCTGCTGGTGGTCTCCGCCGCGGTCGGCGGTCCCGGCGAGACGGCGCAGCGCGATATCTTTGCGCGCAACCTGTTCGCGGGCGTGCCCGGCTACACGGACATCCACATCGTCGGCACCGACGTCATCCGCCTCGCCGGCACGCAGACCCATCAGCTCCTCGCCGAGGGCAAGGACTCGCGCACCGGCGCGGACGTGAAGCTCGTGCAGTGGCTGCGCTTCGGCAACGGCGCCTTCGTGCGCTTCCTCGGCATCGCCAAGGCCGACGCTTGGGTCGAGGCGCTGGCGCGCTTCCGCACCGTGCGCGACAACCTCGCCGCGCGCTGATCCATCGCCGTCGTTGCGAGGACGCCGACAGGCGGACGCAGCAATCCAGCGCTGAGACGCCGCGCCGGATCGCGTCGTCGCGACGCTCCGCGCGATGACGGGGAAAGATTGCCTCAGTTCGGCTGCGAAGCCTTTTCGGCCGCCGCCTTCTCGCCTTTCGGCCCGCCCTTCGACACGGCGACCATGGCCGGACGCAGGATGCGCTCGCCGATGGTGAAGCCGGCCTGCAGCACCTGCACCACCGTGCCGGCGGGCACGCTGGCGTCGTCGATCTCGAACATCGCCTGGTGCAGGTTGGGATCGAACTTCTGGCCCGCGGGATCGAGCTTCTTGATGCCGTGCTTCTCCAGCGCCTTGAGCAGCTCGCGCTCGGTCAATTCCACGCCGTCGAACAGCGCCTGGCCGGCCGGGTCGGCCTTGGCCTTCCAGTCGGGGCCGGTCGCCTCCAGCGCGCGCTGGATATTGTCGGCCACCGCCAGCACGTCGCGCGCGAACGAGGCGATGCCGTAGGCGCGCGCGTCGGCGACCTCGCGCTCGGTGCGGCGGCGCAGGTTCTCCATGTCCGCGAGCGTGCGCAGGAATTGGTCCTTCAGCTCGGCGTTGGCCTTGGTCAGCGCGGCGACCTCGTCGGTCGGCGCCGGGGCCGCGTCGGCGGCGGCCTGCGTGGTGTCGTTGGCCGGGTTGTCGGGCTTCTCGGTCATTGCTCGGTCCAGACGTGTGGGTGGTGTTGCTGCCCCGCATATCGAGATTGTGGGCGGGAAATCAAGCGAAGGACGAGCCTTCTGAGACGAAACCAACCATCCCTGCTTGGAGAGGCGCTGTTAACGCACCGGGCAATGCGTGACCGAACGAGGTGGCCCGCCGTTTTCCCCGGAATTCCCACCATAGGATTATAGTCGCGACCGCCAGCGGCAAGCTTGCCATTGTGTTCCCGATTTGTTCTGATCATCGGGTGGCGCAATGGCCTTTTCGAAACTCGCAGGCTCCTCAGCGGGCTGGCGCGAACGGGGGACTGGAACCGTGCTGACGTTTCGACGGGCCGACATCATTACGATCCGACCCAACCTCGGGTACCGGCCGGCAATTCCGACGGCGGCCAGTGGACAGCGGGAGGATGGCGCAGCGAACGCGCTTCTGCCCTGGACGGCGAGGTGCTGTCCGACGCCACGCCGGACAATGAATGGCGGCCGGGTGCACGTTATGCGAGCCGCAGGCGCGCGCCGCCAGGTCGCCCGACAACGCCAGGCCAGGCGGCGCGGCTCGCCACCGCAAACGCCCGTGCACGCGACGCGATCGGGGAAGTCCAAAAGCGAGAGCCAAATTGGCAACCAGCCCCATTCGTTTCCAATACAGTCGAGGGCCAGATTGCCGGGCTGCAAGCGCGTGCTCGCGAGGCCGAAGCTCGGCTGCAGGAACTGGTCCGCCACGGGATTG
This sequence comes from Xanthobacteraceae bacterium, assembly GCA_035556735.1. Lineage (GTDB taxonomy): Bacteria > Pseudomonadota > Alphaproteobacteria > Rhizobiales > Xanthobacteraceae > CANJBX01. The sequence continues at coordinate 197,402 of DATMFF010000008.1, read as the reverse complement.
GTCCGGGGCCTTTCGCGTGCGATTGGATTCCGGCGCCAATTGGTCGGCGTCTCAATTCGGCTGAGAGAGCAGAAAACAATCGAAACGGAGATCTTTGGGGTTGCCACACTTGTGGAGCAAGGAATCCGGGAACTGCCTCGGGACGTGGTTCGGCGATCACCAGCACCCAACCGCAATGAGCTTTTTGTTTCGCAGGGGCCAGCGGATCTATCCGCATTGCCGAAGCTGCAGTGGCCGCCAAGGTGGCTGGATCACGCAGTGGATACTCCGACTGAAGGGAGCTCGAAAATGACACGGTCGATCAGGATTGCCCCACCGAACTCGTACATTCTGGTCGCGGATGTCCTGCGGCATGACCAGCTTCCAGACTTCACGACACAAGCTCGAATTGATGGCACGAAGTTCTGCGTTGCCGTCGGCTGCGAAGTCGACCTCGACGGAGAGACCGACATCACGATTGGGCCCGCCCCCGACGTCGATCCAGGTAACCGTCCCGTCTTTGATACCATCCTGGAAACACCCAATCGCAAGGTCACGGTATGGACCATAGAGGTTGAGAAGCTGCTCGAAGAGAAGGTGGCGGCGGACCGCACGCGCGTGCGCATCTGGGGCAACCGTCCGGAATTCCCCGACCGCGTCGTGATCGGGCTCGGCTGAGCGCCGCGCCCCGCTCATCCCCCCAGCAACCACACCTGTGGAACAAAGAATCCGGGAACTGCCTCCGGCAACTGGTTCGGCGATCATCAGCATGCCACTGCAATGAATTTTCTGTTTAGCAAGGCCCAGGAGATTTTCCCCCACTGTGCGATCTGCAGTGCTCGGCAGGGCGGCTGGATTTCGCAGTGGATCCGACGACTGAAACTGAAAGGCAGGTTGCCATGACCCAATCCATCACCACCGCGCCGCCGAATGCGTTCGTCATCATCGCCGGCGACATGAAGAGGGCCAAGCTCCCCGAGGACTATCCGACCCCGTCGCGGTATGCCGCGACGTCCTCGTGCATCTTCGCCGGCTGCAGTCCGGACGTGGATGGCGACACGATCTTCACGATCGGGCCGCACGACCAGCTTCGGCCGGCCGGCCTGACCTTGCTGTTCGACGGCGTGATCGACACGCCCAGGCGCAGCGTCAGCGTGTGGACGATCGCGTGGGACACCCTGCTCGAAGAGAAGGTGGCGACCGACCGCACGCGCGTGCGCATCTGGGGCAACCGCCCGGAATTCCCCGACCGTGTCGTGATCGGGCTCGGCTGAGCGCCGCGCCTCCTCATCCCCCCAGCAGCCGGCTCACCACCTTCGCGGTGTAGTCCACCGTCGGGATCACGCGCGCGTAGTTGAGCCGCGTCGGGCCGATGATGCCGATGGCGCCGATGATGCGGCCGGCCGCGTCGCGGTAGGGCGCGATGATGGTCGAGGAGCCCGAGAGCGAGAACAGCCGGTTCTCCGAGCCGATGAAGATGCACACGCCCTCGGCCTGTTCGGCGCGGCCGAGCAGGTCAGCGAGGCCGCGCTTGGTCTCGAGGTCGTCGAACAGACGGCGCACGCGCTCGAGATCCTCGAGCGCCTTGAGGTCCTCGAGCAGGTTGGCGTGGCCGCGCACGATCAGCCGCCGCTCGTCGGCGCCGCCGCCCGACCAGCTCGCGAGCCCGTCGGCGATCAGCCGCTTGGTCAGTTCGTCGAGCTCGGCGCGCGCCGCCTCCAGCGCCGCGCGCAGGTCGGCCTGCGCCTCGTCCAGCGTCTTGCCGCGCGCATGCGTGTTGAGGAAGTTCGAGGCTTCGCTGAGCGAGGCCGTCGGCAGGCCCGGCGGCACGCTCAGGATGCGGTTCTCCACCTGCCCGTCCTCGCCCACCAGCACCACCAGCGCGCGCTCGGGCTCGAGCCGCACGAACTCGATGTGCTTGAGCCGCACGTTCGACTTGGCGGTGAGCACGACGCCGGCCGAGCGCGTGAGCCCGGACAGGAGCTGCGTCGCCTCGGTCAGCACGCCGTCGACGGTCTTGCCGGCGGCGGCCACCTGGCCCTCGATCTTGCGGCGGTCGTCCTGCGTGAGGTCGCCGACCTGCATCAGCGCGTCGACGAAGAAGCGCAGCCCCACCTCGGTCGGCAGCCGGCCGGCGGAGGTGTGCGGCGCATAGACGAGACCGAGCTGCTCGAGGTCCTGCATGACGTTGCGCACCGAGGCGGGCGAGAGCGTCATCGGGATGATGCGCGCGATGTTGCGCGAGCCCACCGGCTCGCCGGTCGCGAGATAGCTCTCGACGATCTGCCGGAAGATCTCGCGCGAGCGGTCGTTGAGCAGGGCGAGCGCACCCGGCGCGGCCGGTGGCGTGACGGATGGCGTATCTTGAGCCACGGACAAAACCCCTTCGATCGGGCAGGAACGTAGGCTTCGCCCCGCCGATCGCAAGACGGCATCCTACCCAGGCGCGAGGGCCGGCGAAAACCGGTTTCCACTTTTCAGGATCATGCTCTAAAAGCTGCCAACCGTACCGTTAACCATCGAAATTGTTGGAAAACCGCATGCGTCCCAGCCGCCGTCAGCCCGACGAACTGCGCGCCGTCAGCCTCGAGCGCGGCGTCGTCAAGTATGCCGAGGGCTCCTGCCTCGTGAAGTTTGGCGACACCCATGTGCTCGTCACCGCGACCGTCGAGGACCGCCTGCCGCCCTGGCTCAAGGGCCAGGGCCGCGGCTGGATCACCGCCGAATACGGCATGCTGCCGCGCGCCACGCTGGAGCGCACCCGCCGCGAGTCCGCCGCCGGCAAACAGAGCGGGCGCACCGTCGAGATCCAGCGCCTGATCGGGCGCAGCCTGCGCGCGGTCGTCGACCTCGAGGCGCTCGGCGAGCGCCAGCTCACCATCGACTGCGACGTGCTGCAGGCCGACGGCGGCACGCGCACCGCCGCGATCACCGGCGCCTGGGTCGCGCTCTACGACTGCGTCGCCTGGATGAAGAAACGCGAGATGCTGCGCACCGATCCCGTGCGCGACCACATCGCGGCGATCTCCTGCGGCGTGTTCAACGGCGTCGCCGTGCTCGACCTCGATTACGCGGAAGATTCCGAGGCCGACACCGACGCCAACTTCGTGCTCACGGGCGACGGCCGCATCGTCGAGGTGCAGGGCACCGCCGAGCGCGATCCGTTCAGCGAGGAGCAGCTGCTCGCCCTGCTGGCGCTGGCGCGCAAGGGCGTGCGCAAGCTCGTCGACCTGCAGAAGCTGGCGGTGATGTGAGCACCTCACCCGCCGAGCCTGCGCGCGCGTCCCACCGCCGCCTCACCGGCAAGGTGGTGATCGCGACCCACAATCCCGGCAAGCTCGCCGAGATGCGCGACCTGCTGGCGCCCTATGGCGTGACGGCCGTCTCCGCCGGCGAGCTCGGCCTGCCCGAGCCGGAGGAGACCGGCACGACCTTCGCCGCCAACGCGCGCATCAAGGCGCAGGCCGCCGCGGTGGCGGCGCAGCTGCCCGCGTTCTCCGACGACTCGGGGCTCGCGGTCGACGCGCTCGGCGGCGAGCCCGGCATCCATTCCGCGCGCTGGGCCGGGCCTTCGAAGGATTTCGCGCAGGCGATGGCGCGCATCGACGCGCTCATGCGCGAGCGCGGCGCGACCGCCCCCGAGCAGCGGCGCGCGCATTTCGTCTCGGCACTGTGCGTCGCCTGGCCCGACGGGCATGTCGAGGAGTTCGAGGCGCGCGTTCACGGCGCGCTGGTGTGGCCGCCGCGCGGCGAGCGCGGCTTCGGCTACGACCCGATGTTCCTGCCCGACGGGCACGCGCGCACTTTCGGCGAGATGAGTGCGGAGGAGAAGCACGGCCTGCCGCCGCGCGGCATGGGCCTCTCGCACCGCGCCCGCGCCTTCGTGCTGCTCGCGAACGCCTGCCTGCGCGGCTGAGGGCGCGAGGCAGCCATTCCCTGCTGGCCTGGCGGTATTCGCGCAACCATCGCGTGACGAGACCCCGCGAAGCATGGCATATGCTGGCCATGACGACATCGCCCGAGCCCGATTTCGGCGTGTACGTGCACTGGCCGTTCTGCCTGTCGAAGTGTCCCTACTGCGACTTCAACAGCCACGTGCGGCACGCCGCGATCGACGAAGCGCGCTACCTGCGCGCCTTCGCCGCCGAGATCGCGGCGACCGCCGCGCGTACGCCCGGGCGCACCGTTTCCACGATCTTCTTCGGCGGCGGCACGCCCTCGCTGATGCAGCCGGCGACCGTCGGCGCCATCCTCGACACGATCGGCAGGCACTGGTCCATCGCGCCCGACATCGAGGTGACGCTCGAGGCCAATCCGACCAGCGTCGAGGCGACGCGCTTTCGCGGCTACCGCGCCGCGGGCGTCAACCGCGTCTCGCTCGGCGTGCAGGCGCTCGACGACGCGCAGCTGCGCGCACTCGGCCGCCTGCACACGGTCGAGGAAGCGCTCGCGGCGGTGAAGATCGCGCGCGAGACCTTCGAGCGCTACTCGTTCGACCTCATCTATGCGCGGCCGGGGCAGACGCCGGCGGAGTGGCGCGCCGAGCTTGAGCGCGCCATCGGCGAGGCGGCCGAGCATCTCTCGCTCTATCAGCTCACCATCGAGGAGGGCACGCCGTTCGCATCATTGCACGCGGCCGGCAAGCTCACCGTCCCCGACCCCGACCTCGCGCGCGAGTTCTTCGACGTGACGCAGGAGATCTGCGCAACGCACGGCCTGCCCGCCTACGAGATCTCCAATCACGCGCGTCCCGGCGCCGAGAGCCGGCACAACCTGATCTACTGGCGCTATCACGAATATGCCGGCATCGGCCCGGGCGCGCACGGGCGCCTGATCGAGGGCGGCATGCGCCGCGCCACCGCCACCGAGCGGCGGCCGGAGAGCTGGTTGATGCGCGTCGAGGCGAGCGGCCACGGCCTCATCACCGACGAGACGCTGTCGCCGGAGGAGAGCGCCGACGAATACCTGCTGATGGGGCTGCGCCTCGTCGAGGGCATCGACCCCGTCCGCTACGCCGCGCTCGCCGGGCGTTCGCTCGACCGCGAGCGCATCGCCACCCTGCTCGGCGAGGGCTTTGTCGAGCGCACCGCGGACGGCCGCCTGCGCGTGACGCGCAGCGGCTTTCCCATCCTCAACGCGGTGGTGGCCGACCTCGCGGCGTAGGGTCGGGTTCTGCGGCTCTCATCACGATGCTTCAACGCAGCACAGCCCCCACCTCTCCCCGTCGGGGAGAGAGCCTGCCCTCGGGCTACGACCCGAGGGTCGCCGCGCACAGGCGCGGCGGGGGGCCAAACAGCTGACGGCGGCCCGCGCTACGACCCGCTGAACGAGCGCGGTGCCGGCGAGATCACGGTGCCGCCCTGCGGCGTGACGCGCAGCACCGCGAGCCCGCGCTGGTTGGTGCCGTCGGCGCGGAAGCGGAACACCCCGTCGATGCCGGCGAAGCCCGAGGGATTGGTGAGCACTTGGCTGGTGAGGCCGGTCGGGCCTTGCGTCTTCACCAGCGCGGCGACGAGCGCCACCGAGTCGTAGGCGAAGGTCGCGGTGCGGGTCGGGTCCTGGCCGTAGCGCTGGCGATAGCGCGCAGCGAAAGTGCGGAAGTTGTTGGCGCTGTTCGGATCGGGCGCGACGTACCAGCCGCCCGCGAGGGTCGGCTCGGCGAAGATGCGCGAGTCCTCCCACAGACTCGTGCCGAGCAGCTGCAGGCGCTTGAGGTTGACGCCACCCGCCGCGAGCGCGCGCGCCACCGCGGGCACCTGGTCGCCTTCGCCCGGCAGGAACAGCGCGTCGGCGCTGCCCGCCGCCTGGGCGATCGTCTGCACGACGCTCTGCAGCCGCGCCGGATCGGTGGAATAGCGCTCGACCGCGACGACGCGGCCGCCCTTGCGCGCGACATACTGCCGGAACTCGGCTTCGACGACCCCGCCATAGGGATTGTCCGGCACCAGCGCCACGTAGGAGCGCTTGCCCTGCGCGACCGCGTAATCGACGATGCGGTCGACGTCGGTCTCGGGCAGGAAGCTGAGCAGATAGACGCCGCGGCTCGCGACGTTGGAATCCGTCGAGTAGGCGATCATCGGGATGTTGCGGCTGCGCGTCACCGTCGCCGCCGCCTGCACCGATTGCGCGAACAGCGGACCCAGCACGATCACGGCGCCCTCGTCCACCGCCTGCTGCGCGGCGAGCTGCGCGCCCTGCGGCGAGCCGCCGTCGTCCTTCACCAGGAGCTGCAGGTCAGGATTGTTGAACTCGGTGATCGCCAGTTCGGCGGCATTGCGCATCGACTGGCCGACCTGGCCGGCATTGCCGAGCGCGCCGATCGGCAGGATCAGCCCGACTCTCACCTGGCCAGTGCCGATCGCCTGCGCCTGCTGCGGGATCGCGGGCGGCGCCGGCGCCTGGCTGCTGCTGAGGAAATCGCTCAGCGGGTTGTTCGCCCCGGAGCAGGCCGACAGCAGCACCGCCACGGCGACGCCCGCGGCCTGCGAGGCACGCCGCGCGACGAATGCTCCCAACTTTGCCCCGACAGCCCGCAACATGGCCGGTCTCCCAGCGCATGGTCCGACGAAGTAGAAACCGGCTCGCCGCAGGATCATGCGCTCGATCAATGTGTTAGCGTGCGATCGGGCGCAAAGCCGCTACCCCGCGCTCGTTGCTCGCACGCCAAGTGCCGGCAGGCCACCCCTCGGCGTCCCTTCGGCTGTGTGTCCGACCCCCACACTGGCTAGGACGGCAATCCGGCATATTGTCGTCGAATGGTTAACCAAATCCCTAAAGTACCGATGATCAACAGAATTCCGCGTCATCCCCGGCATGGTTGAAGTGTCAGATCGCCGCAACCTCTTTGGCTCGGCTATGGTGCCGCGATGACCTCGTCGGACCGGCCGCGCACATTCCAGATCGGGACCCACACGCTGGCGGCGGCGCCGCTCGAACCCGGCCTCTACGTGGTCGCGACCCCCATCGGGAACCTCGGCGACGTGACCTTGCGCGCGCTCGAGACGCTGGCCGCCGCCGACCTCGTCGCCTGCGAGGACACGCGCGTCACCCACAAGCTGCTCGAGCGCTACGCCATCGCCGCCTCGCTCACGCCCTACCACGAGCACAACGCCGCCGCGGCGCGCCCCAGGCTCCTTGAGAAGCTCGCGGCCGGCGCCGCGATCGCGCTCGTCTCCGACGCCGGCACGCCGCTGATCTCCGACCCCGGCTACAAGCTCGTGACCGCCGCGCGCGCGGCCGGCCACGCCGTCACCGCCGTGCCCGGCGCGTCCGCGGTCATGGCCGCGCTCGCCGTTGCGGGGCTGCCGACCGACCGCTTCTTCTTCGAGGGCTTCCTGCCGGCGAAGCAGGGCGCGCGGCGCGCGCGCATCGCCGAGCTTGCCCACATGACGGCGACACTGGTGCTGTTCGAGAGCGGGCCGCGGCTCGCAACGGCCCTCGCCGATCTCGCCGCCGCCTTCGGGGGGCGCGAAGCCGCGATCTGCCGCGAGCTGACCAAGCTGCACGAGGAGGTGCGGCGCGATCCGCTGCCCGCGCTGGCGGCGCACTACGCGCAGGGCGGCGAGACGCGCGGCGAGTTCGTCGTGCTGATCGCGCCGGCGGACGAACGGGCCGCGCCGCGCGGCGAGGACATCGACGGCCTGCTGCGCCGGACCTTGAGCGAGTCCTCGCTCAAGGATGCGGTCGCCACCGTCGCCGACGCGACGGGGCAGCCGCGCAAGGAGATCTACCGGCGCGCGCTGGAATTGGTGAAAAGCGAAAACGATGGCTCGACGGATCAATCGAACGATTAGGCTCCCCTCGCAGAACGCTGCGGCCGAGGCCGCGCCGGCGCCCGGGCGCACGCCCGATCCCAAGCGCGTCGCCGCCTTCGCGCACGGCATCTCGGCCGAGAGCAAGGCCGCCGCGTTCCTGATCATGAAGGGCTACCGCATCCTCGCGCGGCGCTTCCGCTCGCCCGTCGGCGAGATCGACATCGTGGCGCGCCGGCGCGGCGCGCTGGTGTTCGTCGAGGTCAAGGCGCGCGCGAGCTACGAGGAGGCCGTCGAGGCCGTCACCGAGCAGCAGCGCCGCCGCATCGTCGCCGCCGCTGAATATTGGCTGGCCGCGCGCGGCGGCGAGGTCAGCGGCGACATCCGCTTCGACGTGGTCGTGGTGACCCCGGGCAAGATCCCGCAGCACCTCCCCGCCGCCTTCGACGCGGGCGCATAGGACGCCTTCGCGCGCAGGGCGCGCTTGAGATCCCCCTGCACCATCCTCCGTCTTCTGCTAAACAAGCCGCGCTTCAACCGGAACCGATCCATGGCCCTCACCGTCGCCGTCCAGATGGACCCGATCGAGCGGATCAACATCCGCGGCGATTCCACCTTCGCCCTGCTGCTGGAAGCGCAGAAGCGCTGCTATCCCATTTCCTATTACACGCCCGACAAGCTCGCCCTGCGCGGCAACAAGGTGTTCGCCACGGTGCGCGAGCTCGAGGTGCGCGACGTCGAGGGCGGCCACTTCAGCCTGGGCGGGGCAACGCGGGTCGACCTCTCGACCTTCGACGTCATCCTGATGCGCCAGGATCCCCCCTTCGACCTCGCCTACATCACGGCCACGCACCTGCTCGAGCGCGTTCATCCCAAGACGCTGGTGGTCAACGACCCGGCGCACGTGCGCAACGCGCCCGAGAAGATGTTCGTGATGGATTTCCCGGACCTGATGCCGCCGACGTTGATCACGCGCGACCTCGAGGAGATCCGCGCGTTCCGCGCCGAGCACGGCGACATCGTGATGAAGCCGCTCTACGGCAACGGCGGCGCCGCCGTCTTCCGTCTCACCAAGGACGATCTCAACTTCGGCTCGCTCTACGACCTGTTCGCGACGACGTTCCGCGAGCAGTGGGTCGTGCAGAGGTTCCTCCCCGACGTGAAGCACGGCGACAAGCGCATCATCCTCGTCGACGGCGAGTTCGCGGGCGCGGTCAACCGCGTGCCCGCGCCCGACGACCTGCGCTCCAACATGGTGCGCGGCGGCGCCGCGCACGACACCGACCTCACGCCGCGCGAGCGCGAGATCTGCGAGCGGCTCGGCCCCGAGCTGCGCAAGCGCGGCCTGCTGTTCACGGGCATCGACGTGATCGGCGGCTATCTCACCGAGATCAACGTGACCTCGCCGACCGGCATCCGCGCCATCCAGCGCCTCGGCGGGCCCGACATCGCCGCCCGGATCTGGAACCGCATCGAGGAGATGCGGGGCTAGCGTCCCGATTCCGAAGTCGCGCACGACCCCCGCCCGGATCCGGCGCGCCAGATTGCCCCAGCGTATTCCGTCCCGGGAACGGGTACGCAGACCCGGCGTTCGGGGGCTGCATGTCGACTTCACCGGTTTCCTCGGCTTCGACCTCTCCGGCGCCCGGATCGGGCGAGCCGTGGCACGCGCGCGATGCGAAGGCCGTGCTCGCCGCGCTCGGCAGCGGCCCTGAGGGGCTGCCGGTCGAGGAGGCCGCGCGGCGGCTGGAGAGCTTCGGGCCCAACCGCCTGCCGGAAGGTCCGCGCCAGAGCGCGCTCACGCGCTTCGCGCTGCAGTTCCACAATCTCCTGATCTACGTGCTGCTGGCGGCGGCGGCGCTGGCCGCGGCGACCGGCCACGTCACCGATGCGCTCGTCGTCCTCGCCGTCGTCTTCATCAACGCGATCATTGGCTTCATCCAGGAAGGCCGCGCCGAGCAGGCGCTCGACGCCATCCGCCAGATGATCGATCCGCACGCGTCGGTGATCCGCGACGGCCTTCGCATGACGGTCGCGGCACAGGAGGTGGTCCCCGGCGACATCGTCGTGCTCGAGGCGGGCGATCGCGTGCCCGCCGACCTGCGGCTGGTGCGCGCGCGCAACCTGCGCATCGACGAGGCGGCGCTCACCGGCGAGTCCGTGCCGATCGACAAGGCCGTGGGGACCGCGGCTGCCGACACCGCGCTCGGCGACCGCCGATGCATGGCCTTCTCCGGCACTTTCGTCGCCGCCGGTCACGGCTTCGGCGTCGTTGTCGCCACGGGCGCCGCCACCGAGCTCGGGCGCATCAGCACCATGGTCAGCGCGGTTGAACGCCTGACGACGCCGCTCGTGCGCCAGATGGACCGCTTCGCGCGCCAGGTCACGCTCGCCGTGCTGGCGGTCTCGGCGCTCGTGTTCGCGTACGCCGCGCTGGTTCAGGCCTATCCGATCGACGAGGCGTTCATGGTGGTGGTCGGGCTCGCGGTCGCCGCGATCCCGGAAGGCCTGCCGGCGGTGCTGACCATCACCCTCGCGGTCGGCGTGCAGCGCATGGCGCGGCGCAACGCCATCATCCGGCGGCTGCCGGCGGTCGAGACGCTGGGCTCGGTCTCGGTGATCTGCTCCGACAAGACGGGCACGCTGACGCGCAACGAGATGACCGTCGCCACCCTCGTCACCGCCGACCGCCGCCTCACGGTGGAAGGCGCGGGCTACGTGCCGGAGGGACGGTTCCTCGCGGAGGGCGCGCCGATCGACCCCGCATCCGACCCGGTCCTGGAGGAACTCACGCTCGCCGGACTCCTGTGCAACGACGCGCACCTGCGCCAGTCGGACCGGGACTGGACCATCGAGGGCGATCCGATGGAAGCGGCGCTCGTGGTGCTGGCGCTCAAGGCCGGCCACGACGCGGGCGCGGCGCGCGAGCACTTCGTGCGGCGGGACGAGATTCCGTTCGACACGAGGCATCGTTACATGGCGACCCTGCACATGCGCGACGGCCATGCGCCGGTGGTCTACGTGAAGGGCGCACCGGAACGCATCCTCGGGATGTGCCGCTTCGCCGCCGGCGTCGAGGGCGAGCAGCCGCTCGATGCCGCGCATTGGCACCGCGAGGTGGACGCGCTCGCGGCCGCCGGACGGCGCGTCATCGCGCTCGCCCGCCGCGCCATGCCGGCGAACCGCGACACGCTGGACGCAGCCGCGGTCGACCACGGGCTGACCCTGCTCGGCCTCGTCGGGCTCATCGATCCCGCGCGCACGGAGGCGGCCGACGCGATCGCCGAATGCAAGGCCGCGGGCATCGGCGTGAAGATGATCACCGGCGACCACGCGGCGACGGCACGCGCCATCGCGGTGCAGCTCGGCCTCGGCGACGACGTCGCGGTGGTCAACGGCCAGGCGCTCGATAGGCTCGACGCGGCGCGGCTGCGCCAGTGCGCGCGCGAGGCGAGCGTATTCGCGCGCACCAGCCCCGAGCACAAGCTGCAGCTCGTGGAGGCCTTGCAGGCGGACGGGTCGGTCGTCGCCATGACCGGCGACGGCGTCAACGATGCGCCCGCGCTCAAGCGCGCCGATGTCGGCGTGGCGGTGGGCCGGCGCGGAACGGAAGCGGCGAAGCAATCGAGCGAGATGGTGCTGGCCGACGACAACTTCGCCTCCATAGTCGCGGCCGTGCGCGAGGGCCGCACCGTCTATGACAACATCACCAAGGTCATCGCGTGGACGCTGCCGACCAACGGCGGCGAGGCCTTCACGATCATCCTCGCTATCCTGTTCGGGCTGACACTGCCGGTGACGCCCGTGCAGATCCTGTGGATCAACATGGTCACCGCCGTCGCGCTCGGGCTCACGCTCGCCTTCGAGCCGACGGAGCCGCACACCATGCGCCGCCCGCCGCGGCCGCCGGGCCAGCCGCTTCTCTCGGGCCGGCTGCTGTGGCGCATCCTGTTCGTCTCGCTGCTCATGGTCGCCGGCACCTTCGCGATCTACGCGGGCGCCGTCGCGCGCGGCCTGCCGCTCGAGACGGCGCGCACCATGGCGGTGAACGTGCTGGTGGTGATGGAGATCTTCTATCTGTTCAGCGTGCGCTACGTGCACGGGACGTCGCTCACGTGGCGCGGCGTGCTCGGCACGCGCGCCGTCCTCATCGGCGTCGGCGTCGTCATCGTGGCGCAGTTCGCCTTCACCTACCTGCCGCCGCTGCAGCTCGTCTTCGAGAGCCGCCCGCTCTCCCTCCTCGACGGCACGCTCATCGTCGCGGTCGGCGTCGCCCTGCTCGCGGTTGTCGAGATCGAGAAGCGGTTGGCCGCCCGGTTCATGCGGCGGGCGTGAGCGCGCGTGATCCTGCCCGCAACCGACGGCCCTTTTCGGGATCGCGCTAGCCCATCACGTCCAGCAGTCCCGGCCGCACGCCGAGCTGCGCGATCAGGCGATCGAGCTCGCCGCGCGCCTGCGCGTTGCTGCGCTGGTGGCGCTCGGCGAGGATCAGCTCGTTCTTGAGCGAATGCTCGAGGCCGGTGAGCTCGGTGACCCGCACTTTGTAGCCGTGCGCCTCCAGCACGAGTCCGCGGATCACGTTCGTCACATGCGCGCCGAACTCGCGGCGCTGGATCGGGTGGCGCCAGAGCTGGCGCAGCGCGCCGCCCTGCCCGTCGAGCAGGCGCGCGACCTCCGCCTGGCAGCACGGCACCAGCGCGATCACCTTGGCCTCGTGGCGCAGCGCGAAGCGGATCGCATCGTCGGTCGCGGTGTCGCAGGCATGCAGCGCCGTGACCATGTCCGCGCGCCCGCCGGGCAGTTGCGCATTGGCGATGTCCGCCGCGATGAAGTCCATGCGCTCGAAATCCATCTGTGCCGCCAGCGCGCGCGAGCTCTCGACCAACTCGCCCCGGGCCTCGACGCCGACGACGCGGCCACGCCCGGCCGGCCCGAGGATCAGGTCGTAGAGGACGAAGCCGAGATAGGATTTCCCCGCGCCGACGTCGGCGAGGATGGGCTCCTCGGTCTGCGCGAGCAGTTCCTCCAGCGCCGGGCGCAGGAACTGCGTGAGGTGCAGCACCTGCTTGAGCTTGCGCCGCGAGTCGGCGTTGAGCGCGCCTTCGCGCGTGAGGATGTGCAGCGCCTTGAGCAGCGGCGCGGATTTCTCGGGATGCTGGCCGGGCCAGAGCGCGGTCCACGCATCCGTTGTCGGTTTTGCCGCCGTACGATGTCGCGCCATCAGGTTCCTCTGCGGGGAACCTAATGGCGCCGCGCGCATGTGGCCAGGACGGCGATGGTCGTTTTGCGGCTTGCGGCGCGCAGGCGCCGCCGTTGCCGGACCTGATCCGGCCCCGTGCCCGCCCCGCTCGTCCCGGCTAGTTCGTCACCGCCGGCGCATCGTCGTCGAAGCCGGAGATGAAGAACGCCAGCCGCGGCGGCCGGCTGTCGAGGTGCTGCACCTCGACGATCATGTCCTCCACATCCGAGCTTGCGGCGAGCGCATCGAGCTTCGCCTGCCGCGCCTGGTTGAGCTCCTGTTCCAGCGCCTTCACGTCGATCATGCACGCCTCCTAGCGCACGGATTCAACGCCCGGTTCCCGGTGTCCTGGCTTATGACAGCTCTGGTTTCATGACACCGCTGTGAGTATAGCCCACAGGCGGCGCATCCCGGCTTGATTTTCCACAATTAAGCCGAGTCGTTTTGTTCTTCAAATGTTCTTGCCCGCCCGGGAGCAGCCCGGTACAGTTTTCCACGACGCCGTGCGCGCGCCCGGCCATCCGGATCGCGCGGGATTGGCGGCGGCGGCGACTTGGGGGCGAGAGGACGCATGGTCCAGCGCGTGTCCACGGTGGCGTTCGCGGGCATCGAGGCCGTGCCGGTGGACGTGCAGGTGCAGGTCGCGCCCGGCCTGCCGAATTTCCAGCTCGTCGGCCTGCCCGACAAGGCCGTGTCCGAGGCGCGCGAGCGGGTACGTGCCGCGCTGGTCGCCTCCGGCCTCGCGCTCCCCGCGCGCCGCATCACCGTCAACATGGCGCCGGCCGACCTGCCCAAGGAGGGCAGCCATTACGACCTGCCGATCGCGCTCGGGCTGATGGCCGCCATCGGCGCGGTGCCGCACGACGCGCTCGCCGGCTTCACCGTGCTGGGCGAGCTCGGCCTCGACGGCTCGATCGCGCCGGTCGCCGGCGTGCTGCCCGCCGCGGTCGCCGCCAACGCGCGCGGCGAAGGCCTGATCTGCCCCGCCGCCTGCGGGCCGGAGGCGGCCTGGGCCAGCCCCGAGATGGAGGTCGTCGCGGCCTCCTCGCTGATCCAGCTCGCCAATCATTTCCGCGGCACGCAGGTGCTCGCGCGCCCGCAGCCGAAGGTGCGCGCGGCCGAGCCGGCGACGCTCGACCTCAAGGACATCAAGGGCCAGGAGAGCGCCAAGCGCGCGCTCGAGATCGCCGCCGCCGGCGGACACAACCTCCTGCTCTGCGGTCCGCCCGGCGCCGGCAAGTCGATGCTGGCGGCGCGGCTGCCCTCGATCCTGCCGCCGCTCTCGCCGGCCGAACTGCTCGAAGTCTCGATGATCGCCTCCGTCGCCGGCGCGATCGAAGGCGGCGCCCTCACCGACCGTCGTCCATTCCGCGCGCCGCATCACTCCGCCAGCATGGCGGCGCTGGTCGGCGGCGGTTTGCGCGCGCGCCCGGGCGAAGCCTCGCTCGCGCACAACGGCGTGCTGTTCCTCGACGAGTTTCCCGAGTTCGAGCCGCGCGTCCTCGACGCGCTGCGCCAGCCGCTCGAGAGCGGCGAGGTCGCGATCGCGCGCGCCAACCATCGCGTCACCTATCCCGCGCGCTTCATGCTGGTGGCGGCGATGAACCCGTGCCGCTGCGGGCGCGCCAACGAGCCCGGCTACACCTGCAAGCGCGGGCCCAACGCACGCTGCGCGGCGCACTACCAGGAACGCCTGTCGGGACCGCTGCTCGACCGCATCGACCTTGCGCTCGACGTGCCCGCCGTCACCGCCGCCGACCTGATCCTGCCCGCCCCCGCCGAAGGCAGCCACGAGGTCGCCGCCCGCGTCGCGCGCGCCCGCGCCGTCCAGGCCGAGCGCTACCACGCGCTCGGCCTTGCCGGCGTGCGCACCAATGCGCAGGCGAGCGGGGCCGTGCTGGAGGACATCGCCAAGCCCGATGCCGCCGGCATGACGCTCATCCGCGACGCGGCGGAGGCGATGCGGCTGACCGCGCGCGGCTATCATCGCGTGCTGCGCGTCGCGCGCACGCTCGCCGACCTCGACGGCGCGGCCAACGTCGGCCGCCTGCATCTCGCCGAGGCGCTGTCCTATCGCGCGCTCGGCGACGATGCGCGCCAGGCGGCGTGAGGCGCACGCCTGAAGCCGGATCGCCTTAGGGCTACCCGTCGAACGCCTTCGGCTGCGATCCCGCCGCCATGTTGATCGCCGTGAAGAACTCCTGGCGCGTCTGCGGCTGCTTGCGGAACACGCCGAGCATGCGGCTCGTGACCATGGTCACGTCGGACTTGTGCGCCCCGCGCGTCGTCATGCACTGATGCGCGGCCTCCACCACCACGGCGACGCCATAGGGCTTGAGCACGCCGTCGAGACAGCCCGCGATCTCCGCCGTCAGCCGTTCCTGGATCTGCATGCGCTTGGCATAGGCGTCGACCAGCCGCGCCAGCTTGGAGATGCCGATCACGCGGTTGCGCGGCAGGTAGCCGACGTGCACGCGTCCGATGATCGGCGCCATGTGGTGCTCGCAATGCGACTCGAAACGGATGTTCTTGAGCACGACCACCTCGTCGTAGCCCGCGACCTCCTCGAACGTGCGCTGCAGGAACTCGCGCGGGTCCACATGGTAGCCGGCGAACCATTCCTCATAGGCGCGCACCACCCGCTCGGGCGTCGCCTGCAGGCCTTCGCGCTCGGGGTTCTCGCCCGCCCAGCGGATGAGCGTGCGCACCGCCGCTTCCGCCTCGCCGCGCGAGGGCCGCTCGCCCATGCCGCCGCTCCGCGCCGCTTTCGACTTCGACTTGACCGCCTTGGCCATCCACCACTCCACCCCAGGCGCAAACGCCAACCGGCCGATGACTCGGCCGCGCTTTCAACGATGCCGTGATCTTACAGAACGGCGGGCGGTCAGGCGACTGCGCGCCTGCGCCGCCCGGTGGGCGCCGCGGGCGTGCGCCCCACGACGGCGGCATAGTCCTCGATCGGCTGCGGCCGGCCGATGAGATAGCCCTGGACCTCGTCGCAGGTTTCGGCCGCCAGGAATTCGAGCTGCCTGTCGGTCTCGACGCCTTCGGCCAGCACCGGCACGTTGAGGCCGCGGCCGAGCCCGATCACCGCGCGCACGATGGTCGAGGACTGCGGGTTGGTCTCGAGGTTGTTGATGAACGAACGGTCGATCTTGAGCTTGTCGAATGGGAACGACTGCAGGTTCTGCAGCGACGAGTAGCCGGTGCCGAAGTCGTCCATGGCGATCTTGAGGCCGAGGGCCTTGAGCCGGCGCAGGATCGAGACTGCCCGCGAGAAATCGTCGACCAGCACGCTTTCGGTGACCTCGAGCTCGAGCCGCGCGGGCGCCAGGCCGGTTTCGAGCAGCACCGCGTGGATCATGCCGACGAGATCGCCGTGGTGGAACTGCGCCGGCGACAGGTTCACCGAGATGCGCAGCGGCTTGGGCCATGACGCCGCCTCGCGACAGGCTTCGCGCAGCACCCACTCGCCGAGATCGGTGATCAGGCCGCTTTCCTCCGCCAGCGGAATGAACACGCCCGGAGCAAGCAGCCCCTGCACCGGATGCTGCCAGCGCGCCAGTGCCTCGAACGCGACGATCTCGCCGTCGATGCGCGCCAGCGGCTGATAGTGCAGCTTGAGCTCGTCGCGCTCGATGGCGGCGCGCAGCTCATGCGTGAGCGCGCGCCGTTCGCGCAGGCTGCGGTCCATGTCCGCCTCGAAGAAGCGGATCGACCCGCGCCCCTCCGCCTTGGCGCGGTGCAGCGCCGCCGCCGCGTTGGCGAGCAGCGCTGTCTGGTCGGCGCTGTCGCTCGGGAAGATGGAAATGCCGATGCTCAGGCGCACGTGGAGCTCGCGGCCCTGGATCTGGAACGGCTCGGCCACCGCCGCGAGCAGGCGGTCGGCAACCTCTGCGGCCCTGGCGGGAAGCTGCTGGTCGGTAACGATCAGCGCGAACTCGTCGCCGCCCAGCCGCGCGAAGAACGCCCCGTCGATCACGCCGGACAGACGCTCGGACAACAGGCGCAGCAGGTCGTCGCCAGCCGCGTGCCCGAACACGTCGTTCACGTCCTTGAAGCGGTCGAGGTCGACGCACAGCACCGCGAGCTTCTCGTTGGCTCCGCGTGCGCGCTCGAGCTCGGCCGCAAGACGTTCGTTGAAGGCCACGCGGTTGGGCAGGTCGGTGAGCGGGTCGTGCAGCGCGAGATGCGCGATGCGCGCCTCGGCCTGCTTCTGCTCGGTGACGTCCTGGATGACGAGCAGCAGGTACTGCACCTCGCCGTTCTCGTCGATCACGGGCACGCGGCGCGACAGGTGGACGCGGCGGCCCTGGGTCGGAGAATCGTAGGCGGTGTCGCCGTAGGCGAGCGGCGTGCGCGACTCGATCACCTGCATGTCGCGCGCCGTGATCACGTCGGTCGCCTTGCTCGGGAACATCTCGGCCATGGTCTTGCCGAGCATCTGCTCGCGCGGCACGCCGTAGATCTCCTCGCCCGCGCGGTTGATCAGGATGTAGCGCAGCTCGCTCGCATCCTTCACGCTGATCGCGGCGGGAACGTTGTCGATGATGAGCTCCAGAAAGCGCCGCGTGGTGGCGAGCTCCTTCTCGCGCTTGCGCAGCTCGGTGATGTCCTCATGGGTCGCGACCCACCCGCCGCCCGGAATGGGGCGGTTGAGGAGGCGGATGGTGCGGCCGTCGTTGAGCTCGAAGGTCAACTCCGACGCTTCGGACCCGCGGGCGAGCTGCGCCATGCGCTCGGCCACGTAGACGTCGGGGTCGCCGCTGAACGTGCCCGCCTGCCCGCGATACACCAGCAGGTCGCGCAGCGTGCAGCCCGGCTTTATCCGGTCCGGATCGAGCCCATAGATTTCGAGGTAGCGCTCGTTCGACAGCAGCAGCCGCCCGGCGCCGTCGAACATGCACAGGCCCTGCGTGATGTTGTTGACCGCGACGTCGAGCAGCATCTTCTGGCTGCGGAGGCGCCGGCGGCCGCGCAGCATCACCGCGGCGGAGACGGACGCGAGGGCGAGGAAAAGTCCGATGACGCCCAGTCCGTGATACTCGGCGACGAAAAGCGCGGCGCTGCTCGCCGCGAGCGCCGCGATCAAACTGGCAAGCGCAAGGCCGATCAGGATCTTTGTCGGACCCGGCTCCGCACTCATTGTCAGGCGTCTCCCCGGCGCGGCTCCGGCAAACTGTGCGTTTGCGTGCACGCCTGTAACGGATTGGCGCGACGGATCGTTGCAACCCGACCGCGCAGCTTCCACTCTTTAAGCGAAAATCGCTTTCTTTCCGTTACTTGCGTCGCGACTTCCTGGGACCTGCACGCGCGCCGTGTCACGCTTAATCGTTCGTTAGCGCAGCACACCGCACGCGCCGGTAACGGGCCGCCGCGCAATGCCGCGCGGGACGCCCGCACGCGGCGCGTCCGCGGTCCGCTTCAGCTTTCGCTAACCATGCACGGCGATGCGCCGCCGGTTTCCCCAACGGGCAAACAAATCACAAGCGCCGCGCGCTAGCGTCCGCGCGATGGACGGAGAGACGCTTCTTCTACTGCTGGCCGTGGTGGTAGCCGGCGCCGGCGGCGCCTACGCGCTGCGGCGGCACCTTGCGCTGCGCGCGGAAGCCGGCCGGCTCGAGCGGCAGGTCGAGGCACTCTCCGACGAGCGCTGGGAACTGCGCGAGGCGGAAGAGCGCGCCAAGAGCCTGCTCGAGGCCCAGGGCGATCTCATCGCGCGCCGCGCCCACGACGGGCGCCTCACCTATGCCAACGAGGCGTTCTGCGCCCTTGCCGGAGCACCGCACGACGCCCTGATCGGACGGCCCTTCGTATGGCCGGTGCGCCGGCGCGGCGAGGTCACGACGCTCGCGGACGGCACGCGCTGCTATGACGAGGAGATCGACACCGCCGCGGGGCCGCGCTCGATCGCCTGGCACGAGATCACCGTGCGCAGCGGCGCACGCCACGAGACGCAATGGGTCGGGCGCGACGTCACCGCGCGTGCACTGGCGGAGCGCGCGCTCGCCGAGGCGCGCGATCAGGCCGACGCGGCCAATCGCGCCAAGGATCGCTTCCTCGCGATGGTCTCGCACGAGATCCGCACGCCGCTCAACGGCATTCTCGGCATGGCCGATCTCCTCAACGATACGGCGCTGACGCCGGAGCAGGCGAGCTACGTCAAGGCCGTGCGCGCCTCGGGCGAGACGCTGCTGTCGCTGATCGAGGAGATCCTCGACTTCTCGCGGATCGAGGCCGGACGGCTCGAGCTGCAGCCCGGGCCGCTGTCGCTCGAAGGACTCATCGAATCGACGGTCGAGCTGCTGGCGCCGCGCGCGCAGGCCAAGCACATCGAGATCGCCTCGTTCGTCGATCCGCGCCTGCCGCAGAGCGTCATCGGCGACGCCGCGCGCTTGCGCCAGGTGCTGCTCAACCTCGCGGGCAATGCGGTGAAGTTCACCGAGCGAGGCGGGATCACCGTGATCGCCGAGCCGGGCCGGAGCCTGAACGACATCGAGTTCCAGGTGCGCGACACGGGCATCGGCATCGCGCGCGAGGCGCAGGCGCGCATCTTCGAGGAGTTCGAGCAGGCGGACAGCGGCGCCGCGCGCCGGTTCGGCGGCACCGGACTCGGGCTTGCCATCTCGCGCCGCATCGTTGAGCGCATGGGCGGCCGGCTGACGCTCGCCAGCGCGCCGGGCAAGGGCTCGACCTTCACGTTCGCCGTGCCTTTGCAGGCCGCGCCGGACACCGCTGCCGCTGCGGCACCGCCCGACCTTTCCGGCACCCGCGTGCTGCTGGCCGCACCCGAAGGCATCGAGATCTCGCTCGTGGCGCGGCGCCTCGCCGCGTGGGGCGCCGACACGCGCGTCATGGACAACGCCGACGATATCCGGGCGGCTCTCGCCGGCGCAGGATGGGATGCGCTCATCGTCGATGCCGCGTTCGGCCTGCCGGCGCTGGCGCGCATCGCCGCCGCAGCCACGCCGGCCCTCGCCCGCCGCCTCGTGCTGGTGACACCGCAGGGGCGCGGTGATCTGCCGGCCTGCAAGGACGCCGGCTTTTCCGGATATCTCGTCAAGCCGATCCGCGCGGCCTCGCTGGCGGCGCGCTTCGGCTCCGCGCATGCCAACCTCTCGCAACCCGCAACCCCCGCACCCGCGGCGTCGGAGACCGGGGGTCTCGCGATCCTCGTTGCGGAAGACAACGAGATCAACGCGCTGCTGGTGCGCGCGCTGTTGCAGCGTCTCGGTCACCGGCCGACGGTCGTCGCGGGCGGAGAGCTGGCGCTCGCGCAATTCGAGCGAGCGCACGAGGCCGGCGCTCCGTTCGATCTCGTGCTGATGGACGTGCACATGCCCGGGCTCGACGGCATGGCGGCGACGCGCCTGATGCGCGCGGGCGAGACGCAGAGGGCATGGCCGCGCACGCGCATCGTCGCGCTGACCGCCGACGTCGGCGCCGCCGACCGCGAGGCGTGCCTTGCCGCCGGCATGGACGCGCTGCTGACCAAGCCGCTCGACCGCGAGCGTCTGGTCGAGGTGATCGCCTCCCGGCGCGAGGCGTCGGTCGCCGCCTGAGAGGGGCGGTATCGCGCCGCAGTTGTCACAAATCTGTGCCCCGCGCATGATCTGCCGGTACCGGCGGAAGCAATGATTCGCGAGTTGGCAACGACACCGTCCTGACAGCGGCCCGGATGATCCCGACACATCGAGACGCGCGTTCCCTCGCCCGTGCCAATCCGGCGGGCCGTCTGCTGCACCGCATGCGCACGGGCGCGTTTCCGAATTTCCTGCCCGCGCTGCGTGCCTACAGCGGCTTTGCGCTGCGCCACGCCGGCGTCCCCGCATCGCTGGGCCGCCTCGGCGCGCTCGAGGTCCGCCTCGCGCGCAGCGCCGCCGAGGTGCGGAATGCCCAGCGCCTGCGCTATCGCGTGTTCTACGAAGAGATGTCCGCGACAGCCGACGCTGCAACCAAGATCGCGCGGCGCGACATCGATCCCTACGACGCCATCTGCGATCATCTGCTGGTGCTCGACCACGACACGCTGCTGGGCCCGGGCCGGCGGCCCGCCGTGGTCGGCACCTATCGCCTGCTGCGCCAGGAGATCGCCGAGCGCGGCGCAGGGTTCTACAGCGCCGCCGAGTTCGACATCGGCGCGCTGCTCGCGCGCCATCCCGGCACACGCTTCCTCGAGCTCGGCCGCTCGTGCGTGCTGCCGGCCTACCGCAACAAGCGCACCGTCGAGCTGCTCTGGCACGGCATCTGGACCTATGTCCTGCAGCACCGCTTCGACGCCATGATCGGCTGCGCGAGCCTCGAGGGCACCGATCCCGACCGCTTGGCGCTGCAGCTCGCGTTCCTCCACCACCACGCGCGCGCCCCCGAGCCGTGGCGCACGCGCGCATTGCCGCACCGCTATGTCGAAATGAACCGCCTGCGCAGGAGCGCGATCGATCCCAAGGCGGCGCTGCGCGCGCTGCCCCCGCTGATCAAGGGTTACCTGCGGCTGGGAGCGACATTCGCGGACGGCGCGGTGATCGACCGCCAGTTCGGAACCACCGATGTGATGGTCGTGCTGCCCGTCGCCACCATCAACCAGCGCTACGTCGCGCATTTCGGTCCGGCCGCCGAGCGCCACGCCGCCTGATCGCGGCGCATGATGGCGGAGCGCGCCGCCGCCAAGAGCCGCTCGGCCACAACGCTAGAGCCGGCGCAGCGACACCTCGTCGATGCGGTGGGTCGGACCCTTCTTGAGGATGAGGTCCGCGCGCGGACGCGTCGGCAGGATGTTCTCGTGCAGATTGACGAGATTGATGCGCGTCCAGATCGACGTCGCGATCTCGCTCGCCTCCGCATCGTCCACGTGCGAGTAGCGGTGGAAGTAGGATTTCGGGTCGCGGAACGCGGTCGAGCGCAACGTGAGGAAGCGGTCGACGTACCACGAGAGCAGCACGTCCTCGTCGGCGTCGATGTAAACCGAGAAGTCGAAGAAGTCGGAGACGAAGGGGATCGCCTTGCCGTCCCTGGGCAGCCGTCCGGTCTGCAGCACGTTGAGCCCCTCGACGATGAGGATGTCGGGGCGGTCGACCTCGATCCACTGATTGGGCAGCACGTCGTAGGTGAGGTGCGAATAGACCGGCGCGCGCGTCGGGCGGCGGCCCGCCTTCACGTCGGTGAGGAAGCGCAGCAGCGCCGGCAGGTCGTAGCTTTCCGGAAAGCCCTTCTTGTCCATCAGGCCTTCGCGTTCGAGCACCGCGTTGGGGTAGAGGAAGCCGTCGGTGGTGATGAGGTCGACCTTCGGCACGTTCGGCCAGCGCGCCAGCAGCGCCTGCAGCACGCGCGCGGTGGTCGACTTGCCGACCGCGACCGAGCCCGCGACGCCGATGATGTAGGGCATCTTGCTGTCCTCGGTGCCGAGGAAGCCTTGCTGCGCGCGGAACAGCCGCTGCTTCGCCTCGACGTAGAGCGAGAGCAGCCGCGACAGCGGCAGGTAGATCTTCTCCACCTCGGCGATGTCGAGGCGGTCGTGCAGCGAGCGCACGCGCGTGACCTCGTCCGGCGACAGCGTCATCGGCGTGTCGGCGCGCAGCCTTGCCCATTCCTCGCGCGAGAACGTGCGATAGGGCGAGAGCTGATCGTTGGTGCGCTGTTCCATGCGCGCTTTACCCGCCTTTGCGGGACGCCTTCTCGTCGAGGCCGGACTGGCGCGTTCGCTCCGCCAACTCGGCGTCGATCTCGCCGAGCGTGACGTCACGCGCCTTGAGCACGACCAGCAGGTGATAGAGTAGGTCCGCGGTTTCCGAGATCAGGCGCTTGCGGTCCTCGCTGGTGGCGGCGAGCACGGTCTCGATCGCCTCCTCGCCGAACTTCTTGCTGCAGTGGCCGATGCCCTTGTCGAGCAGCTTGCGCGTATAGGAGGTCTCGGCGCTGGCGCCAGCGCGCTCACTCACGCGCCGCTCGAGGTCGTAGAGTGTGAAGGTCATGGCAGGCTCATAGCACCTCCGGGCTGTCCCGTCATTCGGGGCGGCGCCGGCCGTGGCGTCTCACCGACTATCTAGGCATCCATCCGGACAGGCAAACCGGCCCGCGCCATGTATTCCTTGGCCTGCCGGACCGAAAATTCACCGAAGTGGAAGATCGAGGCAGCCAGCACGGCGCTGGCATGTCCGTCACGAATGCCTTCGACGAGGTGTTCGAGGGTGCCGACCCCGCCCGAGGCGATCACCGGGACCGTCACTGCGTCGGCGACGGCGCGGGTGAGCGCGATGTCGAAGCCCTGCTTGGTCCCGTCCCGGTCCATCGAGGTCAGCAGCAGTTCGCCGGCCCCGAGCGCCACGACCTCCTCCGCGTAAGCGATGGCGTCGATGCCGGTCGGCTTGCGGCCGCCGTGGGTGAAGATCTCCCAGCGCGCCGGCTCGCCCGGCGCGGACACACGCTTGGCGTCGATCGCGACCACGATGCACTGGTCGCCGAACTTCTCGGCCGCGTCCTTCACGAAGCGGCGGTTGGCCACCGCCGCCGTGTTGATCGAGACTTTGTCGGCCCCGGACTTGAGCAGCGCGCGGATGTCGTCGAGCGTGCGCACGCCGCCGCCCACGGTGAGCGGCATGAAGCAGGCTTCCGCCGTGCGCTGCACCACGTCGAGGATGATGCCGCGGTTCTCGTGGCTCGCGGTGATGTCGAGGAAGCACAGCTCGTCCGCGCCGGCGGCGTCGTAGGCGATGGCCGCCTCGACCGGATCGCCGGCGTCGCGCAGGTCGACGAACTGCACGCCCTTGACGACGCGGCCGTCCTTGACGTCGAGGCAGGGAATGAGGCGAACCTTGAACATGTCACGCCGCCGCCTTGATCAGCCGCAGCGCTTCGGCGGGATCGAGCCGTCCGTCGTAGAGCGCGCGGCCCGCGATCGCGCCTTCGAGCCGGCGCGCGCGCGGCGCCAGCAGGGCGCGCACGTCCTCGAGCGAGGCGAGGCCGCCCGAGGCGATGACCGGGATCGAGACCGCTTCCGCCAGCGCGATGGTGGCGTCGAGGTTGAGGCCCTTGAGCATGCCGTCGCGCGCGACGTCCGTGTAGATGATCGCGGCGACGCCCGCGTTCTCGAAGCGCTTCGCCAGCTCGAGCGCGGTGAGTTCGGACGTCTCGGCCCAGCCCTCGACCGCAACCTTGCCGTCGCGCGCATCGAGCCCGACGGCGACCCGCCCGGGAAAGCGCCTGGCGGCCTCCTTGACGAAATCGGGATCGCGCACGGCCGCGGTGCCGATGATCACGCGGTTGATGCCCTGCGCGAGCCACCCCTCGACCGTGCGCATGTCGCGGATGCCGCCGCCGAGCTGCAGCGGGCAGCCGACGGTCTCCAGGATGCGCTCGACCGCATGGCGGTTGACCGGCTTGCCGGCGAAAGCGCCGTCGAGATCGACGATGTGCAGGTACTCGAAACCCTGCGCCTCGAAGGCATGGGCCTGCTGCGCGGGATCGCGATGGAACACCGTGGCGCGCGCCATGTCGCCCTGTTCCAGGCGCACGCACATGCCGTCCTTGAGATCGATGGCGGGAAAGAGAATCACGGCGTCCACTTCAGGAAATTGGCGATCAGGGCGAGGCCGAGGCGCTGGCTCTTCTCGGGATGGAACTGCGTGCCGGCGTAGGTGTCGCGTGCGACGATCGCGGTGATCGGGCCGCCGTAGTCGGCCTGCGCCACGAGGTCGCTGCGGTCCGCGGCGTTGAGCTGATAGCTGTGCACGAAATAGGCGTGCAGGCCTTCGGGCCCGAGCGGGATGCCGTCGAGCAGCGGATGGCTCCTCTCCACCGTCAGCGTGTTCCAGCCCATGTGCGGGATCTTCAGGCTCGGATCGCTCGGCGTGATGCGGTCGACCTCGCCCGCGATCCATCCGAGCCCGGGCGTGACCTCGTACTCGCGGCCGCGTTCGGCCATGAGCTGCATGCCCACGCAGATGCCGAGGAACGGCCGGCCCCGCCGGCGCACGTCCTCGAGCGCATCGATCATGCCGGGGACCGCATCGAGGCCGCGGCGGCAGTCGGCGAAGGCGCCGACGCCGGGCAGCACCACGCGGTCGGCGCGGCGCACCACGTCGGGCTCGCTCGTCACCACGATCGGCTGATCGTGGCCGCTCTCGTGCGCCGCCCGCTCGAACGCCTTCGCCGCCGAGTGCAGGTTGCCGGAGCCGTAATCGACGATCGCCACCGTCACCAGCGGTCTCCCAGTGCAGGAGCGATGCCGCCGCCGGGGCCGGCCTGCGCCGACGATGGCGCGGGCGTTGCGGCGGCGCCTGCGCGCGCGGGCGCCCAGCGGTCGAAGAAGCGATGCTCGGCCGCCTGCAGGTCCTCGGCGATCACGACGCCGGCATCGCGCCAGCGCCACCACAGCAGCTTGCGCCGGCGCAGCGTCACGGCTTCGAGGCCGATCAGGAGTGCGAGCAGGACCACCACCACCGATTCCGAGCCGGCGGGAATGACGCGCGCATACTCCGCCCATCCGAGCAGCATGAAGATCACGACATAGAGGACGAAGGCGAGCCACAGCCGGTGCCACAGCATCCACAGCGGCCCGAACAGGAACGCGCTCCATGTGAAGCCGTCGCGCACGAAGGTGACGCGTTCCGCGTGTCTCGTTCTGTCGTGGCCGCGCACCGGCGGCTCGAACACTGCATAGACCGGCATGGTCATCCTCTTGTCCGCCGCCAGGCGGCGGCTCGACGTGGTCTGCGTCGCGACGGCTATCTCGCCGGGACGACGACGGCTCAGCCGCCGAGCGATCCCTTGGTCGAGGGAATCTCGTCCTTGGCGCGCGGATCGATCGCGACCGCCGCGCGCAGGACCCGCGCCAGCCCCTTGAAGCAGGACTCCGCCACGTGATGGTCGTTCGACCCGTACAGGGTCTCGACGTGCAAGGTGATGCCGGCGTTCATCGCGAACGCCTGGAACCACTCGTGCACGAGCTCGGTGTCGAAGGTGCCGATCTTGGCGCGCTTGAACGGCGACTTGAACACCAGGAACGGACGCCCCGAGATATCGATCGCGACGCGCGTGAGCGCCTCGTCCATCGGCATATGGATGTCGGCGTAGCGCGTGATGCCCTTCATGTCGCCGAGCGCCTGCTTCACCGCCTGGCCGAGCGCGATGCCGACGTCCTCGGTCGTGTGGTGGCTGTCGATGTGCAGGTCGCCCTTGGCGTTGACCGTGATGTCGATGCGCGAATGCCGCGCCAGCAGGTCGAGCATGTGGTCGAGAAAGCCGATGCCCGTCGCGATGCGGGACGCGCCCGCGCCGTCGAGATCGACCGCGACCTCGATGTCGGTTTCCTTGGTGGTGCGCTTGACCTTGCCCGTGCGCATGGGATGCGGCCCTTCTGCCGGCGCTGGCTGCGACGTGGATACCTGTCGCCAAAAGCCCCCGCGCCACGTTAAGAGCTCGGGGCCGACCTCACGGCTGGTCCGGAACCTCGTCCGGACCGGCCGCTCCTGATCGCGCCCGAGCCGCGGGCCTTGTATCAGGGGTTTGCGGCCTTCGCCACCGCAGCAATTGCATTAGGTGAAGCCAATTCCTAACTTTTGGCCACGGATCAAGGTTTTAGCCCCATGCAGACGCCTGACGCCGGCCCGACGCCCCCCGTTTGGCACGGCACAACCATTCTCACCGTCCGCAAGGGCGGCGTGGTCGCCATCGGCGGCGACGGCCAGGTCTCGATCGGCCAGACCATCGTCAAGGGCAACGCCAAGAAGGTGCGCCGTCTCGCCAAGGGCGACGTGATTGGCGGCTTCGCTGGCGCCACCGCCGACGCGTTCACCCTGTTCGAGCGCCTCGAGGGCAAGCTCGAGCAGTATCCCGGCCAGCTCATGCGCGCCGCGGTCGAGCTCGCCAAGGACTGGCGCACCGACCGCTACCTGCGGCGCCTCGAGGCCATGATGATCGTCGCCGACAAGGACGTCTCGCTGGTGCTCACCGGCACTGGCGACGTGCTCGAGCCGGAGGCCGGCGTGATGGGCATCGGCTCGGGCGGCAACTATGCGCTCGCCGCCGCACGCGCCCTCCTCGACACGCCCCTCGACGCCGAGGGCATCGTGCGCAAGTCGATGGATATCGCCGCCGACATCTGCGTCTACACCAACCGCTCCATCACGATCGAAACGCTGACGAGTTCCTGAGATCACGAGCCATGTCGCATTATGAATTCCGGCCGATGACGGCGGAGGATCTGCCGCTTGTTCGGCTATGGCTGGAGATGCCGCACGTCGAGACCTGGTGGGGCGATCCGGACGAGCAGTTCGCGCTGGTGAGCGGCGACATCGACCACCCGGCGATGAACCAGTTCATCGTCGTCAGCGGCGACCGGCCGTTCGCCTACCTGCAGTGCTACGATCCGGACGCGTGGCCGGAACATGGCTTCGGTGACTATCCGAAAGGCACGCGCGGGATCGATCAGTTCATCGGCGAGGTCGACATGGTCGGCCGCGGCCATGGTTCGGCCTTCATCCGCAGCTTCATCGACCGACTGCTGGCCAGCGGCACGCCGCGCGTCGTCACCGATCCCGATCCCGGCAATGCGCGCGCGATCCGCGCCTACGAAAAGGCCGGGTTTGCGAAGACAACGCTGGTCGACACGCCCGACGGCGTCGCCCTTCTCATGGTACGCAACGCATGACCGACTTCTCCCCCCGCGAAATCGTCTCGGAGCTGGACCGCTTCATCGTCGGCCAGGCCGACGCCAAGCGCGCCGTCGCCATCGCCCTGCGCAACCGCTGGCGCCGCCTGCAGCTCGACGACCGGCTGCGCGAGGAGGTGATGCCCAAGAACATCCTGATGATCGGGCCGACCGGCATCGGCAAGACCGAAATCTCGCGCCGCCTGGCGCGGCTCGCCAACGCGCCGTTCCTCAAGGTCGAGGCGACGAAATTCACCGAGGTCGGCTACGTCGGCCGCGACGTCGAGCAGATCATCCGCGACCTCCTCGAGGCCGCGATCACGCAGACGCGCGAGAAGAAGCGCAAGGAGGTGCAGGCGCGCGCGCACCTTTCCGCCGAGGAGCGCGTCGTCAACGCGCTCGTGGGCGAGACCGCCAGCACCGCCACCAAGGAGACCTTCCGCAAGAAGCTGCGCGCGGGCGAACTCGACGACAAGGAGATCGAGATCGAGGTGCAGCAGTCCGGCGGCATGCCGATGTTCGAGATCCCCGGCATGCCGGGCGCGCAGGTCGGCGCCATCTCGATCGGCGACATCTTCGGCAAGCTGGGCGGGCGCAGCAGGACGCGCCGCGTCACCGTCAAGGAATCGCACGACCTGCTCCTCAACGAGGAGGCCGACAAGCTGCTCGACCAGGACCAGATCGTGCAGGAGGCGATCAAGTCGGTGGAGAGCAACGGCATCGTCTTCCTCGACGAGATCGACAAGATCTGCGCGCGCGAGGGCCGCATGGGCGGCGACGTCTCGCGCGAGGGCGTGCAGCGCGACCTCTTGCCGCTGATCGAGGGCACCACGGTCTCGACCAAGCACGGCTCGGTGAAGACCGACCACATCCTCTTCATCGCGTCGGGCGCGTTCCATGTCTCCAAGCCCGCCGACCTGCTGCCCGAGCTGCAGGGCCGCCTGCCGATCCGCGTCGAGCTCAAGCCGCTGACGCGCGACGACATGCGCCGCATCCTCACCGAGCCCGAGGCCTCACTCATCAAGCAGTACGTCGCGCTGATGGCGACCGAGGGCGTGACGCTGAATTTCACCGACGACGCCATCGACGCCATCGCCGATACCGCGGTGTCGGTGAACTCGACGGTCGAGAACATCGGCGCGCGCCGGCTGCAGACCGTGATGGAGCGCGTCCTCGACGACATCTCGTTCGCGGCCGCCGACAAGTCCGGCGAGACCGTCACGGTGGACGGCGCCTATGTGACGAGCCGCGTCGCCGACCTCGCCAAGAACGCCGACCTGAGCAAGTTCATCCTGTAGCGCGCGCTTGAGGGGACGTTGGCATCCCCTCACCCGGATTGCGTATGCGCGCAATCCGACCTCTCCCCGGCGGGGAGAGGTGAGCAAGCGGCGAAGCCGTGCCTGACACTATTGGATGAGATCGCGGCAGCGCTCGCGGGCAAGTAAGGAGCTCACAACAGAGCACGGCCCTCACCTCTCCCCGCCGGGGAGAGGTCGCGAGCGCAGCGAGCGGGTGAGGGGGTGCAGAACTCTTCACGCGCCTTGGGTTGTCTCGCCAAGAACGCCGACATGAGTAAGTTCGTCCTGTAGAAAAGGCGCGATCGGACTACGCGCCTTCATTGCGAGGAGCGCAGCGACGACGCAATCCAGAGTCGAATCTCCGCGCTGGATTGCTTCGTCGGGCTGACGCCCTCCTCGCAATGACGCCGCTGCGATGGCCGCTGTCCGACTTAATCAGGATCTCAGCGCCGCTTCCTCAGCCGCACGTAGAGCGCGCCCTCGCCGCCGTGGCCGACGTGCGCCGTCTCGAAGCCGAGCACGACGTCGCGGAATTCCGCGAGCGCGAGCCAGTGCGGCACCTGCTGGCGCAGCACGCCGCGCGCGCCGCCCTCCCCGCGCGCGCCCTTGCCGGTGACGACGAGCACGAACCGGCAGCCGTCGTCCTGCGCGCGCCGCAGGAAGCGCGCGAGCGCGGCATGCGCCTGCGTCTGCGTCATGCCGTGCAGGTCGAGCCGCGCCTCGATCTCGGCGCGGCCACGCACCAGCCGCTGCCGCGTGCGCCGGTCCATCGGAGCCAGCGGCTTGGGCGCCGGCGCGCGCACCGCGATGGCCGGCGAAAGCGGGAGCGGCGCGGCGGCCACGGCCTTGCGTTTTGCAGCGGCGGGCTTGTCCGTCGCGGCCTCCGTCTGCGCGTCCTTGCGCGGCGGGCTGCGGCGCAGCGGCTTGATCGAGCGCGCGATGTCCTGCCAGAGCGAGCGTTCCTCCTCGCGCAGCTCGCGCAGGCGCTTGTCGGAACCGCTCACCGGCGCGACCCGATGTGCAGCCGCCCCTTCGGACGCGGGCGCGGAAGCGGGATCTCGGCCTGTGCCTGTGCACGCGCCGCGCCGGCTTCCTTTTCGCGCTGCGCGAGGATCGCCTCGACGTCCGGCCGCCCCGAGGGCAGTGGAAACGCCGCGCCGGCGACGACCGGATCGAGCTCGCGCGGCAGCAGCAGGGTGAAGCGCCCCGGATGACGGAACCGCCCGGCGATGCGGCCGGCCTCCTCGCCCGCTCCGAAATAGAGGTCGGCGCGCGCGGGCCCGACGATGGCCGAGCCGGTGTCCTGGGCGATCATTAGGCGGCGGAACTTGCTCTGCGGCTGCGCCGACGAGATCGGCAGCTCCGCCTCGATGAAGAACGGCGTGCCATAGACATGCAGCGCCTTGTCGACGGCGATCGATCGCCGCGGCGTCAGCGGCACGCCCTGCGCGCCGGCGGGCTCGTTCTCGCCGGATAGCCCGACGATGCGGAAGAACACATACGACTTGTTCTGCGCGCGCAGCTCCATGGCGTCGCGCGGATCGGCCTGCTGCATCCACTGGCGGATGCGCTCCATGCTCATCTCCTCGCGCGGCACTTGGCCGCGCTCAATCAGGATGCGGCCGATCGCCGTGTAGGGATGGCCGTTGTGCGCATCGTAGTTGATGCGCAGGATCGTGCCGTCCTCCAGCCGCACGCGGCCGGAGCCCTGGATCTGGATGAAGAACAGGTCGATCGGATCCTTGAGCCAGCAGATCTCGAGCCGGCGCCCGTCGAACACGCCGTTGTCGATGTCGCCGCGTTCGTAATAGGGCACGAGCGTGCCGTCGGCCGCGCGCCGCATGGATTTTCCGGTGTTGGGAAAACCCTGGCCTTTGACATAGCCCGCCGGCGGAATGAGATCGTCGGGCCGGCGATAGACCGGCACCTTGAACACCGGCGTCGGAAAGCGCGAGCCCTCCACCACCGGCTCATAGTAGCCCGTGAGGAAGCCGGCCTGATCGCCGAGCTTCACGATGCGCACGGGGCGGAAATTGCTCTCGAAGAAGGCGCGCGCCTCGCCGGCGGTCGGCGTCTTCATCGCAAGCGCGCGGCGGCAGACGGCGGCAAGCGGCGGCAGTATCGGACGCGCGTCGTTGCCCGCGCGTTCCTGGCTGAGCACCGCACGGCAGCTGGTGCGGAAGACGTCGAAGGCTTCGCCGTGGTTGTCCTGCGGCCACTGGTCGACGTCGCTCCACGCGATCGGCTCGATCTGGCTGTCGGGGATCGTGATCGGTCCCGCCACCGGCGGGTGCGGGGGCCGTCCGAAGCCGTCGACCGTCAGCACGCGGTGGCGCGGATGGCGCTTGGCAGGCAGGGGATCGCTGCGTTCGGTTGCCGGCGGCTTGAGCTTGTCAGCCCCGCGCGGAGCGCTCGGCGCCCCGGTCGGCAGCGCAAGCAGCGCCAGCAATGGGATCGACAGACTGCGGAGCGCGCGCGCCGCCTTCGCCATCGGGTCAATGGCCGGTTTCGGTCGCGACCAGCTTCCAGTTGGGGTCGCGGGAGGTGACGTCACGGGCAAAGGTCCAGACGTCGGTGACCTCCGTCACCTTGTCCGGGCTTCCGTCGATCACAGCCCCCGCCTTGTCGCGCGTCACCGACACGAGCTGCGAGACGAAGCGCATGGTGACGTGCGCGGTCTTGTTGCGCAGCTCGGCGCCGATGAGGTCGGCGGAGTCGATGGACACAAACCGCGTTTCGGCAACCTCGCCGCGCTGCTCACGGTCGCGGATGGCCGCCTCGAATCCCTCATAGACGTCGCGCGCCAGCAGGTTCTTGAGATTGCGCCGGTCGCCTTCCGCATAGGCCGTCACGATCATCTCGTAGGCGCTGCGCGCGCCCGCGACGAAGTGCTGCGGGTCGAACGAGCGGTCCTCGGCGACGATCGCGTCGAGACCCTTGGCCACGGGAGAGCCGGGCTGCGCGATGCCCTTCCACCGGTCGGCGGCGGGCTTGTCGTTGACCTTCGCGGGCGCCGGTTCGCCGCTGCGCGAGGGGAGCGCGACGACCTTGTCGCCGGCGGGACGGGTCTCGCGCGCCGCATAGGGATTGAACGGCGGTCGCTCTCGCCCGGTACGCTGGCCAAGGACGCTGCGGAGCTTGATGAAGATAATGACCGCGAGCGCCAGCAGTATGATGGTATAAATATCGAACACGTCCTGCATGCTCGCCGTTCGGACCAATCGGAGAGCCGCCGGGACCCGGCGGCACTTAGGCCGTTATGTAGGCACGCGACTGCGCCGAACTAGAGGCAGAGGCCGGAATGTGGCCCGGCATGGCCGCGGGCGCCTCGTGGCACCATAGGCGATCCCAGCTTCCCCGCCAACAGCGGCCGGAAGCACGGTTAAGGACAATTCCGCGCACATGAGCATCGCGAAACGCATAGGACTGACGCTGCTGCTGCTCCCCCTGGCCGAGATCGCCGCCTTCGTGCTGGTCGCGACCGCGGTCGGATTGTGGGCGGCGGCGCTGCTGGTCCTGCTGACCTCCGTGGCCGGGGCCTTGTTGCTGCGGCTGGGCGGCCGCGCACACCTTGAGCGCGTGCGCGGCGCGCTCGGCGGCAGGCTCGAAGTCTCGGCCGAGGCCGCGGGCCGGGGCGTGTTCATCGTGCTGGCGGGTCTCCTGTTGCTGATCCCAGGATTCCTGACCGATATCCTCGGGCTCCTGATCCTGCTGCCGGCCACCCGGCGGCGGATTGGAAGTCTGGTTAACCGATCGCTAGCGGCGGCCTTCGGCGGCCCCGATCCCGGGCCGTCCGTCGTCGACCTCGATCCCGACGAGTGGCAGCGGCACCCCGGCGCGCCGTCGCGCGGGCGTCATGTTCCCGATAACCGGCCCCGCTAAGGCAGCCGATATCCATCCGCGCGCGCGGCCGGGACGTTTGGCGGGTGATCCGGCCAAGGCTCCGGCAGGCGCGCGGCAGGCGGCCGCGATCCTTGTCGGGGTCTGGCCCCTGTGTTAGCCACGGCCGAAATTTCCGGCCCATTTCCAGGAGAAGTCATGGCCACGAACAATGGCGGGCAGCCGCAGGACGACACCTTGGCGCCGCAGCTTGGCGTACTCGCGCAGTACATCAAGGATCTCTCGTTCGAGAACCCGAACTCTCCGCAGTCGATGCAGCCGCGCACGCAGCAGCCGGCCATCAACATCCAGATCAACGTCACGCCGCGCCAGCTCTCGAACACCGACTTCGAGGTGGAGCTCCGGCTCGAGGGCAAGGCCGAAGCCGACAACATGCTGCTGTTCGGCTTCGAGCTGGTCTATGCCGGCGTGTTCCGGCTGCAGAACATCTCGCAGGAGAACGTCGGCCCGCTGGTCATGATCGAGTGTCCGCGCCTGCTGTTCCCGTTCGCGCGCGAGATCGTCGCGCGCGCCGTCGCCAATGGCGGCTTCCCGCCGCTCATGCTCGATCCCGTCGATTTCGTCACATTGTACCGCCAGAAGATGTCGGAGATGGCGCCGCAGCAGCCGACGACCGCGTAACGTCGTCTTAAGCCACCGGCTTTTCGACGGCGGATGCCGCCGGTTCGTCCGCGATGTAATCGCCCCAGATCGGAGCGGCGCCGAGCGTTGCGATGAAGGCGCGATGCGCGGCCAGCGCAGCCTCGGAGACGCGGGAGACCAGCGGCACCGGCCGCACCCGTGCAGCCGCCTGGCGCGCCCCACGCGCACCCGACTCGATCTGCGCCAGACCCAACTGGGCCTGCCGCGCGCCGATCAGCTCCAGGTAGACCTCGGCCAGCAGTTCCGCGTCGAGCAGCGCGCCGTGCTTGGTGCGGCGCGAATTGTCGATCCCGAACCGCGCGCACAGATCGTCGAGACGGTTCGACGTGCCGGGGAAGCGCCGGCGCGCCAGCAGGAGGGTGTCGACGAGGCGTTCGCGGCCGAGCGCGGGCCGTCCGCTCCGATCGAGCTCCGCATTGAGGAAGCCGAGATCGAACGAGGCATTGTGCGCGATCAAGGGTGCATCGCCGACGAAGGTCAGGAAGTCGTCGACGATTTCCACAAAGCACGGATGCGCCTTGAGGAACTCGGCGGAGAGCCCATGCACCGCGAAGGCCTCGGCCGGAACGTCGCGCTCCGGATTGATATAGCGGTGGAAGGTCTGGCCCGACGGGATGCGGTTGACGAGCTCGATGCAGCCGATCTCGACCACCCGATGCCCGGTGAACGGGTCGAGGCCGGTGGTCTCGGTGTCGAACACGATCTCGCGCATGATGGCCGGGGGTCGTCCGTTGACGGGCGGCAGATTATTCGATTCGCCCCCGCCGCGACACGTTCAGGGACATTTCAACAGCGCGATCGGGTGTCACTCGGCGCGCCGTCGCGGCAGGCTGGCGGCCCGGTCGAGAATCGCACGAACCTGCGCGCGGGTGGAATCGAAATCGCCCGACGTGTCCACGACAAAATCCGCCCGCGCACGCTTTTGCGCGTCGGGCACCTGGCGCGCGAGCAGCGCGGCGAGCTTGTCCTGCGTCATGCCGGGGCGCGTTTCCAGGCGGGCGCGCTGCATGTCCTCCGGCGCCGAGACGACCACGATGGCGTCGACGCGCTTGTCGCCGCCGGTCTCGAACAGCAGCGGCACGTCGAGCACGGCGACTGAAGCACCGCTCGCCTCCGCCTGCGCCAGGAAGCGGCGCTCGGCGGCGCGATAGAGCGGATGCACCAGCGCCTCCAGGCGCTTGATCGCCGCGCCGTCGCCGATGACGCGCTGTCCGAGCTTGGCGCGGTCGACCTTTCCATCGGCCGTCGTGCCCGGAAAGGCCGCCTCGATCGCGGCGACGGCGGCGCCCTCGTACAGCTCGTGCACGACGGCGTCGGCATCGAGCACGGGCACACCCAGTTCGGCGAAGAACTTCGCCGCGGTCGACTTCCCCATCCCGATCGATCCGGTCAGTCCGATGACGATCATGTCCGCGTCCTTTGCTGGCGGCGGGACATTATTAATGTCGCTGCCCGACGGCCTCGCATGCGATCAGCAGAAGTGGTTACCGGTTTTGCGTCCGATCGCGCGTAAATTGTCGATCGTGCCTATGGCGGATGCCTTTTTCCGAAGGGACCTTCACGTCTGCGGCGCTAGGCCAGCACCAGCCCCTCGCGCCGCAGGAACGCCAGCAGCGCCAGCAGCGGCAGGCCGAGGATGGTGAAATGATCGCCTTCGATGCGCTCGAACAGATGAATCCCGAGCGCCTCGAGCTGATAGCCCCCGACGCTCGTGAACGCCGCCGGTCCCGCGGCGGCGAGATAGCCGTCGAGGAAGCGGTCCGACAGATCGCGCATGGTGAGGCGCGCGGTATCCACGTGGTCGAACAGCACCTCGCCGTCACGCACGACCGCCACGGCGGAATGCAATTCGTGCGTCGCCCCCGAGAGTGCACGCAGTTGCGCGCGCGCCGCGGCGGCATCGCGCGGCTTCGAGAACCGTCGCTCGCCCAGCGCCAAAGTCTGGTCGGCGCCGACCACGACACGGCCCGCAAACTGGCCGGCTGTCGCCAGGGCCTTCTCGCGCGCCAAGAGACGCGCGGCCTCATGCGGAACCAGCTTGCCCGCGGCGGCTTCCACCGCGCGCTCGTCGATGTCGGCGGCCGCCGTCTCGAGCGGAATGCCCGCGGCATCCAGCATGGCGCGCCGCGCTGCGCTGCGCGAGGCGAGGACCAGCGGCCGCGGCGCCGTCCACAACGGCATGGATCAATGGTGTCCGTGATGAGGCTGCGGCTGGTGACCGGCGCCGTAGCCGCGCAGTTCCGCATAGCGGCGTGTTTGCTCGGGCGTCAGGATATCGAGCGTCGAGAGATGATACTTGAGGTGCGTTGTGCGCAGCGCGGCTTCGGTGAGGCCGATCGCCTGCGTCGTCGCCTGCAGCCGTTCGGGCGTCGCCGTGCGGTCCGTGAACAGACGGTCGAGTGCCGTTTCCTGGGCGATCAGCCGCTCGCCGAGCGGAACGGCCTCGCCCCGCATCTCCTGGAAGAGATCCTCCACCCGCCGGCGCTGCTCGCTCGACAATCCGAGCTGCTCGCGCAGCTCCAGCACGTGCGCCGGGCCGGGATAGCCGTTGAGCTCGGCCGCGAGCGCATAGCCGGCGCCGCGTCCCGCGCGCAGGTCGTCGATCTTCTCCTGCGCCAGTGTCTTGACCGCACGGTTCTGCAGCCCGGCATAGGGCTGCGCCGGTTGTGCGGCGGCGGAGGCCGCAAGCATCAACGAAAGGCCGACGAGTGACCAGATTTTCATGCGGTACTCCTTTGCGTTCTCTCGACTCACCTCGCCGGACGGTCCGTTCAGGCGGTCTGCCGCCGACGATCCGCCAGCAGCGACATGATCGCCGCCGCGGTCTCCTCGATGGAGCGGCGGGTCACGTCGATCAGCGGCCAGTTGTTCTTCGAGCACAGGCGGCGCGAGAACGCCACCTCCTCCGCCACCGCGTGGCGGTCGATATATTGATCGTCCTCGCGATGCGCCTTGAGCCCGAGCAGCCGGTTCTGGCGGATCTGCACGATGCGTTCCGGGCTGGCGTAGAGCCCGACCACGAGCGGCCTCTTGAGCTGCTCGAGCGTGGACGGGACCGGCACGTTGGGCACGAGCGGATAGTTGCCGGTCTTCACGCCGCGGTTGGCGAGATAGATCGAGGTCGGGGTCTTCGACGTGCGCGAGACGCCCACCAGCACCACGTCGGCCTGGTCGAGCTCGTCGATATGCTGGCCGTCGTCGTGCATCATCGTGTAGTTGAGCGCGTCGATCCGCTTGAAGTACTCGGCGTTGAGGATGTGCTGCGCGCCCACCTTGTGGCTGGTCGCGATGCCCAGGTACGAGTCGAACACGCGCAACACGGGACCCAGGATAGACCGGCAGGGGACGCCGATGTCGTTGCAGCGTCCTTCCAGCCGCTCGATCAGCGCGTCATCGAGCAGCGTGTAGAGCACGATGCCCGGCTCCGCCTCGATTTCCGCCAGGACCCGATCGAGCTGCTTGCTGGTGCGCACCGCCGGATAGAGGTGCTCCACCGGCTGCACGTTGGCGTATTGCGCCGCCGCCGCGCGCGCCACCGTGGTCAGGGTTTCGCCGGTCGAATCGGAGATCAGGTGAAGATGGAAGAAACTGACGGTCTTTTGAGGCATGTCACCGCGCTGTGAACTTCTGTGCATTGGAGGGATAAAACGGCGGGCCGCCCCCGGCACGGACGCCGCGGCCGTTTCCCCGGTCCAACCGTTCACATGATAACAGTCGTGGATGAATTCCGGATAGCCCCCGCCGGAGCGTGGACTGTGCCGGGGGCACGGCGGGACGCATGTGGACGGATTGGATTTCGGATGCAGGACCGGCTACTTGTCGTGCCCGGTTGGCGGAACAACATGGGGATTGTCCGGCAACGGCTGTCCCGCGCGATGTTGACGGCGTGTGGACAGCGACTCGTGAGTCAAACCCACCGTCCAGCTACTACAACAATCTAGAATCTCTTTGAGTTGATTAAGGAAGGACCATGGATCGTCCGAAAGCTTTGCTCGACGTACTGCATGGCCGTCGGCAGGCGCATCCACCGGTCTGGATGATGCGGCAGGCTGGACGCTATCTGCCGGAGTATCGCGAGTTGCGCGCACGCGCCGGCAGCTTCCTCAAGCTGTGCTTCACTCCCGAGTTTGCCGCTGAGGTAACGCTGCAACCCATCCGCCGGTTCGGGTTCGATGCAGCGATTATTTTCTCCGACATTCTGGTCGTGCCTTATGCGCTCGGTCAGGACCTGACGTTCGTCGAGGGTGAGGGTCCACGGCTGTCGCCACCGATGTCGGCCGCCAACCTCGACCGGATGCGCGGCGAGATCGACCGCGAACGCATCGCGCCCATCTACGAGACGATCCGGCGCAGCCGCGCCGGGCTTGCGGACGAGGTGACGCTGCTCGGATTTTGCGGAGCGCCGTGGACGGTTGCGACCTACATGGTCGCCGGTGAAGGAACCTCCGACCAGGCGCCGGCGCGCCTGATGGCCTATCGCGAGCCGGACGCGTTCCAGCGGTTGATCGATGTCCTGGTGGATGCGTCGGTCGAGTACCTCGCGGGCCAGTTCGCCGCTGGCGTCGACGCCGTTCAAATCTTCGATACCTGGGCCGGCAATCTCGCGCCCGAGGAATTCCTGCGCTGGTGCGTCGCTCCGACCCAACGGATCGTTGCGGGGCTGCGCGCGCGGGTGCCCGGTGCGCCGGTCATCGGATTTCCGCGCGGCGCGGGGACCAACCTCGCGCGCTATGTGCACGACGTCCCCGGCAACGCCGTCGGGCTCGACTGGACCGTCGATCTCGCCTATGTGCGCGACGTGATCCAGCCGCACCGGCCGGTGCAGGGCAATCTCGATCCGCTGGCGCTGCTCGCCGGTGGCGATGCGCTCGACCGCGGCGTCGATGCGATCCTGGGGGCACTGGCGAACGCGCCTTTCATTTTCAATCTCGGCCACGGTATCTTGCCCGGTACCCCGATCGCCCATGTCGAGCGGATGCTGGCGCGGGTGCGAGGCTAGTTCGGCAATCGGGGATGCTGGCGCATGTACGAGTGGCTCAAGGCTTTCCACATCATGGCGGTGATCGCCTGGATGGCGGGCATGCTCTATCTGCCGCGGCTGTTCGTCTATCACTGCGAGGCGGAGCCCGGCTCGAAGCAGTCCGAGACCTTCAAGCTCATGGAGCGCCGGCTGCTGAAGGGGATCATCAATCCGGCCATGATCGTGGTCTGGGTGATCGGTCTCTACATGGCCTGGGAGGCGCCCTGGTATGACGAGCTGTGGCTGCAGCTCAAGGTCCTGCTCGTCCTCGGCATGTCCGCGCTCCACGGCTTTTTCACGCGCTGGGTTAAGGACTTCGCCGCCGACCGCAATCGGCACTCCCAGAAATTTTATCGAATTATCAATGAAGTACCGGCGGTCCTGATCGTTTTCATCGTGCTGCTGGTGGTGCTCAAGCCTTTTCGCTAGGCGAAACCACCCTTGCGTTCGGCCGGGTCTTTCCATATTCTGTTGACCTCTCCCGAACGCAGGTAGATGCAGTCGAATCGGTTCCGAGGTGCGGAACCAGTCGCGTCGGGTCCGGATCATTCATCCGGCAACCGCTCCGCTCCGCTCTCCGCAACCTCAGCCTTCAAAGTGCGTTCTAAGCAGTGGAAGCCGCAACGCCTCCAACCGCACTTTGAGATTCCCATCATCGCGTGCCGTCCGGGCGGCCGGATTCACGTCCGACGGCACACTGCAATGTCTCCCTCCTCGTCATGATCGAACCCCCCGTGTTTTGATCGCTCAATTAGGACCACCCCTATGCGGGAACTAAAACTCCAAGACCTCAAGTCCAAGAACCCCGTCGAATTGCTTGAATTCGCCGAGGAGCACGAGGTCGAGAACGCATCGACCATGCGCAAGCAGGAACTGATGTTCGGCATCCTCAAGCAGCTTGCTCAGAAGGAAGTCGAGATCATCGGCGAAGGCGTGGTCGAGGTGCTGCAGGACGGCTTCGGCTTCCTGCGCTCGCCCGAGGCCAACTACCTTCCCGGCCCCGACGACATCTACGTCTCGCCCTCGCAGATCCGCCGCTTCGGCCTGCGCACCGGCGACACCATCGAGGGCCAGATCCGCAGCCCGAAGGAGGGCGAGCGTTACTTCGCCCTCATCAAGGTCAACAAGATCAACTTCGAGGATCCGGAAAAGGCCCGGCACAAGGTCAATTTCGACAACCTCACCCCGCTCTATCCCGACGAGCGGCTGAAGATGGAGCACGACGACCCGACCAAGAAGGACCTGTCGGCGCGCGTCATCGACATCGTCGCCCCGATCGGCAAGGGCCAGCGCGCCCTCGTGGTCGCGCCGCCGCGCACCGGCAAGACAGTGCTGCTGCAGAACATCGCCCACTCGATCACCGCCAACCACCCCGAGTGCTATCTGATCGTCCTCCTGATCGACGAACGGCCGGAGGAAGTCACCGACATGCAGCGCTCGGTGAAGGGCGAGGTGATCTCCTCGACCTTCGACGAGCCGGCCGCCCGCCACGTGCAGGTGGCCGAGATGGTGATCGAGAAGGCCAAGCGTCTGGTCGAGCACGGCCGCGACGTGGTCATCCTGCTGGATTCGATCACCCGCCTCGGCCGCGCCTACAACACGGTCGTGCCGTCATCGGGCAAGGTGCTCACCGGCGGTGTCGACGCCAACGCCCTGCAGCGCCCCAAGCGCTTCTTCGGCGCCGCGCGCAACATCGAGGAAGGCGGCTCGCTCACCATCATCGCCACGGCGCTGATCGATACCGGCAGCCGCATGGACGAGGTGATCTTCGAAGAGTTCAAGGGTACCGGCAACTCGGAAATCATCCTCGACCGCAAGGTCGCCGACAAGCGCACCTTCCCGTCGATGGACATCACCCGCTCCGGCACCCGCAAGGAAGAGCTCCTGGTGGCGCCCGATCAGCTCAAGAAGATGTACGTGCTGCGCCGCATCCTCAATCCGATGGGCACCATGGACGCCATCGACTTCCTGCTCGACAAGCTGCGCAACACCAAGAGCAACTCGGAGTTCTTCGACTCCATGAACACCTGACGAGGCGGCGGCCGGCAATCTCGGCTTCCGCAGCGGCGCAAACCCCTCTACAGTACGATGGTGTGGGGGTCTGAACTTCCCGCCGGATCACAGGCGCAAGGAGCGAGTGCATGTCCGAGCAATCGGCGAAACCAAGCCCGACGTCAGCGTCACGCCAGCCGCGGCTGCGCTACCAGGACCGGCACGACCTCGACGAGACCTTCGCCGATTCGATCCGCTCCTGCGTGTTCGACGGCCAGCTTATGCGCATCGAGTTCACGGTCTCGCGCTTCGACGACCCGGGCGCGCTCGGCGTGCTCGAGGGCCGGCAGGTGCCGGCGTGCCGTCTGGTGCTCAACCGCACCGCGCTCGCTGATCTGTTCAACCGGCTCGGCCAGCTCAGCAACGTGCTCAAGCAGGCCGGCGTCGTGAGCGACCAGGCCGCCGGCGGCGCAACGCCGGCGTCCGGCACCAGCACCAAGAACTAGCGCGCGCTTTCCACTCTCATCGTCTGTGCGCCGTCACCGGAGGCGCGCGGGCAAGCCGCGCGCGTGTTGCATCACGCGGTGACGACGCGGGTCATCACTGACATCGCCACACGGTATCGCGTCGGTGTCGCGTGCGCGTCGGCCGCGACAACACCCCCAAACGAAACCGTGAAGACCACGCGCGTGTCGCGCGGACCCGCGCATCGACTTTGGTCGCGCGCGCCTACTTAATTCAATTGCTCTGTATTAATTCTGTCACAACTTGGGCGCGCCGCACCATGTCCGCGCCCGCATTTGGGTGCGATGTCCCGCGCGCTTTCGTTCCAACTCGTTCGCGTGGTCTCAACCCGGAGCATCTTCATGACTCAGGCGTTCGAAACAGTGCGGCCACTGGTCGTCTTCGGCCAACGCAAGATGGTGACGCGCGTGTGCATCATCGAGCGCAAGGCTCACATCCGAAACTTCCTGCGAGAGGAGCTGGAGGAGGCCGGCTTCCTCGTGCGCGAGTGCGAAGGCCTCGACGCGCTGCGCAACCTGCTCACCACCACGGCGCTCGACACGCTGCTGATGACGGTGGCCGGCGGCGCCGAGCACACGGTCGATGCGCTGCACGTCGTGGCGATGTCGGGCTCGAAGGCGGAGGTGCTGCTCGTCGGCGCGCCCTCGCCCGCGCTCGAGGCGCTCAGGGATCACGGCAGCGAGATCGGCCTTCGCATGCTGCCGCCGCTCGCGACGCCCTATCGCGTGGAGGATCTGCGCGAGCGCCTGACGGCCTGCCTGCCGCCGGAGCCCGATTTCGCGCCGGCCATCGATGCGGAGGAAGCCTTGCGCTGCGGCTGGGTGCAGCTCTGGTACGAACCCAAGCTCGACGTGCGCTCGCTCTCGCTGTGCGGCGTCGAGGCGGTGACCCGCGTGAGCCATCCCAACTGCGGCCTCGTCTCGCCCTCGCGCTTCCTGCCCGCGCGCAACGATCCGCACTTCCGCTCGCTCACGCAGTTCGTCGTCGGCCAGGCCATCGCCGACTGGGCCTTCTTCCTGGAGAACTATTCGCCCGTCGATCTCGCCGTGAGCCTGCCCGTGCCCTTTCTCGAAGACGGGACGGCGGTGAAGCGCCTGCAGGAGCTGATGCCGGCGCATCCGGCGTTCCACGGCGTGCTCGTGCAGATCAAGGGCCTCGACATGATCGGCGACATCGCGATCGCGCAGCAGGCGGCGCGCACGCTGCGCTTCTCCAACATCGCCATCTCCGTCGACGACCTCGGCGACGAGTGGGCGCGGTTCGTCGACCTCGCGCACTTCCCCTTCGTCGAGGTGAAAGTGAACAGCCAGCTCGTGACCGGCTGCGCCGACGATCAGCTCAAGCGCTCGGCCTGCCGCACCATCCTCGACATGGCCGACCGCTTCGGCGCGCGCACGGTGGCGAAGGGCATCGAGACCAGGGCCGATCTCGTCGCCGCGCGCGAGATGGGCTTCCATGCCGTGCAGGGCGGATTGTTCGGCGGGCCGATGAAGGCGCAGAAGTTCGCGCGCCAGGTCCTCGCCAAGCCGCACCAGCGCGCCGCGGCGATCTGACGTGGCTCGCCGTCGGGCTCAGGCGGCGGGCATGCGCATCGCGGCCACCATGTCGGCGAGCTCGGCCGCGCCCGCGACCGGCAGCGAGCAGCGCTCGCCCATGCAGACGAAGGCCGCGGCGGCGCCGGGGCTCGCCTCGATCTTGGCGCGAGCCGGATGCGATGCGGCGAGCGCGTCGGCGCGCGGGGCGCGCAGGACGATGCGATCGGTGAACGGCAGCGCCAGCGCGGCGGCGACGAGCGCGTCCGCGGCGGCGCCCTCGCCTGTCACCACGATCTCGGCGGCGCGCAGGCGCAGGTCGAGCGCGTTGAGCGGGCTGACGTGGGTGAAGAGGTTGTCGGCGGCGAGCGGCAGGATGCTGTCGAGCAAGCGGTCGGCGCGCGCGCGGTAGCCGTCGTCGCCCGCCAGCACCGCCAGCCGCACGAGGTTCTGGGCGATGAGGCCGTTGTGGTTGGGGATGGCCTCGTCGAGCGTGGACTGCGGACGGACCACCAGTCCTTCGGCATCGTCGGCCGTCAGGAAATATCGCCCGGTCTCCGGCTGGTCGTAATGGCGCTCGAGCGCCGCCTGCCAGGCGACCGCGCGCTCGAGGAACGTGCGCTCGCCGGTCGTCTCGAACAGGGCGAGCGCGGCGCGGACCATCGCGGCGTAGTCGGAAGCGAGCCCCGGGAACACCAGCCTGTCCTCGCGCCACGCGTGGCCGAGGCGCCCGCCCCGGGTCATGTTGGCGGCGACGGCGTCGAACGCCCGCCGGGCCATGGCGATCCAGCCGGGCTCGCCGAACAGCGTCCCGGCGTTGGCCAGCGCCGCGATCATCAGGCCGTTCCAGTCGGCCAGGACCTTGTCGTCCAGCCCCGGCCGCACCCGCTTTTCGCGCTCTTGCTGCAGCATGGACCGCAGCATGGCGAGCTTGGCCTCGTCCTCTGTGCTGCGCGGTAAGTCTTTGAGACGGTTGAGGATATTATGTCCTTCGAAATTGCCGTCGCGGGTCACGTCGTAATGTGCAGCAAAGAGTGCAGCATTTTCCGCCCCCAGCACCGTCTCGATCTCGGCCAGCGACCAGACATAGAACCGGCCCTCCTCGCCTTCCGAATCGGCGTCGAGCGAGGCCGAGAAGGCCCCCGAGGCGGTGGTCATCTCGCGCGCCAGCCAGCCTACCGTCTCGCGGGCGCGCTCACGGAACAGCTCGGCCCCGGTGCGTCCGAAGGCCAGCGCCAGCAGCTCGAGGAGCTGGGCGTTGTCGTAGAGCATCTTCTCGAAATGCGGGACCAGCCACTTGTCGTCGACCGAGTAGCGCGCGAAGCCGCCGCCCAGGTGGTCGTAGATGCCGCCCTCGCAGATCCGGTTGAGGGTGCGCTCGACGATGTCGAAGAAGCGGTGGTCGTTGCGCCGCCGGCCCGCCCGCCAGAGGTTCTCCAGCATCGCGCATTGCGGAAATTTCGGCGCGCCGCGCAGGCCGCCGTTGACCGGATCCATCTGGCGCGCGAGCGCCGCGGCGGCCTGGTCGAGCTCGGCCGGCCCGATCGTGATCTGGCGCTCGGATTGGGCGGCGGCCGCGAGCCGCTGCATCAGCGCATCGCGGTTCTGTCCGATGCGGTCGGGCTGCTCCTGGAAGAGGCGCGACAATTCGCGCAGCACGTCGACGAAGGCCGGCCGCCCATAGCGCGCCTCCTTGGGAAAATAGGTGCCGCCCCACACCGGCTCGCCGTCCGGCGTCAGGAACATCGTCAGCGGCCAGCCGCCCTGCTCGCCCAACAGGTGGAGCGCATTCATGTAGATCTGGTCGATGTCGGGCCGCTCCTCGCGGTCCACCTTGATGTTGACGAAGAGCTCGTTCATCACGCCGGCCGTGGCCTCGTCCTCGAAGCTCTCGTGCGCCATCACGTGGCACCAGTGGCAGGCCGCGTAGCCGACCGACAGCAGGATCGGCCGGTTCGACCGTTTCGCCTCCGCGAGCGCCTCGGGGCCCCACGGCCACCAGTCCACGGGATTGTGCTTGTGCTGCAGGAGATACGGCGAGGTTTCCCGCGCCAGCCTGTTTTCGTGCGTGCTCGTCGAGGTCATCATGTGATTGTAATGCAGCCGCCGTCCGCCCGGCGCGCGCAGCTAGCCCCCGCGCGGCATCACATTCAAGTAATCGACTCGATTGCGATTGAGGCCGGCCCGGGCGCACGTCATCGTGATCGGAATCGCGCCGCAAAAACCGCAAGACAAAAGCCGCAAGAATCGTGATGCCCGGGCTCGACCCGGGCATCCATCAGAAACAATGACATTAACCCAGTGAGGGCCGGGCTATACGCCGATCCGGCG
This sequence comes from Xanthobacteraceae bacterium, assembly GCA_035556735.1. Classification (GTDB taxonomy): domain Bacteria; phylum Pseudomonadota; class Alphaproteobacteria; order Rhizobiales; family Xanthobacteraceae; genus CANJBX01. The sequence continues at coordinate 152,549 of DATMFF010000008.1, read as the reverse complement.
TGGGACGACGACCTGGCGCCGCACCACCTTGCGCTCGACCACGACGGAGCGGGTGCCGCCGCTGCGGTCGTTGTTGGTCGGCGCGCGCACCTGGAGCGTGGTGGTGTGCTTGGTCTTCATGGCTTCGGTGCGGGCCTGGTCCACGGACACGCCCAGCAACGAGGCCGCGATCTCGACCTGCTCGTTGAAGTCGTCGCTCAGGCCCCGTGCCGCAAACAGCGCCTCTTCCAGGGTCGGCAACGCTTCCCTGACGCGGCGCGGGCCGTATTTCGTCTGCCAGGTCCTTGGCTTGGTCGTGCTGGGCTTGGTCGCCTTGGGGTTGGCTGTCCCGGAGTTGCTTGTCCCGGAGTTGGCCGCGGACGTGCTCGCCCCGGGCTTGGCCGCTTTGGCTTTGGCCCCCTTGGCTGCCTTGGGCGCGTCCGCGGGCTCTGAACTCTCGATCATGGCGTCTGTCGTGCTCATTTTGCTTCAATATGCCGGCCAGCCAGCGCTGCAAAACACAATTGTGCAGTGCAAAGCAGCTATGCCAATCCGCAGTCGTCGCCCCGGACCGGGCGCAGCCGGCAGGCCGCGGGGCATCGGCGTCGAGTCCCCCACCGAGTCTCGTCGACGCCAGCGATCCTAAGGACCTTTTCGCTCAAAATAAGGTCACGACTTTTCACGAAAGCCTGCGCGCGCGTGCCAACCTTTCGCCCGTCCGCGCGTTGAGGATTTTGTTGGGGCACCCGGGGGCTCGCGAGCGAGGAGTACCTCGAATGTGTGACTACAGTCTGATGCACGTGCAATCGCGGCCAGCCTCGGTGGGCGATAAGCTCATCACCCGCGATTTCGGAACCGGCACCCGCGGCTTCGCGGCGCCGGAGAACCGCTCGGTCGCGGTCTGCGTGATGCCGGGAACCGAGATCGCCTTCACCGAGCCGGTGATGGTGACAGCGCCCAAGTTCCTCGGCTTCGGCATCAAGAAGCTCGAGCACCGGACGGCGATCTTCCGTCAGGTGAACAAGGACGCTCCGGCAGCGCATCACGACGCGCTGGAATTCCCGGATGGCCGCACTGTCCTCCTCACGAACGTGTGCGAAGGCCAGGAAGCAACGGTGCTGCAGCTTCCCGCTCAGCCCGAGACGCTCGAGGAAAAGGAAGAGCAGCGGCGCGTTGAGTACGTCGGCTGATCGCCGGCTTGAGACACGTGTCTGAAAGTCGATCTGGCGGGGCCGCCTGAACGTCAGGCGGCCCCGGCGCCCTGTCCGGGACCACGTCCAAAGACATCGCGGCACGACGACGACGTTAGGACAATCTGCCGGCATGGATGCCGGCGCGTTGCCGCGATGTTGCGCAGTTGATCCGTTGTCGATTTAGTTCTGCGGGATCAGTTTTGCGGAATCTTGGCGATCCGCACGTACTCGCCCCACTCCTTGATCGCCTTGAGGAACATCGCCTGCGCTTCGTCGGGCGTGCGGATCATCGGATCGGCGCCCGAGAGCGCGAGGAACTTGCGCGTCTCCTCGGTCTTGACGATGCCCGAGATCCACGTGTTGATCTTGTCGACGATCGGTCGCGGCGTGCCGGCGGCGACCATCACGCCCCACCACAGATTGAGATCCATCGGAATCCCCGACTCCTTCATCGTCGGCACGTCGGGGAGCGCCTGCAGCCGGTCGCTGGTGCTGACCGCCAGGATCCGCAGCCGGTTCTGGCGCGCCTGCGCGAGCGCGAAGATCGGATCGTGCAGCCCGTAGTCGAGCTTGCCGCTGGCCAGCTCGCTCAGCGAATCCGGCGCGCTGCGGTACTGCACCTCGACCGCTTCGAGGCCGGCGGCGTTCTTGTAGAGCGCGCCCATGATGACGCCGGGATTTGCCGCCACCGCGTAGCTGGCGTTGGCGCCCTTCTTCTTCATCGCGGCCGTGAGTTCGCCGACGGTCTTGTAGGGGCTGTCGGCTGCGACGACGAGCATGAATGCAAGATTGCTGGTGGTCGCGGCGACCTGCAGCGCCTTGCCGACGTCCACGGGCGGCTTCTTGTAGAGATGCATGGTCGCGGCCACGGTGGTGCCGGCGAACGGATAGAGCGTGTAGCCGTCCGGCTTCGAGCGCGCGACATATTCCGTCGCGATGTTGCTGGCGGCGCCGACCTTGTTCTCGACGATCACGTTGCGGCCTGAGACCGGGCGCAGCTTCTCGCCGAAATAGCGCACGAAGATGTCGGCGCCGCTTCCGGGCGGGAAGCCGCAGATCATGTGGATGTCCTGGCTGGGATAGTCCTGGGCATGGGCGCGGCCACCGGCCGCGGCCGTGAGTGCGAATGCGCCTGCGGTGCGCAGGAAGTCGTGTCGCGTGATCATGGTCGGCTCCTTGGAAGGTTCGTGGAATTGTTGATTGGCGAGAGAGCGGCAGAACGCCGCGCCCGCGCGGTCACGGCTTGTAGATCTCGCTCGCCAGCTTGGTCATTTCGCCGAGCCGTCCGACGGTGGTGGTTCCGAGCAGCTTGCCGGCGACGAGCGGTGCCGCCTCGGGCGGCGCCTTCGTTTCGAAGCCCGCCTTGGCGGGACGAAACCCTTCCGCCGCGAGCATGGTCTGCGCCTTCTCGCTCAGGAGGAAGTTGAGATAGACGCGCGCCGCGTTCGGATGCGGCGCGTCGCGCAGGATCGCGCCGCCGAACGGGACATAGGCCGCGCCTTCGGTCGGCACGATCGCCTTGATCGGCAGCCCGCGCAGGCTGATGTATTCGGAGACGTTGAAGGGCAGGTAGAGCGGATATTCCCCGCGCGCCACGCGCCGCTCGCTTTCCGGGAAGTTGCGGCTGAACACCGGCTTCTGCGCCGCCATCTTCTCGTGGAACTCGCGGCCGAATGCGTTGAGCGTCGCCTCGAACCAGACGTTGCCCGCGCCGGCGGCGCGGAAGTCGTCGCTCAGGATCTTTCCCTGCCAGCGCGGGTTGGTCAGGTCGTGCCAGCTCTTGGGCGCCTCGTCGGGCTTCACGAGGTTGGTGTTGTACATCAGGACGAACAGGCCGACGCTGCCGAGCGCGATGTGTCCCTTCGACACCAGCTCGGGAATGACGCCCTGCGCGTTCGGGAGCGGTCCGTGTTCCTGGAACACGCCTTCGCTCACCTGCGTCGAGAGCGTCGTGAAGCCGCTGTAGCTCAGGCTGGCGACGGTGCGATTGGTGGACTGCTCGACGCGGATGCGTTCGCGGATCTCGGTGGCGCGGCCGTCGAGCACGTCGACGGAGATGCCGTATTCCTTCTGCATCTCGGCCGCGATCTTGCGGACGATCGGAAAGTTGGTGCCGTTGTAGATGAGCAGCTTGCCTTCGCGTTTGGCGGCGGCGACGACCGCGTCCCAGTCGCTGCCCTGCGCTTGCGCGCCGGCGGCCGGCAGCGCGAGGCCCGCCGCCGCGACGCCGAGCAGCTTCAGGAATTCCGACCTGGACAGCATGACGTCCTCCTCCCTTATGCGTGATAACAGGGAGGCATGGGCCATGGAGCGTGTCAACGCTGCGGCGCAGCGTTGCTCGCCCGCCCTGCACGCCCTGCGCGCGGGTGCAGCGCCCTTCGCGCCAGCGGTGCCGCTCACCTTGGGCGCTGCGCCTCACGCCATGACGGTGGTCTTGCGCGCCGGGCCCATGTTGTCGGGCACCAGCTCCTGCCAGCGCTGGCCTTTCGCGACGTTGGTGTCGGCAAGGCTGCGCACCTTGGAATAGTCCTCGATCATGAGGCCGAGCGGCGGCTTGCCGGCCATGTGCAGGCGCACGGATTCGAGCAGGCGCGCGCGCAGCCGCACGATGGCGGAATCCGCGGCCACCAGCATCTCCTTGTGGCGCTCGACGATCGGACCCATGGACACGCCGATGCTCGCATCCTCCGGCACGAGGCCGCTCAGGCCCGACCAGGTCTCGCCCATGCGCGCGACGTCCTGGCCGTAGCGGTTCTCGGCCGTTGCGCGGTACTCGCAGTCCCGCTCGTTCCAGAGCCGTTCGTTGTCGAGCCCCAGAACCGCGCGCATCTTGGCGCGATCGAACGGCTTGGGTCCGTGCGCGATGATGTAGGTGCTCGTGCGCACGTCGTCCTGCGGCACCTCGAACACGAAGAACTGGTATTGCGGCAGCGGAATGATGCGGCCCGTCGGCAGGATCACCGCGGTCACGCGCACGCTGCTGGTGCTCGTCCCATCGGAGAGGAACGGGCCGCGCCGCTTGGCGGCGTAATGGAATCCGTACGGCGTGTTCTCGAGCTCGAGCGCGGGCGCGTTGTCGCCGACCGCCAGCGCGACGGACGTATAGTCTTCGGCCTCGGGCACGAACGAGGGCTTGGACTTCCAGTCGGGGTTGGCGAGATTGCAGTGCAGGATTCCGACGTGCGAGGAATCCGTGCCGCCCTCGAACAGCTGCAGATAGTTCGCCGGCGTGTTGACGCGGAACACGCAGCGGTTCTCGTGCGGACCTGAGAAGAACTCGTAGCGCTGGAACGGCGGCTCCTCGTCCTTGGTTCCGATATAGGCCCACACCAGGCCGCCGGCCTCGCGCGTTGCATAGGCCGGCGCCTTGATGCTGGCCTTGAAGCGGTCGTCGCAATGGTTCGGAGTCTCCTGCACGGTGCCGTCGGTCGCGAACTTCCAGCCGTGATAGAGACAGCGGATGCCGTTGTCCTCGACGCGTCCGAGCACCAGCGAAGCGCGCCGATGCATGCAGTATTCGTCGAGCAGGCCGACCCGCCCGCTGCTGTCGCGGAACGCGACGAAATTCTCGCCGAGCAGGCGCACGTGCAGCGGCGGGGCGTCGGGACGCGGCAGTTGTTCGGAGGTGCATACGGGCAGCCAGTAGCGCCGCATCATGCCGCCCATCGGCGTGCCGGGTCCGACGCGCGTGAGCAGGACGTTGTCCTCGGCGCTGATCATGATGCTCCTCCCATATTTTGTGCGCGGCGGCTGTTGCGGGCGCCGCCGTCCGGTGCGGCAGGGTGCGCCGGGTCGCGGCCAGCGTCAATTCGCAAGCGTTCCCTGCGGCCGCGGCGCATGGCGGAACAGCGCGGCGCGCAATGGATTGAGTCGGCGAGAGGATACGACATGAAGCAGATCATCGGGGTGGTGGCGGCGGTCGTGATCGCTGCGGCGGCCTACGTCTACATCCAGCAGCGGCCGGAGGAGCCGAGCGGGCCGACCGGATACCGCGCCAACCAGCCGAGCGGCGGCAGCACCGCCGGCGTCTCGCAGCAGATGCCGCGGCGCGAGGCGCGCGACTCGGCCGGCGTCGACGAGACCGGCGCGCGCGCCAGCGCGATCACCGAGACGGCGACCGACACGGCGCCGCTCAGCGCGGAGCAGCGCCGGAAGATCGCCAGCTATTTCGCGGGCCGCGAAGCCAACGCGGTCGATCCGGCCTACGTGTCGCTCACGATCGGGGCCGCCATCCCGCGCCAGATCGCGCTGCAGCCGTTGCCGCCGGAAGTGGTCGGCATCATGCAGAAATATCGCGGGGATTCGTATGTGATGACGGCGGGCAAGCTCGTCATTGTCGAGCCGAAGGCGCGTCGGATCGTGGCGATCATCCCGATGGCTTAGCACTCACCCCTGTTCGGAGATCATGCTCAACACAATGCGCAGAACATGATCGCGATTTGATCGGATCGATCGCCCGTCGGTCGTCGGTACCAGGCCACGCCTCGCGGACGACTTGATCCTTTGACGAAAGTCAACGTGCGAACCGCGGTTTCGGCGGAAAGGTGCGCCGATGATCCATCGCGCAACCGGCTCGGCCCTGGCGGCCGTGGGACTTTGGCTGCTGGCGAGCACCTTTGCCGCGGCGCAGGGGGAGCATCGCGGCGGCGCCGACGGCTCCTACGCGCCGGTGGTCGAGCGGATCGCGCCGGCCGTGGTCAGTGTCTATGCCACGCTCGCCGGCGAGCCCGTCACCTTCGGCCAGGCGAGCGAGCTCAAGCACGCGACCACCCAGCCCGAGGGCAACATCTCGTTCGGGTCCGCGGTCATCCTCGACAAGGACGGTCTCCTGATGACGACCTCGCACACGATCGAGGGCGCCAGCGAGATCAAGGTGGCGCTCGCGGACAGCCGCGAATATCCGGCCGAGCTCGTCCTGCTCGACCGCCGCAGCGACCTTGCGGTGTTGCGGATCAACGCGCGCGGGCCGCTGCCGACGATTCCGTTCGCCGATTCCGATCGCGTGCGCGCCGGCGACATCGTGATCGCGGTCGGCAACCCTTACGCGGTCGGACAGACGATCACGCACGGCGTCGTCTCGGCGGTCGGGCGCACGCAGCTGCGCATGGCCGACTTCCAGTATTACATCCAGACCGATGCGGCGATGAACCCGGGCAACTCCGGCGGCGCGCTGGTCGGCACCGACGGACGACTGGTCGGTATCATGACCGCGATCTTCTCGCGCAGCGGCGGCTCGCAGGGGATCGGCTTCGCGGTTCCCTCGAACATGGTGTCGTTCGTGCTCGACGCGGCGCGCGAGGGCAAGACGTTGATCCGGCGGCCGTGGCTCGGCGCCACGCTGTCCTCGATCGATGGAGCAACGGCGGCGCGGCTCGGACTGGAGTATCGCACCGGTGCGCTGATCAAGAGCCTGCGCGCGGGCGCTCCCGCGGAAGCCGCCGGGCTCAAGGTCGACGACATCGTCGTCGCGATCGACGATCACGCGATCAGCGATCCGAACGCACTGGACTATCGTCTCGGCATGCTGCCGGTCTCGGGCAAGGCGACGCTGGGAATCCTGCGCGGCGGCGAACGGCGAACGATCGACGTCGCCCTGGGAGCCGCGCCGGAGTCGCGGCCGCGGCTGGCGACCAAGATCCGTGCGGCGTCGCCGTTGCAGGGCGCGACGGTGTGCAACCTGTCGCCGGCGGTGGCCGAGGAGCTCGGGCTCGAGGCCGGTTCTGATGGCGTCGCCGTCTGCGACGTCGATGCCGGTTCGACCGCGCAACGCATGGGGTTCCAGCGCGGCGACATCCTGCTGCGCGTGAACAACGCCAAGGTCGTCAATGCGCCGGACCTCGCGCGGATGCTGCAGAAGGACAAGCTGCGGCAGGTCGAGGTCGATCGCGGCGGCGAGCGGCTGGCGCTCAAGACAAACGCGCGCGGCCAGGCGCGCTGAGCAGAGCTTCAGCGCGACGCGCGGTCGTTGCTATAGCCTGCACTAAAGTCGGCAGTCCGCGCCGCGCCGGCTTGCTAGTCCCCCCCACGCGTCGCTCTCACTCCTCGCACCTCATCGTCGTCGTACCTCCCCGGCCACGGGCCCATCCGCGCGGGCCTGCACCCGCCGCGCCGCGTCACGCCCGCGCCGATTTTGGCTTGACCCCTCGCCGGTGCCGGCGCTTCGGTGCGCCCCATGTCCGGTCCCGCGCGCGACACGATCTATGCCCTCTCGTCCGGCCGCCTGCCGGCGGCGATCGCGGTGGTGCGCGTGTCGGGGCCGCGCGCCGGCGATGCGCTCAAGGCGCTGGCCGGCCGCCTGCCCGAGCCGCGCAAGGCCATGCTCACGCGCCTGCGCCATCCCGAAACCGGAGATCTTCTCGACGAGGCGCTGGCGCTCTGGTTTCCCGGCCCCAGAAGCGAGACCGGCGAGGATACGGTCGAGCTGCAGCTTCACGGCGGACGCGCGGTGGTGGCGGCGACCTTCGCCGCGCTCGCGAGCCTCGACGGGCTGCGCATGGCGGAGGCGGGCGAGTTCACCCGCCGCGCCTTCGAGAACGGCCAGCTCGACCTGACCCGGGTCGAAGGCCTGGCCGACCTCGTCTCTGCGGACTCCGATGCGCAGCGCCGGCAGGCCTTGCGCCAGTTGCGCGGGCTGCTCGGCGATCGCGCCGAGGGCTGGCGGCAGCGGCTGATCGAGGCGCTGGCGCTGATGGAAGCGCAGATCGATTTTCCCGACGAGGACGACGTTCCGCAGGACCTCACGGCGCGCGCGCTCGCCCTGGCCCGCAGCCTGCGCGACGAGATCGCGGGCGTGCTGGCGAGCGCCCGGCGCGGGGAGCGCCTGCGCGAGGGTTTCGTGGTCGCGATCTCGGGGCCGCCAAACGTCGGAAAGTCCAGTCTTCTCAATCGCTTGGCAAGGCGCGAGGCGGCGATCGTCTCGCCCTTCGCCGGCACCACCCGCGACGTGATCGAGGTTCACCTCGATCTCGACGGCTACCCCGTGGTGCTGCTCGACACCGCCGGCATCCGCGACAGCGACGATCCCGTGGAGCAGGAGGGCATCCGCCGCGCCCGGGCCCGCGCCGCCGAGGCGGATCTGGTGCTGTGGATGTCGGATGCGACGGAGGCCGCGCGCGGCTCGTCCGATGGCGCATGGGATGGCGATGGCACCGGCGCGGCGGCGGCGACCGGCGGCGCGGTCAGCGGCGGCCCGGACGCTCGCGGCCCGCAGGAGGCGGGTACCGCCGCAATGCCGGGCGGTTCTGGATTGACGGGGCGCGTCGCCGGGGCGAAAGGCGCCCCGCGGGGTGCAGCAGCAGACGTGTCGCGCGGCGCAGCGGGAGACGCATCACGGGCCGGGTCGGGCGAAGCGTACCAAGCCGTCGAAGGAAGCGCGCAGCCAGCCGATCTGGATCAGGGCGGCCTGCGTGCGGCGGACGCCGTTACCACTGCAGGCATTCGGGGAATTTCGGCGGATGGCGATACCGCCGCTGGAGGCCCGCGGGAGATCTGGCGCGTGTTCAACAAGGCCGATCTTCTCAAAAGAAATGAAATCGAAAATCTAAATCATCGACTATCGAATTTATATAATAGTTTTCTAATCTCGTCCTTGCGCGAGGATGGCGTGGCCGCGCTTTTAGACGCGCTGGCCCGCCGAATCGCTGCGTTTTTCGGCGCGGCCGAGGTTGCCATGGTCACCCGCGAGCGGCAACGGCTGCTGCTGCAGGAGACTGTGGCTCACCTCGAGCACGCGCCGGAGGGCTCCGGCGGCAAGGCCGAGGAGCTCGTGGCCGAGGACCTGCGGCTCGCCGCCCGGGCGCTCGGCCGGCTTGTGGGGCGGGTGGACGTCGAGGACCTGCTCGACGCGATCTTCCGCGATTTCTGCATCGGCAAGTAACATGGCACCGTATGTTTCACGTGAAACATCGGGCGTGGCGGTTTTTGACCGCCGGGAGCGGGTGGGCTAGAGCAGGGCCGAGGCGCCGGCTTTCGGGCGGTGATCCCCCTCACCACATGCGCGGGAGGGTGATCGCGCGTTGAGGGCCATGAGCCCGGCGCCCGGCTCGGGATTTTCGCAGATGAGTGCGTCCTACGATGTCATCGTGATCGGCGGTGGCCACGCCGGCTGTGAGGCCGCGGCCGCCGCGGCGCGCATGGGCGCGCGCACCGCCCTGGTGACGCATCGGTTCGCGACCGTCGGCGCGATGTCGTGCAATCCGGCCATCGGGGGCCTCGGCAAGGGCCATCTCGTGCGCGAGATCGACGCCCTCGACGGCCTGATGGGCCGGGTGGCCGACCAAGGCGGCATCCAGTTCCGCGTCCTCAACCGCCGCAAGGGCCCGGCCGTGCGCGGCCCGCGCGCCCAGGCCGACCGCAAGCTCTACGCCGCCGCGATGCAGGCCGCGATCCGCGCCACCGGCGGGCTCACGGTGATCGAAGGCGAGGTCGACGACGTCATGCTGCGCGGGGGCCGGGTCACGGGGGTGCGGCTGGCCGCCGGGCGCGAATTCGCCGCCGGCGCCGTCGTCCTCACCACCGGCACCTTCCTGCGCGGGCTGATCCATATCGGCGAGCGCCAGATCCCGGCTGGCCGGGTCGGGGAGGCGCCGGTGCTCGGCCTGTCCGCCACGCTGGCGCGGCTCGGCCTGGCGCTGGGGCGGCTCAAGACCGGCACGCCGCCGCGGCTCGACGGCCGCACCATCGACTGGGCCAGCCTGGAGATGCAGCCGGGTGACGACCCGCCCGAGCCGTTCTCCGTGCTCACCGAGCGGATCGAGACGCCGCAAATCCGCTGCGGCATCACCCGCACCAATGCGCGCACCCACGAGGTCATCCGCGCCAACGTCCACCGTTCGCCGATGTATTCGGGGCAGATCAGCAGCCGCGGCCCGCGCTACTGCCCCTCGATCGAGGACAAGATCGTGCGCTTCGGCGAGCGCGACGGCCATCAGATCTTCCTCGAGCCGGAGGGGCTCGACGACGACACCGTCTATCCCAACGGCATCTCCACCTCGCTGCCGGAGGAGGTCCAGCGCGCGGTGGTCGCCAGCATCCCCGGGCTGGAGAAGGCCGCCATCCTGCGGCCGGGCTACGCCATCGAATACGACTACGTCGATCCGCGCGAGCTGCGGCCGACCCTGGAGACCAAGCGGCTCGCCGGGCTGTTCCTGGCCGGGCAGATCAACGGCACCACCGGCTACGAGGAGGCCGCCGCCCAAGGGCTCGTCGCGGGCCTCAACGCGGCGGCGCGGGCGGGCGAGGGCGATCCGGTCGTGTTCTCCCGCGCGGAGGGCTACCTCGGCGTGATGATCGACGACCTCGTGACGCGCGGGGTCAGCGAGCCCTACCGCATGTTCACCTCGCGCGCCGAATATCGCCTCACCCTGCGCGCCGACAACGCCGACCAGCGCCTGACCGACCGCGGGATCGCGCTCGGCTGTGTCGGCACGGAGCGGGCCGGGCGCCACCGCGCCAGGATGCAGGCGCTCGCCGAGGCCATGGATTTCGCGCGCAGCGTCGCGGTCACCCCCAACGAGGCGGCGAAATTCGGCCTCGCGCTCAACCGCGACGGCCAGCGCCGCACGGCGTTCGAGCTGCTCTCCTATCCCGACATCGACCTCGCCATGCTGCGCCCGATCTGGCCGCGGCTGGGCGAGCTTGCGCCCAAGATCGCCGAACAGCTCGAGATCAACGCCAAGTACGCGGTCTATCTGGAGCGGCAGGCCGCCGATGTCGCCGCCTTCCGCCGCGACGAGACCATCGCCCTGCCGGACGGCCTCGACTATGCGCAGATCCCCGGCCTTTCCAACGAGGCGCGCCACAAGCTGACCGCCGCGCGGCCGGCGACCATCGGCCAGGCCGGCCGCATCGACGGCATCACCCCGGCGGCGCTGACCCTGCTGGCGGCGTTCGTGCGCCGCTCGGGGCGGCAGATTGCGGGAGCATGAGCGCCATGGCCGGGGCCGCGGCCACGCTCGCCGACGATCGCGCCCGCGCCCTCGCGCTCGTCGATGTTTCACGTGAAACACGCGAGCGGCTCGACCGCTTCGTCGATCTTCTCCTGACCTGGCAGCGGCGGATCAACCTGATCGCCCCCTCGACCGTCGGGGAGGTCTGGACCCGCCACATCGCGGACTCGCTCCAGCTTCTCGCGCTCGCCCCGCGGGCGCGCACCTGGATCGACCTCGGCGCGGGCGGCGGGCTGCCCGGCCTCCCCATCGCCTGCGCGCTCACCGCGCCGGCCGTGGTGCATCTCGTCGAGAGCAACGCCAAGAAGGCCGCCTTCCTGCGCGAGGCGGTGCGCGTCACCGGCGCGCCGGCCGAGGTCCACCTCGCGCGGATCGAAGCCTTCGCGGCGGCGTTCCAGGGCGAGGCCGATGTCGTCACCGCGCGCGCCCTGGCGCCGCTCGCGACGCTGATCGGCTACGTCGAGCCCTTCGTCAAAAGGGGTGCACAAGCGCTGCTGCTCAAGGGGCAAGATGTTGCGGGCGAATTGACCGACGCCTCTAAGTATTGGAAGATCGATGCCGATCTCGTGCCAAGTCGGACCGATTCCCGGGGGCGGATCGTCGTGATCCGCAGCGTTGCCCGGGCCGTCGATGCCGGCGCGGCGTGAGCGGATGCGGGATGCCCGAGCAGGGAACAGAGGCCTTCGATGACCAGCGACCCAACCGACCAGCCGATCGATCTCGACAGCGACGTGATCGATCTCGCCGAGCGTCAACGGACCGCCGCGCCCGCCCGGCCGCCGCGCGTGCTCGCCATCGCCAACCAGAAGGGCGGCGTCGGCAAGACCACCACCGCCATCAACCTCGGCACGGCGCTGGCCGCGATCGGCGAGACCGTGCTGATCCTCGACCTCGATCCGCAGGGCAACGCGTCGACCGGGCTGGGCATCGACCGCAAGAGCCGTACCTATTCCACCTACGACGTCCTCACCGGCCAGGCCGTGCTGCGCGACGCCATCCTGCCGACCGCCGTGCCGCGCCTGCACATCGCGCCGTCCACCATGGACCTCTCCGGCCTCGAGCTCGAGATCGGCCGCGAGCGCGACCGCGCGTTCCGCCTGCGCGCCGCGCTCGGCGCGCTCAACGGCGGCGCCAACGATCCGCACTATTCCTATGTGCTCGTCGACTGCCCGCCCTCGCTCAACCTGCTCACCGTCAACGCGATGGCGGCGGCGAACGCGATCATCGTTCCGCTGCAGTGCGAGTTCTTCGCGCTCGAAGGTCTCTCGCAGCTTCTCAAGACCGTCGATCAGGTGAAGCAGTCGCTCAATCCCGATCTCACCATCCACGGCATCGTGCTGACGATGTTCGACGCGCGCAACAATCTCTCCGGCCAGGTCGTCGCCGACGTACGCGAGTTCATGGGCAAGAAGGTCTACGACACCATCATCCCGCGCAACGTGCGCGTCTCGGAAGCGCCCTCGCACGGCAAGCCCGTGCTCATCTACGATCTCAAGTGCGTCGGCAGCGAAGCCTATCTGCGGCTCGCGACCGAGCTGATCCAGCGCGAGCGCGAGCTGAAGGATCTCAAGGCGAGCTGACGTCGCGCGCATGCGGCGATGAACGAAGAACAGCCGATGCGATCGGCGTGAGTTGGACAGCAGGGAATTCGGCGTGACATCTGGCATGAGCGTGTTGAAGGAGGCGGCGGTGGCGGACGAAGCATCGCGGTCGCGACTGGGCCGCGGACTCGCGTCATTGATCGGCGACGTCGGTGCGGAGAACGCGGTGGTCGAGCGCGCGCGCAACCAGCGCCGCGTTCCGATCGAGATGCTGCGTCCCAATCCGCGCAACCCGCGCAAGCATTTCTCCGACGCCGAGCTGGCCGAGCTTGCGAGCTCGATCACCGAGCGCGGCATCATCCAGCCGATCGTCGTGCGCGCGGTGCGCGGCAGCGACGGCTTCGAGATCATCGCCGGCGAGCGCCGCTGGCGCGCGGCGCAGCGCGCCGCGCTGCACGACGTGCCGGTCGTCGTCGTCGAGGCGAACGACAGCGAGGCGCTGCAGCTTGCGATCATCGAGAACGTGCAGCGCGCCGATCTCGACGCGATCGAGGAGGCGGCCGGCTATCAGGCGCTGATCGATCAGTTCAACTACGCGCAGGACGAGGTTGCCAAGACCGTCGGCAAGAGCCGCAGCCATGTCGCCAACACGCTGCGCCTGCTCAAGCTGCCCGACGCCGTGAAGGCGCAGGTGCACGCCGGCAAGCTGTCGGCCGGCCATGCGCGCGTCCTCGTCGGCGCGCCCGACGCGGAGGCGCTGGCGCGCACGATCATCGAGCAGGGCCTGAGCGTGCGCCAGGCCGAGGAGCTGATGCGCGGGCCGCCGGAGGAACGTGCGGCCAGGCCGCCGCGCGCCGTGCGCAAGAAGGATCCCAACACGGTCGAGCTGGAGCGGCGCGTCTCCGACGCGCTCGGCCTTGCGGTCGCGATCGACCATCGCGGCGAAGCCGGCGGCACGGTCACGATCAAGTATCGCGACCTCGACCAGCTCGACGACGTGGTGCGCCGCCTCTCGCGCAGCTAGAGCATGATCCCGAAAAGTGGGCACCGGTTTTCGGAAAAGATCATGCTCCAATAAAAAATAGATCCCGGTCGCGGCTCAACGTGCCGGTTTAATCATCGTCGAGCACGCGCCTCGCGCCGAAGACATCGCCCGCGTTTCGACCCGGGCATCCGGCGCGCTGCGGCGTACCGGACGCCCGCGTTCGCGGGCGTGACAAGCCCCTGCGCTCCCCCGCGGCGCGCCGATGCGGGCGTGGTCGCCCCCCGAGCCCTCCGCGTCAGGCCCCGCGTCCCGGCCATCCAGCAGCCCGCCGGCGCGCCCATGCCCGCCTCCGCTCGGCATGGCAGGGGCCGGGGACCCTCCCGCCGGCCGGTTCCGCGTGCCGCGCGCGCCTCCCGTCGGCTGGCCCCGCTCCGCCGCTCCGGGGCGCGGTGGAATGTCGTGCTATGGTCAAGAAATCGTTACGATTTCGCCATCATTGCGGAGCAAGTTACCTCCGATCCTTACCAGGGTATTAACGCACCCCGATCATTTTACCGCGCGGGCAACTTTGTGTTGCAGATCGGCATCATCCCTCGGAAATCTTTGAGTTAATTGGTCCGAAAGCTGGACCTGCGCATTACATCGGCATACACACATCCGCGTCGCAGGTGCGGTCTGCGGAAAAACAAATGGGGCCTTACATGAAGAAGATTTCTACTGCGCTTCTGGCAGCCGCGTCCGTGCTCGCCCTCAGCCAGTTCGCATCCGCAGCCGACATGTCCCGTCCTGTCTACAAGGCTCCCCCGCCGGTCGCGCCGGTGTGGAGCTGGACCGGCCTCTACTTCGGCGGCCACCTCGGTGGCGCCTGGGCCGACGAGACCGTGAGCACCCTGGGCTTCGGCTCGGCCGGCATCGATCCGAGCGGGTTCCTCGGGGGCATTCAGCTCGGCTACAACTACCAATTCCACCCGAACTGGCTGATCGGTATCGAGGGTGACATCTCCTGGACGAACACCGACGCCACCACGACCACGGGCGCTCTCGTCGCGACCTCGAGCCACAACTGGTACAGCACGGTCGCTGGCCGTCTCGGCTACGTCTCCGGTCCGTGGATGATCTACGGCAAGGGCGGCGGCGCGTGGATGGACGCCGACTACACCATGACCACGGCCCTGGGCACCTCCTCGCTCAGCGAGACGCGCGGCGGCTGGATGGCCGGTGTCGGTCTCGAGTGGATGTTCCAGCCCAACTGGAGCGCCAAGGTCGAGTGGAACTACATGGACTTCGGCAACGACACCTACACGTTCGCCTCGACCGGCGCCGGCACCACGATCGACACCCAGATCAACGTGATCAAGGCCGGCATCAACTACAAGTTCTTCTGATCCGACCTCCCTCGGATTGGGACGAAAGCCCCGGGCACTGCCCGGGGCTTTTGCGTTCGGGGCCCACCAGCCCACGACCGCCACGCTGCACGCGCCGGTAGCAGGCGCCCCCGCGAGCGCCCGGCCGAGCGTGGTAAATAAATCATTGATCTGCCGAACGATTTTTCCCTCGATTGGGAACCTTCGGGGATCCGCCGCATTGGACCGCCAGGCACCTACAACCCTGCCGCTTGGGGGCAATGCCATGATCGCGGACGATCACCGCGCCAAGGCCGCGGACTGTTTCCGCCGCTCGCGCCTCGCGAACGACGAGCAATCCAGATCCTTCTTCCTCTCGCTGGCCCAGCTCTGGCTCGCCCTCGCCGACGAGCACGTGCGCACCGAACGCCGCGCCCAGGACGAGCTCAACGCCGGCCGCGCCACGCACTGACGCCGCCGCGCGAGTCGTTGCGCCGCCGCGCCGACGTGCCCCACATGCGTCACCGCCAGCAATCCACCCTCGTCATCGCGAGGAGCACTCGGGTCGGCGCTGGCGCGCCGCCCGAGCACGGGCTCCGCGACGACGCGATCCAGTGCGGCGTCTCACTCCTGGATTGCTTCGTCCGGCTAGCGCCCTCCTCGCAATGACACATGCGGCGGGCGCGCGACCATCACACGTCGTCACGCAATCCCTCCACCCACCGCCAGCGCCGCGCCCATCGCCGCGGCGATCAGCGCCGCATCCGACGCCTCGATCGCGACCAGCCCGGCGCGTAGCCGCATGCCCCAGCTCCGCCCCCCCGTGAAGGCGAGCGCGCCGATCAGCGGCGCGATCGGCGCCGGGCGCGCATCGAGCCATGTCACGTCGCGCCGCGCCGGACGAAAACCGGTCCCCATGTCGGCGACGTAAGGCTCGCCGGCGGCGACGATGCCGATCGCGGTGAACGCCTGCAGCGTGTCGCCGCCGCGAAAGCTGCGCGTCGGCGAATAGTAGATCACGCAGTCGCCCGGCCGCACGCGCCGCAGCGGCGCGGCCTTGCCGTGGCACACCTGCATGAATCCGCCGTCGCGTCCGCGCTGCACGTGCTCGGCGCACGCGACGGCGACCCAGCTTGCGTGCGAGCGCGTGCTCATGCGCGCGCCGGTGCGAAGACGCGCAGCCGGTGGCCGTCGGGATCGAGCGCGACGAACGTCGCGCCGAAGTCCATCGCGGTCGGCGTCTGCGCGATCTTCAATCCGCGCGCGCGCCAGTCCTCGTGCATCGCCCGCACCGCGCCTGCGTCGGCGACGGGAAAGCAGATCTCCGCGCGGTCGCCGGTGCCCGTCACCGGCGGCGCGACGTCGCCGCGCGTCCACAGTCCGAGCGTGACGCCGGAGGCGAGGGGAAACGCCGCGAAAGTCGGCGCGGCCTGCGCCGGCGCACGCCCCAGCAGGCTCGCGTAGAAGTCGGCGCTGGCCGCCGCGTCCTTGACGTAGAGAATGACGAAATTCGGGTCGGCAACGCGGCCGTTGCCGTTGCTGTGTCCGGCCATGGTGGTGTCTCCTGTGCCGCGGGCCGCACGATCGCGCCCGCCGCCGCTGCTTAGCGGGCGGTGCTGTCAGGTCCTGTCAGCAGTCGCGGCGCCGGCTCAGGGCTCGCGGATGCCCTCGCGCACGCGCCACTCCTTGAGCAGCGCCTGGCGGCGGCGGGCGTAGCGCGTGGTGGTCGCGGTCAGCTCCGCGATGCGGTCGGTGCGAAAGCTGCGGAAGTCCTGGCGCAGCTCGCACCAGGCCGCGACCACGCGCACGCGCTCGAAATAGCCGACCGCGAACGGCCAGATCGTGCGCCGGGTCGTGCGCTCGGCGCTGTCGCGGTACGCGATGATCAGCTTGCGCTCGGCGCGGATCGCGGCGCGGATGGTCGCTAGCTCGGCGTCGCCGATGACGGCGGCGCCGGTCGCGGGCACCAGCAGCGTGGTCGCGTCGAGCCGCTCGCGCAGCTCGTCGGGCAGGACGGCGGCGATCTTTGCGATGGCGTTGCGCGCGGCCGCGGCGAGCGGCGCGTCGCCGCGCTCCGACACCCAGCGCGAGCCCAGCACCAGCGCCTCGATCTCCTCCTCCGAGAACATCAGCGGCGGCAGCATGAAGCCGGGGCGCAGCAGGTAGCCGACGCCCGGCTCGCCTTCGATGTGCGCGCCCTGCGCCTGCAGGGTGGCGATGTCGCGATAGAGCGTGCGCAGGCTCACGCCGAGCTCGGCCGCGAGCGCCCCGCCGGCCACCGGGCGGCGATGCCGCCGCAGGATCTGGATCAGGTCGAGCAGGCGCTGGGCGCGGGACATGGGGCGGGGCTGCGTTGCTTGCGTGCGGTCGGAGACAGAGACGCCGATCGGCGCGCGCGTTCAAGCCGCCGTCGCCCATTGCATTCGCGCGCCGTTTGTGGACATACTGCATATCCGCAGTGGAGACGGCAATGACTGCAAATTTGCAATCGACCGCCGAGCCGCTCCCGGCCGAGCGCCAGGCCCTTGCGATGCAGGGGTTCTTCGGGATCATGCAGCGCTGGGCGGTGGACAACGAGACCGCCCGCGCCATCCTCGGGACCCCGGCCCCGCGCACGTTCTACGAATGGAAGCGCGGCAAGGTCGCCCGCCTCTCCAACGACACGCTGCGCCGGATCGGCTATGTCGCGGGCATCTGGAAGGCCCTGCAGATCGTCTATTCCGACGCCGGGATGGCGGACACCTGGGTGCACCGGCCCAACCGTGCCCTCAACGGCCAGACCCCGCTCCAGCGCATGGCCGCGGGCGACGTGACCGACCTCGCCGCAGTGAGGGCCTATGTCGACGCCGCGCGAGCGCCCTGGTCGTGAGGTCGAGCGCCGGCGCGTCCGCTGGTCCAGGGCCTGGCGGATCATCGCGTCGCGCTATCCGCCGATCGACCTGTTCGAGCGCGTGTCCGACGATCCCGCCGTGTGGGACGTGCTGATCGAGCTCGAGCAGCTCACCAATCCGCGCCTGCGCGACGAGGCCGGAGAGATCCGCCTCGTTCCCGTCGAGCGGCGCGTTGCGGGTACGAACGCCTCCTGGGTGATGGCGCCCTTCACCCACGTCAACCGGCGCGGCTCGCGGTTCTCCGACGGCACGTTCGGCGTCTACTACGCCGCCGAAAGCCTCGACACCGCCATCGCCGAGACGGCCTATCATTTCGGCCTGTTCGCCGCCGACTCCGGCGACCCGCTGCGGCGCGAGGACATGCGCGTCCTCGTCGGCACGCTCGACTGGCGCTTCGACGACGTGGCGCGTCTCGCGCCGGCCATCCGGTCCGAACTCCTCGACACGGCGTCCTACGCCAAGAGCCAGCCCTTCGCCGTGCGGCGCCGGGAGGCCGGCAGCGACGGGCTCGTCTATCCGAGCGTGCGCCGCGCCGGCGGCCAATGCATCGCGGCGTTCTGGCCGGACACGGTCGGGATTCCGGTGCAGGAGCGACACCTGCAGTTCGAATGGAACGGCCAAAAGGTCAGCCGCTATTTCGATTTCAGCGTCGGCGCCTGGACGCCGCTGCCGTGACGCGGTCTTGCCCGCGCACATGTCCACGCACTGAATCCGCGATGGTCATGGCCGGGCTCGTCCCGGCCATCCACGCTTTGCTTTGCGGCACGACAGACGGGAATGCCCGTGACACGCGCGGGCATGACGGGCGAAACGCCGCAGCGCCTCCGCGCACGTCATTGCGAGGAGGGCGTCAGCCCGACGAAGCAATCCAGAACTGAACGTCCAACAGCGCGGAGGTGCTGCTCTGGATTGCTTCGTCGCTTCGCTCCTCGCAATGACGCGGCGCAGGTCGTTGTCCTCACCGAGCCGCTCTCAATTTGAACTCTTCTTCTCAACCGATCACGATGTGATCGGATGCCATTCTGCCGCGGGGGAGGACCGTGCGATGTTTCGCTTTTCCATCGGGCTCGTTGTCGGCCTGATCTTGGGCACTGCGGCGACCAGCATCGCCGCTGTCGTGGCTGGCAACGATGGATACCTGACCGATTGGACCATCACGAAGGACGGTGAAGAACTCTGCAGCGATCCGTTTGTTTGGACAGGTACGATGGAAATCGAGTGCCATTGAGCCGCCGAGTGCTCAAAGGCAAATAGAGTCCAACGCCGTGACCGGTGCCGCCGTCACGCCTGATCCCGTCGCCGCGCGGTCTGCGCCGTTGCCAGCAGCGCGCGCTCCACGATCGGGTCGGCCAGCGCCGCGCGGCGGCGCGCGTCGAGCACCACGTCGGCGAACTGGCCGATGGTCTTCTCCAGCCGCGCCGCGCTCCAGGCGCGCAGCGCCGCCTCCACCAGCGGCTTGCGGCGAAAATGCAACGGCGGGCGGAAACCGGCCGCCGCGCTCTCGACCGATTCGCCGCCTTCCACGGCGAGCTTGGCGCGGTGCAGCTGCATCGCCTGGCGCAGCGCCGATTGCGCGATCACGTCCGGCCGCGTGCCGGCGCCGCGCGCTTTGGCGTAGTGCGTCTCGACATCCGCCGGCCGCCCGGCGAAGGCGCTGTCCACGATGGCGTCGAGCGCCAGCGCCGAGGCGTCCGCCACCACCGCGAGCACGTCGTCCACGTCCACCTGCTCGCGGCCGTGCGCATAGAGCGCGAGCTTCCTGATCTCGCCGCGCGAGGCGAGGCGGTCGCCGCCGAGCAATGACGCCAGCAGCGCGCGCGCCTCGGATGTGATGGCGAGGCCCGCCTGCCGCATCTCGTCCTCGATCACGCGCGCCACGTCGCGCGCGTCGTCGGCGTAGCAGGGGATCGCCGCCACCTCCTTCGCTTTCTCGCACAGCGCGCGCAGCGGCGCGTTGCGCGCAAGGTCGCCGGCCTCGATCACCACCATGCAATCCTTGCCCGGCGGCGCGGCGATCAGCAGCTCGAGCGCGGCGACGATGCTGCGCGAGCCGGCCTTCACCCACACCGCGCGCCGCCCGCCGAACAGCGGGATCGTGTGCGCCTCCTCGACGAGGCGCTGCGGCTCGTCGGCGAGCGCGGCATCGTCGAGCCGCGCCAGCGAGAACGGGTCGCGCGGATCGTCCACCGACTTCGCGAGGATCGCATCGACGCGCTCGCGCACGAGGCCGCTGTCCGGGCCGTAGACGAGCACGATGGTCTGCCGCGCGCCAGGCTTGGCGACGAAGGCCTCGATGTCGGATGACTTGAGCGCGGTCATGGTGACGCCGGCGTTTGCGCATACGCCGTGCAACACGGCACGGCCCCCACCTCTCCCCGATGGGGAGAGGTCGGCATGCGCAGCATGCCGGGTGAGGGGGGTCGAGAGCTGACGGCGGAACGCCACATGCGATCGCTCGATATCACGTTGGGAAGATCCGACGTGGCGCCGCTTCGCCAAATTGCCTGCTCCTGCATCCTCGCGAAGAGCCCGGGGTGGGCGTCGCGCTGTGCTGGTGTTGCATGATGTGTCGCGCGCCACGGCACGGCCCCCACCTCTCCCCGACGGGGAGAGGTCGGCATGCGCAGCATGCCGGGTGAGGGGGATCGAGAGCTGACGGCGACACACCACATGCGATCGCTCGATATCACGTTGGGAAGACGCGACGTGGCGCCGCTTCGCCAAATTGCTTGCTCCTGCATCCTCGCGAAGAGCCCGGGGTGGGCGTCGCGCTGTGCTGGTGTTGCATGATGTGTCGCGCGCCACGGCACGGCCCCCACCTCTCCCCGATGGGGAGAGGTCGGCATGCGCAGCATGCCGGTGAGGGGGGTCGAGAGCTGGCAGCGACACGCCGCATGCGATCGCTCCACATCACGTTGCGACGACGCGACGTGGCTTCGCCAAATCGCTTGCTCTGCATCCTCGCGAACGCGAGGCGCTCGCGCGCCACCGCCTCTACGTCCCCGCGACGAAATAGGAGGCGAGGCGGTTGCGGATGTTGTCGGCGATCACCTGCGCCGCGCGGTCCTCGGCGTCGCGCAGCGCGCGCTGGCGCGCGAAGCGCTGCTGTTGGCCCGGGATGTCGTAGGAGACGCGCGAGAACGTGGTGCCTTTGACCACGACCTTGTTGGTGCGCTGGTCGACCAGCTCGTAGAGCGCCGTGAGGCCGTAGTTCTCGACGTCGGGCCGTGCTGTCTGCGTGTCCACGATGACGGACAGGCGCGTGGACGAGATGCGCACGTTGAGGATGTGCGAAGGCACCGACGGGGTCTGTCCGCCGCCGAGCGCGAACAGGAGGTCGTTGCGCAATTGGACCGCGATGCGCGCCTCGGGCGTGCCGTTGGGCGCCACGATCTGCTGCACGCCGACGCTCGCGAGCGCCGTCTTCATCGCCGAGTCGCCGGTCACGGTGCGGTCGCCGTAGAGCGGCTGGAAGCAGCCGGCCGCCGGCGCGGCGAGGAGCGCGATCAGCGCCCCGCGGACGAGAGTGGCACGCAGCCCCATGACTTCCCCCTGTCCTTGCCCCTGTCCTTCGCCCTCAAGCCCGGCGAGCACGTTGCGCCAATCCGGGCACCTGCCCGACCTGGAACATGCGACCACACACATAAGCCCGGCGCGCGTCCCGGCGGAACGGCCTAGGCGACCACATTGACGATCCTCTGGGGCACGACAATGACCTTTTTGGGGGCCTTGCCGTCCAGGGCCTTCTGCACCGCTTCGAGCGCCAGCACCGCCGCCTCGACGTCGGCATTGGCCGCGTCGCGCGCCACGGTCACGTCCGCCCGCTTCTTGCCGTTGACCTGCACCGGCAGGGTGATCGTGGTCTCGACCAGCAGCGCCGTGTCCGCCTCAGGCCAGGCCGCCTGCGCGGCGAGGTTGCCGTGGCCGAGCGCGGCCCAGCATTCCTCGGCGAGGTGCGGCATCATCGGCTGGAAGAGCTGCACCAGGATGTCGGCCGCTTCCTTCACCGCCCAGGCGAAGTCAGGCGCATCGCTCTTCGTGTTGACCGCATCGCCGAACGCGTTGGTGAACTCGTAGATGTGGGCCACGCAGACGTTGAAGTGCAGCTTCTCGATCTCGGCCGAGACCTTCGCCAGCGCGCCATGGGCGGCCTTGCGCAACGCCAGCGCGGCCTCGCCGAAGGCGGCCGGCTTCTGCGCGGGCGCGGCCTTGGCGATGTCCGCGGCCTCGCCGATCAGCCGCCACAGGCGCTGCACGAAGCGGCCGGCGCCCTGCACGCGGTCCTCGGTCCAGTTCACGTCGCGCTCGGGCGGCGAGTCGGAGAGCATGAACCAGCGCGCGGTGTCGGCGCCGTAGGTCTCCATGATGTCGTCGGGATCGACCGTGTTGCGCTTCGACTTCGACATCTTCTCGATGGCGCCGATCTCGACCTCGTCGCCGCCGTCGATGAGGAAGGCGCGGCGGTTGCCCTCGGGGCCCTCGATGCGCACCTCGGCCGGCGCCGCCCAGGCGCCGTCCTTCTTGCGATAGGTCTCGTGCACGACCATGCCCTGGGTGAACAGGCCGGCGAAGGGCTCGTCGAGGCCAAGGTGGCCGGTGGCGCGCATGGCGCGCGTGAAGAAGCGGCTGTAGAGCAGGTGCAGGATCGCGTGCTCGATCCCGCCGATGTACTGGTCGACCGGCATCCAGCGGTTGGCGACCGCGACGTCGGTCGGGGCGCTCGTCGTCCACGGATCGGTGAAGCGCGCGAAGTACCACGAGGAATCGACGAACGTGTCCATCGTGTCGGTCTCGCGCCGCGCCGCGCCGCCGCACTGCGGGCAGGCGACGTGCTTCCAGGTCGGATGGCGGTCGAGCGGGTTCCCCGGCTTGTCGAAGCTCACGTCCTCGGGCAGCACGACCGGCAGATCCTGTTCGGGCACCGGCACCACGCCGCAGGCCTCGCAGTGGATCATCGGGATCGGGCAGCCCCAGTAGCGCTGGCGCGAGATGCCCCAGTCGCGCAGGCGGAAGTTGACTTGGCGCTGCGCCACCGGACGGTTGCCGCGGGTCTCGCGCTCGAGCCGCCGCGCCACCTCCTCCTTCGCGGCCTCGATCGTCATGCCGTCGAGGAAGCGCGAGTTGATCATGCGCCCGTCGCCGTCATAGGCGGCGTCGGTGATCACGAAGTCCTTGGGATCGACGCCCGGCGGGCACACGACGGGCGTGTTGCCGAGGCCGTACTTGTTGACGAAATCAAGGTCGCGCTGGTCGTGCGCCGGGCAGCCGAAGATGGCGCCGGTGCCGTAGTCCATCAGGATGAAGTTCGCGACATAGACCGGCAGCGTCCAGTTCGGGTCGAACGGATGCACGGCCTTGATGCCGGTGTCGAAGCCCTGCTTCTCGGCGGTCTCGATGACCTCCTGCGCGGTACCCTGGCGCTTGCACTCGGCGATGAAGGCGGCGAGGGCGGGATTGGCCTTCGCCGCTGCCGTCGCGAGCGGATGGTCGGGCGCGATCGCCATGAACTTCGCGCCGAACAGCGTGTCGGGGCGGGTCGTGAAGATCTCGAGCTCGCTCTCGGCGTTCGGCGTCGTCGCCGGATCGAGCATGAAGCGCAGCAACAGGCCTTCCGAGCGCCCGATCCAGTTCTTCTGCATCAGCCGGACTTTTTCCGGCCAGCGGTCGAGGGTGTCGAGCCGATCGAGCAGGTCCTGCGCGTAGGTGGTGATCTTGAGGAACCACTGGGTCAGCTCGCGCTGCTCGACGAGCGCGCCCGAGCGCCAGCCGCGGCCGTCGATCACCTGCTCGTTGGCGAGCACGGTCTGATCGACCGGATCCCAGTTCACCTTCGACTGCTTGCGCTCGACGAGGCCGGCGCGCACGAAGTCGAGGAACATCTTCTGCTGGTGGCGGTAGTAGGCGGGGTCGCAGGTCGCGATCTCGCGGCTCCAGTCGAGCGAGAGGCCCATCGACTTGAGCTGCGTCTTCATCGCCGCGATGTTGTCGTAGGTCCACGCCTTGGGGTGGACCTTGCGCTCCATGGCGGCGTTCTCGGCCGGCATGCCGAAGGCGTCCCAGCCCATGGGATGCAACACGTTGAAGCCCCGGGCGCGCTTGTAGCGTGCCACCACGTCGCCCATCGTGTAGTTGCGCACGTGGCCCATGTGGATGCGCCCCGACGGATAGGGGAACATCTCCAGCACGTAGTATTTCGGGCGCGGGTCGTCGTTGCGGGTCGCGAAAATGCCCCGCTCGTCCCAGGTCTTCTGCCAGCGCGGCTCGGCCTCGCGGGCGTTGTAACGGGCTTGCGTCATGGGAAATCGGTATGCCCGACAAGCATTTGCAACGCAACAGCGGGGCGTGCCGCCGGTCGGCTTGCCGGTGCGCGGGGCAGGGGCGGCTTGGCTTGGCCCGTGACGCGGCGCCTGGCGCGCCGCCGCGCGCTGCTGGGCATGGCGGGCCCCGTGCGCCCCGACCTGCGGGATCAAGGGCGGCCGGCTGGCCGGGCCGATGACCTCATTCTCTCTCCGGTCTCTCTCATCGCGGCCCGGGCCGGCCCGAATATCGGGGATTTCCCGTTATTCCCGCTCAGGCGCTCTTGCGCTCCTTCGGCCGCTCCACCTCCTCGGGCGCGAGCGGCGTCACCGCCGGCCCGTTGAGCACCGCGCCGTCCGGCGCGAACTGCGAGCCGTGGCACGCGCAGTCCCAGCAGCCCTCGAGCGAGTTCCACTCGACCTGGCAGCCCATGTGCGTGCACACCGCCGAATGCGTCACCAGCACGCCCTGCTCGTCGCGATAGGCCGCGATCTTCTTGCCGCCGTGGCGCACCACCGCGCCCTGGCCCGGCTCGATCTTCTCGAACGAGCTCACGTCGCCCGGCGCGACGTACTCGGCGAACTTCTTCACCGCGCTCAGGTTCTCGTCGATGAAGCTCGCCAGCGAGGATGCCGTCTTGCGCTCCGGATCGTAGAGGCCGGTCCACGCGCTGCTGCCGCCGGCGATCATCTCGGCGATGATCAGGCTCGCGATCACGCCGTGCGTGATGCCCTGGCCGGAATCGCCGGTGTGCATGAAGATGTTGGTCTTGCCCGGTACGCGTCCGGTGAAGGCGGCATAGTCGACCGGCTCCAGTACCTGACCCGACCACGTATGGGTGATGTCGCCAAGCTGCGGCATGATGCGCCGGGCCCAGCGTTCGAGCGCGCCGTAGCGGCGCTCGCCGTCGTCGGCCTCGCCGGACTTGTGGTCCTCGCCACCGACGATGACGTAATCCTTGCCGCTGCCGCTGCGCTGCAGCCGCACGTAGTGATAGGGATCCTGCGTGTCCCAGTAGAGCGCGTTGGGCAGCGCGCCGCGCGCCAGCGAGAACGCCAGCGCGTAGGTGCGGTACGGCGCCTGCTTGGAATGGATCGCCGCTGCGGGGACGATCGGCGAGTTGGTTGCGACGACTGCGTGTCTTGCGCGGATCCGCTTGCCCTTTTCGGTTTCCACGGTCACGCCGTCGTCGGTCTCCTCCACCGACAGCACCGCCGTGTTCGCATAGAGACGGCCGCTGCGGCCTTGGATCGCCTGCGCGAGGCCGCGCAGATACTTGGTCGGATGAAACGTCGCTTGATTCGGATAGCGTAGACAGCGCGTCTCCTCGCGCCCGGCAAGCGGCACGCCATCGGCGTATTCGAGCATCAGGCCGGCTTGCCGGGCGGCCTTGTACTCGTCCTCGAGTTCCGAGGGATCGCTATCGGCGCCCAGGAACAGGAAGCCATCTACGCGATAGAAGTCGCAGCCGATCTCTTCGCGCTGCTGGATACGCTCGATGTGATCGATCGCGGTCGCGTGGCTCTGGTAGAACTGCCGCGCAGCGTCGACCCCGCGCGCGTCGATCAGCTTCTTGAATCCATCATCGCTGCCCGACGCGAGATGAGCGGTCGTGCGGGCGGTCATGCCCCAACCGATGCGGCCGCGATCGAGCACCACCACCTCGTGCCCGTGCTGGGCCAGTTCATAGGCGGTGGACAGGCCGGTGATTCCGCTGCCGATCACGACGGTGTCGGCCGTCTCGTTGTCCGCAAGCGTCCGCGCCTGCGGCGCCACCTCGACTTCCATCCAGAGCGACTTGGAGCGTTCGTCACCGACGTTCATGGGATGATCCTCGTTTGCCGGCGACAACGCCGGCCCGGCGCGACCGGTTGCATGGTGTTGGCGAACCGCACCGGATTTCGGGTGGGAGCTGTTGCTGGCGGCGTTACACTGAAGCAACGAACGAAAGAAGGACCGCGACATGCCGGCTGCCCCACCAGCCCGTGCAATTGAGCCTGATACTCGGCTCGCCGCGATCGACTGGGCCGCCGTCGGCGATTCGCTCGATGCGCACGGCTGCGCTGTCGTCGGACCGCTGCTGAAGCGCGAGCAGTGCCGTGCGCTCGCGCGGCTCTATTCCGCCGACGAGCCGTTCCGCAGCCGGGTGGTGATGGCGAGGCATGGGTTCGGACGCGGCGAATACAAGTACTTCGCCTATCCACTGCCGCCGACGGTGGCCGCGCTACGGGCCGCGCTCTATCCGCCGCTCGCCGCGATCGCCAACCGCTGGAACGCAACAATGAACATTGGCATGCGCTATCCGGCGGCGCATGCGGACTACCTCGCGGATTGTCACGCTGCCGGCCAGACGCGTCCAACGCCCCTGCTTCTGCAATACGGCACCGGCGACTACAACTGCCTTCACCAGGACCTTTACGGCGAGCACGTGTTCCCACTGCAGATCACTGTGTTGTTGTCGCGTCCCGACGAGGACTTCGCCGGCGGCGAATTTGTGCTCACCGAGCAGCGGCCGCGCATGCAGTCGCGCGCCGAGGTCGTCCCGCTGACGCAGGGCGAGGCTGTGATCTTTCCTGTTCATCACCGGCCGGTGCACGGCACCCGCGGCGTCTACCGCGTCATCATGCGCCACGGCGTGAGCCGCCTGCGCTCGGGGCAGCGTCACACCCTGGGCGTCATTTTTCACGATGCGGTGTAGCGGTCGGCGAGCGCAGTCGCGGGGCAGGCGGATCCGCTCGGCCAACGAATGCGGGCAGGTAGTCGTCGCGCGCGAGGGTTTCCGCTATATATTTTCGCCATGTCGAACCCATCGAACCCCGTCGTCGAGCATCCGCTCACCACCGTGCGCCACGAGATCGTACGCGCCTGCGTGGAAGCAAGGCGCGACCCCACGTCCGTGACCCTGGTGGCGATCTCGAAGACATTTCCTGTGGAGGCGATCGAGCCGATCATCGACCGCGACCAGCGCGTGTTTGGCGAGAATCGCGTGCAGGAAGCCTACGCCAAATGGCCGCAGCTCAAGGAACGCCATCCCGAGATCGAATTGCATCTCGTCGGTCCCTTGCAATCCAACAAGGCGAAGGAAGCGGTCGCGCTCTTCGATGCGATCCATTCCGTGGATCGCGACAGCCTTTGCAGGGCGCTCGCCAAGGAGATCGAGAAGCTGGGACGTCGTCCACGCCTGTTCGTTGAAGTGAATACCGGCGCCGAGCCACAGAAAGCCGGCGTGCTGCCGGAGAACGCCGACGAGTTCCTGCGTGCATGCCGCGATACTTATGGTCTCGTGGTCGATGGGCTGATGTGCATTCCGCCGGTGAACGAGGCGCCGGCACCGCATTTCGCGCTCACTTCCAAGATCGCCGAGCGGAACGGGCTCAGGCTGCTGTCCATGGGCATGAGCGCAGATTTTCCGATCGCGATCCGCTTCGGCGCGACGCACGTGCGCATCGGCAGCGCCATCTTCGGCGCGCGCGAAAAGCACTGAGGCTTCGCTGCTCGCGTGACGCTGCCCCGCTTACGTTTAGCGGATGTCGATCTTGGTGTTGCGGTCGAGCCGTGCGAGCAGCCACCGCAGACGCTTGCCGTCCAGCGCAACGCAGCCCGCGGTGGGCGCGTAGCCAGGACGGACAAGGTGCATGAACACGGCGCTGCCGCGGCCCGCGACGCGCGGACGGGTGTTGTGATCGATTTCCACGATATAGTCGTAGAGATGATCCTCCCGCGCCAGCCGATCGCCAGGTTCGCCTGCGCGGCGCTTTACGGGCTGGTTGTAGCGGCGGTCGGTTGGATCCTCCGACCAGGCGTCCTGGGCGCCGATCCGTCGCAGCGGCAGCGCCGTGCGTGGAGCTGGGGCGCGATCAGCCCGCCACCACAGCCGAAGCGGACGAAAGGTACCGCGGGGCGTCCCACCGTCGCCCTCGCGTTTGTTGGCCAGAATGCCCGAGCGACCCAGTGCCACGGGAATTGCCAGGGGCCCGGCCAAGAGCCACCCTTTGGTCCGGTCGCCGGGACGTGAGCGGACCTGCAGTCGCGAGAGCTTTTGCCTCATTTTTCCGTGCCCTGCGGCTTCTTTGGGGGCCCTGCCTTGGTCCGGCAGGGCCCCCGGTGTTAATAGCAATTGAATCATGACCTTGCCCTAATTGGGGTCCACTGCTTCTTTCCCGTACCGACATACCACGCCGAAAGGTCTCGGAATGCCGACCAAGCGAACCATCCTGATCGTGGATGACGACACCGAGTTGCGCGATGCGCTCGTGGAGCAGCTCTCGTTGCATGACGAGTTTGAGGCAGTGGCGTGCGACACCGCCTCAAAGGGTGTGCAGGAGGCCAAGACGGGAAAGATCGACCTCGTGATCATGGACGTCGAGCTACCGGATATCGACGGTCGCGAGGCGGTACGCATTCTCCGCAAGAACAACTTCAAAGCTCCGATCATCATGCTGACCGGGCACAACACAGATTCCGATACGATCCTCGGACTGGAGTCCGGCGCGAACGATTACGTCGCCAAACCGTTCCGTTTTGCAGTGCTGCTCGCGCGGATCCGCGCACAGTTGCGCCAGCACGAAGCGAGCGAGGACGCAGTATTCGCAATTGGCCCTTACACGTTCCGTCCCAGTTCGAAGATACTGCTCAACCAATCGGGCACCAAGGTCCGGCTGACGGAGAAGGAGACAGCGATCCTGCGCTATCTCTATCGCGCCGGCCAGAAGGCCGTCCCGCGCGAGACGTTGCTGCAGGAAGTGTGGGGCTACAATTCGGGCGTCACCACCCACACGCTCGAGACGCACATCTACCGCCTCCGCCAGAAGGTCGAAAAGGATGCCGCGAATCCGGCAATCCTCGTTACCGACGCCGGCGGCTACAAGCTGGTGCCGTGACGCACGCGCCGACCGGTACGCTCATGCGCGGGCCGCGCCGCGAGATGATTTGTTCGTGCGAGCCTACCGCTGCGTGGAGCGCGCGCGGCAGTGAGGCGGCGGGACGTCTTCATGGGCATTGAAGAAGATATTTCCGTTCTGGAGCGGGTACCGACATTCGCGGTGCTCGGGCGCGATGCGCTACGTATCCTTGCAATCGGCGCGGAAAACCGACAGGTCGCCAAAGGCGAGGTGCTGTTCGCTGCGGGCGACATTGCGGACGCGGGCTATCTGATCCAGGAAGGTTCCTTTGCCCTCTCTGAGGGACCGCCCGGCAGCCAAGGCGAATCGGTCATTGCGCGGCGCGGAACGCTCCTCGGTGAGTTCGCGTTGCTCAAGGAGACGACGCGTCCGGTGACTGCGACCGCGGCTGAGTCGGCGCGGGTGCTGCGTATTGCGCGGACGCTCTTCCTGAAAATGCTCGAAGGCTATCCGGATGCAGCACATCGCTTACGCGCGCATATGGCCGTTCGCGCCAGTCGCACTGCAGAGGAGATGAGCAGGATCGGCGCCGCGCTCAATACGTCCGGGAAACGCAAGTGAGATTGTCGGGCTTCCGGGCCGCGAGTCAGCGATTGCGGCGAATCTGATCTGGCGACCTATGTTTCCACAGTGGCCGTGACTGGCACGTGGTCCGATGGACGTGCCCAGCTCCGCGCCGCCCGCGCGATCCTGAACGAGTGAAAACGATCTCCGAGCGCCTGGCTCACCCAGATGTGGTCCAGTCGGCGGCCTTTGTTGGCGGCGGCCCAATCTGAGGCGCGATAGCTCCACCAGGTATAGAGTTTCTCGGGCTCTGGAATGAGTGCGCGCGCGACGTCTATCCAATTACCCGCGCGCTGGAATCCGCAGAGCTTCTCGCATTCGACTGGTGTGTGCGACACGACCCGGAGCAGCGCCTTGTGACTCCAGACATCATGTTCGAGCGGCGCGACGTTGAGGTCGCCGACGACGACGGCACGCTCGTCCTTGTGCGGTGAGAAGTCTCCGCAGTTTGTCATCTCATCAAGGAACGAGAGCTTGTGATCGAATTTGGGATTGACCTGCGGGTCCGGCTCGTCGCCGCCGGCGGGCACATAGAAATTGTGCACCGTCAACGGATCGCGCAGGCCGGCTCTCTCACCGAAGGAAACGCGGATATGGCGTGCATCGCCCTTGCCGCAGAACCCACGACGACTGATTTCGTCGAATGGCAGACGTGAGATCACGGCGACACCGTGATAGCCCTTCTGTCCGTTGATGGCGACGTGCTCGTAACCCAGCCGCTTGAAGCGCTTCAGAGGGAAAGCGTCGTCTGGGCACTTGGTCTCCTGCAGGCAGAGCACGTCCGGCCGTGTCGCCTTCAGAAACTTCGCGACGAGGTCGATGCGCAAGCGGACGGAGTTGATATTCCACGTGGTGATGGTAATGGGCATTGCGGCGGGCGAGTGGTTCAATCCATTACGGGCAATTACAGGGCGCTATCAAACCTTCCAGCGAGCGCCACAGTCATTCACCGGCTTTGCGCTCGGCGGCGGGTTCTTCGCCTGTTACTGCAGCCTCTGGAAATTGTTATCGTAGTTGATCTTGAAGAGGCTGGGGTCCGGCCGCTTGGTCGTGTCGAGATTGTAAACCGCCACCGTGGTGTCATATCCCTGCGGGTCGGTGACCGTCCATTGCCGTAGTTGCAAGTCCTTGGCGCCGAACATCATCATCAGCCGACTGGTGCCGACGAACTGTACCTTTTCCTCGATCACGATGGTGACGAAGACATCGTCGGCTGCGACCGAAGCGACGTTGGTGTCGCGCAGCAGGTCGATTCGTTCCGCCAGCAGGTAGCGTAGCGGCGTCTGCGACAGCGGATACACATCCTGGGTAGCCAGGCGTCGGTCGCGGACGACGACGGACGACCCGTCAGCCACCACCTCTATGACGCTCGGCGGGTTGTAGGAAAAGTGGATCTTGCCCGGCTTCTGCAGAAAGAACTGACCTTCGGTGCGCGCGCCGTCGGGGCCGACCTGCACGAAGTCGCCGACCAGAGAATTGACGGTGGAAAGATACAGGCTGACTCGATCAATGAGTGCACGCTGATTGGCGTCGAAGCCGCCTGGCTGGGTGGCACGCGCCGTGAACGGCGCCGGCGCCGCAAACGGTGGGGCGGGCTGCGCCGCCGCTTGTGCGCCCGCCTTCGGCGCCAGCGCCATTGGAGCTTGCGCCAGCGCGGGGGCAGTGACGAACATGGACAGCGCGCACGCGCCGGCGGCCATGGCCAGTCCCGTTCTCGTCATGTCTCGTCTCCGCTGACTGCGCCCCGACGCACCTTCCCAGCAAGGCAATCGGGCGAATTCACGGCCCTGATTCGCTTATAGCAGAGTCGCCGGCTTCTGCGCATGTGACGGACAGGCATGCTGCCGGGCTTTGTTCTCTGCGCCCGCGGTCGGGGTCGGCACCCGGCGGGCCAGGATTGCTGCGCTGACAGAATTAGCTGCGTGTGCTGCCGCCGTGCTCTACTCTCGCGCCTCTGCGCCCAGCAGGATTTCGCGTTTGCCGGCGTGATTTGCAGGTCCGACCACACCCTCCTGCTCCATACGCTCCATGATTGAAGCGGCGCGGTTATAGCCGATCTGCAGACGGCGCTGGATGTAGCTCGTTGAAGCCTTTTGATCGCGCATCACGATCTGCACGGCCTGCTGATAGAGATCGGTGGCGTCGCCGGTCTGGCCCATGCCGGTGGCGTCGAAGATCGGATTGCCGTCCTCGTCCTCACCATCGCCCGCGGTGACCTCTTCGAGGTACTGCGGCACGCCCTGCGACTTGAGATGCCGCACGACCTTTTCGACTTCCTCGTCCGACACGAATGGTCCGTGCACGCGACTGATACGCCCGCCGCCCGCCATGTAGAGCATGTCGCCCTGGCCGAGCAATTGTTCCGCGCCTTGCTCGCCAAGGATGGTGCGGCTGTCGATCTTCGAGGTGACCTGGAAGGAAATGCGGGTCGGGAAGTTTGCTTTGATGGTCCCGGTGATCACGTCGACTGAGGGACGCTGAGTGGCGAGGATGACATGAATGCCGGCAGCGCGTGCCATCTGTGCGAGGCGCTGAATCGCGCCTTCGATGTCCTTGCCCGCCACCATCATCAGGTCGGCCATCTCGTCGACGATGACCACGACGTAGGGCAGCGGTTCGAACTCAAGCGCTTCCTTCTCGTAGATTGCTTCGCCGGTCTCGCGGTCGTAGCCGGTGTGCACGGTGCGGGTGAGGCGCTCGCCCTTCTCGCGCGCTTCGGCGAGCCGCGTGTTGTAGCCGTCGATGTTGCGCACCCCCAGCTTGGCCATCTTCTTATAGCGGTCTTCCATCTCGCGGACGGCCCACTTGAGCGCGACCACCGCCTTCTTGGGGTCGGTCACGACCGGCGTAAGCAGATGCGGGATGCCGTCGTAGACGGACAGCTCGAGCATTTTGGGATCGACCATGATCAGCCGGCACTGATCAGGCCTCAGCCGGTAGACGAGGCTGAGAATCATCGTGTTGATCGCCACCGACTTGCCCGACCCGGTCGTGCCGGCAATGAGGAGATGCGGCATGCGCGCTAGGTCGGCGATCACCGGCTCGCCACCGATGGTCTTGCCGAGACAGAGCGGCAGCTTGCAGGTCGCGCCATGCTCGTCGACGGCGTTGAGGATCTCGCGCAGGAACACCTTCTCGCGTGTCGGATTCGGCAGCTCGATACCGATGGCGTTGCGGCCCGAGACGACGGCAACGCGTGCCGAGACGGCGCTCATGGAGCGTGCAATATCGTCGGCGAGGCCAATCACACGCGACGACTTGATTCCGGGCGCGGGCTCGAGCTCATAGAGAGTGACCACCGGGCCGGGACGAGCGTTGATGATCTCGCCGCGCACCCCGAAGTCCTCGAGCACGTGCTCGAGCGCTGCGGCATTGGCTTGGATCGTGTCTTCACTGAGCTTGGCAGCGGTCGCTTTCACCGCGGCGAGCAGGTTGAGCGCTGGCAGCACGAAACCGTCGGACGTCTTGCGTTGAGCCGGCTTGGTGGCGCGCGACTTGACGCCACGAGCAGCCTTTGCCGGAGGCTCCTCCTCGTGCTCCTCCTCTTCCTCCTCGTCTTCCTCGATCTCGGCCATATCCGCGTCGGTTGCGGTGTCAAAGCGGGGCTCTACCCGCTGCACCGCCCGTCCGGGGGCTTTCGATTTTCCGGCGCTGCGCCGGAAGGGCAGCATGATCAGTCGGGCGAAGCGCGCCTTGAGGCTGAGCAAACCGTGCACCAGCCAGCCGAGTGAAACGGAGGTGCGCTCCTCCTCTTCCTCGTCCGTGCGCTCGGTCTCGTCAACCTCCTCTTCCTCCTCGTCATCGTTTTCTCGCCCGGCGCTGAACGCGAATCCGGAAGCAACAGTAAGCGCTCCAGTGGCCAGCACGGCGAGGGCCACGGCCAGCAGGACGCGCGTCATCCCGGAGAGAGGCGCGCCAACAAGCCACGCGGGCAGGCGCAACATGGCGTCGCCGATGACACCGCCGAGTCCGCTCGGCAGCGGCCAATGCGATGTGCGGGGCAGGCAAGCTGCAAAGGCGGCAGCGAGGGCGACACCGGCGAACCAGAGCAGCACGCGGATGATCTCGCGGTCGAGTCCGCGATGGGTGAGCAGGCGCCAGCCCCACCCTGCGACAGGCACAATCAGGGCGATGGAGGCGAGGCCGAGGAGTTGCATCAACAGATCAGCAGCAATGGCTCCGCCGGTGCCCAGAATATTGCGAACGGGTGCGCTGGTGGCGTGACTGAGGCTGGGGTCGTTGACCGACCAGGTCGCCAGCGCGGCGGCCACGGCTGCGACCGAGCCAATCAGAACGAGGCCGCTGGTCTCGCGCAGCCGCCGCCGCAGAGCGGCGGCGATTTCGTCCGGAAGGAAGCTCATGTCGAAATTGCGATAGACCGTGGCCATCGATCCGATCCTCAACACCCCGTCTTTATCCCCACGGGCGCTAGCGAGTTGATATTGCTCGGCGGCCGGTCATCGAGTGTCTGGCCGTCCTACGCTGCATCTTGTCCGAGGCGGGACCCATCCCGAATCGTCATCCGCCAGTTTGCCGTTGGAGCATGAATGTTTCGAAAACCGGCACCCGCCTCCTCAGCGTCTGTGCTAGTCGAGCACGGCGACGATGCGATGTAGCGCTTCCGCCGTGATCTCCTGGTCCTGCACCATCGCGACGCGGATGAAGTCCGCGCCGGGATTTGATCCATCCGCCTGCTCGCGCGCCAAGTAGCCGCCTGGGAGGATGCGCACGCCGCCTTCGCGCCATAGCTTGAGAGCGACTTTCTCGCTCCCGCCGTACTTGGCGACGTCCAGCCAGAGGAAGAATCCGCCTGCAGGCCGCTCGTAGCCATAGCGATCGCCGATGATCTGGTCGGCGAGGTCGTACTTCAGTCGATAGAGCCTGCGATTCTCCTCCACATGCGCCTCGTCGCTATAGGCGGCGGCGGCAACATCCTGCAGCGGTCCTGGCACCTGCGGCGCCACCACGTTTCGATAGTCCACGAACTTGGTGATGAATGCCTTGTCACCGACGCAGATGCCGACCCGGATGCCTGGGAGGTTCGACCGCTTCGACAGTGAATTGAACACGACGATGTGCGAGAAATCGCCGCCTGCGGCCTGCAGCATGCCGGGCGGTGCTTCACGCGTGTAGATTTCCGAATAGCACTCGTCGGAAAAGATCAGGAAGTCATGGCGGCGGGCGAGCTCCACCAGCCGCTTCAGATAGGCGAGATCGGCGACCGCGCCCTGCGGATTGGACGGCGAACCGAAGTACACCGCGACAGTCCGTTTGAGCAATGCCTCGTCGAGCGCATCGAGGTCGGGCAGGAAGTGTGTTGCGCGTCCCGCCGGCAGGAACACCGGCTCGCATCCGGCGGCAACCGCGCCCGCAACATAGGCGGCATAGAAAGGGTTTGGCACGAGGATCGCGGGACGATCCTTCTTGCGGGTCATGTCCTTGGCCGTGAGCGCAGCGAGAAACAGGCCCTCGCGGGTGCCATTGAGCGCAGTCAGCTCGCTGTCGACGTCGAGGCCGCGTGGCAGCGCAAAGCGCCGCTCCAGCCAGCCGGCGGCGGCCCGGCGGAAGCGCTCGGATCCCTTGGTCGGTGGGTAGCGGCCGAAATCCTTGAGCGATTTCTGCACGACTTCTCCCACGAAGGGCGGAATCGGATGCTGCGGCTCGCCGACGGTGAGATTGATCGGCGGTTTGCCCGGCTCGACCCCCGTCAGCAATTCGGTAAGCCGTACAAAGGGCGAGCGGGTGGCTCGCGCGGACGAGGGGAGCTCGCGGTCGGCAGCGATCATGGACATCGGACGGGCAGAAACACCGCTGGTTACAGGAAGGTTGGCCAGCCAGCCGCCCCTTGCGGGCAGCTTAGCGGGCGTCAGGTTAAGGCGCGATTAACCATCGGTACGGGGGCTTTGGCCAGCGGGAAGGGCGTTGCCGAGCCCCAAAAAGCAGGAGGCCCCGGATCGCTCCAGGGCCTCCCCTACGGACGGGGCGCTGCCGGGTATGCACCCCAACCGAAGTGGTGGTTCGGCGAAGCGGGAAGGCCCGCCTCGCCAAGCCTTTAGCTGTGGTAGGCGCGCTCGCCGTGGTCGGTGAGGTCGAGTCCCTCGTTCTCGCGCTCGGGCGAGGCACGCAGGCCGACTAACATGTCGACGATCCAGAGCAGGATCAGCGAGCCGACACCGGACCAGACCAGGGTCAGCAGCACGCCTTTGCACTGGGCGATGACCTGGGTCATGAAGTCATAGTCCGCGACCTTGCCGGCGACGTAGTCGTAGATGCCGGTGCCGCCGAGGGCGGGGTTCACCAGGACGCCGGTCAGAATGGCGCCGACGATCCCGCCGACGCCATGGATGCCGAACACGTCGAGCGAGTCGTCATAGCCGAACGTGCTTTTCACCGCAGAGCAGAAGAACAGGCAGACCGCGCCAGCGATGAGGCCGAGCACGAGCGCGCCCATTACGCCCGAGAAGCCGGCAGCCGGCGTGACCGCCACCAGTCCGGCAATGCAGCCCGACAATGCGCCAAGCAGGGACGGCTTGCCCTTGAGCATCCACTCCAGGAACATCCACGACATTGCCGCCGCGGCGGTCGCAATGAACGTGTTGGCCATCGCGAGTGCAGCAGTGCCGGTTGCCTCGAGGTTGGAGCCGGCGTTGAAGCCGAACCAACCCACCCACAGCAGAGAGGCGCCGATCATCGTCATCGGCAGGGAGTGGGGAGGCATCAGGTCCTTGCCGTACCCCTGACGCTTGCCGACCATCAGTGCGGCCATCAGACCGGCGATGCCGGCGTTGATGTGCACCACCGTGCCGCCGGCGAAGTCGATGGCGCCCCACGAGAAGATGAGGCCCGCATCGGCGAGCGCCGCGTCGAGCGCAGCTTGCGCGGCAGCCTTGCCGTCAGCCGGCGCTGCGGCGAGTGCCTTGACCGCGCCGTCGATGGCATCGGGGCCAGCCCAGTACCAGACCATGTGCGCCATCGGGAAATAGATGAACGTCACCCACAGCGGAATGAACAGCGCCACGGCCGAGAACTTCATGCGTTCGGCGAATGCGCCGACGATCAGCGCCGGCGTGATGGCGGCGAAGGTCATCTGGAACGCGATGTACACGAGTTCGGAGATGCCCGTGCCGACCGAAAACGTTCCCGCGACGGAGTCGGTCGTGACTCCGGACAGGAATGCCTTCGAGAAGCCCCCGATGAACGTGCCGCCGGTGAAGGTGAGGCTGTAGCCGTAGATCACCCAGATCAGCGACACGATGCACACGCAGTAAAACACGTGCGCGAGGACGGAGAGCATGTTCTTGGCGCGCACAAGGCCGCCGTAAAACAGCGCGAGGCCGGGGATGGTCATCAACAGCACGAGGATGGTCGAAACGAGCATCCACGCATTGTCACCCTTGTTCACGGTGGGACCAGCAGGCGCTTGTGCCAGCGAGGGTTCCGCGAGCAAAGCCAGGGCCGCCAACGCCGCGAGCGCCAGCAGTCCGGGTCGGAAAAGCTTGTTCATTGTCATGGTTGGTGGACTCCTGTGCGAAACCGATCAGAGGGCCGCAGCGTCGGTCTCGCCCGTGCGGATGCGCACGGCGTGATCGAGGCCGTAGACGAAGATTTTTCCGTCGCCGATCTGCCCGGTCTTGGCGGCGGTGGTGATGGCTTTGATGATTTTGTCGACCTGGTCGGTGGGAACCGCCACTTCGATCTTCAGCTTCGGCAGGAAACTCACGGCGTATTCAGTGCCGCGGTAGATTTCCGTATGACCTTTCTGACGGCCGTAGCCTTTGACTTCAGTCACCGTAAGCCCGGCGACGCCGGCTGCCGTGAGGGCATCCCGGACCTCGTCGAGCTTGAATGGCTTGATTATCGCCATGACAATTTTCATGGGTTCTATCCCCGCTTGGGCCCGCCCCGGCGAACGCGGCGCGAGCGGCATCTACACGGCGCAGACAGCGGGAGTGCTCCCGCAGGCATCGCCGGAGCACCGATAATCAAGGGGCGTGCCAGTTGCAGACACCGCCTATTAAGGGACTGGAAAGGTTCGCGGTTTTGCGACGGTACGGCGCAACCGACGGAGTGGACAGAACGTCGCGGCTCAATGCCGCGGCAGGCTGCCTAATAATTAGCCACGAATAGGGGGCGCCGCGGCGCGCCGCCCCCTACAAACGCGTCAAGCGGCGTCCATCCATCCTTATTGCAGCGCCTCGCCATGCAACGAGATGTCGAGACCAGCGACTTCGTGTTCCTTCGACACGCGCAAGGGTGTGACCACGTCGACGATCTTGAGCACGACCCATGTGGCCGCGCCGCACCAAGCAATCGTGATGATCACGCCATAGACTTGAGCAAGAAACTGCTGCGGATTGCCTTCGAGGAGACCCGGCAAGCCGTTCGGCATTTCGGGTGAAGCGGTGACGACAGCAGTGGCGAACACTCCGCACAGCAGCGTGCCAAGGATGCCGCCGACGCCGTGCACACCGAACACGTCGAGTGAGTCGTCGTAGCCGCAACGCAACTTGAACGCCGTACAGGCGTAATAGCAGACAGCGCCGGCGATGATGCCGATCACGAGCCCGTGCCACGGCAACACGAAGCCGGACGCCGGCGTGATCGTGCCAAGGCCGGCGATCGCGCCCGATATGATGCCGAGGACGGACGGCTTGCCGCGCGTGGCCCACTCGAGCGCCATCCAGGTGAGCGCGCCCATGCAGGCGGCGAGATGCGTCGCCAGGATCGCATAAACGGCCCGGGAGTTGGCCGCGAGCGCCGAACCGCCATTGAAGCCGAACCAGCCGACCCAGAGCAGACCGGTGCCAATGACCGCAAGCGACAGATCATGCGGTGCGAGGTTGTCGTGGCCGTAGCCCAGACGTGCACGGATTACGAGCGCGGCGACGAGACCGGCGATCCCGGCATTGATGTGCACCACGGTGCCGCCGGCGAAGTCGAGCACGCCCATGCTGGCGAGGAAGCCGCCGCCCCAGACCCAGTGCGCGATTGGAACGTAGACGACGAGCAGCCAGAGCGCGGAGAACAGCACGAAAGCAGAGAAACGCATGCGGTCCGCGACCGAGCCGGCTACGAGCGCGACGGTGATGACTGCGAAGGTCATCTGATAAATTACGAACAGCGCTTCCGGTATATTCTTGGCGAGCGGGTTTACGCCCTCGAATTCCATTCCGCGCAGAAACACGCGGTCGAACCCGCCGATCAGCGCGCCATCCCCAGTGAAGGTCAGGCTGTAGCCGACCGCGATCCACAGCACCGACACGAGCGCGGTCGCCGTGAGCGACTGTGCCATGGTGGCGAGGATGTTCTTCTTGCGGACCATGCCGGCGTAGAACAGGGCGAGGCCGGGAATGGTCATCATCAGCACGATGCCGGTCGCGACAATCATCCAGGCCGTGTCGGCCGGCACGATGGTGGTGGCGGCGAAGGCGGGTGTGGCAAACAGTACGAAGGTTGCTGACGTTGCGGCTGAGCGCGACAGCGCGGCGATCATGGTCGTTTCCCCCAGTTCGAAGACTTTGTTCAGGACAGTGCGCTCAGGCGTGCCGACAAGCGGCCCGGGCAGGCGCACGTGCACGCTCAGATGCCGCGGACCGCGATCCGCTGCGTCCGATGGCGGCGTCAGATGGCGTCGGAATCCGTCTCGCCGGTTCGGATGCGGACCGCCTGATCCAGGCTCGAGACGAAGATCTTGCCGTCCCCGATCTGTCCGGTCTTGGCCGCGTTGGCGATGGTGCCGACGACGGTTTCCACCTGCGTGGTCTGCACGGCCACGTCGAGCCGCACCTTGGGCAGGAAGTTCACGGCGTACTCGGCGCCGCGATAAATCTCCTTGTGCCCCTTCTGGCGGCCATAGCCTTTGACCTCGGTGACGGTCATGCCTGTGACGCCAACGCGCGTGAGCGCGTCGCGGACGTCCTCGAGCTTGAACGGCTTGATGATTGCGGTGACGAGCTTCATGAAATCCCCCGGCAAAACGCGCGTGATGCGGCGCGGACGGTCCGCCGATGCGCGGCCGCCTATGCGGCAGCCAGGGCAGATTACCGCACCCCGCCCATAAATTAAGCGAATTCGACGAAGTCTTGGGGACAGCGCCGTTCAGGCTTCCGCCCGTCGCTCCCGGATCAGCCCCTCCTGCGCCACCGAAGCCACGAGCGTGCCGTTCGCGGCGAAGATCAGCCCACGGGAAAACCCGCGGGCCCCGGAACTGCTGGGGCTTTCCTGCGCATACAGCAGCCATTCATCGGCGCGAAACGGCCGATGGAACCACAAGGCATGGTCGAGGCTTGCGGCCATGATGCGGCGGTCGAACACGCTATGACCATGTGGAATGAGGGAAGCATCGAGCAGGGCCATGTCGGAGGCATAGGCCAGGACGCACTGATGAATCGCGGGATCGTCGGGCAGGCGTCCCGTGCAGCGGATCCAGATATTGAAGCGGCCTTCGTCGATCCTCTTGCCCAGGTAGCGCTCGTATTCGACCGGCCGCAGCTCAATCGGCCGCTCACGCTCGAAGAAACGTCGCACCGGCTCGGGCATGGTGGGCAGGATGGTCTTGCGGATTTCGTCCTCGCTCGGCAGGCGTTCAGGCGGCGGGACCTCAGGCATTCGCGCTTGGTGGCTGAACCCAGGCTCCGGCACGTGGAAGGACACGGACATGGTGAAGATGGCGCGCCCATGCTGAATCGCCTTGACGGTGCGGGTGGTGAAGCTCTTGCCGTCGCGGATGCGGTCCACTTCGTAGATGATGGGCACCTTGGGGTCGCCGCCGAGCAGAAAATACGCGTGCAGCGAGTGCGGTGGCCGGCTTGCCACGTCGACCGTGCGGCAGGCGGCGACCAGAGCTTGGCCGATGACTTGGCCACCGAACACACGCTGCCAGCTCGTTTGCGGCGAACGCCCGCGGAACAGGTTGTGCTCAAGCGGCTCAAGATCGAGAATCTGCAAAAGATCGCTGACAGCGGACATGGGTGGCTTGCCGGATACCTGTATCGAGCGCGATCGCACGCAGAGCAGGGGCGCTTTTGCGCATCGCGCGCCGTGGGTGGCGGATGCTATCGTGCGGCTCGACGAGATTAAAGCGGTGAGATGCGCAATGGTCCCTGCGTCGACTCCCCCCCGCTGGACGAGAGTCGTGCTGAGCTACATTTCAGAGTTACGCAAATGCCCCAACAAACCAATGTGACCGATGTTCTGATTGCAGGTGGAGGCTTTGCCGGCCTCGCGCTCGCCATCGCGCTGCGGCAGAGCCTGGGCATGCGCTTTGGCGTGACCGTAGCGGATCCACACCTTGCCCGCGCGCCCCGGGATGCGCGGGCCTCGGCCATCGCGGCCGCTGCGCGGCACCTGTTCGAGACGATCGGCGTATGGGCAGAGGTCGCCGACGAGGCGCAGCCGATGCTCGATATGGAGGTCACAGATTCCAAGCTGCAGGACGCGGTACGGCCGACCTTTCTCACCTTTGCGGGCGAGGTGGCGCCCGGCGAGCCCTTTGCGCACATGATCGAGAACGCGCCGCTGCTGGCCGCACTGATCGAGAAGGCGAAGGCCGAAGGTGTCACGCTCATGTCCACGGCAGTGGAGGGTTTTGAGCATGCGGCGCAAGCCATCGATGTCGTGCTTGCCGACGGAACGCGCGCCGCGACGAGGCTGCTCGTCGCCGCCGACGGCGCACGCTCCCGGCTGCGCGAGCAAGCGGGAATTCCCTGGCGTGGCTGGATGTACGGGCAGTCGGCGATCGTGACGACGGTTGTGCACGAACGGGACCACCACGGTCGCGCCGAGGAGCACTTTTTACCCTCGGGCCCGTTCGCGATCCTGCCGCTCAAAGACAATGTGCAGGGGCACCGTTCGTCGATCGTGTGGACCGAGGAGGAGGAGGAAGCCAAGCGTCTGGCCGCGCTCGACGACGCGTCGTTTCACGACGAGCTTGAACGGCGCTTTGGTCTCAAACTCGGCGAAATCAGGATCAGTGGGGCGCGCGGTGTGTTCCCGCTCGGCTTCGCCATCGCTCGTTCGTTCGTGGCGGAACGCATCGCGCTCGTCGGCGATGCCGCGCACATGATCCATCCGATCGCGGGCCAGGGTCTCAACATGGGCTTGCGCGACGTCGCCGCGCTGGCCGAAGCAATCGTTGATGCGGCGCGGCTCGGGCTCGACGTTGGCGGGCCCGATGTGCTCGACCGCTATCAGCGCTGGCGTCGATTCGACACGATGACCATGGGGATCGCCACCGACGGTCTCAACCGTTTGTTCTCCAACAGATCGGACGTGCTGCGCCTGATGCGCGATGTCGGCCTGGGCATCGTCGACCGTATTCCGGCGCTCAAGAGCGTCTTCATCCGACAGGCTGCGGGTCTGACCGGAGAGGTACCAAAATTGCTGCGAGGCGAAGCCTTGTAGAGCGAGCCTACATATAGGGGGAAACGATGCCGAGATTTGTTCGCGGATTGGCCGCCGCGCTGGCCGTTGTGTTGCCTGCATGCACCGCCGCCGCGCAGGAATTTCCGTCGCGCAATGTCACGATGATCGTGCCGTTCGCGGCAGGCGGCGCCGGCGACATCCTCGCGCGCACCCTCGGGCCGAAGCTCGAACCAAAGTGGGGCAAGTCGCTCATTGTCGAGAACAAGCCGGGCGCAGGCGGTGTCATCGGCGCTGTGGCCACAGCGAAGGCCGAGCCCGACGGGCACACGCTCATGATTGCGCCGAGCGCGACAATGGCGGTCAACGTCAGCCTGTTCAAGTCGCTGCCTTACGATCCGGTCGCGGACTTCGTCCCGCTGGCCTTGGCCGCACAGACGCCGTTCGTGCTCGTGGTCAATCCGGAGCTGCCCGTGCGCTCGGTCGCCGATCTGATCAAATACGCCAAGGAGAAAGACGGGCAGCTCTCCTACGCAACGTCGGGCCCGGGCGTGCCGCACCATCTCTTCGCCGAGCTGCTCAAGAGCATGACCGGGATCAAGATGTCGCCGGTGGCTTACCGCGGTAGCCTGCCCGCCCTCAACGACGTGGTTGCCGGCCATATCCCGCTGATGTTCGTCGACCTCGGCCCCTCGCTCGGTATCATCCGTGCCGGCAAGGTGCGACCGCTTGGCATCTCGACGAGGACACGCTTCGAAGGCTTGCCGGATGTGCCGCCCCTGGCCGAGGTCGGGGTGCCCGGTTTCGACGCCGCCTCATGGCAGATGATCGTTGCTCCTGCGAAGACGCCGAAGAGTACGGTCGACAGGCTGCACGCCGATCTTAACGCTGCACTTCAGGACAGCGAGACCAAGGCACAGATCTTGCGGGTCGGAATGCTGCCAGTGGCAACGAACTCCGTCGAGCAGCTCAAGGCCTTCGTGACATCGGAGATCGCACGCTGGCGCAAGGTTGTGGCGCAGGCGGGGCTGACGGGATCGCAGTAGGAATGCCTTTGGCCGATCCATGTTTTCCGTAGACGAACGAGCCAAGCCAAAGGTGGGGCTAGCGTTGCTTCAATGCCTTACGTAAACGGGACGCTGAGCACGTGCTCCTTGAACGCCGGCCGCTCGCTGATCTCGCCATACCAGCGCTCGACGTTCGGCAGTGGCGGGTGATCGGGGACCAGCCGGAAATAGCGATAAATGAACGGTCCGATCGGAATGTCGCCGTAGGAGAACTGATCATCGGCGATGAAACGCGTGCGCGCGAGCTGCGCGTCCATGATCTTCGCCGCTGCAAAACACTTCTGCTTGCCGTCTTCGATCGATTTCGGATCGCGTCCCTCCGGCGGCGTGCGCACCAGTCCCCAGAACACCGGGAAGATCGCGAGATTGGCTACTGAGAGCTGCCAGTCCATCCAGCTTTGGGCCTTTGCCCGCACACGCGGGTCGAACGGTTCGAGCTTGCCCGCCCCGTAGCGGCTAGCGAGATAGCGCACAATCGAATTGGATTCCCAGAGGATGAAGCCGTCGTCCTCCTCCAGGGTTGGTACGACTCCGTTGGGATTCAAGGCGAGATAAGGTGGTTCATTATTCTTGCCGAAGGGGCCGCCGATATCGATGCGCTCGAACGGAAGGCCA
Organism: Xanthobacteraceae bacterium; assembly: GCA_035556735.1. GTDB lineage: Bacteria > Pseudomonadota > Alphaproteobacteria > Rhizobiales > Xanthobacteraceae > CANJBX01. Next base: position 108,866 of record DATMFF010000008.1, on the reverse strand, counting down.
AGCTCCCCGCAGGCCCATGCCACCTTCTGTACATTCGACGATGTATTGCGCCCCCAGATCTTCATCATTGCTGGATCCCTCCGCTTGGACCTTTTCAAAGTCTGACATTCCGCGGCGCATGGCCCGTGCCCGCCACGGCGCAAGTCAACACGAATGTCGAACAAGGAGGTAGCGCAGGAGCAGATGGCAGGATCACGGCCGCCCAGTCTGATCGGCCGGGCCGACCTATTCCAGCGGTCGCGCCTCCTCGGGCAGCATGATCGGGATGCCGTCGCGGATCGGGTAGGCGAGCTTGGCCTTGCGCGAGATCAGTTCCTGTCGCGCGGCGTCATACTCGAGGGGACCCTTTGTGAGCGGACACACCAGGATTTCCAACAGTTTCGGGTCGACGCTGCCGGCAGGCCGGTCGGGAGAGGTGGTCATGAGCGCACTCCTGAGCCGCATATTAGAGGCTGCGGTGCAGGAGAGAAGAGCCTCGCTGCGACCCCACCCGTGATGACGGAGCTACTGCAGCGGAGTCTCGCCATTGGGGCCGCCGCTCTGGGCTTTCGCGAGCTCGATCTCGGTGACAGCAACCAGGATTTCCGCGCGAGTCTTGAGGTCGGGCGCTTCCAGCAGAGCCTGCTTTTCGGCGGTGCCGTACGGCGACATCATCGCCAACGCGTTGACCAGCGCCTCGTTGGGCGCCTCCTCGATGCCCTTCCAGTCGGCCTTGAGCTTGTTCACCTTCAGGAAGTCAGTCAGAGCCGCGAGCAGCGCTTTGCGGTCGACGGCGTCCTCGCCCTTACGGGCGATGAAGTCGTCGGCGTAGGGCTCGAAGGTCACCCGACATTGGCGATAAGGGGTGACGACGGTGAGCTCTTCCTCGACCCGGAAGCGGGCGACGCCGGTGAGCTGCATGAGGTAACGGCCATCCCCCGTCTCGGCAAGCTGAGTAATACGGCCGACGCAGCCGACCTTGTAGAGATTGGGCCGCAGCTCAGAGCCAGGGTGCGCGATGTCGGGCTGGATCATGCCGATGAGCCGCTGCCCGCCGCGGAACGCGTCGTCGACCATGGCGAGGTAGCGCGGCTCGAAAATATTGAGCGGCATCTGGCCGCGCGGCAATAACAGCGCGCCGGGCAGAGGAAACACCGGGATCACATCTGGCAGGTCGGCGGGAGTCCGATAGATCGCATTCATCGGCATTGCCGCTCTCCCGACCCACTGACCATCAATCGGCGCGCGCATCCATCCGATCGAACGCGCTCCGCGCTACGAGAACAACAGTGAGGATAGCCGCTTGCGGCCCTCGACCGTAAGTCCGTCGGTCGGGCCCCATGCATCGAATAGCTGGACGAGCTGTTTGCGCGCGGCATCGTCATTCCACTTGCGGTCGCGCCGCACGATCTCGAGCAGATGTTCGAGCGCCTGCTGGCGATCGCCCTTGGCGTTGAGCGCCACCGCCAGGTCGAAGCGCGCCTGATGATCAAGTGGGTTCTGCACGAGCCTATGTTCGAGCTCAGCGACCGGGCCGACCGAGGCCGCCTGCTCCGCCAGCTCGATCGCTGCGCGTGCAGCGGCAACCGAACTCTCGTTCCGCTTGTTGTCCGGCACCAGTGATAGTGTCTGCTTGGCTTGATCGAGCGCACCGGTTTCGACGTAACAGCGCGCAAGCCCAGCAAGGGCGTGCACATTGCCGGAGTCCTCGGCCAGGATTTGCGCATAGATCTCCGCCGCCTCGGCAGCGTTGCCGTCAACCAGAGCCGCGTCCGCGAGCTTGAGGAGATCGGCCTCCTCGCCGCCAATCTTGCTCTTGGTGATGCGCTCGATGAAGGCGGTCACCTGCGATTCGGGCAGCGCGCCCATGAAACCGTCGGCCGGCTGGCCGTTGACGAAGGCAATAATCGCGGGGATCGATTGGATACCGAGCTGGCCGGGGATCGCAGGGTGCTCGTCAATGTTCATCTTGACGAGCTTGACCTTGCCCTTGGCGGCCTTGACCACCTTCTCGAGCACGGGCGTGAGCTGCTTGCAGGGACCGCACCACGGCGCCCAGAAGTCAACGAGCACCGGCTGGCGCCGCGACTCCTCAATCACGTCCTTCATGAAGGATTGGGTGGTCGTGTCCTTGATGGTGCCGTCTGCGGCCGTCGCCGCCCCGCCGTTCTGCAGCATGGAAAATCCTTCGAGTCGTCCGCCAAGGGCCGAAATCACTGAACTCGCTGGGGATTAAATGGCGATGACGGGGGCGAATGCAATCAAATCGTGGCCGGTCCGGCGGCATGCGGGGGTCCTGCGTTCGGGTGCGGCTCTGAAATTGCTTCGATCCGCGGCTCGTGGCCGGTCGCGCGCAGAAATTTCAGCAAATCGTCACGGGCGACCGAGGTCGTCATGGTGTTGGTGAGGGGGTGATAGTTAAGCGTGGGATGCCGGAGCATGGCGGCATCGAGCACGACCGTGACCCGGCCGGCGGTGTCGTTTATGGCGGCGAATGGGGTCACCGACCCGGGCTCGACCCCGAGCACCTCGCGCAGGAGGTCGGGGGAGCCGAACGAGAAGCGACCGGAGGCGCCGAGCAGCCGGTGCAGTCCGCCGAGTGGGATGCGGGCGTCCTCCGAGGCAACCACCAGGAACAGCGCGCCCTTCTTGTCCTTCAGGAACAGGTTCTTGGTGTGGCCGCCTGGAATCTGTCCGCGCAGCGTCTGCGACTGCTCGACCGTGAACAGCGGTGGGTGCTCCACGGTCGTGTGGGCGATTCCGAGACGGTCGAGGGCAGCAAATAGGTCAGCGGGGGTGGCGGGCATGGCTGGGCGTGAGTATTTCCGCACTCGGGACGGGGACCTAGCTCGAATGTGGGACCGCAGTTACCATTTCCGGAGAATGGGTTGCAAAGCCGGCCGCTTATGGCATAGACACGTGGCTTCGCGGCTTGGCCGCACGGATGCGGGTGTAGCTCAGGGGTAGAGCACGACCTTGCCAAGGTCGGGGTCGAGGGTTCGAATCCCTTCGCCCGCTCCAGTTTACTCCCGCTATTGCGCGGGCAAGGCTGGGCCTCAGAAACGCCACCCGTGGGCGCCGCCGGCAGCTAGAGCTAGACACCCCAGACATCCGGCACCGCCGCAAGTCGGGCCGATCTTGGGCGAGATGGTCGACCGGTACCCACCCTGGCTGCCTCGCCGATCCGCCGTTGAGATCGTCCTTGGTTTCGGGCTTGGGGTGTTTGAGCTGACGAGGCCGGGGGCACGACCTGCTTGCCCGTTGGGCAGCAAGCAGCGGCGCAAAGCTCCCGAGCGAAATCCCCGTCGACGGCGATCTCGCCAGGCAGGATCCCGGCGACCGGGTCATGGCCGCCCCCGCAAGCCAAGAACTCTGGTCGTTGCCACGGTGCAGACGCACGCACACGGCCAATGTCGCCGATGGAGCCGTCGATCAGGTGCGCTGAAACAAACGCATGCGCTGGCGCCGCGTGGAAAGGGCACTATGTTGCTGGTATGGACAGCAGCCGCGTTCGCGACAATCCTGAGAAGAACCGGTTCGAGATGGACATTGGCGACGCGCTCGCAATCGCGGCCTATCGAGCCGGGCCGAACGTGTTCACGATTTATCACACGGAAGTTCCGCGGGTGCTTGAGGGACAGGGCTACGGTTCCGCCCTGGTGCGCGGCGCGCTCGACATCATTCGTGCGCGCGGGCTCAAGTTAGCGCCGCGCTGTCCATTTGTGTCGGCGTTCATTGCGCGCCACCCGGAGTATCAGGATCTCGTGTCGTAACCGCGCGATGCGGATCGCGGTCCGTCCCGTTTCTCACGGATGGCAAATCCGCCAATCAGTACCCAGCCGCCAGCGCACCACGGCTGCGGCCATCGGCAGCGCCGACAAGATCGTCACCATTGCGCACGACCGAGTGTGCCGACCCGGAAGGCGGGCCGATGCGCACCGCGTGCCCGCGTGCCTCGAGTGCCTTCACGGTTTCGGCCGGTTGGGTGCGCTCGACCAGTACCTGATCGGGCATCCATTGATGGTGGACGCGCGGCGCGGCTACGGCCTCGCCGATCGGTCTGTGGAAATCGATAACGTTCATGATCACCTGAAGCACGGCGGTAATGATGCGGCTGCCGCCTGGTGCACCCGTGACCACTGCGGGCCTTCCGTTCTCGAGCACGATCGTCGGTGTCATGGAAGAGAGCGGACGCTTGCCGGGACCTGGCGCGTTGGCGTCGGCACCGAGCAGGCCGAAGGCATTGGGGACGCCGGGCTTGGCTGCGAAATCATCGAGGGTGTTGTTGAGCAGGATACCGGTTCCGTCAGCGACGAAGCCGACGCCGTAGTTGAAGTTGAGCGAATAAGTGTTGGCGACGGCGTTGCCGTCGCGGTCGACCACGGAGAAATGCGTGGTGTTGGCGCCGCCCGCGGTCGCCGGGCTGTTCGGACGAATCTCGCGGGAAGGACGCGCCCGCGCGGGATCGATCTCGCTGCGCAGCTTGGCGGCGTAATCCTTCGAGATGAGGTGCGCCAGCGGCACGTCGACAGCGTCGCTGTCGCCCATGAACTCGGCGCGGTCGGCGTAGGCGAGCTTCATTGCCTCGATCATCAGGTGAAGCGAATCGGGTGCACCGAAGGCAAGCTTGCCGGTGCCGAGTGGAAAGCCCTCGAGCACGTTGAGCATCTCGATAAGGTGCGTGCCGCCCGACGACGGAGGAGGCATCGAGATGATGTCGTAGCCGCGATAGGTGCCGCGCAGTGGCGCGCGCTCGATGGCGCGGTAGGCCTTCAGGTCATCGAGCGTCATCAGCCCGCCCGCGGCGCGTACGCTCGCGACGATCTTCGGCGTAAGCGCGCCGTCGTAGAAGGCGCGCGGACCGTCGCGGGCAATGAGCGCCAAGGAGGCAGCGAGATCGGCCTGCTTGAGCAAGCTGCCTTGCGGGGGTGCGCTGCCATCCGGCTCGAGGAAGATCTTTGCGGTCGCCGATGCTCGCGCGAGGCGCGGCGCTGCCAGCAGCAGGGAATCGAGCAGGTCGTTCTCGACCGGTACGCCCGTGCGCGCATAGTCGACGGCGGGAGCGATCAATTCCGCGAGCGTCAGTTTGCCCGAGCCGTATCGTTCGTGTGCAAGCGCGAGGCCAGCCACGGTACCAGGAACGCCTATGGCAAGGCCTGTAAAGCGCGATTTTTGCGGGTCGACGTTGCCCGCCTCGTCGAGGAAAACCTGCGCCGTCGTGGCGGCCGGCGCGACTTCGCGATAGTCGATCGCGGTATCGCGGCCATCCGCAAGGTGGATCACCATGAACCCGCCACCACCGAGATTGCCCGCGCGCGGCAGGGTGGCGGCGAGGGTGAAGCCGACAGCGACCGCCGCATCGACGGCGTTGCCACCGCGCTCCAGCACAGCGACCCCGACGCGGGTCGCCAAGGCGTCCTGGCTTGCGACCATGCCATTGCGCGCACTGGCGGTCTGTGCCTGCGCGATGGCGGTTGACGGCATTGCCTCGGGTGCTGCGGGCGGTATCTGGGCCAAGGCGTTGCCGGCAAAGACGAATCCGGCGCAGAGCAGGATCAGGCCTGCGGCGACGCGGCGTCTCGCCACGGGCCGGCTTTGACGAGGAGATATCGGAGTATTGGGCAACGGCGGATCCTAGCGTGCCTGTCCGTGATAGACGCTGTTGGGGCGCATGTCGGCGGCGGAGGCGATGCGGTTCGACATGTTGAAGAAGCCCGTTACGGCGGCAATGTCCCAGATGTCGCGGTCCGAAAATCCGGCGCGGCGCAGGGCGGCGCGGTCATCCTCTTCCATCGACCATGGTTCGACCGTGAGCTTGACGGCGAAGTCGAGCATGGCGCGGTGCCGCCTGGAGAGCCGCGCGGCGCGATAATTCATCACCATCAACTCGCCCAAGGCGGGATCTTCCGACAGCGCACGCACCGCAGCACCATGCGCCACCAGGCAGTAATAGCAGCGGTTCTGTGCCGATACCGCGACCGCGATCAGCTCGCGCTCGAGCTTGGAAAGGCCGGAGGGCGCCAGCATCAGGTCATTGTACATGGCGACGAAGGCTTCCAGCTTGGCGTTATCGAACGCGTAGGCCTTGAGCACGTTGGGAATAAAACCCAGCTTCTCGTCGCATTTGGCGAAATAGGCCTGCATGGCTTCGCTCGGCCCTCCCGCAGGAAGGTCGAGCGCGACGATATGCCTATCGTCACCATCGGTGCTGCGGGCGGGCGGCGATGTCGCGGAATTTGCGGCCGTCGCGCGCTTGTGTCGGGGGGATTTTGCGGCCATGTGGCCCTCACTTCTCCTGCACGCCGCGGCAAGAAGGTCGCCTCGCCGGCGGAAATGAAATATAGTGGCGCGTCAGTGTGTTGCATGTCGCGCAACGGGCGCAAGGCCTCGGCATCGCGTTACGGTCAAAAGTGGGCATTGTCTCGACGGTGCAGTCGCAATTAGGTCAAACTGCGCGACAGATTCGTTCAACCGCCCCTCACAGCAGGTCATCATGAGCGCGGATCGTCCCACCGCCCGAGACCTCATCAACCTCGACCTCGGGGCACGTGACGATTTCGGGGCGGCCCACCAGCCGCAGAAGGACATCGAGACCTTCGCTGACGCGCTGTTTGGGCACGTCGCGCCGGAGGACATCAAACGTTATCAGCCGGTCGAGCTCGCGGCGCTGGCGTCCGACGCGTTCGCATTCCTGCAGGTGCGTGCGCCGGGCCGGCCGAAAATCCGGATCGCAGCGGCGCCGGAGGCCGCCCGCAAGGAGCTCAAGACCACCTCGATCATCGAGATCGTCAACGACGACATGCCGTTTTTGCTCGATTCGGTGATGGGCGAGCTCGCCGAGCGACACCTGACCGTGAAGCTGGTCGCCCATCCGGTCCTCGAGGTGACACGCGACGCCTCCGGCCAGTTCATTGGGCTCGGCGCTGCCAGCGACGTACTCACCAGCCGGCGCGAGAGCTTCATCCACATCCACGTCGATCTGCTTGACGACGTCGAGCAACGGGTTGCGCTCGTTGCTGGCCTGGAGTCGGTGCTGGCCGACGTGCGGCGGATCGTGGGCGATTGGCGGTCCATGCTCAGGCGGGTGGATGCGGTAATCGCCGAGCTCAGAGCGAATCCGCCGCCGCTGCCGGCGGAGGAGATCGACGAGGCAGTGCAGTTCCTGGAATGGCTGGTCGCCAACAATTTTACGTTCTTTGGTGTGCGTGAATATGTCTTCACCGGAGACGCGCTCGAACACACGCCGCAAGACGAGAGCGGCCTCGGGCTGTTACGCGCACAGGACCTGCACGTACTTCGGCGCGGCACCGAAATGGTGGCGGTCACGCCCGAAATCCGCGAGTTCCTGCGCGAGCCGCGAGTGCTGTTCATCACCAAGGCCAATTTGCGCGCACGCGTGCATCGCCGCGTGTACATGGACTTCATCGCGGTGAAACGCTTCTCGGCGGAGGGCCGTCTGGTCGGGGAATTCCGCATCGTCGGTCTGTTCACGTCGACGGCCTACACGCGCTCGATCCGGGCCATTCCCTACCTGCGCCGGAAGGCCGATCGCGTGCTCGCCCGCGCAGGCTTTGCGCCGGAGAGCCACTCCGGCAAGGCGCTGGCCAATGTGCTTGACACCTATCCGCGCGACGAGCTGTTCCAGATCGAAGACGACCTGCTCTTCGAGTTCACGCAGGCCGTGCTGCATCTCGACGAGCGGCCGCGCGTGCGGGTGCTGGCGCGGCATGACCGGTTCGATCGGTTTGTGTCGGTGCTCGTGTACGTGCCGCGCGAGCGTTATGACAGCGACGTACAGGCGCGCGTCGGACGCTATCTCGCCAAGACGTTCAACGGCCGGGTGTCGGCGTTCTATCCGTACTTCCCGGAAAGCCCGCTGGTGCGGGTGCACTACATCATTGGCCGCAACGCCGAGCCTGCGCCGGAGGTCGGCCGCGCCGAGCTCGAAAGCGTGGTCGGCGAGATCGTGCGCACGTGGTCCGACCGGCTGGGCGCGGCGCTGATGTTGGCGCACGATCCCGCCACGGCACGCCGCCTCAACGCGCGATATCGGCCGGCCTTCTCCGCGGCCTATCGTGAAGCCTATTCGCCGGAAACCGCGGTCGGCGATATCGCGGTGATCGATCGCCTGAGTTCCGAGCGCCCGTTGGCTGTGGACTTTCACACGCAGCAGGGCCCCGAGGAGGGTTCTGCCGCGCTCAAGGTGTGGAGCTTCGACAGGCCGATCTCGCTGTCGGACCGCCTCCCGGTGCTGGAGAACATGGGATTCCGCATCGTCGACGAGCACACCTATCACGTCACAGCGCACAGCGAAGGCGGGCAGGATTACTGGCTGCACGACATGATGCTGGAATGCGCCATCCATCCAGTAAGCGAGATTTCAATCCTCAAGGCACGCCTGGAAACTGCGTTCCTCATGGTGATGCATGGCCTCGCCGAGAACGACGGCTACAATGCGCTGGTCCTGGCGGCGGGGCTGGGCTGGCGCGATATTGCGCTCGTGCGTACGATCTCGCGCTACCTGCGCCAGGTCCGCATTCCGTTCTCGCAGGACTACATGTGGGCGACGGTGGTGAAGCATGCCGCCATCGCCGAGAAGATCATCGCGCTGTTCTACTGCCGGTTCAGCACGGGTATGGCCATCGATGCCGCCGAGCGCGAGCATCAGACGCGCGCCATCGTGGCCGACATCGAGGCTGCGCTTGCCGGTGTCACGAGTCTGGACGAAGACCGCATCCTGCGCCGCTTTGTGAATGCGGTCATGGCGGGCCTGCGCACCAACTTCTTTCAGATCGATAGCGAGGGCCACCCCCCGCAGACAATCGCCATCAAGTTCGCCAGCAAGGCGGTCGAGGCCATGCCTCTGCCGCGGCCGCTCTACGAGATCTTCGTCTATTCGCTGCGGGTGGAAGGAATCCACCTTCGTTTCGCCAAGGTCGCGCGCGGGGGAATCCGCTGGTCGGACCGGCCGCAGGATTTCCGTACGGAGATCCTTGGCCTCGTGAAGGCGCAGCAGGTCAAGAACGCCTGCATCGTGCCGGTGGGCGCGAAAGGGGGCTTCGTGCCCAAGCGCCTTCCGACGACAGGCGGACGCGAGGCCATTCAGGCGGAGGGTGTCGCCGCCTACAAGGTTCTCATCAATACGCTGCTCGATCTCACGGACAATCTGAAGGGCGCCGAGGTGTTGCCGCCCGAGAACGTTGTGCGCCTCGATGGGGACGATCCGTATCTCGTCGTTGCCGCTGACAAGGGAACCGCAACGTTCTCCGACATCGCCAACGGCATCTCGCAGGAACACGACTTCTGGCTCGACGACGCCTTCGCCTCCGGCGGGTCGGCCGGCTACGACCACAAGAAGATGGGCATCACGGCCCGCGGCGCATGGGAAGCCGTGAAGCGGCACTTCCGCGAGATGGACATTGATGTCGGCGCGACCTCGTTCACGGTGGCCGGCGTCGGAGACATGTCGGGCGACGTGTTCGGCAACGGCATGCTGCGCGAGCGCACCATCAGGCTGGTCGCGGCGTTCGACCACCGCGACATCTTCATCGATCCGGATCCAGACCCGGAGGCGAGCTTCATGGAACGCAGGCGGCTGTTCGAGCTGCCGCGTTCGAGCTGGCAGGACTACGACAAGACACTGATCTCGGCGGGCGGCGGGGTCTTTTCGCGATCCGCCAAGGAAATCCGGCTTTCGGCGGAGGCGCAGCGGGCGATCGGGCTCGCCAAGGCGGCAGCGACGCCGCAGGAGGTGATGAACGCGATCCTCAAGGCGCCGGTTGATCTTCTGTTCTTCGGCGGCATCGGCACCTACGTGCGCGCGCAAAGCGAGACCGACGACCGAGTGGGCGACCGCGCCAATGATGCGATCCGCATCACCGGCGCCGACCTGCGCTGCAAGGTGGTGGGCGAGGGTGCCAATCTCGGGGTGACCCAGCTTGGCCGCGTGGAAGCGGCCATGCATGGCGTCCGGCTTAACACCGATGCCATCGACAACTCTGCGGGCGTCAACACATCGGACCTCGAGGTCAACCTCAAGATTGCGCTTAGCCGTCCCGAGCGAGACGGACGCCTGTCGCGCGGCGACCGGGACGTGCTGCTCGCGGAGATGACCGAGGACGTCGCCGCGCTCGTGTTGCGCAACAACTACCAGCAGACACTCGCGCTCTCGCTGGCGCAGCGCAGCGGCATGGGCGATCTCGGCTTCGAGCAGCGGCTGATGCAGACGCTGGAGGCCCGCGGCGATCTCGATCGTGCGGTCGAATTCCTGCCCGACGACCTCGCCATCGAGGAGCGGCGCCGCCGGGTGCAGCCGTTGACACGGCCGGAGCTGGCGGTGCTGCTCGCCTACGCCAAGCTCGCGCTCCGCGAGGACCTGCTCGACTCGCCGGTGCCCGACGACCCTTATCTTGCGCGCGAGGTCTTCCGCTATTTCCCACCGCTGATTGCAGAGCGATTCCCCGATGCACTCGAGCATCATCGGCTGCGGCGCGAGATCATCGTTACCCAACTCGCAAATTCCATGATCAATCGCGGCGGACCGTCGCTGATCGTGCGCATCGCCGACCAGACCGGTGCCTCGCCCGATCGCATCGCCGCCGCCTTCGCGGCCGTACGCAACAGCTACGGTATGATTGCGCTCAACGGGGAGATCGATGCGCTCGACAACAAGGTCGCTGGCGAGGTCCAGCTCGGGCTCTATGCGGCGGTGCAGGATCTCCTGATCGATCGTTTGGTCTGGTTCCTGCGCAATGTCGATCTGAGCCAAGGACTGGCTGCGGTGGTCGAACGCTACCAGACGGGAATCGCCGAGGTTGCCTCCGCGCTCGATGACACTCTGCCGGCGAGCGTGGCGGAGGTCCGGCTCGCGCGCCGCGCCGCGTTGATCGCGCAGCGGGTACCGGAGGATCTCGCACGCCGCATCGCCGACCTGCCGGCGCTCACTGTGGCGCCGGACGTCGTGCTGGTGGCTGACCGCTGCGGCCGCACGGTGACAGATGCGGCGGCAACGTTCTTCGCGGCCGGGGGCTATTTCCGCCTGGAGCAGATCGGAACTGCGGCGCGTGAAGTCCGCGTCGGCGACTATTTCGACCGCCTGGCGTTCGATCGTTCACTCAACACGATCGAGGATGCGTTGCGGCGATTGACCGCCGACATGCTCGCGACCGGGCGGGCCGGCCAGGAGGCGGTCGAGGCCTGGGTGGCACCGCGCCGCCAACAGGTAGATCGCATCCGCACCGCGGTGCATGAGATCGCCAGCTCTGGCCTCACGCTGTCGAAGCTTGCGGTCGCCGCCAGCATGCTGGGCGACCTGGCGCTGGAAAAGTAGGGCTATCCCGCGTCCTTGAGAGCGCCGCCCGCAAGAAGTCCGCGCCTGCTCCGAGCCTTTGATTCGTCTGCAAGTTGCGCAAATGTCCATCTGCGGACGGGCGCGCCTTGCGGATCGGCCGCCTCCGGCAGGCTCATCCCAATCAAGACGTTTAAGGTGTCTAAGATGCGACCGTGAAATGGTCGACATCGTGAACCGGTGGATGACACCTTGATCCGAAACGTGCGGAAAAGGGGAAACCGTCGCCCGTGCCCGGCGCTTTCGATTTGAAGTCCAGGAACTTCTAAGCGGCGGCGCTAGTGGCGGAAGTGGCGCGTACCGGTGAACACCATGGCAATGCCATGGTCGTCGGCGGCCTTGATCACATCCTCGTCCCGCATCGAACCGCCTGGTTGGATCACCGCCGTGGCGCCGGCCTCGATGGCGACCAAGAGGCCGTCCGCGAACGGGAAGAACGCGTCTGACGCGACCACCGCCCCTTTGGTGAGCGATTCCCGCGCCCCCGCCGCCTCGGCGGCATCCTGCGCCTTGCGCGCCGCGATGCGCGCGGAATCGACACGGCTCATCTGACCGGCGCCAATGCCCACCGTGGCGCGGTCCCTGGCGTAGACGATCGTGTTGGACTTGACGTGCTTGGCGACGCGGAAGGCGAAGCGCAGGTCAGCTAGCTCGATATCGGTTGGCCCGCGCTTGGTCACGGTACGCAGCTGCATGTCGTCGACGACCGCGTTGTCGCGTGATTGCACCAGCAGGCCGCCGGCGACCGTCTTGGCGGTGAGCCCCTTGGCGCGGGGATCGGGCAGGCCGCCGGCGATGAGCAGGCGCAGGTTCTTCTTGGCGCCGACGATGGCGATCGCCTCCTCGGTGGCCTCCGGCGCGATGATGACCTCGGTGAAGATCTCGGTGATGGCGCGGGCCGCCTCGGCATCGAGCGCGCGGTTGAGCGCGACGATGCCGCCGAAGGCCGAAACGGGATCGCAACGCAGAGCCTTCTGGTAGGCCTCCACGAGACTCGCGCCCTCGGCGACCCCGCAGGGGTTGGCATGTTTGACGATCGCGCAGGCGGCCGTGCGGGCGGGATCGAACTCACTCACGCATTCAAACGCGGCGTCGGTGTCGTTGAGGTTGTTGTAGGAGAGCTGCTTGCCCTGCACCTGGCGCGCAGTGGCCACGCCGAAGCGCTGCTCGGTCGTACGATAGAACGCGGCGCTCTGGTGCGGGTTCTCGCCGTAGCGCAGCGCCTCGACCAGCTTGCCGCCGATGGCGCGGAACGCCGGTGCGTCATCGCCAAGCGTTGCCGCGAACCAATTGGAGATCGCCGCGTCATAGGCCGCGGTGCGGGCATAGGCCTTGGCTGCGAGCTTGTGGCGCAGCGCCAGTGTCGTCGCCCCGCCATGGGTGGAGAGTTCAGCCAAAACGGTGGCGTAATCGTCAGGCTCGACCACGACAGCCACGTCGGCATGGTTCTTCGCCGCGGCACGGATCATCGCCGGACCGCCAATATCGATGTTCTCGATGCAATCGTCGTAGCTTGCGCCTTTGGCGATGGTGCCCTCGAACGGGTAGAGGTTGACCACCAGGAGATCGATGGGCGCGATGCCATGCGCGCGCATGGAGCCGGCGTGCTCCACATTGTCGCGGATCGCGAGCAACCCGCCATGCACCTTCGGGTGCAGCGTCTTGACGCGCCCGTCCATCATCTCGGGGAACCCCGTCAGATCGGAAACGTCCTGCACTGGCAGGCCGGCGTCGGCGATCGCCTTACGCGTGCCGCCCGTCGAAACCAGCGCGATGCCGCGGCCGGACAGCGCGCGGGCAAAGTCGATCAGTCCGGTCTTGTCGGAGACGGAAATGAGGGCGCGGCCGATGCGGCGGAGCTGGTCTGTCATGGCGGTCCACTGGCAGCCTTGCCGCTGACATGCCCGCGACGGCGGGCATCCATCATCCGAGGCGGCTGCGGTTACTGGATTGCCCGCTTTCGCACGCAATGACAATGGAGGGGCAGAGCTCCGCGCCGCAGTTCACAACGGGAGTTCAGGCTCCTGACCACGCGTGCTGGCGCGGGCACGGGCAGCGGTCGGGGCATGCTCGAAATACCAGCGCAGGCGGGGCGTCTGCCGGGCGTGTCCACGAATGACGATCTGCTGGCTGCGACGCGGGCCGTCAGGCCCGCCGAGGAATGCGCTGTCCTCGATCTCGACCACGTCCTCGTAGGCGTGGAAGTTCCATAGCTCGCGTCCGGGCAGCACCAGCATGGCGCCGTGCCCGTCAGAAAGGCGCGTGGCGCGCACCGCCGGATGAAGGTGGAAGCGCAATGCGAACGCATCGGGCACCTTGGCGGGGAGGGTTTCACCCTTGCTGGACAGGAACAGATCCTCGCCGTCGAGACGGGTGCCGTCAGTGGCGAGTGCGATCGTGCGCTGGTGGATGACGCTGAAGCGGAGATAGCCGTCGTGCGAGGCGCGCAGGATGGTGGCGCCATCCTCGGCGGTCAGGCGCTCGATCTTGACGCGCGTTGGTCCCGCCGTGATCGGCACGCCGGCCTGACGGCGATAGCTTCCGGTTTCCAGGAAGCGGCACGATGAGGTGTCGTTGAATGTCACCGTCGAATGTGCCGCAGTCGAGCGCGCGTGGTCTCGCCAGTTTTCCCGTCCGGTGGCAGGCATGCCGCAGTTCACGACGATGCGCTGCGCGCGTGCCGAGAGTTCGAACGAAAGGCAGCCGGCGTGGGCGTCACGGCTCATTCCTACGGGTGGGGATTTCCCCGTATCCATCAGAACTACCGCCGCGCCGGCCTCGATACGCTGGTACCCCGAATGCACTGCGTTGTGCACGGGCGTGCCGCGTGTGTCGTCGTAAGCGATCAAGGTGGCCACGAGATCCGGCGGCGTGGGGCCCATGCCGTTGAACAGCGCGAAGGATCCATCGCCATGCCGGAAAAAACGCAGCATCGGCATCATGCGGTCGACGGCGTTGAGCAAAGCCGGCGGGGGCACGAGGTTGCGCGCCGCGAAAGCCTGGGTGAGCGGCAGGAGGTCGAGCAACAGTTCGATCACTGCCGCCGGATTGCGGCTGAGGTGGCCTCCGTCGGGCAGCACCTGACGGTCGAGCTCGACCACGAGGCGACGCGCCACCTTGTTGAGGTTGCGCAATTGGCTGGCGATGCAGAGCGAGGCGTAGGTCAGCGCGATCTGCGCCTGCAGCCGCGGCACGCCGGCCTGTGCATCGCGAGCGGTGGAATGTAGGAACTGAACTTGCCGCGTCAGGCTGCGGATGAAGCGACGATAGAATCGTTCGTCTGCCGCGTCGAGGATCAAAGGCGCCTGCGACAGCCACGAGATGATGCGGCGCGAGAGCACGTCCGGCTGCCACGCCACTCCGCGGTAGGAACGCTGCATGCTCATCCACTCGTCGACGAGCGAATAAGCGTTCTTGCGTGCGATGAACGTGTCCTCCGCCCGCAGGTGGCGCAGCCACCCGAAGCTCAGCAGCGCCTCGGCCCATTCCTCCGAGGGTTCGATCACATCGAACGGCGAGCGTCCGTCGCAGACCACGACCTTGCCGGCGAAGGCGAAGCGACCACCATAGATTTCCGCCGCCCGCGTGGGATCAGCGGTCCGCAGATCCTGCGGCGCGATCACGAGATGATCGGCGCGGCCGGGCAGCGTGGTCAGCACGGTCACCAGCGACTTCACGCGGCCGACGAAGCGATGCACGCCGCGGCGGAGCGACGTTGCTCTCAGCTTGCCTCGTTCCGCGATGGCGACGCGGGCCATTCCATCCTCTCCACGGCCTGCGGTGGGAGCTGCATTGCCACGTCGAGCGTGTGGAAGGGTCCGCCCCCGAACCCGCGCCCTATTCATAGGTGAGAGCGCGGTGCGAGGCAAAAGCCGAAAACGGAATGCATCAACAGCGCGGTCTCGGCGCTCAGGCGCGCGTCATCCGCGCAGCGAAGAAGCCGTCGAGCCCAGCCATGCGCGAATCGGCGTCGGGCCAATGACACGGTAAGGTCCGCAGTTCGCCGGCGGCGTTGATCAGGCCGTCCAGGCCGGGAATCTCGCCGGCGATGATCGGGCGGCGGCGCAGCCGCGGCTCATGCGCCAGCACGTCGGCCACCAGCAATTCGCCTTCCTCCGGCTCGATCGAGCAGGTGCAGAACACAATGATGCCGCCGGGGCGCACGAGGTCGACCGCGTGCAGCAGCAGGCGCCGCTGCAGATCGACGAGCCCTGCGAGATCGGACTCGCGCTTGAGCCAAGCGATGTCGGGATGGCGGCGGATGGTCCCCGTCGAGGAGCACGGCGCATCGATCAGCACGCCGTCAAGCGCGTCCGCCTGCCACTCAGCCGCGTCGGCCACCACGATTTCAACATCAAGGTGCAAGCGCGCCATGTTCTCGCGCAAGCGCGACAGCCGCCGTTCGGAGCGGTCGACTGCGGTGACGCGCGCGCCGGCGGTGGCGAGCTGCGCGGTCTTGCCGCCGGGGGCCGCACAAACGTCGGCAATGCGCAGATCCGCGACATCGCCGAACAAGCGTGCCGGCAGCGCCGCCGCAGCATCCTGCACCCACCATGCGCCTTCGGGGAATCCCGGCAGCAGCGAGACAGGCCCGTGCGGCACCATCCGCACCGTACCGGTCGGCAGCACGCGTCCGCGCAGGCGCGCGGCCCAGTCCTGGGCGTCGCGGGGAACGGTCAGATCGAGCGCCGGCTCATGGCTATTGGCCTGTGCGATTGCTCGCGCGGTGTCGACGCCGTAGGCACGCGACCAGCGTTCGATCAGCCATGCCGGCGTATCCAGCATAGCGGGATCGAGCGCGCCGCAGCGCTGCGCGCCTTCCTGGGTGAGGCGCCGCAGCACGGCGTTCACGAGTCCGGCGAAATGCCCCGCGCGGCGGTCTGCCTGCGCGAGGCGAACGGAGAGATCCACGGCGGCGTGATTGGGCACGTCGAGGAAGAGGATCTGTGCGGCACCAACAAGCAGCGCGGTCTCGACGCGCGGCGCATCGGGCGGCGGCCCCCGCTCGAGCAATCCGGCGAGCAGCGCGCGCAAGGTGCCGAGCCGACGCAGCACGGTCGCCACGATGTTGCGGGTCAGCGCGCGATCGCGTTCCGACAGGAGACCGAAGCCATGGCTGGACTGCCGATCATCAAACTGCTCATCGAGGGGACGACCGCGCCGCAGCACGTTGTCGAGAATGTCGGCGGCGACGCGACGCGCGGCCATGCCGGGAGCTTCGGGTTTGGGGGCAAGGCGGGGCATCGTGGTCTGTATAGACCTGAACTGGGAGAAAGTTCGACTGTCGGGAAAATTTTCAGGATTGCGCGAGCACATGCCCTGGCGACGTGATGGCCGGGTCGCGGCGTCGCGCCGGCCCGGCCATCACGCACCTGACCTTGATGCGCGACAATGACAATCGTGAGACGCAATCAACCCCACGGACCGTAGCTGCGGCGTCCGCCCGTATTCCAAGGACCATAGCCCGCGGGCGCCGGCGCGCTCATGCCGCGGCCCATCTCGGCCGCGAGCTCCTGCAAGGCCACGATCCGGTTCTCGGTCGAAGGATGGGTCGAGAACAGATTGTCCATCCGCGCGCCCGAGAGTGGATTGATGATGAAAAGGTGCGCCGTTGCCGGATTAGCTTCGGCTTCTTCGTTCGGTACTGCATGCGCGGCCCGCTCAATGCGCCCGAGCGCCGAAGCGAGCGCCTCGGGACGGCCGCTGATGCGCGCGCCGAGATTGTCGGCGGCGTACTCGCGCGTGCGGCTGATCGCCATCTGCACCAGCATTGCTGCGATCGGCGCAAGGATCACCATGGCGAGCGTACCAACGATCCCCATACCATTGTTATTGTCGCGATTGCCGCCGAAGAACATGCCGAACTGGGCCAGCATCGAGATCGCGCCGGCGATGGTGGCCGTGATGGTCATGATCAGCGTATCGCGATTCTTCACGTGCGCGAGCTCGTGCGCGACGACGCCGGCCACCTCCTCTCGCGAGAGCGCGTTGAGCAGGCCCGTAGTCACCGCGACTGCGGAGTTGTCCGGATTGCGGCCCGTCGCGAACGCGTTCGGCTGCGGGTTGTCCATGAGATAGACTCGCGGCATCGGCAGATCCGCGCGCTGCGCGAGATCGTGGACGAGCTGATAGAGATCGGGCGCGGTGCGCGCGTCGACTTCGTGTGCGCCGTACATGGACAGGACCATGCGGTCGCCGTTCCAGTAGGCGAACAGGTTCATGCCGGCGGCCATCAGCAGCGCGATCATCGCGCCGGTCTGGCCGCCGATCAGAGCGCCCACGCCCATAAACAGGGCGGTCAGCCCTGCCAGCAGGATGGCCGTGCGCATATAGTTCATGTGGTCTCCTCTCCCGATGCCGCTCCGTTGCGGCAGCCTCGGACAAGATGTTGGATTGGGACGGCTTTCCTGCAAGCGGCGAAACGGCGCTGGCACCGCTCTTGACGTCGCACCCGCGGCATCCGAGGTGTGGGGCATGCCAGATCGGAAACCATCCCACGAAGCGTCCCCAGTGACGCCCCGAAAGCTGACCCCGGCCGCCGAGCGCGCCCTGGCCGAAGCGGCCGAACGCCGCGCCCAGACGCACCTCGTCGAGAAGGGGCCTCAGGAAGTGAATGGCCGGGAAGGGCCCGACCCCGCCCGCTACGGCGATTGGGAGAACAAGGGGATCGCCTCGGACTTCTGACGCCGTGGCGGTTGCCGACAAAGAACAAATCCGGTACATAGGAATTATGTCCCGATTCGTGCGGTTCGAACCCTCGTTCCGCTGTCGCCGCCGCCGTGAGGCACGTGTGCTTGCGGCCAGCACGTTTGCCATCGGCATCGTCGGCGGCAGTCTGCTCGGCTTCCTGATTTGGCAGCACCGCGCGAAGTGGCCGCAGCTCCTGCCGCGGCCGGCCGCATGGGAGGGGCGACAGCCGCCGCCTCCGAGCGAATTTTCGTCCACTGCACATTACGCGGTCGACGTGCTGCGGGTCAGCGACGGCGATACCTTCGAGGCGCGCGTGCATCTGGCGCCGGGCCGTCACCTGATCACCCGGGTGCGCCTGCGCGGCATCGATGCGCCCGAGATGAGCGCGCGCTGCGCGGACGAACTGCGCCAGGCCGAGGCCGCACGCGCGGCGCTCCGGCGCCTGCTGATGGAGCGCGAGGTCGCAATCTGGAACATCGGTCCGGATAAATACGGTCGCATCGTCGCGGATGTGGGCACGCGCCGCACACCGGACGTGTCTGGAGCGCTGATCAGACAAGGACTCGTGCGCCGTTACTGGGGCGGCCATCGTGGGAGCTGGTGCTGACCGGCGCGATTCCCTAGCGTGCCACGACCACGGGCGTGCCGACTGTTACCCGTGCGAACAGATCGACCACGTCCTCGTTGTGCATGCGGATGCAGCCGTGAGAGACGAAGCCGCCGACCGAGGACGGCCGGTTGGTGCCGTGGATGGCGTATTCGCCGCCGGTCAGAGTAAGCGCGGCCGCGCCCATCGGATTCTGTGGCGAGCCGCCAGGAATGACGTAGGCCGGGGCGTAGGGGTCACGCCGCATCGATGGTGGCGGCATCCAGTCGGGGGCCACGTACTTCCCGTCGATATAGGCGACGCCGGCCCACTGCTGGCCGGCTTTGCCGACGCCAACCGGGTAGCGGATTGCATAGCCGTTGCCGAGCACGAGATAGAGCCACCGCTCCCGTGTCTTGATCACGATCGTGCCGGGCGAGAAATAGCCGCCGAACGGCACCATCTCGCGCGCCTGCGTTGGCTCGACCGACAGCATCGCGGCGAACAGTGCGCCCGCGACAATGGCGAACAGCCACTGAAGAAGATCTTTTCGCATGCACGTCCCCGGCCGCTAAAATAATCGAGGCGGGGATCGGATTCAGCGCTGTGCTGCTTTTAGGGTGAGCGAAGCGTAAACGCGCCGAGTTTTGTGCAACAATCGGGCAGACGACCGGCGTGCCGCTGCGGCGATTCGGACCTAACGTGCGCCATTCTGCGATGGCTCGCGCAATGCGCTCCGCAGCATGCGAAGCCCCTTGACGGCCAGGCCCTCCGGCGTCTCGCGCACGAACTGTGCGATTGCCTCGGCCACGAAGCGATGCTGCCGTGCGTTAGCGTCCAGAGACCAGAGGGCGCTCGCGCCGAACACTACCCAGCGCACCCGCTCGCGCGGATAGTTTCTGGCGATGGCTTCCGCCGCTTCGCGGTCGCCGCGGATGCGCGCCAACACCATGCCGACCACCTGATCCACGCCGATGTCCGGCTCCGCCAGAGCGCCCGCGTAATAGTCGTATATCGGGCGAATGTAGGCGGCATCGCCGGTCGCGAAGCTCGCGCCCCAGAACGTGTTGAAGTGGCTCGGTTGCTCTGGGCGGGTGGCCAGCAGCGGGCGCACCGGAGCAATGTTAGCCTGCTCCCGTGGCGGCCAGTTCCACCTCTGCGCCAGCGCCCTTGCTTCGTCCGACTTCTGCGCAAACCGCAAGGCCTGGATCACGATGGTCTGCGCGGGCTTCGCCAGCGGCAGGGTCGACACCCGCGCGATCTGCTCCGGCTCGTTCGCGAAGATTGCCGCGAGAAATCCAAGCACGCCGTCGGCGCCCAGCCGCCCAGTCTTTTCCCAGGCCAGCACGAATGAGGGCACGTCAAATGGGCGTTCGTAGTAGCGCTCAATGTTGGGCAGGTCGGGTGAAGGAGTGCGCGACGTTTGCGCGCCGGCTGTGGCGGCGAGCAGGACAACGAGAAGAGCGCCGCCGCGGAGTAGGCTGCCCATGGACATGTTCACCGGCGCGTCACGGTTCGCGAGACGAAGTAATCCGGCTGACGGCTGTCTTACCGGGTCGATCGCTTCGCGCCCGCAGGGAACGTCGGCGGATGATCGACCCGCGAGTTATGCGCTCTTCTTGTTCTGGCGGTTGTTGACGAGGTCGTCGACGACGGTCGGATCGGCGAGGGTCGAGGTGTCGCCGAGCGCCTTGTAGTCGTCCTCCGCGATCTTGCGCAGGATACGTCGCATGATCTTCCCTGAGCGCGTCTTGGGCAAGCCTGGCGCGAACTGGATGAGGTCGGGTGAGGCAATCGGGCCGATCTCCTTGCGTACCCACTGCACCAATTCCTTGCGCAAGTCCTCGGTCGGCTGCACGCCGGCCATCAGGGTGACGTAGGCGTAGATGCCCTGGCCCTTGATGTCGTGCGGATAGCCGACGACCGCCGCCTCCGAGCACTTGGGATGTGCAACGAGTGCGCTCTCGACTTCCGCGGTGCCGAGGCGGTGACCCGACACGTTGATCACGTCATCGACGCGGCCGGTGATCCAATAGTAGCCGTCCTCGTCGCGGCGGCAGCCGTCACCAGTAAAGTATTTGCCGGGATAGGCCTTGAAGTAGGTGTCGACGAAGCGCTGGTGATCGCCGTACACGGTGCGCATCTGGCCGGGCCAACTGTCGGCGATGCAGAGGTTGCCGGTGGTGGCGCCTTCAAGCACGCGGCCTTCGGCGTCGACGATCTCAGGGATGACGCCGAAGAACGGCCGCGTCGCTGAGCCGGGCTTGAGTCGCGTCGCGCCGGGCAGTGGAGTGATCAGGATACCGCCGGTCTCTGTCTGCCACCAGGTATCGACGATCGGGCAGCGACCGTCGCCGACGACGCGGTGATACCACTCCCAGGCTTCCGGGTTGATCGGCTCGCCGACCGACCCGAGCAGGCGCAACGAGGCGCGCGAGGTTTTCTTCACGGGCCCATCGCCAGCCTGCATCAGTGCGCGGATTGCGGTTGGCGCGGTGTAGAAGATGTTGACTTTGTGCTTGTCGATCACTTCCCAAAAGCGGGAATTGGTCGGATAGTTCGGCACGCCTTCGAACATGAGCGTGGTGGCGCCGTTGCACAATGGTCCATAGACGATGTAGCTGTGGCCGGTGACCCAGCCGACGTCGGCGGTGCACCAGTAAATGTCGCCCTCGTGGTAGTCGAAGACGCACTGGTGCGTCATCGCCACGTGGATCAGATAGCCCGCGGTGGTGTGCAGCACTCCCTTCGGCTTGCCGGTCGAGCCCGAGGTGTAGAGGATGAACAGCGGGTCCTCCGCGTTCATCTCCTCGCACGGGCAGTCGGCTGCCACTGTCTTGGCGACCTCGTCGTAATAGACGTCACGGCCCGGCTTCATCGGCACCTTGCCACCGGTGCGGCGGACGACAATCATCGACTCCACCCCGCCTGCCTTATCGGCCGCGGCGTCCGCATTGGCCTTGAGCGGCACCGGGCGGCCGCCACGCAGTCCCTCGTCCGCGACGATCAGCACGCTCGACTTCGCGTCCTCGAGCCGGCCTGCAAGCGAGTCCGGCGAGAAGCCGCCGAACACCACGGAGTGGATCGCGCCGATGCGGGTGCAGGCCAGCATCGCGCAGGCAGTCTCCGGAATCATCGGCATGTAGATCGTGACACGGTCGCCCTTCTTGACGCCGCGCGCCTTGAGTACGTTGGCGAAGCGCTGAACCTCAGCGTGAAGTTGCCTATAGGTGATCTTCCGATCTTCGGCGGGATCGTCACCCTCGAAAATGATGGCGATCTGATCACCGCGAGTCGCGACGTGGCGGTCGACGCAGTTGTAGGCGACGTTGGTCGCGCCGTCCTCGAACCACTTGATCGACACATTGTGAGGATCGAACGAGGTGTTCTTTACCTTGGTGAAGGGCTTCGTCCAGTGGATGCGTTTGGCCTGCTCGCGCCAGAAGTCGTTTGGATCCTTGACCGACTGCGCATACATGGCCTGATATTTGGCTTCGTCGATGAACGCCCGCGATTTCCATTCGGCCGGGACATCGTACGTCTTCTCACTCATCACGTTTCCTCCACGCGCCACGGACGGCTCATGGCCCTGCTTCCGCGGATGCTCGAACGATCTCGGCTTCTATTATGCGATGGCGCGCCGATCCGCCACAAGGCGGCCAGCTTTGCACTTTGGTCGCGGATTGCAGGCTGAATGCGGCGGTGGGGGGGCCGCCTAGACGCCCCAGGCGCCGAGGATAGCCCCGATCACGATCATGACCAGCAGCCAATGTCCGGCGTTGACCGCCGTCAACCGCCAGGATCGGCCCTCGAACGCATTGTTCACCAGCATGCTGGTGACGATGAACCCGAACCAGACGAAGGCGCCGGAGATGATCCCACCGCGTACCGACAGCGCACCGATGTGTCCCAGCAGGCCTGACAAGATCCATGCCATCACGAGGTTGCCGAAGAACGCCAGCACGAAAGGCATGTAGCTCGCGGGGCTGCCCTTGCTCGCCGCCTGCCGCGCCTTGAACGCTTCCACCGTGGTCCCCTGGGCCTGGACCCAGATCCTGCCGAACATGCCGTACCAGAGCGCGCCGGCGAGCCAGCCGGCGATGGCGGCCACCATGATGGCAACGGGGTTCATGCCTGCAAACATCATGATGGGCTTCTCCGCGGTCGCTACGGCTCGCTTGCGCCGGCGGCAGATTACCGCGATTGGCCCACGGCCGGAACAATCCGGTCCGCCCCTGCATTGCGCTTTGCACAGGCTCACGAGCAATGTCGCTGCAGCAGGTTCGTCGGAGAGAAGGGGAGCGCGCAAAGGCCCGCGTGCGACGTCCGCGACAATCGACGGCAGAGCGGCTGGCGCAGCGTCTCGGGCTGCGGCTCGCGCAGCCGGACGAGCTCACGCTGCGCCGCGAGGGGCGCGGCAAGGCCTTCCGTTTCCTGCGCGAGGACGGGCGCATCATCGGCGATCCCGCCACGCTGCGTCGCTTGAAATCGCTGGCGGTTCCGCCGGCCTACTGCGACGTGCGATACGCCGACGACTCAAAAGCGCATCTGCAGGCGATCGGGCGAGACACGGCCGGACGTCTGCAATATCGCTATCATCCGGACTGGGAACGCGTGCGCGAGGCGCGCAAAGCACGCCGCCTCGGCCGGCTGCTCGATGCTCTGCCGGCCATCCGCCGCAGCATCGCGCAACGGCTGGCGCGTTCCGATCCTGACCGGCCATTCGCGCTCGCCGCGGTCGTCGGGCTTGTCGCGCGCAGCGCGATCCGCGCCGGCAGCGAAAGCTACGCGCGCCTCAACGGCACGCGCGGCGCGGCGACGCTGCTCAAGTCGAATGTGTCTCTGGACCGCGACACCATCGTGCTGAGCTTCCGTGCCAAGGGCGCCAAGCAGGTGCGCAAGGAAGTCGAGGATGAGCGGCTCGCCCGAGCCATCCGCCGGTTGCTCGACCTGCCCGGGCGACGCCTGTTCCAATACCGCGATGAGGGCGGCACGCTTCGTGCCGTGTCATCTCAGCAGGTGAATGCGTTCCTGCGCGAGATTGCCGGATGCGGAACCACATTGAAGGACTTCCGCACGCTGATGGCATGCACGGCGGCGCTCGACCTGCTGGCACGGACCGAGCCGGCACCCTCGCAGCGCGCGCGGCGCAGGCAGGTGCTCGATGCCATGCGCGCCACGGCGATGGAACTCGCCAACACGCCGGCGGTCTGCCGCAAGAGCTACGTGCACCAGGCGATCATCGCCGCCTTCGAGGAGGGTAAGCTCAGCCGCCTGGCACCCGAGCTCAAAGCAAGCCAGACGAAGCGGGAGCAGGCGTTGGCGGAAGTAATCGCCGTCGCGGCGGAGTAGGCCTCTCGCCCCAGGCTAGGAGACGCCGCCCATCTTGCAGACCGTCTTCCACTCATCGGCCGTGACCGGCTGTACCGACAGCCGCGAGTACTTCACCAGCGCCATATCCTTGAGCTTCGGCTCTTTCTTGATCGCATCGAGCGTGACCGGCGTGTTCAGCGGCTGTACCGCCTTGAAGTCCACGACCACGAAGGTTTTCGTCTTGTCGGTCGGGTCGGGATAGTGTTCGCGCACGACCTCGACGATGCCGACGATCTCCTTGCCCACGTTGGAGTGGTAGAAGAACGCGCGGTCGCCCTTCTTCATGCCCATCAGGTTTTGCTTGGCGGTATGGTTGCGAACCCCCGTCCAGGCCTCGCCCTTGGCGCCGGCCTTGACCTGCTGGCTCCACGACCAGGCATCCGGTTCCGACTTCACCAGCCAGTAGGCCATGGCAACTCCTTGGCAATCGCGTAAACGGTTGGACGCCAGATCATAGCAGACCGCCCGCTGCTTTCAGAACGGCGCGGGCGTTTGTCACACGATTGTCATACGACGCGGGAACGACGGGGTCATGGATTGGCACCAATTCGCGAAGATCGACGCCGTCGAGCTGCTGGGTTTCCTCGGCGCCGGACTGATGGTGGCGACCCTCGCCATGCGCACGATGATCCCGTTGCGCGTGGTCGGCATCGCCAGCAACATTGCGCAGATCGCCTTCGCGGTGCTGGCCGGCATCACGCCGATGCTCCTCCAGCACGCGATCCTGTTGCCGATGAACGGCTATCGGCTATTCGAGCAACTGCGGCTGGTGCGCAGGCTGCGTGCGGCGAGCAGCGGCGATCTGTCGATGGACTGGCTGCTTCCGTTCATGGCGAAGCGGACGGTACGTGCGGGCGAGGTCCTGTTCCGTAAAGGTGATGCGGCAAACGAGATGTTCATCGTGGCCAGCGGCCGCCTGCGGTTGATCGAGATCGCGGTCGATGTGCGGCCGGGCGGCGTCGTGGGCGAATTGGGTCTGCTGGCGCCGAACCGCAGGCGCACGCAGACGCTGGAATGTGTCGAAGACGGCGAGATCATGCAGATCGGCTACGAGCGCATTGAAGGACTGTATTTCTCCAATCCCAGCTTCGGATTCTATTTCCTGCGCCTGACGAGCGCACGGCTGTTCGAGAATATCGGCAAGCTCGAAGCGGCGCTGGCCGAACGCGAAGCCGAGGCCGATGAACTGCGACAGGAGATTGCGCGCCTGCGCAGATGTGCCGGGGGCGTGGCGGCGCGGTAGCGTACCGCTATCGCCTGAATTCAGACCGCGGCAATCTTTCCGAACGCCTGAACCAGGACGGCGGCAGCCAGACCGGCTGTACAAGCCTTCGACTCTGTCATGACCCGCTCCGCGGCGGGAATGTCGGCATCGTGGGCTTGCTTACCTCCTCCAGCGGCCAGCGCGCGCGCGGCGAGAAATCGAGGCCGTCGCTCAGGCCGCAAGCCAGCCGTTCGGCTCCGGCCCAGGCGATCATCGCGCCATTGTCGGTGCAGAGTTCGGGCGGCGGTACGACCAGGGTCGTACCGGCTTCCGTCGCCGCGATATCGAGCACGCGGCGGATCGCGAAATTGGCAGCGACGCCGCCCGCCGCTACCAAAGCGGTCGGCGTGCCATGGCGCGCGCGGAACTGTGCAAGGCCCATGCGCACACGATCGAACACGGTATCGGCGATCGCCTGCTGGAAGGAAGCGCAGAGGTCGGCGACGTCTGTTTCGGACAATGGCGCAATACGCTCGGCCTCCAATCGCACTGCGGTCTTGAGGCCCGAGAGAGAGAAGTCGGCGTTGTCGCGGCGCGCGAGCGGGCGCGGAAACTGGAAGCGCTGCGGATCGCCGCGCCGGGCGATCTTTTCCACTTGCGGACCGCCGGGGTAGGGCAGACCGAGCAGCTTGGCGGTCTTATCGAACGCCTCGCCGATGGCGTCGTCGAGCGTGGTGCCCAACCGGTCGTAGTCCCCGACGCCGCGCACAGCGACGATCTGGGTGTGCCCTCCCGAGGCGAGGAACAGGCAATAGGGAAAAGGAGTCTCGCGGATGAGTCGCGCCGACAGCGCATGCGCCTCGAGGTGATTGACGGCGACAAGAGGTCTACGCGTGACAAGCGCGATCGCCTTGGCGGTGGTGAGCCCGACGATCACGCCTCCGATCAGGCCCGGACCGGCCGCTGCCGCGACGCCATCGATCGTCCCGAAGGTATATCCGGCGCTCGCCAGCGCTTGGCGGGTGATGCGATCGAGCTGCTCGACATGCGCACGCGCCGCGATTTCCGGCACCACTCCTCCGAACGGCGTGTGCTCGGCGATCTGCGAGAGCACGACGTTGGAGTGAATGACGCCGCGCCCATCCGGCAGCCGTTCCACCACGGCAGCCGAGGTCTCGTCACAGGTCGTCTCGATGCCGAGCACAACCATCCCAACCCCATTCATTGTATGATCGCGCTGATTTCCGCCCAACACAGGCGAGCTTTTTTGCCGCGTCCGCGCTATAGGCTGCACGACAGGACATCGGCCTACCACCGCGAGGTCTTATGGCGCAATCCTCGATCCGCATCGGCTCGCGCGGCAGCCCCCTGGCGCTGGCGCAAGCGAACATGGTGCGAACCCAGCTGGCGGCGGCGCACGGATTCCCGCTGGACACCATCAAGATTCACGTCATCCGGACGACCGGCGATGCTATCCAGGACCGCCCGTTGTCCGAGGTCGGCGGCAAGGGTCTGTTCACCAAGGAGATCGAGCAAGCGCTCCTCGACAATGACATCGACCTCGCCGTGCATTCGTCGAAGGACATGCTGACGGTGCTGCCAGCCGGGCTGATGCTCGCGGCCTGCCTGCCCAGGGAGGACCCGCGCGACGTCTTCATTGGCCGCAGCGCGCGCATGATCGCGGAGCTGCCGCAGGGTGCGGTCGTGGGCACGGCCTCGCTGCGGCGGCAGGCGCAGCTCAAGATGCTGCGGCCCGATCTGAACGTGGTGCCGCTGCGCGGAAATGTGGAAACGCGGCTCAAGAAGATCGCGGAAGGCGCTGCCGAGGCCACGATCCTCGCATTCGCCGGTCTCAAGCGGCTGGGGCTCGCACACGTGGCCACGGCGGTGCTCGATCCTGCGCAGTTCCTGCCGGCGGTGGGGCAGGGTGCGATCGGCATCGAGACGCGTGTGGACGACGGCAAGACTCGCCGGCTCGTCGCTGCCATCAACGATGCTCCGACACTCACGGCCGTGACCGCTGAGCGCGCCTTCCTCGCCGTACTCGACGGCTCGTGCAAGACGCCGATTGCCGGCCATGCGCAGGTTACCGGCTCCGGCCTTGCGTTTCGTGGGCTGATCGCCAGGCCTGACGGCAGCCGCGCATTCGAGGCGATTCGCCAGGGCGACGCCGCTGATGCCGCCGCGCTCGGAGCCGAGGCCGGCGCCGAACTCAAGGCGCGCGGGGGCGCCGATTTCTTTGATCTACATTAAAGTGCAGGTGCCGTCCGCGCGCCAGCATCGGCAAGTCACTACGTAGGTCGACCACCGAAGGACGTCGGCGATGACAATCCTTATCCGTGCATTTGCTCTTGCGGTGTTCTCGATTGTTCCGTTCGTTGCGCTCGCCCAGCACTCCGCTGCGGCCGCATCCACTGCTTACACGCCGCCGCTCTCCGACCTTATGCTGATCGCCCAGTTGCGCCACATCAAGGTGTGGCTGGCTGGAAGTGCAGGCAATTGGGCGCTGGCTGGATTCGAGTTGCATGAGCTCGAGGAAGTTTTCGAACACGCGGCAAAAATCCACCCAAAGCTCGACGATAGCACGCCGGTCGGACAGATGATCGAGACGATCGTCATGAAACCGATCAGCGACCTCGCGGCCGCGATCGATGCGCATGATCGCGCTAAATTCGTCGTTGCGTTTGACAACCTGACTGCGGCTTGCAACGCCTGCCATCAGGCGGCTAACCGGCCGTATCTCGTGGTGCAGCGGCCAACGGGTCCAGGTTTCTTTCCCAACCAGTCGTTCACGCCAACGAAATAGAGGTGACCGCATGCGGCGAGGACCGCGCTGACATGCGCGTGCTGGTGACACGTCCGGGCCCGCAGGGCGAACGCACCGCCGTTGCCTTGCGTGCGAGCGGGCACGAGGCGGTGCTCGCTCCCCTGCTGCACATCGAGCCGCTCGCCGCGGTGGACGTTGGCGCAGGCCCCTGGGCGGCCGTGTTGATCACCAGCGCCAACGCGGTGCGGTTCCTCGCCACACATCCGAGGCGTGCGGAAATGCTCGCGCTGCACGTGCTCGCCGTCGGCGCGCGCAGTGCGCAGGCGGCGCGCGAAGCGGGTTTCGCCAACGTTCAGTCTGCCGGCGGGGATGCGCAGGATCTGGTTCGCCTCGTTCAGGCAAGGATCAACGCACCCGGGCCGTTGCTCTACCTCGCGGGCGAAGTCCGCTCCGTCGACGTGGCGGCCGCGCTGGCGAAGGAGGGCTACCGGGTGGACACCGTGGCCGTCTATCGTGCGCACGCGGACGCATGCCTGCCGCGGCATGTGGCGCAGGCCCTCCGCTCGGGGATGATCAATGGTGTGCTGCATTTTTCAAGACGCAGTGCGCAAACGTTTCTCGATGCGCTTGCCGGCAGCGGGATCGCGGCGAGTTCATTGACGTGCAACCATTTTTGCCTATCACGACAAGTCGCGGAGCCGCTTGAGCGGAACGGTGTGGCGCACATCCTGATTGCCCTTCGGCCCGACGAAGCCGCGGTTCTCGACCTCGTGGGCAGGGTCTAGCAGGATCAGCAGGGCGAATCGGCGATTGGAGACGTCCATGGCCAGCAAGGAACCGCCGATCAGACCGGACGTTTCCGACAAACGCAGACGGTCGCCGCCGACGATCGAGCTGCAGGCGCGCGAGTTGAACGTCGCGCCGCCGCATGATTCCGCGCCGCCTGCCGCGCCGGAGATCGGAAATCCTGAACCCGAGCCGGTAAGTACCGCGCCACAGACAGCCCCTGCGGACGAGCCGGCAGACGAGACACCCCCCACGTCGCATTGGGACGAGGAGGCCGTCGCGTCCCAACCCCCGCCCGAACCGCCTCGCACCGAACCGACCACAGGGCCTCCGCCGTCGGCCGCATCGCCTCCTCCCCCGGAGCGTTCGCTCTGGCCGCTGCTGGGTGCCGCCGCCGGAGGCGCCGCGCTGGTGCTGATCGCCCTGGCGATCCTGATGCTTGCAGGATTGCTCCGTATGTCCGCCGTTGACGAGAGCGCGCGAGCCCCGGTGGAGCTTTCGGCGCGGGTTGCCGCGCTGGAAGCGCAAGTCGGACGCGAGTCTGAGCAGCTGGGTGCCGATCCCAAGGTGCTTGCCGAACTTGCGGCTCGTATCACGCGCGCGGAGACGACGGCAAACCGCGCCGAGAGCACCGCCAACGCTCCGCGGCCGGCGACGCCGGATCCCGCGCTTACGGGCCGCCTTGGAGACATCGACATCGCGCTCAAGTCGCTCAGCAACACGACGGCCGCGCTCACGAGCCGCAGCGAGGAGATGGCGTCGACGTTACGGGCTGTGAACGAGCGGGCGGATGCCACTGCAAAAGCGGTGACCGACTTGCGCGGTATGCTCGATCGACAGGCCCAATCCGCAGCCGAGAAAACGGAACTTGAACGTCTCGCCGCACGCATCGGCGCGCTGGAATCCTCCGCCCGCAGCGTCGAACAGAAAATTGAGACGCCGGGCAGCACCGCCGCGGATCGCGACGTGCGCTTGGCTGTGCTTGCCACGGCGCTCAAGGATGCGGTCGAACGCGGTGCACCGTACACACAGGAGCTCGCGTCACTCAAACCCCTGGTCGACGATCAGAAGGCGATTGTCACCTTGGAGCCGTTCGCGAGCGGCGGCGTGCCCAGCGCGGCGGCGCTGTCGGCCGAGCTGAGCGTGCTCGTTCCTACGCTGTTGCAGGCAGTCGCACCGCAGGCACAGGGCGGCGGTCTGCTCGATCGGCTACAGGCCAATGCCAGCCGGTTGGTCCGCGTGCGTCCCATCAGCGAGCCGGCGGGTGATGATGCATCGGCCATCGTCGCGCGCCTCGAGGTGAAAGCGCGCAACGCGGATGTGGCCGGTGCGTTGACTGATCTGATGAAGCTCACCCCCGAACAGCGTGCGCCGGCGCAAGCGTGGATCGCCAAGGCGCACGCGCGCGGCGCCGCGTTAGCTGCCGCGCGCGACATCGCAGCCTCGTCCTACAGCGCGCTTGCGCGCCCGGCGCGCTAGGAAACCCGGGATGATCCGCGTCGTCGTCTTCCTCATCGCGGTCGGCTTCGCCGCGCTCCTGGCTGCCTGGTTCGCCGATCGTCCTGGCGGCGTGGAGATCGTCTGGCTCGGCTATCGCATCTCGACCTCGGTGGCTGTCCTGGCAGGGAGTGTCGCGCTGCTGATCGCCGTGGTGATGTTCGTGTGGTCGCTGGTGCGCTCCTTGCTGCGGGCCCCCGGCCAAGTCACGCAATCATGGCGCGCGCGGCGCATCGTGAAGGGCGAGCGCGCCGTCGTTCGCGGGCTGGTCGCCGTCGGCGCGGGCGATCCACGCGCTGCACGCCGCCACGCCGACGAGGCGCGTCGGATCGCGCCCGACCAGCCGTTGACCTTGCTGCTGAGCGCACAAACGGCCGAACTGGCTGGCGACCGCGCCGGAGCCGAGGAAATCTACCGGGCCATGGCGGAGCGGGACGATCTCAAAGCACTTGGGCTGCATGGGCTGTTTCTTGAGGCGCGGCGCCGAAATGACATCCCGGCGGCGCGCGGCATAGCCGAAGAGGCGGCACGATCGACACCATCGCTCCATTGGGCCGGACAGGCCGTGCTGGAATTCCGCTGCGCCGAGGGGGACTGGCGCGGGGCGCTCGAGGCGCTTGACCGCAACATGGCGAACGGGTTGATCGACAAGACCTCGTACCGCCGTCAGCGCGCGGTGTTGCTCACTGCGCAGGCCGAAGCCGGCGCCGACGGCGATCGCGATAGGGCCTACGCGCTCGCAGTGGAAGCGGCCAAGTTCGCGCCGGATCTGGTCCCTGCGGCCGCCCTCGCTGGGCGCTTTCACGCCGAGGCCGGCAGTCCGCGCAAGGCGGCGCGTGTCCTGGATGCCGCCTGGAAGCTCAGTCCGCACCCCGACATTGCCGAGGCCTACATCAACCTGCGTCCAGGGGACTCGGCGCGCGAGCGGCTGGCGCGCGCGCAGAAGCTAGAGGCTCAGCAGGCCGGTCACATCGAAGGCGCGCTGGCGCTCGCGCGCGCGGCGATCGATGCGAAGTCCTTTGCGGTGGCGCGTGGCGCGCTTGAGCCGTTCCTGGCCGCTCCCACGCAGCGCGTGGCCCTGCTCATGGCCGAATTGGAAGAGGCCGAGAGCAGCGATGTCGGGCGCGCCCGGGCATGGATGGCGCGCGCGGTACACGCGGCACGTGACCCGGTGTGGACCTCGGACGGGCTCGTCTCCGAGCGGTGGATGCCGGTGTCCCCGGCGACCGGGCGGCTGGATGCGTTCGAATGGAAGGTTCCGCTGGAAGCGCTGTCGGGCCCGGTGATCGACGAGACGACGATTGATCCGGAGGAAACGGAACACGCGATCCTTGAGCCGCCCAGGCCCGCTATGGAATCGCCGCCGGCGCGAGCGGAGCCTGCCGAAGCTTCGTCATCGCCAGCGCCCGAGCCGAAGGCGCCGCCGCCCCGTCCGCCCGACACGGTGATACCTTTGGTGCACGCGCCCGACGATCCCGGGCCCGAGCCAGAGGAGGCGCCGCCGCCGACAGCGGGAGCGAATGGGCGCTCGCGATGGCGCGACTTATTTGGGTAAACAGAACGGCCGGCATTACTTGCCATCGGGGCGCTTGCCCGGTATCACGGGCGCCTTCCGAGACTGGTTTCGCCGGCGTAGCTCAGCGGTAGAGCATCCGCTTCGTAAGCGGGTGGTCGGGGGTTCAAATCCCTCCGCCGGCACCATCCCCGATAACCCAGCAGCAGCAAGGACATCACGGGCGGCGTCAGCCCCGCCAATCGCGTACGAAGTCGCGGTAATCGGGCGGTGATGGCGCCGGCGGCGGCGCCGTCATTGAACCCGCGTAGACGAAGCCGACAATGTGCTCGTCCGGAGCAAGACCGAGCCCCTGGGTAACGACCGGGTCATAGGCACCTTTGCCGGTCTTCCAGGCCGTGCCGAAGCCCTGCGCGTGCAGGGCCAGCATCAAATTCTGTGTCGCCGCGCCCACCGCGAGAAGCTGCTCCACCTTGGGGATGCCGGCGTCGGGACTGACTTTGGCGATGGCGACGATGATCATCGGGGCACGCAGCGATTTCGCCGTCTCGCGCTCGATGTCGTCGTCGGTGGTCTCGGGTTTGCGCTGCTTGAGCGATTTTGCGATCAGAGCGCCCAGCGCCCGACGTGCGCTGCCCTCGATCACCAGGAAGCGCCACGGCCGCAGGCGCTTGTGGTCGGGCGCCAGCATCGCGGCGCGGAAGGCGCGCGCCAGCGCCTCTTGCCCGGGTGCCGGCTCGACGAGCCGGCCGATGGTCCGTCGGGTTTCAATCGCTTCGATCGCATCCATGCCACGTCACATAAATCAGGTGCGGCCGCGATTCCAGCGCGCAAAGTTGGAATTTATCGCATGTATCCGAACGCGCCCGGCGGCCGTTGATTTCAAGGGTGTAGCAGCCCGCTGCGCGTCGTCACGAGATAGCGTTCGCGCGAGCGCGCGAACTCGGCGAGCGCCGCCGCGACCGCCTCGGGTCGTTCATCGTCCAACTTCTCGCCCGCATCGTAGACGAACACGATGTGGCAGCTGGGCATGGCCTTGCGCAACAGGAGCGCTGAAGGCGGAAGACCGGCTGCACCGCGCGTCCCGACGAGGACCAGCAGCGGCGTCGTGAGGCTCGCGAGCCGATCGGCGATGGCCGCATCGCGCGCCAGATCGAGCTGCGGCGGATCGATGAGCGCCAGCGCACTCACCGCGCCGGGCTCATCGAGCACGAGACCAAGCGCGACGCGCGCGGCTGCAGCGGTTGCGACGAGCGCGACTGGCTGTGCGGCGGCGATGGCCTTGATGACGTCACCTGCCGCCGCAGCCGGGCCGACGCCGTAGACCTGCACTCGGAAATCGCGCGCGAGCGCCGGCACTGCTGGCGATGGGGCCGCGTCCGCCGCCTGCAACAGCACAATGATGGGGCCATTGCCTGTATCCTGGCGCAGGCTGATTCGGTCGCTCATCACGCGTTCCCCAATTCCCGGATGCGCGGCAGCACCTTCGTGCCCACGAGCTCTATTGAACGCAGCGTCTTCTCGCCAAGATCGTTGCCGATGGTGAGGTCGAGGAGGCCGGCACCGAGTTCCTGCCGGATGCGCTCGATCTGGCGCACCACGGTATCGGGGCTGCCGATGAGCACGCGCCCGAGTGCGATGCTTTCCTTGAGGTCCGTCGGCATGAGGCGCTGGCGTTGCATATCGCGATCGCGGCCGTAATACCCCGACGCGTCGACCGCAGTTTCGAGGTCCTTGTTGGCCATGGTGAGGCTCGACCGCGGTGCAGCCTTGGCAGCGTTCGCGTAGTCCTCGATCGCCTGCTCGTCGGTGTCGGCGACATGGAACAGCACCCGGTAAATGATGTCGTCCGCCGTCGGGTTCCAGCCGGCACGCTCGGCATGGGCGCGATAGTGTGCGACTGACTGCTTGGCGAGCGGCACGTTGGTGAAAGCAAGCCCGAGACTGATGCGGTTCACGGCGGCGAATTCACCCGACTCCGGACTCGATCCCGACATGAATATCTGCGGGTGCGGTTGCTGGACCGGGCGGGGCCAGATCGACACCGTACGGTATTCGTAATAGCGGCCCTGCCAGCCGAATGGCTCGGTTTCGGTCCAAGCCATGCGGATCAGCGTGAGCGCCTCCTCGAAGCGTTCGCGCGATTCCGCCGGATTGATGTTGTAGGTGGCGTATTCGTTGGGGGAGCCGCGCAGCATGCCGGCCACGATGCGGCCCCCGCTCATGGTGTCGAGCATGGCGAACTCCTCCGCCACGCGAATTGGATTGAGGATCGGAATGGTTGCACCGAGCAGAGCGATCTTGGCGCGCCGCACCACTTGCGTGAGCGCCCCAGCAAAAACCATTGGGTTGGGCGTTAGCGAGAACGGCGAATAGTGATGTTCCGCTAGCGTCACCCAGTCGAAGCCGACGTCGTCAGCCAACTTGAGCTGCGCGAGCGCGGCGCTCATCGACTGCTCGGCACGGTCGGACGAATAGGCATTGCCGGACACGGGCCAGCCTGAACCGGCGGCGGGATCGCTGTAACGGACGGGACAAAACAGAGCAGCTTTCATGCGCAGCGACTGTAGTGATGATGAGGCCGGAACGGAATCGCAGCGAAGGCGTGGCTGGCAGCCATGCTTGCGCCGAATGCCGTGGCGGATGGAGCGCAATGCGCAGCCAAACGATGCGATGACACGCTTGGCAAGCGCGCACACGCCTGCCACGTCGCGCTGCGGCAGGCGGTCATCCCCACAGGGGGATGACCGCGGACGACGAAAGTTGCGTTAGCGCACGAACTCGGCGGTGAACAGGCCGTCGTAGCTCTTGAGCGCGTCCTTGGGATCGAGCAGCTTGGCCTCGATCGAGACCCGCTGTGAGTTTTCCAGGCCCGGGACCGTGACGCGGATGTCCTTGGCATGCGCCTTGGACACGACCTTGAACGCGGCCTCGAGAAGA
Organism: Xanthobacteraceae bacterium; assembly: GCA_035556735.1. Lineage (GTDB taxonomy): Bacteria > Pseudomonadota > Alphaproteobacteria > Rhizobiales > Xanthobacteraceae > CANJBX01. Next base: position 74,184 of record DATMFF010000008.1, on the reverse strand, counting down.
GCAGGGTCCATGGTCTTGAAGCGCTTCTTGAGCAGTGCGAGCGCCTCGTTCGGCCGCTCGATGATCATCTGGTTGGCCTTCGCGAGCGCGCGGACGATCCGCACGCACTTCTCGCGCTGCTGCTGGCAGGTCTCGGGCTTGGTCTGCACGAGGCCGTAGGCGAAGGGAAGCAGATCGGGCGCGTCGGTGGTGCCGCTCGCCAGCATGATCGCGGACCCTTTCATGACTGCCTGCGTAGTGAATGGCAACGAGGTGGCGTAACCGTCGATCGCCTTGTTCTCGAGGGCCGGCAGCATGGCTGGCGGATCCATCGGCGCGATACGCACGTCCTTCTCGACATCGAGGCCGGCGCGGGCGGCGACGAGGCGTTCCCAGGCGTGCACGATGCTGCCGACGCCCTGGATCGCGATGGTCTTGCCTTGCATCGCCTTGGCGCGCTGCGCGAAAGGCGAACTCTCCGTAATACCGGCGGCCTGCGCCACGTCCTTGCGCATCACCAGTTCGACGAGCGGACGATCCACCAGATTGGCGATGGTGAGAAGGCGCTGGCCCTGCGCGGCGGCGCGCAGAAAGACCGGACCGGTGCCGATGGTGAAGTCGGCGCTGCCGGCGATCACGGCGTTGACCGATGCCACGCCGACGAGATTGCGATGAGTGACATTGAGGCCAGCTTCCTTGTAGAAGCCGGCGTCCTCGGCGATGAAGGCCGAAGAGAACGTCAGCGTGGGCGCCGGCAGCGCCATGATGACGTCGAGCGCCTGGGCGCGTGCGAGCGAGGCCGGCACCATCAGGGCCGCGCAAATCGCGGCAACCTGGCCAAACCGTCTGGACATGTAACCCTCCCAATTGAACATACGCGGGCTTGTGAGCGCCTCGTGGACTTCCTGCCGCCGGGATCGAGTCCTACAGGAACCAGAATGCCGACGCCACAACGGGTTCGCCTGCAAGTCGCCGGCGGCAACGATCTCGTGGTCGCGGGGCAAAGGGTATACGAAGGTTGGAACCGCGACGCCAGCCCGGCTAGAATGGCGAGGGCGTCCGGGAGGTCGCGCCCCCCGCCGGGGAGCGCGTGAAGACGCCACTGCCAGTGGGACGGGTGTGTGGAATGAGCGCTTTGGGAGATACACGGGAGGCGGGCGGTTGGGCCGCGGGCCGGGCCGTTGCCTGGCTGCGCGCGCGGGGCGACCAGATCATCGTCCTCGTCGTGCTGATCGCGATCTGGCAGGTCCTCAGCATGATGCTCGGCGTCTACTGGGTGAGTTCGCCCTGGGGCGTGCTGCAGCGCTTCGTGACGGGCATCGCAGGAGGCGACCTCCTGGTACAGGCATCCTACACGTTCACCGAGGCGATCATCGGATTCCTGATCGGGGCGATTCCGGCGGCGCTGCTGCCATTCCTGCTGCGACGTTGGCCGATGGCCGTGGCCATTCTCGATCCGGTCATGGTGGGCGGCTATGGGGCACCTAAGCTGGCGCTAGCCCCGCTGTTCATTTTGTGGTTCGGCATCGGTATCGAATCGAAGGTTGCGCTGGTCGCGATCACAGTCTTCTTCATCGTCTACTTCAGCGCGCTTGCCGGGGTGCGGGCGCTCGACCATAAGCTCGTGCAGATGGCGCAGGTCCTTGGCGCGAACGAGCACCACGTCGCCCGCCATATCGTGTTCCCGGGCGCCGTTCCTTACATCTTCACCGGGCTGCGCATCGCGATGCCCTACTCGATCGGGGGGGCGGTCATCGCCGAGCTGATCTCCGCCAATCGCGGCCTCGGCTATCTCGTGCAACTCGGCGCCATGAACTTCGACACCACCGGAATCTTCACCGCGCTCGCCATGACCACCTGCATCGTGTTCATCGGCAACTGGAGCGTGGATGCCCTCGAACGGAGGCTGCTGCGTTGGCGGCCGGTTTCCGACCAGAAACTCCAGGCGGAGGCCTGACATGAACGCACCGCTGCTCGAAGTCCGCGACCTGGCCAAGCGCTTCGTCGGCCGCGCCGGCCGCGACCAGCCGCTTTGGGTTATCAAGGATCTCACTTTCTCGGTCGCAGACGGGGAGTTCCTCACCATCATTGGCCCCTCGGGTGCGGGCAAGACCACCTTGCTCAACATGATCGCGCAGATCGACGTGGCGAACGGCGGCGAGGTGATCTTTCAGTCCCAGCCGGCACCGATCTCGGATCCGAAGGCGCTCGACCCCGGGCTCCACTGCCGCATCGGCTACGTCACGCAAGAGGACAACCTGCTGCCCTGGCGCACGACGCTCCAGAACGTGCTGTTTCCCCTCGAGGTCCAGGGCCGTCTGAACGACGAGACCCGCAAGCATGCCGACATGCTGATCCGCGCGGTCGGCCTTGCCGGTTTTGAGAACCATTATCCGCATGAGCTCTCCGGCGGCATGCGCAAGCGCGCCTCATTGATCCGCACGCTGGTTTACGATCCGCCGGTAATCCTGATGGACGAGCCGTTCGGCGCGCTCGATGCGCAGACGCGCACGCAGCTGCAGGAGGATCTGCTGCGGCTGTGGAACCTCGGACGCAAGACGATCGTGTTCGTCACCCACGACATCGCCGAAGCGATCGCGCTCGGCGATCGCACGCTCGTGCTGTCGCGCGCCCCTGCCAAGATCGCCGGCGAGCACGTCATCACCATCCCGCGTCCGCGCGACATCCGAGGCATCATGATGCACCCGGATTTCGCCGAGCTCTACCAGCGCATCCGCGCGCAGGTGCAGTGATGCGCAGGCAGTCCGCATGAGCACCCAGGACGCCGCGCTCGATCTTGCTGAAGCGGCCCCGGTCCGCTGGCGCCGCTACGGCGTGCTGATCGGGCGTGTGCTGCTGATTGCCCTTCTGCTCGTGCTCTGGAAGGTTGGGGCCGACATTGCCGGCCCGCTCTATGCAGCGGATCCCATCAAGGTGTTCCAACGCACGGTGGCCGACGTGCAGTCTGGCACGCTGCTGCGGCATATCTACGTGACCCTTCGCCTGTCGCTGATCGGCTTCGCCCTCGCCTGCGTTGCCGGCGTGGTGCTGCCATTCGTCCTCCGCCGCATGCCGCGGCTCACCGCGGCCGTCGAGCCCTACATTATGGCCTCGGTCGGCATCCCGAAGTATGCGCTGATCCCACTGTTCATTCTCTACTTCGGCATCGATGACGCGCCCAAGCTCTGGCTCATCGGCCTGCTCGTGTTCTATCCAATTTTCATTGCCGTTTTCGCCGGCATCCGCAACGTCGATCGTCGGCTGATCAACATGGCGCGGGTGGTCGGCGCCGGCGAGTTCGTGATCGCGCGCGAGGTGATCTGGAATTCATTGCTGCCGTTCTTCTTCGCCGCACTCAAGATTGCGCTGCCGCGCGCGATCAGCGCGGCTATTATCGGCGAGTTCCTGGTCGGCAACGAGGGACTCGGATTCCTGATCGAGAACTCGCGCCAGAATTTCGACACCGTGGGAGTATTCGAGGGCATCGCGGTCGCGACGGCGCTGGTGCTTGTGATCAACGCGCTGCTGGTAGCGCTCGATCGCAGGGTCAACGCATGGCGTCCGGTCGAGCGGCACATGCAGCTTTGATGGAACCTGCGCCGCGGCGCAGGCCGGTGCAGAAAAGTGCGGAGCACGACAACGTGCAGCTCACACGCAGAGCCGGCTTGGCAGGCTTTGCTGCAAGTGCGGCAGGGACGTTGCTGCCGCGACGGCTTGCCGGGCGTGAAGCCGAGATCGTGGTCGGTGCGCCCAACGCGCTGAGCGGCGTATTTGCCGACCTCGGCACCCGCGGCCTGTGGGGGATGCAGCTCGCGGTCGCGCGGATCAACAGCGGCGGTGGGGTCAAGGCGCTAGGCGGGGCGCGGATCGCTCTCGTATCCGCCGACACGACTTCCGATGACCCGGCGCGGGCAGCGGATGTGACGCGCCGGATGATTGAGCAGGACCGCCCCGTCGCGCTGCTCGGCGCGGGCGCGAGCACGATGACGCTTGCGGTCCAGGCGGAAGCTGAACGGGCGGAAATTCCATTGATCACCAGCGCCAGTGCCGACGGCATCGTCAACCGCGGCTATCGCCACACGTTCAAGATGGCGCCGCAGGGTGGCGCATTGTGGAACTGGACAGCGTCCAACGCATACGCGCTATGGCGTGAAGCGAAGGGCCGCACGCCGCGATCAGCGCTCATCGTCATGGGGGACGATGCCGTTGGTCAGGTGGTGCTCAAGCATCTGCCTGAGCACGCCAGGAGCCTGGGACTTGCGCTCGCCCCGCCGTTGGCGTTCCGGACCGGCCGCGCCGATGTCCAGGCCGCAGTCGCGGCGGCCCGGCGCCATCGGCCGGACTTGATCTTCCTGGGCGGATTTCCGTCTGACACCGTGCCGCTGATCAAGGCGCTCCGCGCAGCCGGAGTGCCAGCGCCGGTCTTCGGCGCCGGGTTGCTGGGCACCGACGCGGTCGGCAAGGGCTTGGGCAGTGCGGCGGACAAGCTGTTCACGCCCATGGCCTGGACCTGGGACTTGGCCGCATTCGGCAACAAGGAGCTGGTCGCGGCTTACAAGGAGGCGCATCCTGATCAGCCCTACCCGCCTGCCAATGAGCAGCTCGGGCAGGGCTACGTCGCCGCAATGATCTTGCGCCAGGCGCTTGAGACGGCGGCAAGCAGGGACGCGCGGAAAATCCGCGCCGTGCTCGCGACGCAGGAATTCGCAGGGCTGCCCTATCCCAATCCGACCGTGCGGTTCGGTGAGAAAGGGTTGAACGTCAACAATACGGCGGTGCTCGCCGAATGGATCAAGGGCGAGCTGCGTACGGTCTGGCCGAGATCGCAGCAGACCGTGCCGCCGATGCTCTGACGCTACTGCGGATCGATATTGGCGATGCGCACGTAGTCACCCCAGCGTTGGGTGTCCTTGACCAGCAACGCGCGCAGGGCCGCGTGGTCGCCTGACATCGGATCGAGGCCGTTCTTGCGCAGAAAGGCCTTTGTCTCGGCCATCGCAGAGATCGCGTTGGTCCAGGCGGCCAGCTTCTCTCGGATCGGCTGGGGCGTGCCGCCAGGCACGATCACACCCCACCATGGCGCAAGATCCATGTCGTAGCCGAGCTCGGCCATGGTCGGCAGATCCGGGAATGAGGCACTGCGCGTGGCGCCGGTGACGGCGAGCGCCCTGTAGCGACCCGCTGCGATCTGCCCGAGCGCGGTGGTGGCGTCGGTGAAGTAGAAGTCGATGTTGCCGGCGGCCATCTCGTTGAGCGCATCAAAGGCGCTGCGGTAGTTCACGCGCTTTGCATCAACGCCGATCGCCTTCTTGTAGATCTCGGAGGCGACGATCCCGCTGTTGGTCGAGCCGCCGTAGAAGCTGTCGCCCTTCTTCTCCTTTAGGAACTTCGTGAGATCCGAGACGCTGTGAATGTCCTTCTTCGGATCGACAACGAGCACGAAGGTGGTCGCCAGCATGAGCGCCACGCCGTCGATGTCCTTCATCGGATCGAACGGCAGTTTCTTGAACACATGCGCCGCAGCCGCCATGGTGGAAGCCACCGGATTGAAGCCGATGGTATACCCATCGGGCCTGGCGCGCGCGATCGCCTCGGTGCCGAGCAGGCCCTGTGCGCCGGGACGATTTTCGGTGACAACAGGCTTGCCGGCGAGATCGCTCAGCTTGGTCGCGTAGAAGCGCACGACGATGTCGGCGCCGGTGCCGGGCGCGAATGGACAAATCGTGCGGATCTCGCGGGTGGGATAATCCTGCGCGGCGCTTGGCGCTGCACCTGCACAGAGCAAAAAAGCCAGTAGAAAGGTTGCCGGCGCGGCGACCGCGCCTCCGGTCATGCGCATGGACAGTCCTCCCGTGACTTATGTTGTTACGGGTAGCTTGTCATTGCGCGCGCCGGGACGCAAATCGATTCGACCGCGCAGATTACTCCGCAGCTGCTGCCTGCTTGCCTTGCGGCAGCCGGTCGCGGAACGCCGGCAGGATCTCCTGTGCGATCGCCTCCATGTTGGCGCGCACCATGTCGTGCGGCAGCGTGCCGAACTGCGTCTTGGTCAGCGACGTGTTGAAGCCGGCGAGATCCTGACATTCGGCGAGCTTCTCGCGCACGGTGTTGGGGCTGCCGATGATGACCACGCCTGCCTTGATGAGGTCGTCGACCGACTGCGGCTTGCCGACGATCTTCGTCGTGCGGATGCGGTCCATCGCCTCGAAATTTGTGTAGCCGGGCGGCAGCAGCATCTCGATCGGCATGAACAGCAGTCGGTTCACGAGCGCTTCTAAATGAGGCCTTGCCTCACGGACCGCCTTTTCGTCCGTCTCTGCGACGTAGATCGTATTCGACCACGCGAGCTGGTCGGGCGAGGCTTCGTAGCCGGCCTTCTCCGCCTCGTCGCGATACATCTGAAAGAACTTTGCCACGCTCGCGATCGGCGACAACGTCTGCGCGTAGGTGTAACGGTGCTGCGCCGCCCACTTGATCGTTGAGCCCGAGCCTTGTGAGGGCACCCATACGGCGGGATGCGGGTTCTGGTACGGACGCGGCCACGGGTTCACGTAATTGAAACTGTAATATTTGCCGCTGTAGACGAACGGCCCCGGCTCCGTCCAGGCGCGGATGATGAGATCGTGCGCCTCCAGGAAACGCGCCTGCGATTCCGCCGGATTGATTCCCATCGCGTGATACTCGGCGCCGATGCCGCGAACGAAGCCGGCGATGAACCGGCCGCGCGTCAGGTTGTCGAGCATGGCGTACTCTTCCGCCACCACGAGCGGGTTGTTGAGCAGCGGCAGCGCGCGGCCGAGCACTGCGAGCTTGGCGCGCTTGACCGAGCGCGCCAGTGCGCCGGCGAGCACGCCCGGGATCGGCATCATTCCGTAGGCTGTCTGGTGGTGCTCATTGAGGCAGACACCGTCGAAACCGAGGCGGTCAGCCAATTCCATCTGGTCGAGATAGTCGTGGTAGAGGTCGGCGCCCTTCACCGGGTCATAATGACTGTTGGAGAACGTCACCCAGGCCGAGCCGTGGCGGCCGATCGCGTCGAGATCGACGTGCCGATAAGGCATCAGATGGAAATTGAAGATTTTCATGCGGCGCGCTTCCTCGGGCCATTGTTTGCCGGGAGATTAGCGCAGATCGCTAGGCGCGTGACCCGTCTCGAAATGCACGAGGGGCATGCGCGCGGCAGCGCCGACGCGCGCTCTCACGCATCGCTCCATCGCATCCGCCTTGCCCTGGCGTGGCGCGGCGGCCGGAACAGTCTCCGGCCATGACGCGGTCAGAACACTACCCCAGGAACTTGCCGATGGCGGCGACGGCTTCAGGCTTCTCCAGATGCACGAGATGACCCGCACCCTTGAAGACCTGGATGTCGGCCTTCGGCAGGAACTTGCGCCAGGTCTCGGTCTGCTGCACCGGGATCAGCTTGTCCTCGTCGCCCCACAGGATCATCGTGGGTACGGTGATGCGTCGCAGGTGACGCGTGAACTTCGGATCGATGGGGTGTTCCCACAGGAGCCGCGCTGTGGTCGTCGCCTCGCGATATCGGTCGCCGATGAAATCGAGATCGGGTTTCTCCGGCAGCCGCTTCTTAAGCACATCGAAATTGGACACCAGCATTCCGGGAATTTGCTCACCAGGGATGGCGAGGATGTCCGCCATAGGATGTTGGTCATCGAGGATGCCAGCGGGCGCGATGAGCGCCAGCTTTCTGATGCGGTGGCTATGCTCGCTCGCGAACTTCGCGGCGAGATAGCCGCCGAGCGAAAGGCCGACCAGATTGAACCTGTCGAGCTTCATCATGTCGAACAGCTCGAGGTAATGCATCACATAGTCATGCAGATCGGTGAATGTCGGGTCATCGCCGGATTCGCCGAAGCCCGGGTGATAGGGAACGATGACCTTGAATTTGTCCGTCCAGGCTTCCGCGAAGTCGTGGCCGTCCACCGTGCCTGCGCCGTGGAAGAATACGAGCGGCTCGCCGCTGCCCGCAGTGTAGACCACAGTCTTGACCCCATCGACGGTGAGGGTTTCGCGTTGAAATTTTCCCATTTCGTCCTCCCCTTATTCCGCGGCGATCCGTTGGCCCGCACCGGTGCGTGACCGCAGACGCGGAAACACCTCTTCGGCGAGCAGAGTCAGGTTCTTCACCGCCTTCCAATGCGGCATGTCGGCAACGTGGGTAACACAATTAAGGTGCGTGGTCTGCATCTCGTCGCACCATGACCCCATGTCGTTCGCCACCTTCTCCGGCGTGCCGACGCTGATGAAGAAGGCTTGATTGAGCATCTCGAAATTGAAGCCGCCGTGCATCTTGTCGGCCGCCGCAGCCCGGACCTTGAGTTGATCCACGGACAGGTACCCTGGAGGTGCGAGATATTGTGGTGAGGTCCTCAGGTAATCTTCGAAGAAGCGTTGCAGATGCGGGATGTATTCCTGCTCGGCGCGCTCCTGGGTTTCCGCGACATAGACAAAGTTGAGGATTGGCAACTGCTCGGGACGGATTGTGAATCCGTAGTGCGCCGCACGCTCGCGCAGGCTTTCGTTGAGCTCCTTCGCGCGCGCCTTGGTGACGAACACCGAGGCGTAGCCGAAGCCGAGCTGGGCGGCGATTTCGATTGTTTCCGGGCTGCCGGTGCCGACGATATAGCAGGGTGGGTTGGGCTTCTGCATCGGCCGCGGCCACGGATTGAGAAAGCGGTAAGTGTAATGCTGGCCGAAATGCTTGGTCGGTCCATCCTCATGCCAAGCCTGCAGGATGATCTTGAGCGACTCCTTGAAGCGGTCGCGCGCTGTTGCCGGATTGGCGGGATTAGCCCAGTACTCCATGCCCGTGCCGAGCGGGAAAGCGACCTCGAGCCGGCCGCCCGACATGACGTCGAGCATCGCGTATTCTTCGGCCAGCCGATTGGGCATCATGAGGTTGGGCGGCGTGCCCCATACGCAAATCCGCACGTTCTTGGTCTGCGGGATGATCGCGGCCGCGATGAGGTTCGGCGCCGGCATCATGCTGTAGACCGTGTTGTGATGCTCGTTGACGACGACGGCGTCGAAGCCGAGCTGATCGGCGAGCACGAGCTCCTTGAGGTAGCGCTGGTAGAGGTCGTGTCCTTTGTCCGGATCGTAATGCTTGTTGGAGAAGTCCACCCAGAGCGACTTATGGTCCTTCTGGTTTGCCGGCAGGTGCGCATACGGCATGAAGTGCATGGAGTTGAAGCGAAGCGCGCTCATCATTGATCCTCCCGTTTCGCCGCGCGCCGGGGCCTCGCGTCGGCGTTCTCGATCGATTGTGCGCGAATGCATCGTGCGCTGGAGGAGCCCGTTGCGATGCGGGTCGTGAGCGCCTTCCCGGCTCCGCGCTTTCTGTCATGCTAGCATGAACGGGCGATCGGACGAGTCAACATGACCGACGGGCGCATAACGCCACGTTGCGTTCGAATTGCGAACCGGACTACCGTTCGGAGGTTCGAATAGCGAACAAGGCTGGCACAGAACTGGCCCCCAGGGAGGAGAGAAATGAGCAGCGGCGAAGATTTTGATTATGTGATTGTCGGCGGCGGGTCTGCCGGCTGCGTGCTTGCGCGTCGGTTGACCGAGGATGCGCAAACCCGCGTCTGCCTCCTCGAAGCGGGGTCGCGCGACGCGACGCCGCTCATCCATATCCCGGCGGGCTTCATTCGGATGCTGTTCCATCCGAAATACAATTGGATGTTCATGTCGCCACCCGATCCCAACATGAAGAACCGGCCGACGTTCGTGCCGCGCGGCCGGGTGCTGGGCGGGTCCTCCTCGATCAACGGCATGATCTACATGCGTGGGCATCGCCGCGACTTCGACGAATGGGCCGAGCTCGGCAACATCGGATGGGGCTACGATGACCTGCTACCCTATTTCCGCAAGTCCGAGCACAACGAAAATTACGACGACGGCGGAGCGCATGGACGCGGTGGCCCGCTCAACGTCAAGTACCTGGAGAATCCGAACAAGCTGAACCACGTCTTCCTCGAGGCAGTGGAATCATTGCAGCGGCGTCGCATCCCCGACTTCAACGTCGGGGACAATGAAGGTTTCGGCATTTTCCAGGTCACGATCAAGGACGGCCGGCGCCACTCAGCAGCCAACGCGTTCCTGCATCCAATCGAGAGGCAACCAAACTTGAAGGTCGTGACCGATGCCCAGGTCTCCCGTGTTGTGGTCGAGGCCGGCCGCGCCACCGGCGTCGAATATATTCAGTTCGGTGTCAGCGGCCGCGTCCGGGCACGGGGCGAGGTCATTCTGTCAGCAGGCGCGGTACAGTCGCCGCAGGTTCTGATGCTGTCGGGCATCGGCGATCCCGATGAACTGGGCAAGCACGGAATCGAGGTAAAGCACGCGTTGCGCAGCGTCGGCCAGAACTTGCAGGACCATATCTCGGCGCCGGTGCACTACATGAGCCCACGCATCACCTCTTATGGAATCTCCTGGGCGGCAATGCCGAAGATCGCGTGGAACTTCTTCCTTTATGGTTTCGCGCGCAAAGGGTTGCTCGGCAACAACATCGTGGAGAGCGGCGGCTTCATCAAGACGCAGCCCGGGCTCGATCGCCCGGACATCCAGCATATTTTCGTGCCCACGCACCAGGGCAAGCCGGGGCAACTGCTGGCGTGGGGACACGGCTTCCGCGTCACCAGCGTTTTGGTGCGGCCCAAGAGCAAGGGCCGTGTTGGCCTTTCCAGTGCGAATGTGGGCGACCCGCCGATGATCGACTTCCGCTTCTTCTCCGATCCGGGCGGCGAGGACATGAAAGCGCTGATCCGCGGCGTGAAGGACGCCCGGCGAATCCTGCAGTCGCCGGCGTTCGACTATTACCGCGGCGAGGCAGTGTGGCCGCCTGACAGCGTGCAGTCTGACGAACAGATCGAAGATTTCATCCGCGAATTCTCGTCGACGGTGTTTCATCCAGTTGGTACCTGCAAAATGGGCCGCGATGACATGGCTGTGGTCGACGATCGCCTGCGCGTGCGCGGTATTGCCGCGCTACGCGTGGTCGACGCCTCGATCATGCCGACGGTCACCACGGGCAACACCAACGCGCCAACCATCGCCATCGCCGAGAAGGCGTCCGACATGATCAAGGCGGACGCCAAGGGAGCGGTCCGGCAGGCGGCGTAATTGGCGTTGGTCTGGGCGGGGTCGCTGGACCAGACGTTCACTACGCGGCGGTAGCCCGGCATGACCGACACGGAACGCAGGCTTGCGGACCCGGGCTGCTGCAAGCTGCAGCGATTGCTGCTAAGGCATGGAGCCAGATAAGTTCAGGGGAGTACGTCCAGTGCGCGAGGCAGTACCGAACTCGGCTGGTACTTTCGACTACATCATTGTTGGCGCCGGCTCGGCGGGCTGCGTCCTGGCCAACCGGTTGACGCAAGATCCGTCCGTTAGCGTGCTGCTGCTGGAGGCCGGGGGCAGGGACAACAACATCTGGATTCACGTCCCGCTTGGGCTGACCTACATCATCGGCAACCCGAAGACAGATTGGTGCTACGAGACCGAGCCGGAACCGCACTGCAACGGCCGTCGCATACCGATTCCCCGCGGCAAGACCCTGGGCGGCTCCTCCTCGATTAACGGTATGGTCTATGTGCGCGGCCAACCGCGCGACTATGACGTCTGGCGCCAGCTCGGCAACGCTGGCTGGTCCTGGGACGACGTCCTGCCTTACTTCAAGAAGTCCGAGGACTACGTTCACGGTGCCGACGAACTCCATGGAGCGGGCGGCGAGCTTCGCGTGGAAGAGGCGCGGGTCAATTGGGAAATCCTCGATGCTTTCCGCGATGCAGCAGAGCAGATCGGCATTCCCAAGACCAAGGACTACAACGCCGGCAATTACGAGGGTTCTGCCTATTTTCAGGTGACGCAGAAGCGTGGCGTACGCTGGTCGACCGCAACAGCTTTCCTCAAACCAGCGCGCAACCGCCCCAACCTGAAGGTGCTCACCCGTGCGCAGACCGCGCGCGTGCGCATCGAGGGCAAGCGTGCTGCCGGCGTCGAGTTCTGGCAGGGTGACGCGCTGCATTATGCGCAGGCGCGCGCCGAGGTCATCCTGTCGGCCGGCGCCATCGGCTCACCGCAGATCCTGCAGGCGTCTGGCATCGGCCCGGCAGCGCTGCTGCGCGAGCGCGGCATCGGTGTGCAGTTCGATCTGCCCGGGGTCGGCGAAAACCTGCAGGACCACGTGCAGCCGCGCCAGCTGTTCCGCGTGCGCAACACCACGACGCTGAACGAGTTGGCCAACAGCATGTTCGGTCGCGTTGGCATGGGTCTTCAGTACATGCTGTTCCGCTCCGGTCCACTGGCGATCGGTCCCGCGACGTTGACGCTGTTCACGCGCACCGATCCGACGCAGGACACGCCCAACGTCCAGTATCATGTGATCCCGGCGACCTATCCCAAGCTGGGCGAGCCGCCGTCGCCGTTCCCGGGCATCACCGCATCGGCCTGCATCCTGCGGCCGACCAGCCGCGGCTACGTCCGCGTCAAGAACTCCGACACGCGTGCCAACCCCTCGATTCTCTACAATTATCTGGCTACGCCGGAAGATCAGCGCGTCGCTGTCGATTGCGTCAAGCTCACGCGCCGCATCATGGCGGCGCCGGCAATGGCTCGTTTCGCACCTGAGGAGTTCATTCCCGACCCGAAGGCGCAGAGCGACGACGAGATCCTGGCGGCGGCGCGCGACGTTGCCGGCACCGTCTATCATCCGGTCGGCACCTGCAAGATGGGGCAGGATCCGATGGCGGTGGTGGACGAGCGGCTGCGTGTGCGCGGCATCGCCGGCCTGCGGGTGGTGGACGCGTCGATTATGCCCAACCTCGTTTCGGGCAACACCAACGCGCCGACGATCATGATCGGCGAGAAGGCCTCGGACATGATCAAGGCCGATCGCCGCACGGGCGCCGCCCAGATCGCCGCCTAGCAATCCGGGACGGCGGCAGGGCGTTTGAACGACGCCATGCAGGTCGGGGGCCCCCCTCGCGGCGATGCTGGCGGTGTGGCGCGGGTGTGCAATAATGGGCTCGAAAAATAAGCTTGCAGGGAGTGACGCCATGAACGGTGAAGCGCAGTCCGTGGGGACTTACGACTACGTCATTGTCGGAGCCGGGTCTGCGGGTTGCGTTCTGGCCAATCGCCTGACGCAAGATCCGTCCGTCAAAGTGCTGCTGCTGGAAGCCGGAAAACCCGACAAGTACTGGTGGATTCACGTTCCCGTCGGCATGCCGTTCCTGCTTGGCAACAAGGAAGTCGACTGGTGCTACCAGAGCGAGCCGGAACCGTATTGCGATAACCGCGTCACGCCGGTGCCGCGCGGCAAGACCCTGGGCGGCTCGTCGTCGATCAACGCCATGTGCTACATCCGCGGTCACGCTCGCGACTACGACATCTGGCGGCAGCTCGGTAACGTCGGCTGGTCCTGGGACGACGTGCTGCCCTACTTCAAGAGCATCGAGAAGTACCCGCGCGGCGCCAATGACACTCACGGTAGCGACGGGGAACTCGGGGTGCAGGAGAACCGCGTACGCTGGGAAATCGTGGAAGCCTGGAAAAAGGCGGCGATCGACTACGGCATCCCCGAGACCGACGACCACAACAAGGGCGATAACGAAGGCGTCGCCTACTTTCAGGGCACGATCCGCAATGGTCGCCGCTCCTCCGCGGCACAGGCATTCCTGCATCCGGTGATGAACCGCCCCAACCTGCGCGTCATCACCCAGGCGCATGCCAAGCAGATCCGACTCGAGGGTAAACGCGCGGTTGGCGTCGAGTTCTGGGAAGGCGATCAGCTCCGTTACGCGGCGACGAGCGCCGAGGTGATCCTGGCTGCTGGCGCGATCGGCTCCCCGCAGATCATGGAGCTCTCCGGCATCGGTCAGCCCGCGCTGCTGGCGAAGTACGGCATTGCGCTTCGGCACGAGTTGTCCGGCGTCGGCGAGAACATGCAGGATCACTGGCAGATCCGGCAGACGTTCAAGGTCAGGAACACGATGACCATGAACCAGTGGGTGACAAACCCGGTGCGCCGCAACCTGATGGGCGCTTACTATCTGCTGACGCGGCGCGGTCCCATGGGCACTCAGCCTCCGCAGCTTTGCGCTTTCACGCGCAGCGATCCGTCACAGGACACGCCGAATCTGCAGTATCACGTCTCGGCGGCAACTTCCGATCGTTTCGGCGGCCCGCTCCACTCGCATCCCGGGTTCTCTTGCGGCATCGCCGTAGTACGCCCGCAAAGCATTGGCTATTCGCACATCAAGAGTGCGGATCCGCACACCCATCCGGCGATCCTGCACAACTTCCTGCGTGAGCCTGAGGCCCAACGCGTCGCGATCGATTCGATCCGCCTGACCCGCAAGATCGTCGCGCAACCGGCGCTGGCGCGCTTCGCCCCGGAAGAAATGGCGCCGGGGCCGAATGTGCAGAGCGACGAGGATATCCTCGCCTACGCGCGCCAGACCGTGATCACGGTGTTCCATCAGTCCGGCACCTGCAAAATGGGGCAGGACCCGATGGCAGTGGTGGACGAGCGGCTGCGCGTACGTGGGATGTCCGGGTTGCGGGTGATCGACGCCTCGATCATGCCCAATGTGATCTCGGGCAATACCAACGCGCCGACCATGATGATCGGTGAGAAGGGTGCTGACATGATCAAGGAAGACCGTCGCGCCGGCGCGGCGCGGGTGGCCGCCTAGCTGGCGGAATTCGATATCTCCATTGTCGTGGCCGCGCTTGCCGCGGGCAGCCCGCTTGGGTAGGCACGGGCGGGTCCATTCCACCGGAACGGCCGGGATCGGCGAGGCCGCCGCTCATTGGGCAGTCAAAGCCCGGCCTGACCAGCAACCGAGTATCGACACCAATGAAAGTCCAAGACCTTTTCGACGTGCGCGGCATGGTGACCATCGTGACCGGCGGCGCCAACGGCATCGGCTATGCCTGCGCCGAAGTGATGGCCGACAACGGTGCGGTCGTGACCGTCATCGATCGCGACGCGGATATGCTCAGTACGGCCGTGGCGCAGCTCAAGGGACTGGGCGCGCAGGTCTTCGGCGAGGTAGCCGACGTGACCGACAAGGCCGTGCTCGAGCGCGCGTTCGACGCTGTCGCCAAACGGCATGGCCGCGTCGACGTGGTGTTCGCCAACGCGGGTATCAGCGGCGGACCGGGCTTCCTCAACGCACAGCGCGAGCGCGATCCCTCCCGCGCCATCGAGGCGCTTCCCGACGATCTGTGGGACCGCGTCATGGCGGTCAACCTCACCGCCTGCTTCAAGACCATTCAGCTCGCGGCCCGCCACATGAAAGCAGCCGGGGGCGGCCGTATCGTCGTCACCTCGTCTGTGTCGGCGTTCAAGATCGAGCAGTATGTCGGCACGATCTATGTCGCGTCCAAGGCTGCAGTGGCGCAGCTTGTCCGGCAGGCCGCGATGGAGCTCGCGCGCTACGACATTCGCGTCAACGCGCTCGCACCGGGACCCTGCATCACGAACATCGGCGGCGGGCGACTGCAGGACAAGGCAGCGCAGGAGTTCTTTGCGGGGCAGCATCCGAACCACCGCATGGCGACGCCGGAGGACATGCAGGGTGCTGCGATCTACCTCGCATCGAACGCCTCGCGCCATGTCACCGGCGCGCATATTCTCATCGATGGCGGTTTCCGCTTCGGTCTCGCGGACTAGGACACTGCATGTTTCGCATCGGCGATGTCGAGGTTCATCGCATCGAGGAGGTGATGCTCACCGAACCGATGACGCTGCTGCCCGACTTTCGCCGTGCGGGGCTGGAGGAGCATCTGGGCTGGCTGGCGCCGCACTATTACGACTGCGCCCAGGACGTCTTCCCGACGAGCGTGCATAGCTGGCTGCTCAAGACACCGCGACACACGATCTTGATCGACACCTGCGGCGGCAATGGGAAGACGCGGCCGCTGTCGCCGCGCTTCCATCAGCTCGAAACCCCTTACCTCGAACGCCTGCGCGCGGCCGGCGTCGCGCCGGACGACGTCGACTGCGTCATCCTCACGCATCTGCACGTCGATCATGTGGGTTGGAACACGCGGTTGGAGGACGGCCGTTGGGTTCCGACGTTCCGCAACGCCACCTACGTCATGTCGCACATCGAGCGGGAGGCGCAAGATCCAGCGCGCGGCGCCAAAGGGAAGCCAGAGGGCGCCACCCTGCCGTTCATCGACAGCGTACAGCCAGTTCTCGATGCGGGCCTGGCGCGTCTGGTCGAGGGTGAAGAGCAGTTGTTCGAAGGCATCGACCTGATGCCGATCCCCGGGCATACTCCCGGCATGATGGCCGTGCGCGTGCGCTCGCACGCGCAGGAGGTCCTGTTCGCCGGCGACGTCGCGCATCAGCCGATCCAGGTTGCATTCCCCGACTGGAGCACGAAATACTGCGCCGATCCGGCGCAAGCTGCGGCGACGCGCCGCCGCATCCTTGGCTATTGCGCGGACAACAACACATTGCTGGCGCCGGTGCATTTCGGCTGGCCGTACTGCGGTCGCATCGAGCGGCGAGGCGAGGGGTTCGTCTTCCTGCCGCATGACCTGGCGCCATGACTGATGGTGCGCCACAAGTGACAAATGTCTGACCTTATGGTTCAAGAACATGCGGCCGCTGCACGGCCGTCGCGCCTTGTCCGCTCGCTGATGCAGGGAGTTGCACGTGCCGGGTCCGCTGTCGCACCTCACGGTCCTCGACCTTAGCCGCGTCATGGCCGGGCCCTGGGCCGGGCAATTGCTCGCCGATATGGGCGCCGACGTCATCAAGGTGGAACGGCCGGGCGTCGGTGACGACACGCGTGGCTGGGGCCCGCCGTTCCTGAAAAGCGAGGACGGATCGGAGACGCGCGAATCCGGCTATTACCTGTCCGTCAATCGCGGCAAACGCTCGCTCACGCTGAGCATCGAGAAGCCCGCAGGCCAAGTGATTGTGAAGAAACTCGCCGCGCGCGCCGACATTCTGCTGGAGAACTTCAAAGTCGGCACGCTCGCGCGTTATGGCCTCGGCTACGACGATCTCAAGGCGGTGAATCCGCGGCTGATCTATTGTTCGATCACAGGGTTTGGGCAAGACGGCCCATGCGCACCGAAAGTCGCATATGACTTCCTCATCCAGGCCATGGGAGGCCTGATGAGCATCACGGGCGAGGCCGATGGACGTCCGGGCGCCGGTCCGCAGAAGGTCGGCATTCCCATTCTCGACTTGATGACCGGCATGTATGGCGCGGTTTCGGTGCTGGCGGCGCTCGCCAACCGAGAGCAGACCGGGCGGGGCGACTTCATCGACCTTGCCATGCTCGACGTGCAGACGGCCGTACTTGCCAATCAGGCGATGAACTACCTCCTCTCGGGCCGCACGCCGCAACGGCAGGGCAACCGCCACCCCAACATCATGCCTCAGGACGTGTTCAAGTGCGCGGATGGCGACGTCGTGCTGGCGGTGGGCAATGACGGGCAATACGCCAAGATGTGCCAGGCGCTGGGCCGGCCGGAACTTGCCACCGACCCACGTTACGGCAGGAACGCCGACCGCGTGCGCCACAAGGACGAGCTGATGCCGCTGATCGCCCAGATCTTCGCGGGGTGGAAGCGCTCCGATCTGGTCGAGGCAATGGAGCGGGCCGGCGTTCCATGCGGCCCGATCAACTCGGTCGCTGAGGTGTTCGAGGAGCCGCAGGTCAAGCACCGTGGTATGCGTTTCGACCTGCCGCATCCGAACTCCGGGCAGGTCCCACAAGTGAAGAACCCGATCAACTTCAAGGACGCCCGCCTGCGCTACGAGCGAGCACCGCCGTTACTGGGACAGCACTCCGACGAGATCCTCCGTGAAATCGGATTGTCCGACGGCGAGATTGCCGATCTACGCGGCAGCGGAGTGGTCTAGCTCGCGATCGCATCACCCGCCGACAGCACAAGCACACGAGACGCATGTTCTACGATCCACGCACGGAAAAGCACGGTCTGAAGCATTCGCCCGTCACGGCGCTGGTGGTGCCACGGCCGATCGGCTGGATCTCGACGCTTGATCCAAATGGCGTCGTCAACCTCGGTCCCTACAGCTTCTTCAA
This sequence comes from Xanthobacteraceae bacterium, assembly GCA_035556735.1. Classification (GTDB taxonomy): domain Bacteria; phylum Pseudomonadota; class Alphaproteobacteria; order Rhizobiales; family Xanthobacteraceae; genus CANJBX01. The sequence continues at coordinate 56,104 of DATMFF010000008.1, read as the reverse complement.
TCTCGTTTCGAGCTACCCGCCATGGGTGATTTTCTCGAGCGCGCCGCGCAAGCATTCGCAGATCAATGCCGAGGCGACCGGCGAGTTTGTGTTCAACCTCGCCACGTGGGACCTGCGCAAGGAGATGAATGACTCCTCCGCCGAGTTCGCCCCGGGCGTCAGCGAGCCGGAGATGGTCGGTCTCGAAATGGTGCCCTCGCGCAACGTGAAGCCACCGCGCGTCAAGCGTTCGCCGGTTGCGCTCGAGTGCAAGTACTACAAGACCGTGGAGTTGGTCGCGTCCGACGGCAAGGCCAACCGCTCGCAGCTCGTGATCGGGGAAGTGGTGGGCATCTACATTGACGACAGGGTGATTGCCGACGGCATGGTTGATATCACGAGGATGAAGCCGATCTCCCGCCTCGGCTATATGGACTACGCCGTCGTGGACAACATCTTCTCGATGGCTCGCCCCGGGACGGTCGATCCGCGCGCCGAGTTGCAGGTTGCCAAGACGCAAGCGCCGGAAGAGCATAGCTAGCCTGGCGAATCGACGAGGACACGCTGCGGGCCGCGGATCCCGGTCTTTGCGTCCAAAGCTTGGCAGAAGGACCCGACGGTCGTCTTGTCCACAGACGCTTCGCACGCGCCGGTCGCACGATCCATGCCCCATTGCTGGCAATCGAATGGGCTTTTCCCGGGGCGCGATTTAGGCTCAATAGGGTGGCGCGTTACGGCGCGGGTGGGTTGGATGCGGTTACGTACGGTTGCGGTGCTGGGGGCCTGGGCGGCCTTGCAGGTGTTGGCGGTCGGCGCCCGGGCCGAGACCCTGACGGGTGCACTCACGCGTGCCTATCAGGGCAACCCGCTGCTCAACGCCGAACGCGCCCGCCAGCGGGCGACCGACGAAGAAATCCCCCAGGCACTCTCCGGCTATCGGCCACAGGTCGGATTGCTCTTGAGCGCAGGCCTGCAGGGCGTGCGTAACCTGCTGCCGGGGGGAACGAACGCCGACGGGACGTTGGCGCCACCGTTCTCCGAATCCAAGATGCTCTATCCCTGGTCGGCGGGTCTGACGATCAACCAGACCCTATTCAACGGATTCAAGACGGGCAATCAGGTCCGCCGCGCGGAAGCGCAGGTGCTGTCAGGGCGCGAACAATTGCGCGCGGTCGAGCAGTCGGTTCTGCTCGATGCCGTGACCGCCTACATGGGGGTGATTGCCAACCAGGGCCTGGTCGAGGCGCAGCGCACCAATGTGCAGTTCCTGCGCGAGCTACGCGCGACGACACAGCGGCGTTATGAGGCCGGAGACGTGACGCCGACGGACGTCGCGCAAGCCGAGGCGCGGCTCAATCGCGGCATCGCCGATCTCAATAATGTCGAGATCAACCTCGCGGTCAGCCAAGCGACCTACGCCCAAATCATCGGCTCGCCTCCGGGACGTCTGGTGCCGGCCGAACCGATCGACCACCTGCTCCCGCGCCAGCGCGAACAGGCACAGGCGATCAGCCGCGCTGAGCACCCCGCCATCCTCGGTGCGGCCTTCGATGTGGATGCCGCCCAGCGCGCCGTTAACGTCGCCGAGGCTGCGCTCTACCCCACCGTCGGCGTACAGGGCAGCATCTCGCGCAGTTTCCAGACCGACACTACGTTCGGCAGCACGCGCAGCGATGTGGCCGGCGTGGTAGGCAACGTCAACGTGCCGGTCTACGACGGGGGCACCGCCGCCTCGCAGGTTCGCCAGTCCAAGGAACTGCTGAGCCAGGCACGGATCCTCCTCGACCGTGCACGCACCCAGGCCCAGCTGGCGGTGACAGCTGCGTGGGTGACCCACGAAGGCGCGCGAATCGCGCTGAACGCCGCACAATCAGAAGTGCGTGCGGCCGAACTCGCCCTCTCGGGCGTGCAACGCGAGGCGCAAGCCGGCCAGCGCACCACGCTGGACGTGCTCAACTCGCAGCAGGATCTCACTCTGGCGCGCTCGCGCCTGATCGTGGCGCAACGCGACCGGGTGGTCGCGTCCTACACCCTCTTAAGCGCCATTGGCCGGCTCAACCACGTCAAGCTCGCGCTGAACACGCCTGACTACGATCCGCAGGTCCATTATCAGCAGGTGCGTGACGCTTGGCACGGCGTGCGCACCCCGAGCGGCCAATAGCTCATTCCGCCGCCATGTGGGCCCGGTTGGCGACACCCGTGTCCTTGACTTCGGGCATGAACAGCCTCGCCAGCGTCGGGATCATCAGCAGGCTGCAGATCGGCGACAGCAACATCCCACCGACGATGACCGTAGCCAGCGGCTGCTGAACCTGCGAGCCAATGCCGGTCGAAAGCGCCGCCGGCACGAGGCCGATGCAGGCTGAGAATCCGGTCATGAAGATCTGGCGCATGCGCGTCTCGGCGGCCCGGACGATCGCCGTCTCGCTGCCGAGACCTTCTTCCATCTCGCGCCGGATGTAGGACACGAGCAGAATGCCGTCCATGGCCGACACGCCGAACAGGGAAATGAAGCCGACCGCTGCGGACACGCTGGCGTTCAGCCCGGAGACGTAGAGGGCGAGGATGCCCCCCGCTACGGCGAAGGGAATGCCGGAGAGGGCAAGCAGGCTGTCGCGCACTGAATTGAAGAGACTGTAGAGCAACATCAAGATCAACAGCAGGCTGACGGGGACGATGATGCCGAGACGCTTCTTGGCCTCTTCGAGCGCACCGAATTCGCCCGCCCATTCCATGCGATAGCCCGCGGGCAGCGGGACGTTGGCGCCGACCCGCTCCTGCGCCTCGGCCACGGTAGAGCCAAGGTCGCGCTCGCGCACGCTGTATTTGAGCGGAATGAAGCGCTGCGTGTTCTCGCGATAGATGTAGGCGGCGCCGGTCTCGAGCTTCACCTCGCCAAGATCGCTGAGCGGGATGTAGGCCGGCGGCGCTTTGGGGTCGCTGCTCGGCAGGGCGACCGGGATGGAGCGGATGGCGTCGATACTGCGTCGATACTCGGGCGCCAGCCGCACAGTGAGGGCGAAATTCATCTCGCCCTCGTAGACGCGCGTAACTTCCTGGCCGCCGATGGCCGCCTGTACCACGGCATTGATATCCGCAACGGAGAAGCCGTAGCGCGCCGCCTTGGCACGGTCGATGCGGATGACAAGGCTCGGCTGGCCGAGCAGGTTGAACACGCCCGGATCCGTGACTCCGCGTACCTGCCCCAGCTCGCTCTTGACCTCCTTGGAGAGCCGTTCGAGCTCGCCCAGATCGCGGCCGAAAATCTTGATCGAATTCTCGCCTTTGACGCCGGACACCGCTTCTTCGATGTTGTCCTGAATGTATTGCGAGAAGTTAAAGTCTACGCCGACGAACTCGCGGTTGAGCTGCTCGCTCATTTGCTTGACGAGCATTTCCTTGGTGAGGCCCTTCGGCCATTCCTCCCGCGGCTTGAGTGGCACGAAAAATTCCGCCAGAAATGACCCATCCGGATCGGTGCCGTCCTCGCCGCGCCCCTGCTCCGAAAACACGGTCCGCACAGGAGCATAGCTTTTTATGATGTGCCGGATGCGGGCGACAGTATCGACTCCCGCTTCGAGCGTGATCGTCGGCGGCATCAATGCTCGGATCCACAGGTTGCCTTCCTCCAGCTTTGGCAGGAACTCGGTGCCGAGCCGGGCGCCGATGCCGCCGCTGAGAACGAGAAAGGCGAGCCCAATCGCTGCGCTGAGACGTGCGTTACGTACTGCGGGGATCAGCAGCCGCTGATAACCGCCCCGGATCCACTGCACAACGCGCGTTTCGACCTCATTGACGTGCGCCGGCAGCAAGATCGACGAGAGCACAGGCGTGATGGTGAAGGTCGCGATCACGGCGCCGAGCAGCGCATAGGCATAGGTGCGGGCCATCGGTCCGAAAATCTGGCCCTCGACGCCCTGCATCGTGAACAACGGCAGGAAGGCTGCGATGGTGATCGCCACGGAAAAAAAGATCGACTTGTCCACCTCGACTGCAGCCGTCAGCACGCGATTCAGCTTGTCGGTCAGAGATCCTTCACCGGACATCTGCCTCCCGACGTGATGCGCCAAGTGGCGGAAGATGTTCTCCACCATGATCACGGTTGCGTCCACGATGATCCCGAGATCGATGGCGCCGACTGAGAGAAGATTCGCAGAGTCGCCGCGCAGCACGGTGATGATGACGGCAAGAAACAGCGCCACTGGAATGGTCGCTGCGACGATCAACGCGCAGCGCAGATCGCCAAGGAAGACCCACTGGATCAAGAAGATCAGCGCGATTCCGAACAGCATATTGTGGATCACCGTTTGCACGGTGATCGCAACGAGGTCGCCGCGGTCATAAAAAGCGTCGATGTGCACACCCGGCGGAAGCGAGCCGTCGGTGTTCATCTGTTCGACGGCAGCGCGAACGCTGCGCACGACGTCCATTGTCCGTTCAAATTTCTGCATCAGGACAATGCCGGTGACGATGTCGGTCGTATCGTCCCGGCCAGCGATGCCGAGCCTTGGTGTAAACCCGATCTGGATTTTGGCGATGTCCGACAGCAGCACCGGAACGCCGCCTTGCTGGCTCAAGACCACGTTGCCGATATCCTGCGGCGAATTGAACACGCCGATGCCGCGGACGTTGACCGACTGTTCGCCGACATTCAGTGTGCGGCCGCCCACGTTGGCGTTGCTGGCGGAGATCGCGCCGATGACCTGCGGCAACGTGAGACCGTGCGCGATCATGCGGTTGATATCGATCTCGACTTGGAACTCCTTGGTCTTGCCACCGAGAACCAACACATCGGAGACACCAGGCACGATCCGCAGCCTGCGCTCGACCACCCAGTCCTGCATCGTCTTGAGCTGCATGACGTCCATGCCCGGCGGTCCTTTCAGCTGATACCGGAAGATCTCGCTGATAGTGCCGGCGGGCGAAATAACCGGTTGGACGCCGGGCGGCAGAGCCACGTCCTTGAGTCGGTTGAGCGCTTGCTGTCGCACGAAGTTGTAATCTCGGCCGTACTCGAACTGCAGCCGGATGAAGCTGAGCGCGTAGACCGTGTTGGACCGGATGAACCGCAGCCCGGGCGTGCTGGCGACCGCGATTTCGATGGGGATCGTGACATAGCGCTCCATGTCCTCCGGCGACTGGCCGGGATTCTGGGCGATGATTTCGATGATCGGTGGAGCTGGATCGGGATAGGCTTCGATGTTCAGGCGCATGAAGGCGACGGTGCCGAGCGCCAGGAATACCCCGAAAGCGATGATCACCAGCGGCCGCCGCGAAAGGCAGAACGCGATCAGGCTGCGCAGCATTATCCCCGTCCCCTGGAGCGCCCGCTACTGGCGCCACTCGTTGTCGATGAAGATCGCCCCACGCGTGACGACCTGCTCGCCTGCCGCGAGTCCCTCGCGGATCTGCAGACGTCCGTCCTGTTCCATGCCTACCGTGACCTTGCGACGCTGAAACAGCATCGGATCGTCAGGCTTTTCGACCCACACGACAGCTTCGTCCCCTTCCCGGATGACTGCATCGATGGGCACTGCTGGCGTGGACTCGAAGCCTGCGACAATCTTGAAGCTTGCGAACATGTCCGCCTTGAGCGCGCCGTCGGGATTAGGAATTTCCGAACGCACTACAACACGGCGGCTCTGGACATCGGACGCGGCGCCGACGGTGGCTATCCGCGCCGTAAAGACTCGCTGCGGCATCGCGCCGACTCTGACCTCAACATCCTGTCCTTCGTGCACCAGCGCGATATCCGACTCCGGCACATAGGCTTTCAGCCACATGGTGGAGAGATCGGCGATCGCATAAAGAGGCTCGCTGGAGTCGCTGCGCACCTGCTGACCGGGACCAACCTTGCGCGCGACGACAGTTCCATCGATCGGAGCCGGGATCGCTATGGTTCTGTTGATCGCACCCTTGTCTCGCAGCGCGGCGATCTCCAAGTCGGTGCGGCCCATGATTCGTAGTCGGCTGCGCGCGGCCTCCACCGCCGTCTCGGCTGCACGCGCATCGCTCTGAGCGGCGGCGAGTTGGGCCTGCGCCTGCTGCCACTCCTTAAGCGCGCCGGCCTTGCCCTCATAGAGGCCGCGTTGCCGCTGCTCGACCGTTTGGGCCAGAGCGAGCTGCGCGCGGGCCTTATTGAGCGTTGTGCTGGCGGCGATGAAGTCGTTCTGCGGCTGCAATACTTCAGGACTGTCAAGCTCGAGCAGCGGATCGCCCTGCTTTACTTTATCGCCGACATTGGCGATCAGACGCGCAACCCGGCCTGAGAATGGCGATAGCACGACCGTGCTCGTTTCCTCGTTGAAGGCGATCTGCCCGATCGCCGGTTTCTGTACGACGAACCGGTAAGTTTCGACGGGCGCGACCTCGAGTTGATGCATCTGGTCGCTGGAGACTCGCACGGTGTCGCCGCGGGTCTTGGCGGCATGCTGCGCCCACGCAGGCGCGGCCAATAACAGGCAGGCCAGCGCACCCACAACGGGTTGGAGCACGTGCGTTCGTAATCGGACGGCCGTCGGCCTGGACATGGATGCGTTCTGGTTATCGACCACTTGGACGGCTAGCTGCCGGCCGGTGCGCGGTCGATGAGTAGTGGACCCTTTGTAATGACGCGGTCGTCAGGGGCGAGGCCGTCGAGCACCTGGACCATGTGCCCGCTGGCCACACCTGTCCGGATCCGGCGTAGTTCGATTGTGCGGTCTTCTCGCGCGACCCAGACTCTGGTCACGTCGCCCTGGTGAATCACGGCACTGCGGGGCACTGCGATCGTGCGGCTCTCATCGCTGTCCATGATGGTGACATTGGCCAGCATCTCCGGCCTCAGCAGCCCGTCAGGATTCGGCACGCTGGCGCGCACCAGCAGGCGGCGCGTTGCCGGATCGATCGCAGCGGCAGCGTATTCGATCTTGCCAGTGAACGCACGACCCGGCAAAGCAGGCACGGCGAAATCGATCTGCTGACCGAGCGCGATCTTAGGCGCGTCGGTTTCGCGCACAAAGACCGTCAGCCACACCGTCGACAAGTCTCCGATGATGAAGGCCGGATCGCCGGCCGCCCCGCTCACGTACTGACCCGGGCCCACCCGGCGCTGCAGGATCGTGCCGCCGATGGGGGCAGGGATCGTCGTCCCGGCAGTGATCCGGCCGTTTTGCTCGAACGTTGCAATTTCATCGTCTGTGCGGCCGAGCGAACGCAGCCGGTTGCGCGCCGCCTCCACGGCGGCCTGCGCGGCCTGCGCATCGTTCTGCGCGGTAGTCAGTTCAGATTGGGCCTGCTGCAGATCGCGCAGAGGCACGGCGCGGCCTTCGTAGAGACTGCGGTTGCGCTGCTCAACGGTCTGTGCCCACGTCAGCGCCGCCTCGGCCTTAGCGAGTCCGGATGTGGCTGCCGCAAAATCGTTCAAGGCTTGGACGGCGTCGTTGGCCTCGATCACGAACAGCGGCTGACCCTTCTCAACCCGCTGGCCAGCCTTCACGAGGAGACGAGTGACACGCCCGGAGTAGGGCGAAAAGATCGGCGTCGAACGATTGTCGTCGATTGCGATCTTTCCTTCGGTCACCTGCGCTGGGCGGAACGAGCGCTGCTCCACTGGTTCGATCACCAGGTTCGCCCATTCGATCTGCGTGGGGCGATAGCGCGGCACGCTGCGCTTGGCTTGACTCGAGATCTCGGCGTCCTCGATGGGTCCGGCGGCAGGTTCATGCAGAATGAAGGCGACCGCAGCAACGGCGAGCGCAATGCAGCCGGCGAGCGACAACAGCACACGATAATGCAGTGGCGCGACCGAAACGGATCGCCAGAGATTCCCGACTGCCCGCCGCAAGCGATCTCCTGATGGGCCATAAGACCCTGCTCGTATCGCGGGACTATATGTCGCAGCCATTGCGAAAACGCAAATAAAACAAATGACATAGAGATCGCCGAGATGAACTGCCGTTCAGCTTTGATCGACGGCGTATTCAGAATTCCGCATGCAGCCGCGCCGTGAAGATCGAGACGGGCCCGCGGTCGGCGTTGTAAGCGGGATTGTCGATGAACTGGTAATCCAGGGTGAGCGCCGACGAGCTTGTCAGGCCCAGTGCGTAATAGGCTTCGAGGATCTTCTCCTCACGGTAATCCAGCCGCCCATCACCGATCAGCAAGCCGAGCCCACCGGCGCCAAGATAGTCGCGTCGCCCGCTCGAGATGGCATTCATTGCGACCGCAAGGCCGACCGTATCATTCGGCCGCCACCAGCGGGTGCCTTTGATTGACAGCCCGCCCGCGATGCTGCGGTCGACGTCGGTGAACGACAAGCTCTCGTTCTTGCCATCCGACCAACTCCCGCGCGCGAACACCCCGATGTCTCGCGAGATCGCCTGCTCGACGTTGCCATATATGCCGAGCTTGGGCCGTTGTCGGCGGTTGGCGACCATTGCGTCATTGATGTTTGTGTTTGGATCAGCCGCTACGCGAGCGAGGACTTCCCGAAAGTTGCCGGTGTGGCCGCGATTGCCGAATAGACCGATGCGAACCGCGCCAGGCTGGGCGAGCCAAGTATGGCGCTCCTCGAATTCCACGACGGCGCCGCCGGTCTTGAAGGTCAGGATGTCGGATGCTGGCGCTTCTGGGACTTGGAAGGCGCCGGCGCGGATGGCCCAGTCCTTGCGGTTGAGTTCGATGACTGCGCCATGGGTGTAACCCGGCAGGTTGGCAGGAAAGTCGTAGGCGGCCGACGCCCAGATCGACCAGTTCATGAAGTCTATGCGCGGATCATGCGCATAGGTGTTGGCATCGAAAATATCGACGACCGAAAAGCGTCCGATACTGACGGTGACGCGGTCGATGTCGCGCTTGCCGGCGATCTGGTTGGGGCCGTCCGGCACGCTTTCTTGTTCACCGCCGAATCCGATAGTCTGGCGAAGGAGATAGCGCTGCGGACGCACAAGCGGGAACTCGGCCCCGGTTTTTTGCGCCTCGCCGTTGGGGAAGCCAGCAATGCCGAGCGTGCCGTTGAGCCCGGAGCCCTGCGCCAGCTCGGGATTGAAATAGACCTCCGCGCCTTCCCAAAGCCTTCGCCCGATGAAGGCTGTCATGGTCCAAGTTTCGCGAGTCTCGCCCCGCCCTGGCAGGCTGAAAAATCCTTGGTAGGGCGAACGGAAGTCCGGATAGCCCTGTGCTATGAACGTGGTCTGACCGTGGATGCTCCAGTCGTCCGACGTGCTTCCGGTGCTGCGGCTAACCTTTTCCGGACCGATCGGATCGAGGCGATAATTGAGTCCGATGGTGGTCAAATGAAGCTGGGGCGCCACCGTGACGGCGGCTGGGACCGAGTCGAGCACGAAGTCGCGTGCACCAAGATCGACATAATCGTAGGCGACGCGTGCCGTCCAAGGGCCAGTCAGCGCGAATTCGAGCCCGCCGCCGACAGTCCAGCCGACGTGGGTCGCGTGCTTGTCGCCAGTCAGGAAACCGTCCGGCGCGTAGAGATCAACCTGCGTTCTGGCCCAAGCCAAGCCACCGGTCAGATAGGGCAGGAACGTGCCCAAGGCATAGCCGACGCGCGGACGCATCATCGCGATGGTGTCGATGCTGCTGGTGAATGGCCGTATTGGTTGGTTGGGCTCGGGCGGACTTGCGAACGTGATTTCAGCACCCAAACCCAATACGACCCGGTTCGGCAACTCGACGTCGTAGCCGAGTTGATAGCCCCCGGTGAATCCGGTCACGCTTGGTGGGAGGACGAGGGTTTGGCCGAGCAGCGGTTGCGTGCCGTTGCCGAACGTGCCGGTGCCATAGCCGAAGTGGCCGCCGACGTAGAGGCCGGTCCAGGACGGCGCTGCGGGCTTGTCGGTGGCGACCGCAACGCCGGTGAGCGCCGTGATCGCGGCGGGCACAACCAGCCACTGGGCAATGCGGATCAGCGCCCGACGATCACCAAGCCAATAACGCACCCACGCCCCCGCTGTGCCTCAAGCGACCGGAAGGCTGTTGCCCGGCCGTGCGACGCGAGCATGACAAGGTGTGTCTAGCGCAGCCGCGGCCGCGCCGCCTGCCGTTAACTCGGTTTTCCTCCGGTTTCGCGATCGGTCACGGTTCAGCGAGGCGGGCGCGCCAGCCTGGCCGCGCCGAGCGGCGGCCCCACAGCCGGTGGTGCAGCCGGTCGAGCAGCAGGTAGATCACCGGCGTCGTATAGAGCGTGAGCACCTGCGATACGACGAGGCCGCCGATGATCGTGATGCCAAGGGGGCGACGCAACTCGGAGCCTGGCCCCGTGGCGATCACCAGCGGCACGGCGCCGAGCAGGGCAGCGAGTGTCGTCATCAGGATCGGCCGGAACCGCGCGATGCAGGCCTCGTAGATCGCTTGCTCGGGCGTAAGGCCGCGCTGGCGTTCGCCTTCGAGCGCGAAGTCGACCAGCATGATGCCGTTCTTCTTCACGATACCAATGAGCAGGATGATGCCGATAAAAGCGATCAGCGACAGCTCGGTGCCGAACAGCTGCAGGGCGAGCAGCGCTCCAAGGCCGGCGGAAGGCAGGGTCGAGATGATCGTGAGCGGGTGCGCCAAGCTTTCGTAGAGAATGCCAAGCACAATGTAGACCGCGAGCAGGGCGGTGATAATGAGCACGATCCCGGCGGCTGCGGTCTGGGCGAGTTGACGCGCCTCGCCGGCGAAATCGGCCTGGATGGAATCGGGCATGTGCAACTCGCGCACCGCCTGCATGATCTGCTCGGTCGCGGTCTCCAGCTGCACGTCAGGTCGCAGCCCGAACGAAATTGTCACGGCCGGGTATTGCCCTTGGTGGTTTACCACGAGCGGCGCGAGACCCTTCTCGAACCTCGCCACCGTCGACAATGGCACAGAGGTCCCGCCGAATCCGGGTACGTAGATGTGCGCAAGGTCGGAGGGATCGCGCTGATACTGCGGATCGATCTCCAGGATCACGCGATACTGGTTGCGCTGGGTATAGATCGTGGAGATCTGCCGCTGGGCGAAAGCGTTGTTGAGCGCGGAGTCGATCGCCTGCATTTTTACGCCAAGCGCCGACGCGCGCTCCCTGTCGATCGCAACGGCAAGCTGCAATCCACCCTGTTCGCGATCGGTGGAAACGTCGGTGACGCCCGGCACCTGCCTGATGCGCTCCTGCACCCGCGGCACCCATTTCGTCAGCTCATCGAGATCGGGGCTCCACAAGGTGAACTGGTATTGCGACTGACTCTGACGTCCTCCGACACGCAGGTCCTGCGCCGGGAACATGAAGAGCTGAATCCCGGGTAGTGCGGTAATGCGCCGGCGCAGGCGTTCGATCACCCGTTGGGTGCTGAGCCCGTCGCGCTCGGCCAGCGGTTTGAGGCTGATGAACAGAGTGCCGCGGTTGACGGAGCCCGACCAGGCATTGCCTCCGACCGACGAACCGACGCCGAACACGGCCGGATCGCTCTTGACGATATCGACGACCTGACGCTGCAGCTCGACCATGGTCTTGAACGAGACATCGGTGGGTGCACGCGTGCCGCCGAAGATCAGGCCCGTGTCGTCCTGCGGAAAGAACCCCTTAGGGGTCCTGACGTAGAGGTCGACGGTGAGCGCGACCGTTGCCAGCATGATCATCAGCATCACCGCGCGGTGGTTCAGGGCCAGCCGCAAGGAGGCGCCGTATGCGCGCACGATGTGATCCAGCGAGCCCTCGACCAGGCGGTCGAACCGCGAGCGCTTCGTCGGAGCCTCGCGGATATAGTGGGCGCAGATCATAGGCGTGACCGACAGCGAGACGACCGTCGAGATCGCGATGGCAAAGGCGAGCGTGACGGAGAATTCGCGGAACAGCCGGCCGGCGATGCCACCCATGAACAGCAAGGGGATAAACGCGGCAATCAGGGAAATGCTGATTGCAATCACGGTAAAGCCGATCTGGCGCGCGCCCTCGATGGCGGCGCGCAAGGGCGAGCGCCCCCTCTCGAGGTTCCGGAACGTGTTCTCGATCATGACGATGGCGTCGTCGACGACGAAGCCGACGGACACTGCCAGAGCCATCAGCGACAGGTTGTCTATCGAGAACCCGACCAGCCACATCAGCGCGCAGGTTCCTGCCAAAGACAAGGGGATGGTGACGCCGGCGGCGACCGTCGGCGCCGTGCGGCGCAGAAAAATGAACACCACCAGCATGACCATCGCGACTGAGCCGGCGAGCGTGAGCTGCATGTCTGCGACGCTGGCGCGGATCGTCTGCGTGCGGTCGGACAGCACGTCGACGTCGATGCCGGAGGGTATCCAGCGCTTGAGCTCGGGAATCAGACCATGGATGCGGTCGACGGTTTCGATGACATTCGCATCCATCTGCTTAGTGATGATCAGCAACACCGCCGGCTGCGCGTTGTACCAGGCCGCGGAGTTGGTGTTGCGGGTCCCCTGAGTGATCGTCGCCACGTCCGAGAGTCGGATCACGTTGCCGTTGACCGATTTCACGACGACCGTGTGGTAATCGGTCGGGTTACGCAGCTGGTCGTTGGTCGCGATGGATTCGGCGCGGACAGCGCCGTCGAAGGTGCCAAGCGGGCCTTGCGCGTTGGTGCGCGAAATCGCGAGCCGGACGTCATCGAACGAAACGCCCATGTTGGCCAGCGCAACGGGGTTGATCCGCACGCGGATCGCCGGCTGCTCGGCGCCGCTCACCGCCACGTCGGCCACGCCGGCGACCTGCATGATGCGCTGGGCGACGATGGTATCGGCGGCGTCGTAGATCGCGCTCGGCGAAATGCTCTTCGACGTCAGCGCCAGGATGAGGATGGGCGTGGCCGCAGGATTGAACTTGCGGAAGCTGGGCAGGCTGGGCAGATCGAGCGGCAAGTCGGCCAACGCGGAGTTGAGCGCAGCTTGCACGTCACGGGCGGCACCGTCCACGTCGCGGCTGAGATCGAACTGGATGATGATGCGGGTCTGGCCGATCGAGCTCACTGAAGTGATTTCGGTGACGCCCGAGATCGCACCGAGCCTGCGTTCGAGTGGAGCTGCGACCGTCGCGGCCATCGTCTCGGGGGACGCGCCCGGGCGGCTCGCGGAGACGGCGATGGTCGGGATGTCCACGGCCGGCACACTCGCCACCGGCAGGAAGCGATAGGCTACCGCGCCCACGAGAAACAGGCCGGTCGCCAGCAGGATCGTTCCCACCGGCCGGCGAATGAACGGGTAGGAGAAGTTCATCCGTCACTCCGCTGGCTGGCGCGCCGCGCGCAGGCGGCGGCGGACGGCGTGCATGCGCAGCCGCTCCAGCGTGAGATAGATGACCGGCGTGGTGTAGAGCGTGAGGAGCTGGCTCAGCAGCAGGCCGCCGATGATGGTAATGCCGAGCGGGAACCGCAGCTCCGAGCCGGTGCCGCTTTCGAGCACCAGTGGCAGCGCGCCGAACAGCGCCGCCAGCGTGGTCATCATGATGGGACGGAAACGGAGCAGGCTGGCCTGCACGATGGCCTCGCGGGGCGGGAGGCCCTCGACGCGTTCGGCATCGAGTGCGAAATCTATCATCATGATCGCGTTCTTCTTGACGATGCCCATGAGCAGTATGATGCCGATCAGCGCCACGATCGAGAGGTCCTGACCGAACAGCAGCAGTGCGAGCAGCGCGCCGACGCCGGCGGACGGCAGCGTCGACAGGATCGTGAGTGGGTGGATGAAGCTTTCGTAGAGCACGCCCAGCACGATGTAGATCGTGATCACCGCCGCCAGGATGAGCCAGGGCTCGCTCGCCAGCGAACGCTCGAACTCGGCGGCATCGCCCGCATAGGTGCCCGTGATGGAACCAGGCAGACCGATCTCGCGCTCCGCCGATTGCACCGCCTGCACCGCATCCCCAAGCGAGGCTCCGGCCGCCAGATTGAAGCTGATCACTGCCGCCGGGAACTGTTCGTCGTGCAGGATCACGAGAGGGGCGGTCGTGCGCTCGAATGAGGCGATCACGCTGAGTGGGATCTGCGCCGTCGGCGAGGTGGCGGCTTGGGCCGGCGTCGTCGACTGGGTGCTCTGCACCGGCAGCGGTTGCGAGGCGGCGGAGGCCGGCACATAGAGCTTGGCAAGCGAGCCAGGATCGCGCTGATACTCCGGCGCCGCCTCCAGTATCACCCGATACTGGTTGGCCTGACCATAAATGGTGGAGATCTGGCGCTGTCCGAACGCGTCATTGAGCGTGTCGTTGACGATCTGCATCGAGACGCCGAACCGCCCGGCCTTCTCGCGATCCACCCGCACCAGCGCGCGCAGTCCGCCGTCCTGGACCTCAGACACGACACCCTGCAGCGCAGGCGAGGTTTGCAGGCGCTGCGCGAGTCGGTCGGCCCAGAGCGAGACCTCCTTCGCCTCGGTGCCGGCCAACGTGTACTGATACTGTCCTCGGCTCGGGCGGGTGCCGATCTGGATGTCCTGCACCGGCAGGAAATAAACGACCAAGCCCGGGATCGGCGCCACCGCCTGTTTCAGACGCTCGACCACCTCGGTGACGAAGGCCGGGCGATCGCTGCGTGATTTGAGGGTGATCGTGAGGCGTCCGACGTTCGGCGTCGGGTTGATCGTGGTGACCCCGGCGACCGATGTGATGCCGATGACATCGGGATCGCGCGCGATCGTATTGCTCGCTTGAGCCTGCAGCCGCTTCATCTCCTCGAAGGAAACGTCTTGACCGGCCTCCGTGACGGCGACGATCAGGCCTGTGTCCTGCGTCGGCAGGAAACCCTTCGGAACCACGACGTAAAGCGTGAGAGTTGCCGCCAGCGTGGCGGCTGTCGCCCATAGCGTCGCGGTCTGGCGCTGCAGGACCCACTGCAGGCTGCGGCGATAGAACTCCACCGACCCGTCGAGCACGGTATTCAGGCGGCGCGTCAATCGACCACGAGGCCGCTCGCCTTCGCGCCGGAGCAGGCGAGCGCACATCATGGGCGTCAGCGTCAGCGAGACGATGGCCGAGGTGACCACGGCAATCGTGAGCGTGAGCGCGAACTCGCGGAACATGCGCCCGACCAGACCGGTCATGAACAGGAGCGGGATGAAGACCGCGATCAGCGACAACGTGAGCGAAATGATGGTGAAGCCGATTTCGCGCGCTCCGCGAAGGGCCGCGGCCATGGGATCCTCGCCATCCTCGATGTGACGGACGATGTTCTCCAGCATCACGATGGCGTCGTCGACCACGAACCCGGTGCCGATGGTCAGCGCCATCAGCGACAGATTGTTGAGGGAGAAGCCGCAGAACCACATCACGCCGAAGGTCGCGATGAGCGACAGCGGCAGGGCGACGCCGGCGACGAGCGTGGCGCGGGCGCTGCGCAGGAACAGCAGCACCACTGCGACCACCAGCCCGACCGCCACGACAAGAGTGAACTGCACGTCGCGCACGGAGGCTCGGATCGTGTCGGTGCGGTCGCTCACGATCAGGAGCCGCGCGTCGGCCGGCACGGCGCGCTGCAGCCGAGGCAGCTCGGCGCGGATGCGCTGCACGGTATCAATGACGTTGGCGCCGGGTTGCCGCTGGATGTCAATGACAACGGCGGGCTTGCCTTGGTACCAGGCGCCGACCTTGGCGTTCTCAAGCCCGTCGACGACGTCGGCGACATCCCGCAGCAGGATCGGGGCGTTATTGCGATAGGCGATCACCAGCGGCTTGTAGGCGTCCGCCGCCGTGATCTGGTCGTTGGCTGCAATCATGTAGGCTTGGTGGGCTCCGTCCAGCTGCCCCTTCGGGCCCGAGACGTTGGCACCCACGATCGCGGCGCGCAGATCCTCGAGAGAGATGCCATAGGCGGCGAGGCGCTCAAGGTCGGCCTGGATGCGCACAGCAGGTTTCAGCCCGCCCTGCACCGCGACGCGGCCGACGCCGGTGACCTCGCTCAGGCGCTGCGCGAGCAGCGTGTCGGCGAGGTCGCTGAGCTGCCGGATCGCGATCGAATCGGAGGTGATTGCGAGCGTCATGATCGGCGCGTCGGCCGGATTGACCTTCGAGTAGGTTGGGGGATAGGGCAGATTCTGCGGCAGGGTCGATCGTGCCGCATTGATCGCCGACTGCACGTCCTGTGCGGCCCCATCGATGTCGCGCGACAAGTCGAATTGCAGCGTGATCTGGCTGATGCCGAATGAGCTGGCAGACGTCATCGTGTTGAGCGAGGCGATCTGCCCGAACTGGCGTTCGAGCGGCGCCGTCACCAGTGAGGCGATGGTGTCGGGATTTCCGCCTGGAAGCTGCGTTGTCACCTGGATGGTCGGGAAGTCGACCTGTGGCAGCGACGAGACCGGTAGCAGCCAATAGCCGAGCAGGCCGCCCAGAAGGGTGGCGACCCCGAGCAGCGAGGTCGCGATCGGCCGGCGGATGAAGGGTCCGGAGACGTTCAGGCCGGACATCGGCCGACCTGCGGGTAGCCGCACCGATGCGCGGCAGGTGAAACGCGGCTGTTCATGACACGACCCGGATGCATGCTCGCCGCGCTCACGGCGTGCGGCTGCTCTCCCGCTCGCTGCGGCGCTGGCCGCCCGCGCGGGGCTGATCGGATTGCACGACACCGCCGCCGGGGCGGCGCGATCGCTCGCCGGAAGGGATCGCGCTGGTCGGTGTTGCACCGGCGCCGGGCTCCGTCTCGCTGATCGCGACCTTGCGTCCGTCCGAGAGTTGATTGAAGCTCGTCGTCACCACGCGCTCGCCCGCGTGCACGCCGGAGGTGATCACGGTCTGAGTCTCGTTCTGCTGCGAGATCGTGACGGGCCGCATCGCGACCGTACTGTCATCGCGCACCGCGTATACGAACAAGCCGTTCGGTCCACGCTGAACGGCTGCGGTGGGCACCACCACCGCCTGCTCGAGCGTCTCGACGAGCAGCCGCACGTTGAGGAACTGGCCCGGCCAGAGCTGCAAATCCTTGTTGGCGAATTCAGCCTTGAGACGAATGGTCCCGGTTGTCTGGTCGACCTGGTTGTCGACCACCTGCAGTACGCCGCGCTCGACCACCACCTTGTTCTCTGGTCCGAACACTTCAACCTGCAGCGAACGTTGCGCGAGGGCGGCGTTCACCTGCATGAGCTTCTGTTGCGGCAGTGTGAAGATCACGGAGATCGGCTTGAGCTGTGTGATGGTGACGATGCCCGTCGCATCGGCGGAGCGAATGATGTTGCCAACATCGACCTGGCGGATGCCGGTGCGTCCCGAGATCGGCGCGACGATCTTGGTGTAGGTGAGAATCGCCTCCGCGTTCTCGATCGCGGCTTGGTCCGCCTGTACAAGTGCCTCGAATTGAGCCACCAGCGATTTCTGGGTGTCGGCCTGCTGCGGTGCGAGTGCATTCGTGGCGGCGAGGCGGGTGTAGCGCTCCAGGTCGCGCCGCGCATTGGCGAGCTGCGCCTCGTCCTGGGCCTTCTTGGCGACGGCCTGGTCGAGCTGCGCCTGGTAGAGCGTGTCGTCGATCTCCGCCAGCACGAAGCCCTGCTCGACGTCCTGGCCTTCCTTGAAGTTGATGCGGATGAGCTTGCCGTCGACCTGCGAGCGCACGGTGACGGTGTTGAGGGCGCGCACCGTGCCTACGCCGTCAAGATAGACCGGCACGTCGGCAGTCCGGGCGGTGGCGGCCAGGGTGGGGACCGGCTGGTCCTGCGCCGCTCGGAAACGGCCGAAACCGCCCGTCTGCTGGCGCGCAGCCGGCCGCATCATCACGGCGACCACGGCGCCGGCGAGCGCGACGGCGATCGCCGCGTAAATCACGTATCGGCGTTTGTTTTTGTCCATTGAGGTTAGCTTAGCGTCCCCGCGGCGATCTGATCACTGCGATACCGGCTGATTTGTGTCGAGAGGGGGCCAGCCACCACCCAGCGCCCGGAACAGGCTGACCAGAGCCTGCAACCGGGCCAGCCGAACCTGCGCCAGAGTATCCTGGGCCTGGAATAAGGTCTGCTGAGTATTGAGTACCGTGATCAAGTCCACCGTGCCTTCACGTAAGCGCTGCTCGGACAATTGAAAGGCTTCGCGGGCCGATCGCACCGCTTCGCTCTGCAGGCGCTCGCGCCGCGCCTGCTGTTCGACGGCGATCAGCGCCTGCTCGACGTCGCTGAAGGCCGAGAGCACCGCCCGACGGTAGTTCTGGAGGAATTCCTGTTGCTGGCCGCGGGCGAGGTCAAATTGTCCTTGCAGCAGGAAGCCGTCGAATACCGGCTGCGTCGCCGAGGCCGCCATTGTGTAGAACCATGCGCCCGGACCGAACAGCGTAGCGAGCGCGGCGCTCTGAAAACCGCGCGATCCGGTCAGGGCGATATTGGGAAAGAATGCGGCGCGCGCCGACTCGACGCTGTAGTTCGCGGATGCGAGTTGCGCTTCAGCTTCACGCACGTCAGGGCGTTGACGCAAAATATCAGAGGGTAGGCCCGGGCTGATGGGAGGCACCCGGATCGCATTGGCGCTCCCGCCACGAACTTGGACGTGCTCGGGTGCGCGCCCGATCAGTACGGCAAGCTGCGCCATGCTCTGACGCAGCGTGATTTCGAAAGCCGGGATCGTCGCGCGTTGCGTGGCAACTACGCTTTCCTGCTGAGCGATGTCGAGCTGCGATGCAGTGCCGGCCTGCAGCCGTTCCCGGATGAGCGCGAGCACGCGGCTGGCGGCGGCAACATTGTCATGAGCGATGCGCAGCCGGTCCTGGGCGCTGAGCATCTGGAAATAGGTGTTTGCGACGGTCGCCATGGTGGTGAGGGCGATGACCTCACGGTCATAGCGCGTGGCGACGGTATTTTCCTCGGCGGCGAGCAGGTTCGCGCGGTTCTTGCCCCAGAAGTCGATCTCGTAACTCGCGCTGAGATTGGCGTCATAAAGCGAGGTTTCAATCGAACCGGTGCGGATCGTGGTTCCGCCCGACGCGCTTTGCGAAGGACGCGAACGGCGCGCGGTGAAATTCGCATCGATCACCGGAAGCAGGGCCGAACCGGCGATCCGGGCCTGCGCATCGGCCTGCTGGATACGTGCGATGGCGATCGCGATATCGAGATTGTTGGCCTGTGCCGCTTCCATCAGGGACGTAAGCTCGCCGGAACGAAATCCGCGCCACCAGTCGAGCGCCGGCAGGGCGGCGTCGGGGCTGCCTGCTCCGTGTTGGTATTTGGAGGGAATTTCCAGCCCGAGATGCGGCTTTTCGTATCCGACGATGCACCCCGACAACAGCGGTGTGAGGCCGAGAGCGGTGCTCATCGCGAATACCCGTCGCGACCGCGCCAGCGCGGTTGCCAAGGCAAGAAGCGCTCCCTCGACTCCACGCATGCAATGGACCTTTGGACGCACCGGCACAACAGCACCGGCCGATCGCGCAATCGCGCATCGGATTCGCGATTCAGGATGCAAGCCCCGCCGCAAGCTAGCATCCCGCGACGGGTCGACAAAGGTTGCAGCGGCGGGCGTGGATATGTCCGGAGGGCGGGTCGCCGGCCGGCCCGGGTCGATACACGGAGCAACGGGTGCGACATTGGCAACACACGAGACCCAGCGGGCCGCCCCACCTGCATCATAGGGTTGCTGACGCGCAGAGACGCGTGAAATCTTGGAAAGGTTGCGCCCGCGGGAAGAAAGGGAGCCGTCGTCCGCCTTCGTCCTCCGGTCCCCTCAGTCTTCCGGCTTGCCGATGTGGTGCTGGGAATAGAGCTCGATGCCGAGCTTGGCCACGAGGTCGAGTTGGGTCTCGAGGAAGTCGATATGGTCTTCCTCGTCTTTCATGATCTTCTCGAACAGGTCGCGTGAGACGTAGTCCTTCACCGCGTGGCAATGGGTTGCCGCCTCTTCGTATAGCGCACGGGCTGACATCTCCGCGGCGAGATCACATTCGAGCACTTCCTTGACGTTCTGCCCGATGTGGAGCGGGTCGATCACCTGCATGTTCGGAAAGCCGTCGAGGAAGATGATGCGCTCGACCAGCTTGTCTGCATGCTCCATCTCCTCGATCGATTCCTTGCGCCACAGTTTGGCGAGGCTGCGATAGCCCCAGTTCTCGAACAGCCGGTAATGCAGCCAATATTGATTGATGGCCGCCAGCTCGTGCCGCAACCCTCGATTGAGAAACTCGATAACCTTGGCGTCGCCCTTCATTCGTTATCTCCACTGCTCGCGGCGGGTGCCGGCGATCGGCTGCCCGGCGGCGGCAACGCGCGCGCAACCCATACAAACTGTAGCGATTTCGGCCGACTGCGCCAACCGGATGTCCGCGCGAGATTGCGTCGCTTTGTCCACCCTGACAAGGATCAGGACGCTGCATTTCAAGAACATCAATGGCGTTAAGGAGGTTCCGCTACTCGCGGTGGGCGTGGCCGCAGCACTGCGGTGTGGTCGCCTCCTCAAGGAGACGACGGATCGTGCGCGCGCAACGGCCACACTGCGGGCTGCAGCCGAGGCAACCGTAGACCTGACCGGTGGTGCGCGGTGCGTCGGAGGTCTTGAGCGCGGAGCGCACGTCGTGGTCGGAGATCACGTTGCAAGAGCAGACGATCATGGAAATCCCGGCGGCGCTCACCTGCGATCGGCGATCTCTCGCGTCGGATGCAGCGGCCGATCTCGCTGCCCGAAATGTCATCTACCGGGTACTCGAAATGCGGCCTTGATGCAAAGCAAATCGTACTTTGTAATTGTTCTAAACTACTGAATTTGCTGTGTTTTTTGGCCAAGCCGCCGCATCACTTACGCGTTTCTGAGATCCTCAGCGGGCGCCGCTGCGCGCCGCCGGTGTCTCTGCGCAGAAGTCCAACAACGCGGCCAGTTCACCCTGTGCCGCCAGCGAGGTGTTCGCTTGGCCCGCGGCGATGCGCTCATACAGGCGCGCGATGCCGAGGAACATCTCGCGTGCGGCTGCATCCTCATCCAGGAAGGCGGCGATCTCCTCCATCTCTGCCACCCAGCGGTAGGCCTTGGGAAAGGCCAGCGGCACCTGGCGTGAGAAGCGTTGCAGCAGTTGCGGCTGGCTTTCGACCATCTCCTGCTTGAGTTCGGCCGCACAGCCGGCGCGCGATGCTCCCAGCAGGAGGGCTGCGCCGATTGCGGTCACTCCCTTGGTGATGCCTGCGTAGGACATCTTTAGCGCCGAAGCAGCCCCGATTCCGCCGTCGATCACGCGGATGTTCAACCCGTACTGCACGAGCCGCCGAGCCTCGCTTGCCAGGGGGCCGGAGACGTAGATGCTGGGGCTGTAGCCGGCCGCCGGCGGACCGCCGATGATTCCGCCGTCGATGTAGGGTGCGCCGGCTTCGGCAACCAACGTGCCGATGCGCTCGGCCGTGCGTGGCGCCACTGCGTTGCAGTCGGCGTAGACCGGTTTGCGGGCACTACGGGCGAGCGGCTCCTGGAAGCGTTCGGCAAGTGCCACCGCTTGCCCCGGCGGAACCACCGAAAGGATGAAGTCTGATTGCGCGACGATGTCGTCGTCGCTCGCAATGTCTCGCATGCCAGCGGCAGCAGCGCGGGCTGCACTGGCGGCGCCGCGCCCCCTGAGCGACGTCAACACCTGCGCGCCGCGCTCTGACAGGCGCTTGGCAATGCCGGCGCCCATCTCGCCCGCCGCGATCACGGCTATGGTCTCGGCCATGGGAATCTCCTTGCAAATGACAGGATAGCAGGACCGGCGGCGACCTGCGCGTTCAGCCGACCGGTTCGCCGCGGCGATACCAAGGCAGCCAGCGTGCGGTCGCCTGCCGCAATGCGATCTCGAACAGAACGCCGGCACAGGCGAGTAGCGCCACGGCCACGAACGCCTCGTTGTGGTGGAATGTGCGCGCCTGAAACAGAATGTAGAAGCCGAGCCCCGGAATAGAGACGAAGAACTCTGCCACCACCGCAGCGATGAGTGCACGACCCGCGGCCAGCCGCAGGCCGGCAAGGATATAGGGGACCGACGACGGCAGGATGACGTCAACCAGGCGCGAGACTGCGCTCCCGCGGAACGAGCGCGAGACCTCGATGTATTCTGGCGGCACAGCGCGGGCGCCGTCGGAGACGTTGAGAACGATCGAGAAGAAACTGGCGAATACCACGATCGCCAGCCGCGCGTCCGCGGTGTAGCCGAACCAGAGGCTAGCCAGAGGCAGGATGGCCGTCAGCGGCATCGCGAACAGCCCGCTGATGTAGATTGAAGTCATGCGGTCTACGGCGCGGATGCGTCCAATGCCGACACCGAGCACGGTCCCGATCACGAAGGCGATCGCCAGGCCCTTGAACACCGCTCCGAGCGTCGCGGCTGCCGCCTGCCAGAAGGTGGCATTGGCAAGGACAGCCGGCGCGACCTGCACGATCGCACTCGGCCGCGCGACGAATGGCGGCGCCCACAGCCGCACCACGACCTCCCACACCAGCAGAATGACGATACCCGCGATGATGCGCACGGCGAGATCGCTGAACGCGAGCTTGCGTCGCGCACGGGCTGGCGCCGCGGGAACCGCCAAGCTCATCGTTCGAGTCCTCGCCATGCGGCGAAACGATTCTCCACCATGCGGCCGACCGCCATCAGCGCGACGCCGAGAATAGTGACGACCAGGATCGCGCCATAGAGCGCAGGGATGTCGAAGTCCTGGCCGCTTCGCATGATCAACTGGCCGATGCCGCTGGAAGAGAGAAAGAACTCCGCCGCGATCATGCCGACGAGGCCGCGCGCCACCGCCTGGCGAACGCCCGTGAGCGCAAACGGCAACGTGTAGGGAACCAGGACGTCGCGCCAGATCGCTGCTTCGCTGGAGCGAAACGAACGCGCGACCTCGAGCAGTTCCGGCCGCAGGCTCCGCGCGCCTTCGACGGTGTTGTAGAGGACGGGAAAGAAGGCGAACAAGAACACCACCAGTGCCTTTGGGGCGAAGCCGAAGCCCATCATCGAGAGGATAAACGGGATCAGAGCCACCATCGGCGTCGCGTACAGGATGGTGATGTAGCTCTCGAGAGCGACCCGCAGCAGCCGCACGCGTGCAAGCAGCAGTCCGAACAGCACGCCCACAATGATGGCGCAGGAAAGCCCGACAGCGAACAGCAGCAGCGAACTGGCCAGCGCCTCTATCAAAACCCCGGTGACCAGGAATTCCCAGACCTTGGCGATCGTTGCGGTGAATGACGACAGGAAAGCCGGACTGGTGTGGGCCGCCGCAAGCTGCCATAGCCCTGCGCCGATTGCGAGCGAAAGGCCGTAAGCGACGTAGCGCTGGACAGTCGGTTCAGGCCATCTCATGGGCACTCAGCAGGAACGGATTGCACGTGGCTGGCCCGGCGCCCACCGGGCCAACGCCTTGCGTGGATGTTCATCCCCTCAGTTGGATCTACCGCCGCCGACGAGTTTCATCGCCTGCTCATAGACCCTGGGATCCGCGAAGCGCGTGTAAACGACCGGTGTTGCGTTCGGGCGGATGCCGCCGACCCGCTTCTGCGTGGCGATGATCTCCTCGATGTTCTTCTGCGGCAAGCCCATGCCCTGGCGCGGCCAGAAGTTCATGTGGATGTACATTGCGGTCGAGGTTCTCGCTTCCTCGACATCGCGACCAGTCGGCGCCGCCGCCTTGGCGACCGCCTCGGCGTTCTTGGGATCGTTGATGAAGGCGGTCGCCTCGATCATTGCTGCGAGTGCGCGGGCGAGCGCTTCACGTTTTTTCTCGGCCTTCTCGCGCGTCGTCACCATCGTCATGTAGTGGCTGACTGGCGCCACCTTGTTGATATCGACGATTACGTTCACCTTCTTCTTCGACTGCCGCTCGATGATCGGAACGTCGTCGATGTGCAGCACGCCCCAATTGAGTTGGCCGGACGCCATGGCCGTTCCGACGTTGGAACTCATGGCGACCTGCTGAGTGTCCTTGGCCGTCAGGCCGCAGGAGCGTACGAGCTGGTTGAGCGCAATCGATCGCGCGCCGCCTTCACTGTCGACGCCGACCGGCTGACCCTTGATGTCCTCACACTTCTTGTTGGGGTCCATCGAACCGAGCAGCCAGTCGGGATGCTCGTAGCCATAGATGCCGACCAACTCGGCGTTGGCATTGGAGATCATGTTGACGACCAGTGGGGTCGGCGAGATGGCGAAATCGACGTCGCCAGCGACGGTCGCACGCGCAGCATTCGCTCCGGAGTCGAACGGACGCAGCGTGACCTTCACGCCATGCTTGTCGAACAGCTTTTGCTGCTGCGCCACGTAGGCCTGTACGCTGACGAAAACGGGCGGGATCCCCGGAAGCCCCAGCGTGAGCGTCTCTTGCGCTCGGCCAGGATTGGAACCCAGCGCGAGCATCACGCTCACCAGCGCCGCACCCGTCAGCACGGGCAACGATCGTCGCCTGGTCTGATCCAGCATGTCCATCGTCTTCCTCCCTATATGTCGTTGGTTCGGATCGTTTCGGGCGGCGATACTTTCGCGCCGTCCGGCACGTCCTAACGCGTTGATTGGAGCATGATCATTTCCGAAGCCGCTTCCCACTTATTTGGAGTATTCCTAGCGCTGCAACTCCAGTTCCGCGGCCCTGGCCTCGTCCATCAGGGTCATCCACACGTGCTCGCGCAGTGTCGCAAAGCGCGGATGCGCGAGCGTCGCGCGGCCACGCGGGTGCGGTAGATCAACCTCGACAACTTCAAAAACGCTGGACGGCCGCCCCTTGAGCACGACGACGCGGTGCCCCATCAGCACCGCCTCCTCGATCGAGTGGGTGACAAACACCATGGTGGTCGGACGCATCTCCCAGATGCGCAAGAGCTCGAATTGCAGGATCTCGCGCGTCTGCGCGTCGACCGCCGCGAACGGCTCGTCCATCAGCAGCACGCGCGGCTCGATCGCCAGCGCACGCGCCAATCCGCAGCGCTGCTGCATGCCGCCGGAGAGTTGATAGGGATAGGCGTTCTCAAAACCGGCAAGGCCCACGAGGCGAATATAATAGGGGACCCGATCGGCGATCTCGGCTCTGCTGGCGCCGGCGAGCTTGAGGCCGTAGGCGACATTGGCGTGGACGGTCTTCCACGGGAACAGGCCGAAGTGCTGGAACACCATCGCAACGCCGGCCAGCGGCCCGTCCACACGCACGCCCTCTATGGTGACATCGCCCACACTCGGCGCGATCAGGCCGTCGATACAGCGTAGTAGCGTTGTTTTGCCGCAGCCGGACGGGCCGACAATGGCGACAATCTCCGCGTCGCCGACCTCCAGATCGATGCCACGGAAGACCTCCAGTCCGCCATAGCTTTTGCAAACACCCCGTGCACGGATGCGCGCCGCCCTCTCCAAGGACGGGGGCGTCATCGGGTCATCGCGCCGTTCAGCCAAACTCATGGTCGGCCTGCCAGTCGAGACGGGGTCATGGGCATCCGGGCGGGATTATGGCATGGACCGGCGCAAGCGAAAGCCGGCTTGAAAGCCTATATCTAACCCGTCCGGGGGAGCAACGGTGGGCGGCAACGAGGAACTGCATGCTGAAGGAACTCAAATCGCTATGGACCGATCTAGCGGGCGGGGAAAGGCCGGCCGCGTTCAGCGACAGCGACTACCGCCTGGCGGCGGCGGCCCTGCTGGTCCACGTGGCGACCCTCGACGGTGAACTCAGCCAAGAAGATCGCGGCAAGCTGCACATGCTGCTGCAGTCGAGGTTCGAACTCGATGACCCGACGACGGAGGAACTCATCTACGCGGCCATCGCCGCCGACCAGGAGGCTGTGGATTTCTACCAGTTCACCCATGTGCTGATGCGCACACTCGACGAGGCCGGGCGTCGCCGCATCGTCGAGATGATGTGGGAGATGGTCTACGTGGACCATCACGTCAGCGAGTTCGAGGACAACGTGATGTGGCGCGTGGCCGATCTGCTGGCCGTGCCGAGCCGCGAGCGTATCGAGTTGCGTCGGCGGATCACGGGCGCCGACAGGGGAGACACCTGATTTTTTCGGTACCCTCGGTGCAGAGCCGCCATTGAAAATTGCCGTATCAGCCGGTCATAAGCCGGTTGCAAACCTCCGCAGGGTCATTACGATTCACCAACGTGCTGCAAAGAACGGACAAGACGCACCTTCCTGTCCTGATGGTCCTGCATCAGGAGATGTCGACACCCGGTCGGGTCGGCCATCATCTGCACACACGCGGCATTCCCCTCGACATCCGCAGGCCCGCGCTGGGCGATCCGTTGCCTGAGACGCTGGCAGAGCATGCCGGCGTTGCGGTGTTCGGCGGGCCGATGAGCGCAAACGACGAGACAGAGTTCATCAGACGCGAGATCGAATGGTTGGCCGTGCCGCTCAAGGAATGCAAACCGTTCCTCGGCATCTGCCTGGGGGCGCAAATGATGGCTCGTCAGCTCGGCGCTCGGGTCTGCTTCCACCCCGAGGGGATGGCGGAAATTGGCTATTATCCAATCCGGGTCACCGGCGCCGGCCGCGCCCTGACGCGGGAGTGGCCATCGCACGTTTATCAGTGGCATCGCGAGGGTTTCGATCTGCCGGCTGGCGCGGAACTGCTGGCGGAAGGCGATATCTTCGCGGTGCAGGCTTTCCGCTACGGACCCGCGGCATATGGCATCCAGTTCCACCCGGAAGTCACGCACGCCATGATGTGTCGCTGGACGACGCGCGGCCACGCGCGCATGGAGACGCCCGGCGCCAAGCCGCGCCCCGAGCACTTCGCCGATCGTCCCGTTTACGATCCTGCGGTGCGGAGCTGGCTCGCCGAGTTCCTTGACCGCTGGCTTGCGCCCGCTCCTGTAAGTGTGGTTTAGCCGCCGTTATTTCGGGTAGCGCTGTTCGAACGTGTGCACGCGATAGAGCGCCGGAAATATCCTGATCCACAGCAGCACGATGAGAACGGTGCCGACCCCGCCGATTACCACCGACGGCACTGTGCCCAGCCAATGCGCCGCTACCCCGGCGCGAAACTCGCCGATCTGATTGGACGACCCGATGAACAGCGAGTTCACCGCGCTCACGCGTCCACGCATCGCGTCGGGCGTCTCGAGCTGGATGAGCGGCTGACGGACGACGACGCTGAGCATGTCGGCGCCGCCGGTGACGACGAGTGCAGCGAGCGACAAGGGGAACGAGGTCGAGAGGCCGAACACGATGGTGGCAATGCCGTAGACCGCAACCCCGATGAACATCGTGCGGCCGATATCGTAGCGCAGCGGCCAGCGCACCAGCAGGAATGATACTGTAATGGCGCCCACGGCCGGCGCGGCCCGCATGAGCCCGAGTCCCCAGGAGTCGACGGCGCACGGGCTCTGCGCCTATCCTATCCGGCCGCCAGCCGGGACGGTTATTCCATTTCGGAAGAGGAGATCCCGACTCTGGCGTCCGGACCTTGGCCGTTTCGGACCAAGCGTCGCCACCGCCGGGACCGGGTGGCCAGCCATCCGCCGCCAAAGGCGTCGGGTGGTGGAGCCGATGAGATTCGAACTCACGACCTCCGCAGTGCGATTGCGGCGCTCTCCCAACTGAGCTACGGCCCCATCTGCCCATCCAGTTGGGATGGGCTGCAAACGGGTGCGGCCATTTAGGGCCCGCCCGGAAGCGTGTCAAGGAGCGGCGGCCAGAGGCCGCTGCGGCCCGGGCTTGGCTTGTTCATAGGTCAGCAAGCCGCTACACCATAACCTTCCGCTACCACAGGGGCTTCGGACATCCAGCCATGCGCGCGCTGCTCGACGTCATCATGGTCGTGCTCGACCTCTACATCTGGCTGCTGATCGCGGCGGCTGTGTTGTCCTGGCTGGTGGCCTTCAATGTGGTCAATGTCCGTAATCAATTCGTGGCCACCGTCGGGGACTTCCTCTATCGCATCACCGAGCCCGTATTGCGGCCCATCCGCAATATGCTGCCCAACCTCGGCGGCCTCGACATCTCGCCGGTGATCCTGATCCTGCTCATCATCTTCCTCCAGAACGTCATCCGGTATTACATCTACCCCAACGTGTTCTGAGTGGCGGTGTGGCTGACGCAGGCGTTCCCTGGACCGCCCTCTCCGATGGCGTCGTGCTGACGATTCGCTTGACCCCGAGAGGCGGTCGTGACGCGATTGATGGTATCGAGCAAATGGTCGACGGACGTGCGATGCTCAAGGTGCGCGTGCGCGCGGTCCCGAGCGAGGGCGAAGCCAATGCCGCGCTCGTCAAAGTGATCGCGCGGGCGATGCGTGTGCCCGCACGATCCATCGAGATCGTCGCCGGCGCGACCACCCGGGTGAAGCGGCTGCGGATTGCAGGCGACGCGGCCATGCTTACGGCCCGATTGTGGGACATGATCGCTGCGCGGGAATGAGGTCATGACGGCCACGGTGATCGATGGCAAGCAGATTGCCGGGCGTATCCGCGCCGAGGTTGCATCGCAGGTAGAGCGGCTACGCCGCGAACACGACGTGGTGCCGGGCCTGGCGGTCGTTCTGGTCGGCGACGATCCCGCGAGCGAAGTCTACATCGCCAGCAAGACAAAGACGACGATCGAAGCCGGCATGAAGTCGTTCGATCATCGGCTGCCGAAGAGCGTGAGCGAGGTCGAACTGATCGCGCTCGTTCGCAAGCTCAACGCGGATTCCGCAGTTAGCGGCATCCTGTTGCAACTGCCGTTGCCCGAGCACATCGATGCTCAGACGGTGATCGCCGCGATTGATCCGGCCAAGGACGTCGACGGGTTTCACCCGCTCAACGTGGGGCGTCTGGCAAGTGGAAATCCGGTGCTCGTGCCCGGCACGCCCCTTGGTTGCGTCTTGCTGGCGAAATCGGTGCATCCCTCACTCTCGGGCATGGACGCCGTCGTCGTCGGCCGTTCCAATATCGTCGGCAGGCCGCTGGCGGCTTTGCTTCTCGCCGAGAACGCGACCGTGACGGTGGCGCATTCCAAGACGGCGGATTTGCCTGCCGTCTGTCGGCGCGCCGATCTGCTGTGCGTGGCCGTGGGTAAGCCTGGGATGGTCAGGGGCGACTGGATTCGCCCCGGGGCGACGGTGATCGATGTCGGGATCAATCGCATCCCTGCGAGCAATGGTAAGAGCCGGATCGTCGGGGACGTCGTCTTTGCGGAAGCTGCGGAACGTGCCGGCGCAATCACGCCCGTGCCGGGCGGCGTAGGGCCGATGACGATCGCTTGCCTGCTGTTGAACACGTTGCGCGCGGCCTGCCTTGCACACGGCCTGCCGGTCCCGGCACTGGAGCCGGATGCTTGAGGATGGCTCGGCCGTCCGCCGGCCAAAAGAGAAGGCCGGGAACGAGCCCGGCCTTCTTCCCCCAGCCAAACAACGTTGGCGCGATAATCTCTGTTAGCCTTTCCAGGCGAAGGCAATCTTGTCGAGCACCTTGTCGCCGAACCGTTCCGACGAGCGCGCGACCGGCTGGCCACCCAGGGCGCGATAGAAGCCCACAGCCGGCTCGTTGTCGGAGAGGGCCCACACGACCAAGCTGCGCATGCCGCTTTGCAACAGGTCGCGACGCGCCGCCGTGAACAGGCGTCGGCCGAAACCCAGGCCCTGGTATTCCGGCCGCAGGTAAAGCTCGTAGACCTCGCCGTCGTACGTCAGGCTGCGCGCGCGATTGCGGCCATAGTTGGCATAGCCGGCGATCGTGTCCCCAAACATGAAGAGCGAGATGCGGCTGCCTTTGCGGATCGCGCCGTCCCACCATGCCTCGCCGCGGCGGGAAATCAGCTTCTCGAGCTCTGGACCCGGGATGATCCCGCGGTATGCGGCGCGCCACGCCTCATCATGCGCCTCAGCGACCGCAGTGGCGTCGCAAACCCGCGCGCGGCGGATCTCAATGAGGATCGTGCTCATGAATCGATAGAATCAATTCGGACGGCCCCCATCAAGCCCCGTGCTTAATGTTGGGTTAATGCTGTGAACTATTTTTTAACGGTGTTGCGAAATTGTCGCGCTGCCCCGCCCAGCTGCCGAAACAGTCGCGGTAAATGGGTCACATGCGGTGCAGGCTGCTGTTGCCGTGTGCTCTCGCCGCCACGCGGCGGAATCCCCGAAACGAAACGGAAACGTCGAGAATCGCGGGTTCTATACCCCGACAGTTTCCTTGCGGCGCTCTTCCTTCTTGCGATCGTTGGGATCGAGTATCTTCTTGCGGAGCCGGATTGATTTCGGCGTCACCTCGACGAGTTCATCGTCCTGGATGTAGGCGAGCGCCTTCTCGAGCGTCATCTTTATCGGCGGCGTCAATCGTACCGCTTCATCCTTCGAGGTCGTGCGGATGTTGGTGAGTTTCTTGCCCTTGAGCACATTGACTTCGAGATCGTTGTCGCGCGTGTGCTCGCCCACGATCATGCCTCGGTACACCTTCCAGCCGGGTTCGATCATCATCGGCCCGCGGTCTTCCAGGTTCCACAGCGCGTAGGCTACGGCCTCGCCGGCGTCGGTCGAGATCAACACGCCATTGCGGCGGCCCTGCACCTCGCCTTTGTACGGCGCATAGCCATGGAACAGGCGGTTCATGATGGCGGTGCCGCGGGTGTCGGTCAGCAGTTCGCCCTGATAGCCGATGAGACCGCGTGTCGGCGCATAGAACACCAGGCGCTGGCGGTTGCCGCCCGAGGGCCGCATTTCGACCAACTCGGCTTTGCGCTCGGACATCTTCTGCACGACGACGCCGGAATGCTCCTCGTCGACATCGATGACCACCTCCTCGATCGGCTCGGTAACCTCGCCGGTCTCCGGATCGCGTCGGATCAGAACTTTTGGCCGGGATACCGACAGCTCATAGCCCTCGCGCCGCATGGTCTCGATCAGGATGCCGAGCTGCAATTCGCCGCGGCCCGCCACTTCCATCGAGTCCTTGTCTTCGGCTTCCCTCACGCGGAGCGCCACGTTGCCCTCTGCTTCGCGCAGCAGGCGGTCACGGATCATGCGGCTCGTCACCTTGTCGCCTTCGGTGCCAGCGAGCGGCGAGTCGTTGACGCGAAAGGTCATCGACAGCGTCGGCGGATCGATCGGCTGGGCCGGGATCGGTTCCTCAACCTCGGGCGCACAGATCGTGTTCGACACGGTTGCCTGCGGCAGGCCCGCAATGGCGACGATGTCGCCGGCGAAAGCTTCGTCGATGGCGGTGCGTTCGAGCCCGCGGAACGCGAGCACCTTCGAGACGCGGCCCTGCTCGATCAGCTTGCCCTGATGGTCGAGGACCTTCACCGCCTGGTTCGGCTTCACGGAGCCCGATGTGATGCGGCCGGTGACGATACGCCCGAGATACGGGTTGGACTCCAGAATGGTCCCAAGCAGGCGGAACGGACCGTCCTCGACGACGGGAGCTCCGACGTGCTTGAGGACGAGGTCGAACAGCGGCGTCATACCCTGGTCCTTCGGACCTTCCAGCGCGGGCGCCATCCAACCTTCCTTGGCGGAACCGTAGAGGATCGGGAAATCGAGCTGCTCGTCGGTGGCATCCAGCGCCGCGAACAGATCGAAGACCTCATTGACGACTTGCGTCGGCCGCGCGTCGGCGCGGTCCACCTTGTTGATCACGACGATCGGTTTGAGGCCGCGCTTGAGCGCCTTCGACACGACGAACTTGGTCTGGGGCAGCGGTCCC
The DNA here is from genome assembly GCA_035556735.1 of Xanthobacteraceae bacterium. Taxonomy (GTDB): domain Bacteria; phylum Pseudomonadota; class Alphaproteobacteria; order Rhizobiales; family Xanthobacteraceae; genus CANJBX01. Next base: position 24,640 of record DATMFF010000008.1, on the reverse strand, counting down.
TCGGCGGCGTCGACCAGCACGAGCGCGCCGTCCACCATATTGAGGATGCGCTCGACCTCGCCGCCGAAGTCGGCGTGCCCCGGCGTGTCCACGATGTTGATGCGGGTATCCTTCCAGACGATGGAGGTCGCCTTCGCGAGGATGGTAATTCCGCGCTCACGCTCGAGGTCGTTGGAATCCATGGCGCGTTCGGCGACGCGCTGGTTCTCTCGGAATGAGCCCGACTGCTGCAGCAGGCGGTCGACCAGTGTGGTCTTGCCGTGGTCGACGTGGGCAATGATCGCTACGTTGCGCAGGTTCATCAGGAAAAATTCCGATCGTGAAAACGCCACCGCGGGCGCAGGGCCCGCGGTACTTTCAGGCGAAGGTGTTGAGTCGCGCGGAATATAGCTACGAAACGGCGTGAGGCAATGGCCGCGAAGTGATGAAACGCGGTCAAGCAGGCGTCCTTGGCGAATAGTAAATGGGCAACCAGTCCCGGAACGGACCTATTCCGCGGCCACGTTGCCATGTGGGGCAAGTTCGTGCCTCGGCACGTTTTCAGGCCGCAAAACCAGCATCGAGCGTTGCTCCGACAGGGCGTGCCGCGCCTGGTCGATGACGAGGCTGTAGGTCGCAAGACCTGTTTCGTCGAGCTGCCCGCGTTCGCTCTGCTGAATGATGTCGCCCAGAATGGCGTCGGCCTCGTCCTGCAGCCTGTCGAGCTCCTCGATCGACGTCAGTGTACGGGCCTTGCGCACGAGCTGCAGCAGCCGGTGGAGCTGGCGGATACGGCGGCTGTTCTTGTCGGCCCGGAAGTAGCCGGCCACGCCGGCGAGCGCAGAGCCGATAATGGGAAAGATCAGGAGGCCATAGAAAATCTGGTCTCCGTAGCGGTCGAAGAATGTCTTCTGATTGTCACCGAGATATGCCGCGGCTCCGTTATGCACCAGCACCGCCGCATCTTTATCGGTCGACGGCGATGCGATCGCGATCACTCCGGGCAATTGATAGGCGAAGGTCTGGCGCGAGGTGTAGACGAGCTTGGCAAGCGTGGCGACCTTGTCCTCGTTGAGATCCTCGCGCGCTACCAGATAGAGCGGGTAGCTCATGGTGGTAAGTTCGTCGGCGGGCACGGGCGGCACGCCGCCGAACGCGCCGGCGGGGATGTCGATCTTGTCGTAAGGCGGCGTGCGCTTGCCGATCCCTTCCGCCTGATCAATGGGCACGAAGGTCGGGCCTTCCTTGCCTGTCGATGCGGCCACGACCGCGTCCTCGATAGCCTTGCCGGTCTGCGGGCCTGCGACCAGCACGACGTCGATCTTGTTATCATGAATGGCAGACTTGAGGTCGGCGATCGCGATTTCGCTGGCCCGCACCTTGTCGAGCGGAATGCCATAGTGCTGCAAAATAACCTGCAGAAGTTCCGGCCCCCCGTCGGTTGACGTCACGATACCGACGCGCTTGCCTGCAAGATCTGAGACCTTCCCGATCTTGGGCGGCTTTACGATCTTGCCCTTGTCATTCTTGAGCGGTGCGCGCGCACCCGGCGCCGGAACGATCAATGCGACTACGTTCTGGCGCAGGATCGCGACCACCGGCCAGTCGGATGACAGGGCCATGTTGCCGCGCACCACGGCGAGGTCGAATTCCGGCGTGCCATGGATGTCGCTGACGCTGACGGGACCCTGCTTGACGATCGGCTCGATGCGCAGCCCGGACCGCTCGGCCTTCATCCGCTCCCCGAGCTTCTCGGCAAACGTCACGTCGTCGCTGCCCGCGGGACCGACAGCGATGCGATACACCGTTGGCTTGATTGAAAAGAAGATGCTGATCCCGATCAGGCCGGCCACCAACGCGCCGCCGAGGAGGACGACGAACCAAGCATGCCGCAGCCAGATATTGCGGAGCCGCCGGTTCATCATCTCTTCGAGCGAGTCGAGATCGATGCCTTTGGCGGCCACGAGACGGGAGTGACTGGGCGCGTTGTCCTGCACCGGCTGTCTCTGCTTGCTCCGATGGCGCCAGAGCCAGGTGAACCTGGCCAGCTTGAGCGCGTCGGGGCCTCCTGGCGGCATAGGGACGTTCTATCACGCCTTTGCGGGCAGGTTCCAAGGGCCGAATCGCACACCCTGCGGGAGTGCGCTCTGGACCATCAGCATCTCGCCGACGGTCTCCGCGGTGATGAGCCCCACCAGCCTCTGTTCGCCGTCGATAATACCAACGGCCGGGGCCGAATTCTCCTGCAGGAGCTTGAAGGCATCCTCCAGATAGGAGCGATGGTTAATGGTAGGCACGTCCGCGGTCATGGCATCAGCCACTCGGGCGTCGGGCCCCAATTGTTTGAGCGCCCGGATCATCTCGTTGCGACCGAGCAGGCCAACCAGCCGCCCGGCAGCGTCCACCACCGGAAACTCATTCTGGCTGGTCCGCAACAAGGTCTCGATTGCCGAATCGATATGAGACTCGGGCGTGAGGGTTGCGAATTGCGTCATCATGGCGGAGCGCACCGGGACGCCGTGTGACACGGCGCGCATTGCCACGACCTGGGATTCCGATGCGGCGGCTAGATAGACGAATATGGCAATGAAGATCAGCATCGGGTTGCTGAAGAGGCCGATGAACCCGAGGGCGAAGGCCACCCACTGGCCGACAGTCGCCGCGACTTCGGTGGCGCGCTGGTGGCCGAGCCTGATGCCAAGCAGGGCACGGAGCACGCGTCCGCCGTCCATCGGGAATGCTGGAATCAAGTTGAACGCCGCCAGGAACAGGTTCACGGCGGCGAGTCGGTCCAGCAGCGGGATTCTGGCGGCGTCGATGCTTGAGAGCGGATTCTGCGACAGGTCGGCGCCGAAGGCGATGAGAACCAGCGCGATCGCAACATTGACCAGCGGACCGGCGATGGCGACCAGGAACTCCTGGCTGGGCGCTTCGGGAATGCGCTCGAGCCGCGCGACGCCGCCGATCGGCAGAAGCGTCACGTCAGGTGTTCGGATGCCGAAAGCCCGCGCCGTCAGGATGTGGCCGAATTCGTGCGCCACCACGCAAGCGAACAGTGCGATCATGAAGACGAGCGCCGCCCAGGCCTCGTCAGGCCCGCCCGAGACCCATGTGGCGACGAAGATCCAACCGAGGAACAGCGCGAAGGTGACGTGAATGCGGATCGACGTACCCGCGATCGACCCGATTCCGAAGGACCAGCCCATGACGATCTCCGATTGTGTCCGCCCCCGGGTGGCAGAGCAGGGTCGATGCTTACATAATCCGTATCATACCGACCGCCAGCCCGGCCGGGCTGCCGCAGGGGAGACCTGTCTGATGCGCGCAAAGCTTACCCCCGATGAACGGCTCGCCGCTTTCGCCCGGCTCAACGGATGGCACGAGGTGTCGAGCCGGGACGCGATCACCAAGACCTACGTGTTCAAAGACTTCAATGAGGCCTTCGGATTCATGAGCCGCGCCGCACTCGTCGCTGAAAAGATGGACCATCATCCGGAGTGGACAAACGTCTACAAAACCGTCGCCGTGACGCTTGCGACGCACGACGTCGGTGGCGTGACAGAACTGGACATCGCGTTGGCTGAGGCGATGGACCGGATCGCTGGGCGGTGAGGCGGTCTGACGCGTCGGCGTGCGGTTGCGCCGGAGCGATTGCGTGCGCATTTAACAGGGCCAGGAGATACGATGAACGCGACCGTCGACTGGACCGATGATGATGCCGCGGCGCGCACCAGCGTGAGCCGGAACTTCTGGCGCAAGGCGCGCTGGGCAGCCGCGCGTGTGCCGTTTATGGAAGACTTGCTGGCGGCCTATTACTGCGCCTTCGATCGCGATACGCCACGGCACGTACAGGCCGCGCTCATGGGTGCGCTCGCCTATTTCATCATGCCGCTCGATGCGCTGCCGGACGTGATGGTCGCGCTCGGTTACACGGATGATCTCGCGGTGCTCGCGGGCGTCGTGCGCGTGGTGGCTGCCCACATCAAGCCGGCGCATCGTGAGGCTGCCCGCGCCGCGCTCGCACGTGGCCTCGCCGACGAGCGAGGGCGCGGCTGATCGAGGCCGTCGCTCGTGGTTGCTCTTGCGTGCGTCACCCGAGTTGGAATTTGCCCCACAGCTCCTTGGTGGCGAGACGCGCACCTTCTGCAAGTGCCTCGAGCTTGGCCCAGATGATCGTTGGGTGCACTCGGTTGGTAAACGGTGACTGCGCGAATCCGCAATCCGTCCCGGCGATGACGTTGTCACGCCCGACAAGCCTGGCAAGGCGCGTGAGCCGTTCTGCCACCAGTTTCGGGTGCTCCACAATGTTCGTGGCATGGCCGACCACGCCGGGCACGAGCTTGCGGCCGTCGGGAAGTTTGGTCGTCTCCCACACCCGCCATTCGTGCTCGTGCCGAGGATTGGCCATTTCCAGACAGTAGGCGCCTGCGTTCACACGCAACACGAGGTCGACGATGTCCTCGAGCGGGATGTCCGTCGTGTGGGGCGTATTAAAACTCCCCCAGCAGATGTGATAGCGGACCCTCTCCTGCGGCAGCCCACGCAATGCATGGTTGAGAGCATCGATGCGCAATGCCGCCCATTTCTTGTAGTTCGCCAGCGGCTGGTCGGTGAAGGCCACGTCGTACATGTATGGGAGAAAGGCATCGTCGACCTGGAGAAAGAGTCCGGCATCGATGATCGCCTTGTATTCCTCGTGCAGCGCATCGGCGAGCGCAAAGAAGAATTCCTCGTCGGACTTGTAGAACTCGTTCTTGAAGCTGGGAACGGCGCTTGCCGGAGCCACCACCGGCAGAAAGCCGGCATGGACCTTTGTCTTGGCGGTGGCGGCCTTGAGATCGTCGATGTCGCGCTTGAGCGCGGACTGTCCGCGATAGGTGACGGGCGCCACGCACGTGAGCGTACCGCGCGGGGGAAGCTTCTGCGTATGGAAATATTGCTCGTAGAACTCGGGAAACAGGCTGCGGTCCTTGCCGGCGCCGGTGGCGGCTTGGACGTTTCGCTCCTCGAATCCGCCAAGGCGGCTCACGATGTAGGCGGACCATGTCCTGAACTTTCCGAACTCGCCATCGCTCACGATGTCGATGCCGGCCTTTGCCTGTCGCTCGACCACGTCCGCCACCGACTGGCGCAGGAAGGCGTCGAATGCCGCTGCGTCAACGGCGACGCCGGCCTCGATGGCCGCAATATGGTCGAGCAGCTTCTTCGGCCGCGCCAAGCTGCCGACGTGGGTCGTGAGAATGCGATTTTCGCTGGCCATGCAGTGTCCTCCCTGAGCGTCGTTTTGCCGATCCTAGCGCGGCGCGGGACAATGCACAATATAAGCAGCAGTGCTTATTTTTTGTCTGGAAGCGGCAGCGCAGCTGTCGCGAGCGCTCGCCACCGCGCCATCAGCGCGCGGGTGCGCGTCCGGCCCGGCAGGATCAGGGCGGTCAATGCGAGCCCGCGCAGCAGGTGGATGGTCATCTCCACCAACGAGGCGGCGTCGGCGGGGCGATATCCAGCCCGGATCAGTGCAGAAATCCAAATCTTGTCGTGGATCTTGCGGAACTTGACGAACGCCGCCTTGTGGATGCGAGAGACGTCCGGATCGTCGCGGCCGGCCAGCGCCAGCTCTTCCATCGCCACGTAGGTGCTGCTTAAGAAGAACGCCGACGCGTCGTCGAGGAATGCCTGCAGAGCATCGGCCGACCGCGCCGCCGATTTCGCCGAGGCGGCTGCCTGCTCGGCAGCGCGATCCATGGCGTAGGTTGTCGCGGCAGCGAGCAATGCTGTCTTGGTCGGATAGTAGTTCTCTTGCGCCCCGCGCGAGACGCCAGCCCGACTCGCCACGCGCGTGGTGGTGAAGCGGGTGTGCCCTTCCTTGCTCAGGACGTCCAAGGTCGCTGCGAGAATGCGTTCCCGGGTTTCGCGTCGCCGCTCGGCCTGTGTTCGTCTCGGCCGTTTCGGCTCGCTCGCCATCCGGTCCTCACGCAAAAATCGTGGTGAGAATTATCCCACCGATCTCTACGACTCAACAGCCGTCAACCGGCGAGGGCCTTCTCGATGGCAGGCTTGAGCACGTTGTCGAGATTGTCGGGGGTGATCGGCCCAACCAGCTTGAACGCGATCCGCCCATCGCGCCCAATGACGAAGGTCTCCGGCACGCCATAGACCCCCCACTCGATGGCGGCGCGGCCACTCGGGTCGGCACCGGATGCCGCGAACGGATTGCCATAGCGGCCCAGGAACCGGCGCGCATTCTCTGGCTGGTCCTTATAATTGATGCCGACGAGCTTGATGCGCCGGTCTTCGGCAAGCTGCATCAAAAGTGGCGCCTCGTCGTGGCAGGGCACGCACCAGGAGGCCCAGACATTCACCACCGTGACTCGGCCCGCGAAATCCGCAGGCGACAATCCCGGCACAGGCTGCCCTTCGTGCACCAGTCCAGCGATGGCGGGCAATTCGGTGGCTGGTGCAGGGCGGCCAATCAGCGCCGATGGCAACTGCGAGGGGTCGCCCGCACCGAGGCGGAAGAAGAACAGTGCGGCCAGCCCGAGGAACAAGGCGAGCGGGATGAGCAATGCCAGGCGTCGCCAAAACGCTGCCCGGGAATGCTTGCCGCCGTCCGTCATCCGCGTGCCGCTGTTGGTCATGCCGGAGGTTTCCGGCCGGTACGCTCGAGGTTGGCGAGCGTGCGCTTCTGCGCCCGATAATCTGCCAAGATCCAGACGATCAGACCGCCGACCACCAGCACGGTTGCGGCATAGGCAGCGACGATGAATCCCGCATGGGGTCCGAGTGTCATGCGTGCGCTCCCCGCGCCTGCAGCAGATGCAGCGTGCGCACGCGCCGTCGCAGGATCTCATTGCGCATCGCCGCAAGATGCAACGTGACGAACAGTAAGGTGAATGCGAGAGCCATCACCAGCAGTGGCACGAGGATGCTCGGATGGATTGTCGGTCCGCCGAGGCGCATCACCGATGCGGGCTGGTGCAGCGTATTCCACCAGTCGACCGAGAACTTGATGATCGGCAGGTTGATCGCGCCAACCAGCGTCAGGATTGCTGCGGCCCGGCCCGCCCGAGAAGGATCATCGACCGTCCGCCACAGCGCGAGCACGCCGAGGTACATCAGGAACAGGACGAGCACGGAGGTAAGTCGAGCGTCCCAGACCCAGTAGGTGCCCCACATCGGTCGTCCCCACAGCGAGCCGGTCACCAGCGCAAGCGCCGTGAAGGCGGCGCCGAGCGGGGCGGCGCATTTGGCAGCCACATCGGCGAGCGGATGGCGCCAGACCAGCGTTCCAAGCGCGGCGACGCTCATCAGCGCCCACACGAACATCGAAAGCCAGGCATTCGGCACGTGGATGAACATGATCTTTACCGTCGCGCCCTGCTGGTAATCATCCGGCGCGACGAACAGTGCGAGCACCAGCCCTGCCGTGAATGCGAGCACGGTCCCGCCGATCAACCACGGCAGGATGCGCGACGTGAACGCAAGAAAACGTGAGGGGTTGGCCAGATCGATCAGCGGCATGGAACTTCTCTTATGCAACGCCTGCGGTGATCGCAATGCGTCGCGTTGGACCGCGGGCGCGCCATGGAACAGGCGCTACTCCATTCCGTGGCGCAGCGTTGCCGCCGCGGCGAACGTGCCGATCACGATGCTGAACAGCGTGAGCGCGCAAAGGATGAAGAACGGGGTCATAAACGACATTGGGCCAACGAGTGCCGCGTTTGCCGACGACACGCCGAAGATCAGCACGGGGATCGCCATCGGCAGCACCAGGACCGGCAGGAGCAGGCCCCCGCGCCGCAATGCTACCGCGAGCGCGGCGCCGATCATGCCGATGAAGGTGAGTGCCGGGGTTCCGACGAGCAGGGTCAGCGTCACCACGGCCATGCCGCGCGGTTCGAGGTTGAGCATCAGGCCCAGGACCGGTGCCGCGATCACCAGCGGCAGGCCGGTTGTGATCCAGTGCGCCAGCGCCTTCGTGGCGACGACCAACTCCAGCAGGGCGGGTCCGGTAAGCAGCAGGTCGAGGGAACCATCGGCCTGGTCGTCGGCGAAAAGCCGGTCGAGGCCAAGCAGCGCGGCCAGCAGCGCACCGAGCCACAGGATGGCGGGCCCGATTCGCTGCAGCAGGGCGAGGTCAGGGCCGAGCGCAAATGGGATCAGCGCGACCACCGCCAGGAAGAACAGGGCGCCGGTGAGCGCGCCCCCGCCAATGCGCCAGGCGATCCGCACGTCCCGTTTGAGCACGGCGGCCAGCGCGCTCATGCTGCCTGCCCTAGCCGAAGCTCCGCCACGTGCCGGAGCGGCAGCGTTGCGTGGGTGGCGGCCACGATCAGGCCACCCCCGGCCAGATGGCCCTGCAGCACGTTGGCCAGCATCTGCTGTGCGCGCGCATCGAGGGCCGTTGTCGGCTCGTCCAGGAGCCAGACCGGCCGGGACACGGCGAGGAGCCGGGCCAGCGACAGGCGCCGCCGCTGCCCAGCCGAGAGATAGGCCGCAGGCAAGTCGGCAATGTCTGCGAGCTCCACCGCCGCCAACGCACTCGCGGTGTTCGCCGCAGCTGCGCTCGACTGTCCAGAGTTGAGGTAGGCTGCCCAAAACGCCAGATTTTCGGCGACGGTCAGTGATGGCTTCAGGGCATCCTGATGGCCAAGATAGTGAACCTGTTCAGCGAGGAGCAGATCCTCGTCGCCGCCTTGCCAGTCCAAATTACCGGCTTCAAAGCGCAACAGCCCGGCAATGGCCCGCAGGAGGGTCGTCTTGCCGGCCCCGTTGGGGCCGGTCAGCACGAGTGCCTCCCCCGACGTCAAGGCGAAATCGAGGCCGGCAAACACCCGGCGCCCGCCCCGGACGCAAGCGAGGCCAGTGCCGCGCAGGCGCAAGGATCCCGCGCGCGCCGTCACGCAGGCCGCCTGTCAGGACCGCAGCCCGATGTTGCGGAATTATCAACCAAACCGACCTCTCGGGTGCTGTATACGACGATTGTGCGTGTGGCAGGCCACAAGAAAAGCTCCTATAACGCCGCGCGTTGCAGGGGAATCGCGGCCGTGCCGGTGCGACCCCCGCGCGGGGCAATGCACTTGCAATCTGGTATCATATTGCCACGACTCGCCGCGGCTGTTCGTCACCCGGGATAGGACCGTCATGACCTCACTCGACAGTTTCAAAAGCGCCAAAACGCTCAAGGTCGGGAAGAAGACCTATGCGTATTACAGTCTTCCCGCGGCGGAAAAAGCCGGTTTGAAAGGAATCTCGCGCCTGCCCTTCTCGATGAAGGTGCTGCTCGAAAATCTGCTGCGCCACGAGGATGGCCGCACGATCACCAAGCAGGACATCCAGGCTGTCGCGCAGTGGCTCAAGACCAAGACCTCTGATCGCGATATCGCTTTCCGCCCTGCGCGCGTGCTGATGCAAGACTTCACCGGTGTTCCGGCGGTGGTCGACCTCGCCGCCATGCGGGATGCCATGAAGAACCTCGGCGGCGACCCGAAGAAGATCAACCCGCTGGTGCCGGTCGACCTCGTTATCGATCATTCGGTCATCATCAACTTCTTTGGCACCAACAGCGCGTTCAAGAAGAACGTCGATGAAGAATACAAGCAGAACCAGGAGCGCTACCGCTTCCTGAAATGGGCCCAGGGTTCGTTCGAGAATTTCCGTGTCGTTCCGCCTGGCACCGGCATCTGCCACCAGGTCAACCTCGAATACCTATCGCGCACGGTGTGGTCGTCGAAAGGCACCATCAAGCTCGATGGAAAGGAGCAAACGGCGGAGATCGCCTATCCCGACACGCTGGTCGGCACCGACTCGCACACGACGATGGTGAACGGGCTGTCCGTGCTTGGCTGGGGCGTCGGCGGCATCGAGGCCGAAGCTGCGATGCTGGGCCAGCCTTATTCAATGCTGCTGCCGGAAGTCATCGGCGTGAAGTTGACCGGCAAGCTCAAGGAAGGCGTCACCGCCACCGACCTCGTGCTGACCGTGACGCAGATGCTGCGCAAGCGCGGTGTCGTCGGCAAATTCGTCGAGTTCTTCGGGCCGGGCCTCGCTGGACTGTCGCTCGCGGACCGCGCCACGATCGGCAACATGGCGCCGGAGTACGGTGCGACCTGCGGGTTCTTCCCGATCGATGAGGACACGATCCGCTATCTGCGCGAGACGGCGCGCCCCGAAGCGCAGGTCGCGCTGGTCGAGGCCTACGCGAAGGCGCAAGGCATGTACCGCACCAAGAACACGCCCGATCCCGTGTTCACGGAAGTGCTCAAGCTTGATCTCGCAAGCATCGAGCCGTCGTTGGCCGGACCCAAGCGGCCGCAGGACCGCGTGCCGCTCAAGGACGTGAAGTCTGGCTTCGCCAACTCGCTCGACAAGGAGTTCGGCAAGGGCAGCGAGCAGAGCAGGCGCGTTCCCGTGGAGGGACGCGACCATGATCTCGGTCACGGGGACGTTGTGATCGCCGCGATCACGTCCTGCACCAACACGTCCAACCCGAGCGTGATGATCGGTGCCGGGCTGCTCGCGCGCAAGGCCGTGCAAAAGGGGCTCAAAGTGAAGCCGTGGGTGAAGACCTCCCTCGCGCCCGGCTCCCAGGTGGTCGCGGAATACTTCGAGAAGGCCGGACTGCAGAAGGATCTCGATGCGCTCGGATTCAACCTTGTGGGTTTCGGATGTACCACCTGCATCGGCAACTCGGGTCCGCTCCCGGCTGAAATTTCCAAGACGATCAATGACCATGATCTCGTCGCCGCGGCCGTGCTTTCGGGCAATCGGAATTTCGAAGGCCGCGTGAACCCCGACGTGCGCGCGAACTATCTCGCATCGCCTCCGCTCGTCGTTGCCTATGCGATCGCGGGATCAATGCAGCTCGATCTCAACAAGCAACCGCTCGGCGTCGACAAGAAGGGCAAGAAGGTCTTTCTCAAGGACATCTGGCCGACCAATCGCGAAATCCAGGCCGTGATCCGCAAGAGCATCACCAAGCAGATCTTCGCCAGGAAGTATTCCAATGTGTTCAAGGGCGATGCGAACTGGCGCAAGATCGCGGTCAAGGGCGGCATGACCTACGCGTGGGACTCGCGCTCGACTTACGTGCAGAATCCTCCGTACTTCACGCAGATGAAGCGGTCGGCCGCCGCGATCGAAGACATCATCGATGCGCGCGTGCTTGGCCTGTTTCTCGACTCGATCACCACCGACCACATCTCGCCCGCAGGCTCGATCAAGCTGAACTCTCCGGCCGGTCAATACCTCGTCGACCACAAGGTCAAGCCGGCCGACTTCAACCAGTATGGCACGCGCCGCGGCAACCATGAGGTGATGATGCGTGGCACCTTCGCCAACATCCGCATCAAGAACCAGATGGTTCCGGGCGTCGAAGGCGGCGTGACGATCCACTATCCGTCGGGCGAGCAGATGCCGATCTACGAAGCTGCCATGCGCTACAAGGCGGCGGGCGTTCCGCTCGTGGTCTTTGCGGGCAAGGAATACGGCACCGGCTCCTCGCGCGACTGGGCGGCAAAAGGCACCAATCTGCTCGGCGTCCGCGCGGTCGTGGCGCAGTCCTTCGAGCGTATCCATCGCTCCAACCTCATCGGGATGGGCGTGCTGCCTTTGGTATTCGAAGAGGGCACGAACTGGCAGACGCTCGGACTCAAGGGCAGCGAGCAGGTCACGATCCGCGGGCTGCACGGCGAGATCAAGCCAAGACAGCGCATGATCGCGGAGATCGTGATGGCGGACGGCACGCTCAAGCGCGTGCCGCTGATCTGCCGCATCGATACGCTCGATGAGGTCGACTACTTCAAGAACGGTGGCATTCTGCCGTACGTGCTGCGCCATCTCGCGGCGTGACGAGGTACGAGCCGCTTGGCGGCTCGCGCCTTGTCGCCGCGGCCCTTCTGTCCCACGTCAGGGTGACAGGTGTAACTTTCCGCACATTCACCGCGAATTGAGTGGTGGGTGATCAACATCCTCTCTATGCCTGACGAGCCGCAACTGGCCCGTGGAGAAGATATGGTGAGTGGCCGTTTGCCGGGGCGCCCCATCGTGTTGCTTGGAGTCGTCGCGTGTCTGCTGACGACGCTGCGCGCCGCCGACGCCGGAGAGCCACGCGCGGTCCTCGAGCTTTTCACCAGCCAGGGCTGCAGCTCGTGTCCCCCTGCTGACAATCTCGTTGGCGAGTTCAGCAAGGACCCCGGTGTTATCGCGCTCACGCTCGCGATCGATTATTGGGATTATCTCGGCTGGAAGGACACGCTGGCGCTGCCTGGTCACGGCAATCGCCAGCGCGCGTATTCGCGCGCGCGCGGTGACCGCGACGTCTTCACACCGCAAATGGTCGTCAATGGGACGCTGCAAGTGCTCGGCAGCGACAAGGGGGCGATCGATCGCGCGATCGTTCAAAGCCGCGAGAATGCATCAGTATTGTCGGTACCGATGGCGCTGTCGTTCGCCGACAACAAGGTCAATGTGAGCGCCGGTGCCGGCAAGATCGCGGGCGGGCGGGCGGAGGTTTGGGTCTGTCCGATCCGCGGCGCCGTTCCCGTCGAGATCGGTCGTGGCGAGAACAAGGGCCGCAGGATCACGTACCACAACGTGGTGAGGCAGTGGATCAAGCTTGGCGATTGGCAGGGCGCTGCTGCGAGCTGGAGCATGCCGCTGCAGACTGTGAAGGGCGGCGGCGTGGACCGCGTGGCAGTTGTGATGCAATCGGGCATGGCGTCAGCGCCGGGAGCGGTGCTGGGCGCGGCGATGGCGACACTGCCGGCGCAATAGGTCACGTCCAATAAATCCTTCGATCCAGAAAAAAAGGCCGGCGTGTTGCCGGCCTTTTTAGTCGTTGGGGGATTTGAACCGTACGCACCTCAGTGGTCCGGTCCCACAAGCCCGGGGGGCTGGGGGGCTGAGGATCCGAGCCTGCGAAGCGGACCGGACCCTGAGGCAACGTCGAATACATCGCAACGCGGATAGACCAACGCTGGGCCGAATTGGGGCGGTATTATGAATTGATTAACGTGTGCGTGAGCGGCCGCCGCAGCAGTGTCACTCGGCGTTGCGCGCACAGCCATGGCGGACGGTCGCCCCGCGCCCCTTGCTGCGCAAGGGCATCGGCGCGATCATATGACAGGATTGCAACAGGAGGCGCCGCCGCATGATCCCCGGCGAACCCGAACCCAGCGAGTTGAACGGCCCGGCGGGCCGCACGTCAGGTCCCGCGGGCCGCGTCACATTCGATCGGCGTGAGCTTGATCGCATCCTGGGCCTCTATGGTCGGATGGTGGCGGCCGGTGAGTGGCGAGACTACGCCATCGATTTTCTGAAAGATCGTGCAGTGTTCTCGATATTCCGTCGGGCCTCGGAAGTCCCGATCTACCGGATCGAAAAGAATCCGCGGCTGGCCCGCCGCCAGGGCGCCTACAGCGTCATCACCGCCACCGGTCTGATCCTGCGCCGCGGACACGAACTCGACCGGGTGCTGCGCGTGCTCGACAAGTCGCTCAAGCTGGTCGTGAACTAAACCACCTCGCCGGGATCACGGCAGGGTGCCGGAACCCGGTCCGAGCGCCCGCTGCATCAGCACGCTATCCAGCCAGCGCCCGAACTTGAAGCCGACGTTCTCGAACGTTCCCACCGGATAGAATCCAACGGCGCGGTGCAGCCGGATCGAGCCGGCGTTGGCCGAGTCACCGATCACTGCGATCATCTGGCGAAAGCCGCGCTGCTCCGACAACGCGAGCAACTCCTCGAGCAGTCGCCGGCCCAGACCGCGTCGCTGCACCTCCGGCGCGAGATAAATGGAATCTTCCACCGTGAAGCGATAGGCGGGCCTAAGACGGTACGGACCGGCGTAGGCATAGCCGAGGACACGACCGTCGCCGTCGGCAACGAGAAAAGGAAAACCAACCTCGCGGAGCCCGGCCATGCGGTGTGCCATCTCGGCTTCGCCGGGTGGATCAAGCTCGAAGGACGCCGTACCGTGCTGCACGGCGTGATCGTAGATGCGGGTGATGGCCGGAACGTCGGCCGGCGTGGCTGGACGGATCGTTGCATTCATGGCTGCAATTTGCCGCAACCGGGCCGGGCAAAACAACAACCGCTGCTGCAAAATAAAAAACGCCCCGGAGTGACCCGGGGCGCCTGAACGTTCGTTCGTCCCAAGCCGTCGGTTAGCGGCGATCGCCGAGGAGCCGCAGCAGCATCAGGAACAGGTTGATGAAGTCCAGATAGAGCTTGAGAGCGCCCATGACAGCCTTGCGGCCGCCGACGGTGCCGTCGTCCATCGGATCATACATTTCCTTGATGTTCTGCGTGTCGTAGGCGGTAAGGCCTGCAAACACGAGCACACCCACCGCGGAGATCACGAAATCAAGCCCGCTGCTCTTCAGGAAGATGTTGACGACCATCGCGATCAGAAGACCGAACAGGCCCATGATCAGGAACGAACCTATTGGCGACAGGTCGCGTTGCGTGGTGTAGCCGTAGAGGCTGAGCGCGCCGAACGCGGCGGCCGAGATGAAGAACACGCGCGTGACCGACGTCGCGGTGTAGACCATGAAGATGGTCGCCAGCGATACGCCCACCATGGCTGCGTAAACGAAAAATAGCGTACGCGCGGTGCTGGCCTGGATGTGTCCGATCCGGAAGCTCAGAAAGAACACCATCGCCAGCGGGGCAAGCATGACCACCCACATCAGGGGGCTGCCGAACAGCGTCTGGCCGAGCGAGGTCAGGCCGGTGATTTGGCCGCTGGCATTCTGCACCACGGCCATGTTGAATGTCAGCCATGCGAACACGCCCGTCAGGGCGACGCCGCCGGCCATGTAGTTATACACGCGGATCATGTAGGCGCGCAGGCCTGCATCGATCGCGACCGCGCGGTCGGCCCCATAGCCACGAACCGCAGGATTCCGATTGAAATCCGACATCGATTACCTCTCTGCGCCGGGATGTTTACCGGCCAACGGCGTCGCGGTGGCGCCGCGCCCGCCAGTGACGAGAATCTAATACGCCACTTTGGCAAACGGAAGATGCGGCCAAATGTCTGAACGTGTGCACAAATTGTCCGTTAATCACGTCGATGGCGACGGATCGCCCGGGTTTTTTACAAATTCCGCAGCACGGGCGCGGGCTTACGCCCAAGGGCGGTGAACGTGCCGAGCAGGCCGAATCCGACCGTCACGACCACTGCGCTAAATGCCGCAGCGGCCGCGCTGCCGGGCAGCCACACGTAGCCGAGGTTCATGACATCCACGACCACTCGCCAGGCGGCCAGCGACCCGATGATCACCCCGACGACCGCAGTCGCGGCACCCAGCAGGAGATATTCGAGGGCGTAGGCGCTGATCAGTTGGCGGCGCGTCGCTCCCAACGTTTTGAGGATGACGGAATCGTAGACACGATGGCGGTGGCCGGCCGCCAGCGCGCCGCCGAGCACCAGGGCCGCCGCCACGAGGGTGAGTGCGCTCGCTCCGCGCACCGCCAAGGCCAGGTTGGCGACCAGAGCGCCGACCGCATCGAGGGCCTCCTTGACGCGCACGATCGTGACCGATGGAAAGGCCGCAGCGATGCCCTTCATCATGCCCGTCTCCTGCGCCAGCGTTCCGCCGCCCGGATAGGTCAAGGTCGCGAGGTGCATGACCGGCGCGCCGCGGAACGCATTTGGCGAATAGACCAACACGAAATTGATACCCATCGACTGCCAGTCGAGCGTACGCAGGTTCGCGATCTTGGCAGTGACGTTGCGGCCGAGCACGTTCACGGTGACCTCGTCGCCGACCTTGAGGCCGAGACCGTCAGCGATCTTCTTCTCAAACGAGACCAGCGGCGGACCGTCGTAATCCGCGGGCCACCAGTTGCCGGCGACGACGCGTGACCCGAGCGGCACTGTGTTCGTATAGGTGATGCCTCGGTCGCTTTGCAGAACCCAGGCGGCATCGGGGTTGGGACGAAGCTCTTCTGCAGGCAGTCCGCGCGCCGCGACGATGCGGCCGCGCAGCATCGGCACGCGCTCGAGGTCTGCTTTCGGTGCTTGAGCGTGCACGAAGTCATCAAAGCGCCGCGCGTCGCTCGCTGGAATATCGACAAAGTAGAACGACGGCGCCTGCGCCGGCAGTTCGGCAGTGAACTGCCGGCGCAGGTTGCCGTCGATCTGTAGCACCGTGACGAGCAATGAGATCCCGATCCCCAAGGAGAGTACGACCGTCGGCGTCAGCGCGCCCGGGCGATGAATGTTGGCGATCGCGAGCCGGATGGTCGTCGAGCGCACCGGCGGCCAGCGCCGGGCGCCAAGCATTAGGAGGTTGGCTATCAGCTGCAGAAGCATGAACACGACAGCGGCGGCTGCGATGAAGATCAGCGCAACACGCCGGTCGTACGACGCCGTCACGGCGACGGCAGCAAGCACGGCCACTGCCGCGAATGTTGCGACAATGTAGCGAAGACGCGGCAGCTTTCGCTCCGGCGCGACCTCGCCGCGGAACAGCACGGACGCGCGGACGTCGTGCGCACGGCCGAGGGGCCACAAGGCGAAGGCGGCAGCGACCAGCACGCCGTACGCGAGAGCCAGCGCCAGTTGGCGTGGATGCAGCTCCGCGACGAAGGGCAACGGGATGAGATTCGCAAACGCCGCTTGCACCCCGAACGGCAGCGCCGCGCCGGCTGTGAGACCCAGTGCCACCCCAATGAGCGCCAGCAGCAGCACTTGCGCCAGATAAATCGCGAACACCGTCGTCCCGCTCGCGCCCAACGATTTCATGGTGGCGATCACGTCGCGTTTGCGGTCGAGGAAATATTTCGTGGAATTGGCAATGCCGATCCCGCCAACCAGGAGCGCGGCGAGCCCGACCAGGGTGAGATACTGTGAGAAGCGCTCGATGTTGCGCTCGAGTTGCGGTGAGACGTTGAAGCGGCTGCGTATTTCCCATCCGGCGTTGGGAAAACGTTCGCGTGCCGCCGCTGTCGCGGCCGTTACGGCGGAGGCGGCGTTCGTGCTCTCGCCGAGGTGCAC
Source organism: Xanthobacteraceae bacterium (assembly GCA_035556735.1). GTDB lineage: Bacteria > Pseudomonadota > Alphaproteobacteria > Rhizobiales > Xanthobacteraceae > CANJBX01. Next base: position 7,659 of record DATMFF010000008.1, on the reverse strand, counting down.
GCGGTAGAGCCAGCGTACGAGGCTTCCCGGTTGTATGAGATTGGTTGCGCGCAGCGCCTCCTGGCTCATCATCAGGCGGGGTCCAAAGGCCAGTCCGGCGGCGAGTTTGTCGGGCTCGGTCTTGAGTGCCGCGCGGATCTCGAACGTCGCATCGCCGATCGTCAACCGCGCGCCCCGTTCGAGGTCGAGCCGCGCCAGCAGCACGGGGTCGGCGACCGCGCCGAAGACACCGCCGCGCGGTGCGAGCAGACCGGCGAGATCGCGCATCGGATCGGTCTCGACCGTTCCGTACAGCGGATATGCGCCGTCCACGGCTTTGACCTCCACGAGCGCCGCATTGCCGTTGGCGCGCGCCATCGTGCGCAGGGTGGCGACGGTGCTGGAGGCGCCAAGGCTGCGGATGAACACCTGCTCGTCGGCTGTGGCCTCACGCTGGATGAGCACGAAGGAGAGATCGCCGCCGAGGATGACGCGTCCTTGCCTCGCCAGACCTTCGGCAAGTCCCCGCGAGAATGACCCGACGCTGGCGATCGCCATCACCCCAAGCGCGATGCAGGCGACGAAGACGTAAAAACCGCGCAGTCCGCCGCGCAGCTCGCGCATGGCCAGCCGCAGTGCCAGGCGGGATGCGGCGAATGCGCGTCGCTGCGGCGAAGGTGTGGCTTGCGCCGGCGCTGCGAGGGCTGTCATGCGATCACGTGCTCGGCGGGCAATTCGACTCGTCCCGAACGCAGCCGCACCACACGATCGCAGCGCGCCGCCAGTGAAGCGTCATGCGTGACAAGCACAAGGGTCGTGCCGCGCTCGCGATGCCCGGCGAACAACAGCTCGACGATCTGCCGGCCGGTTGCCTCGTCCAGATTGCCGGTGGGCTCGTCGGCCACCAGAATCGAGGGATGCGGCGCGAGCGCACGGGCCAGTGCGACGCGTTGCTGCTCGCCCCCCGACAGCTCGGCCGGGTAATGCGCGAGGCGATCGCCGAGCGAGACGGCGGCGAGTTCCTGTTCGGCGCGGGCGAAGGCGTCCTTGACGCCGGCAAGCTCGAGCGGAACGGCGACGTTCTCGAGCGCGGTCATCGTGGGAATGAGGTGAAACGACTGGAACACGATGCCGATGTTGCGGCCGCGAAAGCGCGCCAGCGCATCCTCGTTGAGTTTGCGGACATCGGCGCCGGCCACCAGCACAGAGCCCGCGTCGGCCTGCTCTAGCCCTGCCATCACCATGAGCAACGTAGACTTGCCGGAACCCGAAGGTCCGATGAGTCCGACGGCCTCGCCGTGGCCGATATTTAGACTTATATCCTTGAGGATCTGAACCCGGGCTGCACCGCGTCCGAGCGCCAAGCTGACACCGGACAGCGCAATCGCCGGCGCGCTTGCGTGCTCGGCCGCCGAGGAATCGTTCATGCCGTGCTTTGCTCCGCAGCGTGTCGCCGACCCCTGGTCATATGGGAATTGGTTCGCACAGGTCCAGTCGGTTTACGTGCGGATGACGCGGCTGCTCGCCGCGGCGCTGCTTGCAACGGTCTTGCCGGCCTTGGTCCATGCACAAGATGCGATCAAGTCCCGGCCGCTCAAGATCGTCGCGCTCGGCGATTCGCTGACAGCTGGTTACGGGCTGCCCGCGACCGAGGCATTTCCCAGCAAGTTGCAGCGTGCCCTCAACGCCAAGGGCAGCCATGTCGAGATCGTGAACGCAGGCGTTTCGGGCGATACGGCCACTGGTGGCCTTGAACGGCTCGACTGGGCTGTGCCGCCCGACACGGACGCAGTCATTGTCGAGCTCGGCGCCAACGACATGCTGCGCGGCGTCGATCCGAAGGTGACGCGCGCCGCAATCGACACGATCGTGCGCAAGCTGCGCGAGCGGCGGATCGCTGTGCTGGTGTGCGGCATGGTCGCCACGCCGAACCTCGGGCAGGACTATGCCGACGCATTCAACCGGATTTATCGCGAGGTTGCGCAGACGCACGGGGCGCTTTATTACCCGTTCTTTCTCGATGGGGTGGCGACCCAGGCCAATCTCAACCAGCGCGATGGACTGCATCCAACCGCCGCCGGCGTCGACGTGATCGTGAGCAACATTCTGCCAACCGTGGAGCAATTGGTCGCCCGCGTCAGATCTGGGTCGAAATCGTAACCGACGCGCGCGGCCGAGCGTCTATCAGCTAGCGATCAGCAAAAGTGTTTGCCGGTTTTGCGTCCGAGCGCACGCTCGACTATTGATCGAGCGCATGATGTTACGGCGGTCGATCCTCAGTTCGCCTGATGATGCGCGACTGCGAACACGAAGTTGTCAGTGCCATGCCCCGCCTGTTCACGGCTCTTGAGATACCCCCAGATATCGCCCAATCGCTGGCCATGCTGCGCGGGGGACTGCCGGGCGCGCGGTGGATCGATCCCGAGAACTACCATCTGACGCTGCGCTTCTTGGGCGATATCGATGACCGGCTGGCAACCGAGGCAGCGGCGGTCCTGGAAAGCGTGGCGCGTCGCGCGTTCGACATCCGGTTCGAAGGACTGTCCTCGTTCGGTGGCCGCAAGCCCCGCGCCATCGTGGCGGCGGCGGCGCCGTCCCGCCCGCTCAACGAACTACACGGGGAACTCGAGCGGCTGATGCAGCGCATCGGTTTTGAGCCCGAAGGCAGAAAATTCTTGCCCCACGTCACGCTGGCGCGCCTGCGCGATACCTCCAGCCGTGAGGTCGCCGACTATCTCGCCGCGCATCCCTATCGATCGGCGTCGTTCCGCGCCACGCGCTTCGTGCTCTACTCCTCGCGCGCCTCCGTCGGCGGCGGCCCTTATGTCGTGGAGGCGGAGTATCCGCTCGCGTGAGCCTGTCAGGCGCGCCGCAGCAGGCGGGTCTGCGCGTCGAGCACGGCCGTGGCAAAGCCGTGGCTGTCGGCCATCGCTTCGCGCAACAGGGACATCGGTGTGGGATAAGGCGTTTCGACCTCGCCCACAACGCTACCAAAATCGAAGCTCAGTTCGGCATCGAACTTGCGAGCGAGCTGTTGCATGCGCTGGTTTTGCGCGAGACAGCTCATGTGCAGGAGCTTGATGCCGCGGTTGCGCGCGGCGAGGAGGGTCCGCTCGAGCAGGGCCGAGCCGACGCCGTGGCTCTGCCAGTCCCGCTCGATCGAGAAAGCGGCTTCCGCCTCATCGACGGAGCTCAGCGTGCGCAACTCGCCCACGCCGTGGAGCACGCCGTCAACGAAGAAGCCGTGGACGACCGCATCAAGACTGAATGTCATCTTCACGAAATTGGCGATGAACTCGTCCGATACTGCGCCGCCGAAGCGGTTGCGGCGGCTTTCCGTGTCGAGTCGAAGCAGGTGCTCCCGATATTTGGCGGTCTCACCGACCCACAGCTTGCGGATCGCACCGCCATCGACCAGGAATCTGGGCATCCAGTTTATCTCCTTTACCGTTCGCGCCGCCCTCCGCGGATTCGCACCAATATTTAAATGCTGCAGTGCAGCAAAACCATGACACCAGAGCAAATCAGAGCGCTTCCCACCGTCCTGCGAAGCGCGTGCAGCCGGGTAGTAACCGTTTGATGCGTCGATCTTTTTGCGCAGCAAATAGATTGTGCCCTTGTGCGCATGGCCCCCTCCCGAAATTGCATGGATTTCGAAACGTAAAGCCGATTTGCTGCGTGCCACCCACAGCCCTTGTGCGCGGCGACATCCGGCCGCTATGCCACTGATCGCAGCCAGCCCCTGACCCATTCCATCATGTCCACCGTCCGTGAGTTGTATGCGACCCATGTCGGCACGGGCGCCATCGAGCGCGACCGGGCGCAGCAGATCGTTGTCGCGAGGCTCGACGCGCTCAATGCCCGGCTGGCGAGCCACCGGTTGGCCCGCAAGTCATCCTCGCTGGGCTGGCTGTTTGGCAATCGGGAGCGCAGCGAGGTTCCCGTCAAGGGCCTTTACATCCACGGCGAGGTCGGGCGCGGCAAGACCATGCTGATGGATATGTTCTTCGCGACGAGCCCCCCGACCCGCAAACGGCGGGCCCACTTCCATGAGTTCATGGCGGACGTGCACGAGCGCATCCACGCGTACCGCCAGAAGATCAAGATGGGACAAGCGGTCGATGCCGATCCGATTCCACTGGTGGCGGCCGACATCGCACGCGATGCCTGGGTGCTGTGTTTCGACGAGTTCCACGTCACCGACATCGCAGACGCGATGATCCTGGGCCGGCTGTTCGCCCGCCTGTTCGATCTCGGCGTCGTGGTCGTAGCTACCTCCAACGTTGCGCCCGAGGATCTTTACAAGGACGGATTGAATCGGGCGCTATTCGTTCCGTTTATCCGATTGCTGCAGGACCGCATGGATGTGATGCGGCTCGACGCCCGGACGGACTTCCGGCTGGAAAAGCTGTCCGGGATGCCGATCTGGTACACCCCGATCGACGAGGAGGCCGACGTTGCGCTCGATCTTACCTGGCAGCGACTCACCGGCACGCTCGAGGGCGAGCCGGTGCGCATTCAAGTCAAGGGCCGCGAGATCCATGTTCCTGAAGCCGCCAACGGCGCTGCGCGGTTTCCCTTTGCGGAATTGTGCGAGATTCCGCTGGGCGCCAGCGACTATCTGAGACTGGCCCGCGAGTTCCACACCCTGATCATTGATCATATCCCGATTATGGACCCCGAGCGGCGCAACGAAGCCAAGCGGTTCATTACGCTGATCGATACGCTCTACGACAATGCCGTGAAGCTGGTCGCCTCAGCTGCGGCCGAACCCGCCGCCCTCTATACAGGCGACGAAGGTTATGAGGCGCTGGAGTTCAAGCGCACCGTGTCGCGGCTCATCGAAATGGGTTCGGAGGCCTACCTCGCCCTCCCGCATGGCCGGGACGCACGGGCGGGCGGCTCCAGCGAAGGCATTGTGGAGACATAGCCCCGGTCCCGCGAGCGGGCGTTCGAGCATTTCGACCCGCACGGCAGCCACAACCAAGGTCGGCTTGAACGGGTTCCCTGAAACCGCTAACACCCGGCCAGCGCGCAATCGGCAGGAGCGGCTGGCCGGTTTTGTCGATCGAGCTGCGCGCAGCCAACCATCCGGCATGAAGCGCGGCGAGCCGGATTCCGTCGCCGTGGCTTGCGCTGGGCCGCACAGGACCGGCATTCCACCGCTTCCCTCACAAAGGATATTCTGCACATGGCGCGCAACAAGATAGCCCTGATCGGCTCCGGTCAGATCGGCGGCACGCTCGCTCACCTGATCGGCCTGAAAGAGCTGGGCGATGTGGTGATGTTCGACGTCGCCGAAGGCATACCGCAGGGCAAGTCGCTCGACATCGCGCAGTCGTCACCCGTCGACGGCTTCGATGCGAAGTACACCGGCGCTAACTCGTACGAGGCAATCGAAGGTGCCGACGTGTGCATCGTCACGGCTGGCGTGCCGCGCAAGCCCGGCATGAGCCGGGACGACCTCCTGAGCATCAACCTCAAGGTCATGGAGCAGGTCGGCTCTGGCATCGCCAAATACGCGCCCAACGCCTTCGTCATCTGCATCACCAACCCGCTCGACGCCATGGTTTGGGCGCTGCAGAAGCATTGTGGCTTGCCGCGCCAGATGGTGGTCGGCATGGCCGGCGTGCTCGACTCGGCGCGCTTCCGCTACTTCCTGGCCGACGAATTCAACGTCTCGGTAGAGGACGTCACCGCCTTCGTGCTGGGCGGCCACGGCGACACCATGGTGCCGCTCGCACGCTATTCGACCGTCGCAGGCATTCCGTTGCCAGATCTCGTGAAGATGGGCTGGACCACCCAGGCGCGGCTCGACGAGATCATCGATCGCACGCGCAACGGCGGTGGCGAGATCGTCAACCTGCTCAAGACCGGATCGGCCTTCTATGCGCCCGCCGCATCGGCGATCGCCATGGCCGAAAGCTACCTGCACGACAAGAAGCGCGTCTTGCCCTGCGCGGCCTGGCTCAACGGCGAGTACGGCGTGAAGGATCTCTATGTCGGAGTGCCGGTCGTAATCGGCGCGCGTGGCGTCGAGCGCATCGTCGAGATCGAGTTGAACTCGTCGGAGCGGACGGCCTTCGAGAAGTCTGCCGGCGCGGTCGAGAGCTTGGTGGATGCCTGCAAGAAGATCGCGCCGGCGCTTGCCAAATAGGGTGCCGCGCACGCACATTGCTGCGCCGCACGATTAGCCGCTGGTATGCCAGAAGGGCGTTCTGGTATACCAGCGATGATCTAACCAGGGGCTCCGATCCCTTCGTTTAGGATCCTCCCCGGACAGGCGATCGGGGGACCATCGTGAACATCCACGAATACCAAGCCAAGTTGGTGCTGAAGGAATTCGGCGTGCCGGTGCCGCGCGGCTTCCCGGCGTTTACCGTCGATGAGGCCCTGAACGGCGCACGCCAGCTGGGCGGCCCGGTCTGGGTGGTGAAGGCGCAGATTCACGCTGGTGGTCGCGGCAAGGCCGGTGGCGTCAAAGTGGTCAAATCCGTCGACGACGTGAAGGCCGAATCGACACGTTTGCTCGGCGCAACGCTGGTCACGCATCAGACGGGTCCTAAGGGCAAGCAGGTTAACCGACTCTACATCGAGGAGGGCTCGGCCATCGCACGCGAGCTCTACCTCTCCATGCTGGTTGACCGCGCCAAGTCGCGCATCGCGATCGTCGCCTCCACCGAGGGCGGCATGGACATCGAGCAGGTGGCGCACGACACGCCTGACAAGATTGTGACGATTGCAATCGACCCGGCGACCGGCGTTTGGCCGCATCACGTGCGCCGGCTGTCGCAGTCCCTCGGCCTCGATGCCGATCAGCAGAAGCAGATGAGTGGCCTGCTCACGAACCTCTATCGGGCTTTTGTCGACAAGGACATGAGCCTCCTCGAGATCAATCCCCTGATCGTCACCAAGAATGGCAAGCTGCTGTGCCTTGATGCCAAGATCGGCTTCGACGACAACGCGCTCTATCGCCATCCGGACATCGTCGCGCTGCGCGACGTCACCGAGGAGGACGAGAAGGAGATCGAGGCCTCGAAGTTCGACCTCAACTATGTTGCGCTCGACGGCACCATCGGCTGCATGGTCAACGGCGCCGGCCTCGCCATGGCGACGATGGACATCATCAAGCTCTACGGTGAGGCGCCCGCGAACTTCCTCGATGTCGGGGGCAGCGCGACCAAGGACAAGGTCGCTGCCGCGTTCAAGATCATCACGTCCGATCCGAACGTGAAGGGCATCCTCGTCAACATCTTCGGCGGCATCATGAAGTGCGACGTGATCGCTGCCGGCGTTGTTGCCGCGGTGAAGGCCGTCGGCCTCAAGGTGCCTCTGGTGGTTCGCCTCGAAGGCACCAACGTCGAGGAAGGCAAGAAGATCATCCGTGAAAGCGGCCTCAACGTTCTGCCAGCCGACGATCTGGACGACGCCGCGCAGAAGATCGTCAAAGCTGTGAAGGGAAAGTAAGCCTATGTCAGTCATGATCGACAAGAACACGAAGGTCATTTGCCAGGGCTTCACCGGCAAGAACGGCACCTTCCACTCCGAAGCGGCGATCGCTTACGGCACCAAGATGGTCGGCGGTACCTCGCCGGGCAAAGGCGGCCAGACCCATCTCGGCCTGCCGGTGTTCGACAGCGTCTCCGAAGCCCGCGCCAAGACCGGTGCAGATGCTTCGGT